>JAFVXW010000002.1 GCA_017500935.1 Lachnospiraceae bacterium
TACTGAATGCCGTTGATGGCCTGACTGAGTATCGAAGTTTCATCAGCCATTTCTGTCTCTAAATATTTTTTAAAGGATTTAAGGTCATTTTCCTTAGTTTCCATATTGTTCAAGGCGTTAACCAGATCATAGACCATGGTCTTCTGATAGATCTTATCGTTTTCGTGTTCTTCACCGGACTGAGCCTGGCCCATAAAGGTGGCTAAAAGTGAACCCATATCCATCTGCTGCCCTTCCAAGGTCAGCGGATATGACGACAGGGTATCCTCCTGCAGGGTATCGATATAGGTGGTCATACCCTGAGACACGGCAAAGATCAGCGCAATGCCGATAATACCAATGCTTCCTGCAAAGGAAGTCAAAATGGTACGCCCTTTTTTGGTGAATAGGTTTTTCAATGACAGACCAAAGGAGGTCCAAATCTTCATGGAAGGCTTCTTTGTTTTCTTTTCCTGTTCTGCTTTCGCCTTTTCTTTGATCTGTTCCCGGGCGATCTCGTCTTTCGTCAAGGGCGCAGAATCATCGGTGATCTCGCCATCCAGCATACGAATGATACGGGTAGAATACTTTTCTGCAATATCCGGATTATGGGTTACCATAATAACCAGGCGGTCTTTCGAGATCTCCTTCAAAATATCCATAACCTGTACACTGGTTTCAGTATCCAGTGCACCGGTGGGCTCATCAGCCAAAATGATATCCGGATTGTTCACAATGGCACGGGCAATGGCCACACGCTGCATCTGACCGCCAGACATTTCACTGGGGCGCTTGCGCAGCTGATTTCCTAAACCAACCCGCTCCAGTGCCTCTTTCGCACGGCGGCGTCTTTCTGCTTTGGAAATACCGGAAAGCGATAGCGAAAGTTCTACGTTCTGCAGCACAGACTGATGGGGAATCAAATTATAACTTTGAAATACAAAGCCAATAGAATGGTTGCGGTACGCATCCCAATCGCGGTCTTTGTAGGATTTGGTGGATACGCCATTGATCACCAGATCGCCGGAGGTATACTGATCCAAGCCACAGATGATATTCAGCATGGTGGTCTTGCCGCAGCCGGAGGGGCCTAAGATCGAAACAAATTCGCTTTCACGAAATTGCAGATCGATGCCCTTCAGTGCATGCACCGTGCCGTCACCGGCGGGGTAGTCTTTCTTAATACTTTTTAACTGTAGCATATGCTTTTCCTTTCTTTCCAGTAACGAAGGATTCTGATAATGCAGCCTTCACCGTCATTTTTCGCGCTCTGCGCGATGTACATCCTTGCCGCCCTACGAATGCCGTATTTCTTTGTTATGACATTTGGGGCAGGTGGCTTCAATTTTGCCGCGGCCCCGGGGCACGCGGTATACGGTTTTGCAGCGTCTGCATTTAAAATAGTGACATTCCTTACGACCCTTCCAGCGCATTTTCCAAAGCTTTACTTCATTTACCAGCTTTTGTTTGAATCTCATGTAGGCAAAATATTCGCTCCTGCGCTTTTCGATGTTTTTTGAAAAGCAGCGGCAAAGCCCCAACACTAGCACCACAGTGGATGCCAGCGACAGAACGTCCATA
>JAFVXW010000003.1 GCA_017500935.1 Lachnospiraceae bacterium
AACAAAAGCCATCACCGGTACTATATAGGCAATAAGTCCGAATACGCCAAACATCACACCGCTTACAGCATCTCCGACAACACCGATCAATCCAAAATTACACAGAAACAGCAGGATCGTCACCGCAAAGATCACGATCAGAATGATCTCATTTTTAAGTGCTGAGTCCTGTGTTGTCTGTACGATATTTCTTTCATTTGTTTTTTTCTGCGTCTTTGTCTGCGCATTACTGCGCCGTGAATCATTTTTTCTGCTTTGGGAAGCAGATGATGCCATATAAAATCCCCTCCATTAGTCTGTTTGAAATAAACAGACATTATCTATTGTAGTATATCACTTAATCTTCTTCTTGTCATTCTTTTTCTGCTTGTCAGCAAGATGATGGATTTTCTGCATTGCTTCTTTTATCCCGCCGACCTCTGAAATGATCCCTTCATATACAGCCTGCTGTCCCACTAAAATGGTGCCCAGGTCCTTTGTCAGAATCCCCTGCGCCATCATCAGCTCTTCCATACGTTTTTGGCTGATCTGACTGTGACTGCACACAAACCCTGTGATCCTGTCCTGAATCTGCTTAAAATAATCGTAGGTCTGCTGTGCTCCGATGACCATGCCGTTCATTCTTACAGGATGAATTACCATGGTACCTGTGGGAACAATAAAAGAATGGTCTGTACTGACTGCGATCGGTACACCGATGGAATGACTGCCGCCAAGCACCAGTGAAACTGATGGTTTACTCAGTGATGCGATCATTTCCGCAATCGCAAGCCCTGCCTCCACATCTCCGCCCATGGTATGCAAAAGTACCAGAAGTCCTTCAATTCGGGAACTGTCTTCAATGGCGGCCAGCTGCGGCAAAATATGCTCATATTTGGTTGTTTTTGCGGAACTGCTCAGATTGTCATGTCCTTCTATTTCCCCAATGATGCTGATCAGCTGGATCCGGCTGCCGTCCTCTTTTGGTTCAAGCGACAATTGTCCCGTTTCTTCAATACGCTGCTGTCTGTGCTGTTCCATATCCTCTTTTTTGCCCATAAAAAATATCACTCCTGCTCATCTGTTCTTGTAGAAACAGTATGCGCAGGAGTCATTATTTTTATGTAAGATCAAAGTCATCTTCATCCGGAACGGAAACATCATAATGCATCTTATCCGGTGCCGGTTCAAAACCGTATCCCATTTCTTTTTTCACATGCCGTTTGGGCACCGGAAGCGGATTTTCCAGATATTCTCCCGGCTTTACCTTTTTGGATTCCTGTACCGTAAAATCCACGCTCCCTTCTTTTAAAAAGAATCAGTCAGCAATTGCCTGTGCAAGGTCAGCAATGATATCGTCTGCATTCTCGATACCGACAGAAAGACGGATCAGATCGGCAGCTACGCCGGCTTCCTTTAACTGTTCCTCATTCATCTGTCTGTGGGTATGGCTTGCAGGATGCAGTACACAGGTACGTGCGTCAGCAACATGGGTTACAATGGCAGCAAGTTTTAATTTTTCCATCATATCTTCTGCTGCTTTTCTGCCGCCCTTTAAGCCAAAGGAGATAACGCCGCAGGTGCCGTTTGGCATATATTTCTGTGCCAGGTCATAATACTTATTGCCTTTTAAGCCGGGGTAGTTAACCCATGCCACCTTGTCATTGCCTTCCAGAAACTGTGCAACTTTAAGGGCATTCTCACAATGTCTGGGCATACGCAGATGTAAGGTTTCCAGACCAACATTCAGTAAAAATGCATTCTGGGGAGACTGACAGGAGCCTAAGTCTCTCATCAGCTGTGAAGTTGCTTTGGTGATAAAAGCAGCCTTTCCGAATCTTTCTGTATAGACCACACCATGATAGGATTCGTCAGGAGTGCAGAGTCCGGGGAATTTGTCGGGATATGCAGCCCAGTCAAAATTACCGGAATCTACGATACAGCCGCCCAGAGCCATTGCATGACCGTCCATATACTTGGAAGTGGAATGTGTTACGATATCCGCCCCCCATTTAAACGGATTGCAGTTGATCGGGGTGGGGAAGGTATTATCCACGATCAGAGGCACATTGTGCGCATGTGCAGCTTTGGCAAATTTTTCTATATCAAGCACTACCAGCGCAGGGTTTGCGATGGATTCGCCAAACACACACTTGGTATTGGGTCTGAATGCCTGACAGATGGTTTCATAATCTGCATCGGGATCCACAACAGTGGTCTCAACACCCATTTTTTTCATGGTAACGGTAAGCAGATTGTGGGAACCGCCGTATACAGTTGAGGACATCACCACATGATCACCGGCTCCGCAGATGTTAAATACTGCATAAAAGGTAGCTGCCATACCGGAACTGGTGAGCATTGCTGCCACACCGCCTTCCAGCTCACAGATCTTTGCTGCCACGCAGTCATTGGTGGGATTCTGCAGTCTGGAATAAAAATAACCGGATTCCTCCAGATTAAACAGACGTCCCATCTGTTCGGAAGATTCATATTTAAATGTAGTGCTCTGATAGATAGGAAGCACTCTTGCTTCACCGTTGCCGGGTTTCCAGCCGGACTGGATACAGATCGTCTCTTTTGCGTAATTCTCGCTCATGGACATGCCCTCCGCATTTCTTTTGTGATAAAAACAGACTTTTTATACCTCGTTCCAGTTGTGGTATACTGCCTGTACGTCGTCATCATCCTCTAACAGATCCAGTGTCTTCTGCAGATTCTTGATGCCGGTTTCATCGGTCATATCCACATAGTTCTGGGGGATCATGGTTACTTCTGCGCTCAGCATTGCAATGCCTTCTTTTTCCAGTGCAGAACGAACTTCTTCAAAAGTATCAGGGTCAGTGAGAATTTCAAAGCTGTCTTCTTCTTCCGCAAAGTCTTCTGCACCTGCATCCAGAGCGATCATCATCAGATCGTCAGCTTCCATGTCACATTCTTCTTTATCGATAATGATCTGGCCCTTTTTGTCAAACATAAAGGATACGCAGCCGGGAGTGCCCACATTGCCGTAACCCTTGGTAAATGCGCTCTTTACGTTGGCAGCGGTTCTGTTCTTGTTCTCGGTCAGCGCATCTACGATGATAGCGATACCGTTGGGGCCGTAGCCTTCGTATGTAACGTATTCGTAGTTTACGTTTCCGATATCACCGGAAGCCTTTTTGATACCGCGTTCAATGGTATCGTTGGGCATGTTGTTGGATTTTGCCTTTGCAATAACCTGTGCCAGCTTGTAGTTGTTGGAAGGATCGGGGCCGCCCTCTTTTACTGCAACGGCGATTTCACGGCCGATGATGGTAAAGATCTTACCTTTTGCAGCATCGTTCTTTTCCTTTTTATGTTTGATGTTCGCAAATTTAGAATGTCCAGACATCTTTTTATCTCCTTTTTGTAAAAAAACTTATAAAATCCCTCTTCGGGTTTTGATCATTATACTAATATATCATTAAGTCAAAAAATCGTCAAGAAATCTGTCATACTCTTATGTATGCAGTTCAAGACTAACTTTCAGTGCCTGATCCACTCTGTTCATCATGACACTGTCCAGGTGACAGACCTTGTCTTTTAACCTTTTTTTGTCTATGGTACGCAGCTGTTCCAGCAAAATCACAGAATCCCGTTCAATCTCATATTCTCCGGAAAGAATCTCGATATGCGTCGGAAGTTTGGCCTTGTTCATTTTGCTTGTGATCGCAGCACAGATCACTGTCGGGCTGTGTTTGTTTCCCACATCATTTTGTATGATCAAAACAGGTCTGATTCCGCCCTGTTCTGAGCCGATCACAGGACGAAGGTCTGCATAGTAAATGTCTCCGCGTTTCAAAACTGATCTCCTTCTTTCAATTCCAGCTTTCTTACTTTCGAGTATTGCCAGTTTATCGGAAGGTATACAGACTGCTTACAGTTTCGTGATCAGATCCACGATTTCGCAGATTTCACCGTTTTTCATATAAATTCTGGGGACACGCTGGTTTAAGCAGCAGGCAAGTTCATAATTAAAACGCCCTGAAAGCTCGCCAAGCATTTCCATAGTGATTCGTTCATTGCCGTCTTTGCCGATCAGTGTCACTCTGTCACTGGTCTTTGCCTCGGGAATGTCTGTCACATCCACCATGATCTGATCCATGCAGACACGGCCGAGGATCGGCGCTTTTTTGCCGGCGATCAGGACATATCCTTTGTTGGAAAGGCTTCTGGGATAACCGTCACCATATCCGACCGGGATCGTCGCCACGCGCATGGGCTCCTTTACCACAAAGGTGCCGCCGTAACTGATTTCCTGTCCCGGTTCCACATCCTTGATAAATGCCACCTTGCTGTACAGACTTAAAATGGGTTCAAGCGGCAGCAGGCTCTGATCCACCTCATCGGAAGGATGCATGCCATACAGGATGATCCCGGCTCTGACCGCGTCCATGTTTGCCTGCGGTATATCCACGATGGCAGCACTATTGGAACAATGGCAGATCGGAATTTCAAGTCCCAGCTCTTTTCTGATACGTTCGATAAAAGAGGTAAAACGTTCCAGCTGTGCGCAGGTTTTGGTTTTATCCTTTTCATCCGCTGTTGCAAAATGTGTAAAAATGCCCTCAATACAGATGCCCGGGGCCTCCATTGCCTTTTTTACAAAAGCAATTCCGGAGTCATCCGGTCTGATGCCGATACGGTTCATACCGGTATCCACCGCGATATGCACCTTCATCTCTTTTCCAAGAAGCTGTGCATGTCTGCTCATATCCGCGATCATTTTATCGGTAAAAACAGCCGTGCGGATATCTTCATTGATCATGGTCTCATAGCCTTCGTGAAAGGTAAAGCCCAGTACCAGTATCGGCTTTTTAATACCGTTTTTTCTTAATACAAGTGCTTCCTCAACACTTGCTGTTGCAAATCCGCTGACATAGTCCTTCTGCTGCATATAGGCGGCCAGTGTCTGTGCACCGTGTCCGTATCCGTCTGTTTTGACAACTCCGATAATGGAAGTGTTCTCGTTCAGACGGCCGTGCATGGTTTCCAGATTCCGGTCAAACAGATCCAGATCGATCTCCGCCCATAATCTGTCATAACGTTTCATATCTGTCAGATCCCTTCATCACTTCAATTTTGACCTGCAAGAATACTTGCTGTCATTTTTATAATATCTCCTGCTTTCATACTGTATGCACTCAGCATATGCGCTGCTTTGTCTCCCGCCAGACCGTGCAGATACACGCCTACACTTGACGCCGAAAACGAATCCATTCCCTGGGCTAACAGTCCTGCCAAAATACCGGTCAGCACATCGCCGCTGCCCGCTGTTGCCATACCGCTGTTTCCGGATCCGTTCACATAAATGCGTCCGTCTTCTGCACTGATCATTGTTCTCGCATTTTTGCAGAGTACAGAGGCGTTTAATTTCTGCGCCAGCGTCTGACAATGCTCCATAGGCGAAGCATTTATTTCACTGACGCTGCAGTTTCTAAGCCGTGCCATTTCACCCGGATGCGGTGTCAGGATCAGCTTTGCCGCTGTTTTTTCATCCGCCTGTTTAAGGCAGAGTTTTTCCATCAGTTCTTCATCCGCTGCCAAAAGATTGAGTGCATCCGCATCGATGACCAGCGGTTTATTCGTCTTTTCAATACAATATGTCAAAAGCTGCTTTGCGTTTCTGTCCATTGATAATCCGGGACCGATCGCGATCACATCCGCCCAGAGACATGCCTTATGAACCACTTCGCAGACATCCACCTCATCATAACAGGAAAGCATGGCTTCCGGCAGTGTCTCCTGCATGATGACACGATTGCCTGCCGGTGTCACAATGCGCAGCATCCCTGCTCCTGCTGCAAAAACAGCCTGAGCCGCCAAAAGAGCAGCTCCTGCCATACCATGGCTTCCTGCGATCAGGCACACCTTGCCAAAGGTCGCTTTGTTGCCGTTTTCATCCCGGTAAGGCATCAAAGCCCTTACCGGCTCTGTATACGTAAAAATCCGGGGCATTTCGCCCAGAAAACTATCCTGTGTAATACCAATGGAACATACCTGCATCCTGCCGCAGTATCTTGCACCCGGATACAAAAAGGTTCCCAGCTTGCGGAATCCAAAGGTGACTGTCACATCCGCAAAAACCGCTGCCCCCATCACCTCACCGCTGTCTGCATGGATTCCTGATGGAATATCCACCGCCAGCACAAAGGCATCCGAATTGTTGATATAAGAAACTGCTTCCAGATAAATGCCTTCCACACAGCGGGACAAGCCCACACCAAACAAAGCATCAATGATAATGTCATATTCTCCCTGCGGCTTACTGTCAAGAATCCGTCCGCCATAGGCCTGCACACTTAAAAACTGCTGCTGTGTCAGCTCCGTCATCCGGTTTCTGTCTCCGATCAGCCAGAAATCAACCGGATAGCCCTCCTGCATCAGAAGTCTCCCGATCGCAAGTCCGTCGCCGCCGTTATTGCCGCATCCGGCCACGATCAGTGTTTTTTTATGAAATGCCTGCTCCGGAACCATCGCCTGCATCTGTTCCTGCCGCTTCAAGATCACATCCGTACATGCCAGGGCGGCACGTTCCATCAAAACAGCTGAAGGAATCTTAAAATATTCACTGGTCATTCTGTCACAGTACTGCATCTGTTTTGCTGTTACCAAATATTCCATAAATTCAAGCTTCTTTCTCACTCATTTTCATCGCTGCGTCCGATCATATAGGAAAGACGCATTAAGCTGTCTGACAAATGTACATTTTCAACCTTAACATCTGCAGGCATCTCCAGATCCACATGGGCAAAATTCCAGATTCCCCGGATTCCCACTTCTGTCAGCTGCGCCGCAACCTTGACTGCGGAGGTTTTGGGAATGGTCAAAACTGCAATGTCCACATTGTTGCGGCGGACAAAATCTGCCATTTCCTCCATGGGACGCACATGCATGCCGCGGATCTTTTTGCCGTAAAGCTCCGGATTGTTGTCAAACATACCCGTGAAAATAAAGCCTCTTCTTTCAAAATTCATATAATTGGCCAGTGCCTGACCGAGATTGCCTGCACCGATAATGATCAGGTTATGGGTTTTGTCCATTCCAAGAATCTTACCGATCTCCGTGTACAGATATTCTACATTATATCCGTATCCCTGCTGGCCGAAACCGCCGAAATTATTAAAATCCTGCCGGATCTGAGATGCAGTCACATTCATGATCTGACTCAGTTCCTGGGATGAAATGCGCTCCACGCCGGCATCCTTTAATTCTCCCAAAAAACGAAAATATCTTGGAAGTCTGCCGATGACAGCCTGTGAAATCTCTTTTACTGCCACTGTGATTCCCTCCATGTTCTGTTTTTCACATTAACAAATAAAAACCCATGATTATTTTATAACGCTGTTAAAAAAATGTCAATTGACACTGTATAAATTGAGTTGTAAACTGTTAACAGTTTATGTGACTATAAGGAGATTCCAATGATACTATCCTGTCAGAATATTGAAAAAGCCTTTCTCGAAAAACAGGTTTTAAAGAACTGCTCTTTTCATATAGAAGATTATGAAAAAGCCGCCATTGTCGGCATCAACGGTGCCGGCAAGACTACGCTTCTGCGTATCATTGTCGGTGAAATGGAGGCAGACGGCGGCGTTGTTGCCTTTTCCCGTGATAAAAGCTGGGGCTATCTTGCCCAGAATGCCGGTGTATCCGGTGAGAACACCATCTATCAGGAGCTTCTGTCCGTCAAACAGCATCTGATCGATCTGGAAAAACAGATCCGCAGCTGTGAAGAATCCATGAAACATGCAGACGACAAACAGCTCGAAGCCCTGATGGACCAGTATACCCGCTTAACTCATGCCTTTGAAATGGAAAACGGCTATGCTTACAAAAGTGAACTGGTCGGTGTGTTAAAAGGCCTTGGTTTTACAGAGGAAGAATTTGAGAAAAAAGTAAATACCCTCTCAGGCGGTCAGAAAACCCGTGTAGCACTTGGAAAGCTCCTTTTGCAAAAGCCTGACCTGATCATCCTTGACGAACCGACAAACCATCTGGACATGTCTTCCATCGCATGGCTGGAAACCTATCTGTTAAATTATAAAGGCGCCGTGCTGATTGTTTCCCATGACCGGTATTTCCTGGATAAGATCGCATCCAAGGTCATCGAGATCGACAATACCAAGGTGACTGTATTTTCCGGCAACTACTCTGACTACGCAGCCAAGAAAGAAATGCTTCGTCAGGCCCAGTGGAATGCCTACCTAAACCAGCAGGCAGAGATCAAGCATCAGGAAGAAGTCATTGCAAAGCTTAGATCCTTCAACCGCGAGAAATCCATCAAGCGTGCCGAAAGCCGCGAAAAAATGCTGGATAAGATCGATGTTTTGGATAAGCCCACAGAAGTACGCACGGATATGCGCATCGAGCTGGTTCCCCGCATCGAAAGCGGCAACGATGTTCTCTCCGTGGAAAAGCTTTCAAAAAGCTTCGGCAATGAGCATTTGTTTTCCGATCTTTCTTTTGAATTAAAAAAAGGCGAACATGTTGCCATCATCGGTGACAACGGCACCGGAAAAACCACGATCTTAAAGATCATCAATGAAATCGTAAAGGCAGATGCCGGCAAAATCCGTCTTGGAAGCAAAGTACAGGTCGGCTACTACGATCAGGAGCACCATGTTCTGCACACAGACAAAACACTGTTTGAAGAGATTTCCGATGAATACCCGACTCTGACCAATACTGAAATCCGTAATACCCTTGCAGCGTTTTTGTTTACCGGCGAAGATGTATTCAAACGTATCTCCGATCTTTCCGGCGGTGAGCGCGGACGTGTCTCTCTGGCTAAGCTTATGCTTTCCGAATGCAACTTCCTGATCCTCGACGAACCGACAAACCATCTGGATATCACCTCCAAGGAAATTCTGGAGGATGCCTTAAACAGCTACACCGGAACTGTTTTGTATGTCTCCCACGACCGATACTTTATCAACAGAACCGCAAGCCGCATTCTGGAACTTTCAGACCGTCAGCTGACCCAGTATCTTGGCAACTATGATTATTATCTGGAGAAAAAAGCAGAAACACAGACTGCCGTACCCGTACAGACAGCCTCTTCTTCCTCTCCTGCCCATGGCTTTGCAGCATTTCCTACTGCTGCTGTATCCGTGAAATCTTCTGCTCCTTCCGAAGCAAAGCTTTCCTGGCAGGAACAAAAAGAACGCGAAGCTGCCCGCCGCAAAAAGGAAAATGCCTTAAAACGCTGCGAAGAACAGATTGCAAAGCTGGAAGAACGCGACAGGGAAATTGACGAAGAAATGGCTCTGCCCGAAGTTGCCACCAGCGTCTCCAAACTGCAGAAACTCAGCAAAGAAAAAGATGAAATCGCAGAAAAACTGCTGGAACTGATGGAACAGTGGGAAGCGTTAAGCGAATAAACACATATAAAAAAACAGGAAAATCATGATCCGGATTTTCCTGTTTTTTACTTTACTTATTCTGTTCTTAAGCTTTTTTCTCAATAAACAGCTTTCTGGTAATAAAGTTATATACCATTACCACACCGGTCGCAAAGGGCTTGACCAGAATATAGGATCTGCTCCAGAAAGGATCCAGAACCGCTGTTCCTGCCCACATCACAAACTGGTTGATCAAAAGACCGCCCACGGAAAATACGGTAAATACGATAAATTCCTTGATCTTGTTCTTGTTTTTATCGGTTTCAAACACGAAGATGATACTTAAGATATAGTTCACGATCATGGAAACGATAAAGGCGATACAGTTTGCCACAAGCACCGGCATTCCCAAAAGCTCTCGCAGCAGGATCAAAAGTCCGTATTCAATAAAGAAACATAAAAATCCCACCACACCGAATTTTAAGATCTGCTGAATCAGCGGTTTGTCCAGAATCTTTTTAATCAATTTTATTCCCCTCTCTTACATGCTCTCATAGGTTCTGCGGATTTCTTTGATGAAATCTTCACTGTTAAGTACTGTAACATCTTTGAGAGAAGTAATCAAGGCTAAATCCTTGGTCATTTTGCCGTTTTCAATGGTGGAAAGGGTTGCTGCTTCCATTTTGTCTGCAAAGGAACAAAGTTCGGCGATACCGTCCAGCTCACCGCGTTTTCTGAGTGCACCGGTCCATGCAAAAATGGTTGCAACGGAGTTGGTGGAGGTTTCCTCGCCCTTTAAGTGCTTATAGTAATGGCGCTGTACGGTGCCGTGTGCCGCTTCATATTCATACACGCCGGAAGGAGAAACCAGAACGGAGGTCATCATGGCAAGAGAACCAAAGGCAGAGCTTACCATATCACTCATCACATCGCCGTCATAGTTTTTGCAGGCCCAGATAAAGCCGCCCTTTGCTTTCATAACACGGGCAACTGCATCGTCGATCAGGGTATAGAAATATTCGATGCCAAACTCTTCAAATTTTGTCTTATATTCATTGTCATAGATTTCCTGGAAGATATCCTTGAAGGTATGGTCATACTTTTTGGAGATGGTATCCTTGGTTGCAAACCAAAGATCCTGTTTTGTATCCACCGCATAGTTAAAGCAGGCGCGTGCAAAGCTTGTGATGGATTTGTCGGTATTGTGCATACCCTGCAGGATGCCTGCACCGGTAAAGTTGTGGATCAGTTCTCTGATCTCGGTACCGTCCTCTGCGGTATAGACAAGCTCTGCCTTGCCGGGGCCGGGAACCTTGATCTCGGTGTTTTTATAAACATCACCGTAAGCATGACGAGCCAGCGTAATGGGTTTTTCCCAGTTGCGCACACAGGGTTCGATTCCCTTAACCAAAATGGGGGCACGGAACACAGTACCGTCGAGCATGGCGCGGATGGTGCCGTTGGGACTCTTCCACATTTCCTTAAGATTGTACTCTTTGACACGGGCTGCATTGGGGGTGATGGTTGCACATTTAACCGCTACGCCGTATTTTAAGGTAGCATTGGCACTGTCCACAGTTACCTGATCGTTGGTTTCATTACGGTATTCCAGACCAAGGTCATAATATTCACTCTTTAAATCAATAAAAGGCAAAATCAGTTCCTCTTTGATCATCTGCCAGAGAATACGGGTCATTTCATCGCCGTCCATCTCTACCAGAGGGGTTGTCATTTTAATCTTATCCATTGTTTTTCTCTCCGTTTCCTTCAAAGACCTTTTCCAGGCCATTCTTTAACATATTAGCATAAGCGTTCTTCATATGCAAGTTGGCAAGTGCTTCTGCTTTATCGCCATCCTTTTCCCGGATAGCTTCCATGATCTTTTCATGCTCATCCACGCATATGATCCGTCTGTGATCATCGTGAAGTCCCCAGCGGCGCACCCTCTGTACATACTCATGAAAAGAGCGCAGCTGCTGCATAAGCATTTTGGAATTGCAGGCCTGATACAAAACATCGTGAAACCGGGTATCCAGCTCGGTCAGCTGCTCTGTATGTCCCTTCATCGCATGAAATCTTGACAGATAGATCACTTCCTCCAGCTGCTCCATCTGTTCGGATGTGATATGTTCTGTCGCTTTTTTGGCACACAGACCTTCCAAAAGACCGCGCATTTCATAAATATCTGCCACATCCTTAACAGTAATGCCGCTGACATAGGCCCCTTTATTTGGAATCACGGTCAGAAGTCCTTCCAGTTCCAGCTGTCGGAACGCTTCCCTGACAGGTGTTCTGGATACGCCCAGCTCCTCACTGATGGCCATTTCCCGCAGTTCTTCGTGATCTTTATACTTGCCGCTTAAAATATCGTCGCGCAGCGTATGAAATACTTTACCGCGCAGCGAATATCGTTCGCTTTCTTCTTTTTTTCCCATTTTTAACCTCTTTTTAGTGGATCAGATCGATTCCGAGTCTGTAGCAGGCATCATCAATCACTTTGATCAGTTCTTCATCTGTCAAAACAGTAACACGTCCTGCCGCATATTCTTCATCCACCCATTTTTTTACTTCATGAACCAGCATACAGCTCTTATCCAGCTTCTTTTCTTCGGGCAGTCTGAAATAGGTATTGATCCAGTGTGCGATTCCGGCAAGTCCGGAGGTGTTGGATACTGCGCACAATACAGGACGTTTTAAGAACTTATCCGTATCAAAAATATTGTAGATTTCCTCGTTTTTCAAAAGTCCGTCTGCATGGATACCGGCTCTTGTCACATTAAAATTCTTGCCGACAAAAGGAGTTCTGGGCGGGATTTCATATCCGATCTCTTTTTCATAGTATTCTGCAAGCTCTGTGATCACGGTGGTGTCCATACCGTTTAAATGGCCGCGGATCTGCGCATATTCAAATACCATGGCTTCCAGAGGCGTATTGCCGGTACGTTCACCGATGCCAAATAACGAAGTATTGATGCCTGCACATCCGTACAGCCATGCTGTGGTGGAATTGACAACCGCTTTGTAAAAATCATTATGGCCGTGCCATTCCAGCATCGCATGGGGCACGCCGGCATGGGTATGCAGCGCGTAAATAATGCCGGGAACACTTCTGGGAATAACCGCACCGGGATAATTGACACCGTATCCCATGGTATCGCAGGCACGGATCTTGATCGGAATCTGGTATTCCTTCATCAGCTTCATCAGTTCCAGACAAAAAGGCACCACATAGCCGTAAATATCCGCTCTTGTGATATCTTCCAGATGACATCTGGGGCTGATACCCTCTTCCAGACATTCACGCACAATGCTCAGATAATGCTCCATCGCCTGTCTTCTGGTCATTTTAAGCTTCATAAAAATATGATAATCGGAACAGGAAACCAAAATACCGGTTTCCTTCATGCCGATTTCTTTTACCAGTTTAAAATCCTCCTTGCTGGCACGGATCCAGCTGGTCACTTCAGGAAATTTGTAACCGCGTTCCATACATTTATAGACAGCGTCACGGTCTTTTTTACTGTATAAAAAGAATTCACTGGCACGGATCATGCCGTTTTCACCGCCCAGCCGGTGCAGATAATCATAAATGGTTACGATCTGCTCTGTGCTGTAAGGTGCACGGGACTGCTGGCCGTCACGGAAGGTAGTGTCCGTGATCCAGATCTCTTTGGGCATATTATGAGGCACAATCCTGTCATTGAACGGAATCTTGGGAACTTCCGAATAAGGGAACATATTGCGGAAAACATTGGGCTTTTCCACGTCATCCAGAATATACATATGCTCTTCGATCTCGAGCAGGTTTTTATTATGATTCATGGTAACCGGACGATTGATAAACATATCCACTTCTCCTTTGTGCGCTGTTATCACTTTAATGTATCAGTGTATCTTTGCATCATTGTATACAATTATCCAATATCTGTCAATCAAAAGTTTTCATTTTTTATATTTCCAATAGTTTTTTTACATCTAACAGGCCCCATCCCTGATAATTACTGGGTTTATGCAGATCCTGCGCTGTTTTAAGAAGTCTTCTCCTGACTTCATGATTTGAAAGATCAGGTTTTTTTTGCCATAACAGAGAAACTGCACCGCAGACGATCGGAACTGCCATGGAGGTTCCGTTCATTCTCACGTATGCATTTTCTGTACGGTCACCTGGTAATCTCTTAAAAAATGCATTGCATGAAACAATCCCGGTTCCCGGTGCTACCAGATCAGGTTTTCTGTACCGTGAAGCTATTGAGCCTCTTCCGGAATAATCTTCGCATTTTTTTATGTTATAATCTGTATTTCCATCATAACAGCCAACTGCAATCACATACTCCAGCTTTCCAAGTTCTGAAATACTGTCTTCTGCAGGCCCCTTATTCCCCGCAGACACAACCGGCAAAATCCCTGCATCCCAAGCTTTGCGAAGCATAAAAGAAACTTCCTGTATCCATTCACTTTCAACAGGCCGGTCAACACCAACAGAGATATTCAGTATTTTAATATTATACAGTTTTCTCTTCTGAAGAATCCATTCCAGCGCTTCCAGCATGGCAGACGCGCATCCTTCTCCGTTTTCATCCAGAATTTTACAGACCACCAGACGGCTCTGCAGGGCAATCCCGGCAAATTTTCCATGACTGCATTTTCCGCTTCCTGCCAGACATCCCGCAACATGAGTGCCATGTCCGTTATCATCATAAAAATATTTTCTTCTGTTCACAAAATCATGAAAAGCAGTAATTCTGCCTTCCAGATCCGGGTGAAGCGATACGCCGCTGTCTAAAACAGCAGTTGTAATTCCCTTTCCTGTGTAAGGAAAAATCTCTTCTTCTGACGCATGTACAATCTTTCTGGCATTTTCCATCGACTTTCCTCACAATTAAACTGTCATCCAACAAAATATGCAGAAAAAAATTTAATGTGAGCGGAAACAAGGACAATCAGAAACACATATCATAAACCATAAAACAAATTCGGAGGCATCGATCATGAGTGACCTGAATGCAACCAACTGCGGATGCGGATGCACCAGCAACACAAATTCCTGCGGATGCGGCAGCAATTCCTGCGCAACAACTTACAACACCGGAAACAACAGCTGCCTGTGGATCATCCTGATCCTTTTATTCTGCGGCGGATGCGGCAATGGTTTTTCCAATAACAATGGCTGTGGCTGCGGCAATAACGGCGGCGACTGCAGCTGTCTGTGGATCATCCTGCTGTTACTGTTCTGCGGCAACGGCAATGGTTTCTGCTAAGCATCAAAAAGCGTGCGCATAAACGTTTTTTTTATACGACAGGAAACGAAGTTTCATAGCGTATAAAAAAAGGCCTGCAGCCGGAAAGTCTGCGGGTCTTTTTTCATAAACTGTACAAAGATTAAGGGGGCCTCATCATGGAATATACAGAAAACAAATCCATTCTGTCCTTCGATATGCTCTACACAAACAACCATATCCAGATATTAAAAATTCTGCTCCCATGTTTTGAATCTCAGATGCAGAAAAAACTGACAGTCATGATCAAATATCTGGAACTGCAGTATACAATTGAATATTTCAGGAAACATCCCCTGTCACAATCCGTCCAAACAGGTTTTCAGGGTGATATTATTGAGATTTTTGACCAGATCAGATGCTTTTGCACTCCCTCTGAGCGGGCTGTTTTCGACCAGCTTTCTTCCCTGAAGCAAAACATGGACCGGTATGACGAAATGATGAATATGATGCAGATGTTTTCCGGTATAACCGGCATGGATTCCCAAAAACCAGAGGAATCCCTAAATCCCATGGAACTGTTAAAAAATATGCTGACACCGGAACAGCAGTCAATGTTTGATATGTTTACAACTGCATTTCCTGCAGCTGAAAATCAGGTCTGAACAAGGAGGCACACATGTCCAATTCCATACAGGAACCTGCCTGGATGCAGGAACCTGCTGTCAGAAAAATTCCAAAAGAAAAACTCTTATTCTTGCAAAAGCTGGTATTTGAAAGCAGTACGCTTTCGCAAAAGGAACTTCTGCCCTTTTTAATGGCTCTTGCGCAGAAAAGCAAATCCTCCAATATTTCATTTTCCAAAGAAGAAATGAACGCGATCATTGAAGCCATCAAAAAACACAGTAGTCCTGCCGAAATTGCCAAAATAAACCAGATCATGAAGCTGATGGCTTCGCGTTATTAAAATAACTTAAAAAAAGCTCCGGCCTGTACTCTGTTTGTCCAGGCCGGAGTTTCATCTTTATTCTGTTTCTGAAGCTGTTTCAGTTTCCGCCTCAGGTTCTTCGATAAAAGTCTCGATATCCTTTCGCAGACTCGATACACTGTATGCACTGATCAGATACACCTGATCACTGCCTTGAACCGATGCAAAATATTTGCTTAAAATCTCATTTTCATTGCCGATCAAAATAACTGTTTCCTGATCCTCATGTTTGATGGTCACTGTAAAGACAGGCGCATCAAGGCCATATTCGGATAAGTCATCCGGCGCTGTTATGATCTTTTCATCCGTGTTAAGCGCACAGAGCGTGGTCAGTAAGGTATCAACGGCGGTTTCTTTGATGTCTTCACCGGGGATGCTTTCTTCTATCCATTCTTCACCGTCTTTTACAAAGCTGTAGGAAAACTCTCCGCTTACGGAAAGTCCGGTAACGCTTTCTTTCTCAATCTTTGTCACGGCAACCGTATTTGATACTTCTTGCTTTTCAAGATCCGTATTTTTCAGAATAAAATAACCGCCTGCACAAAGGACAAGCAAAAGAGCCAGTACAATAAACTGTATTTTCTGCTTTTTCATTATCTTTTTCTCCTTTTATACCAGATCATGAAACCAAAAATCAGCATGGCAATGGGAATGATCAGGGTGATCACAGCTCCGATCACGATGGCTGTTCCCATGGAAACGGTCAGATATTCTTCGGTATAGGACTTAACCGGCACGGAAATGCTTTCTCCTTCTCCTGCGAATGCGCTGACAGCATTGGTAAACAGCTTCAGATTGTTGCTCATGGTATACTGGTTTGTACTGTCGGTAAATACCAAAGGTGAAGTATATAAAACAAGCTCTGCCGTTTTTTCTTCGTCAAGCACCTTGGATGCATAAGCTGCTACAGTAAAAGAACCGGTTCTGTCAGTATCGTTTTTCTCTGAGCTTTCACCGTCTGCCAAGCCAACCTTTTCATATGCGGCTTCGCTGGTAGTCAGAAACTCCTGCACTTCTACCCCTTCTATTTCTTCGATCTCGATGATCTGTGCGTACGGATACATAACGATCGGGTAATCGCTGTCATAAATTGTGCTGGTCATGGTGCTTACCTGCACATCGGGCAGCAGATAAACGGGACTCTGATACATGGCATTCTGATCGCCTTCCAGAATCAGACCGTCACCGACAGAAAGGCCAAAGTATGCCAGAACTCTGGACAGATTCGGCATATTCTCTGTAAAGTAATCCATCATAAATGTGGTCAGAATGATCTTACCGCCGTTTTCCAGATAAGCGATCAGCTTATCTGTATCTTCTGCATTAATGTCATTTGCCGGCGCATTCAGTACAACTGCGCTTGCATTTTCCGGAACTGCTTCACTTGTTAAAAGAGTCAGGGATGCGTGATCAGCATTTTCCTTTGCCAGACCGTCTGTGAAGGTTGCTGAAAGCGCTGTTTCGCCATGTCCGCTTACTTCATACACAACAGGTGCATTGTCACTGGTCACATAGGCAATAGCGCTGGTGATCAGACCTTCCGCATCGTATCCGGTCACAGTACTCTGATAGGTGGTGTAATCAATGGTGGTTTCAAACATATCACTGTAGTATACCACTTTAAACCGTCTGTCAGACTCAACGATCAGAGAGTTTAAGGTCATGTTTTCCGCATACTGCTGATAAAAAGTGGGACTTACCACAGGGTCCTTATAAATGACCTGAATATGATCCGAAAGCTCCTGATATCTCTCCAGAGTCTGTGCCACAAGGGTATCCGTACTTTCCTCATCACAGATGACATAAATCGTAATATCTTCTTCCAGTCCTCTTACTGCATTTTTTGTGGTATCTGTCAGCGTATACAGTTTCTGACTGCTCACATCCAGATTTGTATAGGATGCAGGCAAAAGTCCTGCCGCCATATTGACAAAAACTGCGATCGCGCATACCACAGCCGTCATACCGGTGCTGTAAGCACTCAGAGAAAGTGTCTTTACAGAAACCTGATAACGTCTTTTTTGTACCGATTGGGTTGTCAGGAATAAAAATACTAAAATTACGGTTACAAAATACAATACACTGGTCAGATCCAGCGTTCCGACCATCATATTGGCAATTCTGGGATAAAAAGATAAAATGCCCAGAATCTTTGCCAGCAGACTTCCTGTATCGGTGATAAAGGAAATGATGCTGTCCATCATATAACCCACAAACAAAATCGCAAAGGACAATACCGCTGCGATCACCTGACTTTCCGTCAGGGAGGACACAAAGAGGCTGACTGCCAGACAGGTCAGACCAAACAGAAAGTATACTAAAATGGCAGTATAGCTTTCACCCAAAGCTGCATTGCCGAACCTCGTCATAATAAGGGGCATGCAGCAGATTACCAGTACGGGAACTGAAAAAACTGCCGCCATTGCCAGAAATTTACCGGTGACAACAGCACCCACAGATACCGGTGCGGTCAAAATCAGCTGATCTGTTTTCTGTTTTCTTTCTTCTGCCAGAATACGCATCGCCAGAATCGGCGCGGTTAAAAGCAGAAGGAAAAAGATGCTGGATATGGTATTTGCAAAATTGGCATATCCGTAATTTAAGTTTACTACAAAAAAGTAAAATCCTGCCAGAAAGATCTGTGCGGCCATAAACAGCCAGCCTGTCACAGAACAAAGATATGTCCGGACCTCTCTTTTAAATATCGCTGTCATTGTTATGTTCCTCCTCTGTCAGCTGCAGGAAGATATCTTCCAGAGATTTGGTATCTGCATGCAGATTCATGATCGGCATACGGTTTTCTGCCAGTTTGTAAAAAAGTTCTTCTCTGATATCGCAGTCCGCCATCTGTGTAATTGAAATCTCGACTTCTCCGCTTCCATCATCACAGCTTTCTTTGATCACTCTGACTGCCTCCACACCGTCCATACCGTTTACGATCTGCAGCAGATTCTCTTTTTCTCCCCTGACGGTCACACAAATATCACTCTGTTTCTGCATTCTCTTCTGTAAAGCTTCCGGTGTATCAGAAGCAACCAGCTCTCCTTTTGACAGGATCAGAATCTGATCACAGACCGCACTTACCTCAGACAGAATATGAGAGCTTAAAATAACAGTATGTTTTTCTTTCAGACTAAGGATCAGTTCACGGATCTCAATGATCTGTTTGGGGTCAAGACCTACTGTCGGTTCATCCAGAATAATAATTTCAGGACCGCCAAGAACAGCCTGTGCAAGTCCGACTCTCTGTTTGTAACCCTTGGAAAGATTACCGATCAGACGGTGCTGCACTTCCAAAATACCGGTCATCTGGCAAGCATCTAAAACAGCCCGTTTACGATCCTTTTTTGGGATCTTTTTTAATTCGGCTGCAAATGTCATGTATTCTTCCACTGTCATTTCCGGATAAACGGGCGGGATTTCCGGCAGATATCCGATCTTTTTCTTTGCATTTTCCGCATCTTTCATGATGTCTATGCCGCCAACTTTTACTTCACCGGAAGTCGGAGCAAGATATCCCGTAACAATATTCATAGTAGTTGATTTTCCGGCGCCGTTTGGTCCTAAAAAGCCATAAATCTGCCCTTTTTCCACTTGAAAAGAAAGATCTTTGACTGCGTAATGGTCACCGTATTTTTTGACCAGATGATTGATCTCAATCATTACAAAAGCCTCCTCTTTTACTCATCCCGTTTTCAGGATTTTTCATCCTATACAATATAAAAAACAATTGTGATAAATAAGCGTGGAAATTGTGTTTTTTCTGTGAAAAAAGTGTGAAAGAGCCGCAGGCTTTTCATTGCCTGCGGCTCTTTGTAAGACTTCTTATATTTATTTCTGTACGATGTTTACCAGACGTCCAGGAACATAAATTTCTTTTACGATCGTTCCGGTCAGCTTGTCTGCAACCGCTTCTTTTCCTGCAGCAATCGCTGCTTCTTTGGTAATATCTGCAGCCACATTGATGGTTGCACGTACTTTGCCGTTGATCTGCACAGCGATTTCAATAACGGATTCAACAGTCTTTGCTTCTTCATATACAGGCCATGCAGTCTGATAGAGTCTGCCTTCAAAGCCCATCATCTCCCAGAGTTCTTCTGTGATATGAGGTGCAACAGGGTTAAGCATGATGATCAGAGTCTTGAATTCATCCTTGGTAACCTTGCCAACTTTATACATTTCGTTGATCAGTGCCATCATGGCAGCGATACCGGTATTGTATTTTAAGCTTTCAAAGTCATTGGATACCTTCTTGATGGTCTGATGCATCTTGGTTTCCAGTTCTTTGGAATAGCCGGTCTCATCTGTTACGATCTCATTGAGCTTCCATACGCGGTCCAGGAAACGGCGGCAGCCTTTTACGCCTTCATTGCTCCATGCAGCGCTTAATTCAAAGGCACCGATGAACATTTCATAGGTACGGAGGGTATCTGCACCAAATTCGTTTACGATATCATCAGGATTGATGACATTGCCGCGGGACTTACTCATCTTCTCGCCGTTCTCACCAAGGATCATGCCGTGAGAAGTTCTCTTCTGGTAAGGCTCGGAGCAGTTAACCACATCCTGGTCATACAGGAATTTGTGCCAGAATCTGGAGTAAAGCAGATGCAGTGTGGTATGCTCCATACCGCCGTTGTACCAGTCAACGGGAAGCCAGTATTTCATTGCTTCGGGGCTTGCAAGCGCTTCTTTGTTGTGAGGATCGATATAGCGGATGAAATACCAGGAAGAACCTGCCCACTGAGGCATGGTATCGGTTTCTCTTTCTGCTTTGCCGCCGCAGCAGGGACAGGTAGTCTCTACCCAGCTTCTCATGGCTGCCAGAGGGGATTCACCGTTATCGGTAGGCATATAGCTGTCAACTTCGGGAAGTTCCAGCGGAAGCTGTTCTTCGGGGATCGGCACATAACCGCATTTTTCACATTTTACGATCGGGATCGGTTCGCCCCAGTAACGCTGTCTGGAGAATACCCAGTCTCTTAACTTATAGTTGGTCTTGGATTCACCGATACCTTCATTTGCCAAAAATTCAGTAATGGCTTTCTTTGCCTGTTCCACTTCCATACCGGTGATAAAGCCGGAGTTAACCATCTTGCCGGTTGCAACATCGGTAAATGCAGCTGCCTGTACATCAACAGGGCCGTCTGCGCTTTCTACTACCTGAATGATAGGCATATTGAATTTCTTTGCAAATTCCCAGTCTCTTTCATCATGTGCAGGAACCGCCATAATGGCACCGGTACCGTAGCTCATCAGTACATAGTCAGAAACCCAGATCGGAATCTCTGCACCGTTTACAGGATTTACTGCAGTCAGACCGTCGATCATAACACCGGTCTTATCCTTTGCAAGTTCAGAACGTTCAAAATCAGACTTCTTGGATGCCATTTCCTGATAATCACGGATCGCATCCATATTTTTGATCTCGCCTGCAAACTTTTCAATATAAGGATGCTCGGGAGAAATAACCATGTAGGTTACGCCGAATAAAGTATCGGGTCTGGTGGTGTAAATACGAAGGGTTTCTTCTTTGTCTTTGAGCTTGAAGTCAACTTCTGCACCGTAAGAACGGCCGATCCAGTTTTTCTGGGATACTTTTACACGTTCGATATAGTCAACGCCGTCAAGACCGTCGATGAGCTTATCAGCGTATTCGGTGATCTTAAGCATCCACTGGCTCTTAACCTTGCGGACTACTTCTGCGCCGCAGCGTTCACAGGTACCGTTTACTACTTCTTCGTTTGCAAGGCCAACAAGACAGGAAGTACACCAGTTGATGGGCATTTCACTCTTGTAAGCAAGACCTGCTTTAAACAGCTTTAAGAAGATCCACTGTGTCCAGTGATAATAATCGGGATCGGTGGTGTTGATCTCTCTGTCCCAGTCAAAGGAATAACCAAGAGACTGAAGCTGTTCTTTGAAACGGTTTACATTGTTTTTGGTTACGATCTTGGGATGAATGTGATTCTTGATCGCATAGTTTTCGGTAGGAAGTCCGAACGCATCCCAGCCCATGGGATACAGTACGTTGTAGCCTTCCATTCTTCTTTTTCTGGAAACGATATCCAGTGCAGTGTAAGGTCTGGGATGACCTACATGCAGACCCTGTCCGGACGGATAAGGAAATTCTACCAATGCGTAGAACTTGGGTTTGGAGTAATCTTCGGTCGCTGCAAATGCTTTTTCAGCTTCCCAGATTTTCTGCCATTTTCCCTCAATCTCTTTGGGATTGTACATTCTTTCCATAATAAATGCCTCCTGTGATTTACATGTTTCTTCCTGAAAACTAAAAACAGACCCTTTCTCTATACATTATAGAGACGAAAGGGTCTGGTCAATTCGCGGTACCACTCTATTTCATGAGAAACTCTCATGCACTCAAAGCCTGTAACGGGGCGTTCCGCTTATGGCTACCTTCCAAAGTACATATCTCACAACATACATCTGTTTTCGCCATAAGAGCTCCGGGGCCAGTTCAAAACCTGCATCTGTCACCTTCCACCACCCGGTGACTCTCTGTAAGCATGCGCAGTATCTACTATTCCCCATCAAAGCCTGTTCCTATATACGCTGATGCTCTAAAACATCAAACAATGAAATCATTGTATATGCTAATATACAAAATGTCAAGAAAAATCAGAAAACAGAAAAGGCAAAGTACCGTGTCCCCCAACACATTGGCACTTTGCCCTCTCTTATTCATTTAACCTTCTCTAAAAAGATGATGAATAATCTTACTGATTAGTCGTCGTTACCTTCAGCAACACTTGCTGCTCTTGCTGCAACTTCCTTCTCCTGAACATCACTGGGAGCCTGCTCATAACGTACGAATTCATATTCATATGTACCGCGGCCGCCGGTCATGGAACGAAGATCTGTGCAGTAGCCGTACAGACCGGACATAGGGATTTCAGATTCGATGGTCTGTTTGCCGCCTGCGATGGGGTTCATACCAAGAACTCTGCCGCGGCGCTTGTTCAGATCACCCATGATATCACCGGTGTACTGATCCGGAACGGTAACCTTTAAGGATGCGATAGGCTCTAACAGAACAGGACCTGCTTCCATGAAGCCCTTCTTGAATGCCTGGGTAGCAGCCATCTTGAATGCCATTTCGGAAGAGTCAACGGGATGGTAGGAACCATCATAAAGAACTGCTTTTACGCCTACTACAGGATATGCAGCCATAGGTCCCTTTACTACGGATTCCTGCAGACCTTTTTCAACTGCGGGATAATAGTTCTTGGGAACTGCGCCGCCTACAACTTCCTGCTCGAATACATATGCGGTATCCAGATCGCCGGAAGCTTCAAAACGCATCTTAACGTGACCGTACTGGCCATGTCCGCCGGACTGCTTTTTGTACTTATATTCTACATCAGATTTCTTGCGGATGGTCTCACGGAATGCAACCTTAGGCTGGGACATTTCAATCTTAACCTTGTATTCGTTCTCAAGACGGCTTGCAACGATGTCAAGGTGCTGGTCGCCCATACCAAACAGAAGCATCTGTCTGTTTTCGGAGTCATTGACTGCCTTTAAGGTAGGATCTTCTTCAGTCAGCTTAGCTAAGGACTGGGAGATCTTATCGATATCACCCTTGTTGACAGGCTTGTAAGCCTTGCTGGTATAAGGCTTGGAGAATTCAGTCTTACCATAGATTACGGGAGTATTCTTGGTGGACAGAGTATCACCGGTACGTGCAGCGTTCTTAGCCAGTGCGCCAAGGTCGCCTGCATGCAGTTCAGAAACTTCTACAGGCTTATTGCCCTGCAGAACATACAGTTTACCGATCTTGCCTTCAGCATCCTGCTCTTTGTTGTATAAAACATCATCTGTCTTGATAACGCCGGAGCAAACCTTGATCAGGGAGTATTTGCCGATGAAAGGATCTACCATGGTCTTGTAAACGTATGCGGTCTTTGCTTTTGCAAAGTCATAGTCTGCATGGAAGATTTCATTGGTCTTAGCGTTGAAGCCTGCGCATTCGCGGTCTTCAGGGCTGGGAATGTATTTTACGATGTCATCAAGCAGTGTGTAAACACCCTGGCAAAGAGTGTTGGAACCCATGGATACGGGAACGATGGTACCGTCGATAACGTTGTTTCTTAAAGCTGCACGGATTTCAGATTCGGTAAAGGTATCGCCGCTGAAATATCTGTCCATGAATTCTTCGCTGGTCTCAGCAACTGCTTCCATCAGAGTCTCACGGAACAGTTCAAGGTTGGGCTTGTTGTAATCAGGAACAGGAACTTCCACAACATCTTTGCCCTGCCAACGGTTACCGGTTTCGGAAATAACATTGACATAACCTACGAAACGTTCATTCTCACGGATAGGCAGGTTAAAGGGAGCGATCTTCTTGCCGTATTTTTCGGTAAGATCTTCCACGATCTGACGATAGGATACATTGTCGATATCCATGTTGGTAACATAGATGAATCTGGGCAGATTGTACTTTTCGCACAGTTCCCATGCTTTTTCAGTACCAACTTCAATGCCGGACTTACCGTTGATAACGATGATAGCCGCACCTGCTACGCTCACTGCTTCCTCAACTTCGCCTACAAAGTCGAAATAACCAGGAGTATCTAAAATATTAATCTTCACACCATTCCATTCGATCGGTACAACAGATGTGCTGATGGAAATCTGTCTCTTCTGTTCTTCCTTGCCGAAGTCGCTGACAGTATTGCCATCGGTTACCTTACCCATTCTGGATGTGATACCGGACAAATATGCCATTGCCTCCACAAGACTGGTCTTACCGGATCCACCATGGCCTAACAGTACGACGTTGCGGATCTTGTCTGTTGTGTAAATGTTCATATTCATTCCTCCGTTTTCTTTGTTTCTGGGTATTATGTCAAAGATTTTATCAATCTAAAAAACATCTCAAAATCCCATAGGGCTATTCTACTAAATTATTCTGTTTCTGGCAACCTTTTTTTAGCCATATTTATAAAAATATTTTTTCGCATTAAAGTGATATATTGCCAACATTCACGATTAACTGTCAGATAATATCAGGATACCTGCATTTTCCAGACATTTGTTTCTTTTAAGCCCCATTCATACAATTCCCTGACCTGTTCATCCACAGTATCATCCGGGAGATAAAATCTGAGCATTTTGAGTACATTTTTTTCCCTGTCTTCTTTCGGCTCATAACCTTCCAGTACGGAAAGCGCCAGCTCATGAAGCTGTTTTGCACTTTCCCATTCCGGAATTTTTCTGCCGCTTAGCTTTGACATCAGACCGCATGCATATCCCAATTCATAATTTCCTGTCATCACGCTGGTTTTATGCTGTGATTTTATGATAACTGCCATTCTTGCAAGTTCAGGTACCATATTTTTTGACTCCTTATCCGGCATTGCTTGCCGCGATCTTTACTTTGCTCCACAGATTACTGATCAGCTTACGGGTATTTTCATGATATTCAAAAACTTCATCCAGTTCATAACCGGTTCTGGGCACATAAGCATTAATGCCCTCGTAATCTCCGCCCTCTCCTGCAAGCGTATCCCATACCTGCTGATTGGGAGAAGTATAACCTACATAACTGGAATTGTCGTAAGCATAATCATAAGAACTTACAAAGTTGATAAATTCATGCGCCAGCGCCGGGTTTTTAGCGTTTTTGGGAATAACCATTGCATCAGACCACAGATTGGTGCCTTCCAGCGGCATATAAAATCCCATATCTTCATTTTCACTCATAATATAGGTTGCATCACCGGAATAGATCAGTCCCAGCGCTTTTCTGCCCTGCGCCATATTGTCGATGATCTCGTCTGTTACGATCTCCGGTTCCATGGTTTCCACACAGGATATCAGCCACTCATACGCTTCCTGAAGTTCCGCTTCATTCTGCGTATTCATGGAATAGCCAAGGGCTTTTAATGCCATCATAAAGCTGTCGCGTTCAGAATCGTACAGATAAATATCACCCTTGTATGTTTCATCAAGGAATATGCTGAATCCTTCCGCTTCCAGATCTTCCAGAGAAACCTTGGTCTTGTCGTACACAATACCCACACTTCCCCAGAAATAGGGAACGGAATATTCATTCTGCGGATCATAAGGAAGACCGACAACAGCATCCGCAAGATCTTCCATACAATAAATCTCTGACTGATCCAGTTTCTGCAGCATATCTTCTTCCAAAAGCCGCTGGATCATATAATCACTGGGAACAAGAATATCATAGGCTTCGCCGTTTGCAACTTTAATATACATCTGTTCGTTGGAATCAAAGTTTTCCATCACAACTTTGGCTCCGGTTGCAGCCTCAAAATCAGGAATCAGCTTTTCTCCGGTATATTCTCCCCAATTATATACATACAGCGTCTGTCCTTCATAAGGAAGATTTCCCGTACCGCCTCCAAATCTGACAATACAGATCCCTATCACCAGCACCGCAATTCCTGCAATGGAAGGAACCAGCACTTTTCCTTTTCCAATCTCACTCTTTCCGGCCTTTTTGGCCAGAATCACAGGCACGACATTGATCAGTACCAAAAGCAGGGTAATGATCACAACAACCAGTGTGGAAACCGCATTGATACTGGGGTTGACACGCTTACTCATGGTATACACCATAATACTTAAGTTCTTGACACCGCTTCCCGTCACAAAATAGGAAATAATAAAATCGTCAATGGACATGGTAAACGCGATCAGCGCACCGGAAAAAATACCGGGAGTGATCTGCGGCACAATAACCTTGATCAGAGCCTGCCAGGGTGTAGCGCCTAGATCCATAGCCGCATCTGCAAGGTTGGGGTCTAAAGAGCGGATCTTGGGCATAACGGACAGCATAACATAGGGAATACAGAATGCGATATGCGCAAGCAGCATGGTCGCATACCCTTTTTCCACTTTAAAGGTAATAAACAAAAGCATAAAGCCGATCGCGGTTACGATCTCCGGGTTCATAAGGGGCAGGTTATTGACCTGATCCATGACTTCACGGATGATCTTTTTGGATTTGCTCAGACCGATCGCTGCGATCGTTCCCACAACCGTGGAAATGATCGTTGCCAGGATCGCAATGCTGAATGTCGTATACAATGCTTCCATCATATCTCTGGATTCCAGCATGTGCTTATACCAGCGAAGAGAAAAACCTGTAAATACGGTCAGCGATTTTCCTTCATTAAAAGAGAAAATGATCATATAAAGAATCGGAAGGTAGAAAAAGATGATCAGCAATGTCATCAGAATCTTACCGAATGTTCTGTTGCCTTTTTTCAAGGGATCAATCCTCCTTTCCGCCGTTATTGTGAATTTCCACTTCACGTACCGCCATCATCAAAAGCATCATGCAGATCGCCATGATCATGGAGATCGCACTGCCAAAATTCCACTCTCCCACTGTAATGAACTGATTTTCAATCAGGTTACCGATCAGGAAATACTGTCCGCCTCCTAAAAGCTTGGGAATAAAGAATGAGCTTACCGCAGGCAGAAATACCAGTGTGATACCGTTGATGACACCCGGCAATGACAGCGGCAGTGTGACGCGCATAAATGTTTTTGCAGGCGCTGCGCCCAGATCTGCAGCAGCCTCCAGCAAAGAATGATCCATCTTGCAAAGCGCTGTATTGATCTGCAGGATCATAAAGGGTAAAAAGTTATACACCATACCCAAAAGCACGGCTCCTTCCGTATAAAGAAGCTCTGCGTTTCCAAGACCGATAAAGCTTAACAGCTTCTGCATCGGGCCGCCCTCGCTTAAAATACCGATCCAGGCATAGGTTCTTACCAGCGCATTGATCCAGGTGGGTAATGTGATGGAAAGCACTAAAATATTCTGCAGTTTTTCAGGGCTTCTTGCAATAAAGTAAGCAACCGGATAACCAAGCGCCAGACAGATCACAGTCGTTTTTGCAGCGATCAAAAGAGAACGCCAGAGGATCAGCAAAAAGTCAGGATCTGTAAAAAACTTTTTATAATGGTCAAAAGTCAGGGAAAACGACACAATACTGTTTCCATGTTCTGTTACGGAATACAATGCGATCAGTAACATCGGAAGGATCAGCATCAGCGCCGCCCATGCAATATAGGGAATTGCCAACTGTGAAAATCTTTTCATCTGTCTACCATCCTTGCCTTTTTCTTATTAAAATACCATTTTTGACATAACATGGATATCTTCGGGGAAGAAGGTCAGTCCCACTTCCTGTCCGACCTCAGTGTAATCTGTGGTATGGATCTTAAATTCACGGCCTTCCGTGGAGAATGTCACCTTATAAATACCTTCTTTGATCTGTTCCGGATCAAAATCATAGTCTACGAAAATATCCACGCTGACATTTTCATTGGAAAGCTTCCATGCCTGTGCATTTGCCCAGGTTTTTAAATCCGTGTCAAGCGCCTGGGATTCCTGAATTTCATCCACGGTTTTAAAGAAGTTAAACGCCATGATCGCTTCGTTTTTCTTTTCATTTTTGTTAAACTTCTGATCTACAACATAGATGTTTCTTTCGATCGCTGTACCGTTTGCGGTTGAGAAGGTAACAGGATACTGTCCTAATTCTTCCTTTAAGTCATATTCGATCTTTGCAATGGAAATATAGTCGTCGGTTTCCGGATTCCACGCCTGGGCATTGGAAAGCGCAACGATTTCCTTGTCGTCTAAATCCTTGACATCCTCCAGATCGACATAGAAATTATTGGCCGAAATCTTCTCTTTTCCGTCTTCGCTGGTCACATCATGATTGCGGATGACATGCATATTGACAGTCGCACTGGTACCGGGAACGGTTTCTACCATAATCTCGTAGTGAACGCCCTTAAACAGTACACTTAACACTTCACCGGTCATCTTGCCGTCTTTGACATCAACGATATCGATATCTTCAGGACGGATGATCACATCAACTGCTTCGTTTGGTCTGAAACCGAAATCCACACAGTCAAAAGTAATATCATCAAAACGCACCTTGTAATCTTCCGGCATCGTAGCGGATAAAATATTGCTCTCACCGATAAAGTTTGCAACATAGCGGTTTGCCGGCTCATTGTAAATTTCTTCCGGAGTACCTACCTGCTGAATCTCACCGCTTTTCATAACCACGATCTTGTCAGACATGGTAAGCGCTTCTTCCTGGTCATGGGTAACAAAGATAAAAGTAATGCCTACTTCCTGCTGAATACGCTTCAATTCATACTGCATCTCCTTGCGCAGCTTTAAATCCAGTGCCGCTAAAGGCTCATCCAGCAAAAGAACCTTCGGTTCATTTACCAGTGCCCTTGCGATCGCCACACGCTGCTGCTGGCCGCCGGACAAAAGGGTGGTATTTTTCTTTTCATAGCCTTCCAGACCGATGAGCTTTAACATCTTCATAACCTTCTGGTCAATGACATCCTTACTCATTTTTTTGATCTTTAAGCCAAATGCGATGTTTTCATAAACGCTCAGATGCGGAAACAGCGCATATTTCTGGAAAACGGTATTTAATTCTCTTTCATAAGGAGGTTTCTGGCTGATCTCTTCGCCGTCAAACACCACACTGCCTTCATCCGCATCCAGAAAGCCGCCCAGAATACGCAGAAGGGTTGTCTTACCGCAGCCGCTGGGACCAAGAAGAGTCACAAATTCGTTTTCATAAATATCCAGATTGACACCCTTTAAAATGACCTGATTGTCAAAACTCTTTACAATATTTCTAAACTCGATCAGTTTTTTCTTTTCCATCCTATTACCTCCTAAAATGACGGCGGAGTGGTCACCCACAGCACCTTCGCTTCACTTTTTCCGCTGTTGTATAAATAATGGCTCTTGGCACCATCCAGATAAAAAGTTTCATGTTCTTTGAGTTTATATTTTTCATTGCCGCAGACCAGCGTAACCCTGCCTTTTAAAATATAGCCAAACGCCTCTCCGTCATGCGTGGCAAGTTCCTGGCTTTTCTGCTGGGGATGCAGTGTTAAAAGAATGGGTTCCATCTCATTTTTCTGGGCATTGGGGATGATCCATTCGATGGTATAGCCTTCTCTTTCATCCACATAAAAATCCTGCGCGGTAAAAACCACCTGCCGCTTTGGTTCTTCCCTGAAAAACTCTGACAGATTGCTGCCAAGCGCTTCCAGAATATCCTCCAAAGTGGCGATATTGGGAGCTGTCAGATTCCGTTCCACCTGCGACAAAAAACCCTTTGTCAGTTCACTTCGCGAGGCCAGATCATCCAGTGTCAGGTCATTTTTCAATCGAAGTTCTTTTAACTTTTTTCCGATATCCACAACCGCACCTCCGTTTTCAAATACTAAACTTTTTCTTTATAATCACCAAACAATTTACATTATACATAGATGTGTCAACAATGCAATAGTTTTGTCAATTTTTGTCACTTCATTTTGTATAAATACACAGGGGTTATACCAAAACTCTTGACGATATCTTGTAAAAAGGCGTATAGTATAGACAGGAGCATTAACATTTCCTAATAAGAAAAAGGACAGGTGAGACCAATGTATCAAGAAGATTACAAGCGCTGGCTTGCGGCAGATCTGGATGACGCTGATCTGAAAGCGGAACTGGAACAGATCTCCGGTAATGATGAAGAAATCAAGGATCGTTTTGCTGTAGCATTAAAATTCGGTACTGCAGGCCTTCGCGGTGTTTTAGGCGCAGGAAGCAACCGTATGAATATTTATGTTGTCCGTCAGGCTACCCAGGGTCTGGCAAACTGGGTAAAGACCCAGGGCGGCAATCAGCTGGTTGCCATCAGTTATGACAGCCGTATCAAGAGTGATGTTTTTGCAAAAACTGCTGCCTGTGTTCTGGCTGCCAACGGAATTAAAGTTCGTATCTATGATGCGCTGATGCCCGTTCCCGCACTGAGCTTTGCTACCCGTTATTATGAGGCAAATGCGGGTATCATGGTTACTGCTTCTCACAATCCTGCGAAATATAACGGTTACAAGGCATATGGTCCCGATGGATGCCAGATGACTGATGAAGCTGCTGATATCGTATATGCAGAAATTCAGAATACCGATATCTTAACCGGTGCAAAACTGATGACCTTTGAAGAAGGCCTCGCAGCAGGTCTGATCGAATATGTGGGCGATGACTGTAAGGAAGCTCTTTACAATGCCATCAAAGCACGCTCTGTTCGTCCCGGTCTGTGCAAGACTGCAGGATTAAAGCTGGTTTACTCTCCTCTTAACGGTTCCGGTCTTGTTCCTGTTACCCGTATCTTAAATGATATCGGTATCGATGACATTACCATCGTTCCCGAACAGCAGTATCCCGACGGCAACTTCCCTACCTGCCCTTATCCCAATCCCGAGATCTTTGAAGCGCTTCGCTTAGGTCTTGAGCTGGCTAAGAGCTCCGGTGCGGATCTGATGCTTGCAACTGACCCCGATGCTGACCGTGTCGGTATCGCGATCAAATGTCCTGACGGTACCTATGAACTGGTTTCCGGCAACGAGGTTGGCGTTCTGCTTCTGGATTACATCTGCGCAGGCCGCATCGAAAATGGCACGCTTCCCGAAAAAGCTGTTGCAGTGAAGTCCATCGTTTCCACTCCTCTTGCAGATGCAGTTGCTGCACACTACGGCGTTGAAATGAGAAATGTACTGACCGGATTTAAGTGGATCGGCGATCAGATCGCAGGTCTGGAAGCTGCAGGCGAAGTAGACCGCTTTATCTTCGGCTTCGAAGAAAGCTATGGCTATCTGGCAGGCCCTTATGTTCGCGATAAAGATGCCGTTATCGGCTCTATGCTGATCTGTGAAATGGCTGCTTACTACAGAAGTATCGGTTCTTCCATCAAACAGCGTCTGGAAGAGATCTACACAGAATACGGCCGTTATCTGAACAAAGTTGACAGCTTCGAATTCCCCGGCTTAACCGGTATGGACAAGATGGCATCCATCATGAACGACTTAAGAAACAATCCTCCCAAGGAAATCGGCGGCTATGCAGTAGTTAAGGTTACTGACTACAAGAAGCCCGAAGAAACCGGTCTTCCCGCTGCAAATGTTTTAATCTACGCTCTTGAAGGCGGCGCTACTGTTGTGGTTCGTCCTTCCGGCACTGAGCCCAAGATCAAAACTTACTTCACCACTCTTGGTAAGGACATCGCAGAAGCTGAAGCACAGAAAAATGTGCTGGCAGATGCATTAAAGCCGATTCTGGCATAACTGAATCATTGATTTCATAAAAATCAGGGCAGAAACACTGTTTATGTGCTTCTGCCCTCTTTATATTTCTTATTTCTCCACTGAAGTTTGATCATTCACGCATCCCAAACAGCGAAATCACTCCGATTATCACAAGCACAGGCAATGCAATAAATAACAGTCCTTTTATTACCAGTCCGATCAATATAAGCGGCAGGAAAATCAAAGTAAAGAAGATCTTTGCAATTCCCCATGTCGCTCTGATTGCAAACACAAGTAATTTCCCAAACACAAGAAACATCAGTACAATAAATAAAAATGTCATCATTCTTTTTTCTCCTCTTTCGTTATTTTCTTTCCATGAAAACGGGAACAGTTTTCTATTCCAAGTTTTTCACAGTATTCTTTATGATCTTTCATTTTCTCTATCAACAAACTCAGCATGATACGTCTTTGCACCGGCATATTTTCCCTCCTTTCCAATCTGAAACCATCTTTTACTCTCTCATTATATATGAAATTTTCACTCCTAAAAACATAAATCAGCAGGAAATAACGGATTCTATTTAGCCTGTTATCAAGCAATATCAGCGGAATACAGTAAAATATAAACTTTATTTCTTTTTCATTTTCATATATAATCAGTTACAAATCAATCTATTGTTATATGAAAGGAACAAACATGGGCCGCAAATCCACAAAAGAAAATAAAAATATCTATCAGACAAGCCGTGAACAAATGGGCTATTCCAGGGAAACTGCATCCGAAAAGATGAACTATATCTCTTCCGACCGTATCGAAAAGATTGAAAACGGGAAATCTCTCCCCCATCCGGAGGAAGTTCTTGCCATGGCTGACTGTTACAAAAATCCGTCTCTTTGCAATTATTTTTGTTCTCATGAGTGCCCTATCGGTATCGAATATGTTCCGGAGATCAAAGCCAAATCCCTTTCACAGATCACTTTGGAAATGCTTGCCACTTTAAATAAACTTTCCAAAGATAAAGAGCGCCTTGTTGAAATCACAGTAGACGGCGAACTTACAGCCGACGAGATTCCTGATTTTTTAAAGATCAAGGAAGAACTCGAAAAAATGGCTCTTGCCATCGATTCCTTAAATCTTTGGATTGACCATACGATCGTAACCGGAAAAATAGACAAATCACTGCTTGAATATAAATAAAAACAAGGATGTGAACTACGGATTCAGACAAATCGTCCCGTGCATTCACATCCTTATCTTTTATTTATTTTTTGATATTTCCATCCATGCAGCAGCTTTATTGGCTGTATTGGCAAGGTATCTGACTGCTTCCACCGGATATTTGCCAACGGCAGATTCACCGGTGATCATAACCCCGTATGCACCGTCTGTCACAGCATTGAAAATATCTGAAACCTCAGCTCTTGTGGGAACCGGGTTTTCCTCCATGCTGGCGAGCATCTGGGTGACAACAATAAAAGGCTTGTCTGCACTCTTGCACGCTGCCTCGATATCCTTCTGCACTGCCGGAAGCTCCCAGAGATCCATATCGTTGCCCAAATCACCTCTTGCGATAATGATCACATCCGCTTCTTTGATGATACTGTCAAGTTCTGCAAGCGCTGCCCGATTTTCAATCTTTGCAAAAATTTTTACCTGTCCGGCACCGTTTTGCATCAGCAGCTCTCTTACATGGGCAAGATCCTGTCCATTTCTTACAAACGGCTGCATCAGACCTGTTACACCGTATTCCGATGCAAGTCTGATATTTTTGAGGTCGTGATCAGTCAGAACCGGCATTTCCACCTGCTTTCCGACAATCTTTACCGATTTATGCCCGGTCAGAACACCGCCTCTGACCACTTTACAGACTGCATAATCTTCATACACTTCTGCCGCAATAAACAGAAGCTTTCCGTCATTCAATAAAATTTCATCACCGGCTTTCAGTGCGCTGATCACCGGCTGCGGAACCGGTACACTGCATGCAAAGCTCGCGCTATATTCTTTTCCGACAGCTGTCAGAGATACGGTTGTATCAGGTTCCAAAACCAATCCGTTTTCCAGATCTCCCACTCTCAGTTCCGGTCCCTGCATATCAATCAGAAGCTGCGGATAAATCTTAGCTGCCTGGGCGGCCTGTCTGAAATGATTGACGATGTCTGCACTTTCTCTCAGTCCAGTATGAGAAAGATTCAGCCGCATACCGGTAAGCCCAGCCTGAAACATCTGAAGCAATGTTTCTTCGCTGCTGCATGCCGGTCCCAATGTTCCGTAAATTTCTACTTTTCTTTCCATTTTTCTCTCCGGTCACACATTTTATCTGAGATGATGAATGCGAAACATAAATTCTCTCCTATACAGAATGCGCACACTTTTTTAAGAGCATTATCTTAGTTATGCCATGCCAGTCTCTTAACATTCTCATGATGCAGGCCGGTCAGCCAGTCTACGTCATCTGTCAGCCAGCTCATAATCTCCAGCATCTTTGTTTCCCAAACAGTATCTGCTTCAATATCCGCCTGAGTTCTTTCTGTCTCCATGGTCGTATCAATTTCATTATAGCCAAAGATATAACCGCCGGCATTCCAGATGGAGAAGTTGCTGTCAGGGCCGGGCGTAACCACATCACCTCTTGCTTCCACCAGCTTGTCGTGACGTGCTTTGTATTCTTCTTCGGAACCGGGAACCAGCTTTGTCATAAATACACGGTGTCTGATCAGTTCCTTACATTCTCTTACGATACCGAAATCATGGTACATCAGACGCATTTCTTCAAAAGGTGTGGAAATCCATTCAAAACTGCTGCCGTAAGCTGCCATCCAGTTATTTGCTTTTTCCTTATCTTCTGCACTGAATGCAAAATCATCATCTGTTTCGTAATAGCCAAAGATCATTCTTTCCACATTCCAGATACTGAAATTCTTCATCTTCTTAGCATCTAAAAGTGCAGTCAGTTCTCCCCATACCTTTCCAAGATTTGTACGGAATTCCGCCATCTGTCCGTCTTTTACCTTCATTGCAAATGCGTGTCTTTGCATCTTTTTGTCTCCTTTCCTGTTTCGGAAATTACTTTTTATGTAAAAATTTTAGCATACGCAGAAATTTTGTCAATTCCCGCTGCCTGCCATTTTCTCATTATATACCACTCCAAGCAGGCATGTGGTCACCGTATAGGTATCGCCTTCCTGATAGGTATTCCATTCCTCAAAAGAAATCTCCATAGACTCACCTTTGTCATAAATCACAAAATATGATTCCCTTCGTTTGTCATCACGCTGGTCTTTGGTCAATGTATAGCTTTCATCCCAGTATGCATTTTTATCGGTACCGCTGGTCAGATACTGTTTCTCATCAAACCAGCGATCAATTTCATAATAATACATGGTGGCATAGATCGGAACACTGATATATACCGGTTTTTGTTCTACTTCTTCATAGTATTCTGTTCTGTAAACAGGAACTTCATAGGCATTTTCTGTAAAAGTACCGTTCCCGTTATCGACATACTCATATTCCGTCTCGTAATGATCGATCACTTCACGGCTTTTTGTAACAGTTACCTCTTCATAATGGCTGATCTGCTGGGCATAGGATTGAATTTCCGATGCCTCTTTATACACTCTGCCGCCGCTTGGTACCGACCAGTCCTTTTCCTGCACAACTCTCATCTGCTCGACAATGATCTCTCTCTCCCACTTAAATCCTGTGACAGTCCACATCTGCTTATAAGGAAACAGACAAATCAGCAAAAGCAAAAGAACGGATGCCATAATTATTTTCCCAATATGACGTTTTTTCTTTTGAGGTGCAAAGGTAACTGCTTTGACAGAAACAGACTCATCGCTCTTTGTTTCCGGTTCATCCCCGTATTCCTGCTCCGCCTCCTCTTTGGGGGCACCGCAGCTGTCACATTCGGCATCCGAATAATTATTCAGATATCCGCAATAGGCACATACCCACTCCTTATGTTCACCGTCGCATTCTGCTTCTCCGATTCCGGCCATTTTTAACTGCTCCGCCGATACCACATTGCGGCCCTTCCTGTGATATCGGATATGTGCCGGTTTTCGTGCTCCGCATGAAGGACATACATCGATCAACCCTTCAATATCGGAAGCACCACAGCTTTCACAGTTCCAGTATCCCATGATAATCTGACTCATATTCAAAAACTCCATTTCCTGAAATTAAGTTATTTTATCACAGAAAAAATTGTCATACAAGTAATTACGTCCATTTGTTTATCATCAAAAATGCTGCCTATTGACAGTATACCCCTGAGAGATTACTCTTATATCAGACGAAACAGTAAGGAGAATCTCTATGAAAATGTTATGGAAACTTACAAAAGAAGCAGCCCGCTATAAAGGCCTTTATGTTCTGGCAATTCTTTCCACCTTCGGATTAACCTGTGTCAATCTTGCCGCCCCCAAAGTTTTATCTTCGATGACCGGAATTGTGGAAGGCGGAATGAAAGAAAACGCTTTTCACCAAATCAGCCGGCTTGCCCTGATTCTTCTGATCCTTTATCTTCTGCGTGTACTGTTTCGCTTTCTGAGCAACTATCTTGCCCACAAAGCTGCCTGGTATCTTGTAGGTGATCTGCGAAGCCAAATGTACGATAAGCTGCAGACTCTTGATCTTGGCTTTTTCCATGACAAACAGACCGGCGATCTGATGAGCCGTGTTGTAAATGACACCAGAGATTTTGAACTTCTTTATGCACATATGATTCCGGAAATGATCACCAATGTCGTTACTTTTTCAGGCGTTCTGATCATCCTTCTGACAATCAACTGGAAGCTTGCTCTTATCACCTGCGCACCGATTCCGCTGATCCTGCTTTCAGGCATTGTATTTTCGAAAATTGTACGTCCTTTCTTTAAGGCATCTCAAAAAAGCATGGGTGAATTAAATGCAAAGCTTCAGGACAGTCTTTCCGGTCTGCATGAAATTCAGTCCTTTGGACAGGAAGCTTATGAAAGCAGTCTGGTACGTGAAAAGAACTTTAATCAGGTTCGTGCTATGCTCCGCGCTCTAAAAGCAAGCGGCATCTTCCACCCCTGCGTGGAGTTCCTTTCCTCTGCCGGCACCGTGCTTGTTGTTTTCTTTGGCGGTCTTTTTGCCTATAAAGGACAATTAAGCGTGGAAGATATTGTGGCATTCGTGCTGTATCTTTCTCTGTTTTACGCGCCTGTATCGGGTCTTGCAAACCTTCTTGAAAATCTGCAGCAGTCTTTGGCCGGCGCTGAACGCGTCACACTGATCCTGGACACCCCTTCCGCAATTCAGAATGCTGACAATGCTTCTGCTCTTGGCCGCGCGGACGGAACCATTTCATTTGAAAATGTCAGCTTCCATTACAGCAATCAGATACCGGTTTTAAAAAACATTTCTTTTACCTGCAAACCCGGTATGATGGTTGCGCTGGTCGGTCCCACCGGTGTTGGCAAAACCACAATGACCCAGCTCATCTCCCGTTTTTATGACCCTATTGAAGGACAGATCATGATTGACGGCAAAAATATCAAAAATCTGACCCTGGAAAGTCTTCGTCATAATATTTCACCGGTGCTTCAGGACACCTTCCTCTTTAATGGTACCATCGCAGAAAACATCGGTTATGCAAAACCCGATGCCACTCTCGAAGAAATCATAGATGCTGCCAAAGCCGCCCATATCCACGAAGATATCCTTCATATGCCGGAACAATACCAGACGCAGGTGGGTGAGCGCGGTCTGCGCCTCTCCGGCGGTCAAAAACAGCGCGTTGCCATCGCCCGGGCCATTCTTCGCCAATCTCCGATCATTATTCTGGACGAAGCAACTGCTTCTGTGGATGTTGAAACAGAACGCCAGATCCAGAAAGCCATCGGTGAGCTTACCGGCAAGCGTACCATTGTTGCCATTGCACACAGACTTTCCACGATCAGGAATGCTGACCTGATCCTTGTTCTTTCCGAAGGAGAAATTGTGGAACGCGGAACACATGAAGAACTGCTTGCAAACAAAGGCCTTTATTACCGCATGCAGCTTGCGCAGGAAAGTGCAGCAAAGATATAACTTAATGAAAAACAAGAAATACCCGGAAACGTCTTTTTTGTTTGTCAGCTTTGACATCCAGAAACATTTCCGGGTATTTTTCTTTTACCTGTTTTTCAATTCTTTTATCCGATCATATATGCCATGATGGTATTTGCAGGAAGTGTTACGCAAAGATTTCCTTTACCACTTCCGCGTTCTGTGTTGGAAATATTGATATATTCATTATTTTCTGCGGTATTTACATCTTCCTTCGCATAGGTCATAACCGTTTTTTCAAAGCTGTAGGTTCCGCTTACGGGCAGTTCCAGACAAACTTCTTCTGCATTGTCAGAACGGTTCAGCAAAATCACTGAAATTTTTTTACCGTCCGTCATGGCTGTATAATTAAACATGCCGTCAGCCAATGAATCATCTGTATCAAATCTGCGTTCCAGCATCATTTTCTTAAACAGAATATCCACATAACCGGGAGCCTGATACCATACACTTCTGTTGTTCATAAACAAAAGTCCCTGATTCCATCCATTGTCATTGTGTTTATCCACCTGCAGACAGTTTGCACTGCACATACAGGGAATGATCTCACTGTGATTGATGCCTTCCAGAATGGAATAGGCATTGGTCATGCCGCGCTCCCAGTCATGATGATCTGCATTCAGTTCAAATACACAAAGCTTGGTGTCATGTCCAGGTACGATCCTATCCAAATGCTGCATCAGTGACCATGTACATTCCGGATACGGCAGCGGAGAATCCCCGTGATCGGATGTCCAGTGAATATCAAACCATACCTTGCCCGCCATACCGTTTTCAATGGCATATTTTAAGATCCGCTGCTGGGGAGCCAGTGTGGTGATCTTGGAATAGGTACATTCCTCCGGAATATTGAAAGGATCTTCAAACGGATGACCCAAATATGCAAAATCACCGATCACCATGGTGATGTCGCGGGAAACAGACCATACACCGCGGCATGCTGCGATGAATCTGTCTGCAAAATCCTCTTCCACTTTTTCTTCATTACCAAACTGAATATATTCCAGCTTATAGGGCTGCGGATGGGAAGATGCCATACGAAGCTGCACCCAGGGATTGTTTTCGTCTGTTCCGATTGCATACTGTACAAAATCGCGCATATCTTCTTCTGTTTCATACGCATTAAAATCAGGCACACAGACAACCCCCAGCTTTTCACACAGTTCAATAAATTCTAGGATGCCAAAACCATAGGAAGAATAAGGATACCACCATCCCTTATAGGGTTTGCGGCACTCAGGTGCACCGGTCATGTTTTTCCACAGGTAGTCTTTTGCATTTGCCATACAGCCGCCAAAACGCAGAATACCGATGCCCATGTTTTCAAGCGCTTCCCCCACATCACGGCGCACATGCAGGCCCTTATAAAGTCCCCATTCTCCTGTTTCCAAAAAGACATATCCGATGGCAGCTTCACCGTTTGCAAAAATACCAAAGCAGCCGTCAATTTCTTCTTTTTTGGCAGTCAGGGTAAACTCGTATTTTTTCCAGTCACCGCTTACTGAAAAAGAAGTTTCCGCATAAACCACTGCAGGATCCGCGCCACGCAGGGAAACGGTTACATTCGCCTGTGCATCTGCTTTTGCAATCAGATAACCTCTGTACTCTTTTCCTTCCTTAAAATACATACCGGATTTATTCAGGCCACGGTTATATACACCTGCATTTTTCAGAACCTGTCTGTTGCTGCCGGAAAAACCGCCGCTGACAAGTTCCTGTGTTCCTTCACCAAACGGCTGCCACATACCGGATACACCACATCCTTCTGCTGCCGGTTCTTCAAAGGCTTCACCAAAGATCATCTGAGACCAGATACCGCCGTAAAGCTCATGGTTAACGTCTTCCATACATGCGCCAAGAAGGGTAGCCAATACCGGCTTCTGTGCATTTACAAGTTTAATATTCTTCATTTGCACAATCTCCTTTGATATGTTTTTGAGATTACAGTTATTTCATTTTTTCAATGACAGCTTCCAACTGTTCACAAACCGTTTTTGCAGTTTCATAATCATGCTTTTTCAGGCATCCTTCGATACGCTGCTCAAGCTCCCGTTTTTTCTGCTCCAGTTCCAGATAATCCTTTTTGAAATGATTGTCATAGATCATCTTTCTGAAAGATCAGGTACGCATCTTGCGGATAGTCTTATCCTCCACAAACAAAATATAATCCGCACAGTTTACAATGGTATAAAAATCATGGGAAACCATCAGTACAGCGCCCTTATATTCTGCAATCGCTTTTTCCAAAGCAATCTGTGCATAAATATCCAGGTGACTGGTAGGCTCATCCAAAAGCAGCAGATTAGCGTTGCTCTTTCCAATCTTTGCCAGCTGTAAAAGATTCTTTTCTCCGCCGGAAAGCACTTCAATTTTTTCATTTAACATGTCAGCTTCAAAACAATAGCCGGAAAGATACTCTGCAATCTGCGCGCGGTTTTCAAATCCCAGTTCTTCCATTTCCTCATAAAGACTGTTTTCTTCGTTTAACATTTCGCCGTGGATCTGGGAAAGGAAACCAAGCACGGTATTTTCTGCAATCTGAATGGTATCCAGCTCATTTTTATAAATATCTCTGAGCAACGTGGTCTTTCCGGTACCGTTTTCACCAACTATCGCCACTTTTTCACCGGCATTCAGCACAAAATTGATATTTTCAAGAAGCGTATCTTCAAAAGCAATGCTGTATCCATCCACTGAAAGAATCGGATTCTGCACATTCTCCGGTGTTTCTTCTGTCTCCGTTTCCAAATCATAATCTACCGCTTCCTGCACCGGAAGAATAATCTTTGGATTGCGCAGTTCCACAAAAGGATCCTTTATTTTCCTTGCTTCCAGACGTTCCAGATAGGAAACTCTTGCATGAAGCGCACGTCCGGCTGTCGCATTGGCATACTTAGACGCAGTGCTTCTCATCCGCTCCACGATTTTTTCGTTTCTTTCAATCTCTTCCTGCTGTTTTGCAGCCTTTTCCTGCAGTTCTATCTTCTGAGCTAGAAGCGCAAAATTATACTCGGCGAAATTGCCGTCAAACTCCTGTATATCCGCATTTTCCAGATGAAGTACCTTGTCAAAGCAATGATTCAGCAGATAACGGTTATGCGTGACAGCAAGAAGCGTTCCGTCATAATCGTTGATCAGATCGCGAAGCCCTTTCAGATTGTCAAAATCCAGAAAAGCATCGGGTTCATCCATCACAAGAAATGCAGGTTTTTTGAGCATTTGTCTGATCACCTGCAAAAGCTTGTATTCACCGCCGCTGATTGCTGAAACAGGAAGATTTTCAAGTTCTTTGAGTCCCGCAATCTTTAATTCTTTATGGATGTTGCTTTCATGATTATCTGCATCCATTGCCATGGATTCATCCAGAATCCGCTGATATTCTTCCATCAGCGCATCAAAATCTTCGGCTGTTTCCATCTGTGCACAGACATCTTCCATCTGCCTCTGCAGCTGTAAAAAATCCTCTGCCAGATAGTCAAATACTGATATTTCACGGTCTTTTTCCGCTTTTTCATACTGACTGACATAACCGATACGGCCGCCGATGCTGGTTTTTAATTTCCCTTCAAATAAAAACGCATCCGGATTCATCAGAATCTGGACCAGCGTTGTCTTGCCGGTGCCGTTAGATCCGATCAAAACAGCATGTTTTCCACCCTCTATGGAAAAAGATATTTTATTGTATAAATCCTTTGTCGGAAAAGAATAGGACAGCTTTTCTGCTTTTATCATGACCAGACTCCTTATTTTTCTTCCTGCCAGTCTTTGCAGACATCGATCCATTCCAGACTGTTTGCATATGTTTCCAGTTCCTGCATATTCAGCTCTATCGCACTGTTTGAACTGCCGCAGGCAGGAAAAACAGTCTCAAAACGCCTCATGGATATATCAAGATACACATCAATCCCTTCCTTGATCCCAAAGGGACAAACCCCGCCCACACCGTGACCTATGACAGCTTCCACTTCATCATGTCCGATCATCTTTGCTTTCGCATGAAACTTTGCCTTATACTTTGCGTTATCAATCTTGGCATCTCCTGCAGCAACGATCAGAATCGGTTTTTCTCCCACCCAGAAAGACAAGGTTTTTGCGATCCGTTTTCCTTCCACACCAACCGCCTGTGCCGCCAGCTCTACGGTTGCCGAAGAAACCGCAAATTCAAGGATGCGTTCTTCCATTTTATATGTTCTAAAATACTCTCTGACTCTTTCTATCGCCACTGTATTATCCTCCGGGACATAAAATTTACTATTCAGGCGTCTTTATTATAACAATTTTTTTCTTCTTATCAAACCTAAAATATGGTATTATGAATAAAAAATAAATGCTAACAAAGGAGATGGACCTATGCTGTACCGACCGAAGCAGGGAAAAATCTGGGATCCCTCTATTATCCTCTATCGTGGCGTATATTACTGTTTTACAATGTACTATGAAAAAGATGCGCCTGAATCCTACGCCGCCCGTGTTGCCATTTCCAAAGACGGCGTCCATTGGGAGGATTACGGCAATGTGATCACAGACTCCAAAGATCCCGTATGGAAAATGTTTTTGTTTTGCACAGAGGACGGCCGTTTTTCTCTAAATCACGGCAGTTTCAGTTACCCCGGTGCCGGCAATGACACGTTACGCTACTACTTTTCCGATGATCTTCTGCACTGGAACTATGTGGACTCCAATTCTCCCTCTCCCGAATGGTATGAAACAGTCGGCGAATGCCGCTGGGATCATATGTATTGTATTCCCTCCGAAAAAGGCGGCTATATTGGTTATACAGTCGCTGTACCGCTGCCCCAATACAGCAGTCTCATCGGCATACAAAGATCCGATGACGGCATCCACTGGCATAGCTGTCCGCCACCGGTCATTAACTGGAACGGTATAGAGCCTGTCCGTGAAATGGAAGTCGGAGGCTGCGAGAAAATCGGTGACAAATATTATCTGATTGGCGGTATCTGCCCTCCTTTTAACGGCAATTATGCATACAGCTGCTATGTATTTACTGCTGACAGCGAGGAAGGTCCCTTTACCCCGGATAAAGAAGCACTTCGCTTATGCGGTTTTAACGGTAAAAGAGGCGAGATATTTGTACAGACGCTGGCTGCTTTCTGCCGTAATTATGACAATGATGAACTCTTACTGAGCAATACGGTTTGCTACCGTCTGGATGATGCACAGAACTCCAACTGGCTTCTGCCGCTTCGTTCCGTCAGAGTTGATGGAAAAGGGCATTTACGGCTTCATTATTTTAAGGGAAATGATGCGCTGAAAGGTAAACTTCTTACTTGCGCTGCTTATACCGAACTTGATACCGGGACATCTGAGGGTTATCTTCTTCATGACAACTATCTTCTTCATACACTGGCAGACATAGATCCCAATAAAGGTGCCGTGATCGAAGGTACACTGACTGCACAGCCCTGGCCTGCCCGCGGTCCGGTAAGAGCCAACTGCTGGCTTCCTGCCATGGCAGGATTTTTCATTGAAGAAACCAAACACACCGGCACTGCGATTTTGGCAGAATGTGCCAATACTGATAACCGTTCCATTCTGACCGGAACTTTTGACACACAGACCAGACAATTCATTCCAGAAGACAAAATTTCCAGAGACTGTTCCTCTCCCAACGGTCTGGATACCTTTGTTCCCCATACATTCAGACTGCTGATCCGCTACGGTATGTTTGAACTGTACTTTGACGATATGCTGGTGCAGACTTATATCTGCAATACCATGCCCACCGGCAAAATCATGCTGGCACTGGCAAACTGCAAGTGCTGCCTTAAAGATCTTTCAGTCTATGAAATGAACCTGTAAGAAAGGAGACAGACTATGATTTATGATGTTACAAACTTCGGTGCAGTCCCTGACAACGCAAGCGTCAACACCTCTGCAATACAGAGCGCCATTGATGCCTGTCATGAAAATGGCGGCGGAGCGGTCAATATCCCTGCCGGTACTTTTGTAACAGGAACTTTGTACTTAAAATCCAACGTAGAACTGCATCTGGAAATGAATGCCAGACTCTTGGCAAGTCCTAACTTAGATGACTACAATTCTCTTGATGTTTATCCAGAAAACTTCTCCTGCGTAGAATCCGAGGGCTGGGAAGGCAGACACCTGATCATTGCACATGGGATTAAAAATGCCGCCATCACAGGTCTTGGAACGATTGACGGCGGTGCTGCCTCTATCTTTGGAGAATGTCATCCTTTTCAGGCGTTTCACTCTTATATCTGGAGTTATGGTCTGACTTACCAAAAAGACCGTTCTCTTCCCCGTCCCGGGCAGACTGTTGTATTTATAGACTGCCGCAACATACGTATCATTGACATTACTATTGAGAATTCGCCCTGTTGGTGCCTTTTTTTTCATGGATGTGAAAATATTCAAGTGCGCGGTTACAAAGCTTACAACCGCCGTGACTGGGCCAATACCGACGGCATTGATATTGATACCTGCAAAAACGTGACCGTTTCTGACTGCATCATTGATACCGGTGATGATGCCATTGCCATTCGCTGTGATTCCGCACATTTAACAAACGGCAGAACTGTCTGTGAAAATATCACGATCACCAACTGTGTGCTTGCCAGCAGTTCAAGTGTATTCCGAATCGGTGTGGGCATCGGTGAAATCCGCAATGTTCTGATATCCAATCTGATGATCCACCGCGGCGGAAAGGCCTTTAATATGATCACCTCGTATTCCAGTCATGGACACGCTCTGATCGAAGATATCCGTATCCACAATATCATCTCGGAAAATGTCTACCTACCCATTTACATGCGCGAAGATCATGACTGTTATATCAAAAATATCACCATCAGCGACTACCACGCAAAAGCATTTGCAGGATGTATTTTTGTCTCTGACGGTCCCGGAAACATCAATCATATTTCCATCAAAGATATGCATTTAAGCATTATCCCCACTTCTCCTCCTTTCACCACTGCAGATCAGGAAAAAAACTGCACCAACCTGAAAGCAGGCGAAAGCCAATATTTATTTTACCTGAAAAATACCGATCATATATCATTCCAAAATCTTCGTACAGATGTTGACGAATCGGTGCAGGGACTATGGAAGGATACTTTCTTTTTGGATCATTCAGACTCGACTATTTTGCCTTAATGTTGTACAATACATGTAACCGTTGACATCCCAATCAACAATCTAAACCAAGGAGACATGAAACATGAAATTCAATTTTGATGAAGTGATCGACCGCGACCGCGAAGAAGGCAGCTATTCCTCAAAATGGGCCTCCACCCCTCAAATGGCCCCCATGTTCAAAAGTGAAGAAGTACCAGAAGACAGACTCTGCTTTTTTGTCGCAGACATGGACTACCGCTGTGCGCCTGCGATCGTGGAAGCGATCCAGAAAGTTGCTGCACACGGCATTTTTGGCTATTCTGTTACTCCTGATGAATACTTTCAGGCAGTTATCCGCTGGATGAAGGATCGTTTTGCACTCGATGTAAAGCGTGAAGAAATCCGCTGCGCCCACGGTGCCCATGAAGCAATCGTGGAGATCGTTGACAAGCTCTCCAAACCCGGCGAAGGCGTGATCGTTCCGACCCCCTCCTATTATTACAGAGGAGACGTCAATCAGGTCAACCGCTATTTTGTTCCCTGTCCTTTGAAAAATGATAACGGGTATCATACATTTGACTTTGAACTGTTTGAAAAGCTCTGCAAAGAACCGCAGAACACCATGACGATCATGATGCAGCCCCATAACCCCACCGGCCGTCTCTGGACAGAAGACGAAATCAGAAAGATTGCTGACATCTGCCGCAAAAACAATGTCATCATGATCTGCGACGATGTACATATGGATTTCTGCAGAAAAGACAATAAAGTAGTTCCCTTCATCAACGTAGTTGGTCCCGAGGGCATCGTTATGGTTACCGGCCTTGGAAAAACCTTTAACCTTGCCGGTCTTGCGATTACCAATGTCATCATTCAGGACGAAGAACTGGGCAAAAAGTTCCGTCCCGGAGGCTTTGGCATGATCTCTCCTTTCTCCATTGCAGCCTGTATCGCAGCTTACACCCAGTGTGATGAGTGGGTGGATGCCTTAAATGAATATCTGGATGATACCATTGATTATGCCGTTGACAGATTCCATAAAGAACTTCCCCAGGTAAAAGTATGGAGACCCGAAGGCACATACATCCTCTGGCTTGACTTTACCGACTGCGGCTTTACCAGCGAAGAGCTGGATGAACGCATTGCCGGAAAAGCCCATGTCAGTCTCTCCGATGGAGCCGGAATGGAACCTGCAGAAGGTACTATCTTCAGAAGATTCTGTGTTACTTCCGCAAAGAGCCGCGTAGCGGAGGCAATTGACAGAATTGTGGATTGTCTGAAATAACATTTTTCAGGCACAGATACCGTTTGAATCACTGCATAAAATACGCAGCAGTCCTTTCTTTGGTCTGCTGCGCATTCTTTATCTAAATTCCTTCTTCTTTCTTCGCATGTTCAATAAATTCTTCTCTGACTTCTCTGGAAAGCTCTGTAAAATGTACACTGAATCCGCCTTTTCTTACGATGACATGAGGATATTGTTCCGGCGACTTATGCGCTTTTTCAAGCAATGCGATATCCACACTGTTTACCTGCAGCTGCAGTCCGCCTTTTTGAAAATAAGTCATGATCAATATTTTGATATTATCACGCATTTGTGCGGATTCAAACCAGGATTTATGAAAATAAAGATCAATAGGCTGCCCTCCGCTGAATTTGGTCTGACAGACAGATGCAGCAGACAAAATGTGACCGGTGTGCGCCAGATCCTTCACCAGATCAGAAGGATTGGCATTTTTATTCACCGGATCCCCTGACAGTCTGCCGTCCAGCGTAGCATACAGATCAGCACCGTATCCCACATTTACATCAATTGTATGAAGAGAAGGCAGGAAAAGCAGATTCGCCTTGTTCTGTGCCTTACATGCTCTGAAAACGCCTTCGCTGACTCTTTTACAGACAGCATTTACATTTTCATCATCCATGCCGTATTTTTTACAGTTTCGGATCTTCTGCAGCATAACCGCATCTTCATTATAATGATTGCGGCAGGCATCGATCATCTGCTCCAGCGTATATTCTTTTCGTTCAAATACGAGCTCACAGACAGCTTCTATGGCATCACAGGTATTGATCAGCCCCATGGTTTCTACGGTGACAGTCTGATATTTTGCCCCTACTGAACGATCTCTCCCGGACTCTGCACAACCCTCAGTCAAGGCAGACAACAGCGGATCCGGATGGTGTGCCTCTGCGTGCAGAGCAACCTTATGATACAGATCCGCACATAATACCATTAACTCTGCAAAATACTTCTCATACTGTTTAAAAAGCTCTTCCCGGCAGGTAATCCTTTTGGGTGGAGTCTTTAATTCAAATCCCAGTTCACAGTGAAAAGGTCTGCCATCATTTAATGCCAGTTCCAATGGAAGATGGGAATTGAACTTGATTCCCCACATATCCGCGAATTCCCTGCCTGACAGATACAGTCCCATACAACTGTTTACGGAAAAATCTGCAGCTTCCTCCTCTGATATTCCTCTGCTCATTACCGCTTCCCGACAGGCAGCTTCATTATAAAAAGTAGGCTGTCCGATCCGGAATAAGTCAAAATCTATCAGCTGATCCCAAACAGAAACATCTGTTTTCGGCGTAATTCTGACAGCAAGAATCGGCGCTCTGAGAGCCATTTCCTTCTCCACTTCAAGGAAAAGCGCAGAAAGCTCATTGAACATATCCCGGCCTTCCATGTCCATGCCACCGATATTCAAAGCACACGCACCATCACCGTAGGAATCCAGCAGTCTGAAAACATTTTTCAAAATCTCTTTGATCTCTTCCCTGGACTCTCCCTCTGCGATCGCTTTTTGATAAAAAGGATACAGATACTGATCCATCCGTCCGATGGAGATGCTTGCCCAGGACATTTCCGCTGCGGGAATCAGCGTATGCATGATCCATACAGACTGAACCGCCTCCAGAAAACTCTCTGCAGGCTTCATCGGCACTTTCAGCAGCGCATTCCGGATTTTCTGAAGTCTGATTTTCTTTTCCTTATCCGTAGTCTGTTCAGCGGTCATATCCGCCAGCTTCGCAAACCTTTTCGCATAAATATCGCACGAATCCAAACAGCTTTTCATAGCCAGAAGCATTGGATCTTCCGGTACTGCAAGCAGCTTGTTTTCGATTCTTTCCAGATAAAAGACAAGGCCTTTTTCAATGACTGTTTGGTAATCAATACAGGTATGTCCCGGTGAAAAAGACACTATGGTTTTCAGATCATCTGCCAGATGTTTTCGCAGCGCTCTCTCCTTCTTGCTCAAAATCTGCTGATGCTTCACTTTCGGAGCAGGGCTGCTGTCCGACAATGCAGTAATACCGGACTCAGGATCCAGATATACAAATGGAGCAATAAAAGTATCTTCTTTGTCTTCGTACCCATACCAGCCCGCGATCCGGTCATCTTCTCTGAAAAAAACAGGAATTTCTTCCGTAAAATGCCTGAATATCTCACTTATCATCAAAGGAACCGGAAGTTTCTTCCATTCTTCGTAATGCGTTCCAATGATCTTATCCTGAATTGAATAATACATACACCTTTATCCTCATCACGCCATCATATCCAATACATAATTCACGCCTGGCATCACCTGAATGGTAACTCTTCCGTTCACAACAGGCCATACAGCGCCGGAAACAAGATCTTTAACTTCCTTGATCTCTTCAGACATGATCAAGGTCACATATTCAAAATACTCTCTGTCAGAGCGAACAATCACCTTATTATTGTCATAAATAAACATCTGGATCTTGGCGGGACCATCCATACGTACCGGCAGCTGTGGACTAAACTGTCGTCTGATCACTTCCCATACGGCTGCAGGATAATGGTACATATCTCCGGTATTTTCCGGAATCGTGATAATGCTCACATTACCGTTTCCGTAACCAAAACGCAGCACGATAGGGAAGTTCGCATCTGTTCCGTATGTAGCAGCGATCTCCCATACATCATTGATCCCATATTCGATCTGCGGAATTTCCACCGGCGCATCACCGGGATACATTCCCACAAGACTCAAAGTTTTTGCTGCGGAATATTCCCTGGCGGTCAGCTTTTTACCGGAATATGTTACATTTGCAAATTCCTTAAAGGCATCTCCCAGCTTTCTGACAAAGCCGCTGGTCACTACCACATCAGCTCCGTCAAGCAGACTCTTCTGCATCTTCTTTACAATCTCTTTATCTTCTGCCGCTCCCTCTGCCAAAAATACAATTTTTTCCTTTTCAGGATATGTAATGGTGGGCTCCAGCGGTACACCGCACATACCAAGATAATTATGAACCAGATTTTCTCCCCTGGTATTGGTGGGAAGATAAGCCGCTGCACCTACCGGATTGCCAAGCTCACCCAGATATTCATCCACTTCATCCAGCAGCTCGCCGATAGCAGGTATAAAAAGGCGATAATTCGTTATATCCACCAGTTCACCTAAGCAAAACAGGGTCACTTCTTTGGTTTTTCCGAACAAAGTCAGATATGCCTGTTCCAGATAGGAACTCAGATTGTAGGTACATTCATTGGTATCAAACCATCCGCCAAGATTTTTGCCTTTCCCTGCATTTTCAAGGTGTCTCATGAAAAAGTAACTTAAATATTTGGGCAGATGCTGATGGGAATAGGACGGGTTTCTGGTCTCTGTTCCGGTATAGATTGCATCAAACAATTCCGTTTCCATGGCAATATCATAGCCGACTTCATTAAAATCCTCATACCAGTTGGGAAACTTCACGATCACATTGACATCCGGATTGATCTGCTTTGCTGTTTTTAACACAATATTCTCCACAATATCCTTCTTTTCTTCCAGACGGAACTGTGACCAGCTGCGGTTTCCTTTTTTGGCAATACATTTGGGACATCTGCAGTTCATAAAGAAAAAGTCATCGAAGATAAACTCATCAAAGATTTCTGCATTCATCGCCACTGTTTTCTTTAAGATTTCCCGGTCTTCTTCAGAGGAATAACAAAGTGAGATATTATAATCAGGAGACGGAGAATTGGTAGTAATTCCTCCGGAAGTCGCAATTCCTTTTCCCTCAAAATAAGCTTTCACTTTTTTCAGCTGTTCGATATCGATCCATCTGGCAGTCCGGAAATTTTCAAGATATACTCTTCCCACTTTGATATGCCGCAAAATCTTATTGATTTTTTTGTCAAAGGCTTCAAAATCTCTGATATCTTTGATATCTCCCACCGTACAATAAATGGCAAGATTGAAATTCTGATAGCTTTTATTTTCTTTACGTTCTCTCATACTTTTATTCATCTTATCACACTCCTTACGATTTCTTTTACAAATATAGTATCACATATCTGTTCCGCTTATCAAGAACACATTACACCGTGTTTTGGCACTCGACGATTCTTCCTTTATGTTGTAAAATAAATGTAGATGATGCTGTACAATCTGCAAAAACGCCAGGGCACCGAAGGTGTATTATCCTTTTTTCAAACAGGAGAACATTTATGAAAACGATCTGCAATCCCATCAATATCAGTTACTGCTACCAGAAAGAATACTGTTCCCGTGAATCTGCCGATCCTGCTATTGTGGTTTATCAGGGAGAATATTATCTGTTTGCTTCCCACGGGGAGGGCTACTGGGTATCCCCGGATCTTGCCGAATGGGAATTCATCCCGGTGGATCTCAAAAAACAACCCGAATTTGCGCTTTTTGCTCCCGCTGTCTGCGTCATCGGCGACAGGCTCTATATCGGGCATTCCCAGGGCGGCACTGTAATGTATTCCGAAAATCCAAAGGATCCTGATTCCTGGGTGGATCTTGGAAGACCCATCTGGTGGGATGACCCCTGTTTTTTATACGATGATGACGGATTTGTCTATGCTTACTACGGAATCACCCGTGATGATCCCATCAAAGTGGTTAAATTAGATCCCAATCAGGATATGCAGGTTGTGGACGGCCCTTACCCTGTCTGCAGCTCCGACATCAAAAACCGCGGTGCGGAGCGCAGAGGCAATCATTATGAACTGGATGACAATCCTTATTTTGAAGGACCCTGGATGAATAAAATCAATGGGAAATATTATCTGCAGTGCGGACTTCCCGGTACAGAATTTGATACCTATTCAGACTCCTGTTTTGTGGCTGACCACCCTTACGGTCCCTTTACCTACTGCGACAACAGTCCCGTATGCTACAAATCCACAGGATTCTTACGCGGCTGCGGTCACGGATGCCTGTTTGAGGATTTAAACGGTAATCTCTGGAAGGTACAGACCAACGCTATTGGCGTCAATCATATATTTGAACGCCGCATTTCCCTGTATCCCGCAAAGATCATTGACGGCAGGCTTTATACCAATACCCTGCGCAGTGACTATCCCATGCCTGTGCCCCATGACAATCCTGATCCTTTCCATAATCCCTGTGTGGACTGGCATGTGCTCTCCTATGGCAAAAAAGCGTCTGCATCCTCTTATCTGGATGAGGCACATGCACCCTGCTGTGCTGCCGACGAACATATGGCAACCTGGTGGAGTGCGAAAACTGCCGATCCCGGCGAATGGTTTATGCTGGATCTGGAAAAAACATATACGGTAACTGCCATTCAGGTTAACTTTGCCGATCAGGGTGTTACCCCTGAAACCTTCGGCCGCAGGATTCATTACGGTTATCAGTATCTTCTGGAAGGTTCTCTGGACGGCTCCGAATGGTTCACCGTCCTTGACCGCACAGAGAACACCAAAGACATGCCCCATGATTATGTACAGCTTACGCAGGAAATCACTGTCCGTTATCTGAAACTCACCAACAAAGGCACTGTTCCTGCCGGAAGCTTATTTGCCATCAGCGATCTTCGTGTGTTTGGCCCGGCTCCCGGCGCAAAGCCCCAAAAAGCACCGGACTTTCATGTTTCCCGCTGTGATGATACCCGTGATATGGACGTGACCATCACTCCTGTTTCCGATGCGGAAGGCTATTATATCCGCTTTGGTACACAGCCGGATAAGCTGTACACCCATATGCAGATAATGCATGATCAACTGACGGATACCCCTGTCAGAATCGGATGTCTAAATAAAGATGTGACATATTATGTGACGGTGGATGCTTATAACGAATCAGGTATCACTTACGGTGACCGGGTATTGATTGGTTAAGGAAAATATGCACCATTGGACAAACTATATAAGGAGAAGCCTTGACGGGCCTCTCCTTTTTTTGGCTTTCAGCATTGTTTTATTCTTTTATCATTTACTAAATTTCATATGCATCATTTCATTACCACCTATGTTAAATATATTGATTATCAATTCAGAATAATAACTTGATCCTTTTATTCTTTCGTAAACAAGATCCCTTTGACTTTTGTCAACCCCCTTCATTGCCTCATAATACTTTTCATCATCTCCCTGAATACCTGCATTTCTGTTTGGTAAAATAATTTGCTTAAAAAAGCTTGTCTGAGCCATGAAATCGTCATGAGTATCTCTATTCCATTCACCATCATTTAAAAATTTCTTACTGCCCTCTTTTTCTTTTTTGATCGCTGCGCGCATTTTTTTAAATCTTTGCTTTGTATACTCAATATATTTCGGCTCAATCAGATCTTTTATTGCATATTCTATCTCATCATCTGTAATCCTCAAAATATTTTGTGCCAATTTGGCATCCATATGCGCAATAACAAGATTGTCTTTTGAATCAACAACCATCTTTTGATAATTCACATAATTCTTGCGCTTTTTAATTTCTGCTTCTAAATCCACACCAGTGGAAAACGCGTTATCATTATCAATTCCATGTACATGTGCATACTGTTCATTTTCATTGGTTTCAAGAAAAAAATTACCAGCATGCCGGTCTCCCTGTCCGCATAAATAATCCAATACCTGTATAGAAGACAACTCTTTTTGCAGCGTCGGAGAAAACTTTTCAAAAACATCATCTTCTTTTTTATTTACATCTCTTTCTGCTTTTATTTGCGGCCTTAATTGATTAATTACCTGACCTGCCTTTATTCCTTTTGCTTTTGTCATCAGATTACCGCGTATTGTCTCTCCGCTTGTTTTATCTTTTACACGAACGGTCTTAGACTGTTCAATCACATCTCCAATTCCAAGGAGGTTAGCAATTCTGCTCATAGCCACATTTCGATTACTCATATTGATTTTTTCATCATTTTCTGTTCCGTACACCTGCATACCTTCTTCAATTGTATTTATGGAAGAAAATGAATTCAAACCAAAAGCACTCATGCTTTTACTATTTTTTAAAATATCTTCTTTGGTAAACATTCCGGATTTCAAAATACGTCCTGCATTATCTCCGGTTTTCACCCCTTGTCCAAATTTTTCAGCCGCATAAAAGTTTTCTTCTTCAACCACACCTGCACGGGCATAATCCAAAACCTGTCCCCATGTCTGTCCTGACAAAGCAGACAGCTCCTCTTCACCGGCATCAAAAGCCAAATATTGCAGATGAACACGATCAGCTTCAATCAAATTCTTAATCATTGCCACCTGTTCTTTACGACTTTTACCGGTTGCTGATGTTCCGCCCTTTTTCTTTAAATACACATTGCAGGCATCATCCAATTTCTGATACTTGATCACAACATCTCTTAAAATTTCCCTATTCGCAGGTCCATATTCTGAGAAACCTCTGTTCATAGATTCCAAAATCTGAGAAAGCATATTCTTAACCTTTTTATACTCAGAAGAATCAAATACAAAATGACTTCGTTTTTGTCCTTCATATTTTTTAGATGACTTTAATCCTTCCAGAGCACCGGTTAACAGCCAGTCTGTACCTAAGGTTTTTCCTTTATCAAGATTTTGAGGTACTGTACCGCTTTCTAAAGCCTCATCCACCTTTTCACTGTTCTGCATCTGAGCCAATACAGTTTTATAAGCAGCTGCCTGATCAGGAGACGCTGCTTCCATGTTCATACCACCCGTCTGATTACCTGCCTTATAGCGAAATGCTGTTCTTCCTGCACTTTTCTTTAATCCACTCATACGCTCACTCCTTCATAATCGGTGCATATTGTCCAAAATCGCTGAGTATCATGGGTTTACCCATCTTCATCTTTTCGTTTCTAAGACTTACCAGAACCTGCTTCATACCCACTGGACAGTTATCCCTCGCTGCCATAAACACCGCGTTCAGCACCACATTTTTGATACTGCCGCCTGATAGTTCAAAATTCTTTGCCAGATAGGCAAAATCCAGAAAATCAACCGGAACCTGCTCTGTAAAGCAGCTTTTCCAGATTTCTTCCCTTGTTGCCGCATCCGGCATGGGAAATTCCACCAGATAACGCATTCTTCTTAAAAATGCCTCATCAATGTTCTTTTTATAGTTGGAGGCCAGGATCACAATACCGTCATACTGTTCGATTCTCTGTAAAATATAGGAAACCTCAGTATTGGCATAACGATCCTTTGCTTCATTTACTTCACTTCTTTTTCCGAAAATGGAATCTGCTTCATCAAAAAACAATATGGTATTGCTCTTTTGCGCCAGATTAAACACCACTTCCAGCTTCTTTTCGGTTTCACCGATATATTTGTCCACTACCTGGGAAAGATCGATCTTATAAACAGGCAGATTGATCAGTCCGGAGATAATGTCAACCGCCATAGTCTTTCCGGTACCGGGAGGTCCGATAAAGAGTGCCGATACATTTTTTCCGTAAGCATATTTCCTTTCCATGCCCCAGTCATCAAAAACTGTCTGGCGGTGATTGACCTGCGCACAGATTTCTGCAAGAAGGTCTTTCTGCGGCTGCGGAAGCTTTAAGTCTTCCAGTCCCATTTTGGTCATATTCCGCTGGATCTGTCCGGCTACGGGAGAAGGAAGAACTTCCTCACAGATCTGCGCAAGAAATTTGGCACCTTCTGCGCCTTTTTCACGGTTTGGACTCATGTAAATACGGTGTGCTGCCTTTTGGATCTCGCCGGGATTTAAGCGGTATTTCTGCGCCGCCATACGGGTATCGATATGTTCCATGCCGTAGAAATTACTGTAACCGTCCCATATCTTTTTACGGTCCGGTCTGGTGACCGGCGGCAGCAAAATCCTGTTCATATAATACTCTGTCCTGTCGATCAGATGAAGTTTATTGTCAGTCGTCACACATACCGGATGGGGCTGGCTTTGCATCTCGTCAATCACTTGCAGTAAGATTTCCACAAGGGTATCATCCTGCTCAATCTCCTCTGTGCCCCAAATACAAATGCCGGCATCGTAAAACAGCATTTCCCGCTTGATCTTGTGAATAAAATATGCAAAAACTTTCTGCTGGATCATTTCATCCTTATCACCGCGGCATGCCTGCAGAAGCTTCTTAAAATGCAGAAACAACATATTCTGCTGACATTCATCACAGGCATATTTTAACAGATATTTTCTTCCTGCATTGATCTCGCCTGCAATCTGGGTCACACAATCCGGTTTTTGAATGGATGCCAAGATCAGCTTTGCGCTGTCCTCTCCAATATATAAAGAAACAGGTTCTTCTCCGGCAAAATACACGGAAATCATACTTTTCATTTCTTTATCCGGCTCATCTTCCATACACAGCCATGCCAGAAGACGTTTGTCGGCAACCAGAGGTTTTCGGAAGAAAAAGCCTTCTTCCTTGCGATATTCCAATATCTTTGCAAGTCCTGTATAGGTTTCAAGCAGATAAGGATACTCGGTTTCCAGAGAAAGAGGCTGTTCCAATACTCTGATCACATCTTCCAGCGTAAAATAGGGGGATGTGTGAAACAGCTTTGATACCAGGGTCCCAATCTCCGGAAAATATACCTGTGCTATGACAAATTCCAATGCACGCATTCCAAGCGGAGTCAGATTTGCTCTGTTTATCATCTGAAAAAAACGCGGAATTTCTCTTTCACCATTATGTAAATAATCAACAAGCTCTTTATCTGCCTGTAAAAGAAGCTGTTTCTGATTTTCTTCCGACATACATTCGCCAAGGAGTGTATCCATCTTTTGGGCAGTCTGATCTTCTCCTATCTTTTTACAGTATACAGAAAGATTTATAAGTGCTTTTCTCGCAAGAAGTTCCAGTATTGTCATACAACTAATTTCCTTATCTCAGCACCAGATTTCCATACAGTCTCACCTGATCTGTCTGCATACCGGCAGGACTTGCCAGACGGCTGTTTTTTCCCAGATAGCAATGGGTATCCAGATGACTGTTTTTACGAATAGGGATCATCCTGAGCTTTGTACCGATGGGAAGCACCTGAGCTGCAGCTTTCTGCATACGGAGTGTTTCTTCCCTGTCAGGCAGTTTTCCCTGTTCCTCATCCAAAAAGATACTGACTGTATCTTCTTTTCCATACAGCTTTCTGTAAGTGGTCAGAAGCTGCGGATTCTTTTCTATATATTCAAACCATTTATAATATTCCAAAACATCTGCATCACGATCATAAAGAAGCTTCATCAAAAGCTTTAATACAGAGCAGGTGCCTTTTGCAGACTGCAGTTCATTTACACAAGCGATCAGGCGGCGAAGCGTATCCTCTCCCCCATGCAGCAGCGCCTCTGTGATCCAGACTTTGTGCAGACCTGCCCATTCAGCCAGTGCGATCAGATCCTCGCCATGGGCTTTTTCATAATCAAGCCTGTCCGGAAGTGTATCCACTTCTTTTTCCAGATTCAGATACAGCGTCTGAAAGACAGAAATATAACGTTCAAAAAAATCATTGCCCTGACGGTATACTTCCGGGAAATATTCCAGAAAGGTGTTTTTGGGAAACTCCATTTTTGCACCGGAAAACGAAAATTGTGCGTCTGTTTGTCCCTGCACTTTGATCAGCAGATAAAAATATCTTCCGCAAAGGTTTGTCAGCAGAATATCATTTGTATTGACCTTTTCAATACAGACAAGAGTACGGATCAGTTCTTCTTTTTCTTCAAAGCTCATTTCCGGGTTGTTTAATACCGCTGTATACTCTTCATCTGATGCTGCAGCAAGAACGGTCACTCTGCATGCAGAAGAATCCAGTTCCAGATGAAGGGACTGCCAGCTTTCCTGCTCCTGTCGGGAATCAAAAACAGGCGCAATGTAGTAAGAGATCTGACTGCCCTTTCCGGTCAGTATATCCCCTTCTTTCAGACACATATTCCGATATTGTCCCTCTACCAGTCTTGCACCCACGAAATTTACATATTTCGGTTTCTGTTTCATGGCAATCCTCTCAATCCGTCACAGATACGGCCTGAGCCGTATCATTACTTATACTCAAATATAATGTCACCGACATACGGCAGGCAATCACCGTTTAAAATGATGTCGCCTCTGTCATTTTTGTGTCCCATGGTTCCGCCCACGGAAATATGCAGTTCTTCCACGCGGTTTACACATTCCAGTGATTCGAGCTTCATAAACAGATCCGCGTAAGAAATCACCGCGCCAAAACAGCATTCTTTTTCCATTCCTGAAATATAATCTTTGATCAGTTCAATGATTTTAGCCGCAGCAGGCTGTCTGCTGCCGTTTATCTGCAGACGGCCGCTTGCATGTATCGCAGCATAAGAAGGAGCCGTTACTCTGATTTTGGTATTGAGCATACGGTAAGGCTCTAGCCATTTTATCACAGCCTCTTCATATGCGGAATCAAGAACAAAAGTACGTTCCTGAGTATCCGGACACACCACAGCCCAGATTTCATAGGGTCTGTAAGTCAGGCCGTGATCCCTGCTGTAAAGTGCAGCCGGAATCACTTTCGTTCCTCTGATCTTTAATCCGGGAATCTGTTTTATCTTTTCTTCATAATCTGTCGAAGAAACCACCCTGTTCTGGGTCTGTATCATATCTTCCAGACGCTTCTGCATCTCTTCGACACTTTCTTTCCGGCACCCGCCCCGTGCAGATGTGATATTGGTTACCTGCAGATTCTGATATGCCGCATCCTTAATGGTATTGATCTCTCCGGCAAGCACATTTCCCTGCTCAAAGGCTGATACGGAAAGTCTGCTGATCAGCACAGGATGTCCTTCTTTGGGAACAAGTCCGCAGATACCGTCTCCAAATCTGACAGACTGTGTCTGTTCATTCCACGTAAATACACAGTCTCTGCTTCCTGCACCATCCAGTTCATCCTGATACTGCCAGATCCGGTATGAAAGACCATTGTCTGTCCTGTTTACTGTGATCAGCTCGATATCACAGATATTTTCCGCAAATACCGGATACTCCTGAAAACAGCAGCCGTCAGTTGTGCCAATCTGCAAAAGGGAAAGCACTTCATTTTTGACAAGAAACAGATCAAGGTACACCTTTAAACTGCATATCTCTTCCGCAAGCTTTATCTGTCCTTCTTTCAGATCAATGCAGATCTGTTCGTTATTTTCTTCCCCAAAATCAAGAAGCATCCTGCATTCCGATCCATTCTCAAAAAACAGTCCTGCGGCAGCAGATTCCTGTTCTGAGACATATTCAGGAATTTGATAGATCATTTGTCCATCAGTAAGGGGAATACGGATTCTGCGGCAGATTTCTTCCTTTTGGGAAACCTTCGCAGGATTTAAAAAGATTCCTCCGATTTTGGGAGCACAGGTATAGAAATTCTGTGCCGCTTCCATTTTTAACAAATATCCCGGGATATCCGCATTTTCATCCCGGCACATAAATCCGTCAATATTTATGGTGATACATCCGCTTTTTAACAGGCTGACTGACTGATCAGACAGAATCTGCGCCTCCTGCCATGCATTACCGTCATAGTATGAAACACGCAATACAGAAAGGTTTATCTGACGATCTGTCCGCTCATATTCTTCTTTTACCTGTACAAACAATGTTGTCTGTCCGGAAAGAGGTTTTTCAAAGGCTAAAAACAGTTCCTGATTTTTATTGGCATTTTTATCAAAAGCGGTGATATATCCTCCTTCTTTTCCCGCAAAAGCTGTCAGTTCCTCTATCCTGCCGTTTTGTCCGGTATATACCCCCAACAGTTGATTCTCTGCTACAGAGGTCTCTTCCAGCGTGGTAAAACATCTGTTGTCCGCATAAATGGGCAAACCTTTGGGAAGGTAGGTGTCCGGGCCCTTAAAGCTGAGCCAACAGCCTGCAGGACTGCTTTTTTGGGCTTCAATCCCAAGAAGCTTCATATATTTTTTTACATGTATATCACCGGAAGCATTGATATAGTAATTGAGCATATCTGTCAGCCACGCATAAATTTCCAGAGTGGTGATTCCGGGATCATGCAGATTAAAATCTGTCCATTCCCCGGTCAGCTGCGGAATTTTATGAATGGCATTCTGCAAAAGCTGCTCATATGTAATATCATCCAGATTTGGGATCTGTAACATATCCTTCCTCCATTAAATAAGATCGATGTGGACAACATGCTCCCCGTTAACAGGTATGACAAAGGGATTTTCCGTTATTTCTGAAATATCTTCCAGGATCTTTATTTCCCTGCCGTCCACAGAAGCTGTTACCGCAAGCTTTGCGATGGAAACATCCTTGAGGTTTTTTCTTAACCATGCTCTGATCTGGGAAACTCTGGGATAACTGCCGATCCTCCAGCCATCCTGTTCAATACCGCCGGTTACCGGATCCAGAAACTGTTCAATAAGCTGTTTTGCAGAAACAGAAAGTTCATAAGCATTTTCCATACTGTCCTTTTCCAGCCATGCAGTCACAGAACATGCCGCAAATACAGGCTGTACAAGATTCACTTTTCGCCCCATCACGGTAAAATTACCGGATTCTTCCAGCTTTTTTTGCATGTCTTTTTTGATTTCATAAAAAATATGTCCGTCACTGTCTGCTTCATCTGTCATGACTGCCACAGTGATCAGCCCCGGTGCCTTTGCACCTTTCGCATCCACATCCAGACCGCAGGAAACTTCTCTTACACTGTAGGAAGTCTGTCTTAACAGATGCAGCATATCCTCCTGGGTCACGATACGGTTTCTGCTTTTTAATATTCCTTCAATGAAGCCTTCGGTAGTATGTTCCGTATAGGCATCACATCCTCCATATGCCGCAAAAGGATTATTTATCTCGCTGACATAACGGTTAGCATCCAGAACTGTCAGAATGCTGCCTTTTTCCACATTTGCTGCATCACCGGTATAGGTTCTGTAACTGACACGGATCGGCGCTTCTTCGTCATCCAGACGGATATCTGAAAATGCAAAGGCAGAAAAAGTAACGGTCCCTCCAGCCAGATCTTCCTGATAAACTCTGCCTGGTTCATAGCTGCGTGCCGCACGTTTCCATTCCACCCATTCGGAATTTTCACCATTTTTTTCAAGCACGAATACGCTCATCCGGGTCAGATTCTCTGCTCCAAGTTTTATGGAAAGCTCCTCTGTGGGATCATCCACGTAAAAATACTCTGTCTGACTGCTTTGATTTTCCACCTTGGCGATATTGGGATAGATTCCTTCGATCACAGGCAGTCTGTATGGAGAATGGTCTTTTTCATAACTGGTCATGCGAAGTACATAACCTTCCCTGCCAAACAGTTGTTTTGGTGTCATGTCAGAACCGATCAGAAAACGGATCACACCGCTGTGCAAAAGCCCGTCAGTTCCATCCATAACACGGATGGGTTTGAACCCATCTTTTGTACCGTATTCCACTGTAAAATCAAAAGACCGTGCACTCAGATTTTTCACATCAAAATATAAGGAAAAGGGCAGTCCGCTGACGGAATTATCAAAATACAGATACATGCTTCTGTTGTGTTCCAGATCAGACCAGAACAGGTCTGTATCCAGTCCCTTCTCCAGCCGGTCGGTCAGATTGCGTGTGATACCATTGTTGATACCGATCACTTCATCCGGTGCAATACCTTCCTCTTCATAGGCGTAGGAAAAAGTAAGATTTTTCATCACGGGACACTGATACACAGCAGGAATCCTGTAAATATTTTCGGCATGTATCAGGCGGATGCGGATCCTGGATTCCTCTTCATCAGCTTCTGCCATATCATGAGGACAGACAAACTCCAGATTAACAGCTCCTTTTTTTACGCCGTTCATCAATTGCTCATATGTGCTGCCGGTAAAAAGCTTTTTCCATCCGGTAACACTTCTGTATTCCCAGGAAATCCTGTCGGCAAATACATTGGCAGGTCTGGAAATCGCAGACTCCGGCTGTTTTTTCATAATGGCGCGATATTCCACCTCAGTTTCCGGGTTTTCCAGAACTGTTTCATAAATCTGGTAATCCAGATCAAAATGCATGGTAACCTTAGCGCCTTTTTTGGACAAAACCTCTCTGGATTCCATCTCACATTCGCTCATCAGTGCCAGCGGCATACCAAAAGGAATGATTTCCTGAGCAAAAATATCCACGCCTTCCACCCGGACATGATCCGGAGAAATATCACTGCCGTTCATCCTAAATCCAAGTCCTGAAACAGTTATCTGCGGAATCTCCTGTGTGGAACGAAGAATGAGATAACAGCCTTCTTTTTCTTCAAAGAACGCTTTCTGTATTACGTAATCTGCTTTTTGGATCATCAGACCGCCTTTGGAAAGACTCACACTGTCAACAGGGACTTCCCTGATACCTTCTCTCTCTTCTCCACAGGGCTCAGCCAGAAAAAAACGAACTTGATCGGATGCAAGAAGTTTCAGCGCATCCGCTTCCATTTCCTGACTGGGGGCAGATATTGAAAGTTCTAATTTTATATCTTTATCACCTTCAAACAGTTCGGGAAGGCGAATCAAAACTTTATGATAAGCTTCGTTTTTACCTTCTGTGGAAAATGCAGTGAATGTTATTTTTTCCAGTCGTTCCTGGGCTGCGCTTTCTGCCAGCGAAACAATCTTATCATCATATCTGTCAGTTACAAGAACCGCTGTAAGTCCTGCATCAGCCAGACAAATGTCATGAACCGTCTCAAAAATTATTTCCTGTTCACCGTTTTCTGCCATAAGCTGTGTTCCTGCCGGAACTGCCATCAGATCTTCATTTCCCGCAACAGGTGTAAACTGTACGAATCCTTTTGCGGTACTGACCGGTTCACTTACAAGCTTATCAAAACGGTTTAAATACTGTATTTTATGTTTGTGCAATGCTTTATCAAGTCTTTGTCTGCTGTCGGCAAACATATCCGCAATAAGCATTGCCAGAGCCGATCCGGCATCAGGATTGTTCTTGTCAAATTTCCATTCCGGTGTGTAGGATGCGGCCAATTTCTCAAGCTGTGTCAGAATATTCTTTTCTTTCATCATTCAACCTGCCTCCATCTGCCGAATCCTGTATCCAGATAATAGGGAAATACCAGATTGACCGGGTTGTTTGTACTTCTTACCGTATAACTGATACCGATATATACAGTTCCGTTAGCTCCTCTGTCCTGTACTTCCACAGAGATATTGTCGATTCTGGGCTCCCAGCGGAGCAATGCGCTATAAACGGAATCTTCCATAGCATGTTTTGCTCTTGCCTCAGGAAGATCGAACACGTAATCTGTCGCATCACATCCAAAATCCGGTTCCATGGGTCTTTCTCCCACGCCGGTCATCAAAATCAGATAGATCGCCTGACGGATGTCCTCGTCTTCAGAGGCCATCAGGAAACGGCCTGTCACCGGATCCACCGCAGGTGGAAATGTAAATCCTTTTCCTAAAAATGTCCTGTTTTCTGCCATTTACTTATCCTGCCTTTTCATCAGTTGATCTTTGCCATCGCACCCTTTACAGACACGATACCTGAAGCTTTCAATTCTGCGGTCTGCATACCCTGCAGCGCAAGACTGCCGCCCTTTACCTTAGTGGACACCTGTCCCTGAATATTCATGGTCTGTTTTGCGGCAAGATTGACTTTACCGCTGTTTACCTTAACCTGTCCGGGCGTGGCAGCCAGCTCAATGGAGGACTGTCCTGCTTTTAAAGTAATTTTACTCTTTGCGATAATGGAGATTTCTCCCTTTTTCAAGTCCATTTCTATCTTATTTCTTCCTGCTTTATCCTGCAGAATGATCTGATCTTTACCGTCATCCAGACTGACCTTGATTCCCTGAGGTGTGGTAACAGTCACTGACTGTTTTCCTCTTGTGTCATCCAAAGCAACGGAAATACCGCCTTTTGTTTCCAGATATTTGTTGGCATTGGTTTTATCCATCTGCTTTTTTACCAGCGCAGAATCCGCAGGATAAAGGCTTCCCAGCAAAAAAGGCTTTTTTAAACTTCCGCCGATAAACCCGACCAAAACCGTGTCGTTGATCTCGGGAACCACATAAGTTCCGTATTTTTTTCCTGCATAAGGAGACATCAGACGCACCCACTCGATCATATTCTGTCCTTTTTCCCATACGGTAAAAGAAACCTTGACCATACCCGGGTATCTGCTGTTGTTGTTTTCCACTACCGTTCCCTGCACAAAGCCCGGAATGATCTGGCTGTCATATTCCTCATTGGGAACCTGTAATAAATCTGTAATGGAATCTGCCATAGGTGCCTCCAATCTATTTAATGCTGTCTCTTCTTCCTCTGATCGTTGTTGTAAAATACGTATCTGTCAGATCATGCGTTACAGCTGTGATGTAATATTTATCATTTATTGCATCGGCAAAACCGTCAATTTTCACAAAACGTCCCGGTACAAGTTCAGGGATTCCCATACAGGTGATCTCCAAAGAACCAAAACCGGATTTCATGGCATCAATTCTTACCTTTGCCCGTTTTTTTGCTTCCATGGCACTTTCCACGCCGGCTTCATAAAATACCTGTGTTGTGGAAGCCTTGATCCTGTTTGCTGTAGAACCTTTTGAAAATCTGCCTGTCAGTCTCGCATTTCCCTTGATCAGCTTGCCTTTCTTATCATCAATGGCCCTGACTTCCACCTCATTTACCAGTGTATTACCGCTGACTGAACTGGTCAGACTTTGTATCCCGGCTTCCGGTTCCAGGGTCATGATCGGGAGCTTGTTTTTCTCTATTTCCTGAAAATAAGCTTTTCCATCTATGATAAAAAACTCAAATCCCATTTTCTGCGCCTGTTGGCAGATAATTTCATAATCTGTCAGCATCCCTGCACGCAAAGGTACTTCTTCCTTCGAACACATATCAACACTTTTTCCTGTTAAATAAGTTCTCACAGGCTGCTGGCTCAACAGATAACTGACAACCGCATCTGGTTTTGTCTGTCTGAATTCTTCCAGACGTCTGTTTTTCATCAAAAGTCCCTTTGCATCCATACAACGAACGCGAATGGACGGAGACATATCTTCCGAAAATTCCCAGGAAACGGTATCTATATAGCCGGTAAAAACAGATTCCTTTTTTGACTGATACCCAATCAGAATCTCCGCTTTCGCCCCTACCTGCAGCGGAAGTTCAATGGATGAGTCAAAATCTTTTTTCTGATAGTCATAACAGCCGCTGATCACAAATTCACAGCCGCTGGCTTCGTAACCGCTTGTAAGGTCTACGGAAAGCTGCTGGATCATGGACTTTTTGGTCATGACCATCCGTTTTCCATCTATGATGATCTCCAGAGACGGATTTGTGAAATCATTATATTTTTTTCGCAGCGCAGTAAGAGTTGTACTGCCCGTCATCAGACTCATAAACTGTCTCCATTTCTACAAAAGTTTTACAACAGACTTCTGGGATTTAATGCACCGAGAGTTTCCGCTGCTTTTCTGGCTGCGGAAGAACCGCTTGTTGTGCCTGATGTGATCGTCTTTTTCATAAAATAGGTATCGTCACCTACAATGGATAATCCAAGCTTTGCACGGATCGGACTGCCGTCTCTGTCAAACATGGTAAATTTTGTATCAAGCTTCGTCAGCCTTCCTACAAAACGCATATCTCCCCAGGAAAAACCAATCAGCGGGGTATCTTTTTCTCTGGAATCATAGTGCATGAATTCAGAAAGAAACTGACATACCTGTTTCACATTTCTGGGCTGGGATTTTCCTTTATACTTGATCTTATTGTATACAAGACCGCCAAGTTCAGCCGCAGTACCATCAAGATGACTCTTTTGGTCAATGATAATGGAGACTGACAAAGTCGCCGGTGCTCCTTTCATAAAGGATAGGTTTCTGGCCTGAAAAGGTTCGTTAATGCCATTGTTATTGATATAATGAAGATTATGGGAAATGGAATATTCTGTAGGATTAAATCCGCATTCCATCGATGCTTTTACTTTTCCGTTTTCATCGCAGACTTCCAAAACTGCCTTTACGATAGAACCCAGTGCAGCACTTACCGCTTTGTCTGCCAATTTGCCGATTACTCCTGCCATTACTTAATGCCTCTCCTTTCCCGTTCTTTTTTTAACTGTCTATCAATATCCTTATATACCTGTTTGCTGATACGATGGATATTGATATCCATCTGCCTGGATACACTTTCAGAAACAATATTGTCTACTTCCGCACGGGATACAACGGTATTGCCTGCCGTCGGTACATTTATGCCGTCCGGCATATGACTGAGCATCTGTGTTTCCTGATTTGATTCATTGCTCGTATTATAGGTATATCTGGTATCTTTTGTGATCACTTTTTTTTCAAAAACAATATCTTCCAGAAGTTCTGTTTTTTCTTCTATTTTTTTAATTTCCTGCTGTTGTTGACTATTCTGGTCATTTTCCTGTTTGTAAACAAGAGGCACCGGACTGATCACAGAAAGTGCGGCACTGTTTTCATAACCGGATCCACCTGCTGTTATGCCATTCCGTACAGACGCATTATTTGCTGCAGCGCCTTGTCTGGCAGCTTCCGGTACAACAGGTGCAGAACCTGCCGCAGAATAAGCAGCAGGCAGCAGAAAGGCAATATCCGGTGCATTTTGACCTTGCGCAGAGTTCATACTCCTTTCTACATGCGACATGGAAACACTGCCGCCGCTGTATGCAGAAATCTGCGCTTTTTGAGGAACAATCACCAGATTTTGCAGTAATGTGGTATTGACATTTCCATTCTGTTCTTCTGTCGAAGATGCTTTTGGAAGCACAAGCTCCAACATATCATTTTTCCAGGTATATGTAATCTGTGAATATCTGTTTTTCTTTTCAGCCCCTTCATTTACAGCATACTGCAGATCAGAAATCAGGTTTTGTGTTCTGGTAAAGTCGGGAGCTGATTTTCTGATTAACCGTCTTGCCTGGTAGTCACCATATTCTTCTGCCAAAACCGGAACTTGCAATGCGGCTGTGTTTACCACACTTGTATGTTGTATCGTATTTGTATTAATGATAGTTGTAGTTGTCTTTTCAGCCTCTTCATTTCTTACTGTCGTTTTATCATAAACAAGACTCATCGGAAGCAAAAGTACTTCTCTGCGCTCAAATCGGATCGTTTCCTTTGGTTTCTGATGCCAGATGATTCCTGCCGGCTCCTTGCTTCTGTCAATTTCCTGCGTCCGAACTTTTTCATCTTTATGCAGAAATCTTTCTAAAAGATGAGTATAATATTTATGTTCTGCCGCTGTCTCTTTCTTCATCACATAGTTGATTTTCTGGACGATGACAGCGTCTGTGTTTTCTTTTTGCTCAACAATATTTTCTGCTTCAGCCTGCTTTTCTTTCGGGAAAAACAAAGCAGTCGGTCTTACCGGTAACGGAGATATTCTCCCCATTATCTGTGTCTGAAAACGTTCTTTACCCATACGCTGTTTTTGCTGTACGGAAAGTGTCAAATTTGCCAAGTTTGAAGCTGCGGCATGCTGCAGCTTGTTCCTATTCTGCTGTATTTTCTGGCTCTGCAGAACAATATTCTGCTTATTTATTTCGGAAGTTCTTGAAAGCTCTGTTATTTTAGATACTTCTGTAACATTCTGCTTCCGGATTTCTTCTGTCTTTACGGTCATCTGTTTTGTGATCGTTTCTGCCAGATAAATTACTTCCTTTTGCGTAATCATCTCCTGCGCCTGCATGCGGAGATTCTGTCCGCGCTGTGCAGTCAGTCTTTTCCGATACTGATCCGGAAGCTTCTGCGCTGCCTGTTCCATGACCTCTTTTAACACAGTGGCCATCTCTTTTACAATTACCTTTTCCGCTTCTTTTTCATATTTTACCCAAACAGTATGGATATTTTTTTCAAGAACCGGCAGGATCCGCTGCTGCATAGAAGGAATTTCGGACAAAACTGTCAGAAAATTCTGTACCTGTACACGGTTATCCTGTTCTTTGACCAATGTTTCTTTATATTCTGAGACCACCTGTTTTACCAGTGTTTTGATGATCTCCTTCGTCTCTTCTTTTGTTTCTTCCTCACTCTTTGGCACCTGTGTATGAATCAGGTTGGCAGGCATGATCTCCCGCTTAAAGTTAGGACTTTTTTCATATACCGGATTTGCAGCTATCAGATTCATCGTATTCTGATAATTGATCATATACCGGTTTGCCATCGTATGATAATGATGGTGATTGATATTCTGAATCCGGTTCTGCACATAGGTAACAGATGGTGACTGCACAACCGGAATTTCATCCTCTTTTGTCTCGCTTTTTAAATAAAATAAAGAAAGGGGATTGATGGCGGACACCATTCCTGCATATTTCTCCAACATGTTGTTTCCAAAAGATGTATATTGATTTGTCAGCATATGCATGTCCCCCTTTCTCTTTATTTTGTGCAGATCAGTACAATGCCACTTTCAGCATGGTTTCATAACTGATCTCCAGTCTTTCCATAATAAATTCGCTGCGTGATGCATCCAGATCAGACCAGGATACTTTTTTTACATAACATCCGCTGAATGTATAGGTATATCGGGGCATCCGGTCCTGATCCAGCACAAAAACAATAATATCTGTTGTAAAACGATATCCCGGCTGCAGCAGATAATCTGCCATCAGATCCAGACTTGCGCCTCTTTCCAGGATCAGCGTTTTTTCAGTTCTGGGATTACCGTCAAGTGTATACACCCTGTCATTGACACCGCCTTCTGAAACTGTCTCTGTATCGATCACAGCTTCCACACCGGTGACTTTGGCAAAAGGAACCTCTATCGGTCCCAGATATACGATGAAGTTGTAACCTCTGGCTTTACCGGCCATTTTTCTGATATCCACTGATTGCCCCCATTAAATTTCAAATATATTTTTTGGTGCATTGGTGACCTGTTTATGTATCAGGCCAATCTCGCTGCAGAATCTCCGTCTTGTGAGATGATCCAGCTGCATGACCTCGTCAAAAGGCCAATGAAAATAATAGGAAATATAGGATACTTCCCTGTAAGCTTCATCCTTTGGATAGACGGCTATTCCGCCAGTGTAAAATTTACGGATTTTTCAAACACTTTTCCGCATTCCGGACATACACAGGTCTCTTTTACTTCTTCCATTGCGTTGATCTGCTGATACATGTTCTGAAGATAAGCAAGATCTGCAGAAAACAGTCCTTCAATGACTCTGGTAGTCACTACCGGCACATCACCTAACTTAGTGATCACGCGGGATAATAACATAATAGTCAGATACGCAGGATTTCCCACTACTCTGGGATCTCTCAGAGGTACGATCTCATCTGCAGCGGTTGCAAGGCGCATCACGCCATGTCTATGGATCACACCATTGTCATCTTTATAACCTTTTGGAAGGTCAAATTCAAATTCAGTAATAAAATCTGCCATAATACTCTCCAAAAACCTGTTTTTCGCTCCCCTGAGCTTATGCTACGCCGTGCCTGTACCTTTAAGGGTACAGGCCGGCGATAAACACCCTTTCCAAACAAATACCTTAGATTAACCTGTTACCTTGGAAATACTGTAACAAACCAGTTCAATGCTTTCAAATGCGATTTCAGAAGAGCTTGCATTGAAATCAGGAGCGGTGTACTTGGAAGGCCATGCTTTTTCAAGCTTCCAGCTTGCAAGTACGGTACTGTTTGCATCATCATAAAGCTCAATTGTAACGTCTTTTTCACGATCAGCATCCTTTAAGGAACCATCGGAAATACCCATAACCCAATCATAGAAGGTGGTAGATGCGGTCATACCCCACTTTAAGGTTACATTGCCGTACTTTGTCAGACCGGGATATTTTCTGGGAGAGTTGATGGCATCGTCGCCTTCACGATATTCGATTACGTCAATCGTAGCATCAAAACCGCTTACTTCGGAAAAAGATGCGCTGTCAGCACCTGCTACATTGACTTTATAGTTATATTTCTTAAAAGGATAATTAGTTGCTGCCATTTAGATTGTCCTCCGTTTTACTTAATTTCTCTCTTAGCCTTCATCTTCCATCAGCTGGGTAATTCTGAAGATAACAAATTCAGCAGGTCTGCTGGGCGCCACACCGATCTCGCAGATCAGACGGCCGTTTAAGATATCACTCTGGCTCATGGTATCGCGGCCCACATTTACAAAGAATGCCTGAGTTTCGCTTTCACCAACCAGTGCACCGGAACGCCACATATCACGCAGGAAGGAACTGATGGTGGAACGTACTCTGGTCCAGAGGAAAGTATCGTTGGGTTCAAATACTGCCCAGCTGGTATTTGCCTTGATGGTTTCTTCCAGATAGATGAACAGTCTGCGAACGTTGACATATTTCCAGAGGCTGTTGGAGGATACGGTTCTTGCACCCCAAACACGGATACCCTGACCGGGAAGCGCACGAATCAGGTTCACGCCTGCAGGATTTAAAACATCCTGCTCAGCCTTGTTGTACAGGCAGCTTAAGCCGATTGCATTGTATACAACCTCATTAGCGGGAGCTTTATGTACGCCGCGTTCTACGTCGGTTCTTGCATAGATACCGCAAACTGCACCTGAAGGAGGAATATATGCGGGTTTCTTGTTTAAGGCATCATAGATCTGGATCCAGGGATGATACATAGCCGCATAGTCAGAATCCAGTTTTTCTCTGCAAGCCAGAGCATCCTGTGGACGGGTAACATCCAGAGGAAGGTCAAGGACTGCAAAACGGCTGCCCAGATTGGAGCACTGTGCGCACAAAGCAAGCTGTACAGCAGGACTTGTTACGCCGGGGATTGCCATGATGCTTACATTGTTGATTTCCACAAATGCTGCAAGACCAGTTCTCTTTCCGGGGCCATTGTCCTTGCCCATAAAGATATCATCGGTAATACCCTTTGCAGAACCATCGCAGCCGCCTGCCAGACGAACCTGAGCAGATTTTGCATCGGGATTTGCTGCAAATACATTAAACAGAGCTGCTGCTTCTGCAGGTTCAGAAGCTTCCACTTCAACGATCTGAGATTTGGAAAGCACCTTGCCGATAAAGTCTGCACTTGCCTCATTGAAGGAAACCTTTTCATAAGTTTCAACATTGTCTTTGTAACGGATTTCCAGATCAGCAGCGGTTACATACAGAAGCTTCTTGGCAACAACATTTTTATCTACTAGATCTTCTTTGATCGCTGCATTTAAGGTAATTTCATTGCCCTGTACGCTTTCTACCTTTGCACATGCAACTACCTTGCCGTTAACAACAGCTTCAACGGTATCGCCGGCAGCAAAACCGGAAGCATTTGCCAGCTTGTAGGTCTTGGAGCCGTCAGCGCCCTCAATGGTTTCTACAACTGCAGATTTGCCGCGATTAGACTTAGCCGCTGCGATAACGATCTCATTACCCCACTTACCGGGATTCTTTGCGGTGAACTTAATGGTTCCCAGTTCCAGAGATGCTTCTTTTGCATCCGCGGGAACAACACGCATTACGTAACATCTGGTACCTCCGTTAGCAAAGAACTGCTCTACGGAGTATGCAAGATAACGATAGGAACCGTAAGTGCTTTCGGACAGATATCCGCCGAATTTGCGTGTGAAGTCAGCAAAACTGGATACGAATTCAGGCGTACCGATCACGTTACCTTTTTCTGCCATGCCTACGAAACCGGCTGTAGAAGTGCCAACGCCTTCCATCGGTCTTAAACCGGATTCAAATTCCTCCACATATACGCCGGGAGATAAATATTCTGCCATTTTAAATCCTCCTTTAAAAATGATTTACTTTACTTGTGTTTTAACCTGACCAGGATTGGTGATCTGAATCACCCCTGCATATGCACACATACATTTACAGGACTGGTTCAAGGCCGGTTTTCCACCGATTAAAACGGTCGGTGAACCTGGGATCCATGTACCTGTGATCATTGGGGTACATGGCTGTGGGGTCAATACCCCCATCGCTGCAGATGTGGCTGCAGATACTGCCGGATTCGCCAGCGACTGACACATTCCGAAAGGCATGATATTCGTCATGGGAATACAATCCGAAATCGTTGCCACCGGAGAAGGAGAAAGAACTCTTGCCGTTGGAAGCACCATCAGGGAAGAAGGGGCAAGTCCAAAGGAACAGGTCAGCATCGCTCCATTCGTAACCAGCAAAGCCATACTAACTCCTTTCTGCCTTTGTGTCTGCTGCCTGAACTTTTACCTGATCGACACTGCCTTCTGCTACCGGAAGAACATAATTTCCGTTCCCGTCCGCATATGTCCTGTAAACAAGACGGAGTTTATCTCCCTTTCTATGCGTATGCATAAGCGGCTGATCGATCCTGTATATGTTCGTGCTCTCCTGCTTTTGGATCACAAACACATCCAGCGTGTCATTACTTCCCAGCCCGAAAACCCGACCGGTCAGTTTTTCTTTGTGATACCCCATCAGTTCCAGAAAGTATCCGGATTCATCTGAACCTGCGTTTTTCAGCATGTATCCGCTGTCTAGTTCGCTGATTCCGTATACCAGAAACGGAGTACCTGGATTTGGCGGCGTTATCTGCCCGCCGCAGAGACTGCAGCGATACTGAAAACTTCCGCCGGGTTTATGATAAAGTCTGACTTCAGCAACCGGAAAGGATGGATCCAGCTTTTTCTGATCAATGGTCACCGTCTTTACGAAATAATCGTTCGCCTCGATCCTGACTGTTACCGGGCATTCGATAGGTTCCATAAACAGATAAAAACCTTCCTCCTTATAGGTTACGGATATCGGACGTTCATCCGCATAAAACTGTGTGACTTTTCCGACAAGCTTTCTGCCGGTAAAATCATCCACCAGACGAAGTGCAAAGGATAATTTATGTCTGATCATCTTCTCCTGCCCTCCATCTGCTCTGTGCCAAAAGCAGCATCCACAACTCGTGTAAAGCTGCTTACCTTGCGTGAAGACAATAATACAGGAGCCACGGAAAAATAAACTGCAAGCTGATACGGAATATCCAGGACAGACCACAATTTTGTCTTTTCCTCAAAACTCATCGTCTGTATGGTAATTGTAGCTTCCATCTCATCTTCTTCTGCTACAGATTCTGCCAGAACCGGATGATCCATCAGAATCTGCATTACTCTTCCAAGGATACGCTGTTCATTCTCTGCATCCAGAGCCATCTGGGATTTGGAGTTGATATAAACCGCATAATACAGATTTAAAGGCTTGGGAGGCAGTCTGCGCTGTGAAGCATTAAGCCTGACATACTCAGTCTGTCTGTATTCCCGCATTTCCTGTATATCATACAGATATAGTCCCAACTGAAAATCTGCATTTTTGTCAGTGGGAATCGTTAACATCACGGATTCCGGTGAGGAAATCAGCTCCGGACAAAGATTATCCCGCATTGTCTTTAATATAGTATTGCTGACATCGGATATCACATGAAAATCTCCCATTCTGCTTCCTCCTTTCTACCGTACTGTTGTGATATTATAATAAAGCAGGTCATCGGCATCATTTGCCTGATAACATAACTCATAGGAAAACAGTTCTGTATCGATCACCTCTTTGTAGACAGCTTCCGCAAAATTAATATTTTTGATATAAGAATACCGGTAACTTGTCTGCGTTTGATCCTGTTGGGCATATCTGTGTCCCTTATTGAGTTCCTCAAAAGTAATATTTCCGAATGCAGTGGGTGTACGCTGTCTGATATAGGAAATAGCAATACAGTCCTCTAAGTTTGTGGCTCCATTTATGGGGATATAATCAGTGTCCTTATCAAAAGGTGTCTCCAGTTTTTCTTTATAAACGGTTACGCCATCCACTGTAATACTTTTTAATGCCAGATCTTCTTCGTTAATCCACTCACTGTCATTGATAAAGTAATAAATCTTGTTTTCTGTTTTTACATAATCCTGCGGTTTGTCCTCATCAGGAAGATCCACATTCAATGCTGCCAGCAGAAGTTCCTCTACAGCGTCAAGTTCTGTTTCTTCACTGCTTTCTTCTTCGGCAGATTTATCAACCACAGGCTCTGCAGAAGTATCCAGCTTTAATCCGTCTCCCACGCCCTCAGGCAGATACCAGCCGTTTCCTTCATCGGAATCACTGTTTGGAGCAATGTCTTTTGAAACGATCCTGACAATACAATCTGTCTTCAGCAACAGATTGGCGGTTTCATAAACAAAACAGCTGCCTCCGTCATAGGTATAAAAAACCTCCGGATCATCCGCAAACATCGCGGTTACATCTTCCATCGACAAATTCAGGAGCGCTTCATAGGCCACATCACCATCAGCCACAATTCCTGTATAATACGGACGTCCGGCCTGCGTAAACAAAGTCCCCTCCCCCTGGGGCATCCCCATGAAAAACTCTCCTTCATATTTTTTCATGCCGTTTTCGTAATACAAGACACCGTTTTCATGATATTGTCCATTGAGATAGGTTCCTTCGTAGATCAGCTTTCCCTCTTCCGTGTACTCCACACCGCTTCCGTTGTAAAAACCGCCTTCAAACTCTCCCTTATACCAGATAGAGCCGGAATCATAGTAAAGAACCCCTTCTCCTTCAAACTGATTATTCCCAAAAGAACCTTCGTACTTTTTACTCCCGTCGGGATAGTACATGATTCCAATACCATCATATTTATTTTCGGCAAAACCGCCTTCATAAACAAGAACACCGCTCTGGTTATAAAGAACACCATTACCGCTGCACTGTCCCTTATCGATATCGCCTGTATAAACCACTGCACCGTTTGCCGCGCGGATATTGGCTTTTCCGCTATATTCCGCCAGTTCCATATCGTCATAATCAAAATAAATATCTGTGACAATACCTGTAGTTGTTGTCACCGGTTTTTCCACCGGTTCCGCGATCAGTGAAAAATAGGCAAACACCAGAACACATGCACCTACGATCAGTGCTGTTACCAGCTTTTTAGATATCAGAAGTTTTCCGACTGTATAATAATCATCTTCTGATTTTGGTTTAAAATGAAACAGTTCCCTGAACTTTTTGATGACGGGAGCAACGATCTTATTGGCGATCACATTGACATTCACCATCATCTGGAGCTTGCGCAGGAAATTGCGGACCGGATTCAATGTGAGAGCCTTAAGTCTGGATAAGACCGCTGTCAGCACTTTCAATATGTACTGCATGGAAACTCTCCTTTATTCTTTTATAATCCCGCTATCATCCACAGCGGAAAATATAGTATTTTGCAATCTGATCTTCAGGATTATCCTGCAAAACCATCGCAAATAAATTCTTGGCTTCATACAGATAGCCTTCTTCAAACAGTTTGACTGCTTTTCTGAAATTGCTGTCTGAAATACGGATCATATGTATCTGCTGTGCATCACGGTCATCATAACACTCATAGAAACCATTCGCCCAACTGTCTACACCCAGTCTTCCTACATACCGAAGTCCATATTCTCCGGGATCTTTGATCTCCCGAATAGCCTCTGTAGTAATAAAAAGTCTGGTATCAAGCTCCAGAAACTGCTCTTTGCCTGTAAGGATTTTATCCATATCCGGAATGATCGTCGCCGGAATATACTGTTTTTCATCTCCGCAGATTACAACACTTACCTCTGTCTTATGCAGAATAACTGACATATGTAAAGGAGTGATTTCCTGCTCTTGTGCCTGTGCATTATAGGCATCCACATTGGCCAAAATCGTCAGCGCTGTCTGAATCGCGCTGTTTACTCCATTGGGACAGATCAGCAGAATCCCCGAAAGATTGCTGTTATCTACAATAGGCATTGCCCCCTGTTTTAGAGCCTGCTCATTGATCAGATTGAAAAAGCGGTTCATCTCCTTGGCCTTTTCCTGCAGACTGTCACTTCTTACCGAACTGCTCATCTGAATGGAAAGTAACGTATAGTTTCCTTTCATACAGGAACCCGGCATCAGATTTCCCAGATTATCCTGTTTTAACATGCGGATCATGCTCATGGGCATAAACTTATAATAAATATCACTGAGATTCTTCAGATTCAGGATCTGCAGATCAATATCATCCGCCATTTTGTTAAATACTCTGCTGATTCCTGCCAGTTCATCCTGTGTCTCAGGTTCAATACGAATATCTCTGTTGCCGTCCGCAAACAATTCCATGCCCTGCCGGATTTCAGAAAGCGGCTGAAGGATCCTCATATACAAAGCTGTGAGAAGGACAGCAAGCACAATCAGGAAAGCTGCACATATCCAGATAAAATTACGGATATATATACTCTGGTAGGCATCTACTTTTGCAGTATATACACCGGTTTCATACAGATATACACTGCGCCCTGCGGTACCTCCTACAGGAGTTACACTGATAATACGCTCACCCATGTGATCTGTAATGGTTGCGGACTGCGCCATACCGCTGCGGGCCGCACGCAGATAAAGTTCTTCCAGTTTTGTATTGACATTGATGCTGACCGGATAGAAACAGGGATTTTGCTGATCCACACCGGTATAAAGTTCGCCGTCTTCAAAATAGACCACTCTTGCATACAGATCCCGTCGCTGCATCTGCTCTTTTAAATACCGATAGTCCTCACTTACATAATCATAAGGATACTGCAGTGCATCAAAAGATTCCTGTCCAAAAAGCGCTGTCATCATATTCCCTTCGTCCAACACCTGCTTTTCATAGCTCTCTGTCACACTGCCCTCATAGTAGTAATACACCACAAGACCAAATATGGACATGGTCAGGATCATCAGCGGAAGAGCTGCCAGTAAAAGCTTGGCCAGAATGGTTTTTCCTCTGGTTATGCCTCTGTAAATGCTCCATGCTGCAAATGTGATCACCGCACAAACCGCAAGACCAGTCAAGGTATAACGAAGGATATTGATTGCAAGCTGTCCTGCCGAAAGATAAATCACATTATTTTCTGCCCAGACTCCACCATCCATACTGCAGAGAAGATATCTGCCTTCCGCATCCTTTACAACCGCTGTAAAATCATCCACGGACTGCATGGACATCAATGCGATATCAGCTGGCTTTATACTTCCCGCAAAACCTTCCGTCCCTTTTTTGACCAGACTTTCTGTGCCATCCTGAATATTCAGCTTCAGAATATCACCTGATTCGCCATCCTGTATATACACATAACCGGATTCCGCAAAGGCAAGATATAAAGGATACATCAATACATCCACCACACGGGCAGGATAGATTTCCTCCACCTTGTTTTCTGCTGCATGAAATACTTTGCCTGATTTAGAGATATAAGCGATATCGGTACCGTTTCCCACAGCCTGATATATGCCTTCTCCTTCCGCTAAAGGATAATATCTTTCTGACTTGATATTCACACTTCTGTCAGAAAGTGCTCCGAATTCAAATACCCGTCTTGCAGCAAGCGTTTCTGTTTTGTTTACCCCGATCACAGAAATTACATCACCGGATATATTCATCCATCCATAATGCCAGTTTTCCTGCATGGACTTTTCAGCTTCAGGACTTTGCAGATTTGCTACATCCACTATGATCTTTCCGGGTAAAAGCTGGTTGAAATCATATACAACAAGTTCCTCTTTTACCAGTTCACCGGTATACTCATCCAAGGCATTTCGAAGTACATATACTCTGCCGTCATCTGCCGCCTGCGCAGCCTGAATCTGATACACCATATCCTTTGCAGACTGTGCTGTTGTCACAGACTTTGTAATCCGGCCAGTTTGGTCCACATTGGCAATCACGATCCTGTCATTTTGATACCATGTCACAATGGAATTTCCGTTTGCTTCATGACTGACTGTGTAAATCTGATCAACCGGTATTTTATAATTTGTAAAGGCCTGTATAAAGGCTGCTGTCAGGATCACTGCAAATATGATCGCTGCCGGAATCCATTTTTTATTCTTCATCATCTTACTTTTCCTTATTCTTCATTGCCAAGATACACATCGCCGACATACTCCATGGCGCTGTAAGACACATTTCTGTCATATGCCCTCTGTGTGCTGATCCGCAGGTAAATCTGCCAGCCAGCATAAAGTATTGTCACCGTTACCAGCATCGTCAGCATGATCCTGGCGGGATTTCTGAATAAAGTATTTTTAATCCTGCGAAATGTTTTTTTGATCTGCCAGAAAAATCCCTGTCTTGCAATGGGACGATCCGGCATGGAACGCAGCTGATTCATGATCTGTCCGAAAGATACAAAGGAATGATTCTGCACCTTCATCCAAAACAGCCTCAGTTCATCCGGATAATGATCAATCTGTCCGTGAAACCTGTCTTTCCAGGGCAGCTCCAGAATGGAAAATACCTGCTGTGTTAAAGGCTCCATAGAATCTCTTTCCGCAGAAAGAAGTTCTTCGCCTTCCGGATCAAAATCTTTGAAATCCAGAAAATAGTTGAGTGTTACGCTGCAGTCACTGCCGATATTGATATTTCTGGGCTGTAAAAGAAGTCTGCAGACTTCTCCTTCTATACCGGTTTCAGCCATTGCTCCTACAAGATTCATAGCTGCCTTTTTACATTTCACAAAATCATAGAGATAGATACTTCCCACTGTCTGCAAAAGATTCTCACTCTCGTAGTGAAACAGAAGCTTTAGCTCTCTGCCCACACTGAAAGACCCTACATAGTTTTTTGCATGAGAAAAAAGTTTTCCCTGGTTCATCTGTTCTGTGATGTATTTGCGGTGTGAGTCACTTTTTATGGAAATCATGGTATAAAAAGGACGCGCGCTGTCCCGGTTATCCCGGCACACCGTGATATCGTTCACTTCATTTCTTAAAACCACTCTTACATTTTCCAGATGCATATTCATTGCGGGAACCATGTCTACCTCCAGATATCGTCAATTATCCTCTCGGATTTGCGGAGACGATTATGTATGCATGTGCAAAGATCCCTGGATCACCGATACAGGAAACTTTCACTTCATATACACCTTCCGCAGTAGGTGCTGTATAAATACCATTGTTGTCAATGCGGCCTCCGGCTGCATCCAGAACCTCATAACGGCAGGCCTGTTCAGGAATATTCACAAATCTGGGAACAATCTGTACAATACCTCTGGGTGCTGTTGTAAGGGTATCGGGAGCGATCACCAGCATGCCCTGATTCTCTTTTGTTTTATAAATGTTCTTGCCGCTGTCCTGTACCCTGCATGCGTACCAACGGATCCGAACACTGGTACGAACCACTTTTGTTTTGGGCTTTACAGCCACAATAAAGGTTCCGCGGTCAGGAAGAAGTTTGACACCGCAGGAAAACTGAAGCTGTCTTTCAGTCTGCTCCGTATTTCCAAACAATTCCGCATCGCCGAATATGATCTCTTCCTTTACTTCTCCATTGTCACGGTTTAAGATTTCAACCGCAGCTTCCACATAAACCGGACCTTCGCCAAGTCCGTGCATGATTTCTTCGGAATAACATACCTTTCCGGTATCCCCCACTGCTCCAAGGGAAAGATCAAACGTACCTGTCACAAACGCATTATCTGTGACTGCAGGTTCTGCCGCTGTTACAATATGTCCGGCAGATTCTTTTACGATCGCCTGCTGCGTATTATTCACAGAAGGACAGTATTCCTTTAAGTCCTCAAACAGTTTTAGCTGTGCCGCAGAACTTACATATTGTCCAAATGGAACGCCTTCCAGACGGCTTAACAATACCCTGTCTCCCATTCTGATCACGTGCAGTTTTGCCAGATAAATGATGGTATCGTAATCATTCTCGATCACGGTATCCATGGCTGTTTTAAAACTGTCATTAACAATTGCTGTAAGTAGATTTTCCTCCAGACAATTTATCATAACAGGAGTTACAGGTTCAGTTACATATCTGCTTTTGTCCTTACGTACCTCAAGATTCTGTACTTTAAGATAAAATGTTTTTAAAAATCTGACTTCGTCTTTTAATGCCAGTTCTGTTTTAATGGTTTTCTTTTCGTAACGGTCAAGCTTTACGTGGTCCAGTTCCACCAAAAACTTCTGTTCACTTAAACCATCTATATTTACGACATATTTTACAGAGATCAGTTCCTGTGTCTGACGCTTTTTCTCAATCGTGGTATAAACCGTAAGATTTCTGTCTTTCGGCAGTACTCTGAGCACCTTATTGGTGATTCTGCAGTCTTCATCTTCATATAAAACAGTTTCCGTCAGCCAGCTGTCAACTTTTGCAGGAACCGCACTGCAGCTGTCCTGATCGATCAGAGAAAGCTTATACCCTTCTTTTACGTGATTATATGCACTCTCGCTTTCCTGCCCTTCTTCCTGCATCACTGCATATACCTTTTCATCAGGCTTTTCCATATAAGAGATAGCCAGATACGCAATATCTGAATGCAGATTCTGAACGCCATCGATCGTAGAAAGCTTCACCACTTCCGTTTCAGGCACCACGATCTCACGTCCGCCGCCGTCAATGGCAAAACCAGCCTGCAGGATCAGCGCAGTCTCATCTGCTGCAACCACTTTAAGTCCTGAAACAATACCACTGCCATGAAGCATCAGATTTCCCAGGCGACGCTTATCATTCATATATCCCTGTTCCATGGAAAAATCTCTGGAAGTCAGAAGCTTTCCATAATAATAATTGTTTCTGTCATAAGAATAAAACTTACGATTGTTCATCTGTTACCCCTTTCTTTTTCCGGACTTACGGATCAGGAAATATCCCAATCCCAAAAGCAGTGCTGTTGCTGCCGCGCCCAGAAGGCCAAAATCAAATGCTTTTTCCTCATCCGCTACATCTGTGGCACCTACAATACAGTAACGCCCAAAGCGGTCCGTGAACACATACGCCATATCATCATCTCTTCTGGTATCGAAAAGATTGACATTTCCTTCTTCATCCACACTTGCGACATAAATTGCACTGTTTACATATTGCTGAGGAATCGGAAATCCCACTTCCACTTCCTCAGAAAGTACAACCTGCTCTCCGTTTCGCTTTACAGACACTTCATACGCCGCAACTGCTATATGCTCTTTTCCAGCAGCTTCCTGTACCGATTTATCCAACGTTTCATCTGCCGGAACCGAAGTTACTTCAATCTGCGCTTCCACAGGAATAAGTCCTTCTTTTGCTGAAAGTATGATACCTGTCATGGGATGTTTTAAAACAAAATCTGTATAAGTCGGTCCCGAATCACTGTCCATAAAAGACCTTCTGCTCATCAGGCGATTGCCGTCTGATGCAGCTCTTTTACCTTCACTGTCTTCCTTCAGAATTTCAGTTTCTTTTTCCTTCACCGTAAATGTAGCACTGACAACCTCTGAAGATGTCATCTTGTCCTTAACCGCAATTGCTTTGATGTGAACCGGCTTTGTGATAGAGACTGCACCGCTGTATGTATAAAGATTTCCAGGATTCTCAGGATCCGGCAGTGTTCCGTCAGTGGTATAGTAAATTGCCGCTCCCTGTGTATCAGAAAACATTGTCAGTCTGCTTCCTGTTTCCACTTCACCGCCCTGTACAGAAAATACCGGTTTTCCAACCTGATCCGCAAACGTATAGGTGAATGTGGAAATACTGCTTTTTGCGCCTTCCTCATTCATGGCAAATGCCTGTATGGTCATGGGCTTATCCACAATGATCTTGTCAGCATAGAGGCTTGCAAAGGTATCCGGTGAGGTTCCATCTAAAGTATAATAAATATCCCCTTCCTCCGCTGTCAGTTCCACTTCCTGATTTTTCAGCAAAACTGCCATATTCGGGATAGAAGCTTTTGGAGCTGCCAATTCAATCAGATAGGGATACTGGAAACTTCCCACTGCGTTGGGGAAATTGCTGCCCACAGGAACTGCCACCGCATTTAAAAGAAATGTCTCCTCTGTACCGGATGCAGGTACAAGAACCTGATTTCCTCTGGGACTGCTGACATTTGGAATATCACCGTTTGTTTCATAATAAATCGCCGCATTTGTCACATCAGTTTCTATCCGGATCAAGTCGCCTTCTTTTACCTTGGTTCCGGACGCAGGTGTAACAAAAATACCGTTTTCATAATTGCTGATCGTATAGACATAAGTCGCTGTCTGGGAATCTGAATAATCAGCACCTTTTGCATAAGTAATCAGGGAAATCGTCTCACCCGGCTTTCCGGTAAGAACTGCGGTGTCTCCGGAAAGAGGAGAACCGCTTTTAGGATTGCTTCCGTCAACTGTATATAAGATTTCTGCTCCGTCTGCCGCGCTAAGCTTTATCACAGTACCGCTGGTGATCACAGAACCACTTGCAAGGGAAGGCGCAGGCGGCTGCAGCACAGGTGATACAGAAAAGTGAAAAGTTCTTACCGCACTGCTGATGCCGTTTACAACACAGATTGCTTTGATCTGAACCGAGGAAGTAAGCAAAATCGGTTCTGAATATAACTTTCCTGTAGTCTGCGTGGGATTGGATCCATCCAGTGTATAATAGATCAATGCATCCTTATCCAGACTTGCAAGCTCCACTTCCGTATTAACAGTCACTGTTCCTTCTGCCGGTTTGGAGTATGGAGGTGCAATGATCTGAGGATATTGATAGGTAAACTGCACAACAGCACTGTCATTCATTTCTTCTTTTACAGCAAATGCTGTAATCGTTATATATCCGCTTCCTTTCGGAACAGTGATTGCCTTCTGTCCCTCATATAATATGGTTGTTTCATTGCGAGGACTTCCGTTTTCGTCCAGCACAGGCGCAGAACCGTCTGTGGTATAGTAAATTCTTGCGCCGGCTGTAGTTGTGGAAAGAAGTATTTTATCTCCCTCTTCCACAACAGTAGGTTTGTTTTCCACAGTTGCAGGAGTCACTGTAGGTGCTGCTACCGTTTCCAGATCATTTACAGGAAAGGAAAACTGTACTACCGGACTGTCTTCAAAAACCTTTTCACCGGTATTATCATCTATTACGATTGTCTTTGCCTGAATCAGAAAATCTTTACCGGCTTCCGCACCGTTTTGTGCGTCAATGAGAATATACCCTGTTTCAACGCCATAACACTTTGTAGTGCCGCTTAATACCAGATTTTTTGTTTCCTGATCAAAGCTGTAAGCAGGCGAAGTTCCATCTGTGGTATACAGAATCTTTGCTCCGGCTGTTTCGGTTGTCAGATAGACCCCATCTTTTAAAGAAACCGCCGTACCTGATTTGGGAGAGCTTTCCGGCGCTGCCGCAATCTGCCTTTCCGCAAATCGATATACATACTGTACCGGTTCGGAAGCTTTCATGATTTCGCCATCAGCTGCCGAAAATTTAATAGTCACAGCGGTTACCGTAAACATCGCACCCGGCTGTCCGGTAACAGTAATTCTGTCCGAATAAACAATCGTGTTTTCCCCTGTAATCAGCTGATAAATTCCATTCTCCTGTTTTATTTCGTAGGAGGGGACCTGTCCGTTTAAGGTATAGAGAATTGTTCCGCCGTCGGTCTGTGTGCTTAAGGAGGCAGTTGTTCCATCAGGAACAAGGACCGGCTCTTCTGCGGTAGTCTCAGGAGCGATCGTCGGATTTTGTGCCTGATCTTTTCCCAAAATATACCGGAATGTGGCAACAGAACTGAATTCCTTTCCATCACAGGCAGAAATCACACGAATCGTCAAGGTTTCCTGACTAATCCAGGATGGCGGAATCTCAAGAGTATTACCGGTTCCAAAAGTCTGCATGGAAGCATTTGCTTTAATAAAAGTTTCTCCATTTACTGTGATATCACCATCTTCACCTTTTTGTGCCCTGTTGAAACTGGGCGCAGAACCGTCCACTGTATAAAAAAGTGTTCCTTCTCCGATAAATCGCAGGATGTCTCCGGCCTTGAGCAGTTTCATCTCTGTATCGGAAGTCTCCGGTGACACCAAAATCGGGGATGCATTGTCATAGAATGAAATCCGATATTCATCCAGTCTTTGTTCTTCTCCCAAAAACTGCTGTACATACAGATAACATGTTTCACCTGAGGTCAGCGCTCTGCTTAAAATGATCTGCTGTCCGGCTTCATATTTTGTTCCCTCTGTATTCAGGAGCAAACCTTCCGTGTCTGATAATTTCATGTCGTAAAACTTATAATAAATCTCCGTTTCACTGTCTGCCGCATAATTATCAATATATGCCTGCACACCGTCCATTACCTTCCAGACACTTCCCTGTGAGTTGATGACCGTTCCGTTATTGGTTACAAACCGCAGCTCATCCATCGCTCTGGATGTGAACAGGAAAACTCCCGTCACACCCAGCACTGCGATCAGAGTAACTGCAAATCCCAGAATCATCTGAAAAGAACGGAGCCTGCGCTTCATTTTTTTTCTGTATGTAGTTTTTTTGCGTTTTCTTTGTTTACCGCAATTTCCATTTTTTTCAGTTAACATCTGTCAGGATACCTCTTGTTTTTTCGTTCTGATGATCATGACTGCTCCCAATCCGGTCAGCAAAGCAGCACAGGCAGTTAAAAGCAGAATCAGATTCAGATCCCATGTATTGTTTTTATCCACACGGGCTCCCACAATACCAAAATTCTTTAAATGTGCAACATTGGCATACGCATATCCGTTTTCACGTCTTGTTTCGATTACCTGTATCTGTCCTTTTTCATTGCTGTAAATGATAGACACATCCGCATTCTTATAGTCATCAGGAAGAGGAAGTGCAATTTCCACCTCTCCTTGGGGCTGAATCCGTTTTCCGTTGAGATAAAGCGTAACCTCATAATTGTTTAAAAACTCATATTCGTCGCCCAGAAGATTTTTTACACTCTTCTGTGCATCTTTGGAAATCGCAATTTCCTTTGTTCCCAAAGTCATCTTGTCAGAAAGGCTTGCATCGCTGCCAGTCAGAATCGCACCATTATTGAAGTCTCTCAATACAACATTACCCGAAAGAGCATTATCAGAAACCCCCGGACGTCTTTCTTCCAGCTGTTCCGTATTCAGTTCCGCAGGACCGATGTTTTCTTCGGCTTCCTTTTGTGCCTGCTTTTCTTCCTGTGCAGGTATATTATCCACGGTATAGGAAAGTTCAAGAACATTACTGTTTTGCATGCCATTCAAAGCTGCGATCGCTTTTATGGATACATTTCGGTTAATTCTGATGCCATCGGCAGGGTTATACAGGAAAGTTCCTTCCTTGGCTTTGGGATCAGGAGTTGATCCATCAGTAGTATAATAAATATCAGCCTGTGCCTGATCTGCAGAAAGCCATATCACTTCACCTGCCTGAAGATTTCCGGAATCTTTAGACGCAGCCAGACCGGATACTGCTTCCGCAAAGGTATAGGAAAAGATACTTACTTCACTGTTTTCGTAATTTTCTTCCACAGCGATGGCTTTCACCACCATATCCTTATAGATCACAATAGGATATTCATATACATAACTGTTTTTATCCGGATCGCTGCCGTCAACGGTATAGTAAATCTTACCTTTATTAGCTTTTAAAACCAGATTGGTGGCTTCCGTCATTACCGTACCGCTTAAAACAGACCCATTGGGCGCTGCCAGCTGTTCCATCATTTTATACTGGAAGTTGGCATAACTGCCGGTCATTTCTGTTCCCGGAGCAACCGCAACAGCCTTTAAAATCACCATACTGCCGGGTTCTCCCGTGATCAGCACATTGTTTCCTGCTATCCCCTCCGTAATGGGATTTCCGGAAGCCAATGTAAAGTAAATAGTACCGCCGGTCACATCTGTAGTCAAATGGATCTTGTCTCCTTTGGAAACGACAGCCCCGCTTTCCACATCTGCTGTAACACCGCCCACATACTGACTGATCTGATAAGTCAGAGTAACCACTTCACTTGTGGTTGCGCCGGTCTTTTTGGTACATACATTGACTTTAACGGTATCACCGGGATTTCCGGTGAGTACCACGCTGTTTCCGCTGTTTACCAGTGCATTCTGATCATCGGAAGGGTCGGAACCATCAGTGGTGTAATATACTGTACCATCTGCTGCACTGAATATGATCTTTGTCCCGGAAGGAACAATGGAGCCGCTGCTGGTGCTGACAGAAGGTTTGGCCATCTGCTGTGCCAGTGTATATTTGAGCGTCACAATCTCGCTGGATTCTCTGTTATACACCGCAAACGCCTTGATCACGGTATCACGGGTGATCACAATCGGTGCTTTATCGCTGAATACAGGGCTGGACTGGGTAGGATCCTTTGGTGTTTCCCCATATGCGATCTCATAATAAATTACAGCATCTTTTGTGGCACTCATCAAAAGCACCTCTGTATTGGCTTTTACAGTGCCGGAGGAAGGATTTCCGTAAGGTGCTCCCACCGCATCCGCATAAGTATAAACAAATTCAACCACATCACTGTCAGCCATATCCGGTTTTACCGCAATAGCCTTGATCACAAAATACCCGCTTCCTTCCGTAACCGAAATGGGATCAGACGGGTCATACTGCTTTGTAGTTCCCTTGCAGGTGTAAGAAATATTGTTTCCGCTGACTGTCATAGTCACTTCCGGCACATTACCGTCTGTGGTATAGAAAATCTGTGCATCCGGCGTGGTCGCAGAGAGAATGATCTTATCTTTCGCAATCACCGTATTGGATGTGCCGGGTGTGGCTGTCACGGCTCCCACTACCTCCTGATCTGCGATCTTAAAGGTAAAGCTAACCATTTCACTGTCTTTCATTTCCGCTTTGCGGGCAAATGCTTTTACCGTAAAATAGCCGCCGTAAATACCATCTGCGGTGATCACATTGGTATATTTCTCACTGTTTTCATCCGGAACTGTTCCGTCTGTTGTAAAGAAAATCTCTGCATCTGAGGTTGCACAGTTTAATACGATCTTGTCACCTTTCTTTACCACAGAAGGGTCTGCTCCCGGTGATTCGGGATATGCGGTAGGTGCTTCTACCTGATTCTGCTGTGCAATCTCATAGGTAAATGTTACTGCAGGACTTGCCTTTTTCTTATTGTTAAAACGAAGCTCTGCTTCCTGCTGTGATTCATCCAGTACAGGACAAGCCAGCATCTTGATCGTGGCTGTGGAACCGTAGGAAAAACCGGAGGCTTCCGTAATCTGAATACCGGAATCCACATGGTACAGTTTTGTTTCTCCAAGCGCCGTTATCTTTGCGTCATCCTGAATCTGGATCTGCGGTTCCTTTCCATCTGTAGTATAGAAAATAACCGTTTGAGGATCACTGGAAAAATGCAGGACTCTGTTCATGGCAATATTACTGCCGGGGGCAAGAAGCGCAATAGGAACTGCCACTGCGCCCTGTTCTTCCACATAGTACACGTATACATCATTGGAAGAAGGACCGTATCCGTCTGCAAATACAATAGCTGATACATAAGAATTCTGGTTTTCATGGGACATGTCAAAATACAGATCGCCGTCCTGATAGACTCTCAGGCTTTCATCCTCCATATTTGTAATATCTGCATCCACATCGTCCATTTCATACCAGACATCATTGCATTTTACATACAGCTTTTTCGTCTGATCATCTTCACAATAGATAATCGCCCCCATTGTATTGACATCTGTACGGGCATCCAGTTCTTCGCTTCTGCTCTTGTCACTGATCATCAATGGTACAATAGGGTCACCTGTCAAATTATAGAGAATTAAATCTGTATTGGTTTTGCCGGTAATATAAATCCTGCTCTCCACCGCAATTGCAGTAGGTTCACCAGAATCAGTGGTTTTAACAGTTGTCGGAGATAATGAGGGCACTGCCGCATTATCCATAATAGTATATACATATTCCTGAACAAATGTAGCATAACGCTGCTGATAAGGAAGCTTGCTGTCCGGAAGTTGACTTCCGTCCGGATGTGTCTGTTCTTTATTCACAACAGGCTCTGCATAAACATAATATCTGCTGCCCACCGAACCAGAAATCTTCTGCGCTGCTTCCAGATACCAAGGATCTTCTTTGGTACCGGAACCAGACCAGTCAGAATATGTAGCAACACCGGTCATTCCCAGTAAGGTATTCGGAAGCTTTGTCAGTTTTTTATCGCTGACCAGAATGCGCATTTCTTTATATGGATATTCCGCTTCTTTTCCATTTCCTACCTGAATCAAAACCTGGGATCCATCAGGGATTCTGCTGTTATTCTCAGGAACAGTAGTCAGAAGGGTATCCTTGATAAAGGTTATAAGTTCGTATTCATACAGCTTCTGTTTTACTACACCATCTTTTTCCGCTTCAGCCAGTACATACAAATGAATCAGATTGGAATCTTCCTGAATGATCATCTCTTTTGATAATGTCATCTCTGCTGCATTTACATAACCAATCGTAATCGTGGCCGGATCCAGATAATCAGCTTTTGAAGGATCCTCTATCTGCAACCCGGATTTATCTCCATAAAAAAGCTTCATCTTATAATTTTTACCGTCAGGCAATGTCAGCTTCCATTTTGTGGTCCCCAACGCATAAGCGTTACTGCTTTCATGGGAAATAAATTCTGTATCCGTTTCTTTCTTTAAAGATAATTCAGGTTTATCAAGCATCGTATCAATTTCTGTGTATGTCCTGGTTGAAAGACCACTCCAGAAAATCACATCATTTTTTAGCTCGTCATCATTACCGTTTAAAATAATTTTTAATATAGCTTTAACAACGGTAGGGTCTCCTGAATATACAGGACAATTTTCTTCCGCTGACACTATATATGCATCTGTTCCTGATGTGGTCTTTCCATTTAAAACCGCTGTAGGGGTTTCCATAGTCTGGGGATCAGATTCTTCACCTGTTGTTACATAGAGTTCAACTCTTGAATTTACCGCAAAAACAGTTTCATTATTCCACCCCTGTAAAATACCCTGGACATCAATTCTGTTATTCGCACCTGTAGGTTCCAGTATTTTAGGCGGTGCAAATGTAATCAGGCCAGATACCCCCTCCAGTTCGGGAGTGAGTTGATAATTATCCTTCAATAAATGAAGATCATATTGCTGATCATAAAACCAGTTGATTATTTCTCCATCAATATCATTTGCTGTAAGCTGCTTATCTTCGATATCAGATTCTCCGCGGACAGTAATTTCTTTAGTCGTTACACCTTCTGTACTGGTTTCCGAATAGTTTAACCTGACAGTGTATTCCGGATCGTCATAAGCAATAATCTGCATAGGATTTTTGGGTATCACTTCCCCCAGAAAATAGGTATTTGATTCACTATATGAGCCAGAACCTTCTTTTCCCCATACATCCTTTATTGCTCCAACAGCCCGCGTACCATCTTTATGCAGAATACAATCCTGAATGGTCACATTTCCATTTCCGATATCATACCCATGGATACCGCCCACCATACCAAGAATATCTCCTTGGATTGCCATACAATTTATAATCTCTTCGAAATATTCTGGTTTGGAGCTGCCTCCGGATACACTTTGTTCAGGTATACCATAACTATATTCTTCATTTAGATTGATACAGGCCTGTATTACATTTCCGCTGCCCACTGCCTGACCGGCAAACATACCGCCAGCTATCCAGTTGATACTTTTTCCGTCTATTGCTGAATTAGCCTCAATATTAACATTTATATCACTTTGACATCTTTTTACTGTGACAGAGTTTTCCATGCATCCAACAATCGTACCTACACCAACCTGTAATGTAGCATTTGTTAAACTGCTGGAATCATATAGTCTTATAAAAAAATCTTCTGGACTATCTTTCTGTGCAAATACTGATATATCTTCAAACACTGATTGATCAGCACCGCCGCATACAATACCTACACCACCACCTGCATGTGTCCCTTCGGTATCATTAATTACTCTGAAACTACTGGGGCTTTCTGCATAAACAATTCGAATATTTCTGATTATTGCATCTTCCACACGCGAAAACATCAGACCATAATTCGTCACTCCTCCACCTTCTCCATCAAACAGTGAAGGAGGAAGCACAGCTCTGGTTGTCTGTGCTTTTTTCTTAAGAGTGATCGTATGCCCCTGTCCGTCAAAGGTATCTCCCTGAAACAACCATCCACTACTGTATTCATACTGATTTTTTTCATTATTCAGAAATGCTTTGGTTTTACTGAAGCTATTATTGAAACCATATTCAAAATCATTTCCTAATTTAAATGTGATATCTGCATTTCTGGTAACTGTAGAAATAATATCCGTACCATCCTCATTCTGTCCGGACACAAAAGAATGACTTCTTTTTAAGCCGGAGAACACATACTCCAACTGTTCTGCTTTCGTAATATATGCAACATAATCATCACCTTCTTTATACAGCGACAATCCAATATCATCAGGTGTCTTTGCATCATCATGATAAAATGGCAGTATTGTTGTTCCATCTGAACTCAGCACTTCCCAACCTACTGCTTGCGAAGCTGCCTGTGTATCCCGATTCAAAATCAGTGCCACACCAACCACCGCCATCAAAACGCACAAAATCCCTGCAATACTGTACAGCTTCCACATTTGTACAGTGTTACGGCGCTTTTTTCTTCTATGTACTTTTTTCTTCGTTTTCACATGCTGTCTGGGCGTCATCTCCGACGATTCATTCTTATAATAAAGTCCCATTTTTCCTCACTTATGCTTTCGAAGCGTATTTGTCAAAACACCATTGTGTCATAAAGCTCCATCAATGCTTTCTGATCGGGCTTTAACGCTCTGTTTACTTTTCTGTATTCATTGGCTATACCACTTAACACATCCTGCATGGTCACACAGCCGGATCCAGAGGCTGCCATCCACGCACTCTGCATCGCCGCATTGCGGATCGCCGCGCCTGAAAGTTCAAAATTGTCTGCCAGAAGCTCCCAATCAAGCTCTGCGGAAAGCGGCGTTTTTTCCGGAAACACCTTTTCCCAGAGCTGCCTGCGCAGTTTTGCATCCGGCATCGGAAAATTGATCATATAGGTAATTCTTCTGCGAAAAGCCTCATCAAAATTCTGCAGAAGATTTGTAGTCAATATACAGATTCCGTCACTCTCTTCTATACGCTGCAGCAGATACGCAGTTTCCGCATTTGCATATTTATCCTGCGCATCACTGACTTCATTTCTTCTTGAAAAAAGTGCATCCGCTTCATCAAAAAGCAGAATTCCTTTTAATTTCTTTGTCTGTTCAAAAACCTTTGCAATATTCTTCTGGGTCTCACCTATGTATTTGCTGATCAGCGAAGACAGATCCACTCTGTACAGAGGAAGCTTCAGTTCAGCCGCAATCACCTGCGCTGCCATGGTCTTTCCTGTGCCGGGTGCACCATAAAAAAGAATGGAAATCCCGTTTCCGTAAGCATACTTTTCAGAAAAACCCCAGTCACATAATACAGTATCCCGTTTTTTAAGCATCTGACAGATCTGCTCAAGCCTTCTGCTGTGTTCTGCCGGCAGACACAAATCCTGTAAGGTCTGGTTTGCATTCAGACGCCTGATTCCTTCTGTATCTGCATCTTCTTTTGCATGACGCTGTAAAATCCTTCTGAACATCTCCTCTGTTAATGAATGGTTTTCTCTGGCAGACATAAGTGTATATTCCAGTTCCAGATCTGAAAGAATACGTTTCATTTCTGCTATGGAAACCTGCTTTTTTACAAGCTTCTGAGCAAATATATGCAACCCGGCTATTATATCTTTGTCTGGATTGTTATGCTTCCAGTCATTCCAGTATGCCTGTCGATCTGCTTCATTTGTCATCGGAATGCTGCGAACCAGACAGGAAAGCTTATCCGTCAGTCTGCTGATTTCTTTTGCAGAAGCTGCAAGCACTGCAATATCCAGTCCTCTTTTACATAGATCAGCAGCTTTATCTGCAATTTTATCCGAAAATGTCATCTTACGGATATCCAGACAAAGAATCGCATCATATAGAACTGCCGTCAATAATAATTCCGTATCCATATTCAGCATGCCATCCCAGAAAAGAATGGGACGGGCAGTACGGTAAGCAACCTGAGAAATCAGAAATCTGCTGCCTTCTCTGCCGGTAAGAACTACACATTTTCCCTGCTTCCTATCCTGATCAAGTCCAAGGAAGCAAGTCAGCTCTTCTGTTAATTCTCCTGCTCCATACACTTTTTCCTGTGCCGGAAAATCCAGTATAAGGCCTTCCGGCAAACCACCATTTATGCTGTCAGGCACTTCTCCCTTTATATACGAAACAAATGCGGGATACAAAAAAACATCCCTATCTGTATGGCCAAAAACAGGAGGCAGTATCTGTATATCTTCTTTAAGGTCACCAATAGCCGCTGAAATCTCCAGCGGTCCCTTAAGCAGCTTATATGCCAGATTTTGCTGTTCCTTTGTCAAAGAAAAAAGCCTGCAGGCTTCTTCCCAATACTCCCTCTTGTACAATCTTTACTCCTGTTCTGAATGCCAAAAGCTACTTTATTTCAAATATCTCCGATTACTTTTTCCTTTCGTCATCGGATGCCTCCTGCTGCATACCGTCTCCTTCTGCATCGATCACAGAAATCTCTTCCTGCATCGCATGTCTTCTCTGCTCCCGGTAATATTCAAACATTCTCTTTTTATCAATGTCAAAGGCGTAGTTTAATTTGCGGATAAACGCTCTTTTCTGTGAATCCTTTCTTGCAAGGATCGCCTGCAGCAGGGCGGATTCTTCAGAGGCTTCCCGCATCCGCTCATGAAGCTGCGCGTCCTCACTGCGCTCATTTTTCCGTGCATTTTCAGAAACTTTCTTCTGCATCTGCACGATAGCTTCCTTACGCAGTGAAAGCTGTGACAATTCCTGTTCGCTGCTTAAATAAGGCATTGTTTTCAGAATTGTTTCCATATTTGTATTATGCAAATACGGTTCCATGGAACGCACTGACCATGGTTTATTTTCTGCCTTTTCCAAAAGCACCGAAGCATTCTGCCATCTTCCGGAAACCCAGGCACGGTTTTCATTTCCTTTCTTCTGCTCGGGCTTTTGCTGATATTCCTTCATAGATCTTTGATACCGGGAATTTACCGTATCGTAGATGTTGGTCTTCATATTGGCAAATACAAAGCTTCTGGCACGGTTGGGATTATAACCCATCTGAACCTTTCCATAAAAGGTTTCCAGCTTTAACAGGCGATCGCACGAAAACAGGTGTCCATAATCCTGAAATTCGTAATAGCCTTCAATACGTTCATGTTCTTCCCAGGAATTCAATGTGACATGTACAGGAGCACTCAGACGCGCAAACGTTTCCCGCATCTGTTCTTTTTCCTTTAATCTGGAACTGTCCTTCTTTTTTTTCGCATCAAACTCTGCCATGTGTGAAGAACCCTTTCTGCACTGCCGAAAACAAATTACAGTTATGCCTATTTTAACTATTATAGTATCCTACAGATTGCTATTAAATACTATCCCCCGAAACATGTAAAAAAAGGGGGATGGATTTTGTTTTACAGAATCAAAGCAAAATCAGCCCTGTCATTCAGCCCGGTTTTTATCATAATATTCTGCACGATAGTTTTTACGGTGGATTCTCCGATTCCCAAAGTCTTTGCCACCTTTTTATTGGTAAAGCCAAAGGCGATCAGCTTTGCCACTTCTCGTTCACGGGGACTTAAATTGACAGAAATCATTCGCTGCTTGATCGTGCCGCCTAATGAAGCATATCCGGTCATATATTTTTTATATAAGTGGCTGACCTCTTTTTCTGCTTCAGTGTCCACCAAATGAAGGCATTCTCCAACAAGATTATCGGTCAATCTGGAATACTCTGCCAAAATTCCGTACAGTCTGTCCGGCAATGCCAGCATGATCGCTTTATTCAAATGTTTTTTTGCAAGCTCACCAAACCCGCTGTTATGGTAGGCAGCGGCACATAGCAGGCGCAGATGTATCTCTGTAATCACAGTTTTATCCACTACAGCCTGCGAAATCATTGGTTCTATTGAATTGGGAATGATACGCATCAGAGCCAATCCCTGAATGCCTTCCATCTCATGCTGTCTGGCTGCCACACCATAAGCAACCATATACAGCAGTTTGGCATAATATACCTTTACCATAGGATGCATATCCGGCCACACCAACTCAAAGTTTCCCTGTTCAAACCACTGCGGATAAGCATTGTATTTGAATACAGAGCTGTCTGATGCCGTCAGGATCATGGAAAGAATTTCCTGCTCTGTCTGTCCTTTGCAGGGAGCTTTGGAAATTGCTTTCTTTGCCTGATTCCATAACTGCATATCACCGTTCCAGATTGCACATGATGCCATCAACATGCCAGTTCCTGCAACTGTACATAATTCCCTTGCTGCATTTTCCATGTTTTTCAGCAAATCAAGCGCTTTATCGATTTCTCCCCGACAATAAGCCATCTGCGCATCAAACAGACATCTGGCTTCCGGATAACTGCGCAGCATCCTTGAAACTTTTGCAGCACTCCCCGGTATATGATATAAATCGGTCATTGTCAGATCCGGTGATTTTCTGGGAAATGAACACAATATACTTTCCCCATTCTGTTCCTCTTTGCAGCGTCTGTCTCCTGGACGCACCGCATCTTCCGGAATCATCCAGTTTGTTCCAAATCGTATTACGCCTTCTATTTTTCCCTGTCTGCACAGATTCTGTACTGTTCTGACAGAAACATTCCACTTTTTTGCTGTTTGTGCAACTGTAATCATGTTCATGTGTCATCTTCCTTTATGCAGGATTTATATTTTGCGTTTATGCGCAAATCATGTGACTTTTGTAATATTTGACAAAACACTTTACGTCAAAACGCAAAAAACGCAGGTTTGCCGACTTCCGGCATATCTATTCTTCTTTGCGGCTGTAATAATCCGTAAATTGAGGCATATTTTCTTCCTGTTCGTTATTTGCAGCAGGTGATTTCATCTTTCTGCGATACACACATCAGGTTCTTTTTCTGTACCGCTGATAAAGGCACGGATGGGTTTTGTTTCAAACAATCTCATAAATACAGGTGCCATATAGCCGCGGCACATCCCCGAAAAGGTGGGACTGTTTATGTATGTTCTTCTGAAATAGTCATTTCGAAACCACACACCGTTCCATGCTGAAATTCCTCCTGAGGAACCGCCGCTGGTCATATGCATATTGGGGTCATCTGAAATACATAAACCGTGACGCTCTGTCAGCGCCGGAATCACTTCATCCACCAAAAAACTCATATAGTCCGGACCAAATGTATCATAATCATTACAGCGCATATTTCTGGCCTGACCGCGTCCGTCTGCAGAATTCATGATACCTACATGCATACCAAAGATCACACAGGGAGGCATCACACCTTCCTCATAAAGCTTATCTACAGCATCGGCTTCTTCTGTGATCAGTTCATCATGATGAATGATCACACCGCATGGTGTCTGCTGCGGGCAAACCGGTATCTGAAGCTGATACGCATATACAGTTCCTGCCCTTAAGCCTGTACTTTTACTGATGTATTCCCCTTTGATTCTTGTGTAAGCCATACTGTGACCTCCATTATGAAAGAGATTTTATAGATTTACTTTACTACAGATCATTTTGCTTATCAATATAACTAATTCTTCCTTTTGTATGTTATACTGTCTTAAATCAACACATTTCAAGCAAAGGAGAATCTATATCATGAAAGCCTGTATTATCCAGCCGCCTTATTCGGCCGACTATGAAAAATCCGAAGAATGCTTTGAACTCCAGCTCTCCCTGATGGATCAGTGCGATTCCTCCATGGATCTGATCGTATTGCCGGAATGTTGTGATATCCCCAGTTTGGCCCGTACCTCCAAACAACGTCTTGACAGCATTCACAGATATAACCGGATCATTTTGGACAAAGCAGCCGAAACCGCACGCAGATGCAGTGCCATGGTATTTGTCAATGCACGTTATGATTCCGGGAATGGACTGATCAATACCACTTATGCATTTGACAGAAACGGTAATGTTGCCGGCAAATATTTTAAGCAGCATCCTACTGCCGGCGAAGTAAATATGCCGGAAGCAGATACTGCTTATGCGTTTACCCACAGCGAACCTACTGTCCTCGAAATGGAAGGATTGCGCTTCGGTTTTCTGACCTGTTATGATTTTTATTTTTATGAAGCCTTTCCCACACTGGCCAGACAAAATCTTGATATTATCATCGGCTGCTCTCATCAAAGAAGTGATACCCATGATGCCCTTGAGATCATCACAAGATTTTTGGCCTATCATACCAATACCTATGTGGTACGTTCCTCTGTCAGCATGGAGGAAGCTTCCCGTATCGGCGGCGCAAGCATGATCGTGGCACCCACCGGAAGCATTCTTGCACATTTATACAGCAAAGTAGGACTGGCCTGTGCAGATTTTGATCCAAAAGAAAAATACTATAAGCCCGCAGGATACGGAAATCCTCCCGCTGCCCACCATGAATACATTGAAATCGGCCGGCGTCCCTGGAAATACCGTCCCGCCGGCAGTGCGATCGTATGTCCCGACCGCTGGATGACCTATCCCAGAACCTGCTCTCACAGAGGTTTTCATGCCATTGCTCCGGAAAACAGTCTTCCTGCTTTCGGTGCTGCCATTGCCATGGGCGCAGATGAAATCGAATTTGATATCTGGCCCACAAAAGACGGTCAGATCGTGTCTCTCCATGATGCCACCCTGGATCGGGTATACGGCACCGGAAACGTTTATGAGCATACCTACGAAGAACTGCTTCGTTTAGATTTTGGCTGTAAATACGGCGAAGCCTTCAAAGGCATGAAAATCTTAACATTTGAAGAGATCCTGAAAAAATTCGCATGCCAGACCATCATGAATATCCACGTAAAAACTGTTGATAATACCTGTGAATATGACCGTGCCATTCTGGAAAAGATCATAGCTTTGATTTATAAATACGATTGTCAGGATCATGTATACTTCATGTCCGGCAATGACAATTTCCTTCGCCTTGCGAAAGAAGCTGCGCCCCAAATCCCACGCTGTGTGGGCGGCGGCAATGATCCCTGGGGAATGGTGGAACGTGCCATAAAATATGGCTGCTGCAAAATACAGCTTTTCAAGCCATACTTTGATCAGCAGATGATCGACAAAGCACATGCCCACGGTATCCGCTGCAATGTTTTCTGGTCTGATGATCCCAAAGAAACAGTCTCATTTCTGGATATGGGAATTGACACCATTCTGACCAATGACTATAACCGCATCTCACAGGAAGTTTCAGCCTGGAAACAAAAAAACTGACAGTCAGCATACTGCATTAAATACGGTCATAAATCTCCTTTTGCATTTTGATCGAAAGCTGACCATACACAGCACTGTAGCCACACACCCTGACGATCAGATCAGGGTGTGTTCCCTTTATCTGCATTTCTTCCATCAGCATCTTTTTATCCGTTACATTTGCCTGCAGAACAGGTATCTTGTATTCCATGCAGGTTCTGAAATAGTCTGTCACCGCCTCCTCATACTGACTGCCGTCAATCATCGGAAGCGCAAGATCAAAAATCCCCACATCATGGAATTTGGCCTCAGACAAAACGGACATGGAACGTGCGGCAAGCGTCAAAACCGGAGGTGACACCATATTCATCTGCCGCGATAATGGTTTGCCGCTTTCTCTGCCGTCAGGAGTTGCACCCGTATTACAGCCCATATCATTCCACATATAATAAGTAAACAAAGAAGTATGCCACGGGATGTCCTGCCCGTTACAGATCCCATCTGCCACATCAGCAAGCTTATGCGCAAGCGCACCGGCAAAAGCATCCGCTTCTTCGGAATGTCCAAAACGCATCCTGCTGTTTTGCAGCTTTTCGCGTAAAAACGCATGGTTGACAAAGTTTTGTTCCACAGCTTCCATCAGCTGTTCAAGACTGCCTTCCGCATATGCTTGTCTGAGACTGAGAAGACTGTCACATAACGTTCCAAATCCCACCAGTGAAAGGGTTTTATGATAATATCTGGCACCGCCTTCTGCGATATCCATTCCTTTCTCTATACAGTCTGCCGTAAACGCAGACATCATCGGTTCGGGATTGATCAGGTGATGTTTCTTTTCATAGGGTACAAATTCTTCTGCCAGCACCTGAATACAGGAACGGAGGTTTTTCAGAAAAGAAGCCTGCAGCTGCTCAAATGTATCAGCTTCAAACTGCCCATAACGGTACATCTTCCTATCTTTTTCGTCTATGACATCCGGATTTTGACACAGGCGCAGCGTATCCAGAAGAATCTGCACCGTATTGATGTAGACAAACGCACGGCTGTGCAGCTGATTGGGACAGATTACTTCCTGACATCCATTCCCCACGTAGGTACAGGCATCTTCATAGGTAAGTCCCATTTTAAGGAACATGGGAATGATATATTCATCATTTTCTATGACAAGATTGTTGTTGCCGGAAAGCAAAAGCTGTGCCAGCCGCTTTACATACGCCCGTGGACTGTCTTTACAGATTCTGGCATTTAACTTGGGATTGATCAGCTTATTGTGTGCATAGGCATCCAGGATCATATCTGTAATTTCATTGTAAACAGCTTTTTCTTCCCGGTCACGACCGCCGATCATAACAGTCACACCATTGTCATAGGTCTTTCTTTCCTCATTAAAATGACAGTGCATATCTGTTTTATGTAAAAAGCTGCAGATCAAAAATGCGGCTTCTTCTTTCGTCATGCGGCCTGTCTGCAGATCCCTTTCGTAAAAAGGCAAAAGCAGTCTGTCCAGACAGCCATAGGCATTCATCTCCACACCGTCCAGCCCGGAAATGAACCATGTGGTACACAAAATACTGTTTAATGCATCAAACATGGTCACCGGAGCTTCCCAGGGGGTATTGACAGAAGACACGATCCGTTCCAGATTATACCGAACATCTTCATCCAGATCATTACCCTGCAGATCCAGTTTTTCCTGCGCCAGCGCACGCAGCCGCAAGCCAATTTTTTCCACTGCGCGGCATATTCTCATGACCATTTCCCGGTATCTTTTTTTCTGTAGATCTGTCTCTGTCCGGTTTCTCTCAAGACAATCTTCATATACTCCGCGAAATCCAACCGAAAGAAGCTTGTCGTGATCCAGTGTCCGGTGCAGATTATCTGTGTAAGTTCCAAAACTGATCAGATTCCTTTCTCTTACCAGTTCCCGGAAATGATCCAGCGCAGTCATGTCAACACCGCTTTTTTCTGCACAGCGATTGCCGACGCCCACATAACAGATGTGCCGTTCTTCTCCCAGATCAATTTTAAACGCAAAGGGATAATGATCAAAAAGCTGAACAGGACATTCTTTTGCCGCTGCTTCTATGATCGCAAGTTTCCTGTCATAGGGATCACCGCCCACCGGAATTTTTCTGATTAAATTTGTCAGATCAACAGGCGGCTTTTCCAAAACGCTGTCAAAATCTGCCTGCATCACCGGTTTCATTTTCTGAAAATCAAAGTTCATACGCCATGAAACTCCCTGTACATGTCAATTTCTTCTGTTACCTGCTCCAAAAACGCCCTGCACGCCTCATCTTCCGCCAGAATTTCCCCAACTTTTTTAACCGCCTTTAAAAACTTTCTGTCAAACAGGATTTCGTCACTGTGACCGATCATGGGGCACACATTTGCTGCACGGGTATCTTCTTCCACAAAAATCTCCCCCTCTTCATCAATTGTGGGAAAAAAGGGAAAAATTCTGCAGGCCAGCGGGCGCTTGCTTCTGTCACAGGTACCGTCACACACAGCAAGTCTTACGCCATCTTCTGTGAGAATGGTTCTGAGGCTGCTTTCCTCGTGCGGAAACAGACGCATTCCTGTTTTTTCATCCCCTTTGCAGCAGGCTCCGTCACAAAGTAGTCCGCAGTCTGCTTTTAATGGAGTCAGTTCTCCCAGTGTCTTATATATTTTTTCATACATTTTCTGGTAATTTGTATTCGCCATGGCTGTTGCTTCCTTTTATGTATCTTATTTATTCAAAAAAACCCGTCAGAAATTTTTTCATAGAACCTTCATAGCATGCTTCTGCCAAAAATTCTGTTCCCAGCTGATCGCCCCAACTGTAGTAAATAATGGTTCTTCCCAGACTGTATTCCCACTTTTGAAACTTCGGATATTTATGCCGGAATTTCTATTATGAAAAGCATAACATGATTACCCTGTTTTTACTACTTGTAAAGAATTACTTTTCATGTTACTTTCAAATCATCCTATCCTGTTGAAGGTATTTTTTTGAATGACATACAAATATTATTTACGGAAACTGAATATTTGTTTTCTGCTGATATTTCTTATGAGTTTTTTCTGCTGCTGCAATACCTCTTCTGATAACTTCGCTGATAACTCCCCCAATGCAGAGAAACCCTTTGTAACAATCACGGAAGAAAACACGGAAAATTCCCTTCCATTGCCCGACACAGCTGATTTTTCAACGCCAGATTATACAGTCACTGAGCCAAAGCTGCCTGACAAAGAAGCTACTGTCCAGGCAGATATCCCTTCTTTGCTTACTTTTCTCCGAATCGCCCTTGAGCCGGCGTGCAGTACCATGTATGTCTGGGGCGGCGGCTGGAACGAAGAAGATACCGGAGCAGGCATCGAAGCTGTCACTCTGGGTGTCAGTCCCAAATGGGCCGATTTTGCTGCCAGGCAGAATGCCTCCTATGATTACACAAAAACACGTTATCAGATTCATGACGGACTGGACTGTTCCGGCTATGTGGGATGGGCTGTTTATAATGTTATGGAAACAGAAAATAGAAAAGAAGGTTATGTGATCAAATCCACACAGATGGCGCAGCATTTTTCTGAACGCGGTCTTGGAGAATATATCCCTGCTGCCGATGTCCAAAAATGGCAGCCCGGCGATATCTGCAGCATGAAAGGCCATGTATGGATCAGCCTTGGCATGTGCAGCGACAACAGTGTTCTTTTATTGCACGCCAGTCCTCCCGGCGTAATTTTTTCCGGTACTTTACTACCTGATGGTTCTGTAAGCGAAGCAGTAAAACTGGCCGAACAGATTACACAGACTTATTATCCTGACTGGTATAAAAAATACCCTGACTGCAGCCGCTCGCATTCGTATCTGCCAAATTCTTCTGTCATGCGATGGAACACGGATATCTTATCTGATCATGAAAGGATTCAGGATATGAGTGCCAACGAAGTCATAAAACTACTTTTTCATACAAAGCAGTAAACAAATCCCCCCTAAGGATCTTTTTTCCTCAGGGGGATCATTCTTTGTTTAATTTCAGCTCATAATACTAAATATAAACCCATTCTCCGTCACATCTGACTGCTTTTAAGATCAGGTCGCGCATCCGCATGACTTCCAGTGTTTCCTGCGGATCAAAACAAGCTTTTCCGGTTTCAAAAAACTGCAGCATATCTTCTATCAAATGTACAAAAAAGGGTGACTCTATCTTTTTATGTACTGTCTGTCCATTTTCCAGCTGTGCAGTAACAGAAAATTCCAGAGGATTGGAATATATGATCGCAACCTTTGCATTGTTTTTCGTTTCTACATGACAAACGTACTGATTGCCCAGAGTTTCGACTTTTGCCCTTTTTACCGGATCCTGCAAAAGGGAAACTGCCATTTCCACCTGATGGATCAGGTATTCTTCCAGATTGGAACCGCCGCCGGTCAGAATGATATTGCGTGTTCCTCTTACTTCATTGAGTTCCTCGCTGTAGCGAAGTGCGGAAGAACTGAAAAAAGGAGTCCCATATTCTTCTGCAGCTTTGAAAATCTGCAGCGCAGTTTCCAGATTGGGAGCAAAAGTTTTATCAATATAAGTGGGCTTTTTATAAGAAAATACCTCTTTGGCATATTCCAGATGCTTCTCCGGATTGGAAGGTGCCAGTACAACGATCACATCACTTTTTTCACAAAGTTCTGCAAGTGTCATACAGCGTTCCACGCCCATTCTTTCACACCACTCATCGGTAGACTCTCCGCTGACAGGTGAGATATCACGTTCCGCCCAGGCATAGGAAAGCTGATATTCCAGCCCCAGTTTCTGATTTGCCGCAGCAAACCATGCCGGGTAATTATCTGCATGCCATTCGCTGATAAAATAATCTGCAAATCCTATTTTTTTCATTCGAAGGAAATCTCCTTTTTGATCTCAGCAGACTGATACAATGCATCCAGAAGCTTTGCGCTTTCCAAAATGTTATCAATGTGGCTGCGGGTCTTTTCTCCGGTATAAAGAGATTCCACAAATGCAATATCTTCCATGTGATGCTGCTGGGGAATGTCATATTCGGGAGCAATAGTCTCTAAGGTTGCACCGTCGTAAAGTTCAAATTTGCCGCCGTAGGTCAGTCTTGCACCGCATTTGTCACCTAAAAAGTCAATGAACATTTCATTCTGATTGATATTCTGCGCCCAGGCACCGTTAAAGGAAATGCTTGCCTTGTCGGTGCGGATATATCCGGTGATAAAGTCATCCACATCATTTGTGCCATTTTCCACATCCGAGGTATCTTCTGCCCACATATCGGTATATTTGTAGGCTTTCATATCCTTTGCCATTTCGCTGTAAGCGTCACAGGTCAGATTTTTAAGCTTTGCGCCGCCCAGAATATACAGGATCAGGTCCAGGAAATGAACGCCCCAGTCAATGAGAACACCTCCGCCGGACTGGGATTTTGTTGTAAAATCACCGCCAAGACCGGGAATGGAACGGAAACTTCTGAAAGAACAGTATACATGATAGATATTGCCGAATCTGCCCTGACGGTTTAATTCTTCCAGCATCTCCACAGACTTGTTATAACGGTTGCATACACCGATGGTCAACAGTTTGCCCTGTTTGTTGGCTTCCTCTGCCATTTCTTTGGAAAGCGCATAGTTGATGGTGATGGGCTTTTCACAGAATACATGCTTACCGGCACGCAAAGAATCCATGGTAATGGTGTAATGCGCATAGTTGGGTGTCAGTACAAATACGGCATCCACCTCAGGATCTTCCAGTGCGATCTTATAATCAGTGATCACATTTTCAATCATCGGATAGGTTTCTTTCATCTTTTCCGCTTTTTCGATGAGCAGATCGCAGGCATATTTAATGCGCACATTGTCCATCTGTGCAAATGCCGGAAAATGCGCGGAAGATGCAATTCTTCCACAGCCGATGACTGCCAAAACTTTTTTCTCTCTCATGTCAGGTTTCCTCTCTTTTTCTGTATTCTTCCAATTTCTTTATAAATTCTTTTTTTCTCACAGGAGAAATCAGCACGGTTTCCTGTTTTCCTCCCTGTGAATAGCTTACGGAAAGTCTGTCCAGCGACAATGCTGCGGAAGACAAGGGATTCTTCGTTTCCTTAACAGACCGGATCGCTGCATATCTGATCCTCATTTTCCCATAAAAGCCGCAGGAAACAAGCATATGCCCGGAATACAGGACATATTTGATATCCTTTAGCGGCCAGAGCAAAAGAAGCACAACTACAGTTGTCAGCATCATAAACGGATCAATTCCGTCTCCCTTTATGACTGGATCCAAAACCACCCACAGCATCAGTACAACAGTCCCTCCCAGCAAGATTGCAAGCCACCAGTCCACTTTGCTTCTGTATAACAGTCCGGTTTCCTGACTCTCTATACGCTTCAATTCTGCAAGTTCCTGATCCTCGAAATGTCCTGCTCTGTAGTGTTTCAGATAGTAAATGAAATAAAACAGAATCGGCCCCAAAACGGCTGTCATCGAAACAGGCATAAAGAGCCTTCCCAGCATTCTTCCCTGCGCACAGCAATACACAAGATACGCAAAAATACACTGTATCACAAAATTCATAAAAGTCAGCAGATAATACATATCTTCTGACTGCGATTTTTTTGCTTCCTGTGCATGCTCTGAAAATACATCCTGTTTGACACAATAAACCGCAATCGCCATGATTCCCATCAGAAAGAGAATCATCACAAATAAAAAAATCAGAATCCCTTTATCGGAATACCTGTCCGCCATTCCCGATACATTATAATGCATCGGTATCTCATCCGGAATCCTGTTCCAAAACAGAATCGGAACTCCCACTGACAATATCCCAATCAGTACGGTTAATTTATGCAGAATCCTGCTGAAAGAACACCATTTTTCATGTCTGAACATCAATACTCCTATATGCAGCATCATATACTTTAAATTTCTTAATTTAACTTTACTACAAAGCTTGAAAATATACAATCTATATCCTATGCTGAATATAAACCAAAATTTTGTCATATCACACAGGAGAAAAATTGATGGAAACAAGATTAAATCAGGTTCTGCTTGGAAAAGAAGACAATTATATCCTCCCTTTTTTCTGGCAGCATGGAGAAGATGAAGTTACCCTTCGCCATTATATGAAGATCATTCATGAATCCAATATACATGCGGTATGTGTAGAAAGCCGTCCTCATCCGGATTTTGCCGGTCCCGGCTGGTGGCATGATATGGATATTATCATAGACGAGGCCAAAAAGCGCAGCATGAAGGTATGGATCCTGGATGATGAGCATTTCCCGACCGGATATGCTGCCGGTGCTTTAAAAAATGCACCGCTTACACTTCATCATCAGTATCTGGATTATTACCGTCTGGATGTATGCGGTCCCATGCCGCAGGCACAGGTTGTGATTGATCAGTATATTCATCCTGCGCAAATGCCGGAATGGGAATATGAATCCAACAGCAGATATGAACCGCTGCATGATGACCATTTATACAAAGTGATCGCGTGTCCTGTCATCACAGAAGGAAAACTTGGTGTTCCCACAGATCTGACCCCACTGGTAAATGACGGAATTCTGGAATGGGATGTTCCGGAAGGCTATTATCTGATTTTTATCCTTTACCTGACACGGGATGCCAATGGCCGGAATAATTATATCAATTTTATCGACAGAGATTCCTGCCGGCTATTGATCGATGCCGTGTATGAACCTCACTGGGCACATTACGCCGATGAATTCGGTAAAACCATTGCAGGTTTTTTCAGTGACGAACCGACCATCGGAAATTCTCCCGGATATACCGACTGTAACTACATCGGAAAGACAAAACAGCCGCTGCCCTGGTCGGACGCTGTCCCGGTCAAAATGAAAGAAGCCTTCGGCACGGATGACTGGTATACATATCTTCCCTATCTATGGATGGAAGCACAGGATGGACAGTCCCGTGCACGCATCCGGACAGTGTACATGGATGTGCTCTCAAAGCTTGTACAGGAATGCTTTTCCGATCAGGTCGGACATTGGTGTGAAGAACACGGTGTGGAATATATCGGCCATATCATGGAAGGGGAAAGCAGTCACCTTGGTCCGAATCTGGTTCACTTTTACCGCGCTATGGCCGGTCAGCATATGTCAGGTATTGACAACATCGGAAACTGCATCCTGATCGGCGGTCAGGAGGTTATGCGCAGCTATACCGACAAATGGAGATACGATGCTCCATTCTGGCACTATGCCTTTGCCAAAATGGGCACCGCGCAGGCTGCTTTGGATCCCAAGAAAAAAGGCCGCTGCATGTGTGAAAATTTCGGAGCCTACGGCTGGGAAGCGGGTGTAAAATCCTTTAAATACTATATGGATTTCTTTCTGGTACGCGGTGTCAATCATTATGTTCCCCATGCCTTTTCGCCCAAAGCATTTCCCGATCCGGACTGTCCGCCTCATTTTTATGCCCACGGTGAAAACCCGCAGTATAAAGCCTTTGGAGAGCTCATGGCATACTCCAACCGGGTCTGCCATCTGATCAATGGCGGTGTATCTCATCCAACAGCCGCGATCATGTATCACGGTGAAAATGACTGGGCCGGAACTGCCGATAACTGCGCTTATGCAGCCAAAGCACTTGTCACTTCCCAGATTGATTTTCATGTATTATGGCCTGATGTATATACGCACAAGGAAGAATTCCGCACGCGAATTGAAAACGGTGTTTTTGAAGTCAACGGTTACAGATATCAGGCACTGATACTTCCCGGCTGTGAATACCTCTACAAAGATACCGCGGATTTTGCATATGCCGTTCACAAAGCCGGCATTCCGGTATATCTGACGGGTGAATTTCCAAAAGGAATCAGCAACTGTACGCCCGAAGAATCTGCTGCATATACAGAAAAGCTGAAATCCTTTATTTTTGCCGCACCCAAAGATTTGCCCAAGCTTCTTTCTGCAGCCATACAGCCGGAAATCTCTCTGAAGGAACCTTATCCCAATCTGACCTGTTATCACTATACAACGGACTGCGACACCTTCTTGTTTTTGAATGAAGATCCTGCCAAAACCTTTACCGGTCAGATTCGCATCAAGCGCCAAAAGCCAAGCACGCCTTATCTGTATGATGCATGGGAAAACCGGATCTATTCTCTTGCCTGTGAACAGGATGGTGAAATGCTTACACTCTCTCCCGCCATTCAGCCGCTGGATATGATCATCATCACCTTTGATCAGACGATAACAGATGCCGTCAGATCAATTCCCGATTCCAAAGGCCAAAAGATACTGTTTAACTGTTTTGATATTTCTCTGGCTGAAGCAACCGATTACCCGCACTTTACCGCAACTGACCTGCATGACAGTCATCGAAGCATAAGCCGTGTTTATCCTGATTTTTCAGGCTGGATCCGTTATGAAACCTCTTTTGATTTTTGGGATGAAAGCTGTGAAAATGCATTGTTGTTGATTGACGATGTTTATGAATCTGCAGAAGTATTTATCAATGATATTTATGTGGGTACCCGTATCTCAAAACCTTACCGTTTTGACATCCTCAAGGCACTTCAGCATGGTAAAAATACCCTGCGGATCGATGTTGCCACCACATTACGGAGAAAACTGCGCGGCATCCGTGACGATTTCTCCCATGGACCGCTGGCACCTACCGGAATTATAGGAGATGTCTCCCTGTTTTTGCATTAACACAATGAAAAATGGACTGTCTGCATTCAAACAGACAGTCCACTTGATTTTATGCTATATATTTCTTTGCTATATGATTCAGATCACTTTGCGCAATTACCAACCGGGATATCCCCCTGAAAAAGGAATCTGATAGTAACCGCTGGCACCTTCGTATATCAGATATTTATCAAAATCTTCTTCCTGATTGGTCATATACATTCCTTTTTCAATTCCATAAGAAGCGGCATACAGATCAACAGAACCGATACCGTAATTAGGTTCCCAGTCTGCTCCCTGTGTGATCTGCAGTTCATAATCTCCTGCTGTGTCCAAAATACACAACTGGGCATATGTTCCGGATATGATCAGCGTTGCAACCGCCATTCCATCTTCATCCACAAAAGAACCATTGATCTCATCATAAGGAATATACTGAATCTTATGACCATTGGAAGCGGTACCAACCAGATTAAGTTCTACATCAGTTGCTCTTCCACTAATTTCACTGTTCCAGTACATCATATATTCCACACCGCTTCGGCCATAGTAGCCATAACTGTAAAGAGATCTTGCAGTTTCAACAGCCTGTCTGGGCGTATCGAAATCTTCTTCATGGAATGAATTCAGATATTCCATGCACAGACTGGCACGGTCAATAATCATTTTGGTCCCATAATTCATGGATTTATCAATATTTACAGCTTCCTGTGCATTCTGTGCTGCAAGCAGATATACAAGTGCCAGATCCCGCATCTGTTCTTCCACAAAAGATTCATAATCATCTCTTTTTCCTTCTACCAGCCTCAAAAAGTTGCTATGTGCATAACCTACAGCATCCTGTATTGTCAGATTCGCTGCTGCCCCAAGGGTCGCGTTCATTTGCTCCTGACTAGAGCTTCCAAATATTCCCTTTAATATTTCATCCGTGACTAAATTAGAAACATCTCCCCAGATACTGATAACCTTTCCGGTTGTTTCTTTTATTAGTATCTCAGCAAATCCTTCTGCAAACTGTGCGGCAAGATCATCTGAAGAATACTTACCTGATTTAACTAAGTCAAGCACTGCATCCAGCGCTTCTGTACATTGTTTATCAATCGATCCTCTGGAATAATTGACAGCAGTCTGTAACCCGTTGTGTACACTGTCAGACATATTCATGATATTACGCATTGAAGAAGCGACACTCAATAAATCATCACCCTGCAGCGCTGTATTGATCTTTGATGTATAATCCAATGCCCAGCAGAATTTTTTGAGTGCACCGGTCCCCCAGAAGGATGTCCCCAACTTGTCCATCGCCTCCGTTCCCATTCCACCGATGCTGCTCGTAAAATCCATAAGTTCCATGGTATCCTGAGCCACGATCAATTTTTCATTAACCTGCGGAATGAGAATTTTAAGTGCTTCATTAAAATATAATTCGTAATCGGCATATCCCGTCAGATAGGAAGGAATCTTATGAAGATTTTTTATTGCATCAGAAAAAGCTGCCCAATTCTTTGATGTTTCCACATCAAAACAATATTCCGCACGCCAGTAAGCCATGTTATATGCTGCATCCGCATAAACTACTTTTTCCAGATAATTGTGAATTGACCATATGTTTTTCTGATTGATGACATATAAAATCTTCTTGTCATAATCAAATACAGAATAAAGGCACAATTCTGCCATAGCCTCTGCAAAATTCACAAAAATCTCACCGTCACTCTGCTCAACAATACTTTCTTCACCACTGGGATTGTAGGTCAGAATATAAGGATCCAAGATATGAGCATGACCATCGCCAGATCCATAGTCGATTTCTATATCTGCCCCCGGCGCCTTCACGATACGGCGGAAAATATTACGACGCCTTCCACCGGTCGCTTCCCTGAACTCTTCATCAGCCATTTCCTCAGGAATGTAATCCATCGGAAAAACATCCTCTCTGTAAAAACAAATCTGGGTGTCATGGTAATGAAACTGAACATTTTTGATATTTGTCAAAGAATCTGCCGAAATATAAACTTCACCATTATAGCGCATAAACTTTCCGGTAAATTGATTGTCGGCTCCGTTTACAACCTGTACCTCAAACTCATTATTGTATTGAGAAAACTCCATCATATCTGCATTGGCAGGGATTAATGAACTCCAAAAAACAACAGCTGCAAGCACCAGTGCAAACAAAGATTGGCGTAATTTATTTTTCTTATGTTTCATTGTATGCTCTCCTTATTCAAATGAATACAGATTTCCTGTTATGGCATCAAGAGCTTCCGGTGTCCAGGCAATGGATGTTACTTCTGTTTCAGAGTTCATTTCCAGTAAAAATTCTTTTTCCAGCATCGCAACCTGCTTTTGCTCAATAGCTGATGCTATATCTTTTACAGCTGTGTCAATCTGAACATCATCGGCATCTTCAGGCAACTGTTCCATAGCTTCCCTGCATACAGATGCAGCATCCGGATAGTTAATTGTAACCCTGCAATGCGCCGCATCTGCTTCGTGAACAGTTACCGTCGTCGTTTTGATAATAGCATTGCTTAAAAGATAACTGGTATCATATTCTGCCAATTCTTCTTCAGGAACAAGATAAGCGTCAAGCTCCCATGCAAATATCTCTTCTGCTTCCGCAACATAAACCGGATCATTTTCAATCGTGATTGTTTCTCTGGATTCTGTTTCAGGTTCAGCACTTTCTGTAACTGTTTCTTCTTTGGCAATTTCTGTTTCCTGAACCTGCATTTCAGGGTTCTGCGTTTCCGAATTTTTAACCAGTTCAGATTGATTCTGTTCAACAACTGTTGAAGGGGCAGTAACTTCTTTCGACTTACAGCTTGTCAGCATCGTAAGAAACATAACTGCAAGAAGTAAGGATATGATCCATTTTTTCATAGTACAGTTTTCCTTTCGCATTGATAACTTTGATCATTGTATCGGAAATCATATCCAATACGTAATTTACTCCGGACATCACCTGGATGGTAACTCTTCCGTTCCTTCATACTATTATTCATAAGACCATGCCTTATTTCTGCTGACTTGATAATAAAGTAAAACCGTTAAGACTTATAAACCCGTTTCCCTGATATTCAAAATACAGTGCCTGTACCCCGTCCGGAATGGCAATATCTGTCTCATAAATCTTCCATTTATTCGTTTCCTTTACTGAAAATGTTCCGATGCAGCAACCCTCCGGGGCTGTTTTTACAAGAACATTTCCATTACAGATACCTCTGATCTGTACCTGTACCAGGCGTGTATTCTTACATTCAAAATACTTATAACCGGCACCGGAACCGCTTTCCAGGTAACACACATAACCAAGACATTCCACTCCGTCAGGTTCATCCTGGGTAATATAAGGGAATCTTGCATCCACATTTTTCCCAAATGAAGTTACTCCCTGAATCGGTTCGTTTTTACTGTACAGATTACATGCCAGATATCCCGGATAAAATCCTTCCCCTTTCAATGGACCGCCGTTTGATCCGCAGGAAGTGATCTCCACCTGTGGAATCCTGCCGTCCGGAAGAATCTCCATGGGTTCCATACAGGCCTGTCTGCTGAAGGAATGACCATTTGTATGACGATGATAAAAGATATACCACTGACCATTAATCAGCTCCATTCCTCCATGGTTATTGTTTGGATAAGCCATGCGTCTCTCAGGTGACTTATACGTCCCGATTCCAAGATCCACATTACTGATAATCGTTCCTCCAAACACAAAATTTTCCACCGGAGAAGCGCTGGTAGCATAACAAAGCTCATGCATCCAGATACTGGAATACACATAATAATAGGTATCTTTTACTTTTCGAATAGAAGAGGCTTCAAAGAATTCATGTCCTTCATATCCGGTTCCGGCACTGTGTGATGCACTGGGAACTATGGTTCTGGATTCTTCTGCAACTGTCAGCATGTCCGACTTGAGTACAGTCACCTTAGCTCCTGCTGCTGTTTTATCGTCAGGAGCACAGAAACCTGTATACAGATAAACCTTATCCCCTTCTGCCAAAACTGCAGGATCAGCAATCATATCTCCCGGCTTCTCCCCAAAGATCACGCCGTCTTCATAGTGCACATACCCGTAAAACTGATATCTGCCTGCCGGTGTATCGCAGACAGCCACTCCTACTCTGGCAAAACCGCCAAAGAAATAATACAGGTAATATCTTCCATCTGCACCCTGACATACATCCGGGGCATACAGACATCCTTCTCCATCTTCATTTTGAGGATCATCACATCTTCCGTAAATGATTCCTTCATATTTCCAATCCTTAAGATCCGTTACCGAAGCAGAATAACAAACATAATCATTTAAACAAAATGCATGCCCGTGAAATTTATCATGAGAACCATAGACATAAATGCGGTCTCCAAATACATGCGGTTCTCCATCCGGAACATATTCCCATGACGGCATATAAGGGTTAAATCCTTGTTTCTGCATATTCAATCCTCCCAAGTCAGATTTGCAAATATCTTTTCCGATATCCGAATCTGTTCCTTTATTTTTTCTATTTCTGTATCCAGCTCTTTGACATCCTGCCATCCAAGAGTAGTCACTGTTTTTTGACAGCCTGCAAAATACCTGTCAGGAGCCTCAGCAAACTCTTCTTCTGAAATCTCATTTCCATTCGCATCGGTGCAGGTTACATTTTGCGGATCATACAGGGTAGTTTTATACGCAATAGGCACGGTTGTGATTTTTCCGTCTTTCAGCTTCAGTGCACGGTAATTTTCATAATATTCTGCCGCACCGTTTTTTAACACATCATATACGGCATAATGAAATACATCATCGCTATCGATATATGTATTCAGCGTCTCCTCCAACAGCAGATCCGGTTGGGAATCTCCTTCCGGAAAATCTGTTTCACATTCTGCCAGAGCGTCAAAGCTTTCATTCACCTCAAAAAATCGGCTGTATGTATACAGCCCTGTACCGCCGTGATTGGATACGATCATTTCCAGTCTTCCATTGCGGTCAAGATCTGTGACAGCATAGCGGCAAATCTCGTCTGCATATTCTAAATCCGGCAGCCACATGTCTTTGTTTTTTGCGATGATCGCCAGCTGTGAATCAACATCATATTCCTCATCTTCTATTGTCTGCTGATTTTGCTGATCAACCTTTACGCTTTCCCCCACAAGAATGGATGTCGGACCATCAGCTCCCCCGATGATTCCGATTGCTCTGCGGGAACTTAGAATAGTGTCAATTAAAAGCGCTGTCACCAGAGCAGCTAATGTCATAAGAAATATGATCGCTATGATAAATGTATTTTTCTTCATAGGCAAATCCCTTCTAACATCATCTCATATATCTGCAGTGACGTAATCTGTGCCTCAGCGTTTTCCAAATAAAGGCTTACATACTTCACATGATCCGGTGTATGGTAAGTCTGTACGAACACGTCATCTATGTACAGTTCAAATATATCCGCATGACAAAGCAGCTTGAATGTAAATGGAATCTCCGGAATGAAATTCGTTTTTCCCGCGGTATAAGGTTCTACCACGTCAATGATCTCACGGCTGTCGGTATCCGCCTTCCAATCCTCGATTTGCGCATGCGTATATTTGGGATTGCCGCCCTGCACGGTAACTGTGCGAATATCTCCATCTCCTTTAAACGCAAAGCCAAAGCGTTCATACGGAATTCTTCCGTCAGAACGGACTACAGCTGTTCCCTCAATGAAAACACCGCAGTCCGGTATCTGCGTCAACATTTTTTCGGAAGAAGCCCTGCTGAATAAAGCATAAGAATCACTTTTTGAAGAAAGCAAAAATGTTTCCCTAAGATCGCAAGGAGTAATATCGGTTCCTTTCAAAAGATCGTTCTTTTTCCAATAGCCCAGTCGAAACTTGCCGGAAGTATCCACAAAAGGCTTTTTTATGGGAAGAAACCACACGTTTTGATGCAGACCGATAAAACACAGCTCTTCTATCTTCTGTGCCGTCACGTAGTTAGTCAATAAAAGTTCATCCTTCTCTCCACGGGCAAAGCTTGCCAGCCAGGAAACACCATGATACCGATTTCCATGAGATGTCCCGTAAATTATCATACCGTCTTTGAGAGGCCGAAAAGTACCAAGCGGAGAATCCGCTTCAAGAGCAATGATCGAATACCCTTCATTGCCTGCCACACGCGGCAGTCCGCCGATAAGATAATACTTATCTCCCAGCTTTTCACATCCTCCCACTTCAAAATTGACAGGTGTTTCATCTCCCCAATCAATCTTTACAGGGGGAAGAGCTTCCCATTTGAGACCATCCACAGATACCATCATGCCGCAGCCAAAGCTGTCTGTTTCAGGCTTAGGGGTAGCAACCACAAATCCGTAATATTTTCCCTCATAATCCACCGTATACATATGATCCCATCGCTGCTCTTCCCGATACCAGCGCGGATCCGGATGGCTGTCCATATCTTCACCGCAGAAATCCCAATGAATGAGATCCTTAGAGGTATGAAAACGCAGAGTATCATTTTCATGGCCCGGCTTTCCTGAAAAGGAACCATTATTCATGACAAAAGTATCCCCAAAACGATGCACAAACATTTTCCAAACAGGCTTTGTGTCAGTGATCACTGCACCAACATCCTGGAAGTGCACTCCATCTTCGGATACAGCACACCACACATGAAGATCTTTGCCGCCATGATAGCGAAACATCGAAAAAAGATAGTATTTGTTTTCATGATAGACAATCGATGTATCCCACATATGTCCATCCTTTGGCATGTACAGCATTAAAAATCCCCCTTTCCCGTTATTTGTTTAGTTAATCTTTTTATGACTCTGCCAGAATACGGTCAACCACCTGCTGACGGTATACAGGGGACAAACTGCAGAAAAACGCGGAATATCCGGTCACACGAACCACCAGATCAGGATGTCTGGACGGATCTGCATGTGCCTCCAGCAATTTCTCCCTTGACAAGATATTAATGTTGATCAGAGTTCCTCCCATCTCATTATGAGTCATGATCAGATTTTCAACAGCTTCAATACCGCCTGCATTGTGCGCCAGTGCTGTATCCAGTTCGATCTGCAAAGGAGCTGAGTTGCCCCAGCCGGGCTGACACATTGCAACAGCTACCGCCTTGGCCGTGGGTGCGGCCTGACCGTTTCTGATAAAGCCGGGATCAGGATCAATATTGTGTGCAATACCCTCTCCATTCTTACGTCCGTTAGGTGTAGCGGGAACTCTTCTGCCCAGTGCTTCAACGATACCGTGACTGAACATGCCGGGAATTACATTGTATTTGGTATTGGGCAGAGGTGAGCCTTTCACCAGATCCACATACAGGTCACGGATCTTCACAGCCCATTTATCACCAAGAGATCCACCGCTGCCATAACGGTTGATGTTCTTTAACATCAGCCGGATATCTTCTGCTCCCTCATAATTGGTATCCAGAACATGTTTCAGTTCCTTCCAGGTCAGACGCTTCTCATTGACAACACGCTGTTCGATCGCTGCAAAAGAATCGGCAACAGTGGGCATACCCACACCGTCCTGCGTAAAGTTATAAAGATCAACACCGCCGTCGCAGCAGTCAAGTCCGCGCTCAATGGTGCCGTGACAAAACAGGTTCAGCACGATCTCCGGCTTATACTTGCCATGTTTGCGGGCATGAACATCATGCCCCTCCTTCATGGTCTGTACGGAGATACCCAGATGATGACTATACAGTTCCCACAGCTTTTCCAGAGAATACTCTTCTTCCGGTAATTCCATCATCTCGTCCAGCGCAATCGTGAAGGGCTTTACCATACACAGACGGGAAACGTCCTGCAGACAGTACTCTACACCGGGCAAAGCGGTCCAGTTACAGCCCACTTTAGCGCGCATACGTGCGATCTCCATGGGGTAACCATTTCTGATATACCCTTCATTTAAACCCTTGGCACAGGAATAGTCTACGCCGGTGCCATCCTCAAACAGAATCTCAACCGCACGGCGCAGAAGTTTTCTGTCCATATTTTCATGAACACGAAGAGCCACATTGCAGGGAATTTTCAGCGCATGCATCGCTTCCAGAATAATATAGCTCATGTCGCAGGTCAGGTCTGTACCGTCGGGTGCTTCACCGCCAATCTGTGAATAATGAGTCTCATTATAAAACAGAGATGCCATATACCAGATTGCCTGTTCATCAGTCAGAATACCCGCTTCTTTATCTTTTTTAAAAAAAGGCTGCAGCCAGCGGTCAAGCTGTCCCATACCGCCGCCTGAATTATACATACAGTCAAAAGTCTGGAAATGATTGATAAACTGCACTGCCTCACGGAATGTACGAGGAGGATTGTCGATCAGCCATTCATTGATATCTGCAATCTCCAAATAATTCTGTTTTAATTCGGGATCTGTTTCTTTCGCCGCAAGTTCACGGGCATATTCTACATGGCGACGGATAAAGGTCTGGATTCCCAGCACAGTATCTTCCTCACCCTGATAAAAATCCTGACTGGCCGGTGCATTAACCATGCGGTAATAACGGATCTTATTAAGCAATCCGCCCCAGCCAAGCTGTAAACCGATCTGCACATCCGGACCAAGATGGTTCATACCGCCGATACCAGAATAAATGATATTATACTTCTGCTGCAGCGGCTTCAATTCATGGGGATACTCTTCATCCGGCCATCCGATATTGAAAGGGATAAAACCAATCCATCCGCAGGCCAGCGCACTGGCAGGATGAATAATGGTGGGGTGTACTTCCAGCCAATTACGAAAATTGCGTCCTATCTCCACTGGACCTACTGCCTTGTTACCATAGGTCGGATACCAGGGTGTAAATGGTACCGGTTCTTCCCAGTAAATAAAACCGTGGTCATCAATATCATAGAAATACGTAGGTTTTCCTTCACTCAAATCAGTACCGTGATAACGGGTCTCGATTTCCCCCTTATCATTGACAGTACGCAGGATTACTCCATTGGCATCCAGCTTCTTCTGATTCATCTCTACCTTGGCGTCATGCAGCATATTGATATTCTGCCGATAATCCATAGCATCATCCTCCTGTTTCAAAAAAATGTTATTTGAGTGATCGGACGTAAAGATACTTTTTCCTTACTCAACACTTTACATTTTTGCCTACATCCTTAAAAGGCCGGCAGAATTCCTGAATCTGCTCTTTGGCGGGAGGAATGATATCCTTTGCCTGATAATCCAATCCAAGAGATTCATATTTTCCACCGCCCAGCTTATGGAATGCCAAAAGCTCGACCAGTTCCACACCATCCAGATTTCTGACCAGCTCTGCAGTTTCACGCATATTCTCCATGTTTGCATTGATTCCGGGAATTACAGGAATCCTCACCCAGATATGCGCCCCTGCATCGGAAAGCCTGCGGATATTTTCTTTCAGAAGCTGATTATGTACCCCAACCGCCTTCACATGTGTCGCATCATCCATACATTTTAGATCAAATAAAAACAAATCTGTATAGGGCAATATCTGCTCATACCAGGAGAACGGCACATTTCCCGCAGTATCTACTGCAGTGTGAATGCCCTGTTCCTTTGCCATCCGCAAAAGTTCTGTAAGAAAATCCTTTTGCAGCATGGGTTCACCGCCCGAACAGGTCATGCCGCCGTTTTCTTTATAAAAAGGTTTATCCATCATCACGATGTCCAGCACTTCCCGGGGCGTATAATCCTTTCCTGCCATTGTAAGCGCTTCCGCATAGCACAGATCTGTGCATTTCCCGCATGCAGAACATTTTTCACGTTCAAATACCCGCTCTCCATCCCTCATCACATGACACTGGTTCGGACACACCGCAAAACACTTGCCGCAGCCGATACACTTGATCGGATGAAATTGCACTTCCTTCTCTGAACGTATCGATTCCGGATTATGACACCAGAAACAATGCAGATTACATCCCTTAAAAAAGACGGTTGTCCGGATTCCCGGCCCATCATGAACTGAAAAACGCTGAATATCAAAAATAGTTGCTTGCATGTCTCTTCCTCAAATAAAGCCGCCAGGCACTGATCGTGTTGTTTTTTTCAATGTAACACACGTAAACAGAGAAAGTCAACGGAATAGAAATTTCCTGCATTGTTATTAGCAATGCTGATCAGCCAGGCTATGAACGCCTCTCTGCTTTTTAGGGTTTCAAAATTCATATAAGCAGCAAGGCAGGTTTCCTGTATCAGATCCTCTGCATCACATTGATCCTGAATCTTATACTTTACAAAACGTTCAAGTATATTTTTGTGCTGCCTTAAAAGCTCTTCAAATTCATTCATGCCATCACCTCCTCTTTACAAAACTATTTGAAAACGTTTTCAACTATTAAGTCGTTTATTTTGCAAAAAGGTTCAAAAGTCTAAATTATTTAAACATTTTTTCTTAACCTTTATCTGAAAACCACTTTTATAAATTAAATATAACGCCTTTTATTGAATCTGTCCCTAGCTCAATACATCCTCCCAAGATACTAACAACCCTTTTCTCAAAACTTAAAAAGCAGCCTTACGTTATGCAAGACTGCTGTGGTTATACTCCTAATATCTGGCCCAACATCAATAGAATGCTATATCCTTATTTCATAATACAAATAATCTCCCGTGAAAGCACTTTCCGAGTTATTTACTTTTCTATCATACAACTGAAAACCTACACTTTCGTAATTCTTAGGAGCAATAAAATTACTGTTTGTACATACAATTACTCTCTTTAATCCCACATAAGATCGAATTCTGTTAACGGCTTCCTGCAGTTGTAAACGCCCATAGCCCTTTCCTTTATAAGCACTCCGGATTCCATTATGACCTATCTCAACATACTCAGGTGTATTTCTTGGATCCCATGTTATAAATCCTATCGGATAACCATTCAAGCAAGTTACAAATCCGCACTTATCAGCAACCTCTGGATTATCGTAAAAAAAGGAATCCGATTCTGACCAGTTGTCATTCCATATTTTTTTATTTCTCGGATCATATGAATAAGCATCCTTTAAAATATCATACATCGTACCTCGTGGAAACTCTGAAAACTTTTTAAACTCTATACCCATTTGTTTTACTCTCCTGATTTGATTCATCGTTACAAATACTCCGCAAGCGAAGAAATATAATGTTCATGCTGACTCTCCGCATTCTGTTCCAACCACTCGAACACAACATTCAGCATCTGTTCCTCATCATATATTTCCGCATCTTGTCCGCAAATTCTTCTGTACATTTTTTCGATATCATCATAACAATCAATGCCACGAAGATAGTGTTTTAAGTTTGCAACAAACAACTTCAATGTATGATCATATCGGTTATTCAGCTCCGACAGCTCCTTCTTGGAAACGGCAGTACAATGGGGCTTGGCCGTACATGTGATATCCACCACCATAAAAGGATTTTCCGTATTCATTGCAACTGACAGAATATATTTCTGCGGAGCCAGACTTGGAGCATAATCATAGAAAATAAGATCATACTCTTTTGCTATAAGCTCCGGAAGCTTTTTAATAAACATACCATTATCTGTACCCGAAACATCAATCTCGATGTCAACATCAGAATATTCATCAAAAGTGCCTTTACTCAGACTTCCGTAGATACTGCAGGATTTTACTTCCGGTATCTGCATCAAAAACTCACATATTTCTTTTGCATATGTCTGTATCATCATTGCTCCTTCACATCTTCCTTTCAGAAAATTATATTATTTTTCTCTAACACTTTCCCAGTTTTTAAACATAGCAACCTTAATCTAACACCACAGATTTCTTATTCCCTTTTTTATTTCTGGGATACTCACGGATTCTCACTACAAAATCCAGATTTACAGCCTCAAGCATCCCTTTCTTTTCAATCATCAGGGCATTTCCGCTGATTTCTTTAATAACACCCTCCAATTTTTTACCCAGAGCTGTTCATTCCGATATTGAATGAACAGTACTATGAGTAACACAAATATGACAATATAACTTGTTTCCAAACCCTTACCTCCGCGGATTTTCTACAAAGCCGCTTTTTCAACCAATTCCTGCAGTCTGCTTTTGGCTGCTGTCTGCTCAGCTTTTACCGATGCACAGGCTCGATTCAACTTACCAAGCAAGGAATTGATCTGACCTTTTACATTCTTTACCTGTCCCTAGGCCTCACTGATGCGGTTCATCACGTCCAGCTTCTCCTTATCTATGAGTCTCCCGTTCTTTTCATTCTCTCTGTACAGGAAATCTCTCTATCTCATAGTCTTTTCCCCTGTTCATACTAATTTCTTCTTTCAGCCTCAATACAGGCATCGATCACAAGTACTACTGCCAGTGCTGCTACTTCATCCACACTACTTCCAAATCGAATTTCATAAGCATCTCCCCAGGTCATCCACTCTTTGGATACAGATGCAATCATTCTATCCCCGTCGGTTATTTCATACTCATGATCCCAGAAATCTCCATGCACCTTCCATCCCAGACCGTTTACACTGTACTCATGTTTAAAGAATGTAAATTCCTTAACTACTTCAGCTATCCGGGCTCCATTTCTGGATACATGATACTTGGGAAGAAAGGTAAATAGCTCCTGTTCAATAAATGCAAGTTCATTTCCCCGCAGATCAGAGAGATGGAGTTTTTTACCCCAGGTAAATATTTCACCCTCCACGCAATACTTTTCTCTTCCTTCCTCATCATAAATGGAAAACTGATCTCCCCAGGTAAAGATATGCTGTTTTATGTATAAATTCATCCTGTTCTCCTGTTTCTGTCTATTCTTTCTTATTCGTTAAAAAGAGGCTCACCTTCCGTGAGCCCCTTTACAGGAATTACTTATCTGCAGATGACTCCTGCTCACCGGAAGTTTCCTTTGCAGACTGCACCACTACAACCGGTGCTGCTGCCTCTGTTGCCATTTTTCCTCCTAAAGCTCCCATGATCAGGCTCTTGATATCAATTCCCATTCCGGCACTGATACCTTCCGTCACCTGAGTCGTACCATTTACGATATCAGACAAAAGCTTTGCACTGTTGCCTTCTCCATACATGGTGATCTTGTCAACCTTGCTGAGAGGCTCAGCCACATTTTTAGCAATTTCAGGCAATGCAGCCATGATCATCTCAATCACTGCAGCCTCACCGTATTTCTTCATTGCCTCCGCCTTCTTATCAATACCTTCTGCCTCTGCTAACGCTTTCAGTCTGATTGCTTCTGCTTCTGCTTCGCCAACGGCACGGATACCTTCCGCTTCCCGCTGACGCTCAATCATTTTTGCTTCAGCCTCTTTGGTACGACGGAATAATTCTGCCTCCGCTTCCTGTTCTGCAGCATAACGTTCTGCGTCTGCTTTGGCACGGATCTCTGCATCTAATGTCTGCTTGGTAACATCAACTTCTTTTGCTTTCAACTCCGCAGTACGCTCTGCACGAGCGATATCTGCGTTTGCGGAGGTAATTTCAATGGTCTTTCTCTGCTCCTGTTCCTGAATAGAGTAGGCCGCATCTGCTTCCGCCTTCTTCACATCAGACTGTCTCTTTAACTCTGCCTGACGGATTGCCAGTGATGTCTGCTTTTCTGCAATCTCCATCTCAGATTGTACCTTGGCATCATTCGCTTCTTTTGCAGCCTGCGCCTGTGCAATGGCGATATCTCTGTCGGCCTGAGCTTTTGCTACAGCAGCACCCTTTTTGATCTGGGATATATTATCAATACCCAGGTCTTCAATCACATTATTCTGATCTGAGAAAGACTGTACATTAAAGGATATCATCTCCAGCCCCATCTTCTGCAGATCAGGAATGGCGTTTTCCTGTACACGTTCTCCAAACGCTTTACGGTCAGTAACCATTTCTTCCAGACGCATCTGGCCCACGATCTCACGCATATTGCCTTCCAGAGTATCCTGAACACGTCGAATGATCATCTCCTCGCTCTCATTTAAAAAGAACTTGGAGGCAAGTGCCATCATTTCTTCACTCTGTCCGATACGGATTTTGACAGTAGCATCCACTTTCACGTTGATATACTCTGCATTGGGTACAAAGTCTGTCGTCTTTACATCCACAGAAAACATTTTTAATGACAGCTTATCCAGACGTTCCAAAAACGGAATTCTGATACCGGCTTTTCCAATCAAAATACGCGGTTTTCGGAAACCGGAAATCATATACGCTGTATCAGGCGGAGATTTCACATAACCGATCATTAAGATCAGAATCAAAAAAACAAGAACAATACCTACACCAACTAAAAAATCCATCCCTTTTCTCCTTTCTCATTTGTGCTTCTCTTGTTTGGTTACACATGCCTTTTACGGCGGTTGTTTTCCCGCCATATCCATGATCCGTATAGTTAGTATCCGTTCTCTTGTACTCATACGCCCAAGCTCCTTTCTGTCGTTCATGCCAGCTATTACTTGTGCTATTATTGTACAAAAGCTGATACAGGAAATAAATGGCAATTAAAGTAAATTAGCGGGAGCTATTTCTCTCTTTTGGGATAAATTTCAATCTGAAATACCGACATAGCCTGTTTCTTTAATGATATATTGGCCTTCTTCAGACAATATCCACTGGAGAAGTTTATCTACGTTTTCGTTTGTATTTTCTTCATAGGTTACAGCATACATCGCTGTGACAACAGGATAGTTTCCATTCCGAATATTTTCTGCCGTTGGAGCTACTCCGTCCACAGAAAGCATTTTGATATCGGGATTCTGGATAATCCCCTCCACATAATATCGGAAAGAAAAACCGATGGAATTGGATTTGCTCCGGTAATCGGACACCTTTTCGATAATGCCGGACATCATGCTGTTTACCAGTTCGGTAGGCGCCTCCATGATTGGAGTGTCACCCATAAACCGCTTCAGCATGCTCTGACTGCCGCTGCCTTCATTGCGTTGGAAGGCGGCGATCTCTTCGTTTTTGCCTCCAACTTGCTTCCAGTTCGTAATCTCACCAGAATAGATTCCCTTTATTTGTTCCGTGGTAAGATTGTCTATGGGATTATCTTTGTGAACGAAGAATACAAAGGCTTCCATTCCAACCGGTGTATACACAAGGGATGTATTACATTCCTCTGCATAGGCTTTCTGTTCTTCTGAAGGATAGACTCCCAGGAACAGATCAATGTTCTTCTCTGCCAGATTCCGATAACCTTCAGGTGTATTGTTGTATTCAAAAGTCCCGTCATACAGCTTGGTCGTTTCCGGATAGACCGCATTGACAAATGCAGAATAAACCGGGAAAAACGCAGCAGCTCCGTCAATAACGGGAAGTTCCTCTGTAAGCTTCAGCGTCTTACTGTCGATCTTCACAATTTTTGAATCTTCTCTGAACGGAAGATATTCATGAACATTTATATTAGGCGCTGTGTTGACAGTAATACTCTCATCATATTTCTCATATCCATAGTTAATGCCTAAGGCAACAAAGTAGACTACTGCAAAGATCAACCATGCAGTAAAGAATTTTTTTCTCTTTTTCAGCCAGATCATTGGCAATGCAATGGATGGAAGAATAATCATCCCGATATATACCAATACTTGATGAACCCCTTCTGAAATGAGGGTCATGCCTCCAATAACTGCTGTATAAGCACTCGCCACAATGGTTACTACCGTTAAAACGATTTTCACAACGAATAACAACACCTCTTTGCCTGAAGAAACAGCTGTATCTGCATCACGTTTTTTCCAACAATAAATGCTAAGTAACAAATAGAATAATAATAATGCAATTCCAACTAATATTTCACTGCCGCCATGATAAATCATTTGCAAAGCAGGAAGCGCCCCAAATACACTGCCCCAGATGATTCTTTTATGAAGAAAAACTGCAGCAATCATAAAACAGGCCAGCCAGAACAGAAGCACAACTAACGCAAGGTTTGTTCCTGTAACCCAAGAAAATAGGTAAATGCTCAAAAACAATATTGCCGGTATATATCCCATGTATTTTATCATTCCCTACACCTCATCTTTAACTGTCTGGAAGATTAATAATATAACTACAGTCTATTGTAAATAATCTATACGCGCAATAACCTTAAACAAATCTTAAAAAAGAAATGGAGAAGCATGCCGCTGTAACGCTTCTGCTTCTCCTTCTGATTACTCATAGATGATAATCAAGGCTGCTAACCAATTACCCGTGTTTACTTCTTTGGGTGCCTTTTTTAAAAGCACATCGCTTAAGGTATCACCATCCACGTAGCGGTCTTCATCGTAATCATCACTCCAGCCACCGTGACCGACACCGCCAGACATATGAAACCAGTAGGAGGATCCATTCGGGTATGTAATATTCACATCATAGGATGACTTATTTCCTAAAAATCTCATATTGATACACATTGATACCATCAGAAATGGTTTTATTTTCTGTATCCACTTCATAACTGACATTATTCTTTTCTATTGTATAAACTGTACTTGTAGCTCCGCATGCACACAGAAGCAAAGACATCATTAAAATCAATAGATACATTTGCATTTTTACAGCTTTCATCCGGCACCTATCTTTCCCTTACAAACGTAATCAGCAAACACAGTGTAAAGTTATTCCAGTATGTAACACTCACTACTTCCCAACCCTGCTTTGCCATATCATTCATAAGCTGCTCTGCCTTCCTTTTACTGCTCTCAATCTTCAAAAAGTCCGTCGGTGTCACGCCGGCCAAATACATGAAGTTAGAAACAAGACCGTCTCGCCTGACTATCAGATCATCTCAATGCAATCACTGTTCTGCCTCCCAAATTGCCATGTATTGTATAATCCGTCAGTGTTCCGTTCTTCCACTGCATATCCACGGTCACATTGCCTCTGGCCGCCAGTCCCTTTACTGAACCTTCTGCCCAGGCATCCGGCAATGCCGGAAGCAGATAAATATGTTCCTCATCCGACTGAAGCAGCATCTCGCAGATCCCGCTTAACAAGCCGAAATTTCCATCGATCTGAAATGGCGGATGAGCATCCAAAAGGTTGGGGTAGGTACCGCCGCCCCGGTTGAAATGTACCAGATCAAGTGCATCATCAGTCCCCTCTGCATCAATATATTTCAGCAGACCATCCATCAGTTTCAGAGCCCGGTTTCCATCCCGCAACCTTGCCCAGAAATTAATCTTCCATGCCACACTCCAGCCGGTTCCTCCATCACCTTTTACCTCCAGGGTCTTTTTACATGCTTCAAACAGATCGTTTTCCGCATCTTTAGAGATCAAACCTGCCGGGAATAATGCATATAAATGTGATATATGGCGATGATGAATATCCTGTTCCACCAACGGCTCATTCCACTCCAGAACTCTTCCGTCTTCCCCTATGCTCAGACCTTTGATCCGATCCACACAGGCACATATCTCTTTATAAAAGCTGTCCGAGATTTCCAATACCTCACATGCCTTTTACAATCCAAAAACAGGCGTCGAACTGCCATATTCATCATAGCACTACTCTTAGAAACATCGCAATCCTCTCCATTTAACAAAAAATTGTTCTCAGGGGAGGTACCCGGACAAAGCATCAATGTGTGGTCAGTATCTTCTGTCAAAATATCCAGATAAAACTCTGCCGCCTTCTTCATGATCGGAAAAGCACGTTCTCTCAGATATTCTTTATCTAGAGTATATACATAGGTATCAAACAAATGCTGGCATAGCCATCCGGAACCAATAGGGAAATACGCATACTGCGGCAGACCGCATATAGGGGCAGTAAAGCCCCAGATATCCGTGGTATGATGTGCCACAAAACCTCTGGCATGATAAAAATCCCGGGCTGTTTTTTCCCCTGCCACAGAGAGAACTCTGATCAGATCTTCCAGCGGTTCCATCAGTTCCGGCATATTGCAGGGAAGTACCGGCCAGTAATTCATCTGTGTATTAATATTCATAATATAATTGGAATGCCAAAATGGCTGTACTCTATTATTCCAGATACCTTGCAGATTCGTCGCCTTACTTCCGGCTCTGGAAGATGCAATCAAAAGATATCTGTTATAATTGAACATCAAGGTATAGAGGCTGTTATCCCGTTTTTCGCTTTTCAGCAGTTCATCTGTAGGCAGATCTTCCGTTTTCTCACTGCCAAGTTCCAGGCAAACCCGATTGTAATAAGACTGATAGTCCGCAATATGTGTCTTTTTTATATCCTCATAACTTATCTCACAGGCATCCTTCAGCATCTTCAAACAGGCATCTTTGTATTCTTTGCCCTGTAAAAACGGCAGCTTATCATATCCGTTATAGCTGGTATCTGCTGTAAAATAAAGGGTTGCACAGGTTGTATTTTCCACCTTTATGCGATCATTATCTTCTATGATGTTTCCATCACACAGAACCTTTACCACTCCCCGGAACTGGATGCCTTTTTCTTCATCCACGTCAGAATAGGCAGGCGGGTCACAGTAAGGGGCATTAACCGGGGTGAAGGATTCTCCCGGGCATTCTCCGTCTATTACCAGCATTCCATGCTGTATCTGTTTTGTGTGATTTAGCGGGCAGTCCGCTGATACTTTGAAAGAAAAACTGCTGTGATCTTCCGCTTCGATCCGATATACCAATACCTTATGCGGATAAGAGACAAATGCCGTTTTTATATATTTTTTCCCGTCTGCAGCAAATCTACTCGTGAGCACTGCCGTAGTCAGATCCAGACTGCGCTGATACTCTGTATATTCAGTAAAACCAAAATGCAGAAACAGAGAACCAAAAGCCATGTAAGGCTGGGTGCCCACGGTCATGAAATGTTCTTGGAGTTCCAGCTTACTTTCCTTATATTGGCCTTCCATAGCCAGCTTCTGTGCCTTTTTCCATGATTCATAGGCTCCTTCCCGGGTTACTGTCTTCGGACGCCCTGCATACAGAGTATCGTGATTCAGAGATATCTCATCTGTCTTTACACCGGAATAACACATCGCTCCGATCGTTCCATTTCCCAGAGGCAGCGCTTCCATATAATACTGTGCCGGTGAAAAATACAATAAACTGTTCTCCATTTTCTCTTCCTTTTCCTTGTAATCGTAATTCTTTTACTGTTTATGTTATAAATGATATCCACAGCATCCGGACGAATACATTTGTCAATGGCGTATACACCTACTGCACATTCATTTCCTTCCGTAGTCATTGTCCATGTATACAGCAGATGTGCTTCATAGGTTTTCAGATTTTCGGACTGCAGAAGATCTTTGTGTTCTTTTAAGAAGCTTCCCGGGATCCGCTCTCCACTCATCGATGAAATCCAGTTTAAATCCATCCAGATCCCATTCAAGCAGTGCTTTTTTATAGAGAGCTGACAAAAAATCCCGTACTTCTTTATAACGCGGATCCAACACCGCTGCCTGAATATCATCCTGTTTTCTCAGAAATATTCTGGGCATAAGAATACCATGTGGATTAGAGAGGATCCTTAGCCGCAGCCGGCACATAAACCGGAGTCATGCCGCACGCACTACACCACCAGTCTGCCAGTTCTTTCATTGTCTGACGCATGGGAATGGCACGCCTATCCACCCTAAGGGTGATGACAGCAGAATATTGATTTGTAAATTGTGCGACACAAATGTCATTTATACATTGCGGTTCCATAAGGCTCTGTCCAGGATACGGTAAAACTGTCATCTGCAACTTTATGCCGAATATATTTTGTTGTTTCTTCATTTCCTGCTCTCCTATCTTCTGCAATCTATGATTAATCCAAATCTATCAAAAAAGGAAACGAATTTATCTCCCGTGGAATATCTGATGAATTTCCGGATTGAGAAAGCCAAGTACCTGATCCGGCAGGGGTACACTTTTCAGGAAGCAGCCACATCCGTGGGTATAAATGATATCTTCTATTTCAGCAGATTATTTAAAAAGATTGTTGGGTGTTCTCCTTCAGAATTTCGCAAGGCGAACCTGCATTGATCATGTCAAAGGTGTTTTTTTGTATGTTGGTACAAAAAAACGCCAGCTTCACTGCTGCCTGTTTAACCGTGATGTAATTCTTCATTCTCTCTCCTCTAAAAAAACCGCAAAGCTTATTTGCTTCGCGGTTTACCAACAATAAACAATATTTCTTCATGTTTTGTTTGTTATGCTACCACCCCATTTTTCTGTTCAACTTTGTCAAAAAATGAGGTGTTTTGTAAAAACAGATTGGTTCATTAAAATCCCACAAACCCTCATAAACACTGGATTTTCAGCGCATGTCCCGCAGGTCAAACGGTGTTGTCTGGTAAACGTAATAATTCAGCCAGTTCGTATACAGATTATTGCAGTGTGCTCTCCAGGATAAAATCGGTCTCTGGGTGGGATCATCATCCGGATAATAGTTTTCCGGCACATGGATCGGCAGTCCCTTATTCACATCGCGAATGTACTCATTATGCAGGGTCAGTCTGTCATATTCGGGATGACCCATCACAAAAATCTGGCGGCCGTCCTTGGTCATACACATCATCACGCCTGCAATATCAGACTCTGCCATTACCACAAGCTCCTCACAGTTATGGATAGACTCGGAAGGGGTGGTAGTATGTCTGCTGTGGGGAATACAGAAAATATCGTCAAAGCCGCGTACCAGAGGCTCTTTGCGGTTTAACACTTTATGTTTGTACACACCAAACAGCTTCTCGGGCAGCTGTACTTTATCCAGTCCAAAGTGATAATAAAGCCCTGCCTGCGCGCCCCAGCAGATATGATAGGTACTCTGCACATGGGTCTTGGACCATTCCATGATCTCGCACAGTTCCGGCCAGTAATCCACCTCTTCAAAAGGCATCTGCTCCACCGGTGCGCCGGTGATGATCAGTCCGTCATAGTTGTTGTCTTTTAAATTTTCAAAGGTTTCATAAAACTTATTTAAGTGACTTGCAGAAGTATGGGTGGAAACATGGCTTCCGATCTTCATAAAGGTCACATCCACCTGAATGGGGGTATTGGACAGGGAACGCAGCAAATGCAGCTCCGTGTCTGTCTTGACCGGCATCAGGTTTAAAATACAGATCTGCAGCGGACGGATATCCTGCTTCATCGCACGGTATTCGTCCATTACAAATATATTTTCATGATCCAGTATTTCGCGAGCGGGCAGGTCGCTCTGTACTTTAATGGGCATAATTTACTCCTCCCCTTTTAAATACATCTCCATAAACATTTCTTCTGTCAGAATTTCCACACCCAGTTCCTTGGCCTTTTTGTTCTTGGAAGAATTGGATGTGATATCGTTATTGATCAGGGCTGTGGTTTTGCCGGTTACGCTGCCGGTCACTTTGCCGCCCAGCTGCTCGATCTTTTCTTTTAAAACATTGCGGTTTTCAAAATGTACCAGACTTCCTGTCACCACAAAGATTTTTCCGGAAAGCGCCTGCTGCTCCTCTGAAAAAGTCTCCTCAGCAATTTTCACTTCCTCCAGAACAAGCTTTAACGCTGTCTGGTTCTTTTCCTCTGCAAAAAAGCTGTAAAAGGTATTGGCGATCACCGGTCCGATGCCGTCAATGGCAGACAAATCTTCCGCTGATGCATGCATCAGTTTGTCCAGATCATTTTTATACTCACGGCAGAGCATTTTTGCATTGGCAAGACCGATATTTGGAATACCCAGACTGTAGATCAGCTTCGCCAGTGTGGTATTGCGTGCTTTATCCATGCTGTCGATCAGATTCTGGTAGGATTTTTCACCAAACCCTTCCATTGCCACAATCTGCTCCCGATAGCGGTCCAGATGAAACAGATCTGCATAGGTATGCAGAAATCCGTTGGCAAGGAATTTTTCCAAAGTTGCTTCGGATAACCCGTCAATATTCATGGCATCACGGCTGACAAACAGGGTAAATGCCTTTAACTTTTTGGCATCACAGTCAGGATTGGTGCAATGCAGGGTTTCCGTGTCATTTTCCTGCTGAATCGTGGTGGGCTGTCCGCAGACAGGACATACTGCCGGAATTTCCAGACTGGCTGACTGTGTCAGGTTTTCCGCAATCTGCGGAATGATCATATTTGCCTTATAAACCTTGATGCGGTCTCCGATGCCAAGCTTTAACTCTTTAACAATGCTGATATTGTGGACGCTGGCACGGCTTACTGTAGTGCCCTCCAGTTCAACAGGTGCAAAAATCGCCACCGGGTTGATCAGGCCTGTACGGCTGGCACTCCATTCCATTTCCAAAAGGACGGTTTCTGCCTGTTCATCGGCCCATTTAAACGCAATGGCATTTCTGGGAAACTTTGCAGTCATGCCCAGAGATTCACCGTAGGCGATATCGTCAAGCACCATAACCAGACCGTCTGAGGGAACTGCATTGCCTGAAATCTTTTGTTCAAAGCTTTCCACTGCTGCTGCCACATTTGAAGCATCCACGCAGCAGTATTCCACCACTTCAAAGCCCTGTTCCTTTAAAAACAGAAACTCTTTTTCACGGGAATTTTCAAAATCCACGCCTTCCGCCTTAACCAGAGAAAAAGCATACAGGCGTACCATACGCTGTGCCGTGATCTGGCTGTTTAGCTGACGGACAGAGCCGGAGCATAAGTTTCTGGGATTTTTATAGCGTGCTTCCACATCTTCAATGGCCGCATTTATCTTTTCAAAATCTTTATAGGTGATCACTGCCTCACCGCGCAGGATCAGCTCCCCTTTATAAGGGATTTTGTGGGGAAGATTGACAAAGGTCTTTGCGTTATTGGTAACAACTTCACCCACTTCACCGTTTCCCCGGGTAACAGCCTTAAAAAGCTCACCGTCACGGTAAGTCAGCACAATGGTAAGTCCATCCAGCTTCCAGGACAGCAACCCCTTCTGAGTTCCAAGCCAATCCGGCAGTTCTTCCCTGTTTTTGGTCTTTCCCAATGACAGCATGGGCTTTTCATGGCGTTCCTTGGGCAGCTCGTCCACCGCCTCATATCCCACTGTCACAGTAGGACTTCCCGCCAGTACCACGCCGGTTTCTTCTTCCAGAGAAACCAGTTCATCATAAAGCTTATCGTATTCAAAATTGCTCATGATCTCACGGTCTTCGCTGTAATAGGCTTTGGAAGCCTGCTGCAGAAGAACCGTCAGTTCTTTCATTCTGTCTAATTTACTCATACTTTTACTCTGATCACAAAATCATCATATCTGCCGGAACGTTTGCCGCCTTTGGAACGGTTGCCGGGCTGTCCGCCGTTTGCTTTGCGTTCTTCCTCTTCTTTTTTTCGTCTGCGCTCCTGCTGCTGTGCACGTTTTTGCTTTTCTTCCTTTTCACGGGCTTCCTTCATACGGGTATGCTCGCCTTTTTCCACGTTCTGTTTTACCTGACTGTAAAGCTCACGCAGCTCGCCGCCTGTCACCTGACGGTATGCACCCGGTTCCAGATCTCCCAGCATGATATTTGCCACTCTTACTCTGCGCAAATTTACCACAGAATATCCGCATTCCTTACACATCCGGCGAATCTGACGGTTTAAGCCCTGGGTCAGAATGATACGGAATACAAATTTGCTTTCTTCTTTTACAAAACAGGGACGGGTCTTAACCTTTAACTCCTTAAGCATCACGCCCTCGGACATTTTTTTCATAAATTCTTTGCTGATGGGTTTGTTGACACGTACCATGTATTCTTTTTCATGGAAATTTGACGCTTTCATCAGACCGTTGATCAGATCGCCGTCATTGGTCATCAACAGCAGACCTTCGGAATCCTTGTCCAGTCTGCCTGCATAGGTCACGCGCACGGGATATTCCAGCACGTCTTTGATCGTCACCTGTGCATGCTTGTCTTTCTCGGTACAGGTCACGCCAACAGGCTTGTAATATGCCAGCACCACTTTCTTTTCGCGATGGGTACACTCTTTGCCGTCCACAACGATCTTATCCCGGTCATTGACTCTCATGCCGGGTTCTGCAGGTTTTCCGTTGACAAAAACTTTCCCTTCCTCCACCAGTCTGTCCGCATCTCTTCGGGAACAGATACCGGTTTCGGAAAGATACTTATTTAAACGAACTTTTTCTGTATTTGCCATGTTAAGCTGACACCTCCGCCTTCTCTTCGTTACTCATTCGTTTCAGCTTTTTCAAAAACATCACCATAAACGGCAGTGTTGCCGCCAGTGTACATGCATCTGCCAGAGGCTGTGCCAGCTGAACACCTGTCACACCAATGAACTGCGGCAGGATCATGATCAGCGGCAGGAAAAAGATTCCCTGTCTGCAAAGAGATAAAAAGGTAGCACCGCCGGCATGTCCGGTACTCTGCATTCCCATATTTATGGTGGTGGTAATGCCAAACAAGGGCATCACAAGACACTGTGCCCGGAGTGCGTAAGTTCCCAATGCGATCACCTCCGCATCATCTGCACGGAATGCCTTCAGGATCTGGGGTGACAGCACAAAAATAATGGCACCGAGTACGGAAAGAACCACAACACCCACTACGGTTGTAAATCTGGTTGCATCATAAACACGCTTATATTTTTTGGCACCGTAATTAAAACCGGCAACAGGCTGATATCCCTGCCCAAAACCAAGCATCGCAGAGAACATAAAGAACATGATCTTGCCGACAATACTCATGGCAGCAACCGCTGCGTCACCGTAAACTGCTGCGTTGACATTCAAAGATACGGATGCAACGCTGGCAAGTCCCTGACGGCACATGGAAGGGAAGCCTTTCCAGATGATCTCCCAGTAAACAGAAAGCTTTCTGGACATATTTTTAAGCTGCAGACGCACAGAACTTCTTCCGGTACAGAACAGACCAACCAAAATGCAGAAACTTACAGTCTGACTGATGGCAGTTGCGATCGCTGCTCCCGCAGTACCCAATCCCAGTCCGAAAATAAAAAGCGGATCCAGTATGATGTTTAAAACACCGCCGGTTGCCATACCGATGGTTCCCATCAGCGCTTTTCCTTCATATCTGAAAATATTGTTCATGACATAGGAGGCACACATAAGCGGCGCTGCAAGCAGAATATACTGACCGTAATCTCTTGCATAGGGCAGGATGGTCTCCGTTGCACCCAAAAGACGCATCATCGGATCCAGAAACAAAAGTCCCAGCACTGTCACCACAAGTCCCAGTGCAATAGACAGATAAAAACCGGTACTTGCAGCTTCCTGTGCTTTCTGCTGCTGTTTTGCGCCCAGATGAAGGGCTACAACTGTTCCTGAGCCCATTCCCAGCGTAAATCCGACTGCCTGAATGATCGCCATCAGGGAAAATACAATTCCCACGGCTCCCACTGCACTGGTTCCAAGCTTTGCCACAAAGAAGGTATCTGCCGTATTATACAGTGCAGAAATCAGCATGGACACAATGGTCGGAACGGCAAGCTTTGAAACAAGCTTTGGAACCGGCGTCTGTGTCATTTTTTCGTAATGCGCCCTGCGGCGTCCTTCTTCTGTCATAATTGCCATTTTTTAATCCTCTTATTTTGAGCTTAAATGTCCGATATTTTTGATCAGTACAGAAATAGTTCCGTCTTCGTTGGTGATAAATTCCACTTTGTCGGGATCTTTGTACTCTTCCATGGGAATTGTGATCTCAATACCGGTATCTGTGGTCAGATGCTGCTTGGCAAATTTTTTGATGGTAGCCTCACTTTTTGGCATCACCACTTCCTTTGCCATATTGTATTTTTCCAGTTTTTCCTCCAGATCAGCCTGCATCTGCGGACTGTCCTTAAATACCTTTTCCTTTACGGCTTCCACTGCAAGTGTGCCTGTCTCTTCCAGTTCTTCATAGATGGCTTTTTTGATCTCCATCTTGCGTTCTGTATCCTGATCACCGTAATATTTCTTATTGACCTGCTCCACCGCACGGGTCACAATATCCAGACGGGTCTTTTGTGACATGGGTGCATGGCACTCTAAAAAAATCTCGGAAAGATAAAGCCGCTTTTCACCGTTGATCTCATATTTTTTCTCGGTAAGCACAATCTCACCGTTGGAAAGATTGACAAAAAAGGCCTCTGACAGCTTCTGTCCGGCAGACGGCAGGATCGCCTTCTGCAAAATGATATCGTTTAAATTGCCGCCCTCGTCAGTGGGACGGGTCGCATGGGTGTAATGGGTTTTATAGTTTAATTTCAAAAATCCGAAATAATCGGTCTGTTCACAGGAAAATACCACAACCGCCACATCCGCCGCCGGAATGTCAATATTGGCATTCATAATGCCGTAAAGCTTCTGACAAAGCTGTCTGCTGGTTTCCACGAAATTCTCTGCATTACAGTTCTGAATCAGTTGTTTTACCTCTGATTCCTCGGAAAACTGACATTTTTTGATGTCATCGCTTTCTGTAATCTTTTCTATATGTGATTTCAAGAAATCGCACAGATTGGAGCCCATATCAATGGGCTGATCCGATAAAACCGGCACTCCCACCATGGAATCCAGAATATGCACGATTCCTATTTTCATAAGTAAATCGTCCGCTTTCATATGTTGCTCCTCATTTTGCTTTGAGCTGCCTGTTACCTGTATGCCGCTTTATCCTGCCCGTCTGACAGCCGCTGCAATTTTAGGCCCTGCAGATGCTGCAGCCACAATCTTACAAAATTCAAACGGCAGATACGGAAGCACCGCCATGGCAAATCCGGCAGCTATTCCCACCTGCATCTGCACGCAAAACCAAAGGGTGCCAAACAGATAACAAAGCACCATTGCCGCAGTCAGCGATGCAATACGCCCGATAAAGGTTTTGGGAAAACATTTCACAAAAAACGCGCCGCTCCACACCAACAGCACATAACCGGCCAGATATCCGCCTGTCGGTCCCGCCAGTACGGAAAATCCGCCCATAAATCCTGCAAAAACCGGCAAACCGGCCATACCTGCTGCCAGATAGACAAGACAGGCGCAGACGGCCTGCTTTTTTGTCAGCAAAAATACCGTCAGGTATAAAATAAAGGTTGCCAGCGTCACTGGAACAGGCGAAAACGGCACAGGAATCGAAAATGGTGCCGTTACACAAAGCAGTGCACCCATCAGCGCGCACAGTACCATCTTTTTTGTTCTCATTATGTTATCCTGGCTTTTTAAACCTTTTATGAAATCTGTGCCAGAATTTCCTTCAGCGCACACAGATCTTCTTCTTTGGTCGCCCAGCTTGCGCAGAAACGAACGGCACGTTTATTGTCCGGCAGTTCCTGCCAGGATTCATAGCTTACCTTCCCTGCAAGCGCCTCTTCCTGTTCTTTTGTCAGGACCACAAACTGCTGATTGGAGGGTGAATCAAAAAACAGCGGACATCCTGCATCCGTAAGGATCTTCTTTAACTGCATTGCCATATCAATGGCATGACGGGAAATCTTAAAATACAGATCATCGGTAAATAAAGTATCAAACTGAATGCCAAGAAGTCTGCCCTTTGCAAGCATAGCTCCCTGCTGCTTTGTCAGGGTTACAAAACCGGGATTAAGCTTTCTGCGAGGCACTACAACAGCCTCTCCAAAAAGTGCTCCCACCTTGGTTCCGCCGATATAAAATACATCGGTAAGCTCTGCAATATCCTGCAAAGTCACATCCGTATCATAAGCCATCAGACCGTATCCCAGACGCGCACCGTCCAGAAACAGAGGAATCTGATACTCATCACAAAGTGCTCTTAAATCAGTCAGCTCCTGCTTGGTATACAGACTTCCGATCTCAGTCGGATGAGAAATATAGATCATACCGGGCTGCACCATATGTAAATGACTTCCGTCACGGTAAAATACTTCCAGATAACTGCGCACGGCATCTGCCTCCAGCTTTCCGTTCTTTTCAGGCAGAGTCAGAACCTTGTGGCAGTTTGTTTCAATGGCACCGCCCTCATGCACCGCAATATGACCGGTATCTGCAGAGATCACGCCTTCCCAGGGACGCAGCAGACTCTTGATCACTGCCGCATTAGTCTGGGTGCCGCCCACTAAAAAGTGTACCTCTGCCTCGGGGCAGTTACAGGCTTTGCGGATCTTTTCCTTTGCCTGTTCACAGTACTGGTCATTGCCGTATCCATAAGTATGCTCCAGATTGGTTTCTGTCAGTTTCTGTAAGATCAGGGGATGTGCCCCCTCCATATAGTCGCAGTTAAAATATAACATTGCTTTTTTCTCCTGTTCTGTTATTTTCTCTGTTCTTCCAGCATATCGTATAAAGCTTCATCGCCGATGGATACCCAGGCATCTTCTTCCTCTTCATTGAGTCCTAAAAACTGTGCCAGTGTGCGCTCATCGTCGCTGTTGTTCCATATGTCAATATAATCGTCGATATCTTCAAATTCCACTTCTCCAGCCAGATAAAGTTCTTTAAAATTCATCCCTTTAACCCCCTTTGGTTCTTTTTTGCTTTTGCGTACAATTCAATCTATTATACACTATTTTTCTGTCAAAGACAATGGTCCAGAAATGCTTGAAAAATTTAAAGTCTTATGTTCCGCCTTTCGTTGACACTGTTTTCATTCTCTTCTATACTTTTATCAGCAAATACTTTTTAAGGAGGTTTCCCATGAAAGCCTGTGTTGTGCAGCCCGCTTACTCTTATGACTATGAACACTCCGATGCTCTTTTTGAGTGGGAAATGAATATGCTTGACTCCTGTGACGAAAGCATGGATCTGATCGTTTTCCCTGAATATTCCAATGTCCCTGCCCTTGCCAAAACAAAAGAACAGGCTCTTGCAAGCTATGAAAAATATGCTGCTCCCCTGATGAAAAAAGCCTGCGAAACCGCACGCCGCTGTCAGGCAACTGTATTTATAAACGGTCTGTACATGACTGAAACCGGTCTTCGCAATACCACCACCGCCATCAGCAAAACCGGTGAGATCGCAGGCCATTATTTCAAACAGCATCTGGTTCCTTCCGAAATGTACACCTATGAACTGGACAAAGCCTACACCTATGAGCCTTCTGAACCCACCATTTTAGAGGTGGACGGCGTTCGCTACGGATTTTTAGTCTGTTATGACATGTATTTTTATGAATCCTTTGCCAATATCGCCCGCCATGACCCGGATGTGATGATCGTCTGCGCTTACCAGCGAAGCGATACCCACGCCGCACTGGAAATGATGTCCCGGTTCTGTGCTTATAACTGCAACTCCTATGTGATCCGCTCTTCCGTCAGCCTCGGCGCAGATTCTCCCGTGGGCGGCAGCAGCATGATCGTTGCACCGGATTCCACGGTTTTATGTGAACTTGGCAATACTGTCGGCTGCGGCACTGCCGAAATTGATCCCCACAAACGTTACTTAAAACCCGCAGGCTTTGGCAATCCCGATGCGCCGCATCATCATTATATCGAAAACGGACGCAGACCCTGGAAATACCGCCCCGCCGGTCCGGCCATTGTTCTGCCGGATGATCTGATGCCCTATCCCCGTATGTGTGCGCACAGAGGCTTTTCCACCATCGCACCGGAAAACAGCCTTCCAGCTTTTGGTGCTGCCGTGGCACTTGGTGCACATGAAATCGAATTTGACCTCTGGGCCTCCAAAGACGGTGAGATCATCTCTCTGCACGATGACTGCCTTGACCGCGTTTCCACCGGCTCCGGCTTTATTTATGATCTGACCTACGAAGAATTAAAGCAATTTGATTTTGGCATCAAACATGGCACCGAATTTGAAGGACTCGGCGTTCTCCGTCTGGAAGAGCTTTTGGAAAAACTGGCCGGCCATACCGTTATGAACGTGCACATCAAACATGTCAATGACACAGATCCGCTTCCCGAAGCCACTTTACAGAAGATAATCGATCATATCGATCGATATGACTGCCGCAAATGGTGCTACTTTATGAGCGGCAATCCTGCCATTTTAGAACAGCTTCAGCGTCTTGCTCCCGATATTGACCGCTGCGCAGGTGCTGACGGTAATGCCCCCTGTGAGGATCTTGTTGACAAAGCGCTCAAATACGGCTGCACAAAAATCCAGCTGTTCAAACCCTTCTTTGGTCATAATGAACCGGATTACCTCGAAAAAGCGGTTGCCAAAGCACATGCCAACGGTATTCGCTGCAATATTTTCTGGTCAGATGACCCTGAAGAAACAAAACGTTATCTGGAAATGGGAATCGATACGATCCTGACCAATGATTTTCAGAGAAATGCAAATGTCCTGCATAATATGAAAAAATAATCCATAACAGAAAAACCGACGGTCATCATACCGCCGGTTTTTCTGTTTATTTACAGGATACCTGTCTTAGTCAGCTGCATCAATTCCGCAAAATCATAAACATACCAGTCACAGAGAATCTTCATCTCCTCCTGATATTCTTCTGAAGATGCATCAAAAACACCGCAGACTTTCATACCTGCCTCTTTTGCTGTCTTGTCTGCATTATAATTATCATCCAGAAAACAGATCTCCTCCACGGGTTTTCCAATCTTTTGGGCTGCCATGCGATAAATCTCAGGATTTGCCTTTGTGGTAGCAAAATCATCGCAGGACCATACATTGGTGAACAGATCATAAATACCCAGACGTTTTAAACAGGGATCCAACATAGGATGAGGACTTGCCGTCAGCACATTTAAGTCACAGCCGCGTGCCTTCAATTCTCTGACAGCATCTATCACATGTGCTTTTGCCGGAATATGATAACTATATTCCTCAACCGCATACTTATGAAACTGCGTCTTAATCTCTTCCGCAGACATGGGAACACCAAGCTCCACATAGTATTTGGCAGTTGCATCATATCCCAGCGGGGTAATGATCTTTACAATATCCTTTTCATAAGGAATGTTATTTTCGTCCAGCACACGCAGCATCACACCCACAAAAGTAGGCATGGAATCCACAAGCGTGCCGTCAAAATCAAACAAAAATGTATTCATGACAAAATCTCCACAAACAAACCATCCCCAATGCCAAGCTCTACTTCCCAGGTATCAGAAACCGAAATTTTGACGGAACCGTCTTTTCCGTGAACCATCAGGGTTTTAGGGGCATCAAAAGTGACAGCTGCCCTGTTGGAGCGTCTTCTGCCGGGATCTTCCATGTTCACCAGCGTGAAAGCCTTCTTATCTCCCTGCGTGAAACATCCCATCAAAAGAGGATATTCGCCGGAAAACGCTGTAACAGGCGCAAAGCTTTCCAGCTCATGATCCAGTTCCATATAAGTTCCGTTCATATGCGTTGTAAAGGTATAGCCTGGAAATACCACTTCAATATCACGCTCACTGGTCACAAGTCCATTGCGGTTTGCCATCACACCTTCCCACTTATAGGGAACATAATGACCGGTAAAGGCATTCATTTCCCGGATAACCTGCTGTACATCGTAATATCTTCTGGTGGCATTGCCTTCTCTGTCAATCATGGAATCCTCAAAAAACTCATCGCCATTTCCGGGGGTACCATAGGTAAACAGCTGAATGACCTTTGCGCCAAAGCTCATCGCCACATACATCTGCCAGCGGATGTCTTCAATTGCCGGATCACGCAGGATATAGTTAAACGCAAGTGTCTGGATAAAATACCACATATCACATCCGGTACGCTTACAAGCCTGCGCCACGATCTCAAAATTGCGCAGATAATTGTCCTGCAGCCATGTCTCCCCGTTCGGTCCGTAAAGCGGATAAAAATCATAGCTGATCGTATCCAGCGCCAGTTCGTCTGCATATCTGTCTATATGTTCCTGATAACTGCCGCATCCGAGCTGATCACTGTTTGCATACATGGGAAACAGATTGATCGCAGGCATTTTGTCAGGTGCTTCCTTCAGACAAGCTTCTGTCAGCTTTTTGAGTCTGGAAAAATCGTCCACACCGGGTTCATCACGCAGACAAAATCCTGCCAATGCCGGATGATCCTTGTAATCTGCAATATTTCCCTTTAATTTATAAATCTGATCTTCAAACAAGTTCTGAACCTTGGGGTCAAAAACCAATGCCAGCAGGTCATTGCGCTGACAGGCATCCAGAATCGGCAATGCATTGGAATGATCCGCATTCAGCGAAATATACCCAAAATCAAGTCCGGATTCCCTGACTCTCTTACATCTTTCTTCATCGAGAATTTCTTCTTCAAATACACACCACGCGCCAAACACAAGCTTTTTTTTCATCAGTTCCTGAATCGGTGCCATTTATCTATCCTCCTTTTAGCTCTCAGCAAACCATACCATCATTTCATTTTCTCCGCGGTTTGCCCATGCATAATAAGGGATCATGGTCAGCACAGCCTCTTCATACTGCACATTTCGGTATTTTGTATAAAGTGTCCTCTGGGCATTGTCAGCAACCATTTTCGCTGCTTTGAGTTTCAGTGCCGGGAATGCTTCTCCGTTTATGATAACCTCTGTCTCTTCCGCATTTTCCTGTGGCATCACACGGTACAGATGCAGACTGTCAGTATTATCTCTTTCTTCCGCACAGTAAACGACCGGCCCTTTCATCAGCGCCACTTTGCCGATATCTTCTCTCACACGGCTGTCAGCCTGATAAAAGCAGGGTTTCATCTCAAACACAAAGCAGATTTTATCATTTTCTGTAAATACACCCTCTATGTAATAATAACCGTCCTTTTCAGTACAATGAAACGCTTCGGTTCCGGAAACGCCCCAATTTTCACACCATCCCGGAATCCGGACTGCCAGCTTCATCGCAGCAGGCTCCTGTGCCGTGTATGCGATTTCCACATTTCCATTTTCAGGCATATCTGTTTTCACCGCAAATACCGCTTCTTTATCTCCCACTTTTTTTACCACAGTTCCTGCCATATGCAGATGCATAAACAGGGTATCTTCATTTTCTGCGTAGGCATAAGAAGGTACAGAACTGATCAGGCGGGCAAGATTAGGCGGGCAGCACGCACATCCAAACCATTTGGGACGTACCGGAAGTACATGTTCTTTTCTCCTGTCCTTATGACATGCCTCCGGCAGCACTTCCAGCGGATTTACATAGAAAAATCTTTTTCCTTCCAGATCCATACCGGAAAGGACACAGTTATAAAGCGCACGTTCCATCACATCCGCATATTCCGCTTTTACTTCCATCTGCAGCATTCTTCTGGCAAAAAATACCAGGCCGATTGCCGCACAGGTTTCTGCATAGGCCAGGTCGTTAGGCAGGTCAAAGGGGAAAGAAAACGCCTCTCCTTCTTTAGTTCCGCCGATTGCACCTGTAATATACGTTTTTTCTCTGACAGTACTGTTCCAAAGCTTACGGCAGGCTGTCTTTAATTCCTCATCATCGGTCAGCCGCGCTACATCTGCCATACCGGAATACAGATAAGTCGCTCTCACAGAATGGCCCACCGCCTCCTCCTGCTGGCGCACCGGACGATGTGCCTGATAGTATTCATAGTGCTCCTGTTCTTTCCATTCAAATCCGAAATATTCGGATTCATTATCCCAGTAATAAGGTTTCTGTCCTCTCTGATCGATAAAGTATCTGCTCAGATTCAGATATTTTTCATTGCCGGTAACTTCATAAAGTTTTACCAGAGCCATCTCAGCCACTTCATGTCCGGGATAACCGTTGCATTTTCCTTCTTCTGTTCCAAAATGCTCATTCACATGATCAGCAAAACGGATCGCTGCATTCAGAAGTTTTTCTTTTCCAGTTGCCTGATAGTAAGCAACTGCACCTTCCAGAAGATGTCCGAAACAGTATAATTCATGATGGTCCTTCAGATTTTTAAAGCTGCCATCCATACCTTTGATGATATAATGGCTGTCCAGATATCCATTCTCCAGCTGTGCTGCACAGACGATATCGATAGCTTCATCCGCGACCCTCTCAAGCTCCTCATCAGGATGATTTGCAAGAGAAAAAGCTACTGCTTCAATCCATTTCGAAAAATCACTGTCCTGGAAAACACATCCATAAAATGTCTCTTCCAGGTTGTCTGGATCCTTGGGCCACTCATCTCCAGGTTTAAAAGAATACTTCGGCTCTTCAAAAGCATCTCCAAGTTCTTTTCTCTTCTGATTCATCATGGCTGCAATCCGGAAATTGCGCATACAGTAACTGGGCGCTGCATCTTCCACTCTGTCATTTAAAATATCCCACTGATACAGCAGTACATTTTTACGGATCAGTTCCATTCTGTCTTTCCAGAAACCATTGGAAACATTAAAATTCTGCAATGAAATCGGTGTGTTGTAATTCATCTTTTCTCCTTATCAAAACACATAGAATCTAATGAGTATTTATATATCCATATTAGTATCTTTCTTTTATAAACTACATGGACATTCTGGTAATTCTCATGTATAATTCGGCAAGAGGAGATTTACTATGATTCATTTATCTGACACATCCGAACGCAGGATCACAGCCTGCAATATCAACTACATTCCTGAAGGGGATTATCATCCGGACAGAATATTAAATCAATACGATTTTCTGTATATCAAGAGCGGAACATGGGATATCTGGGAAGAAAATGTCTGTTATTCAGTAGGTGAAGGACAACTTCTTATCCTGGAACCCAATCTTCATCACTATAGTCTCACAAAAAGCAGTCCCAATATGCGCAATATCTATCTTCACTGCGAGCATTCTGCCGATGATATTTCTTCTAGACATAAAAATAATGATATGTATATTTCGGATGATCATTTTTATCATATTCCAAAACTTATCAACTGCGACAAACATCCGAGAATTGAACACCTATTCATGGAAATTATGGAATATTATTGGAGCAGCTTCTCTCACCGGACTCAAATATTGTCTTCTCTTCTTGTTTTATTGTTTCATGAACTTGAAATGAGCGGTCGAGAATCTATTTATACAGACCCTGTGATAAAGGATATTCTACATCGCTTTCATGTTTGTTCTGATCAATTCTTTTCTCCGCAAACACTTGCAGATGAATATCATATCAGTGTTCGTACATTAAGCGACCGTTTCCACAAAGCTACGGGAACTTCCATACATAAATATCAAATGAATTTGAAGCTGGATTTTGCTCGTGAGCAACTTCCTTTGTATCCAAATCGTAAACTTCGCGATATCGCGCTTAACCTCGGTTTTTACGATGAATTTCATTTTTCGAAGCTTTACAAGCGGAAATTCGGGCATTCTCCTTCCGAAGAATAGATAAGGCTCCCGGTCATAGACCGGAAGCCTTTTTCTAATTGCACTAATTCAAATTTCTGTTCTATCAGTCTTTCAGAGCAGCCTGTGCAGCAGCAAGTCTTGCGATCGGCACACGGAAAGGAGAACAGGATACATAGGTCAAACCTACCTTATGGCAGAACTCAACGGAAGAAGGATCGCCGCCGTGCTCACCGCAGATACCAAGCTTGATTTCAGGTCTGGTCTGACGGCCCTTGGCTGCAGCCATTTCAACCAGCTGACCTACGCCGTTCTGGTCCAGTCTTGCGAAAGGATCGGATTCGTAGATTTTGCTCTTGTAGTAATCAACGAGGAACTTACCAGCATCGTCACGTGAGAAACCGAAAGTCATCTGAGTAAGGTCATTGGTACCGAAGGAGAAGAATTCAGCATCTTCTGCGATTTCGTTAGCCAGCAGAGCTGCACGGGGAATTTCGATCATAGTACCAACACTGTACTTGATATCGGAATTCTTTTCAGCTTTAACCTTTTCAGCGGTCTCAACGATAACTTCCTTAACGAATTTTAATTCTTTCTTGTCGCCAACGAGGGGAACCATGATTTCGGGAACGATATCAAAGCCCTTTTCGTTCTTAACTTCGATAGCTGCTTCCATAACCGCTCTGGTCTGCATTCTTGCGATTTCAGGATAGGTTACGGACAGACGGCATCCACGATGACCCATCATAGGGTTGAATTCGTGCAGATCGTCACAGATAGCTTTTACTTCTGCTACGGACAGGTTCATATCCTTAGCAAGTTCTTCGATGTCCTTATCTTCGGTAGGAACGAACTCATGAAGAGGGGGATCAAGGAAACGGATGGTAACAGGTCTGCCTTCCATAACCTCATAGATACCCTTGAAGTCGCCCTTCTGGAAAGGAATCAGTTCTTCCAGAGCACTTTCTCTTTCTTCAACAGTCTTGGACAGGATCATCTTACGGATCTTGGGAATTCTGTCTGCTTCAAAGAACATGTGCTCAGTTCTGCACAGACCGATACCTTCAGCACCCAGCTTAACAGCGTTAGCTGCGTCAGCAGGAGTATCAGCGTTGGTGCGAACTTTCAGTTTTCTGAAGGAGTCAGCCCATGCCATAATACGGCCAAAGTTACCGCTGATGGATGCTTCTTCAGTCTGGATATCGCCATCGTAGATCTTACCGGTGGAACCATCCAGAGAGATGTAATCGCCTTCATGATAGGTGTAGCCACCCAGCTTGAAGAACTTAGCTTCTTCGTTGATGATGATATCGCCGCAGCCGGAGATACAAGCAGTACCCATACCACGAGCTACTACTGCTGCATGAGAGGTCATACCACCGCGAACGGTAAGGATACCTTCTGCTGCATGCATACCTTCGATATCTTCAGGAGAGGTCTCCAGACGAACCAGGATAACTCTCTCACCCTTCTCGTGAGCTTCCTTAGCTTCTTCTGCGGTGAAGTAAACTTTACCTGCAGCAGCACCGGGGGATGCAGGCAGAGCCTGTCCGATAACGGTACCAGCTTTTAAAGCAGCTGCGTTGAAGGTAGGATGTAACAGCTGGTCAAGAGACTTAGCGTCGATACGTGCTACTGCTTCAGCGGGAGTGATCATGCCTTCATCAACAAGGTCACAAGCGATCTGCAGAGCTGCAGGAGCGGTTCTCTTACCATTTCTGGTCTGCAGGAAGAACAGCTTGCCATCTTCGATGGTGAATTCCATATCCTGCATATCTTTGTAGTGGTTTTCAAGTCTGTTAGCAATCTCTAAGAACTGCTTGTAGCATTCAGGCATATCCTCTTCCAGCCTGGTGATAGGCTGGGGAGTACGGATACCTGCAACTACGTCTTCACCCTGAGCATTGATCAGGTATTCGCCGTAGATGCCCTTTGCACCGGTAGAAGGGTTACGGGTGAACGCAACACCGGTACCGGAGGTATTGCCCATGTTACCAAATACCATCGCCTGAACGTTAACAGCGGTACCCCATTCGCCAGGGATATCGTTCATACGTCTGTAAACGATAGCTCTTTCGTTATCCCAGGAACGGAATACAGCTTTAACTGCTTCCATCAGCTGCTGGCGGGGTTCCTGAGGGAACTCTTCGCCCATCTTTTCCTTGTAGATAGCTTTGAATTTTGCAATAACTTCTTTCAGATCATCAGCAGTCAGATCGGTATCGAAATGAACGCCTTTGGATTCTTTGATTTCGTCAAGAACTCTTTCGAAGTGAGACTTGGGCACTTCCATAACTACATCAGAGAACATCTGGATGAATCTTCTGTAGGAGTCATATGCGAATCTGGGGTTGCCGGTCTTCTTTGCGAAACCTTCAACGGAAACATCAGTAAGACCCAGGTTTAAGATGGTGTCCATCATACCGGGCATGGATGCTCTTGCACCACTTCTTACAGATACTAACAGAGGGCTTTCGGTATCACCGAACTTCTTGCCCTGTTCTTCTTCTAACTTGCCAAGTGCTTCAAAAATCTGAGCCTGGATTTCTTCGGAGATTGCTCTGCCGTTTTTGTAGTAATCGGTGCAGGCTTCAGTAGTTACGGTAAAGCCCTGAGGAATCGGCAGACCTAAGTTGGTCATTTCTGCCAGGTTCGCACCTTTACCGCCAAGAAGGTTACGCATGTCAGCATTACCTTCCTTGAAAAGATATACCCATTTTGCCATTGGACTGTTCCCCCTTTGAACTTATTTTAGACAGGTTTTGTCCTGTCTGTTCCTGGTAAATATGGCATACATAACAGAAAACCGCATCTTTCTGCTTCATTTTGTGCAGTAAATGATATTCTCTGTTACTTCTGGTCTATATTATACCATAAGTGTTTCCAACGTGTCTCCTAAAATTTTGACATAAAATTCTTTCTTTTTTTGTACACTTTTACCAATTTATTGTCAGTAAAAAAGGCAGAGAACAAGCTCTGCCTTTTGATTTCAATTAAAATGTAAATTTATCTGCAAAGTATGCATCCAGATCAGCGATTGCAACGCGCTCCTGTTCCATGGAATCACGGAAACGAACAGTTACACAGCCGTCTGTCTCGGAATCAAAGTCATAGGTTACGCAGAAAGGAGTACCGATCTCGTCCTGACGGCGGTATCTCTTACCGATATTGCCTCTGTCATCAAATTCACAGTTGTACTTCTTGGACAGTTCTGCAAAGATCTTTTCTGCACCTTCGTTTAACTTCTTGGAAAGAGGAAGCACACCGATCTTAACAGGTGCCAGTGCGGGATGGAAATGCAGTACAGTACGTACATCGCCGCCTTCAAGCTCTTCTTCGTCGTATGCTGCGCATAAGAATGCCAGTACAACACGATCCGCGCCAAGAGAGGGCTCAACTACATAAGGCACGTATTTGGTGTTCTTGGTATCGTCGAAATAGCTCATATCCTGACCGGATTCATTTGCATGCTGGGTAAGGTCGTAATCGGTTCTGTCTGCAATACCCCACAGTTCGCCCCAGCCGAAGGGGAATAAGAATTCGATGTCGGTGGTTGCCTTGGAGTAGAAGGAAAGTTCTTCTGCGTCATGGTCTCTTACGCGCATTTCTTCGTCTTTCATGCCAAGAGTCTTAAGCCAGTTGATGCAGAATGCCTTCCAGTATGCAAACCATTCCAGATCGGTATCGGGTTCGCAGAAAAATTCCAGTTCCATCTGTTCAAATTCTCTGGTACGGAAAGTGAAGTTGCCGGGAGTGATCTCGTTACGGAAAGACTTACCGATCTGACCGATACCAAAAGGAATCTTCTTTCTGGAGGTTCTCTGCACATTCTTGAAGTTAACAAAAATACCCTGTGCGGTTTCGGGTCTTAAGTAAACAGTGTTCTTTGCATCCTCGGTTACGCCCTGGAAAGTCTTGAACATCAGGTTGAACTGACGGATATCAGTGAAATTATGTTTGCCGCAGGTAGGACAGGGAATGTTGTTTTCTTCGATGAAATTCTTCATCTGTTCCTGTGTCCAGCCGTCAACGGAGCCGTTTAAAGTGATATTGTTTTCAGCTGCATAGTCTTCAATGATCTTGTCTGCGCGGAAACGTTCATGACATTCCTTACAGTCCATCAGAGGATCAGAAAAACCGCCAAGATGACCGGATGCCACCCAGGTCTGGGGATTCATCAGGATCGCACAGTCAACACCTACGTTGTAAGGGTTTTCCTGGATAAACTTCTGCCACCATGCACGCTTTACATTATTTTTCAGTTCCACACCCAGATTACCGTAGTCCCAGGTATTGGCAAGGCCGCCGTATATCTCAGAACCGGGATAGACGAAACCTCTCGCTTTGGCCAGCGCAACGATCTTGTCCATAGTTTTTTCCATAATAGTATCTCCTTTAATATATATAAATTAATTATTTATCGAAATACGATATAAGCCAGCCTGTCCTGGCTCATAACCTGTACTCTGTCAGAATCCTGCGTATCCATGACATTGGAGGAATGATACAGTACCTCATCCCACATCCTGACATCCACTTCTTCCCGCAGGATCAAAAGATGTCTGTTTTTCATTTCCAGAAGCTCTGTCTTTCCGATGGAAATGTCGCCGCCGTCAGCCGGATATAACTTTACATCCAGATTATACCCTGCCTTTACAGCTTCCTGTATGGTTCCCGAAAACATCGGCAGACCATTAAATTCCGAATAGTCCTCAGAATTCTTATACCGCATGACTACCGAAAGGATTCCATCTTCCAGCTCCATGGACTCCATGATCACCCGCTCACTGCCAGCCTTCTGATTATAGCTGCTGCAGGAGGATGAGATCATGTCACTCAATTCATCCAGATTGTAATACTCTTCTGTAAAATCCTCCACGATCGTATGCACGATCGCGCCATTTTTCATAGCTTCGATCGTTGTCTGTGTCACCGCAGATTTCTGACTGCCGCAGGCTGCCATACAGATTGCCGCCATCATCAGCACAACTGTCATAATTTTTCTCATCAGATCTGCTCCCCTCTATGTAGCCTGGTCATGCCTGAAAATACAGGATATCAAGGAATCTTTCATATTATAACGGACAATGCTTTGTTTTTCAACCTTATATTTTCATAAAGACTCCAGAATCTGCAAACTCTGAAAATTTCCCGGCAAAAACTCTTTTCTGTAACGCTTTGCAAGGTTTATCACCTCAAAAAGATATTCGTCCTTTAAAGCAAAGGTATAGAGCTTTTCCACCGGCGTCTGTACAATAAAGCTGACAGCGTAACCTGCCGTGTCGGAAATGCCTTTTTCCGGGATTCCCGGAAATTCTCCGTTTTCTGCGATCAGACGCAGTTCAAAAACGGCCCGCACAAGCCTTCTGTCAATGGAGGCAGCCGACAGTGCTCGCAAAGACTGATACAATAATTTCAGGATGCCCACTTCATCATTATTTTCTCTTGTACAATAGTCACACAATTCCAGAAAATACATCCCATAATAGGCACCTTCAAAATCTGTTCTGAGACTTTCAAAGTAATTGCTGATGGAGATTTCATTGATATTATAGGAAGTTTTCCCCTCATAAATAGAAAATGTTCCAAACGCAAAAGGGGTTGTGGAAGCCAGAAACCGGCTGTTTGGTTTTCTGGCTCCTCTGGCAAATGCAGCGATCTTTCCCCGTTCTTTGGTCAGGATCACCACTCGTTTATCATATTCTCCGATCGGAACCGTCTTGATCACGATCCCTGTCACATCCACGCACTCCTGCATGTACCGCTCCATTCCGTTTTTCTGCAGAATCGCTCTGCTCTTTTGGACTATTATCTGCGAAAGACCGGTAACGCAGATAGTCTTCCACGCTGCCGGTCATCGTAAATTGCTTCCAGTAATTTGTTTCCTTCATCTTCGGCCCTCCTGCTTTTGCTTTTGTAAAAACTAGGATGACCAATCAGTAAATGTTTATGCGCCAAAAAAACAGCCTCATTTTTCCAAAAAACTATTGTCTATTGCTGCAGTTTTTATCTTATTCTGCATCCTGCGGATGATATCCGAAATTCTTAAGCAGAAAATCACTGTCGCGCCAGTCTTTTTTCACCTTTACCCAAAGCTGGAGATTTACCTTGGATTCCAGGAGATTTTCAATATCATAGCGTGCCTGGGAGCCGATTTTTTTGAGCATACTTCCCTGCTTGCCGATGATGATGCCCTTATGGGAATCACGTTCACAGATGATCGTGGCATCAATATTGACGATATTTTTTCCGTATTTCATCTGGTCGATCGCAACGGCTATACCGTGCGGGATCTCCTCATCCAGACAGCGAAGTGCCTTTTCGCGGATCATTTCTGCAACGATCTGGCGCTCCGGCTGGTCTGTGATGGTATCTTCATCATAGAAAGGCTCTCCGTAGGGCATATACTTAAAGATGCATTTTAACAGTTCTTCTGTATTTTTGCTGCGAAGTGCAGATACCGGCACAACTTCCGCAAAATCCAGCTCTGTACGGTATTTGTCAATACATTCTGCTATCTCTTCTTTTTTTACGGTATCGATCTTGTTGATGACCAGGATAACCGGTGTATTTACTTTTTGGAGTACTTCGATGATATGGCGCTCACCGGCTCCAATGAAAGTGGAGGGCTCTACAAGCCACAGGATCGCATCCACTTCTTTTAAAGTATTTTCAGCCACATGCACCATGTAATCGCCCAGCTTGTTTTTGGCCTTGTGGATACCGGGTGTGTCCAGAAAAACGATCTGCCCCTCTTCGCCGGTATATACGGTCTGAATACGGTTTCTGGTGGTCTGGGGCTTATTGGAGGTGATCGCGATCTTTTGTCCGATCAGATGATTCATCAGTGTGGATTTTCCAACATTTGGTCTGCCGATCAGTGTGACAAATCCTGCTTTAAGATTCTTATTCTCCATCAGGTTTCTTTATCTCTCTTTCCCTTTTGATCTGTTCGATCTGTTCTCTCTTTTTCTTTACTCTTTTATCTGTGATTTTCACGACAGCCACAACAACTAAAATACCGATTCCGATCACAATGGCAGCCACGATAAGCAGCGGGATTGCGATGATCAGTTCGATAAAGAAGTTCTCAATACCATCCAGCACATTATGTACATTGCGCATAAAGCCTTCGCTGATGCGCTGACCGGGTGTTTTGGGTTCATAAGGCTCGTACTGTGCCACCTCATTGATATATAACCAGATGGTGCTGTACTGAATCTTATTGTCATAGGTCCGAAGCTGGGATTCCATACTTTCGATCTGATAACGCACATCGGTCAGCTGAGACTGGATCGCGATGATATCAGCGATGGTCTCTGCCTTTTCCAGCATCAAAAGCAGGCTTTCTTCCTCAGCGCGCAGCGCTTTTTTATGGCTTTCCAGATCCACATAGCGAAGGGTCACGTCCTCTACAGACTCACTCTTGTTGGTGATATTGGTCTGCTCTGCGATCTCATCCACAAAACCGTCCAGCTTTTCGGAAGGAATTCTGATCTTTAAGCTTGCATTGCGGGAACGGTAATTGCTGGTATAGCTGCCGTTATAGACATCGCTCTGCTCAATATAGCCGCCCAGCATTTCCACCTTTGCTTCAATATTGTTCATGAGTATGTCAAAACTCTCTGTTTCCACACTCATGTCCACGTTTTTGATCAGTTTGCGCTCTGTATTTTCCTGCGCCTGCTCCTTAACCTCACCTGCACCGGCTTCTGCTTCCGCAGCTTCTTCTGCCACTGTTTCCTCATTCATTTCTTCCATCGGCGCTTCCGCATACAGATTGTCATAGCGGGCCGCACCGGCAAAATCTGCTGTAGCAGCTGTTTCCACGGCAGAAAATGCCTTGTCGGAAGACGCACCGCAGCCTGCCAGAAGCAAAGCCATGATCAGTGCTGCACTTGTCAGTAAAAATCCTCTGTTTTTCTTTTTCATAACATCCCCCTTTTCTATTACAGCATGGCTGAAACAATTAAAACAACGATTTAGTCTGTTTGAAAATTGCCTTTTCTTCTTCGATCTTTTTGGAGTTGCCTACAACACACAGACATTCATCTTCCATAAAAGCTCTGATATGTGCTGCCAGCTTCCGGATATCTTCAGCTGTTGCATCCAGGATCTGTTCTCTTTCCTTCTGCAGCTGTTCGATACTCTGCTCAGTCAGATACATGCTCAGCGCACGCAGTGCCTTTGTCTGCGCAGTCAGCGGGATTTCCAGCTCGCTCATGGTGCCGATCACCGCCTGATCCATCGCTCTTTCATCCTGTCCGAAATTCTCTGCAAATTCTGCCGCATGTTCAAAAACATCCACTGTCTTTTTCAAATTCGGATCTCTGTAGGAAACAAAGAAGGAATCCCCGCTTTTTCCGAAATTGCACATGCATCCGTAAGCACCGCCTTTGACACGGATATTGTTCCAAAGATAATCATTGTTCATGATTCCCTTCAAAATACGCAGCGCACCTGTATATTCCAGTCCCTTACTGATAAAATTACCGGCTCTGCAGACATACTGCACTGCGGATGCAGACCCAAAGCCTTCGTTTTTCTTTTCCAAAACAACTTTAAAGGGCTCTGCCTTGACAAGCTCACAGCTGTAAAGTCTCTCTTTCATCGCAGCAGTCAGCTTGGCAAAACGCTGATATTGTTCTTCTCCTGCTGCCGTAACATCCACCATCAGATTTTCCCTGCGGAAAAGGTACTGACATAACATAGAAAGCTTCTCTGAAAGATCGGCAAACTGATTGGAAAGATCATTTACCAGTCCGTCCACAAGACGGTAAAACTCCATACCGTTTAACACTTCTGACAGCGCTGCTGTCTTGGACACATAGGAAAGCGCTCTGTTAAACGCTACGGAATGTCCTGCGGAAATCATGGAGGATTGCATTCTGGAACGCAGTTCTGCAAGAATCTCACCGATACGCTTTTCATCTACAAAGCTGGATGTCATCATGATCTCTTCTGTCAGATCAACTGCTTCTTTGACACGGTCATCAAACACTTTTGCCTTCATTTCAAAGGTGATCTTTTGTCTGGAAAGATCCTTTGCATTGGTATAGATATTGGTAACCGCACCGATACCGCCGGTGTAAAGGTCCATCTGCTGTGCCAGTTTCTGATAAGAATAATCAGCAGTATCCACAAGTCCCAGAACCGCTTTTAAAATACCAAGATACGGGAATAATTCCGCAGGTACATCCTTACAGTCAAACAGGTAACGGTAATAGGTGATCTTGTTGGTAGGCAGCTGATGATACAAAACTGTGATATCATCAAGCTTTCTTTCTTCATAAATGACCGGCTCGGTTTCGCGTCTGATATCCGTACGGGCAAGCAGCGGAATCTTTTTTAAGTCCTCCGGATCATCTTCCATCTCTGCGAATTCTTCCTGCGCTCTGGTGGCCTCAATGATCTTTTGAATCTCTTGCTCTGTCAGACTGTTTTTGTAAGCAGCAAGTGTCTCTGCCAGTTCCTGCTCTCTTTTTTCTTCCAGTCCTTTGACCGGGGCCAGAACCAGAACACTCCGGTGAGGATTATGAAGCAGTTTTTCACTGATCAGTTTTTCATAATAGTCTGTTTCCACAAGACCGCGCAGCTTCTGATAGGTATCACCGGCTTCGATATGAATAAACGGAAGCGTTTCATCATACAGCCAGCTGTCCATGATTTGCAGACCGTACATAAGACCTGCAGGATAGGAACCAAAATCTGCCTCACGATATTTAAATTCATAGTAATTTAATGCCGCATACAGGGTATTTTTATCCAGTCCTTCTTTACAGATTTGTGCCAGCACATTTTCAATGATCTTTAAGAATTCATCCTTCTGCGCTTCGTCCGCATTCTTTGCTACAATGGAAAAATACGGCTGTCTGATTCCGTTTTCAAAATAGCTGTAAACATCCTCGCCGATTCCTGCATCCAAAAGTGCCTGCTTTATGGGCGCACCGGGACAGGAACAAAGTGCATAGTCCAGAATCTGGAATGCCACATATTCGTCGCGGTTTAACACATCTCCTGCAGAAATATTGCAGGACAGATAGGTTTTGTGTGCTGTATCCTCTCCTTCTGAGATCGGGTATTCTTTGCGATATTCCACCGGCTTTTCAAAGGGCTTTTGGAAACTTACACTGGAATCCACTTCAATCTGTTCAAAAGCAGACAGATATGCTTCATCCAGCCAGGCAAGTCTTTCTGCCATGTCCATATCACCGTAAAGATAAATATAGCTGTTGGAAGGATGATAGTATTTTCTGTGAAACTCCAGAAAGTTTTCATAGGTCAGCTGCGGGATTGCCTCCGGATCGCCGCCGGACTCATTGGCATAGGCTGTATCCGGATAAAGCGAGGTGGAAATCTCTCTCTCCAGCACATCGTCCGGAGAAGAAAAGGCTCCTTTCATCTCATTATATACGACGCCGTTTATGCTCAGTTCGTCGCAGGAATCCTGCAATTCGTAATGCCATCCTTCCTGAAAAAAGATTCTGGGTTCTTTATAAATATTGGGATAAAATACCGCATCCAGATATACATGCATCAGATTGGCAAAATCCTTGTCATTGCAGCTTGCCACCGGATATAAGGTTTTGTCCGGATAGGTCATGGCATTTAAAAAAGTATTCAAAGAACCTTTGATCAGCTCAATAAAAGGATCTTTGACCGGAAACTCACGGCTGCCTTCCAAAACAGAATGCTCCAGAATATGCGCTACGCCCGTGGAATCTGTGGGCGGTGTGCGGAATCCGATATAAAAAACCTTATTTGAATCATCGTTGGACATCAGCGCAATACGCGCACCGCTTTTTTTATGCCGTAAAATATAACCGTCGGAGTGCAGATCTTCGATCCGGCGCTCCATCAGCAGCTCATACTGCTTTAGTTCATGCAACTTTTTCATATTTCCTCACTCCCTGCTACACTGAAAAAGTCATCAGTGACATTTTGGATAATCTTAATTCCTCCACTATGATATGCTCCCGGTATTCATGCAGCTGCTGATTCGTAACGATATCTGCTATGGAATACTCCTTGCTCACATATCCGCTTTTAGTGCCAAACAGTCCTTTTTTCGTTTCCCAAACAGACACCTTAACCTTCGCTTTTAACTGAAGATATGTCTGATAGGAAAAATCATGTTCTGTCATGGCAAAAAGATGATCTTCAAATTTCATATTCAGATCTGCATCCTTGGACAGATAATGGGCAATAACCGCTTTCCATTTAAAAGGAATATCCTTATGCTCTGTCATCTCCTGATAGGTCCATCTTGCACCGATATAAATATTATTAAAATCCTGTATGATATATTTAAAATCGTTGTTTTCCATCCTGTCCTCTTTCATCTGCTTTATGCAGTTAGTCTTTAAGTTTCCAGATAATCAATCTTGTCCCCGGTCAGGCGTACTGCTTCCCTGATACGTGCCATGGAAAATCCGCTTTCCTCTGCCAATTCTTCCATTGTCACTTTTCTGCCCAGTTCTTCCGCCAGCTCCTTTGCTGCATCCAAGACTTCATTGGCATCCACCGCAATCTTGTCACCGGTCTTTTTCTGCTGTACATTTTCATCGATGTAAGTTTCCATCGCTTCCATGATCATGCTGGCAATCTGTCCCTGGGCCTCCTTTACATTCTTAGCGGTTCCAAGCATCTCCACCGCCATCGTCAGTGCCACATTGCCCTCACCGATCAGATCCTCCAAAAATGTGCCCTGTCCTGCATACAGCTTGGCAATCTCTGTCACCTGTACCAGATTGATCTCCATCAGACGCTGCTTTGCAGCATAATCACCTGCCATGGCAGAAAGGGTGATCGCTTCTTTTTCGCCTTCTGTTACATCTGCAAGACCTTCCAGGGAAGAAAGATAATCCTGCAGATAATCCACTTCCTCTTCGGACAGATAATCAAAGGGATCTGCCGGTTCTCCGATCCCGATCTTTTTTCCTTTTAAATATTCAAAGATCAGATCAAACTGCGCATCAGCCAGCGCCATGCCTGCTTCCACAAAAGACTGTTCCACCTGTTCTTTGCTTACCACATTGCCTTGACTGCGCGCCAGTGTACAGATCTGTTCCAGTGTCTGTGCAAATACCAATTCTTCTTTCATCGCAATACCTCTTTGATCAGGATCTTTTCACATGCTCATGGGTGAAAAGGTGATCCTGACAATATTCGTAATTTCCTTCACATTTTGAACAATAACGGAATTCCAGATGTTCTCCGTCCTCTTCGGTACGGCCGCAGATGGCACATTTATGACGAACCATGGTCCTGCTTTCCATCTCTGCCGCCCGCATTCTGGACTTAAACTGCTGTCTGGATCTGACCTGACCGGCAGTCAGTTTCATCTTTCCGCGGGAGCTGATGAAAAATACCAGGAAGTTCATCAGGGAAAAACCGATCACGATCCATGTCACCAGACCGCCCTGGATACAGTTGACCAGCAAGATCACTCCGTAAATGATACCCAGCCACTTCACTTTAATAGGGAATAAAAACATCAGCATAACCTGCACATCCGGGATAGTCGCCGCACATGCCAGGAAAATAGACATATTAATATAGTATGTGGAGAACTGTCCAAAATACAGCATACTTCCGTTGTCCAGCATGTAGACCAAAAGATTGCCAAGATAGTACGGCTGAACACCGATCATTTTTGCCAAAAGTGCTGCCACAAAGCTTCCCAGGATCGTAAATCCGATTCCTGAAAAAATATAGACATTAAACTTATAGGTTCCCCAGATACGCTCCAGCAGATTTCCCAGAGAATAATACAGATACAGCATGATAAGCACAAACAGAACATTACTCTCTTCCGGAGGGATCAGCACCCATGTTACCAGACGCCATACCTGTCCCTGCAAAATCTGAAACGGATCCAGCTGCAGATAATAAGTCAGCGGAACACCCTGTGATGCAGACATATACTGCAGAATATATCCGATTCCATAACAGATGATCAGATACAGAGAAAGATTGGGAATTGCATACGCTTCCAGCTTTCTTTGGAGATTTCCTTTTTTCTTCATTCTTTCTGCTCCTTGTTTCATACGGATGATTCTCTCTATTTTATCATCCCGCCCACAAAAAGGCAATGTGAAAAAAATTCTTAAATTTTTCAAAATAAAAAACTTTTGGGATGGCATTTCCTTCTATAATATGGTAGTTTTACATCATAATAATCAATTGTTTTACATAATATCAGGGATTTTCCCGGGGAGGATCACATCATGAAAAAATACTCTGCCTTATTTTTTTTGCTTACACTGTCACTGATGCTGTTTTTCCTGCCAATTCAGGCAAATGCAGCATATAAACCGCAGCCGATACCGGCCGGCGGTATCACTACCACACTGTCAGACACCCGTTATATCAATCCGGACTTTTTAAACCGCCAGGTAGCTCTTTCCTGGCAGGGACAGACCTGGTATATGGGCCTGATCGTATTAAAAGACACGCCTGTCTCCTTACAGTCTGTCAACGGTCAGACTGTCTGCACCTTCCTTGATACTTCCATTTTAAAATCCTATCTGGGGTATGTGGACAACAATCTGGCCGCCATGGGAGCCGTTTCTGCCGATGTGATCTATCAGAATGCAGAAGGCACCGCCATTACCCGCACCGGCCGCAATTACACGAAATTAAACGAACATGTGTTAAACTGGCTGGCAGGCTCTTTGGGACAGATCGCAGTCTCTGCTGACTGTCACAATATCGAACAGCAGTTAAATGAAAACTTCCTGATTCCGGTTACGGATAATGCTTCTCTTACGCTCAGCGATGACTATATTGTTGCCGGAACCTGTACCACAAGCTTTAAAACCAGCGGCAAAAACCGCAGCAACAATGTAACGGTTGCTGCTTCACGCACCAACAATATGATCGTAATGCCCGGTCAGACCGTATCCATGAGCGATACCTTCCTTCCCCGCAATGCTGCCAACGGCTATCTGCCCTCCGATGTTTACCAGAACGGCAAAACCGTTACCGGCTACGGCGGCGGTATCTGTCAGGTATCTTCCACCACATACAATGCAGTCATGAATGCCGGTGTTACCGTTGTAGAGCGCAAACCGCACAGCATGCCCATCTCCTACCTTGCGCAGGGTCTTGATGCGGCGATTTCTGCCGGACATAAAGACATGCGTTTCCGCAATGATTACAATGTTCCCATCGTGATCACCACTTCCATCAGCAACAAAATGCTGACAGTAAACTGTATGGTTCCCAAAAGTGCCATGGGCGGCAAAACCTACAAGCTCTGGGCAAAACAGACCGGCGAGCTTTCCGCAAAAACCTATCTGACCACCTACCAAAACGGCAAAGAAGTAAGCACCAGATATATCGGCTCCTCTTCCTATCTGCCTTATAAAGGACTTGGAGAAGACTAATAATTGACACCAAACGGCGCACGCTGCGCGAGCCGCCTTATTGGACGAAAAAAGGACTCCCGACCGGAAGTCCTTTTTTATATGCTAATGCTTTCTTTATTGAATTGCCTTGTTTTTCCAGTTTCCTTTTACATAGAAGAAAGCTGTCAGTGCCGCACCGATCAGCCAGGAGATCAGCAGGGAAACAAATACACATTCCTGCATACCGTTGGGATGCTCTGCACTTCTTGTAAAATATGCGATTCCGTATGCAAGCGGCACACGAACCGCTACCGTGGTGATCAATGAGATCCACATAGGAGTCATGGTATCACCGGCACCGCGCATAACACCGGATAAACTCTGTGTTACCGCAACCGCGATATAACCGACTGCCAAAATGCTCATGATATAACGGCTTAAGTCTACAAGTTCAGGAGTATTGGTAAAGATACCCATCAGATACTTGCCAAAGATCAGGATAATACCGGTGATCACGGCAGATGTACATACCGCGATCCAGGTTCCCTGTTTGGCTCCCTTAATGACACGGTCCATCTTCTTTGCGCCGATATTCTGGCCTGCATAAGTAGTCATTGCTGTACCAAATGAAAAGTTCGGCATCATTGCAAAACCGTCTACACGCATTACAATTACGTTGGCAGCGATCAGCATCTCACCAAAACTGTTGGTCAGAGACTGCACCATGATCATTGCCATAGAAAAGATCATCTGTGTCAGACCGGAAGGCAGTCCAAGACGCACAACCTGCATGGAATGTTTCTTTGTAGGAACCAATTCCTTTTTGCCCAGCGTAAACAATTCTTTCATTTTCATAAGTTTCAGCAGACACAACACTGCAGAAACAGCCTGTGCGATCACAGTTGCAAGCGCAACACCGGCAACACCCATCTTTAATACTGCCACACAGAAAATATCAAGTACAATATTGATCGCAGTCGCAACCAAAAGATATATCAGTGCAGATACAGAATCGCCCAGACCTCTTAACATACCGCTGAGAATATTGTAAAAGGCACAGCCGGCAATACCGATAAACATAATAGTTAAGTAAGACTGGCACCAGGAGAAAATACTCTCAGGCGTATTCAAAAGTCTTAAAAGAGGCGTTGAAGCGATCGGTCCAGCTATCATAATAAATATACAGGAGATTCCGGTCAGCGTGATACAGGTTCCAATGGTACTGGAAAGCTGTTCCTTTTGTCTTGCTCCAAAATACTGCGCTACCATAATACCGGCACCGGCAGAAATACCGATAAACAATACCAGCAAAAGATTAAAGATCGGAGCTGCACTGCCTACTGCTGCAAGTGCGTTGTCACCAACATACTTACCGACCTCAATGGAATCCACCGTACTGTAAAGCTGCTGCGCAATATTTCCAAGCAGCATGGGGATCGTAAATAATGTGATTTTCTTCCAGGGTGCACCCTCTGTCATATCCGTTGGTGCAAAAAGCTTTTTGAAAAAATTCATGTTTCTCATCCTTTGTTCTTTATGTGCGGGATTTTTTCCCGTATTTCATATGCATCCAACATATTATACAGGCAATATTTCCGATACGCAATGTATAATCCTGCAAAAAATGCATTTTCTGACAAATTTTCTTCTCTGGTCATATTCCTTTTAAATAATGATGCAGACCATACCGCCCGTGGAATCATTGACGATCTTTTGCATGGTATCCTGAAGTTTTTGCTGACTTTCCTCCCCGATCATGGAAATTTTGGCCTGAATACCGTCTTTTACCAGCTCTTCCACGGTTTTTCCAAAGATATTGGTTTCCCAGATGCCATCTTTTTTTCCGTTTTCATCAATATAGCCGATCAGATCTTTTGCCTGCTGTTCTGTTCCCACAATAGGCGCTATCTCCGTTACAACGTTCGCCCTGATAAAATGCAGCGAAGGACTTTCCGCCTTGATCTTGACTCCGAATTTACTGCCGTGCCGGATCACCTCCGGCTGTTTTAAGCGTATTTCACTGCGTGTAGGCATCACCACGCCATACCCTTTGCTGCGCACTGCTTCCATGGCATGCAGTACCCGGATATACTCCTTTTTCATATCCGCCAGCTCCCGCAGCGTATCTGCCAGCTGACGTTCACTGGTGATGGACTGTTGGGCAAGTTCACTTAACATTTCATAGTAGCAGCTTTCCTGCATATCCAATACGATCTGCACACTGCCGTCAGCCATATTGACAGCTTCTGTCATGCTTCGTTTAATATCACTCCCCTGCAGCCGTACCGGATTTTCCAGCACGTCGCGGATCGTATGGATATGTTCTGTATACTCTCTGATCCGGCTGATCAGCCCCGTTTTCACCTTATGGGCAGCCGGAAGCAGTTCCACCCATTTGGGCATATAAAATTCAAGTCTTGTCACCGGAAATTCATACAAAACCTTCTCCAGGATACGCCGCACATCTTCCTCTGTCAGCTGTTTGCAATTGACGGGCATGGCGGTGACATGATAGTCTTCTGCCAGTTTAGCCGCCGTTTTAAGTGCAGCCTCACCGTGGGGCTTTGCCGAATTAACCAGCACCATAAAGGGTTTCTGAAGCTTTTTTAATTCTGCGATCGCTTTTTCTTCCGCCGCTATGTACGCTTCTCTTTTCAGTTCGCCAAAACTTCCGTCTGTTGTTATGACCAGACCGATTCCGGAATGATCCGTAATGACCTTTCGCGTACCGATCTCTGCTGCCTGTGTAAAAGGAATCTCAGTTTCATACCAGGGTGTTTTGACCAGCCTCTCCATCCCCTCTTCCAGATGTCCTGCCGCTCCCTCCACCATAAATCCCACACAATCGATCAAACGCACCTTTACCTTCACATCCTGTGATAAAGTCAGCTGCGCTGCCTTCTGCGGAATAAATTTGGGTTCTGTGGTCGTGACTGTTTTTCCGCCGGCACTCTGCGGCATCTCATCCTGTGCACGCATTTTTTCCGCACCGTTTTCCATATACGGAAGCACCGCCACATCCATAAAACGCTTGATAAACGTTGATTTTCCTGTCCGTACAGGTCCTACCACTCCGATGTATATCTCACCGCCTGTCCGCATCTGTATTTCCTGATATAAATGATTCGTAGACATAGTTTCAGCCTGCATATATTCCATAACAGTCCCCTTTTTTCTTGCTGTTACAATATATGCAGGCCGTGTGCCGTTTAGAGATATTTTAATAAACCATTTCAAAAAAAGCGTACAGCAAAGGCTGATGCAGAAGATACAAAAGAAGGGAATGTCTTCCCATTTCGTTTACCACCGGAATCTCTCTGCCTCTGAGCAGATGCAGCTTTCCATACCGCCGTGCCGCATGATACAGATAATACCCCGTCAAAAACAGGAAAAACCAGGGCAGCAGGGAAAAATAGTCAGTGGAAACAAAATCTGCTGCCGGAAATCCAAGATAGGCAGTAAACAGATTTTTGTACCATGACTGCGGCAAAGCAGCCAGACGCAAATTTTCAAAGCCCAGCCATCCTGTATTGATCTCTCTTAACAGTAAAAACAGAATAAAACTGACTGCAATTCCCGTCACCGGCGGGATTTTACCCAGATATCTGTCCAGAAAGCAAAGCAAAAGCATACTTGAACCAAGCAGTGTCAGAACGCCGAACACTGCCGGACTCTGCGGCATCACGATCCAGGTGACCAGAGTAACCAGTGCCCCTGCCGCAAATACAGTCAGGCCTCTGCGTATTTTTCTTTTTCCCAGAGAAAAACAAAATCCCGACAGTAAAATAAAGGTCCAGCAAATACTCTGCTGCCACACATAAGCTCCCTGCGACCGATACCAGTCAATATCGGCACTGTATAAATAAACCAGATCCCAAAGCGCATGATATAGAAACATACTGATAAACGTCAGCGCCCGAAGGATATCCAGAAGTCTGTATCGCATCGTTACCCTCTCAAATTTATCTGCTTACTGTTCCGCAATTTTCCTTGCCACATACACGCCGCTTGCAGACGCATGGGAAAGGGAATGGGTTACACCGCTGCCGTCTCCGATCACGTAAAGCCCTTTATATCTGCTTTCCAGATTTTCGTCCACAGCCACTTCCATATTGTAAAATTTGACTTCCACACCATATAAAAGGGTATCATCGTTGGCTGTGCCGGGCGCGATCTTATCCAGCGCATAGATCATCTCGATAATGCCGTCCAGAATGCGTTTGGGAAGCACAAGGCTCAGATCACCGGGCGTAGCTGCCAGCGTGGGACGCACAAGGCCTTCCTCAATACGGCTGACGGTACTTCTGCGGCCTCTGACCAGATCGCCGAAGCGCTGCACGATCACACCGCCGCCCAGCATATTGGACAGTCTTGCAATGCTCTCTCCGTATCCGTTGCTGTCTTTAAAAGGTTCCGAAAAATGCTTTGCCACCAAAAGTGCAAAATTAGTGTTGTCCGTATGTTTTGCAGGATCTTCATAGCTGTGACCGTTTACAGTGACAATTCCGTTGGTATTCTCATTTACCACCGCGCCATAGGGATTCATACAGAAGGTGCGCACACGGTCCTCAAATTTTTCGGTCCGGTAAACAATCTTGCTTTCATAAAGCTCATCGGTCAGATGGGAAAAGATCACTGCCGGAAGTTCCACACGCACCCCGATATCCACACGGTTGGATTTGGTCGGAATTTCCAGTTCTTCGCAGACTTTCTGCATCCATTTGCTGCCCACTCTTCCCACAGAAAGAATACATTTGCTGCACTCATAGGTTTCTGTGGAGGTATATACCGTATAGCCGTTTTCTGAAACAGAAAGCTTTTCCACCGGTGTATCAAAATAAAAGGTGACTCTGTCCTTTAACTTTTCATACAGATTCTTTAATACCACGTAATTGACATCTGTTCCCAGATGGCGGACAGATGCATTCAGAAGCGTCAGCTTATTCTGCAGACAGATCTTGGCAAATTTTGTGCCCGCTGTGGAATACAGCTTTGTGCCTTCTCCGCCATGTGCCATATTGATGGAATCCACATATTTCATCAGCTCGGTTGCTTTTTGTTTGCCCAAATATTCATGCAAAGTACCACCAAAATCATTGGTGATATTGTATTTGCCGTCAGAAAACGCACCGGCTCCGCCAAAACCGCTCATGATCGAACAGCTTTTGCATCTGATACAGGTTCTGATCTTGTCTCCGTCAATGGGACATTTTCTCTTTTCCAGTGCATGTCCGGCTTCAAAAACAGCGATCTTTAATTCCGGTCTTTTCTCCGACAGTTCATAGGCTGCAAAAATACCGCCCGGGCCTGCTCCCACAATAATGACATCATATTTCATCTGATCACGCTCCTGTCTTCATGGAATGTTTTCATGATTTATTATAATATGCCGTTTTTTGTTTTGCAATACACTCATAACGTCAGTCTCACCACGAAATCCGACAAATTTTCCGCGTAAAAAAGACCGCACGAAGCGGTCTTTTTTCAGGCATTAAGCCATCACAACTTTTTTGTAGTTTTTCTTGCCGCGGCGAACGGTGATGCCTTCGCCCTTTAAGCTTTCGCCTGCATACAGAGTCTTGATATCGGTTACTTTTTCATTATTTACAGTAACACCGCCCTGTTCCACTGCACGGCGTGCTTCGGATCTGGATGCGCACAGACCGCCTTTTACCAGAACACCCAGAATATCGATATTACCGTCTAACAGATCAGCTTCTGTAATGGTAACAGTAGGGATATCAGCATCAGCACCGCCTGCAAACAGTGCCTTTGCACTTGCCTGTGCCTTATCTGCTTCTTCTTTGCCGTGTACCAGTTCGGTAAGTTCGTAAGCCAGGATTTCCTTTGCGGTATTTAACTGGCTGCCTTCCCAGCTTTCCATTTCCTGAATCTGTTCGATGGGCAGGAAGGTCAGCATCTTTAAGCATTTTAACACGTCTGCATCTGCAACGTTTCTCCAGTACTGGTAGAATTCGAAGGGAGAGGTCTTGTTGGGATCAAGCCATACTGCACCCTTCTGGGTCTTGCCCATCTTCTTGCCTTCGGAGTTTAAAAGCAGGGTGATGGTCATTGCGTATGCATCTTTTCCCAGTTTTCTGCGGATCAGTTCGGTACCGCCCAGCATGTTGGACCACTGGTCATCGCCGCCAAACTGCATGTTGCAGCCGTAATCCTGGAACAGTTTGTAGAAGTCATAGCTCTGCATGATCATGTAGTTAAATTCAAGGAAGCTTAAGCCCTTTTCCATACGCTGCTTGTAGCATTCAGCAGTCAGCATACGATTAACGGAGAAGCAGGAGCCTACTTCACGCAGTACATTTACATAGTTTAAGTCAAGCAGCCAGTCAGCATTGTTTACCATCAGTGCTTTGCCTTCAGAGAAGTCGATAAAACGGCTCATCTGCTTTTTGAAGCACTCACAGTTGTGCTGAATGGTCTCGGTAGTCATCATCTGGCGCATATCACTTCTGCCGGAGGGATCACCGATCATAGCGGTACCGCCGCCGATAAGTGCGATAGGCTTGTTGCCTGCCATCTGCATACGCTTCATCAGGCAAAGTGCCATAAAGTGTCCTACATGAAGGCTGTCTGCGGTAGGGTCAAAACCAATGTAAAAGGTTGCCTTACCATTGTTGATCAATTCCTTGATCTCTTCTTCGTCTGTCAGCTGTGCAAGAAGTCCTCTTGCTTTGAGTTCGTCAAATACTGTCATTTTTTCCTCCAAAAAAATATGGCCCTCGTCTTATTAAAGGACGAGGGCCGTAAGCTTCGTGATACCACCTTTTTTCACAGACAGTTCACACTGTCTGCCTCATGAAGTACAATCTGCAGCTTAAAACCGGCTGTTTGTTGAAATCCAGCTATTCTGCCGATGATACTCCTGCGCTGTAACGGGCGCACACGTTGCAGCCTACTCTGACACCTGCTGTTCATTTCGGTGCACAACTCCGGGATGTATTCAGAATGTCTTCCCCTGCGCCTCTCATCAGCCGGCAGCTTTCTGTAGGTTCCATACAGACTTACTCTTTCCCTTCAAAGTCTTTGCATATGTTGACGATACGGATATCGTTCAAATTTATGTTTAATCTAGCACAAAAGTATTAGTCTGTCAAATAGTTTCAAAACATGAATTTCAAATAGTTAAAAAACAGAGGCGTCAAAAAACGCCTCTGCTTTGCATATTACATTATAATTAGTAAGTCTTGATCGGGAAGGAATTGAATACGCATTTTCTTGCATCCCACAGATCTTTCAGCGCACCGTGGTTGATCATCTGTGCAGCCAGATTGCCGATCGCGGTTGCTTCGCCGGGGCCTGCGCAGATCTTCTTGCCGGTTGCTTCTGCAGTTACCAGATTTAAGTATTCAGCATTGGAACCGCCGCCAACGATATTTAAGGTGCTGTATGTAATACCGGTGCTCTTTTCCAGCGCAGCGATCGCCTTCGCATAGCAGTCTGCAAGGCTCTTGTAAACAACGCGGGAGATTTCACCTACGGTTTCAGGAACCTGCTGATTGGTATTGCGGCAGTACTCCTTGATCGCTTCGATCATGGAATCGGGCGCAAGGAATACCTGATCCTGGCAGTCAACGATGGAATCGATCTTGGCTTCATCAGCCATTGCACACATCTCAGCAAAGGAGTTTGCTCTGCCAAGCTCGTTGCGTACAGACTGGATCATCCAAAGACCCATGATGTTTTTCAGATAACGGAAACGGTAATCATAACCGCCTTCATTGGTGAAGTTCATTTCCTGGCTCTCAGGGCTGCAGTCGGGCTCTAATCTTTCGATACCAAGCAAAGACCATGTACCGGAGCTGATGTATAAGGTGTTCTCATCATCGGAAGGAACTGCAAGCACTGCAGATGCGGTATCGTGGGTACCGGGTGCAACTACGTCACAGTCAAAGCCAACTTCTGCTGCGATCTCAGGACGGAGTCTGCCAAGTAAAGTACCGGGTTTTACGATAGGACAGAAAATCTTTCTGGGGAAGCCAAGCATATCGATCAGTTCCCAATCCCAATCCTTGGTCCAGGGGTTGATCAGCTGGCCGGTGGTAGCATTGGTGTATTCGGTTTTCTTAACGCCGGTTAATAAGAAATGCAGATAGTCAGGGATCATCAGCATTGCGCATGCCTTTTCCAGAATCTCAGGCTGGGTCTGCTTGATCGCTTCCAGCTGATAAATGGTATTGAAGATCTGCTTCTGGATACCGGTTCTTGCATACAGTTCCTTTTCGGGAATCACTTCATAAACCTTTTCATCCATACCGTTGGTACGGCTGTCACGGTAGCCTACGGTGTTGCCAAGGATCTGATCATTCTCATCCAGGAGTACGAAGTCTACGCCCCAGGTATCAATACCCATACATACGGGCACTTTTCCTTCTTTGGCACAGTTTTTCATACCTTCTTTTACATTTTCAAAAATACCGGGAACATCCCAGCAAAGCTGTCCGTCTTTTTTGCTCAGACCATTGTCAAAACGATGAATCTCTTCGTTGATCATCTTTCCGTCTTCGAGCCATCCTAAAAGGTGTCTGCCGCTGGATGCACCCATATCCACAGCAAGGTAATACTCTCTCATCATTATCTGCCTCCTTATGTTTCTGATCAGCCAAAGCACTGTCAGGCTGTCATGAACAAATTTATTTCTCTTATTATTTTGCCAGTTTAAATGTCACATGTCAACAGAATCTGTCACTTTTTACACATAACATAACATCTGGTTTGGCGCTTTGCCGAAAAAACACCCGGAAACTGAAAAAAATTATATTTGTGGTTTATCTTTAGCTGTGATAGTATAGAAATGGATTGTATTCTTTTTACTTATTATGATTTCATACATTATGGAGGAAAATATGAGCGGATTTTTTGGAGTAGCCACAAAAGAAGACTGCATATTTGATTTATTTTTCGGCACCGATTACCACTCTCATCTGGGTACCCGCCGTGCAGGTATGGCGGCTTATGATGAACAGGACGGTTTCAATCGTGCCATTCACAATATCGAAAACACCCCTTTCCGTACCAAATTTGAAAAAGAAGTTCTCCGTATGCACGGGCATCTGGGCATCGGCTGCATTTCCGACTATGAGCCCCAGCCTCTTTTGGTGCGTTCCCATCACGGTACTTTTGCGATCATGACCATCGGCAAGATCAACAACATCGATGAGATCGTTGACAGACTCTTAAGCTGGACTCCTACCCACTTTCTTGAAATGAGCGGCGGCGATATCAATGCCACTGAACTGGTAGCCACTATCATCAATCAGAAGAGCAATCTCATCGACGGCATCCAGTATGCGCAGGAAATCATTGACGGTTCCATGTCCATCGTGATCATGACCAAAACCGGCATCTATGCTGCCCGTGACAAAATGGGCCGTACTCCTATCGCACTCGGCAAAAAAGATGAAGGATACTGTCTTGCATTTGAATCCTTCTCCTTCTTAAACCTTGGCTATACCCCTTACCGTGAACTTGGCCCCGGCGAGATCGTTATCATGACTCCCGAAGAAGTCCGCACTCTTGTTGCTCCCGGCAAAGACATGAAGATCTGTCCTTTCCTGTGGGTATACTATGGCTATCCTTCTTCTTCCTACGAAGGCATCAGCGTTGAAACCATGCGCTATGAATGCGGTGCAGCTCTTGCAAGACGTGATATCGAAGCCGGCAATGTGCACCCTGACACCGTTGCAGGTGTTCCGGATTCCGGAATCGCACATGCTGTAGGTTATGCGAATGAATCCAAGATTCCCTATTCCAGACCTTTCATCAAGTATACTCCTACCTGGGCACGTTCCTTTATGCCCACCATGCAAAGCAAACGCAATCAGATTGCAAAGATGAAGCTGATTCCCGTAAAGGAACTGATTGAGAACAAGAGCCTGCTTCTGATCGACGATTCCATCGTGCGAGGCACACAGCTTCGTGAAACCACCGAATTTTTATATAACAGCGGTGCCCGCGAAGTGCATATCCGTCCTGCATGCCCGCCTCTTTTATACGGCTGTAAATACCTGAATTTCTCCCGTTCCACTTCCGAAATGGATCTGATCACCAGACGTGTGATCAAGGAGCTGGAAGGTGACAACAAATACCCCAACCTTGAAGTATATGCTGACCCTAATTCCCAGCAGTACAACGATATGGTGGAAGCGATCCGCAAACACATGAATTTCACTACCCTGCATTTCCACAGACTTGACGATATGATCGAAGCTATCGGTCTTGACCGTTCCAAACTCTGTACCTATTGCTGGGACGGCAAAGAATAATCTTTTTGTCTTTACTGCGTCAAAAAAGGTTCCCAAAGCAAATTGCTTTCGGGAACCTTTTTAGCTGCTGTTTTTTAAAGTTTATTGGTCATCAGCTTGATCATACCCTGATTCAAACCATCCACGGTAAGCTTGTACATCGGCAGCAGTTCACCAATGGCAGTCTCCGCTTCTCTCCAGGGTGCTCTTCCGGGTGCCATCTTGGGATTCATCCAGATGATCTTTTTGTAATGACGCTTCATCAGTTTCAACCAGTCATAACCGCACAGACCGCCGTTTGGTCCGCGGTAATTGCCGGTTGTGGAATATAACTCTTCCGGTGCCATCGCCGCATCACCCACGATGATTACCTTGTAATCACTGTCCAGATTGCGGAATACCCACTCGGTATCCACCCATTCTCCGTTTTCACATTCCGGTGTTTTGTAAAGCTTGCTGTAAATACAGTTATGGAAATAATAACACTTTACATCCTTAAAATGATTGGACTTATTCACCGCCTGAAACAGATCATTCATTAGTTCAGAATACGGAATCATGGTTCCGCCGGAGTCAAATAAAAGTAAAAGCTTCACAGAGTTTTTACGGGGTTTTTCCATGACGATCTGCAGACATCCGCCGTTGTTGCAGGTCTTATCCACAGTACCGGGAATATCCAGTTCTGTCTTGGGAATATCCAGTTTTGTGGAAAACTGACGCAGTCTTCTAAAGGCCAGCTGGAACTGTCTGTTGTCAATGACACGGTCATCGCGGAAATCGCGGTATTTTCTTGCGCCCACAACCGCAAACGCAGACTGAAAGCCTGTTTTGCCGCCAACACGCACACCGCCCACATTGCCGCCGGTATTACCAAAGGATGTTTTACCCATGGTACCGATCCAGTAACTGCCGCCATTGTGCTCACTGTCCTGATCCTTCAGGCGCTGTTTGAACTTCTCTTCCACATCATCTTTATCAATCTGTAAGTCTTCGCCTTCATTGAGATATCTTCTGGCTTCTTCATGTGCCATTTCTTCCATGTCAGACTTATCCAGCCAGCGAAGCATCTGCTTGCTGACTTCATTTTCTGTCTTGACTCCCTTAAAGCACTCTTCAAAAGCCATATCAAACTTATCAAAGTCAGTTTCACTTTTTACAAGAATCGCTCTTGCAAGATAATAAAACTGTGTCAGACTGCTGCCTGCCATCCCCTGGTCCAACGCCTGCTGCAGCGTCAGCCATTCACTCATGGTGATGCGAAGCCCCTTGGCCTTACATGTATAAAAGAACTTCGTAAACATATTTTGTGCTCCTCAAATAGATGTGTATGTCTTTACTGGCTTAGAAAGGATTTTTGGAGCGTACAGTTTCCAGGTCTTCGTCTTTTTTCACAATAACACCGACAAAAGGAAGTTCCTTTTTGATCTTTGCAAGCGGGATACCGCCAAGCTGCAGTGCATTTACCCAGTCGATCAGCTCGGAAGTGCTGGGTTTTTTGCGGATATCTCTGTAGCTTCTGATCTCGTAGAATACCTCCATGGCATCCTTTAACAGCTTGTCATCCACATTGGGATAGTGAGTACGTACGATTTCTTCCATCAGCTCTGCATCCGGGAAATCAATGTAGTGGAAAATACATCTTCTTAAGAACGCATCGGGCAGTTCCTTTTCCGCATTGGAAGTGATGATTACGATAGGACGGTGTTTTGCCTTAACGGTACGCTTGGTCTCATGAATATAAAATTCCATCTGGTCAAGCTCCCAGAGAAGGTCATTGGGGAATTCCAGGTCTGCCTTATCGATTTCGTCGATCAGAAGAACAACCTGCTCATCTGCCTCAAATGCTTCACCCAGCTTACCAAGCTTGATATATCTTGCGATATCATCCACGCCTTCTTCACCGAACTGACCGTCGTACAGACGCTGAATGGTATCATACATATACAGACCGTCCTGTGCCTTGGTGGTGGATTTGATATTCCAGATGATCAGCTTCTTGCCAAGAGACTGTGCCACTGCTTCTGCCAGCATGGTCTTGCCGGTTCCGGGCTCACCTTTAACCAAAAGGGGCTTCTGCAATGCGATTGCAACGTTTACGCTTGCCAGCAGCTGTTCACTTGCCACATACTGTTTGGTACTGCTAAATGCTTCGCTCATAGTAAAATTTCTCCTTTTTATTGCCTGAGGGCTGTTTTCAAGAATGCTTAGACTGTGCACAAACACCTCATTTTATCAGTTTACATACACAAATATGTTACGATATTTGCGGGGAGAAATCAAGGAGGAATTGGGATTGCGGAGTATTTTCAGGCTTCATAAAAAAAATACATTTGTGATTTTGTAATGTTATTCATTCTAATTTTCTCTCTCCGTATATATCGCTATATTTCCACTGACACTAGACATCGAAATTTCACAGTCACCGCCGCCAAGATAACTTAAATTACCGGATTTTCCTTTCATAATACCATTAAACGCAAGACTTTCGGCTTCAAACTGTCCACTTGTGGTTTTATACTGAAGAGAAAATCCCTTTTCATCCGGAACATTTAGTGTACAATTACCAGATACAGAAGACATCTTTACACATTTGGGAAGTTCTGTCAGTAAAAGTTCTGTATCGCCGCTGGTGGTTTTAGTAGTTATTTTTTCTCTGCAAGCCAGATTTAAAGTAAGACTTCCGCTTACAGAACTGAATTCTCCGGTTTCACAAATACTGTCAAAAATCTCTACTTCTCCGCTGACAGAAGAAGCATATAACATCGGACTATTAATCTTTGCTGAAATACACCCACTGACAGTATGCAGTCTGGCATTTTGTACTGCTGCCTTCTCTACTTCTATATTGCCGCCGGCAGTTGCAATGATCAGGTTCTTACAGACAAGATCCGGACATACTGAGATCCATCCGCCGGCAGTTCTTAATTCAACACATTCCCAGATTTTTGACGGAAGTTCCATACTTACATCAATCTTCTTTTCCATCATTCTTGATAACAGGTTTTTTCTTTTCACACGCTTTTGCTTAATTTCCAGAACGCCCGGTTCCGGTTCAAAAATCTCCAGATCATCACTCTCTGAGCAAATATCAATTAAATTCAGATTTTCATTTACTGAAACCTCAACTTCACCATTGGATATTTCGAGCTTAATCGTATGAATATCATCAACATTGATCGCAGAGAGTGCAGGGACTTGTGATTCTGACATTTCCTGTTTCATATCAGTTTCCATTTCTTTTTCCAGCCTCTGAAAATACGGAGCTATCTCTTTTTCCATCTGCTCTTCCATTGCACGAATCTGCGGCATCATTTCCTGTTCCATCAGCTTGCTAAATTCACGTGTAAATGGTACTATCTCTTTTCTGACCTTCTTCTCAATCTCGCGTGCAAGTGGTTCTATCTCTTTTTCTATTTTTCTGGCAATCGTATCATACTTTTCAGATTCGTGTATGTTTTCTCCTTTATTATCTTCTGCACTTTCCTCTTTCAGATACGCAAGCAGCTCCTTTACATCTCCAATGCTGTCCATCGTAATCGCCAACGCATCTTCTTCCACAATTCCATCCGCAATCAGATCCTGATATCTCTGGTAAAGATTCTCACTTAATTCTTCTATTAACTCCGTCTTAGCCTCGCTGTCTTTAGCTGCAGCAAGCTTGTTAGTCACCATAATTATGATTTTTGTTTCAATCCGGTTCATGCTTTTCCCTCCCTGGCAAGCAATGCATTCAGTAAATCTCTGGTCGATAACCACTCCTGCATTCTCTCATTCCACACTCTTCTGCCTTCTTCTGTAATGCTGTAATAACGTCTGCGGGCTCCAACACCTTCATCCCCCCAATAGGATGTGATCAGCCCCTCTTTTTCCAGGCGCTTGAATGCGGTGTATAAGGTTGCTTCCTTTAATTCAAAGATTCCGTTTGTCCTGGCGACTACATTCTTGTTGATCTCATATCCGTAACTGTCCTTGTCCATCAGCTGTGTCAGGATAATCGTATCTGTGTAACCGCGCAGGGTATCTGCTGTAAATGCCAAAGCTGCACCTCCTTTGCTTTGCAATTCTTTACAACCAAACAATAGCATGAGATACCTCTCCTGTCAAGGTATCTCATGCTATTGTTTATTCAACATACCTACTATCCTGTATTTCACATAGCTTATCTCCGTCTGATTTATTCAAATAATTAAAAAAGCAAATTTTGCATGCTCAAAAATACTTAAAAAGAAACCTAAAGCATGCAAAGATCAATTTTTCCTATTTTTGCATGACAAAAAAGACCATAACAGGATGCAAAATCATTCAAATATTCATTTTTAAGCAATTTGACTGCTCATTATAGTTAAAAAATGCATTCAAAATCACTTTTTTTAGAAATTTGATCAAATCCAAACATTATTTTCACAATTTTAAGCATGCAAAATCATGTCTTTTACTAAATTTGAATGAATCCGGCATGCAAACCCGTATCTAGGAGCAGTCAAAAAGCGCATTTGGGCAATATTTGAATGAATCCAACATGAAAAATCGTGCACACTGGCAGTCAAAAAAAAGAAAAATTACAAAATGTCTGCTTTTCGCCACCGCTATCCGCCACACCAGACCCAAGAGCTCCAAAATGCACACAAAAAAACATGCAAAATCCAAAAAAATCAGATTTTGCATGCTCAAGTCAAGCAAGTTCTATTCTTCTGTATACACGGTCGCTTTACTACTCACCCACTGATCTTCCGGAATAGAAAGCACCACTTCCGCACATTTCCCCTCCAGCTTATCAGAATTCTCACTGATAACAATTTCTTTTGCGCCATCCCAAAGCAGTACAAAATATTGTCTTGTTCCTGTTTTCCCGGCAGGTATCGGAGCATCTTCTGACACTTTATATGCCAATTCTGAAGAACTGTCCAACCATACAGAACTCAGATATTCTTCTCTTTCATCATAAACACCATAAAAATCAGGTCGGTCACTGTATTTTGCTGTATACCAGCCAACATTTTCATAAGTGATCACAATCTCACAAAGAATACTGCCACCGTAAATTTCATATTCCCTGTAGGAATCACCTCTGTTGATGATCTCGACACTATGCATCACAAGGGGATCCTTATCATACTCCACATCAGCCACCAGGCCCGTGCCAGTGCTGGTCATGGAGATTATTGCGACCATAAAAGGAATGAAAACATTGATCAGAAGCGCAATATAAATCACGCCAAAAACAACACCGCTTTTTCTGTTCTTTCCTGCCATGTCATTCCACCTCCCTGCTGCCAAATTCAGGTTTGGGAAGATCATCAAGCAAGATCCGTGCTTCCTGCAGAACCAAAGACGGCTTTTCATACCTGGAAAGCTGCGCCAAAAGTGCAAAATCAGTCGCCTCTGTCTCAGTCAGAAAGAATAAATATCCCATTTCGAAAGAACTTCCGCCAAGATCATATGCGGAAAATATTTCGTCCTCCCAGATATTATACTGCTTACAAAACGCCTCCAGATCATAACTGCTTAAAGGCATCGCATAATAGATATTTCCTTCGTATGTATACTGCAGGAACACATCCTCGATTTCGGCATCAAAACTATATTCTTCGCTGCCGCTGTATACTGTTACCGCATACAGCCCTTTGCCGCTAAGTCCGTCAAGCTCCTGCACCATGCCAGCATTCAAAACAGAAAGCTCAATCGGAGCCTCCAGAAGTTCATGATCAAAAATCACGCTTCCGGAAACTGACGGTTTCACCACCTCTATCACATTGGCTTCCGTTTTGCTAACCATTGCCATATTGGAATACGAAACCATAACAACCGTCATGATCGCCATAATGATCACTGTAATAAACAGCAGTTTGACAAATCTCTGAAAAGGGCTCTTTTGAAGCGGCTTTCCGTTCAGCAAGGTCTCCTTTTTTTGTCTATTCTGAAAAGATTCTCTGGCTTCCTGCAAAAGTGCCGCTTTTTCATTATGATCATAGTCTTTGACTGCAGTATCATACTTAGGATGTGCCTGATCATACCCCTGATCATATTTTTCATGAAGCTCTCTGTGCTCTTTTTCTGCCTGCTGCCTTCCGCTGATATAAAGGTCTAGCGCAGAAGTATCCATATGCCGTCCGTTATAGGTACCGCATTTTGGACAAAGACCGCTATATAAATCCGGTTCAAAACTTTTCCGGCATTTTTTACACTTAATTTTATCCTTTGCCATCGCCAGATTTTCTCCATTACCAATGCAGGCTTTTATACATCCCAGCCTGTATCGGATATCTCAATTTTTTTATCGCGCAGCATCAAATCCGCCACTGCCTCGGCAGGATTTTTTCCGTCAAATAAAACAGCATTTACCTGTTCGATGATCGGCAGGGATACACCGTATTTTTCTGCCAGGCCCATCGCCGCTTTTGCAGAATAAACACCTTCCACCACCATTTTGACTTCTGCCATGGCTTCTTCCATGCTGAAGCCCTTACCCAGCAAAATACCGGCTCTTCTGTTGCGGGAATGCATACTTGCACAGGTAACGATCAGGTCACCGATACCGGAAAGTCCGCAGAAAGTCTCATATCTGCCGCCCATCTCCACGCCAAGACGCGCAATCTCCGTAATGCCGCGGGTAATCAGCGCTGCTTTGGTGTTATCCCCATAGCCAAGACCATCCGCAATACCGGCTGCCAGTGCAACCACGTTTTTCAAAGCCGCACCCAGCTCAATGCCAAGAATGTCCGGACTGGTATAAACGCGGAACACCTTACTCATAAACACATTCTGAATAAATTCGGCGGTCTTTTTGGAATGAGAGCCCACAACGATTGTAGTGGGAACACCATGACCAACTTCCTCTGCATGGGAGGGACCGGACAAAACAGCCACATCTGCCTGCGGAATCTCTTCTTCAATAATCTGGGAAAGCGTCAGCAGCGTTTTTTCTTCCACACCTTTTGCCACATTGACAATACGCTGCCCCTGTGCCACAAATTCTTTCATCCGATGGGAAGTCGCTCTGGTAAACGGAGACGGCACAGCCAGTACAAGAAGCTCCATTCCCTCAATCGCTTCCTGCAGATTAGTTGTATAGCTGACACATTCCGGTAAAATTACACCCGGAAGCTTATCGGTCTGTTCTCTTTTTTCTTTCAGCATTGCGATCTCATCTGCAAGCGCACTCCAGATGATCACCTCATGCCCATTGTCTGCCAGAAGCTTTGTCAGGGCAATGCCCCAGCTTCCGGCACCAATCATGCCAATTTTAGCCATAGTCAGTCTCCTTAACAGTCTGTACCGACAGACCTTTTTTTTATGTGCAAAACGCACACTTTATTTTTTCTTTTTTAAATAGGTTTTGCGTTCTACACCGTTTATCAGACGTACGATATTCTCACGGTGCTTCCAGTATGCAATCACCATTAATATCGCAGTGATAATATACAGTTCGTTCAGATGGGGCTGCGTCATTCCCAATGCACCGGACTGTCCCATCACAACCATCTGGATCATCAGTCCCAGATATAAGATCAGGGAACCCAAAGACACATAATGTGTCAGGGCAAAGGTTCCAAAAAAGAGCAAAAGTCCCACAGGAATAAACGCCGGGTGAAAAGCACCGATCAGCCCTGCGGTACATGCAATCCCCTTACCGCCGCGAAACTGCAGATAAAAGGGATAATTGTGTCCCAGGATCGCTCCTGCCGCACCATAGATACCGATCAGATACCACATATCGCCTTCTGCATGAAATACAAAACGTACCACAAAGGAAGCGATAAAACATTTTAGGAGATCACATACAAATACAATAATGCCTGCTTTGGTGCCCAGGGTGCGCAGCGTATTGGTCGTTCCCGCATTGCCGCTTCCATGTTCACGGATATCGATTCCCTTTTTCTTTCCGTAAAAAAAGGAGGTCTGAAAAAGTCCGAACAAATATCCAATTACCAAAGCACCTATCCGTTCAATCATGACTCGGATTCCTTTCTTTCACGAATAATAAACTTTAAGGGTGTTCCTCTGAAACCAAAGGCATCTCTGATCTTGTTTTCGATGTATCTGGTATAGGAAAAATGCATCAGCTCCTTGTCATTGACAAAAATGACAAATGTGGGAGGCTTAACGGATACTTCCGTAATGTAGTATAAACGAAGTCTCTTACCCTTGTCAGACGGCGGCTGCTGCAGTGCCACTGCTTCGGACATGATCTCATTGAGCACACCGGTAGCGACGCGCATTGCATGGTTTTCAATGACTGCATCAATGGTTTCAAACAGCTTGGGCAGACGCTGACCGGTCTTAGCAGAAATAAACAGCATTTCTGCATAAGGCATAAAGGAAAGTGTCTCCTTGATCTTTTCAGTATGCTTATAAATTGTCTTGTCGTTTTTCTCGATGGCATCCCACTTATTAACTGCAATGATCATACCTTTGCCGCGTTCATGTGCAATACCCGCGATTTTGGCATCCTGTTCGGTCACGCCTTCCTGCGCGTCAATCACCAAAACCACCACATCCGCACGCTCCACGGCACTGACAGTGCGCACGATCATGTAATGCTCCAGATCTTCCTTGATCTTATTCTTGCGGCGAAGACCTGCTGTGTCGATAAAGACATATTCCCGGCCGTTATGGATCACTTCTGTATCAACGGCATCTCTGGTGGTACCTGCAATATCGGATACGATCACGCGGTTTTCACCGATCAGCTTGTTGATAATGGAAGACTTGCCCACATTGGGCTTACCTACAATGGCAATACGGGGACGTTCATCCTCTTCAGCTTCCGGCGCATCCTCAGGGAAGAATTTTACCACTTCATCAAGCATGTCACCGATACCCATGCGGTTTGCTGCAGAGATCGGATGAGGATCGCCGATACCCAGATTGTAGAATTCATAAACATCCGCCATGTATTTCTGGAAGCTGTCCACTTTGTTGACAACCAAAATGACAGGCTTATGGGATCTGCGCAGCATATCTGCCACCTTGGAATCCGCATCCACAAGGCCCTGCTTTACATCTACCATAAACAGGATCACATCCGCTGTATCGATCGCGATCTGTGCCTGTGCTCTCATCTGGGACAGAATGATATCGCTGGAATCCGGTTCAATACCGCCGGTATCGATCAGGGTAAACACATGATTTAACCATGTGATATCTGCGTAAATTCTGTCACGGGTAATACCGGGTGTATCTTTTACGATGGAGATCATCTCTCCTGCAAGCGCATTGAACAGGGTAGATTTTCCTACATTAGGACGTCCTACCACTGCAACGATGGGCTTGTTTTTTCTTTTTGCCATAGTTTCTATACCTCATTTTCTATAATCTGCTTTATCAGGTTACTGAACTTATCCCAAAACAGCTTCAGTAAAATCATATCCGCTTGATTTTACAATATTCACCGGAACTTGTAAAGCCTTTACCATATCTGCAACTGTCAGGTCATCCAGGAAAACTGTTTCCTGACTGCGCAGTACATTCTGGGGCAGTAAAAGGGCTTCTCCAAGATCCTTATCTTTAAGCTGTGCGATGATATCCTGTCCGGTCAAAAGACCGCTTACGGTGATCAGTTCTCCAAAAAAGTCATTGCGGATGGGATATACAGTCACACAAAGACCGGGAAATGCTTCGCACATCTGCTCTGCCATACGCTGAATGGAAGGATATGCCAAAAGACCTGTCGCAATGGAAATCTTTCTTTCCCTGCCATTCCACTTCTGAACCATTCCCTGCTCTTTGAGCCTTTCCATGGAATCTGCAAACTCTTCCAGCAAAAGACGAAGCATACCGACACCGTTTTCTAACTGCAGATAACCGTCATAAGTATCTTCTGCCGGAAGCTCTTCCTGCGCAAGCAGATACCATTCATCGGAAGCATGTACAAAATGCAGGCCGTATTCGCTGTAAAGCTTCTCCTGCCATTTTTCCACGGTACGCAGCACTTTTTTTGCATCTTCTTTTGTAAAAGGCTCCAGAGGATACAGTCCCTCCCTGTATTTGGACAGTCCCACCGGTACAATGGAAACACTGCGCAGATGCGGCAGATATCCGGAAAGATCACGGATACTTCTTTCCAGCTCTTCCCCGTCATTGATTCCCTTACACAAAACGATCTGTCCGTTCATCTCAATGCCGGCTTCGTAAAATCTGTCCACTTTTTTGAGCGCATCCCCGGCAAACCGGTTGTGAAGCATCATGCACCGAAGCTGCGGATTGGTTGTCTGGAAGGAAATATTAATGGGAGACATATTGTACCTGATGATGCGGCTGACATCCTTGTCCGACATATTCGTCAGGGTCACATAATTGCCCTGTAAAAAAGACAGCCTGGAATCATCATCCTTAAAATACAGCGTTTCTCTCATGCCGGGCGGCATCTGATCAATAAAACAGAAAATACACTTGTTGCAGCAGGATCTGTAATCGTCCATCAGACCGTTTTCAAATTCCACGCCAAGGTCTTCCTCATAATCCTTATCAATCTCCAGCTCCCATTCTTCTCCGTCCGCTTTGCGGATTAAAACCTCCACATACTCGTCCTGAATCAGATACTGATAGTCAAAAATATCCTCAATTTCTTCTCCGTTGATGGCAAGCAGACAGTCTCCTGCTTCGATTTCCATTTCCTCGGCAATGCTGCCGGGCAATATATGTTTGATCAAATGTCCTTTATTTTTCTTCATATCATATCAACTCCTTTTTCTTCCTATATTCTACTCGAAATTCCTTGACGTGTCACTACCAGAATGATATAAATAAGTAGAAGAATGGAGGAAATTCGACATGCCTAACATTAGTGAACTTGAAAATGCCCTTCCGGTTGGCCCGTTAAAGATCATCGCTTTAGACTCCGCTGCGAATCTGGGTAAAAGTATCAATGATTACCTTGTAACCTTCCGTCACAATATGCAGAGCTCTCTTCATGAAGATCCTGCATTCCGTGGATATATTGAAGATGATTATATTGTGAAGGCTGCCTGCCCCCGTTTCGGATCAGGCGAAGGCAAAGGCGTCCTGTATGAATCTGTACGCGGTACCGACCTTTATATTCTGGTGGACGTGACCAACCACAGTCTCACATATAAAATGAGTGGTTACATCAATCACAAATCTCCTGACGATCACTATCAGGATTTAAAGAGAATGATCTCTGCTGTTGGCGGCAAAGCCAAGAGAATCACCGTGATTATGCCCTTCCTTTACGAAGGACGTCAGCACAAGAGAACCGGCCGTGAGTCTTTGGACTGCGCATACGCTTTAAAAGAGCTGGCTGATATGGGTGTACACAACTTTATCACCTTTGACGCACACGATCCCCGTGTCCAGAACGCAGTACCGCTCTGCGGCTTTGATAACTTCACACCTTTCTATCAGTTCATGCGTGCACTGCTGAACAATGTAGATGACCTTACCATTGATAAGGATCACATGATGGTAATCAGCCCTGACGAAGGTGCTCTTGACCGTACCACTTATTTTGCCAACGTTCTTGGTGTCAACATCGGTATGTTCTACAAACGCCGTGACTATTCCGTAATCGTTAACGGCAAGAACCCTATCGTTGCACATGAATTCTTAGGTGACAACATCGAAGGCAAAGATATCATCATCATCGACGATATGATCTCCTCCGGCGGCAGTATGCTTGATACTTCCCGTCAGTTAAAGGAAATGGGCGCAAGACGTGTATTTATCTGCACTACTTTCGGACTTTTCACCGACGGTATGGACGCATTCGACAAAGCTTACGAAAACGGCTGGTTTGACAAAGTTATCACCACCAACTTAAGCTATCAGATCCCTGAACTGCTTGCACGTCCTTACTATCTGGAAGCTGACATGAGCAAGTTCCTGGCATCCATCATCGACTTTATGAACCATAATGTTTCCTTAAATCATGTTCTTACTCCTACCGATAAGATTCATACGATTCTGGAGCATTACAACCGCAGAGAAGCTTTTGAAATCTGATCTGCACTCTGAATAAACAATAAGAAATGGCGGCTGATCTCTCAGCCGCTGTTTTTATGCGCAAAGCGCACACTTTTTATCTGTTTTTCCATACGGGTATGTATGCGTATTCGCATGCATTATGTTATCTCTTCCCATCCTGTGGTAAGTACGGCTCCCCGCATTTTGCGCCACTCTGCCGGTGAACATCCCACTGTCTTTTTAAAAGTTGCCGAAAAATGCTGTCTGCTGTTAAATCCGGTCTGAACTGCCACATCGACAACCGGCAGTGTTGAAATTTCCAAAAGCAGCTTTGCATTTTCAATCCGCAGCCGGATTACCTCTTCCATGATGGAAATTCCCTTTTCAGCCTTATAAAGCCTTTGCAGATATCCTTCCGACAGCCCTGTCTCTTCTGCAACATCTGCAATCCCTATTTCCTGATCATAATGATTTTCGATAAAACGCTGCGCTTTTCTGATATATTCCACTCTTCCGGCACTGCCATCTCTTCCATTTTGTCTTGCTATGGTGATATAAAACTGTCCCAGCAAAAGCTCCTGCATGGTTCCTCTTTTATTTGCCTTTAAACCGGAATCCGAACGCAATTCCTCCAAAAGTGCCGTCACAATATCGTGAAGGCGTCCGTCATCTTTTCCCAGTATCACACCCCTGCTTTGCTGCGCAAAATTTCTTGTCTCTGCATCCTTCTCCAGCATTTCAACGCAAAAACGGCCGTTTGTTTTTTCAAGTTTTCCTTCCAGATTTAAAATTCTGCAGGTTCTTCCTTTTTCCACAAACAGACTGTGCGCTGTATTTCCCTCCAAAAGAATGTATTCACCGGAACGAAGGTGATAATCTCTTTCCTTTCCGTCCTCTATACACAGGATTTTGCAGTTTCCATGCACCACATACATCAGCTCCCACTCTTCATGTGTATGAATCTCCATCTCGTAATAATGATAATTGATGGCATAATACCGGTATATCCGAAACCATTTCTGTCTGTATGTGTTTGCTGCACCTTTTTCCTGCTCAAAAAACATTTTTTACCCTCTTTTGAAATGTCAGAATATCTTACATCTATCCATATCATACAACAATCATTTCCTTCTGGAAAGAGCAAAAAGAATATAATAAAATCAACCCGATCATGCAAAGGAGGAACCATTATGTCTTTTAAACTTACCGTTATCGGTGCGGGAAGTGTCGGCTTTACCCGTACTCTCTTTACAGACTTAATGACTGTACCGGAATTTCACAATATTGAGGTATCTTTCACAGATATCAATCAGCATAACCTCGATATGGTCACAACGCTCTGCCAGCGTGACCTTGATGAAAACGGCGTCAATATCAAAATCCAGGCAACCACAGACCGCCGCAAAGCTTTAGAAGGCGCGCGCTATATCATCTGCTGCCCCAGAATCGGTATGCTGGAGGCCTTTGAACTGGATGTAGACATTCCGCTTCGCTACGGCGTTGACCAGTGTGTCGGTGATACCCTCTGTACCGGCGGTATTTTTTACGGTCAGCGCGGTATTCCTGCCATTCTTGATTTTTGCAAGGATATCCGCGAAGTTGCAGAGCCCGGTGCACTGATGCTTAACTACGCCAATCCCAATGCCATGATGACATGGGCCGCAAATAAATACGGAAAAGTAAACACCATCGGTCTGTGCCACGGTGTTCAGGGCGGACATATCCAGATTGCAAGCGCACTTGGTCTGGAACAGAAAGATGTGGATATAATCTGTGCCGGAATCAATCACCAGACCTGGTACATCTCCGTCAAACACAATGGCGAAAATATGCTGGATAAGATCCTTCCTGCCTATGAAGCCAACAAAACCCTTTCCCAGACAGAAAAAGTACGTATCGATATCCTGAAAAACTTCGGCTACTACTCCACCGAATCAAACGGTCATTTGTCAGAATATGTTTCCTGGTACCGCAAGCGCCCCGATGAAGTGGAAAAATGGATCGATCTGGGCGATTGGATCAATGGCGAAACCGGCGGTTATCTGCGTGTCTGCCGTGAAGGCCGCAACTGGTTTGAAGAGGATTTCCCCAACTGGATGAAGGAACCTGCCAACAAATATGTTCCCGAAAGCCGCAGCCAGGAACACGGTTCCTATATCATCGAAGGCCTTGAACTGGGCCATGTATACCGCGGACATTTCAATGTCATGAACAACGGATGCATCACCAATCTTCCCGATGAATGTGTTGTGGAAGTTCCCGGATATGTGGATGCTAACGGTGTCAATATCCCCAAAGTAGGTGATCTGCCTCTTGGATGTGCTGCGATCTGCTCGCAGAGCATATGGGTACAGAGACTTTCTGTGGAAGCTGCCGTTCATGCAGACATTACCCTGCTTCGTCAGGCACTGCTGATGGACCCTTTAACCGGCGCCGTATGTACCCCTCCCGAAATTCTGCAGATGGCCGATGAAATGCTGATCGCAGAAGCAAAATGGCTTCCTCAGTATGCAGAAGAAATTGAACGTGCAAAGAAGCGTATGGAAGATCGCAAGGCAAACGGAACCTACATTCCTCCCAGAAACTATAACGGTATCCGCGTTCACGAAAAAACCGTGGAAGAAATGAAGCTGGATAAGCAGGCTGCCAGAAATAATGCTGCCAAGACTGATAAGGCTAAGGATCACGCCGATATCAGTGAGTAAATGTAACCAAACAGGTCCTCAGGAAAACGCAGCGATGCCGAAAGTTTTCCTGAGGACCTGTTTATTTGCGTAAGTTTTTTATATTGCGGAAAACAGAACTGTCCTATTTATTTCTGTTTCTGTTGATACAAAAGTTCTCCGTCAGCCAGTCTGATGACTCTTTGATTGCGGCTGCCGCGGAATACCAGTGTCAGATCCTTTAATTCCTGTACAAATTCTCCGTCCACAAGCACATCAATCCCCGAAAGCATACCGTCTGTATCCTGTGTATATACTTTCCCGCCTGGGATCAGATCCACATCGTACAGATAGCCTGTATAACACCAGATATTCTTCTGCGGATACTTTTCTTTGACCAGCTTTACCAGTTCACAGAGTCTGGGCTGATTTTCCGGTTCAAAGGGTTCTCCGCCAAGGAGAGTCAGCCCTTCGATATAAGGCGCAGACAATAGTTCCAGAATCTTATCCCTTGTCTCGTCCGTATATTCCTGTCCGTAAGAAAAACTCCAGGTTTCCGGCTGGAAACAGCCTTTACAGTGATGGCGGCATCCGGATACAAACAGACTCACACGTACGCCGGGGCCATTTGCGATATCAACTTCTTTGATTGCTCCATAATTCATAAGATTTCTCCTGTAAATCAACGGGCAGGAAAAATTCCTGCCCGTCAATAATGCTTCTTATTTTCAGAACTGCTCTTTACAGATGCAGTACGCGGTCTCTGATCTCCTGGGTACGTCCCTGGTTCCAGAACTGGGTACCGATATATCCGCAGGTTCTTCTTGCCACAAACATGCGGTCCTGATCTTTGTTGCCGCAGTTAGGGCATTCCCAGATGAGCTTTCCGTATTCATCTTCCACAATCTGGATTTCTCCGTCATATCCGCATACTTCACAGAAATCACTCTTGGTATTTAATTCTGCGTACATGATATTGTCATAGATAAACTGCATAACAGTCAGTACCGCAGGAATATTGTTCTGCATGTTGGGTACTTCCACATAACTGATCGCGCCGCCGGGAGACAGTCTCTGGAATTCCGCTTCAAATTTAAGCTTGGAGAATGCATCGATGGGCTCTGTTACATGTACATGATAGCTGTTGGTCACATAGTTTTTGTCAGTTACACCCGGAATGATGCCGAAACGCTTCTGCAGGCACTTCGCAAACTTATAAGTAGTAGATTCCATGGGAGTGCCGTATACAGAATAGCTGATATGCTCTGCTGCCTTCCATTCTGCACATTTATCATTCAGACGCTGCATAACAGCCAGCGCAAAGTTCTTTGCTTCCGGATCGGTATGGGACTTTCCGGTCATGCGTACGCACATTTCATACAGACCTGCGTAACCAAGAGAAATCGTGGAGTAGCCGTTATACAGCAGTGCATCGATCGTTTCTCCCTTTTTCAGGCGTGCCAGCGCACCATGCTGCCAGAGGATGGGAGCTACATCGGATACTGTGCCAAGCAGTCTTTCATGTCTGCAGCGCAGACCGCGATGACAAAGTTCAAGACGTTCTTCCAGAATCTCCCAGAACTTATCCATATCTCCTTCAGAGGAACATGCCACATCCACCAAGTTAATGGTAACAACACCCTGATTGAAACGACCGTAGAACTTATGGGTTCCGTCTTCTTTTAACTGAGAATCCTCTACAGTCAGGAAAGAACGGCATCCCATACAGGGATATACTTCACCTTTTTTCAGTTCACGCATCACTTTGGCGGAAATATAATCAGGAACCATACGTTTTGCAGTACACTGTGCTGCAAGTACGGTCAGATCCCAATATTTGGAACCTTCTGTAATATTATCTTCATCCAGCACGTAAATGAGCTTGGGGAATGCAGGGGTAATCCATACACCCTTTTCATTCTTAACGCCCTTGATACGCTGTTTTAATACTTCCTGAATGATCAGTGCCAGGTCATCTCTTGTCTGTCCCTCAGGCACTTCATCAAGATACATAAATACCGTTACAAACGGTGCCTGTCCGTTACAGGTCATCAGTGTGATCAGCTGATACTGAATCGTCTGAATACCGCGTTCCACTTCGATGCGCAGTCTTCTTTCCGTAATACGGTTGATCACCTCTTCGTTGAGAGCTTCTCCGGCTTCCAGGCGCTCTTCGATCACGCTCTGTTTGATGCGCTTTCTGCTGATATCCACAAAAGGCGCCAGATGTGCCAGCGTAAAGGACTGACCGCCATACTGGTTACTTGCCACCTGTGCCACGATCTGTGTCGTTACATTACATGCAGTGTGGAAAGAATGAGGCTGTTCGATCATCGTCTCACTGATCACAGTACCGTTCATCAGCATATCTTCAAGATTGATTAGATCGCAGTTGTGCTCTCTCTGCGCATAATAATCAGAATCATGGAAATGAATGATTCCCTGCTCATGCGCTCTTACGATTTCTTCCGGAAGCAAAATACGTCTTGTCAGGTCTTTGCTGACTTCACCTGCCATGTAATCTCTCTGAGTGGAGTTGATAACCGGATTCTTATTGGAATTCTCCTGTGTTACTTCTTCATTGATATTGTCAAGAAGTGCCAGAATCTCATTGTCTGTGGTATTGGACTTACGCGCAAGTTCGCGTTTATAGCGGTAACGCACATACTTCTGCGCAACTTCATAGCCTCTCATAGCCATGACGCCTGTCTCTACCAGATCCTGAATATCTTCAACGTTGACTGCATGCGGTGCAGCTTTAACCTGCATTGCCACATTCTCTGCAACCGCTTCAATCTGATATTCATTTAGCTGATGCAGCTTATCAACGCTTTCGTTAGCCTTTCTGATGGCGTTAGCGATCTTACTCTGATCAAAATCGACCTCTTCACCACTGCGTTTAATAATCTTAACCTTACTCACTGCTGATGCCTCCTAAAAAACCTATCTTAACACATCTTTATACGATACAAAATCTAGTGGGTGCAGAATTGATTATACTACATTTGGTGTGTAGAAGTCTATAGTATTTTGTCATGTATGCATGTAAATTATCGCCGCTGTCAATTGTGCATTATGCCGGAATTTGTCTCCGGCAGACAGGGAAAGCGAAGGATCACTTTAAATAAATCACCGTCCAGATAAATCTCAAATTCACCGTTCTGCAGCTGGGTCAGATTTTTTGCAATGGAAAGGCCCAGACCGCTGCCCTCTGTACTTCTTGAAATATCACCGCGGATAAAACGCTCCGTCAATTCGGAGGCGTCGATATTCAATGCCTGGGCAGAGATATTTTTCATGGAAAAGATCATCATTTCCTTCCCATCACAGACTGTTGTTCTGATATCCAGATAAACCCTCGTTCCTTCCAGCGCATATTTGCATACATTGCTGAACAGATTCTCAGCCACACGCCAGATCCGTCTGGGGTCTGCCTCAATATAGACAGGCTTTTCGGAGACATTTAAAACTGTTTCCAGACATCTTTCACGCAGCTTATCCGAAAATTCCCCGCAGGTCTGATGGATCAGCTCCGTAAAATTAATCCTCTCCATCTGCAGAGAAATATTTCCGGAAGAAATTTTGGAGGCTTCCACCAGATCCTCCGTCAGCTGACGCAGTCTCTGGGACTTGGTGTCAAGCACCTCAATATAACCCCTGATCCGTTCATCTTCAATCCGCTCCCGCTTCAGCAGCTTTACAAAATTGATGATGGAGGTCAGCGGTGTTTTGATATCGTGGGAAACATTTGTGATCAGATCTGCCTTTAAACGTTCATCCTTCATACTTTTTTCAACGGCAGCAGCAATTCCGTCTCCCAGACCGTTTACGGCCTCTGCCAGAATCCTGTTTTCACCGTGAAGCTTCTGCAGATCGATCTTTAATAAAAAGTCACCCTGCCCGATTTTCTGTGTGGCATCGATCACATATTCCAGCGCTTTTTTCTTCCGGTACAAAATCCAGATCGCCACAGTATCCATGACAGCCGCAAGCAGCATCCCCCATACATCACAGGCTCCCAGAATCAGATTGACCAAAAGCAGCGCCATAAACGGCAGCAGCGTTCCGACCAATATATGACTGTTGTCATATAATTCCAGTATAAATTTTCTGATCTGACATCCCAGAAAACGCAGAAGGGAATTTTTCCAAAGCACTCCTGCTTTACAGCGGCGCACCAGACTCAGAAAGAAAAACATAAAGAACAGATCCAGGCAAAATACAGCAATACCGATCAGAAGCGGCATCCAGCTGCTCTGGAACAATTCTGTCATACTGTTTGCCAGATACAGATACCCTGCACTGCATCCAATGATCCAGCCTGCAACCACGATCATTCCGCCCAGAATAAAAGGTTCTGTATATACCCTGTCACTGCGCGTTAAGGCAATTGCAAATGCCTGCGCCTCTTCCTGCCACACTCTGCCTTCATATTTTACGATCCTGCAAAACAGCAGAATGCTGATACATGCCAGTACACCAAACGTTGCTGCCAGATACCAGTAAAAAGGCATCAGATTATCAAACGCCGATTTGGCAGCCGTGAAGGCATCCATCACAGGATACTTGGTATCAACGGCGATCCAGATACGTGTATTATCCCCAAACGCATACTGATAATACGAAAGCTCCTGTTTCATTGTATCAGCTGCAATTCCCGTATTGGTCTCAATCTCGGAACGGTCTGCGTTATAATAAACATACTTTCCAAAATCTCTGAAAATCCCGGTGATTTCATCCAGTTTTTTGGAATACATATCATGCTCCAGATTGGTAAAATAGAGAACTTCTCCATCCACGCTCATTCTGTAGCAATACCGGATATTGGTGCTGTCCTTCCCAAACAGCCCCCTGTTTTCAGAATATTCACTGAAATTATAAAACAGTTCTTTGGATGTAGTCTTTAAATCTTCGCGCAGCTGCTTATACTCTTCTGCACTGGAAGCATATTCTGCCAGATCCTTATCCTGTACAGAAAAATATCTGGGCACCAGTATCTGCAGCTCTGCCACATTCTCCGGCGAAACGATCTTTCCCTGCTGTTTTGCCTTCTGCAGATACTCCTCTTGGCTTGAGGCAAGATATGTGATCATCTGCATACTCAGCGTTTTTGTCTTCTGACCGCTGACCAGCGTTTCCAGCTCATGAAATGCAGCAGCATTCTCTCCTGACTGTGCGTCAGTCTCTGCAAAGATCATTTCCGGAACTTTACCTGTTTTAAAACAGTAATCCAGCTCTTCCATTGTGGCATAAACAGATTCTGTCACAAAACCGAAATTCCCCCATTTGACCAGATCATCCAGATAATACTGCGCCGATGCCCGGGTTTCCGGCAGATCTTCCTGCCGCTGTGCATATTCGGCAATGTCGATCACACGCTGTCCGTTATAACTGCCGTCTGTTTCTAACTGACTGCGGATTACGGCATTTCTTGTGACTGCCCTGATTTCCTCCTGCAAAATATCGCGGAATAAAGAAGAATCCTCAAAATGATCCCTGCGATAGATCGGCTGTATATTCTGACTGTAAAGACGTCCGTTTGTCTCCACCGTAATACTGGAATTGATCCACAAAATAAACAGAATCGCACATGCTGCTGCCGTGATGATCCTGCGCATCGCCAGATATACTTTTCGTTTTCCCGGTCCCATTACCGCTTTTCGCTTTTTCATATGTTTCACCCGCAAATCTACTGTTTTTCTATCTTATATCCGACGCCCCATACCACTTTCAGATATTTGGGCTCCTTGGGATTGATCTCGATCTTTTCCCGGATATGGCGGATATGTACCGCCACGGTGTTATCTGCACCGATTGCTTCCTCCTCCCAGATACTTTCGTAAATCTGGTTGATGGAAAATACTCTTCCCTGATTTTTAACCAGCAAAAGAAGAATATTGTATTCGATGGGTGTCAGGCGCACCGGCTCATCATCCACGGTGACCTCTTTGGTGTCATCATTGATCATAAGACCGCCAACCCTGAAGACCGCATTGTTTTCCGTATTCAGATTGCCCAGTTTGGTATATCTGCGCAGCTGGGATTTTACCCTTGCCACAAGCTCCAGCGGATTAAAGGGTTTTGTCACATAATCATCCGCGCCGACATTCAATCCCAGAATCTTATCCGCGTCCTCGGATTTTGCAGACAGAATGATGATCGGAATACTGCTGTACTCCCGGATCTTTAAGGTGGCATGAATGCCGTCAAGTCTGGGCATCATCACATCAATGATCATAAGCTTAATGTCATATGCTTTCAGCGCCCTGATGGCCTGTTCGCCGTCGTAGGCCTTGATCACATGATATCCTTCCTGCAAAAGATAGATCTCTATCGCTTCCACAATCTCTTTATCATCATCACAAACAAGTATATTGGTCATGTTATTTTCCTCCTTTGCCGGATCATTCCTCTATTTTCTATTATAAACACGAAAAAATGAAGCCTCAGGTCTCAAAATTCTTAATATTTCCTGAATTTTTATCAATATCCGTCATAAAATGAAAATGCATTCTGATGCCAGCGGATCGTTTCTGCGCACACAGCCACCACATCAAAACGAACTGCCTGCATATGATACCCATGGCGATACAGATAATATTTGGCGCATCTGCAGATTCTTTTTTGTTTTGCCCTTCCCACAGCTTCCTCCGGCATGCCGAAGCGGTCATCTCTGCGATATTTGACTTCAAAAAAAACAAGGCAGTCCTGATGATACCCTATGATGTCGATCTCACCCTGACTGCACCTGAAATTACGCGCAAGAATCCTGACACCTGCCTTCTGCAGCCAGCAGACAGCCGCTTCTTCCCATGCGCTTCCTGTTTTTCTTTTATTCATGGTATCCTTTCCCTCTCCAGGAACGGATGTATAAAATAATGGATTGTTCTGCTTCTTTAAAACTTCCGCAATCCGACTCTATATCAGATTTTTGATAAAACTTCTCCTGTGGATCGGCGTAGGTCCATACTTTTTTAATGCTTCCAGATGCACTGCAGCACCGTATCCCTTATTGCCGGCAAATCCGTATTCCGGATAAATCTCATCATACTGTACCATCAGCCGGTCTCTTGTCACCTTGGCCACAATACTTGCCGCTGCAATGGAAACACTCTTTGCATCGCCTTTGATGATCGGCACCTGAAAGAAGTCAAGCTGCGGAATCCTTACCGCGTCATTTAACAGTACATCCGGCTTAACAGAAAGCTGACAGACAGCATCTCTCATCGCCTCATATGTCGCCTGTAAAATATTGATCTCATCAATTCTTTCAGGACTGCGGCAGCCAATCCCCACAGCTACAGCTTCCTTCATGATGATCTCGTATAATTCCTCGCGTTTTTTTTCACTCAGCTGTTTGGAATCATTCAGATACAGAATCTGACAGTCTCTGGGCAAAATCACCGCGCAGGCAACCACCGGTCCCGCCAGCGGTCCTCTTCCCACTTCATCAATCCCGCAGACATAGCCCATCCCCTCATATTCTCTCTCATAGGCTTTCATCTGCCAGATTCTGGCTTTTTCCTTTTCCAGCGCTTCGATTCTTTTTACTGCCCGTTTAATCTCGGCCTGTACACTGCTTCTGGCATCCTCTTTGTATTCTTCTATCAATACTGCCAATTCCGCTTCCGAAGCTTTTGCAAACCGTTCTTTGATCTGTGCTGTCTTCTCCATATCTCACTGATGCTCCAATACTCCAAATTCAGACAAGGGCCAGATGCGTACCCAGGCTCTTCCGATGATCGTATCCCTGCGGATGCTTCCCACGCTTGGATCTCTGCTGTCCGCACTGTTATTGCGGTTATCTCCCAGAACAAAATATTCATCCGCTGCAAGCTCGACCGGTTCGATCGCTCTTCCCGGTGATAAGATCACTTCCTTGCCGTAGCCTTCCGAAAGGAGCTTGCCGTCTATGTAAATATTGCCGCTTTCATCGATCTGCACGGTCTCTCCGGGCATACCGATAATTCTTTTGATGTAAAAGGTTTCCGTTTCATAGCGGAACGGGAAAACAATAATATCAAAACGCTCCGGCTCCTTAAAACGGTAACTGATCTTATCCACGATCAGATTATCCCCGTCTGTCAGCATCGGCTGCATGGAATCCCCGCGTACCTGTGTGCGCTGTCCCACATATGTGATCAGAAGATATGTGACTGCCAGCACCACCAGCAGATACAGGATGGTACTGAAAATTTCCTTTAATACATTTTTCATACTGTTTCTTCTTTCTCCGGACGTTCCAGCGAAATTCTTCCGATACGTCCATTTCTGAAATCATCCAGCAAAAGACCGGATACCTTTTCCAGATCCAGTTCTCCGCCCTTTTTGTAGCATTTTCTGTTCTCACAGACAGCTTCCAAAAGAGCCAGCGGTGTTTCTGCCTGCGCTTCATATTTTTTCAGGATCATTCCCGGATAAGTACGTTCCAGAATCTCCAGCAAAGAAAGCGCCAGTTCTTCCTTGATCAGCACTTCATCATTCATGGAACCGATCAGAGCCAGATGCAGACCTACTGTCTGGTCTTCAAACTTAGGCCAGAGAATACCGGGCGTATCCAAAAGCTCCAGATTCTTATTCAGACGAATCCACTGCTTGCCCTTGGTCACACCGGGCTTGTTTCCGGTTTTGGTACAGGCCTTTCCCGCAAAGGAATTGATAAAAGTGGATTTGCCCACATTCGGGATCCCTGCCACCATGGCACGGACAGGACGGTTCATGATACCGCGCTTTCTGTCTCTTTCAATCTTTTCCTTACATGCCTCCTGCACCGCTGCGTTAATGGATTTCATGCCCGCACCGCTTCTTGCATTGATTTCCAGAACAGAAATGCCTTTTTTCTGAAAATAGCTGCACCATGCTTTGTTGACAGCCGGATCTGCCAGATCTGCTTTGTTAAGCAGTACCAGTCTTGCTTTGTTTTTTCCAAGTTCATCTATATCCGGATTACGGCTTCCCAACGGCATACGCGCATCCACAAGCTCAATGATCAGATCGATCAGCTTGATATCCTCCTGCATTGCACGTTTTGCCTTGGTCATATGCCCCGGGTACCATTGATAATTCATGTCTGCCTCGCTTATTCCACAAATCCCCAGCCGGTGATATGATTTCCGAAATGAAACCACGCCCTGCCGATGATCGTACTTTTATTTACTGCACCAATATTTGCCGAGCGGCTGTCCTCACTGCTGTTGCAGTTGTCTCCCATAACAAAATATTCTCCGCCGCCTAAAACGATCTGCATCTCTGCGATTCCCGCCGAAGAGATCAGATCATAATCTTCCTCCTGATAGGGCTTGCCGTCCACATACAAAATCCCGTTTTCGATCAAAACTGTCTGTCCCGGCACCGCCACCACGCGTTTCACATAATAATGGGCATTTTCATTGCCGTTTGGAAGAAACACGATCACATCGCCCTGTTTGGGTGAAAGAAGCTTATAGGAAACCCTGTCTACCAAAATTCCCTGACCGTTTGTCAGATTCGGCTCCATGGAAACGCCGATCACTGTAGTCTGCATACCGAATGCCATCGTGACTACAAATGCTAAAAAAACAGCCATTACAATACAAAAAAGCCAGTTCATCACTTCCCTGACAACAGAGGTATTTATCTTTTTTTTCTTCTGATAAAAAGTCAGTCCTTTGTGACGCTTTCTGCCCATTGCCTCTCCTTACCCATGTTTTAAAACTACATAGACCATCTTACCACAAAACGGCAAAACGGACAAGCGCATATGCACTTGTCCGTCTGAATGATCCATTCTCAATCCGTAAGATAACTGAAATTAAGCTTCTTTAACCTTAGCAGCTTTACCTACTCTGCTTCTTAAGTAGTTCAGTTTTGCTCTTCTTACTTTACCTTTTCTTACGATCTCAACCTTTTCTACGTTGGGAGAGTGTAAAGGCCAGGTCTTTTCAACGCCTACACCGCCGGTGGTCTTTCTTACAGTAAAGGTAGCTCTGTTGCTGCCGCCCTGTTTCTTTAAAACAACGCCTTCAAAAACCTGAATTCTTTCGCGGTTACCTTCTTTGATCTTACCATAAACACGAACAGTGTCACCTGTTTCGAATTCGGGTACTTCTGCTTTCAGCTGTGCAGCTTCGATTTCTCTGATAATGTCGTTCATTGTATTTGCCTCCTGATTTCTGGATGTTCTTAATACGTCTATTCGTAACAGAGGACCATCTGATTTTCGCAACGTGAATAGTTTACCACACGCGTTTTACAATTTCAAGTATAAATTGAATTTTTTTACAATTTATTCCTGAGATAAATAATATATTTTCTTGCGGGACAGTTTCATTCCCATTTCTTTGTATTTGGCAGCTTTTTCTTCCTCTTCCGCCGGAAAGACTGTCACAAAAACTCTGTGATCTTCCAGCGCTTTCTGAATCTGCTCCACAGTCTCTCCCTCTCCCTGGGGAACTGTTTTTTTGGTGTAAACAGCCTGATGACAGATACTGTCTGTCTGCAGTCCGAAACGCCTCTGTACACTTTCTGCCAGATAAAGCTGAAAACAGGTTATCGCTGCAATCTTTTCTTCGATGGCCGAAAGCAGTCTTTCTCCTGCATCCAGGCTCTGCGCGGTCACCATATATTCATCTGTATCCTTCATCCGGATCAGCACACCGTCTTTGCGCAAAAGAACCACTTCTGCTTCATTATTTCTGACAGCTTCGATCATCTGCATATGATGCAGCTTATCCTGCGACAGAAACTCTATAGTCCTGCCGGGAATGTTGTATTTTTCATATAGATCCGGTCTGCGCTCTTTGGTACGCGCTATGGACTGTTCCAGTCTCCACTTTTCAATTTTAGCATGATCACCGGACAAAAGCACCTGCGGCACCGGTTTGTTCATCCAGTTTTCCGGCCGCGTATACTGCGGGTATTCCAGCAGATTTTCATGGAAAGACTCTGTCTCACCGGAAATCTCATTTTTTAAGACACCGGGAACCATGCGTGAGATCGCATCGATCATGACCATTGCGGGAAGCTCACCGCCAGTCAGCACATAATCGCCGATGGACACACAGTCTGTCACGATTTCTTCCAGAACACGCTCGTCAATGCCTTCATAATGCCCGCACAAAAAGATCAGATCTTCTTCCTGCGCAAACTCCTTTGCCATTGTCTGATCAAAAACACGCCCCTGCGGAGTCAGATATACCACACGAGGTTTCTTTTTGGTACAGCTGTCCGTTTCATTGCTGCAGTCTGCCGTATTTTTTGTACTGTCAGCAACATTACGGCGCTGTCCGATCTTTTCACACACTGCCTGATAAGCATCGTATACCGGCTGCACCTGCATAAGCATTCCCGCACCGCCGCCATAGGGATAGTCATCTACCCGGTTATGCTTATCCTGCGTATAATCCCTGATATTGACTGCCTCAAAATGAATCAGACCTTTCTGCATCGCACGACCCAGAATACTGGTATTGAGTCCGTCATTGATCATATCCGGAAATAATGTCAATATATGAAAATGCATTCCTTCCTCCTTTGTCGTGCGCTGTCAGCCCGCATGACCTGTATCTTAATCCAGAAGTCCGTCCAGAATATGAATCCGGATAAAGCCGGCTTCCACATCCACCTCTAAAACACACTGTTTGATCGCCGGCAGCAAAAGCTCTCTGCCGTCATTTAAGCTGATGATGTAAACATCATTGGCTCCGGTTTCCAAAACCTCTTTTAAAACGCCGATTTCCTGACCGTCTTCATCTTTTACGCAAAGTCCCATCAGATCAGCGATGAAATATTCGTCTTTTTTAAGCTTAACAGCATTGGCTCTGGTGACATACAAACTTGCACCGCGGTATTTTTCCACATCATTAAGCGTATCAATGCCTTTGAATTTTAAAATTGCAAACTGTTTAAAAAACTTAACGCCGGCAATTTCCAGAACCTTTGTTTCTTTGCCGCTCTCTAAAATCACTTCTTTTAACTTTTTAAATCTGTTTACATCGTCTGTTGTAGGAAATACTTTCACTTCTCCATGCACGCCATGGGTGGAGGAAATGATTCCCACCTGCAGTCTTTCTTCCATAATATATTCCTTCCTGATTCAGCGAAAAATTTATTTAGAATTAAAATAGTGTGCGCCCTGCGCATACATGTGCTTTTTAATACGATCGGAAACGAAGTTTCCTATCGTATTAAAAAGGACGTCACGAGGACGTCCTTTTTTATTGTCAGATGATATCAACATCCACTTTCTTATTGTCTTCCAATGCTGCAGCCTTTACGACAGTACGGATTGCCTTGGCAATACGTCCCTGTTTGCCGATGACCTTGCCCATGTCAGAGGGAGCAACATGAAGTTCAACCGTCAGATTTTTGCCGCTCAACTTTTCAGTCACGGTCACTTCATCAGGATTATCAACAAGTGCTTTTGCGATCACTTCCACTAAATCCTTCATAATCAACCTCCTAAAGCTGGCCCACAATTGCCGATCTTATTTCTCAATGCCTGCTGCTTTGAAGATCTTGCCAACCATTTCGGTGGGCTGTGCGCCGTTGTTGAGCCACTTCTTAGCCAGTTCTTCGTTTACTTTGAAAGTGCTGGGATCGGTGTTGGGATCATAGGTACCGATTTCTTCGATGAAACGGCCATCTCTGGGAGATCTGCTGTCTGCTACAACGATTCTGTAAATAGGATTTCTCTTGTAACCCATTCTTCTAAGTCTGATTTTTACTGCCATTTTTCATTACCTCCAGGTTTAAATGAATATAAATTTTTCTCTCGGTGCTAACCTGCACAATTTATCAGAAAGGAAGTCTGAACTTTCCTTTTCTTCCGCCCATGCCTCCCATCATGCCGGGAAGCTGTTTCATCATCTTCTGGCTCTGCTCGAACTGCTTGATGAAACGGTTTACAACGCTGATATCCACACCCGCGCCCTTTGCAATACGGTGTTTACGGCTGGGATTCAAAAGCTTTGGATTGCGGCGTTCTTCAGGAGTCATACTCAATACGACCGCCTCCATACGCGCCAGCTGCTTTTCATCGATCATGGACTCGATGTCTCCCATCTTTGCTCCCATACCGGGAAGCATACCCAAGATACTGGAAATACCGCCCATATTGCGCATCTGCTTCATGCTTTCAAGGTAGTCCTCAAAATCGAACTTACCCTTTTTCATGCGGGCTGCCATTTCTTTTTCTTTCTCAGCGTCGATCTCCAAATTGGCTTCCGCCACTTTGTCGATCAGGGAAAGGACATCGCCCATTCCCAGGATTCTGCTTGCCATACGGTCCGGATAAAACTGTTCCATATCGGAAAGCTTTTCACCCATACCGACATACAGAATCGGCTTGCCTGTCACTGCCTTGATGGAGAGTGCCGCACCGCCTCGGGTATCGCCGTCCATCTTGGACAGGATCACACCGTCTACGCCGATCTTGGAATCAAATTCCTTTGCCACATTGACTGCATCCTGACCGGTCATGGCATCCACAACCAGAATCGACTGATGCACCGTAATATTTTCTCTGATTTCCTGCAGCTCTGCCATCATGTCTTCATCGATATGAAGTCGTCCGGCAGTATCGAGGATAACCACATTGTGACCGTTCTTTGCCGCATGTTCCATCGCGGCTTTGGCGATATCCACAGGCTTATGGTCTGTTCCCATGGAGAACACATCAACCTGTACCTTCTCACCGTTTATCTGTAACTGCTCGATCGCCGCCGGACGGTAAATGTCACAGGCAACCAGAAGCGGTTTCTTTCCTTTTAATTTAAACTTTCCTGCAAGCTTGGCTGTTGCGGTAGTCTTACCTGCACCCTGCAGACCGCACATCAAAAGCACGGTTGTTGCCTTGCCGGGCTGGAAGTGGATCTCTGTTGTCTCAGAACCCATCAGCGCAGTCATCTCTTCGTTTACGATCTTGATGACCATCTGACCGGGATTCAAGCCATTCATAACATCCTGACCGATCGCACGCTCTTCAACAGACTTTACAAACTGCTTAACCACCTTAAAGTTAACGTCCGCTTCCAAAAGCGCCATCTTAACTTCTTTTAAAGCAAGCTTTACATCAGCTTCAGTCAGTCTGCCTTTGCTTCTTAAGTTCTTAAAAACATTCTGCAGTTTATCTGTTAAACTCTCAAATGCCATCTATATCCTCACTTGCGTCATAATTCTTCAAGAATCTTACGCGCCAAAAGCTTTACATGGTCTTCAGAGCTTGCGGCCTCTATCTCAACCACAGTCTGTTTGACCTTTTCAAATTTTTCAATCAGATGGAGTCTGCTCTCATAGCTCATGAGCGCCTTATCACACCGACGGATCAGATCATGTACACCCTGTCTGGAGATTCCCTGTTCTTCGGCAATCTCGCTCAAAGACATGTCATTGAAAACAACATCCTCATATATACGCCGCTGATGCTCCGTCAGCAGTTCGCCGTAGAAATCGTACAGCAATCCCTGTTCTACAATTCTTTCCATGTTCTAACCTCACCTTGGCTATCATACATGAAAAGCAACGGGGTGTCAAGTATTTTTTCTTGACACCCCTTGTATTTTTATTGATACATTATCTTTTAGATGTTTGTGCTTACCAGCTCAGGTCTGTAGCCCTTCTGTGCCAGCAGGTCGATGATCTGCAGCTTGTGATCAGTGCCGAATGCTTCCAGAGTGATACGAACTTCCAGTTCTGCGGTACGGTTGATCGCAACGAAAGGATTGTGCTCAAGCTTGATGATATTGCCTTTAACCTGTGCCACAACGCTGGTTACCTTGCTCAGTTCGCCCGGCTTGTCAGGAAGACGTACAGATACGGTAAAGATTCTGTCACGCAGGATCAGACCCTGACGAACTACGGAAGACATGGTGATAACGTCCATGTTGCCGCCGCTGATCACGGATACAACCTTCTTGCCTGCAATATCCAGTTTTCTGAGTGCTGCAACAGTCAAAAGACCGGAGCCTTCTGCGATCATCTTGTGGTTTTCAACCATATCCAGGAAGGTTACAACCAGATCTTCATCTGCAACTGTGATGATGTCATCCAGATTTTCCTGAATGTAGGGGAAGATCTTGGTACCGGGAGTCTTAACTGCAGTACCGTCTGCGATGGTGTTTACGTTAGGAAGGGTGGTAACTTTGCCGTTTTCCACAGATGCTTTCATACATGCTGCGTTGACAGGTTCTACACCGATCACTTTAACGTTGGGATTGAGCATCTTAGCGCAGGTTGCGATACCGGTTGCCAGACCGCCGCCGCCGATGGGAACCAAAATAACATCTACATCAGGAAGTTCATCAAATACTTCCACTGCGATGGTACCCTGACCGGTTGCGATATCAAAATCATCAAAAGGATGTACGAAAGTATAGCCATGCTCTGCAGCCAGTTCAAATGCCTTTGCGCTTGCTTCGTCGAATACATCACCGTGCAGAACAACATCTGCTCCGTGGCTTCTGGTTCTGTTTACCTTGATGAGAGGAGTGGTGGTAGGCATAACGATGGTAGCCTTAACACCGTAACATTTTGCAGCGTATGCAACACCCTGTGCGTGGTTGCCTGCAGATGCTGCGATAACGCCCTTGCCGCGTTCTTCTTCAGACAGCTGGCTCATCTTGTAATAAGCGCCGCGCAGCTTATATGCGCCTGTCATCTGCATATTTTCAGGTTTTAAGTACACTTCACCGCCGGTTACTGCGCTGAAAAAATCACTCTTTACGAGCTTTGTCTCAAGAGTTACCTCTTTGACGCGCTTTGCGGCTTCCTGAAACTTTTCCAATGTGAGTTTCTTTTCTTCCATTGTTTTGTCCCCCTTAGACTTCTTCCGATTTATTTTCTTTTACATCAAACAATGCATTTACAAACTGATCTGCATCAAACTTCTGCAGATCCTCGATGCTTTCACCGACACCGATATATTTGACAGGAATTTTCAGTTCAGACTGGATCGCTACCGCGATACCGCCTTTTGCGGTTCCGTCCATCTTAGTCAGGATGATGCCTGTCAGATTGGCAACTTCCCCGAATTCTCTTGCCTGCACCAGCGCATTCTGTCCTGTGGTACCGTCCAATACGACAAGATTCTCTCTGTGTGCATCCGGAAATTCCCTGTCGATGATACGGTTCATTTTCTTTAATTCTTCCATCAGGTTCTTCTTGTTATGAAGTCTGCCTGCCGTATCACATAACAGTACATCGATCTTGCGGGCTCTTGCCGCATTGACCGCATCATAGATCACGCTTGCAGGATCGGAGCCTTCTCTGCCGCCGATCATGTCCACACCGGCTCTGTTGGCCCATTCTGCCAGCTGTTCTCCTGCTGCCGCACGGAATGTATCCGCCGCTGCGATCAGGACTCTGCGTCCCTGTGCCTTTAACTTACCGGCCAGCTTACCTACCGAAGTGGTCTTTCCTACGCCGTTGACACCGATGATCAGCACCACAGACTGCTTATTTTCAAAATCATAAGCGGTCTCACCCACTGCCATCTGCTCTTTGATACTGTCGATCAAAAGCTGTCTGCAGGCCTCCGGCTGCCGGATTCCCTTTTCTTTTACCTGCTTTTTCAAGCGGTCCAGGATCTCTGATGTAGCGTTGACCCCAAGGTCACCCATGATCAGGATTTCTTCCAATTCTTCATAAAAATCATCATCTATCGCTGAAAAACCGGAGAAAAGATCATCGATACTGTTGACGATGTTATTGCGGGTCTTTGCAAGACCTTCTTTGAGCCTGGCAAAAAAACCTTTCTTCTCCTCGCCCATTCGTATAACTCCTTCCAGCACATCTTCCATATGATCAGAAAGATGCTTTATTCTTTTATTATACTGCTAAAATTTGACTTTGAACAGTACTTCCTGTTAATTTGTCAGTTCCTTATCGATAAGGTTGACACTTACAAGCGTGGATACACCTTTTTCCTGCATTGTGATACCATACAGACGGTCTGCTCTTTCCATCGTACCTCTTCTGTGTGTGATCACGATAAACTGGGTATGTGCGGTCAGCTTATGCAGATATTTTGCAAAACGTCCCACGTTGCTGTCATCCAAAGCCGCTTCAATTTCGTCCAGAAGACAAAACGGTGACGGTTTTAAGTTCTGGATCGCAAACAGCAATGAAATCGCTGTCAACGCCTTTTCTCCGCCGGAAAGCTGCATCATATTCTGCAGTTTTTTTCCAGGAGGCTGTGCGATGATCCTGATGCCTGCTTCCAGGATATCTTCCTCCTCCATCAGTTCCAGCGTACCTTTGCCGCCGCCGAAAAGCTCTTTGAATACTTTGTCAAACTCCCTGCCGATCTGGGCAAACTTCTCTTTAAACTGTCTGCGCATCGCATCATCCAGTTCAGTGATGATATTGCTGAGTGTTTTTTCCGCTTCCACAAGATCATCATGCTGTGTCTTTAAGAAGGTATAACGCTCCATCAGGGCACGGTAATCCTCGATCGCGTTGACATTGACATCGCCCAGCTTCTTAATGGCATCCCTGATCGCTGCCGTTTCCTTTTTCATCGCAGAAAGATCTGTCAGCGTCTCATCCCTAAGTGCTGCCGCATCTCTGAGTGTGATCTCATACTCATTCCACATATAGTTATTCTGCGTTTCAATGGCTTCTTCCAGACGTTCTTTCTGGGAATCCAGACGGTATACTTCTTTATTTAAGGCATTGATCCGCTCGGAAAGTGCTTCTCTTTCTGTAAAGAAGCTTTTCTGTTTGGCTGAAAGAGTATCGCGCTCCTGCGTATCTGCCTTTAATTTTTCCTGCGCCTGTGTCTGTGCGGTAAAAGAGGCTTCTATGGTCTTTTCAATTTCTGCGATCGCTGCTTTCTTCTGCTCGATATCATCCTTACCGCCGACAATACCTGCTTCCACTTCTGCCAGTTCTTCCTGATAGCGTGTCAGTTCCCCGTCGATACGATTGATATTGGTCTGGATAAAGCCCTGTTTCTGCCGGCATTTTTCCACTTCGACCTCATGCTCGTTGACATCAGCAGTCTTTTTGGACTCTGCCCTGCGTTTTTCGTCCAGCTGAACCTGAAATCCCTGAATCTGTCCTTCCAGCGTTTTTTCCATGGCTTCGGATTCTGCCAGCTCGATCTGGATCTTTTCTTTGTTGATCGCGATCTCTTTTACCTGCTCTTCGATTTCAAGCTCTTCTCTTTTTAATTCATCATAACCGGATTTATTCTCAGACTGCTTTTCTTTTGCACTTTCCAGACTCAGGCGTGCCGTGTTTTGTCTGATGAAGGCTTCCTGCATTCTCATCTTGGCAGTTTCCTGCTCAAAGCGAATCTGATTGCGCCTTTTTTTAGTCAGCTCGATATCCTCCTGCAGCGCATCGATATCCTGCTGACGCTTTTTCACCTGTTCCTGCAGCTGCTCAATCTCACGTCTTCTTCCCAGAAGATTACTGCTGTTTTTGAACGCACCGCCGCTGATGGCACCGCCGGGAACCAAAAGTTCTCCTTCCAGCGTAACAATACGTACACTGTACTTATATTTTTTTGCGATCTTTACCGCGTGATCCACATTGTCAACCACCACAATGCGTCCCAGCAGTGAAAGTGCTACATCTTTGTATTTATCGTCACAGTTTACCAGGCTGCTTGCCACACCCAAAACGCCGGGTTCGGAAAGCACATCCTTTTGTCTGTATTCCTGTGCATTTTTAATGGAAGTAAGGGGCAAAAAGGTTGCACGGCCTGCTTTGTTCTGCTTTAAAAAGGCGATCATCCGCTTTGCGGTTTCTTCGTCGTCTGTCACGATATTCTGAATACTGCCGCCAAGCGCCGTTTCGATGGCAGTTTCATATTTTCTGTCAACCTTGACCAGATCAGCCACAACACCGATAATGCCGGGATTTCTTTCCTTTTGCTCCATCACACGCTTGACACTGCCGCCATAGCCTTCATAGCGTTCGGTCAGATTTGCCAGCGCATCCAGCTTTGATTTATCCTGATGATACAAAACCTGCAGATCACGCAGCTTTTTATCCTTGCCGGCAAGCTCATCGCGGGCTGCATTCACTTTTTCTTCCAGTGCCGCCTGCTTATGATTCATCTGGTCGATCTGGGCATTGACTTCTTTATAAGCTTCCTCCAGCGCCTCCAGATTGGCCTGCTGCTGCTGCTCATCGGATTTCATACGCAGCAGTCTGGAATGCAGCTGTGCCCTGCGGATCTGAATCTGCTCCAGCATGGTATCAAAACGTCCCATTCTGGATTTAATGGCCGCTCTGTCGTTTAAGTTGCCGATGATCGCATTCTTTCCATCCTCAATAGCTTCGTTTAAGGATGTGATCTTGTTCTGCAGCATTTCCAGTTCGCGGACAGCGGTATCGCGAATGGCTGCCATCTCTGTCAGCTGCGCATCGATTCCGGCTTTTTCTGTCAGAATCTCTTCTTTATTTTCCTGACGGCTTTCAATTTCCTTTAACAGGCTTTGTCTGCGCGTCATAAAATGGGCTTCATTTCCCTCTGCAGAATGGATCTGTTCTTTTAAAACAGCGATCTCACCTTCCAGCTTGCCGCGCAGCACACTGGTATCGGTCAGTTCGTTCCGCGCCTCTTCCATCTGCTTTTCCAAAGCCTCTATCTGTGCCTGTACCAGCTCATATTCGGCTTTGATGCCCTCATATCTGGCAGTTGTTTCTGCCAGGTCATCCGAAGCGATGGTATATTTTTCTTCAAATGCAGAAAGCTGTTCCCTGATCCGGGTATTCTCCATCAAAAATACATTGACATCCAGCTTTTTTAATTCTTCTTTTTTCTTTAAGTATACTTTTGCCTTTTCGGACTGCTTTTCCAGCGGTCCGATCTGCTTTTCCAGTTCTGACAAAATATCTGTCACACGCAGAAGGTTCTGCTTTTCATCTTCCAGCCGCTTGACTGCTGCCGCCTTTCTGCGCTTGAATTTCACAATGCCGGCTGCTTCGTCAAAAAGTTCACGTCTTTCCTCGGGTTTTCCGCTTAAGATCTTATCAATCTGACCCTGACCGATGATGGAATAGCCTTCCTTACCGATACCGGTATCATAGAACAGTTCATTTACATCCTTTAAGCGGCAGGGTGTCCCGTTGATCAGATATTCACTTTCACCGGAACGGTATAAACGTCTTGCCACAGTCACTTCGTCATAGTCGATCGCAAGCTGATGATCAGAATTATCCAGTGTTATGGCAACATACGCGTATCCCAGGGGTTTTCTCATCTCGGTACCGGAAAAAATAACGTCCTGCATGCTGGCACCGCGCAGCTGTTTGATGCGCTGTTCACCAAGCACCCAGCGCACGGCATCCGCAACATTACTCTTTCCGCTGCCGTTGGGGCCTACAATACCTGTGATACCGGTATGAAACTGGAAATTGATCTTATTGGCAAAAGATTTAAATCCCTGTACTTCTATACTTTTTAAATACATGCGTTATCCTACCTGTTTCTTAAGTACAAAATCGTTTCATAAGCAGCCTGCTGCTCTGCCGCTTTCTTGGTGCGGCCTGTTCCGCGGCCGACAATCTGACCGTCCAAAACAGCATTGACCATAAACTGTTTATTGTGATCCGGTCCCTGTTCGCCTACCAGTTCATAGGAAAATACATAATTGGTGTTTGTCTGGATCATTTCCTGCAAAACAGTTTTGCTGTCATAAAACAGCCGCTTGTTTTCCAGGTCAGACAGGATATAGCGCAAAATGAAAGCCTTCGCCTCCTCCAGACCGCTGTCTAAAAAAATAGCACCGATCAAAGCTTCCATAACATCGGAAGTAATGGAATCCCGCTCTCTTCCGCCGGTTGCTTCTTCCCCTTTTCCCAGAAGAATAAATTTGCCGATCTCCAATTCTTTTGCACAATATGCCAGTGAAGGCTCGCACACTATGGAAGATCTGGTCTTTGTCAGTGTACCTTCCGGCATCTGAGGATTTTTATGAAACAAAAATTCACTAGAAACCAGTTCCAGCACGGCATCACCCAGAAATTCCAGCCGTTCATAATCCTTTAAACGGTTGATCTTCTGCTCATTGGCAAAAGAGCTGTGGGTTAATGCCTGTTTTAACAATGCTTTGTTCTGAAATTGATATCCAATACGCTCTTCCAGTTTTTCCATGGAATAATTAGGTAGCATATTTTTCACTCCCCTGTCTGTTTTAGATAACACATAACGAAACGCCGCGCAGTGACTGCACGGCGGTCCTTTATGACTGCTTTGCTTTTCTGATCAGTTCTGCAGCGTCTCCGACTGTCGAAATCTTCGTCAGATCTTCCTCTGCAATTTCTATATCAAATGTTTCTTCGATTCCCATGACAATCTGGTAAATATCAAGAGAATCCGCACACAGATCTTCCACAAAAGTAGTATGTTCTTCCAGTTCTCTGGGATCCACACTTAAAACTTCTGCTATGATCTGTCTGAGTTTTTCAAATTCCATGATTTAATCCTTCTTCCGGTAAATTATGCCTGCTCTTCATTTGCAGCAGCAATGCTTCTCTGAATCTTACCCACAATATCCTGTTCTTTGTAGGTAATGCATTCCAGGATCGTGTTCTTAATCTCCACAGCGTTGGAACTGCCGTGTGTTTTTACCACAAGACCTTTCAGTCCCAGAAGCGGTGCTCCGCCATGCTCATCAAGCTGGAAAGATTTCAGTGTTTCCTTTAAGGCAGGTTTTACCAAAAGTGCACCGATCTTGCTGCGAAGACTTGTCATCATTCCCTTTTTCACAAGCTTGATCAGTGATTTTCCGACACCTTCATAGAGCTTTAAGATCACATTGCCGGTGAAAGCTTCACATACGATAACATCCGCATAACCGGCAGGAATATCTCTTGCCTCAATGCTTCCGATAAAGTTGATATCCTTACATTCTTTTAAAAGAGGGAATGTCTCCTTAACCAGTGCATTGCCCTTCTCTTCCTCTGCTCCGATGTTGACGATGGCAACTCTGGGATTGCGGATACCCACAATATTCTCCATATAAATGGAACCCATTCTTGCAAACTGCACCAGATGGGAAGGTCTTGCGTCCACGTTTGCACCGCAGTCAACCAGCAGAGACACTCCGGTTTCTGTCGGAATCAGCGGAGCCAGCGGAGGTCTTTCCACGCCCTTGGCACGCCCCACGATCACCTGACCGCCTACCAGTGTGGCGCCGGTGCTGCCGGCAGATACAAAAGCATCGCACTTGCCTTCTCTTACCATATATAAAGCTTTTACAAGAGAAGAATCTTTCTTCTTGCGGATCGCAAGTACGGGAGGCTCTGCAGTCTCAATCACTTCCGATGCGTCCACAACCTCCAGCTGCTCTGCCGGATATGTATACTTTGCCAGTTCTGCATTTACTGCATCCTGTTTTCCCACCAGAAATACTTTGACGCGCTTGTCAGCCTGTATCGCTTCCACCGCACCCTTTACGATCTCTCCGGGGGCATTGTCGCCGCCCATGGCATCCACTGCCACTTTTATATAATCAGCCATGTTTCATGCCTCCATTCTTTTGACACTCATATAGTATAACTATACAGGAGCTGTGTATAAAAATCAAGGAAAAAAGTGTGTACAAAAACGTACAAAGCGTGCACGAAACGTAAAAGCACAAAAAAAGCCATCCAAAACATCTGTTTCGGATGACCTTTGATTTGGCTAACTTATGCTTCTACTTTAACGATTTCTCTCTTGTTGTAAGAGCCGCATGCTTTGCATACTCTGTGGGGCATCATCAGCTTACCACATTTGCTGCACTTAACCAGGGTAGGAGCGGTCATTTTCCAGTTCGCTCTTCTCTTATCTCTTCTGGATTTAGAAGACTTATTCTTAGGGCAGATAGACATCGTTACACCTCCTTATTCGCGTTAAAGACATCCATTATTGCGGCCATCCTGGGGTCAGGTACGAATGTATCGCAGCCGCAGGTTCCCTCATTGAGATCCTGTCCGCAGACCGGGCAAATACCCTTACAATCCTGTCTGCACAGCACCTTCATAGGCCAGCATGTCATAATTTCATTGTTGATCAGGTCATCTATATTCAGTTCATAACCTTCCATAAAGCCTTCCTGCTCTTCAAGTTCCTCCTCAGACGCCTTGTCAGGTGACACCACATCTCTGGAAAACTGTAAGTCAAATACATGCTCTACTTCACTCAGGCATCTGTCACATAAAAGCACCGCCGAAATCTTAACTGCAGCTTCTGCCACAACCTTGCCGATACCAATATTGGTCAGCTTCAGCTGCACCGGACTGCACTCCCGGACCGGATACGGCACTCCTTCATAGGGCAGCTCGCTGCACTCAAAGGGAACCTCTTTTTCTATTACTCTGCCTTCGGATGAAAATACATCTGTTAAATTCACTAACATAGCATACTCCTAATGATCCGACAAAATCTTTTACAGACTCCGTCCACACTCAAACTATTATACATAGCACTTTTCAATTTGTCAACATCATTTATAAAACTTTTTTTCAATCCCGTGATCCTTCAAAACTTCCTTCCAGACCTCGTAATATTTCGCCTTCAGATGAATCTGGTCAAATGTCCAGTTGTCATGGAGATTCCCATTTTCATCACACACAGCTTCATTTACATCAATGTAAAATACATTTTTTCCGTCAGCCAGTGTCTGCAGCCCTTCGTTGCGCGCATTGATATTGGCATTGTTATAAATCGGATCTTTGGCATTTTTCTCTCCTGCCACCCGCATAATACTCTGCACAAAAATCAGCGCATCCGGCTGCAGCTGTCTGATCTTCTCCACCGCTGCCGTATAGGAACGCAGAAATGTCGCATCCGTACCTGTTCCCAGTTCATTGATGCCCAGCATAATATATATCTTGGCAAACTTCTTTTTTAAAAGCGCTTCTTCCAGCGTCAGCTTTTCATCCTCCACATGGATAAACGCCTTGTTTTTTTCAAAAAGATCATGCACTGTCAAAGATGTTTTGCAGTAAAAATCAGCCACCTCCTGCAGACCGCCATATTCAAACATCCCCTGTGTCCGGGAATCTCCGATAAATAAAGCATCTGCAAAATAATCCTCTTCCACACGGACAAATTCCAGAGAAAGATCCGGTTCATTCTGTGAAACACTGGTCTGGTCCACTGCATTTTCCAAACTACCGGTGTCATAAACTTCGTTTTGAGCCTGCTCCTGCACCTGTATTTCATCTGCTGTCTGTGTATTTTCTTCCGTCTGTTCTTTACCGCCAGTCATGTTTTCCTGCTGCATCTGTTCTTTTTCGATACTGTCTGTTTCTTCTACAAACACAAAACTGGGCTGTACCTGCTCTTCCCAGATGTAAACGCCATCTTTAAGCCCCCAGAAAAAAGCTGCCAGTGCCGGTTTGGCGGCGGCCTTTTCCTGATATGCAGCCAGATTTCCCTGCAGATGATACCGCGTCATAACAGCTAAAAACAGTGTACTGACTGCCAAAGCGATCAACAGCGGACATTTAAAAAACCATTTCATTTCCATATCCTCCACTGTTAAAATGCCGCATACATAAACGGATTATTCACTGCATTGCTGACGGTATAAACACACAGCCAGAACAGGCCAAACAACAAAAGATTGACCCATACTGTATTTTTTCTTTTTAAAAATGCGTTTCCCACAGCCGGTATGCAAAACAATACTCCTGCAGTCAGCACCGGCCAGAATACCGTCAGTTCTTTTAAAAAGTCTCCTGTATTGACCGCTTCTGAAACACCAAAAAACGGAAACAGCCGCGCAAAATAAATCCCGATCTGATCAAGAGAATCAATTGCAAAGACCATCCATGTCATCGGAATCATAAGAAGCACATAAAGATGCGCAAAAATCCTGTTTTTTTGCAGGATTTTTCCCAGCCATATCTTTTCTGAAAGCACTATAATTCCAAGAATGATCCCCCACAACCAGAAATGAAAGCCGGCGCCGTGCCAGAAACCGGTCAGAAGCCAGACTGCCAGCACACTGCAAACCGTTTTTCCCATACCGCCGCGGCTTCCTCCCAGCGGAATATAGACATAATCACGAAACCAGCTTCCCAGTGTCATATGCCACCGTCTGTAAAATGCACTCACACAGGAAGCTGCATACGGATACTCGAAGTTTCTGATAAATGGAAATCCAAACATCATGCCGATGCCTGCCGCCATCATGGAATAACCGGCAAAATCAAAATACAGCTGCAGGGAATACCCATACATACCAAGCCATGCCAGAGGCATGGAAATACTCTCAAATCCAATGGTCTGAATATCATTCCACAAAATAGCCAGTCTGTCTGCGATCAGAACCTTTGCGGCAAGTCCGCAGATCAGCCATTTTAGGCCTTCTTCCAGACTGTGCAGCCGTTCTTGTCTTTCACCCATATGAGAAGGCATCTGCTCATAGCGCATGATCGGTCCGGAAACAGTCTGAAAAAAAAGAGAAAGGTATGCCCCAAAACGGATCAGGGAACGCTCTGCTGTAATTCTTCCCCGATACACATCCACCAGATAGGAAATACTTTTAAACAGATAAAAACTGATTCCCAACGGCATCAACATTACACTGTCAAAGGCGGCTGCTGTTTTAAAATATACCAGCAGTCCGGCATTGCAGACCAAAGCTGCCGCCAAAAGCACTTTACGCCGTGTACATTGCTCCGTTTCTTCCCCCGTTTCCAGAGAAAGGCCAAACAGATAATTGACCACAGACATGCCAAAAAGCAAAAATAAGTAAACAGGCTCTCCTAATCCATACAAAATCAGGCTTCCGCCAAACAAAACCGCATTTTTCCATTTATCAGGAATCAAATGATAAATCAGCAAAAAAACAGGCAGATACCAGAACAGAAACTCAAGGCTGCCAAATACCATTGTATTAAGACTTACCATGTTTTCTGTTCCAATACCTGCCATTACTATTTCTGTCCTTTCTAAATTATGCACGCCTAACCATTAAAACTTCTTTGCCTGCATAACCGTCGAACAATTATTTTACCAGCTGGTATACGCTGCGTGCAATTGCAAGTTCTTCATTGGTAGGAATTACCAGAACTCTTGTCTTGGATTCGGGAGTTGCGATATCAACTTCCTTGCCTCTCAGAGCGTTTAATTCTTCGTTCAGAGTGATGCCAAGGTAATTGCTCAGGTAATCGTTGCAGATCATAGTTCTCAGGATAGGGCTGTTTTCACCAACACCTGCAGTAAAGCAGATCGCATCAACGCCGTTCATTGCAGCCACATAAGAACCGATATATTTTGCAACACGGTATGCGAATGCCTTCATAGCACGGGTTGCATCTTCGCTGGTACCGTCAAGGAATGCATCTTCCAGATCTCTGAAGTCAGAGGAGAAGCCGTCGGAAATACCAAGTGCGCCGGATTCCTTATTCAGCATCTTCATGATCTGATCGATGTTCATGTTTTCTTTCTTAGCGATGAATTCGATAACACCTGCATCGATGTCACCGCATCTGGTGCCCATGATAAGACCTTCGATAGGAGTCATGCCCATGGAGGTATCTACGCACTTGCCGTTCTTAACAGCGGAAATGGAGGAACCGTTGCCCAGATGACATACGATAACCTTTACATCTTCACGAGCCTTGCCCAGCATAGCTGCTGCACGTTCGGATACGTAGTCATGGCTGGTGCCGTGGAAACCGTATCTTCTTACTTTGTATTTCTTGTAGTATTCGTAAGGAATACCGTAAACATAAGCTTCTTCGGGCATGGTCTGATGGAAAGCGGTATCAAAAATACCAGCCTGGGGAATACCGGGCATTAACTTTTCACATGCTTCGATACCGATCAGGTTAGCAGGGTTGTGTAAAGGTGCAAGGTCGCAGCACTTTTCAATAGCAGCCTTAACTTCGGGAGTAACAAGGGTAGCACATGCAAATTCTTCTGCACCGTGAACCAGACGATGACCTACAGCATCGATTTCGGACAGATCCTTTACAACGCCGGTTTCTTCGTTGGTCAGAGCATCAATTACCAGACGGATTGCGTCGGTATGGTTTTCCATGGGAACTTCTTTTTTGATCTTGGAACCGCCAGCAGGGGTGTAAGAGATCATGCTGCCGTTGATACCGATTCTTTCACAGAGACCCTTTGCAGCAACTTCTTCGGTTACAGGGTCAATCAGCTGGAACTTCAGGGAAGAACTTCCGCAGTTGATTACTAATACTTTCATTTTAATATATTCTCCTTTAAATTAAGTTTAAAATTGTGTGACACTAACGCCGCCACAAATGAAAGCTGATTGCTCCGCACTTCGCGCTCCCGCAATCGCCGCCGATATGCGCAATCCGGGCTGCCGCCCTGCTTGCTTATATCGTCTTATCCGTCCGATGCCTGTGCATCCTTGCGTGCGAGCACGCAGTCTGCCCGGCCGCCGTCCGGACTTTCATATTACATCAGCTGTGCCTGTACAGCGGTCAGTGCTACTACACCTACGATATCTTCCCAGGAACATCCGCGGGACAGATCGTTAACGGGCTTGGCAATACCCTGCAGCATAGGACCGTAAGCTTCTGCCTTAGCCAGTCTCTGAACCAGCTTGTAACCGATGTTGCCGCAGTCAAGGTTAGGGAAGATCAGTACATTTGCATGACCTGCCACTTCGCTGCCCTTTGCCTTGGATTTCGCAACAGAAGGAACCAATGCTGCGTCCGTCTGCAGTTCGCCGTCAACAGTCAGATGAGGATATTCTGCTTTTGCAATTTCAACTGCTCTGGAAACCTTGTCTACCAGAGGGTGTTTTGCACTGCCCTTGGTGGAATGGGACAGCATGGCGATAATAGGCTTTGCGCCTACGAGAGTCTTAAAGCTCTTGGCACTGGTATCTGCAATTGCAGCCAGTTCTTCAGAAGTAGGATCCTGATTCAGACCGCAGTCTGCAAACAGAAATGTACCGTTCTCACCGTATTCACAGTTCGGCACGTCCATAATAAAGAAACCGGAAACAAGCTTTACGCCGGGAGCAGTCTTTAAAATCTGAAGAGCAGGACGAAGGGTATCTGCGGTTGCATGACATGCACCTGCTACCATACCGTCTGCATCATTGGCCTTAACCATAAGTACTGCAAAAGTCAGATAGTCATTTACCAGAATTTCTTTTGCTTTCTCAACAGTCATGCCTTTGTGTTTTCTGGTTTCATAAAAGATCTGCGCATATTCATCCAACTTGTCGGTAGTACGGGGATCCACAACCTTAACACCGGTTAAATCAACCTCCAGCCAGCCTGCACCGTCCATGATCTTTTCTTCGTTACCAACCATAACAATGTCAGCGATACCCTCAGCAACAATGTGAGATGCAGCGATCAGTGTTCTTTTGTCTGTTGTTTCAGGCAGTACGATGGTCTTTTTATCTGCACGTGCCTTGTCCTTGATAATGTCAATAAAAGACATACCCCAAATCTCCTTTCTGTCTTCTCTATTTGGAAAATCTGCATACCAATTCCCCCACACAGATCTTCGAGTCTATCAAAATTATACAGATTTTCCTGCGTGTATACAAGCTATTTTTTGCAAAAATCGTGTACAAAATCAAGCACAGCTCGTTAATCAAATAACAGACATTCCTGTCCTGTTGCCATAGCGCCTCAAAAATGCTATGCTATATAGGCATTCTGATCTTAATCCCATATTATATAAGAGGTTTTCATGAAAACAGCAGCAATCATTGCCGAATACAATCCGTTTCATAACGGTCATCACTATCATATAGAAGAAACACGCCGGCAGACCGGCGCAGATTATATCATTGTTGCCATGAGCGGCAATTTTACCCAGCGCGGTACCCCCGCCGTCACAGATAAGTATACACGCACCCGCATGGCACTCCTTGGCGGTGCGGATCTTGTTCTGGAGCTTCCTGTTCTTTTTGCTGCAGGCAGCGCCGGTGATTTTGCCTTCGGTGCAGTCTCTTTACTGGATAAGCTGCATGTGGTAGATTTCTTAAGCTTTGGCAGCGAAGCCGGTACTTTAAAGATCATACAGCAGGCTGCTCAGCTTTTAGCCGATGAACCGCCTGTTTTTGGAGAGATCCTGCGCAGAGAGATGCAAAATGGCAATTCCTTTGCCAAAGCCCGTTTCACGGCTTTAAACACGGTTCTGAAAGATCCGCTGCCCGAAGGTCCCAACAATCTGCTCGCGTTGGAATACTGCCATGCGCTTTGCAAACGAAACAGCAATATCATCCCTGTTACCGTTTCGCGTCAAGGAGCCGGATACCATGATCTTTCTCTGACCACCACCATGCCTTCCGCATTTTCCATCAGAAAGTATCTGGAAGAAAATCATATTGATACCGTTTCGGATATTCTTTCCCAAAGTGTTCCCGAGGCTGTTTTCCCGCTTTGGAAAGAACTCCTGTCCAAAGGCCATCTGCTGTTTCCGGCTGATTTCACAAAAGAACTGCGCTATCGCCTTCTGGCAGATTCCCCGAACGGCTTTTCTGCCTATGCAGATGTTACCCGTGAACTTTCAGACAAGATCACTAACAACCTGTTTCTCTTTTCGGACTGGGACAATCTGTGCACCCGCGTCAAAACCAAAGAACTGACCTACAGCCGGATCAGCCGGGCGCTATGCCACATCTTGTTGAATTTGCACACAGAGGAACTTAGCGCTGCACGCTGTACAGACTACGTTCCTTATGCCAGAATCCTGGGCTTTAAAAAAAGCGCACAACCGCTGCTCTCCTCCATCAAAAAAAACAGCGAGATTCCGATGATTTCCAAACTAGCTGATGCGGACAGAATTTTATCCGGTAAAGCCCTAAGCATGCTGCAAAAAGATATTACTGCCGCCCATATTTACGAATGTGTTATGGCTGAAAAATGCAGAATGCAACCGCAAAACGAATATCAGCGTCAGTTTATTATCATATAGTTGCACTCCCGTGCTTCTTTATGTATAATGAACTAATCTTCACAAAGCAAGGAGCATATCTTATGAAAAAAACAATCTTATTATTGCTAACTGTTGTTTTCGTGTTTCTGATAACTCCAATTTCCGGTATGGCGATGTCTAATCCCGGTGATACGATAATCGACAATACGCAAAACACAGGAACACTTATACCTTCACCACCAAAAATATTAGATAATTCAATCCTTACCCTATATTTCAATGATATTCCCCATGATTTGATCCCTAACACTACTCCGGATGATCAAATCCTCAAAATTCCTTCATCAGCAGAAACAATGGGTGTTTCTTTTGAAAAAATCGTTATCGACAATGATGAGACCCTTTTTCTTACCTATAGGACAGATAATTCTTCTGAATCTTCTCTTGCACATGGCGACAGCTTGCCGATTCAGTTTGGCACAAACTATTATTTTCAGGTAAAAAGCAACTCAGCATCAATCAGCAATTCGGTATCTTTTTCCTGCCGATTCGAACCATCTGATGCAGGTATGCCTGGTATTGCCGAGCCCGAAATATTCACTCCCTCAACCAGTATCCCCTACAGCTGTTCCCATCATTTTTACTGGTCCACAATTCAGGAAGCCACTCCCACTCAGGACGGTCTGGAATATTATATGTGTGACTGCGGTAAAATACAGGAAACACGCAAAATCAGTGCATTTGGCACTTATTTAAGACAGGTGGAACATACCATACTGACTGCATCTCCCAATGCATCGCTCAAGTTTGACACCGATCTGTGGGTCAGCTTTGACAAGCCGGTCATGGAAGCTCTTGATAAGCGCCGGGATGTTGATCTTGACGTAAATTTTAAGTATCTGCACAATGAATATACGCTGCATATTCCGCCCAGAAGCCCTGAAACAAAACTGACAGAAGAAAATACCGACTGGTACGGATACTTATATCTGGGAACCAAGAATCCCGTTACAGTACAATTGGGATTGGATTATCATTTCTGACCATATTATCAAAAACGCCAATAAAAAACCCCTTTCGCAGTATACCATCTGATATACCGCAAAAGGGGTTTTATCGTTAATTTTTAAAGCTGTGAATCGGTGCAGGAATTCTGCCGCCGCGGTTTACAAAAGCTTCACAGGAAAACCGGTTTACAGGCATTACAGGGGCATATCCCAAAAGGCCGCCAAATTCCACCACCTCTCCCACATCTTTTCCAACAACAGGAATCACACGCACAGCAGTGGTCTTGTTATTTACCATGCCGATTGCCATTTCGTCTGCGATGATGCCGGAAATGGTTGCCGCGCTGGTATCGCCGGGAATTGCGATCATATCCAGACCAACAGAACATACACAGGTCATGGCTTCCAGTTTTTCCAGAGTCAGTGCACCGTCATTGACTGCATCGATCATGCCCTGATCTTCGCTGACAGGAATAAATGCACCGCTTAAACCGCCGACATAGGAGGATGCCATAACACCGCCCTTTTTCACCTGGTCATTTAAAAGTGCCAGTGCTGCGGTTGTACCGGGTGCACCTGCTCTTTCCAGACCGATCTCACATAAAATATCCGCTACGGAATCTCCCACTGCAGGAGTCGGAGCTAAAGACAGATCCACGATACCAAAAGGTACGCCAAGACGTCTGGAAGCCTCCTGTGCTACCAGCTGACCTACACGGGTTACCTTAAAGGCAGTCTTTTTAATGGTTTCACAGAGCACTTCAAAATTTTCACCGCGTACTTTTTCCAGCGCAGTCTTTACAACGCCGGGGCCGCTGACGCCGACATTGATAATGCGGTCTGCTTCTGTCACACCGTGGAAAGCGCCTGCCATGAAGGGATTGTCATCCGGTGCATTGCAGAATACAACCAGTTTTGCACATCCCAGCGAATCATCTTCTTTGGTATATTCAGCAGTTTCCTTGATCATCTCGCCCATCAGCTTTACTGCATCCATATTGATGCCGCAGCGGGTGGAACCAAGATTTACAGAGCTGCATACTCTTTCTGTTTTAGACAGTGCCAGCGGAATGGAACGGATCAAAAGTTCATCCGCAGGAGTCATACCCTTATTTACCAGTGCGGAATAACCGCCGATAAAATTGACTCCTACTTCACGAGCTGCTTTGTCCAAAACTCCGGCAATCTTCGCAAAATCTTCCACTGTTTTGCAGGCAGCACCGCCCACCAGCGCGATCGGGGTTACAGAGATACGCTTATTAACGATCGGCACACCAAATTCGCGGGAAATCTCTTCACCGGTGCGCACCAGATCCTTGGCTGAACTTACAATTTTGTTATAAATCTTTTCGATGCAGGAATCCAGATTGGGATCGATACAGTCCAGCAGGCTGATACCCATGGTGATGGTACGCACATCCAGATTTTCCTTCTGCACCATATGATTGGTTTCTGTTACTTCATAAATATTAATCATGATGCCTCCTTAGATTCTGTGCATCTGATGGAAGATTTCTTCGCGCTGACATCTGATTTCAACACCAAGTTCTTCTTTGCCCAGTCTCTCCATCTCATCTGCAATATCTGCAAACTTCTTTTCAGATCTTACTGTGTCCACAATCATCATCATATTGAAAATATCCTGAACAACTGTCTGGGAAATATCCATAATATTGATATTGTTTTCTGCCAGATAGGTACATACCTTGGCGATAATACCTACGGTATCGCATCCTACTACTGTGATAATAATTCTGTTACTCATTTTTACCTCCTAAAATTCAATGATTTCAGACACATCGCTGCGTCTTGCCACTTCAATACAAAAATCCTGTGCATGATAGGGATTATCCGCAAGCTCAATCTCCAGCCGCACTGTCTCATATGCCAGCTCCGGCAGATTGTTTTCCTTGCTTAAATGGCCAAGAACCACTTTTTTTAAATCATCATGCAAAACCCTTCCCAGCAGTCTTCCCGCATTTTCATTGGAAAGATGTCCTCTTTTGCCAAGAATACGCTGCTTTAAAGGATAGGGATAGCTGCCCACCTGCAGCATATTGACATCATGATTGGCTTCCAGCAAAAGCACATCCATTCCTTTTAAACACTCGACCGTATACTCATTGTATACCCCAAGATCTGTACAGATCGCCGCGCGCTTTTTACCATAAGAAAAACGATACGCGACCGGATCTGCCGCATCATGGGAAATATGCATGGGATTGACCGTCAGATCCTTGATGGTAAAGCTTTCGTCTGCTTCTACTTCCACCAAAAGGGATGGATCGATCTTGCCAAGACTTCCGGTCTGCATCAGTGCTCCCAGCGTCCGTCTTGTAGCATAGATCGGTGTATGATATCTGCGGCACAAAACTCCCAGTCCGCTGATATGGTCACTGTGTTCATGGGTTACAAGAATGCCGTCAATGTCATGACCGGTCAGCCCGATCTGTGCAAGTCCTGCTTCCACCCGCTTGCCGCTGATGCCTGCATCAATCAGCACATGTGTGCTTTCCGTACCTGTATAAATACAATTGCCGCTGCTTCCGCTGGCAATACTGCATAATCTCATACTCACACCCTGTTCCTTAGCAGAATATTGTCAATTTGTGAGTAAGTATCCAACAAACTGCCGCTGTTGTCAATGACTTCTTTGCAAAATTGGCGAAACTCCTGCTCAGAACGCTGACTTTTCATGATCTGGGTGATCTTTTCATCGGAATAACCGCGATTTTCTTTCAGGCGCTGTCTGCGTACCTCTTCTGCCGCATAGATGTACCACATCTCATCCACGATCAGATGATATCCTTCTTCGATCAAAAGCGCCGCTTCCACAAAAAAGAAGTCCAGCTGTGCTTTCTTTCTTTCCTCTTCAATGGCATCCAGAATATATGTTTTGACCGCCGGGTGAATGATGGCATTTACCTGTGCCAAAACATCACTGTCTGCAAAAATCTTTGCCGCCATTCGCGCTTTGTGGATGGTTTTATCTTCATTTAAAACATCTTCTCCCAGAAGCTCCACAAGTCTGTCATAGCAGGGCTGTCCGGGTTCCTTGACAATATGAGCAACCTCATCTGCCAGAAGGATCCGGCAGTTGGTGTTTTTTTCTATGTATGACAGGATCTGGGACTTTCCTGCCCCGACCCCGCCAGTAATTCCGATCAGTTTCATTGCTTTCTCCTATTTCGCATCATACCAGTTTTTGCCGGTATGCAGATCCACTTCAAGACTTACGGATAAAGATGCCGCATTTTTCATTTCCTGCTCCAAAAGCAGTGCAACTTCCTCTTTTTCCTCCTGCCTGGTCTCGATCAGCAGTTCATCGTGAATCTGCAGGATCAGTCTGGAAGAAAGACCGCGTTTTTTGAGTTCACTGTATACATTGACCATTGCCTGCTTGATGATATCGGCAGCAGTTCCCTGAATCGGGGAATTCATCGCCACACGTTCACCAAAGGAACGCTGCATGAAGTTGGTACTGGTCAGCTCCGGAATCGGTCTGCGGCGTCCGAACATAGTGGTGACATACCCCTTTTCCTTTGCCTCCTCCACCTGTCTGTCCAGAAAACGCTTCACATCAGGATAGGTTTCAAAATACTGTTCAATATATGCAGCTGCTTCTTTTCTGGAAATGCTCAGATCCTGACTTAAGCCAAAGGAACTGATGCCGTATACGATACCAAAGTTGACTGCCTTGGCATTGCGGCGCTGTAAGTCCGTTACCTCTTCAAAAGGCGTATTGAACACTTTGCTTGCGGTAATTCTGTGAATATCCGCATCACTTCTGTAAGCCTCGATCAGCTCTGCATCTCCGGAAATATGCGCCAGCACTCTAAGCTCGATCTGAGAATAGTCTGCATCGGTAAACAGATATCCGTCTTTTGGAATAAATACCTTGCGGATCAGGCGTCCCAACTCTGTACGCATGGGAATATTCTGCAGATTGGGTTCTGTGGAGCTGATTCGTCCGGTAGCGGTAATGGTCTGGTTAAAGGAAGAGTGAATCCTTTCGTCTTGACCGATGTAGTCAGCCAGTCCGTCTGCGTAAGTGGATTTTAATTTGGTCAGACCTCTGTATTCCAGAATATCTGCGACAACCGGATTGTCTGCCGCCAGCTTTTCCAGTACGTCAGCCGCCGTGGAATAGCCGGTTTTTGTCTTTTTGCCGCCCTTTAATCCCATTTTTTCAAACAAAATCTCGCCCAGCTGCTTGGGAGAATTGATATTGAACACACAGCCTGCCGCTTCATGAATAGACTGTTCCAATTCATCGATCCGTTCGGTCAGTGCCTCTCCGTACACCTTCAGTTCTTCCCTGCGCACTCTCACGCCGTCTTTTTCCATTTCATATAAAACACGGGAAAGGGGCATTTCCATCTCTTCAAAAAGTGTGAGCATACCGGTTTCTGCCAGCTTTCCCTGCAGCACTGCCTGCGCCTGCAGACACACAAAAGCTGCCCAGCCTGCATAGGTACGTACTGCGTCAGGCTTTTCTTCCATCGCCTGCTTCCAGCTGCTCTTACCCAAAAGCTGCGCGCGCCCCTGCAGCATAAGGCCCAGATATTCATTGGCGATATCTTCCGCCGCATAATCATTTTTCAAAGGATTTAAAAGGTAAGCAGCGATCAGAATATCAAACAGATTTTTTGTGCCGCAGTCCTTTTCTTCCCCTGCACGGTCTCCCATGGACAAAAGTGCTTCATAAGCCTTTTTGACATGGAACGTTGACATGAAACGTCCTTCCTGATACAGCGCCGCCAGCTGTCCGCACAGATAATTGGCGGTCAAAAAGCCTTCCGCACAGATAACAGCTACATCCTCTTGCGAGAATGCCAGTGCAAGCGCAGTCATTTCCTGCGCGGTTGTGTCTGTCAGAATATAAAAACCAATCTTTTCTGCCGATTTTGCCCGTTCAAAAACGGCCTGTGCCTCTGCAAAATCAGAAATCATCACAAAATGCTGTGCCTGATCATTTTTGACAACAGCAGAATCATCAAAACGGCTCAGCATATTTTTAAATTCCAGCTTCTGGAATATTTCGTAAGCTTTAGGGGTAAAAAATTTTCCGACAGCTGCATTCTCCCAGCAAAAATCAAACGCACTGTCCTGACGGATCGTTGCCAGCGTCCGGCTTAAATATGCGATCTCTTTGTTGGCAGCTAAAGATTCCCGGATCGCCTTTTTGGTGATTTCATCCAAATGCTCATAAATGCCGTCCAGAGTCTTAAACTGGCGCAGAAGCTCTCCCGCTGTCTTTTCTCCCACCTTGGGTACACCGGGAATATTATCCGCAGTATCCCCCATCAGTGCTTTCATATCAATAAATGCACGCGGGTCTACGCCGTATACACGTTCCACATCCGCCGCATAATAATCTTCCACTTCGGTACGGCCGCCCTTTGTCTTGGGAATCCGTATTTTAATCTGATCTGTCGCAACCTGCAGAAGGTCTCTGTCTCCGGATACCAAAGAAACCTGCATGCCTTCCTTCTGAGCCCGGCAGGCAAGTGTTCCTAAGATATCATCGGCTTCCAGTCCGGGGCATTCCACCATGCAGATTCCCATGGCGGCAAGCACTTCCTTCATCACCGGCACCTGCTGACGCAGTTCCTCCGGCATGGGTTTGCGTGTTCCTTTGTACTCCTGATAAAGCTCATGCCGGAAAGTAGGGGCCTTTACATCAAATGCCACCGCCAGAAAATCCGGTTTTTCTTCATCCAGAAACTTAAATAATATATTTAAAAATCCATACACAGCATTGGTATGCAGTCCCTGCGCATTTGTCAGATCCGGCACGCCGTAAAATGCTCTGTTTAAGATACTGTGTCCGTCAATCAGTACGATTTTTTTGTCCATTTATAATACCACCATTATCAAGATCAGAAATGCCAGCAGCAAAGACAGTGCCTGCGTCGCATAAAGACCGTCCTGCAAAGATTTCAAAACCTGCAGATGATGCCTTTCCGTATTCATTTTGCTGCGCAGTTCACGGTTTAGATCAAAAGTATCTCCGTTTTCCAGACGCTGCATACCTGTCGTCACCAGAAACTGAATACTCAGTTCTTCCTTGCAGGAAGGACACTTATCCACATGCTCCAGAAAATTCCATTTTGTGGCATGATCCATGTCATTTTCAATAAACTGCGTGATCAGTTTTTCCGTTTGTTTGCAGTTTAATTCCCGCATCCTTTTTCCTCCGGCAAAATCTCTTCCTTATCTTACAGCACTATTTTACGAAAACGGCGGGGAAATGCAGTCTCCCCGCCAGTTTTTATGTATCCTGCATGATACGAAATGCTTACAGCATCGCTTTTCCCTTACACCAGGTCTGCACAACATCATAGTTGTCAGCCAAAACCACGATATCTGCATCATATCCTGCTGCCAGACGGCCTTTGCGGTCGTCTGCCTTTAATGCACGGGCAGGATTGATGGTACAGGAATTTAACGCTGTATCAAAAGGCACCATCGCCTCTTCTGTCAGGATCTTAAGACCCTTGTTCATATTCAGGGTACTGCCCGCAATGGTATCGGTTCCCTTTAAACGCGCAAGACCGTCTTCTCCGATTTCGATGGGATGACCGCCCAGGTCATATTCACCGCCGGGAGGACAGTGTTTGGGACGGAGAGAATCGCTGATCATAATAGAATAATCTCTTCCCTTGGCTGCAAAAAAGTTATTCAATGCCGCCAGATGGGAATGACATCCGTCACAGATCACTTCTCCGTATACATCGCGCAGACGCAGAGCCGCACCGACTACACCGGGTTTTCTGTGGTGATATGCGGTCATGCCGTTGTATACATGTGTCATGCTCATGGCACCGTTTGCCACCGCCAAAAGCACCTGCTCATAAGTGGAGGAGGTATGTCCGATACTTACCACAACGCCGTTTTGGCTGCAGTATCTGGTCAGGGCAAAATCAGGGTCATGTTCAGGCGCCATTGTAATGTATCTGATCAAACCTTCCGCTGCTTCCTGATACATCTGAAACTGCTCCACACTGGGGGCTGCAATGGCTTCCGGGGGCTGTGCGCCCTTGTATTCCATATCCAGATAAGGACCTTCAAAATGAATACCCAGAATCTCTGCGCCTTCATATCCTTCCTTTACAACTGCCGCTACATTACTGACTGCCTTGGTCAAAACGTCAGGCATCTGAGTTACTGTGGTAGGAAGGATCGCCGTCACGCCTTCCTGCGGAATCCGTTTCATCCAGTTGCGCAGACCCTCAGGATCTGCGTCATTGGTATCAAAACCGTAGGCTCCGTGGGTATGGATATCAATAAAGCCGGGAACGATCCGGTCTGTACCGTAATCGATATCTGCTGTCTTTTCGCCGTATGAATAGATTCTTTTAATTTTTCCTTCTTCGATTTCAAGCTGCAGAGGCGCAAACACGCCGCCTGCCCATACTCTTTTACTCTGTAAGATCATAGTTTTTCTCCGTCATATCCGCAATCTGCTGACTCTGATAAAATCTGTTATATTCTTATACCAGAGAAAGAGCTGCTTCATCCGCAACTAAAATGAAATTGGGATGGAGCTGTAAAATAGATGCAGGCACCTTGGGAGTGATGGGTCCAAAGAAAGCATCCTTTAAGATCTGTGCCTTATCTGCGCCGCTGACAACCATCAGAACGCATTTTGCTCTCATAATGGTTGCAATACCCATGGTGTAAGCCTGTCTGGGCACTTCATCTGCAGAAGCAAAGAAACGCTTGTTGGCTTCGATGGTCATCTCGGTCAGATCAACACAGTGGGTTTCCTTGTCAAATTCATCGTTAGGCTCATTAAAGCCGATATGTCCGTCATGACCAAGGCCCAGAAGCTGCAGATCCACGCCGCCCATAGATGCGATCACGGCATCATACTCCGCACATGCCTTGTCGCTGTCAGGTTCCATACCGTCGGGCAGATTGGTGTTGTTTAAGTCAATGTTTACATGCTTAAACAGATTGTCATGCATGAAATAGAAATAGCTCTGTTCATTTTCTCTGGGAAGACCTTTGTATTCATCCAGATTTACACTCTTAACCTGGGAAAAATCCAGATCGCCGTTGTTATAGCCTTCTACCAGATTCTTATAAGTGCCGATGGGAGTGGAACCGGTTGCAAGACCCAGTACGCAGTCAGGCTTGGTAATAATCTGAGCAGCAATGATATTGGCTGCTTTTCTGCTCATATCGTCATAGTTTTTGGTTTTGATAATTCTCATAGTCTGTCACCACATATAATATTTTGATGCAGCAAGCTGCACTTTCTCAATGTTATTCTTATTCTAATACTTATCTTCCTGTTTGACAAATGTTTTCTGACGAACGAAAAAAACATCCATACAAACGTTACATACTGCGGATACTTCTCCGCAGCTTCAAAACATAAAGCGGCGAAACCGAAAGGGAATCCACTCCCATTTCCATAAAGGTCTGCGTCAGCTTAAGATCAGCTGCCAGTTCACCGCAGATCCCAACGGAAATTCCTGCTTTGTGACCATTTTCCACAGTCATGCGGATCATGCGCAGCACAGCCGGATGCCGTGCATCATAATACTTTTCCAGCTGCGGATTCAAACGGTCCACAGCCAGTGTATACTGTGTCAGATCATTGGTTCCGATACTGAAAAAATCCACTTTCTGAGCCAGAATATCGCTGATCAAAGCCGCTGCAGGGGTTTCGATCATAATTCCCAGTTCCACCTTGGCATAAGGGATATTCTGCATATCCAGCTCCTGTTTTACAGCTTCCGTGATCTGTCTTATCTTTATGATCTCTTCCTCCGAAGTGATCATCGGAAACAAAATTGCGGCATTTCCATATACAGAAGCCCGGTAAATGGCACGAAGCTGCGTCTTAAACATCCCCTCCCTGTCAAGGCAGATCCGTATCGCCCGGTATCCCATTGCAGGATTTTCTTCTTCAGGCAGTTCAAAATAAGAAGCCCGCTTATCAGAACCGATGTCAAGGGTGCGAATGACCACTTTTTTGCCATTCATACGCCCAAGGACTTCTCTGTATATCTCAAACTGTACCTGCTCTGCGGGATACGCTTCTCTTTCCATATATAAAAACTCAGTCCGAAACAAACCGATCCCTCCCGCGTCAAAACGCAGGGCATTTTCCAGTTCCTTAAGACTGCCGATATTGGCAAGTACCTCTATTTTTCTGCCGTCGGAAGTTATGTTTTCTTTTCCGACCAGTTCTTTTACTGACTCCTGCTCCTGCCAAAGCGCCTGCCGCTTTTGTTCCATCTCAGAAAGAGTCTGCTCATCCGGAGATACGATCAGCTGTCCTTCTGTTCCGTCCACAGCTGCAGTCATCCCGTCCCTGAGTTCTTCCCATAAAAAATCAGTCCCGACCAGTGCCGGAATATTCAGCGCTCTTGCAAGGATCGACGTATGCGAATTAACTGCCCCTTTTTTGGTGACAAAAGCCAGAATTTTACTTTTATCCAGATGCAGCGTCTCTCCCGGTGTCAGGTCATCTGCCACAAGGATCACCGGCTCTGTCAATTCAACTGCCTGTACTGCATTCCCTGTCAGCGCCCGCAAAAGTCTTTGGGACACATCCTGTATGTCTGCTGCCCTCGCCGCAAAATAACTGTCCTGCAAAGCGGCAAACTGTTCCGAAAGCTCATTTCCGGTCTCATGTACAGCTGCTTCGGCACTGATACCTTTCTGGATTTTTCTTTGAATACAGCTTAAGTATGCCTCATCATCCAAAACCAGCTTCAGCGCCGGAAAAATCTCTGCCTGAGGCTGTTGCGTCTGCAAAAGAGCCAGACGATACAGCTGCTCAAGCTCTGCCTTTACTGTTTCAGACGCCTCTTTTAACCGCATGTTTTCCTTCTGCGCATCAGCAGCATACAAAGGATACATCAGACATTCCTGTTTTCTGAGCAGATAAAGTTTTCCAAGGGCAATCCCTTCCAATACACTTTTTCCTGAATATATTTTCATACACAGGTCTCTCCCCGCCAATTCTCCGATTCATTTCCTACTTCAAATAGTAACACAGAGTTTACAGGGATGCAATTGCCTGCAGAAAGGAAAGCAGAAAGTACAAAAAAACAGAAAGAACAGGCACATAACCTGTTCTTTGTCTTTATTTTTGTTGTATGGATCTTACTTATGCTACACAGCTTTTATCGGTTTCCATTTCTTTTTTCAAAATAGCGGCAGCCTCTTCCGGCGACAGATGAACCTCCGATAAATAACGGCTCAGTGCTTCCATGTTTTTCTCTCGTTCTTCTTTGAGCAGAATTTCCAGCTCCTCATTTTCTTTCTGCAAACGGATCTTTAATGCTTTGATGATCTCCTGTTTTTCGCGGATTTTTTCTTCTACCGGCTTTTTGACACCTCGCGCCATAACTCGTCCTCCTGATGGAAATTTTTATGTTCACACTCTTTTATACGAGTATATGCCGCTGTATCTGCTTTTATGCAAAAACTATTACTTAATTTCCAGCCGTTCTCCCGGAGAAACACTGCAGACTTTGCCGTTTATTTCAAACCATAAAACAGTATCACTGCCGTTAAAAATATATGCCTCTTCAATCACTGCCTTTTGCATGGCCTGCCAATACCTGACTGCTTCCAGATGTGTCACCGGCAAAGTATCTTTGTCAGCCGCAACCCTGCTGATCAGCGATTCCATCAATTCCCACATCTGTAGCGTATCCAGATCATAGGAATGCCCCACGATCTGCCCAAAAGCCAGTTCCTCCTGTGTATGCAAAAAACCTTCCACATACTGCTTAAGATCCCCGGAAATATGATAAATTCCGGCTTTCTGCCAATACCAGTCATATCCCGGACAATATCCGTGACTTTCTTGCGATGTGCGGGCATAGGAAAAACCGCATTCCCTGACACAGTCTGCCGCCGCTTCATCATAATAATCAAAAGGAACTGCAAAACCGCCGATTTCCGTTCCGAAGATTTCCTGTAAAAAATACCGGTCCATCCCGATTTCCCACAATAGCTGCTGTCTGGTCATGCCCTCAAAACAGGGATGCGTCAGTGAATGAGATGCCACTTCATGCCCCTGATACAGCAGACGCGCTTTTTGTGCAGAAAGACGTCTGATTTCCAAGCCGCTTTCGTGCGTCCATGTAAATCCGTTTTTCATCAGTTCCGAATTCAGATGAAAAGTACCTTTCATTCCATATTGATTCAAAAGCGCAACAAAACGTTCGTCCTGCTGCGCTCCGTCATCATACGTAATATTAAAGGCTTTCCTTTTTCCTTCCGGATAAAGTTTCCTTATCATATCTTTTAATCCCGTTCCAGTTCAAATCTGCGTTGATGTGTTTTTTCCTTTTCCTCAAACACATGCTCTAATATCAGAAGTCTGCTGATCCTGTGATTATTGTCCACTTCTTTTACAAGAACCGTAAACTGCTTAAAATCAAAGGAATCAAAGGGCACAGGCATTGCACCGATATTCTCTGTTGCCCATCCGCCGACGGTGGCACAGTCTGTCTCCAGCTCATCTTCATCCAGATCCAGTTCATCCAGAAATGTACTCAGATTCAGATCACCGGAACACTCATAACGGTTTTTATCCAGTTCCTGCCAGTCATTGACGATATCATCATTTTCATCCCAGATCTCGCCTACCAGCTCTTCCAGTACGTCTTCCATGGTTACAATACCTGTAATGCCGCCGTATTCATCGGCCACGATCGCCATATGCACCCGGTTTCTGCGGAATTCATCCATAATATCATGCAGGCGCATGGATTTTGGAATATACACAGGCTCAAGGATCAGATCACGCAAAGAAACATCCTTGTTTTCCACCATTTCCTTTAACAAATGCTTTACGATCAGAATACCCACCACATGGTCAATGGTATTTTCATAGACAGGATATCTGGAAAACTGGGTCTCTTCGATCACTTCCAGAATATGTTCGATGGAATCGTTGATCTCAAATCCCACCACATCCACACGGGGAGTCAGGATATCACCGGCATCCAGATCGGTAAACTCAAGTGCAGACTGTAAAAGTTCGGTTTCATCTTCATCGATGACACCTTCATCTTCTGCAGTATCCAGCAGATTTTCCAGTTCCTCTTCGGTAATCGTAATTTCCTGCTCCTGTTTTTTCCATAAATGACTTAATACATTGACAATGCATGTCGTCAGCCATACCACCGGCATAAACAGGATCATCAGCACAAGCAGCGGATACGCTGCAATCTGCGCAAAGGTTTCACTGCGGCGGCGCGCGATCATCTTGGGCGTGATCTCACCCACAATCAAAATCAGAACCGTCATCACGATCGTCACGATTCCTGATGCCGTATCATCCGAAAGCTTTCCGTCCACGGAAAGAGCCAGCTTAACAGCCAGCACAGTAGCCACAGATGTTGCCGCAATGTTTACCAGGTTGTTGCCCACCAAAACTGTGGACAGCGCATAATCATAGTGATCATAAATAAACTTTACAAGCTTATGAACGCCTGTAGGATTGTCATTCTTTTTTACTTTCAGCTTGCTTAAGGATGTATAGGCAATCTCCGTTCCCGAAAAGAATGCCGATCCGATCAGAAGCAGTACGATCAAAAAGTATTCCATATGTTCTGCCTCCTTACATCAGCTGCAGGCCTTCGCCTGTATCAGATTCATCCTGAATATCACCGACAAGCTCTTCCAGCAGATCTTCCATCGTGACAATACCGATCTTTTCCCGGTTTTCATCCACCAAAAATACCATATGCAGCTTGTTTAAGCGCATTCTGGAAAGCAGCTCCGTGATCTCTGTTTTAGCCTCAAACACGTAAGGCTTTAACAAAATCTTACGAAGCATCACCTGTTTGCCGGACACATAGCTGTTTAAGAAAAGATTGACCGGCAGAATACCCACAATATTATCCTGGCTGCCCTCATAGACCGGCAGACGGGAATACGGTGAAGTTTTTACAATATCCGCCAGTTCATCCAGCGAAATACTGCTGGATACACGGACTACTTTTTCGATGGGTGTCATGATATCTGCCGCAAGTTTATCGCGAAATTCCATAGCAGAATTAACCAGCGCCTGTTTTTCAGGCTCCAGCACACCTTCGTCCTCTATTGTTTCAATAATACTGATCAGTTCTTCTTCTGTTACCGTTTTGGTTTCATCCGAAGCAAAAAAAACTGCCAGCAAATTGGAAATACCGGTAAAAATTCTGGAAATCGGCGTCAGAATACGCACAAGAAATACCATACCGGGGGCAAACAAAAGCGCGATCTCTTCCGCTCTTGCCTTGGCCAGACTCTTGGGAATCATCTCAGCTGCCAGATACACGATAAAGGTAGTGATCAAAGTACCGTATACAACATACTCCTCATCGAACTGACGCATTACAAGCAATGCGGAAAGTGATGCACAGCTTGCATGAAATACATTATTGCCAATCAGAATTGTAGTCAGCGTCTTGTCAAAACGCTCACAGATCCACAATGCCTTTTTGGCGCGTTTGTTCCCCTTGTCTGCCAATGTGCGCAGACGCACCTTGCTTACTGCCGTATAGGCTGTTTCAGAACAGGCAAAATATGCCGAACAAAGAAGAAAGAAAATATACAATATACAACTGGCTGGGTCCACGAAAAAACCAACTCCTTTTCATAAGTATTTTATGATACTATATCATTCCTTTCCCAATAGCGCAACTGTTTTACATAAAAAGCGGCATGGAATGATCACCATGCCGCAGAATGTGCACAAAATACACATTTTTTATATATTTTCCAATTAAGCCATTCCAAACAGCAGTCCGATCAGACGCACAATCAAGGTCACGCCCCAGGCAACCACACACTGCCAAAGCGCCACGCCCCAGGCCCATTTGCCGCCAAGCTCACGCTTTACGGATGCGATAGCCGCCACACAGGGGGTATACAGCAGGCTGAATACCAGAATGCAGACTGCTGTCAGAGGAGAGAGCGCTACTGCCACAGCCTCTTCAAACAGAATCTCAAGCGTAGACACTACACTTTCTTTTGCCATAAAGCCGGTGATAAAAGAGGTGCAGATCCGCCAGTCTCCCAGTCCGATGGGTGCAAATACAGGCACCAAAAGACCAGAGATCATTGCCAGAATACTGTCTGCAGAATCAGATACCATATTCAGTCGCAGGTCAAAGCTCTGTAAAAACCATACCACAACCGTCGCGATCAGGATGACAGAAAACGCTCTCTGCAAAAAGTCCTTTGCTTTTTCCCATAAAAGCTGCAGTACATTTCTGGTACCGGGCAGTCTGTAATTGGGAAGCTCCATGACAAAGGGAACCGCTTCTCCCTTAAACATCGTACCCTTATACAAAAACGCGATCAGAATGCCCACTGCAATGCCAAGCACATACAAACCGGTCATGATAAGGCCGCTGTATGCAGGGAAAAAGGCATCCACAAAGAATGCGTAAATCGGCAGTTTTGCAGTACAGCTCATAAAAGGTGTCAGCAGAATCGTCATCTTACGGTCACGTTCACTGGGAAGTGTGCGTGTCGCCATAACCGCAGGAACCGTACAGCCAAAACCGATCAGCATCGGCACGATGCTTCTGCCGGACAGACCGATCTTACGAAGCAGCTTATCCATAAAGAATGCCACACGCGCTATGTATCCGCTGTCTTCCAGCATGGATAAAAAGAAAAACAGTGTAATAATGATGGGCAGAAAGCTCAGCACACTGCCCACACCAGCAAAAATACCGTCAATGATCAGACTGTGCAGCGCTTCATTGACATTTGCAGCCACAAGCACATTGTCAACCGCTCCCGTCAAAAGTTCGATCGCACCTTCCAAAAGTCCCTGAAGCCATGCACCGATCACATTAAAGGAAAGCACAAACATCAATGCAATGATACCGACAAAACAGGGAATTGCGGTATATTTTCCGGTCAGAATCCGGTCAATCTTACGGCTTCTGATATGTTCTTTGCTCTCACGGGGCTTTTTGACAGTCTGACTGCAGACCTTCTGGATAAAGCTAAAACGCATATCCGCCATCGCCGCACTTCTGTCAAGGCCGCGCTCGGTTTCCATCTGGCAGATGATGTGCTCCAACATTTCCTTTTCATTCTGGTCCAGCTTTAACTGTTCCATAATACGTTCATCGCCTTCTACCAGCTTGCTGGCAGCAAATCTGACCGGAAGATCCGCCATCTGCGCATGATCCTGAATCAGATGTGTCACGGCATGGAGACATCTGTGTACTGCGCCGTTGTAGGCTGTCTCATCACAAAAATCCTGTCTGAGCGGCTTTTCCTGATAATACGCAATGTGCAGCGCATGTTTTACCAACTCATCCACACCCTGATTTTTGGCAGCGGAAATCGGGATCACGGGAACCCCCAGCAGCTGTTCCATGCGGTTGATATCCACAGAACCGCCGTTTCCGGTGACTTCATCCATCATATTCAGCGCAACCACCATAGGCGTATTCATTTCCAGAAGCTGCATGGTCAGATACATGTTGCGCTCAATATTGTTGGCATCCAGAATGTTGATGATGGCACGGGGTTTTTCCCGGATCACAAAATCTCTGGAAACCATTTCTTCTATACTATAAGGAGACATGGAATAAATACCGGGAAGGTCTGTCACCAGTGTATTGGAATGCCCCTTGATGGAACCGTCCTTTCTGTCAACCGTCACACCCGGGAAGTTGCCTACATGCTGATTGGCACCTGTCAGCTGGTTAAACAATGTGGTCTTGCCGCAGTTCTGGTTTCCCACCAGCGCATAGGTCAAAAGAGTTCCCTCCGGCAGCGGTGTCTCTGTCTCTCTGGAATGGAAAATACCGCCCTCGCCCAGACCCGGGTGGACATTTTTACTGTTTGTTTCCCACTGACGTTGCTGCTGTTTTTCTTTTTTTTCTGTGCTGTCGATCTTTTTGATCTCGATTTTATCCGCATCTGCCAGCCGCAGCGTCAGTTCATATCCGTGAATCTGCAGCTCCATGGGATCTCCCATGGGGGCAAGCTTGATCACAGTCACTTCTGCGCCGGGGATCACACCCATATCCAGAAAATGCTGGCGCAGGGCACCCTGACCTCCAACCTTTGAAATCACGGCACTCTGCCCGATTTTTAACTCTTTTAATGTCATCAATTCTTCTCCTCTGTATTGTCTCTCCACATCAGAAATATTCCTTCATTTACCATTATATTCAAGTTAGTCATAACTGTCAACAGTAAGTTATGTGTTACTTTGAACAAAATTCAAAAAAGGATTGCATCTGTTTTCCGTTTTTTTTATGATAAAGACAACATTACTGTAAAGGATACCAACACTATGAAAAAAACATTTCTTACCCAACCGTATCTTTTAAGTCTTCACCCTGATACCGAAATGAACATTCTCTGGATCCAGTCCGAACCTTTTTTGGGTGTTGTGGAATACGGAAATTCTCCTTTTCCCGGACAGACCATTACCGCCAAATGCCATGCCCTGACCGGTATGCGCGCACCTGCCTCAGCTGACGGTTATTCTGATATTCCGGAGGACAATCCTCCCATTACTCTCTGGCAGTGCATCGCCACCCTCACCGGCCTGACTCCCGGAGAGCATATTTATTATCGCTGTCTTGCAAACGGGGAATCCACTCCTGTCTATGATTTCCACACTGCTCCTGCTGCCGGAGAACCTTACCGTTTTGCACAGATTTCTGATCTGCAGGGACTTTTGCCCTGCGAAGAGACTGTATACCAGATTGGCAGAAAACACCCTGATTTTATCCTTTTCTCCGGAGATGCTGCCTATGTCAGCTGGCGTATGGATCACTGGTTTGATCTGGATGAGCCCTGGCAGAGCAAAGAAAGTGCCCGCCGCGCTTTCTTCCCCTGTATGCAGCAGGAAAACGGTGCACGCCTGATGCAGTATGCCCCCACTTTTCTTTGTCCCGGCAATCATGACATGAATGACTGGCGTGTGGACCTTGACAGGGAGCTTTGCGTACAGGATGAAATCTGGAACTGGTCTATCTATATGCAGCTTTTTAGCCCGCTCTATCCTGATCCGGACTCCAGTATCACCGGAAAGCGCTGGTATTCTGCCAATTACAGCGATATGCATATCGTTTCCCTGAGTATCCAGCGCTGCGCTATGTGGTCTCCCTATGTAAAGCCCGGCTGGCGTCTGGTGGATTCCATTGCGCCTGACAGCCCGCAGATTGCATGGCTGACACAGGACCTTGCCGCCAACACTGCCCGCTATACCTGGGTGATCCAGCATTGGCATCTTCTCAACAAAGGCAGCGATGTACAGCCCAATCTCTGTGATCCTGTGATCGCAGAAGACGGCACCATAAGTTATCCCCATGACGGATGTGCTTTTTTGATGGATCTGTTTGAAAAAGGCCATGTCAACGCAGTCAGCTACGGACACAGCCATGTCTATGAACGCTATTTTGCCAAAGGGACGCATTACATCGAAGCTGCTTATTTAAGCTGCTGTTACCGGGAACAGAACGCACCGTTCCACCCCGGCGGATTTGTTCCGGTTATCGAAGATAATTCCCGCCAGTCATTTTTGATCGCAGAACGTAATGAGCAGGGACTGTTTGGAACCGGTTACTATTCCGATGCAGAACCCATTGTCTTTGATAAATATCAGCTTGCGGATCAGAACGGCAAGTCCGTGGCGCCGTAAAACATCCAAATCTTATTTTTTGATTCGTTCAGCCTGCACTAACATAAAAGCCGGTATCTGAAATGCCCAATAAGCATGTAAAGATACCGGCTCATTTTTGTTACCGTTTTGTTCCCTTTTTCAGGATTCTGTCAAATCTCATAAAAAACAGGATCGTTGTTACACTCGCCGCGATCATATCACTGACAGGTTCCGCCAGAAATATCGCAAACACCTTGTCTTCAAAGAAAAGCGGAAGCATAAAAATCAGGGGAATCAGCAAAATCAATTTACGCAGACAAGCCAAAAGCAGACTGATTTTAGCTTCTCCCAGTGCCATAAAACTCTGCTGACACGCAAGTTGCAGACCCATGGCAAAGATTCCCGCCATATAGATTCGCAATGTCCAGGCTGTATATTCCGCCAAAGCAGCGTCTGCCGTAAACATGCCCGCAAACAGCTGCGGACAGAGCATCAGCAGTCCCCAGAATAATACTGCATATATTACACTGACAATAAACTGCAGATAAAATGCCTTCTTTACGCGCACAGCATTTCCCGCGCCAAAATTGTAGCTGATAATAGGCTGTCCGCCCTGACAGATGCCCTGTACAGGCATCATGACAAGAAGGCTGACACTTGTTATGATCGTCATAGCCCCAACCGCCAGATCTCCGCCAAATTTTGCAAGACTGGTGGTAAAGCTGATGGAAAGAAGACTTTCTGTTGCCATCATAACAAAAGTGGAAATCCCCAGTGCCAGACACGGAAAAATAATATTGCCCTGCAGTTTTAAGTTTTCTTTTTTCAGACGTAGCACCGTCTTTTTTCCTGTCAGAAAACACAGTATCCATACAGCTGCCACTGCCTGACTGAGTACCGTTGCCAGTGCGGCACCTTTTACCCCCATATCAAATGCAAAGATAAACAACGGATCTAAAACTATATTCAGAACTGCACCAATTACAGTAGTCAGCATACTCATCCGCGCAAATCCCTGGGTTGTAATAAAAGGATTCATTCCCATTACAATAAGAACAAACACAATTCCCAGAATGTAAACGTGAGCATACTCCACCGCATAAGGCAATGTCACTTCACTTGCTCCAAAAAGCCTTAAAAGCTGAGGTGCAAAAACATAAAAAACAACTGTTAAAACAATTGCAAACAAAATCAGCAGCAAAAAACAGTTACCCATGATTTTTTCTGCCCTGTCCTGATCCTTTTGTCCCATGGCAATGGCAGCTCTGGGAGCGCCGCCGGATCCGGCCAGCAGCGCAAAGGCATTGATCAGCATAAGAATCGGCATGAACAGACCAACTCCGGTCAGCGCAGAAGCCCCACTTTCAGGTATATGCCCAATATAAATTCTGTCTACCACACTGTACAGAAGATTGATAACCTGCGCAATCACCGCCGGGATCGCCAGTTTTGCCAGAAGCCGGCCAATATTTCCCGTTGCCAGTTCCTTCTGCATTCCTTATTCCTCCCTGATCAAAAGTCCTGCCAGATTCTGTGCATGGCAGCGGATCATAAAATCATTGGGATGGTTTACATTATTGCCGGTCAAGTCAACGAAACGCTTCTTTTCCAGCAGTGCCTTCTGCATGTGGTAAAAGCTTGCGATCGCAGTACCCGGGCACTCCAGAGCCTTTAATACATCATAGTATTTATCCTGATAACCGTAAAAGCTCTTTAATATGGTATTGGGCATGGTGGTTGCACAGAGAATAAACTCTGTTTCGGGAGATACTTCCAGAATCAGCTCTCTGATCTTTGCGATATTGGCACCAAACTGTTCTCCGTTTAATCCCTCTGCGCCGCCGTCATTCATACCAAAAGCGATGATGCACAGGTCAGGCTTGTAGTTGCCTGCGCGCACATGTGCATTTTCAATGCCCCAGTCAGTTGCCATACCACCTACTGCTGTATTGATCACTTCCACAGCTGCCCCGTAATGTCTGCGCAGCTGTTCTCCCACCATTGCACCAAAGGTCGGTAAAAACGGTGTTGTCAGCATCACGCCGCTGCTGTTTGCGCCTGCAGAGATACTGTCACCGTACAGAACGATCTTAACGTCTTCTGCTTTTTTCAGTTTTGTCATTGTTTTAGGAATTGCATCTCCCACATATTCCGGTGCCCAGGAAAGCTCTCCGCCTTTTTTACGGTATGTAACGGCAACCTGTCTGTCATGGAAAAAATGTCCTTCTGAAAACAGAGAGTATCTGCCGTCCTTTGTCGGGAAGCATTTGCCGGGGATTGCGGTATCAAAAAGCATCTCCTCCTGCGTAAAGCAAAAGATCGTGGTATCCTTGGTCAGAATGATCTCATTGCCGCAGACCGTATAATCTGCACCTTCTTTGTAAACCTTGGTCTTGTCTGCGCTGGTAACGGAACAGATTTCATCAGGTTCAAACATAAGGGGCGCCTTTGCAACACCGTCTTCCTTTATAAAAGTCAGTGCTTCGTCATAGATCACATCTGTTTTCCATACGGGTTTCATCAGCTGTTCAAATGTGTACATGTCAACTTCTCCTTTTTATTTCATATTTCATACAAATTCTTTGCTTACAGCATATCACAAACTTCTACGTAATGCATTAAAAAACCATTCATCTTGCTTTTCAAAATACACTCTGCTATGATTTTCTTAACAACCTCAAAGGAGATGACACTATGCTCACACTGCATCCTATTTTTACTTCCCATATGGTATTTGCTGCCAATAAACCGATCCGTATCTTCGGAGCAGGATGCGGAAGCGCTTCCCTGCAGTTTGCAGGATATTGCTGCACAGCAGAATCTGATGCCGACAGCTGGCAGATCAAACTGCCTCCCATGCCCTACGGCGGCCCCTATACCCTGACTCTTGTTCAAAATGAACAGCTTCTTGAACTGACGGATATCTATGTCGGCGAAGTTTATCTGCTTGCAGGTCAGTCCAATATGCAGTTTAAACTCTCTGAATCCCTGACACCGCCTGACACCTGGGAAAGCAACGATCTGATGCGCTTATTTTCCACCCGGCGCCTCGAAGCAGGCGACCGCTTTTTGCCGGAAGACGGATGGGTACGCTGCACCAAGGAGGATGCCGGTGACTGGTCTGCCATCGGATACCTGACCGGTATGCAGATTTCCCGTCAAAAAGGGATTGCAGTCGGCCTGATCACCTGCTATCAGGGCGCATCCGTGATCGAAAGCTGGGTTCCAAAAAACACCTTTGACAAAGCCGGAATCGCACTTTCCGACGAAGAAAAATTCTGCGACCACTACTATCCAGAATACACTGTCTGGAACAGTGACGGTGCTTTGTATGACCAGCTGTGCTCCCAGATCGTTCCCTTTTCCTTAAACGCTGTTCTTTGGTATCAGGGAGAAAGCGACTGTTCCGTTGCTGAAGGAAAAGTATATGCACAGGAGCTTGCCCTGCTGATCGATACCTGGCGCGATGCCTTTTCTGATCCGCAGCTGTTTTTTGCTGTTGTCCAGATTGCTGACAACCACGAACCGCACCGTGCAGGCTGGAAACTGATCCAGCAGGCCCAGCTGGAAATTCCAGCGCTCCGCGATCATGTCCAGACAATCATCTGCGCCGATGTCTGTGAAGATTATGAGATTCACCCCAGGACCAAGGATAAACTGGCTCTGCGTCTTGCAGATGCACTGATGCAGCAGAGATAAGGGCAGCTCATAAACACAAGCGTCAATCACACTGCATTTTCCATATCATATAAAACAGCCGCCGGATTTATATCTTTCCGGCGGCTGCACTATTTTCTTTTATTTCTGCAGATATTTGATCACTTCTGCTACAACCAGCTTGGTCAGCTTGTCCATATCGCTGTCGCATAAAGCAGGTGCACCTGCTTTTCCATCACTGGAAAACAGCTTCATCTTCTTCATGGTTTCCTGCTTAACAGCTTCCACTGCTGCAGGGATCAGATCGATGATACCCTTGTTCATATGGGAAAATCTTGCAAATTCAGCTTCCACTGCTGCCACATTGATATCGGTAAAGATATTTACCTTGCTGATACCATCCTGGATCGCCTGTCTGAAATCGTTGTCAGTCAGACCGGAACCGCCGTGAAGAACCAGCGGAACATCCACAGTTTTGGCAATGGTACGGATTCTTTCAAAATCCAGTTTGGGAGGCAGCTTGTAAGCGCCGTGTGCGTTGCCAACTGCGATCGCCAGCGCATCTACACCTGTTTTGTCCACAAAGTCTTTTGCCAGCTTGGGATCGGTAAAGAATGCAGAAGGATCAGTCAGATGGGAGCTGCCCTCTGCGGAGCCTTCATTATCACCCACATGTCCAAGTTCGCCTTCGATAGTTGCACCGTAGGAATGTGCAATATCAGCCATCTCTTTTACCTTGCGCACATTTTCCTCATAGGAATCTGTGGAGCAGTCATACATGATGGAAGAAAAACCAAGCTTTAATGCCTGAATACAGGTATCAAAATTAAGACCGTGATCCAGATGCACTACAACAGGAACAGATGCTTTCTTTGCCATGGGGATCAGATAATAAGACACTTCTTCCAAAGGTCCGTAAGGTAAAAGCACTTCCGCTGTACCCATGATAACGGGAGATCTGGTAGCTTCCGCTGCATTGATAATACCGCGTGCCAGTTCCAGATTTACTGCATTGAAAAGTCCTACTGCATAATGATTCTTCTTTGCGGGAAGAAGAACTTCATTCATATTTACTAACATTTTGGTTCCTCCTGATGTTTTTGCTGTCTTTTAAAATTCGTTTTTCTTCCAGCCGGCTGCAATCTTTTCCTGCAGCTGGTCAAAGGTCTTTAAGCCGCTTAACGCATCATAAGCTGCCACACAGGATGCTCCTGTCGCTGCTGCCAGATGCATGGTGTCTTCCAGGGAATAACCGTCCAGCATTGCAGTTAAAAAGGCTGCGATACTGGTATCGCCTGCACCGGTACCGGATAAGATCTTGTCAGGCACATAGCTCTTTTCAAAGCCTTCCTTATCTGCCCATTTCTCACAGTCAAGCTCTGCACGGCTGCTGATCTTTTCCAGAACTTCTTTGGAAGCGGTCCGGTAATACATGCCGGGTGCGCCGCATTTGATCAGCACCACCTTGGCTCCCATTGCCATACACTGCTCTGCCAGAGGTCTGATATCTGTTTCCACATCCAGAATCTCTGTGATATCGCCGCCTGCCGCACGCTCTTTCCACTGTGCAAAACGCTCCTTGTCAAGCATATAGCACAGCTCTTCCACGCTGGGAACAAAGAAATCCACATAGGGCATTACTTTTTCAAGCACCAGCTTCCAGTTCACCGCGCCTGCTTTGGAATCAGGGTCAATGGAGGCAAAATCCAGCGAAGTCGCTGCACCGCAGTCCTGGGCCAGCTTCATAACCTTGATCAGCTCTTCTCCGTCCTTCTCATACATGGAACGCATCAGCGGCGGATAACCAAAGTGGAACAATGCTGCTTCTTTCAGTTCCTCTGCCGGAATATCATCCGCACAGAAGGTATCATTGCTTCCGCAGTTATGTAAAAAAATGCGGTCAATTCCGGGCACAGCCAAAATTACGGAATAAGAGGTGGAATCGCTGTCGGAAACCAGCAGTTTCGTCTTTGCACCGTATTTTTCCAGAATTGTCCGGATGATCTCACCGAAAGAGTCATTGCCTACTTTACCCATCAGTGAAACATCCGCGCCTAAAATATGCATACCCAGACCGGTATTGGCAACCGCACCGCCGGTATGTACATCGGCCTCATTCACATTCAAAAGCTTACCGGGTGTCAGAATCTCATCCAGTCTCGACACCTTTTTATCAGGAAAGACCGGTGTGATATCCACACAAATGTGACCGGCCACGATCACTTTCTTCTTCAAATCTTATACCCCCTGTCCGAATGCCCTTTGTCGTGACGCAGACATTCATCCTTTCCATTCAGTATACCAGAAAATGCCGGATAAAAAAAGGGCAATCTTTCACTAAAAAACAGGCATTTTTTCATCATCCAGATGCCGTCTGATCCATTCTCCAAATAAAAGACCTGCAGCTATCTCAGAGACGGTCCATCCGCTCTCCACAGACCAGGGCGCCCAGCCCACATCGTTTGGAACACCGTAAACTTCAAAGGCATCAAGATCCACGGACCGGGGCCAGATTCCGTTGATCAGTCTGTTTTCCGATACGATCTGCATTCTGGAAAAGAAATCCGCTGTTTCCTGCCAGAGGTTTTCAAACACAGGATCTTTAGTGATCAGCCAGGCCGCCGCAAATCCCATGGGAAGCCAGTTAACCGAATACAGCATATCCGCCACCGGATCGCCGTTTTCAGACAATACGGAGGATTCCCCATCCTTTACACCGGCACAGGTTGCTATATATCCCTCATCCCATTCTTTAAATCCGCCGTTTGGATGCTTAAACTTACACAGATCCTCTGTCACGCGATACAGCCATGTTTTTTTCTCAGGATCTTTGGTCACCCAGTTCAGCACTGCCAGCGGCTGAATCAGTCTGCAGAGCTCCTGTGTCTGGGAATGTTCGCGGGCGGTTTCCGGATAATAAGCCATCAGGCTTTCCATCCCCTTTTCACCTGCCCTGCAGTATTGCTCCTGTCCGGTCAGTTTTCCGTAAAGCATCAATGCTTCCAGATAAAAAGCGTTATAATGGGCACTCGGACATTTTGCCGGCATGTTTTTTAACTGTTTGGCCGTAACGGGTTCAGGGCTTACGCCCCAGCTCCATTTTCCCTGCCCATTACGCTCGACATTCATATAGGTAAGCCGATCTTTGCACGGGTCCAGAAAATCCGTACGGCACATACGCAGCCCGTCTGTTCCCGTCGTAGACAACAGATAATCCAGCGCTGTTTTGACACTGTCCAATGCACTGTAATCTCCTGACAGCCACGCGCGCCAAAGTTCCGGAAGCAGATATCCTCTTGCAACATCATCCTGATAGCAGGCAAAAAAAGAATCCGGTGTCCATGAGACCATTCCTTTGTACAGACCTTCTTTGATCCGGCAGTCAGCCGGGAATCTGCGAAGCCCGTCCGCAATTCTCAAACTCTTTTCATCCTGCTTACAAAGATAATGCATATAAAATGCCAGACTGGCCTCACCGGTACAGTCCGGGCGGTAATTTCTGCCGATTTCATGGGTTCCGTCGGGTCTTACATGAGTTCCGAGACCTTCCAGCACACAATAGGGAGCGCCGTCTTTTTCCACCAACATATCTGCATCCGTAAACCAGCGCAGTGCTTTCTGGGCCGCCATAGCCGGCGGATTGACTTTCTGTGCCAGATGGTATGCCTCTTTCATCCTATCTGTCACATCTTCTGCCGTACAGCTGCCGCCTAGCCATACAACGATCTGACGCAGCAGTCTGCCCCATACATTCTGGGGGGCAAATTTGGCGGATGCAAACTGACTCATCCGGAAGCTGCAGATCAAAAGATTGGATTTTTCCATCCAGAGTGCAAAACGACTTTCATCTGCCTTCAGATTTTCGCTGTCGGGCTGGCAGTAAAACCCTTTCGGATTGTCAACATACTGTAAAATGGGCTTACAGCTTCTTCCCAGAGCATTTGGAACCAATCTGTCATTGCTCTGCTCATCCAAAAGAGTTCCCACCGCAAAATCCGTGCCAAGGCTGTCATTATCCAGCAATACCGGCCGCGCATATCTGGTTTTGCTGCTTCCCACACTGTGGTAAATATCAATTCCGGCTGTATATTCCACAAAAAATCGGGCACCGCGGTGCAGCTGACTTTCCAGTGCCAGCCTCTCCTGCGGCCAAAGTTTAAGCGGTTCTTCCTGACAGCCCCCTAAAACTGCAAATGCATCATATGTACTTAGTTTCTCCTGCCCCGGAAGATTTCCCGGTTTACAAAAATCCGGAGTTTCAAAACTCTTTTCCAACAGAGCTGACAGCTCTGATTTCTGTTCTGTAATGATCAGCAGCTTCATATCATTTCTCCTCCAAAAAGTGTGCGTATAAAAAATGTGTGCTTTGCGCACACTCCGCGCCGGGCGCGTGTAAAAAACGCACAGTATCGGGATCACCTGATACTGTGCGTCCTTTGTTTTTATACGCTAATATTGGCTTCTATCGCTGCTTCAATGCGGTCACGCACAAGCTTTGCCAGCTCCACGGTGGTAAGATCCTTATACTCTTCATACAGGATCGGAGTCAGATAATGAATCTGCACTTTCACCGGCTTGATCCCCTTCTGGTCAAGCACCTGAAAGCAGTCGATCAAGGCAACCGGCACAACCGGAGCCTTTGTTTTGCCGGCGCATTTAAAGCTTCCGGCGTGAAACTCTCCCATTTTGTTGCCCATTTTACTTCTGGTTCCTTCCGGAAAGATCAGATAATTGCGGCCTTTTTTCACTTCTTTGATAACATTTACGATCACTTCCATGGACTGCTTGATATTTTCTCTGTCCATCGGAAAAGATTTGGTACAGGCAATGATCTGCTTTAAAAACGGAATATTGGCCAGTTCTTTTTTCAATACTGCTGCAAGAGGCATGTCACAGGTAGTTGCAATGGCAAGTACATCAAACAGTCCCTGGTGATTGGCGTAGAGCAAAAATCCGTTTTCTTTGGGAATGTTTTCCGTACCGGTCACAACCAGATCAATATTGCCGGAAGTTACGCCCATTCTCAGAATGTACTGAATATGCTGCCATTTTTCCAGCTCCGGATACTTTTCCGTGTGCTTTGCATAATGACATAGCTTAAACCACGCAGAGGGTATCCGGAACAGATTTCTGAGTACCATTAACAGAATTCTAACCATTTTGCGTTCTCTCCTTAAATTGCAAGTCCGAGAAGTTCTGTCAGACTGTTTCCGTCATAAAGAACTGTCTTGACTTCATATTTGCCGAATTCCAGATTGATCTGTGCACCGCAGCATTCCACGGATACGCTGCAGCCTTCGCTGCAGTTGTTTAACAGACGCAGCACATATCCTTCTTTTTCCTCAGATTTTTTCATGGTGATCAGCACGATATCGGGATCACTGATCTTTAAGGAAAATTCTGCCGCGGTTCTGTCCGTATTGACAGGGAACACATTACATGCATAAGGAGGATTGTTAAACTCTGCTGCCAGACGCTCCAGTGCTTTTTCAGGCGCTGCTGTTAAGCGGAAGGCAAAATTGCGTTCTCCCATATCGATCTTTTTGGTAAAGCGGTTGGACGGAATGATCTCACGGTCCAGGATCGGATGTCCGCAGTAAGTCGCTGTACGCAGAAGTGTCATGGAGAAGGTATTGCCGTTAAAGCAGGAACCGTAAGTGCCACGGTTAAACAAGGCCAGCAGATTTTCTTCGCCTTCTTCTCTGATCGCCACGAAACGCTGTGCCACACATTCTCTGCCGTTCATGTAAAGATCTTCGGTACCGAATGCTGTCTGTCCGATATACTGACCTTTGTTTGCTGCAGGAACCGCAATTCTTACCAGTCTGTTTGCATCATTCATAAAGACATCCACTTTTACGTCCACGGCAGGGTCATTTTTGTAAATGTCATATTCCACACGGACTCTTGTATTTTCACACTGGAAGAAACATTCCACGCCCAGATAGATGTCACCGTCTTCGATCACCTGCAGGGATTTCATACCCTGGAACGGTCCGTCAGGTACTTCCATCAGCTGAAAGCCGACAGGATCAGAGCCCATGGCGATCTTCTGGAACTTGCCCATGCCCCAGGCATCTGCATTGTCCTTATACATCACAGGTGAAAATGCGCCTTCGCTGCTCTGGTCGATATACTCTTTGCCGTTGATGCGGTAGGAACGCATAAGACCGGTCTTTCCGTCGATCTCCACATGTTTGCCGATGGCAGGCAGATCCACGATCACATCCTGTCCGGATTCATATACTTTTTCTTTTTTCTGATCCAGCTCCATATAGATGGAAAATCTGGTCAGGGACAGCGGTTTTAACTTGCCGCGGAATACCACACGTTTTCTCCAGTCCAGATTCAGGCAGCTTTCTTCCTTGGTTGTCTGGGAAGGGATGAGATTTCCGTCTGCATCGTAAACTTTGGAATAATTGACAATGTCATCAGACCAGTTCTGGTCTGCAAGCATCAGCTCACAGGTAACATCCGTTTCCCATTCATAAGGATTGGGATTTAATACCAGAATCGGATATTCGCCCTCTTTTGCCTTAGGCTCCATCGCAGACAGGGCAAAATAAGCTCTTGCACGCAGACGGTTTAAGATCAGCAGACCGTGATTGATCAGACGCAGACCATTGTCCTCACCTGCACGCACACTGCTGCCGGGAAGTACATCGTGGAATTCGCAGTTTAACAGGTCTTCCACAACCTCGTCCAGCTCATTTTGCGGATACTCGATCAGACCGCGCATTGCCGCCACGGAACAAAGCTTTTCTACCATATATAAGTTGTTTTCCAGTTCCGCATGTTTTGCCTTGATCTGGCTCATTGTGGTATAACAGCCGGGCATCTCCATACGCAGGGATTTGTCATGCACTGCTTCCGGATTGATTCTGGCAAAGAAAGTTTCCGGTGTGGAATGCAGGATCTGAATCTCGCTGTCTTCGATCATTTTTTTAATATCAGCCAGGTCTTTTCTGGAAGGACCGCCGCCGTGATTGCCAACACCCCAGAGCACGCAGATAACATCTTCTTCTCTTTTATCAATTTTTTTCTGAATCGCCGCAGCTGCATTGCCAAGAGGAGTATTGTAGCCGTCAGTCTGGGTATTTACCTTGATACGGCTGCCGTCAAAGCCTTCCCACCAGAACTGCTCTCCGGGAAGCGGATCATCACCGGGTCTTATCATGATATCGCTGTCCTGTCCGCATTTGGTAATGATCTGTACCAGACCTCTGGTATGACCGAAAGCGTCAAAGTTAATGGCAGTTGTGGACCACTGGCCGAATTTTTCCATAAAATACTGTCTGCCCACCAGAATCTGTCTGACAAAGCTTTCACCCTGAGGCATGTTGCAGTCGGGCTGCAGATACCAGCCGCCCATAATGCGCCATTTGCCGACACGGATCAGCTCTTTGATACGGGAAAACAGCTCCGGTGCATACTCTTCGATATACTTATACAGTGTTACTTCGTTATGGCAGAAAATATAATCAAATTCATCCGCTAAATCAGCAGCAGAACGGAATGTGGAGAGTGCTGCTGCAGCACCTTCCTCCCACTCCCACTGCCAGATAGGATCCAAATGTGCATTACAGATTAAATGTACTTCTTTCATGAATAATTCCCCCTGTATGATGTCAAAAAACTGCTTACACTGTTATTCCATTTTATTCATATCTGATGGTGATGGAAGTGATCACGGGCTGCGCTTCTGCCGGGATGGTACCGTTATTGTCGGTAGGCTGCGCATCTGCACAGATGGCATCCAGCACATCCAGACCTCTTGTCATAACGCCGAATGCCGCATACTGTCCGTCCAAAGACTCAGAATTTGCATGCATAATGAAAAACTGGGAGCTGGCACTGTTGTAATCCTGCGCTCTTGCCATGGAAATAACACCGCGGACATGGGAAATCGGATTTTCATGACCGTTTGCCGCAAATTCACCCACGATCGTTTCCTCGGAGCCGCCCATACCGGTGCCTTCCGGATCGCCGCCCTGCATCATAAAGCCGCTGATGATGCGGTGGAATGTCAGACCGTCATAAAATCCCTCTTCTGCGAGCTTTACAAAGTTCTCAACCGTCACAGGTGCCGCCTTGGGATTGAGCTTTACGGAAATGGTTCCGTAATCGGCAATCTCGATATCTGCAAAGATCAGTTGTTCTTCTGCTTCTGTTTCTTCCTGCGCACAGCCGCTCATCAGCATAACGCCCGCTGTCATGCACAGTACCATAACAGTCATACACAGTTTCTTAAAAAAAGTTTTGTGGTTCATATTCTGATTCCTTCCAATTAATATTATCCGGCGCATAAACCGCCTGTTTTTCTATTTTACCATATATCAGGACAAATGTCCTGCTTTCACAAAAATTTCAGAATTATTATTTCTTTTTGAAAACTGAAACCATATATGCTATAATATTCCATAATTATGGACACAGTATCTGTGCCAATCCAGCCAAAAGAGGGACCACCATGCAAAGAATACTGAAGAAAATACGCCGTTCCACCTTTTTTAAGCTTTTCAATTTCAATGATGATCTGGCAAAAGGCCGCAGCTGCATGATTTTATCAGCTGTGATGTGTTCTGTGATCAGCTGGCTGACCACCGGACTTTTTTACACCAGCTTTTTAATGACAAATGGTATTGATATCGTCAATATCGGTATCCTTACCTTTGTCCCCTACATTGCCAGCTGCTTCAGCATCTTTTCTCCCAGTATTCTGGAGCGTTTCCAGAAGCGTAAGTTTCTGCTGGCCGGCAGCCGTATTGCATACTACACCTTAAATCTTCTGGCCATCACGGTCATGCCCCGTTTTGTCAGTGATCCTGCACTGAAGATGGTTTTGTTTGTCATCATCGTATTTACCGCAAATATCATCAACGCCCTGTTTTCCAGCGGCTACTCGGTATGGCAGGTCAAGTTTATTCCTGATGATGTACGCGCGGATTATTTCAGCTTAAACCAGCTGATCACCTCCTTTATCGGATGCGGCGCCGCACTTTTATCCAGTATTGTGGCGGATGCCCTTTCCGGTTCTGCTTATGAGGATACGATTATCATCATCTTCCGTTATGTGGCATATGCGCTCGGTGTTCTGGATGTTGTGCTTTTGTCCATCCCCAAGGAATTTCCCTACAGCCGCAGCAAAGAACTGCCCCGCCTGCGTCACATCATTACCAAACCTTTTACCCACAAAAAATTTGCCATCACCATGGCGATCGTATTTGTCTGGACTTTCTGCATCAACGCACCCCAGTCCACTGTCAATTACTACCTGATCAACAATGTCGGTGTTTCTTACTCCTTCATTTATACGATCAACATGTTTTATCCTTTCTTCCTGTTATTCTTCCTTCCGCTGTGGAATAAGTTTCTGCGCAAAAAAGGATGGTTTACCACATTTGCACTGGGTGCCATGCTGTTATGTCCCACAAACCTGATGTATTCCTGCGTAACGGCAGACAACTACACCTGGCTGTTTCCTACCCTGCGTCTGATTCAGCATTTCATTGGTGTCGGCTGCAACGTAGCTTACGCAAACATGGCATACATTAACCTTCCCGAAAAAGACCAGACCAACTACATTGCGTTCCATACCCTTGTGGTCAATATCGCAGGATTTTTGGGCATGATGCTGGGAACCAGCTTTGTAGCCGCATATCCAGACATCGTAGTTACCGTCTTTGGCCTGCAGTTTACCAATGTACAGATGCTGTTCTGGCTGGAAGCACTGGGTGAGATTTCCGTAGGTATTGCCGTATTTCTGCTTACACCCGTGATCACGCCTGACCACTTAAAAAACCAAAAACGCAAAATCTGATCGGCAGACTGCTTTCTATATCAGAATGTGTATATGAGTATATAAAAAATGTCATCATAAAACTTCCACAGGACATAATCCTGTTTCACATTGTTTTATGATGACTTTTTTATTTGCTCAATATGTCAGATCAATAAGGTTCTTTCATTTCCTTGATGATCTTTATCGTTACCTTATCCTCCTGAATATCGATATCCGCACTGTCGATCATCATACCGATCAGCAGAAGCTGACTGGATTCACCGGGTTCTCCGCTGCCTGCCAGCTCCCAGTAAATATCTTCGATTCCCTCATTTTTAGGCTCGTTTAAATACTTGTCCAGCGACTTTAAATTTTCATCAAATCCGTGATCATAGTTTGCAGAAAACGTGATCTCAAAAATCCTGTTGTTTTCTACAATTCTGGAATCTATCTGCTTGGCACCAACCGCAAAGAAATACATCGTCAGTTCTTCCACGATCTTGCCGATCTTTTTTCTTACATGCATATTTTATTCTCCTTTCTTTTTCTGTCTGTTTTTATAGTGCTGCATCATACTCTCGATAACAGGAACCATGATGATCGCTACCCAGCCGGCTGCAAAACCATTGTTGTACAGGTTGAGTCCGCCGTAAAACTGGCTGGTACACATCACAACCGCAGCATGCAGAAAACCTGCCACAATACCCAGCACCGGTCCGAACTGACCTGCTATGGGTGAAAGTCCCACTGCAAACAGCGCAGCTATCTGGATGCCGGGAGTGGTCGCTTCGTACTGTGTTATCAATGTTGACAAAAATACACCAAGTAATACAGGCGGAAAATTTTTAATATGTGCACCAAAAGCAGCAAAGCCAAAAGCCATAAACACTGCTCCCTGCACCGGTCCTGACAGATCTCCGCCGATCAGAAGAATATAAGTCTCACAGATCAGACCGATCACGCTCATATTCATCAGTGTTGCGCCCGGTCCGTCCATGATCACAAAATCAGCCACCGCACGGCCGGGGTGTCTTGTAATCTTCCATAATTTACCGATCTTTTTGCCGCTGACCCACCATCCGTAGGCAAATGCCAGAAGCAGATACAGATATACACCAACGGTAATTCCCACATGAACACCTTCCTGCCAGATAAAAACACTTTCAAATTCAACAGAAAAGGATTTCATAAAGCTCACAAGGATAAATGCCAGTATTCCCGCCGAAAATCCCACATTAAACAGGTCATAACCAAGATGCATGGATGCCGTATGTACCGAAAGCGGCGGCAGGACATATCCGATAATGATTCCGACCACAAAGGAAAGCAGCAGATTTACCGGAAAGGAAAACGGCAGAATGTAAACCATCTCCGTCACAAAAGGTCCCATACAGATTCCGAAAATCGCTGTATACAGATATCTGGTTAAAGGTGCTTTATGAACCTTGGCATATAAAAACACACCTGCCAGAATCGGAAGCATATTGACCGGATTTTTGCCCCAGAAGCTATAGCAGACATCGATAAACAGCGCCGCCATGGTAATGCCTGTATACGGCAGCTTTACGGCCCCGACAAGCGTTGTGGTAATCAGCAGTACCAGCCCTGCATTAAAAAAAGACGCCCCATATCCTGCCAGTTTAAAATAATCCGTGATCAGTGCATCCCGGGAAATAATGATCGTCCACATTCCCCGTATGATCTCTCCCGGAGTCGCCAGCATAAATGCTGCACAAAATAAAAAGATGATCGTTGCGTATGTAAACAGCTTCAGCTCTTTTCCGCTTATTTTTTTCAACAGTTTTTCGCCCATGCATTTCCCCCCCCATTTTTAACCGGTTGGAATATCCCCACTTTACATATAGTAAAAAAGCGCAGAGCAAAATATAATATTTGTTCTGCGCGTCTTTTCACATAACCGTCTGCTGCTTGTGCTGCCGTATTATTTTTTGGCTCTTCTTGCCTTAAACTGCTCCACGATCTCAATCATTTCTTCAGAAGGATTGGAAATGACTGCAGATGCGAACACTTCACATACAGAACCGTCCTTTACACTGTCCACAGCTGCTGTTACCGCTGCCACATCACCGCTGACAAAGATCAGACAGTGACCGCCGCATTTGGTATCATGTGTCTCATACTTTACTTCTGAAGTCTTTAACATCTGGTCTGTTACGATCACAGCGTTGGCTGATCCAAGAACCTCTACTAATCCGAATGCTCCGTATCTCATATCTTTCCCTCTACTTTCGATCATTTGTTGATGGTCATCGCTGCTGCGATCTCAGTTCCCTTATCAGGAGATGCGATCACGGTGTGTGCAACGATCTTGGAAATAGGAGCTGCCACCGCCAATGCTGCTTCCATTGCTGCATTCACATCGGAAATGGATCCTCTCATCTTAACACATGCACCTGCTTTTAATCTGTTTCTTTCTACGGACTGAATCTTGACATCCGCTGCCTTGGCAGCTGCGTCAAGTGCTACGAAACATGCACATTCACTGTCCAGTTCAAAAACACCAATTGCCATACCGTCGTATTTTCCGCTCATAATCAGTTCTCCGTTTTTCTTATTTTCCGTGAATCAATATAATATTTTTCATTATTGTAATAATTTTAACATGGATTACTGATGCAGGCAACCAGTTTTTGCTATTTTATTGTCAGAAGCTGAGTCAGAAATTCATAAAAACGCCTTACGGAAGCAATCCTTACCCGTTCCTTTGGAGAATGGAAAAACTGGCAGTCAGGACCGACCGATATGATATCCATTCCCGGAATCTTCTGTGAAAACATCGCCCCTTCCAGCCCTGCGTGAATCACAGATACCTTCATTTCTTTTTTGTACAGTTCCCTGTATTTTAACAGCGCCCATTCCCTCAAAGGAGAAACAGGCCTATATTCCCAGGAACCATATCCGTCAAAAAATACTGCTTCTGCACCGCAGACAGCGGCCAAAGTTCTGATTTTATCAGCTGTATCCTCCACCATGGAAGGATACAGACCGCGGATTTCACTGACGATCTTAAGTCCCCCGGTATGAGGAAAAACTTCCAGAATTCCAAGATTATCTGAACTTGTGACCTGACCGATAAATTCGCTGCTCATACAAAAGATTCCATCGGGGAACAGCAAAACAGCCTGTATGACCTTCTCAAAAGATTCCTTATTTAAAACCTGAATATTCTCTTCTTTACAGGACTGTCTGACAAGCTGCAGATTCATGGATGCCCCCGCAGCTCCCAGTTCTTTTTTCAGCTCGTTTAACATGGTACTTACGGCTTTCTGAATATCATATCCGTTTTTGCATGCCAAAAGCGCTGAAGCCTCTCTGGGAATTGCCAGACGGTTCGTGCCGCCGCATATACTGATCACCAAAGCCTCCTGCAGCACAGCCTTCTGCAGAACACGCATCAGAAGTTTGATCGCATTTCCCCTGCCGCGGTGAATATCCTCGCCGGAATGGCCGCCCAAAAGTCCTTCCAGTTTTATCTGCCAGACACTGCAATCCTCTTTTTTGACTGTTTCCCAGACAAGCGGCAGCTTAAACTCTGCACCTGTACCGCCGCAGCTTCCGGCAATCAGCTCCTCTTCCTGTGCATGATCCAGATTGATCATGCGTTTTGCCAAAACCAATGCCGGATCCAACGCATTTGCTCCTTTAAAAGTGGTTTCCTCTTCCACTGTAAAAATCACTTCCAACGGCGGATGACACAGTGTTTTGTCTTCCAGTATGGCCATAGCACATGCCATCCCGATCCCGTTGTCTGCTCCCAGCGTTGTATCGCAGGCACTCATCAGCCACTCCCCGTCTGTGCAGAGCCGGATTGGATCGTTCGCAAAATCATGGGCACTGTCGGGTGTTTTTTCACATACCATATCCATGTGCGCCTGCAAAAGTACAGGGCTGCATGCTTCGTACCCACAGGATGCCTGCTTATAAATAACCAGATTAAGGGCTGCATCCTGTACAGCCCTTAATCCCAATTTCTTTGCCCACTGAAAAATCCAGTCACTGACAGCCTTTTCATTCCCGGACTCCCGGGGAATACGGCTGATCTGTTCAAAATAGTAAAAGTAACGTTCCTGTAATAATTCTTTCATCTTTATTCTCAGCAATAACCGACTGCAGCAGCAATGATCAGCATGATACATGCGATCACACACCAGATCGCCCATAACGGTCCCATAAACTTAAACCACTTATTATAAGGAATATGACAGATTGCCAGAGCTGCCATCAGCTCTCCGCTGGTCGGTGTTACCACATTCGTAAAGGCATCACCCAGCTGGAATGCCAAAACCGCAGTCTGTCTTGTCAGTCCCAGAATATCTGCCAGCGGCGCCATAAAAGGCATCGTAACAGCCGCCTGACCGGAACCGGAAGGAATCAGGAAATTCAGAATGTCCTGCAGCACAAACATACCGCATGCGGAAATTGACTGGGGCAGACCCTTTAACACAATACCCATGGCATTCACCAGAGTATCCATGATCTGTGCATTCTGCAGAATACTGGTAACGGTATAACACATACCAATGATCATACCGGCCCATACCATATCCTTGGCGCCTTCCAGAAAAGTATCCGCGGTCTTGTCGGGTTTGATCTTTCCGACAATCGCACAAAGAATACCCACGATCAGGAAAATCGCAGCCATCTCATCAATATAAAATCCCCATTTGATCACGCTGAATGCCACAAAGATAAAGGAACCGAAAAACAGCGCCAGAATGATCTTTTGTCTGCCTGTGATCTTTTCAATTTTTTCGATCGCGCCAAAATCCATCTGACCGCGAAACTTCTGATCAATGGCGAAATTATAGGCTTTTTCAGGATTTTTCGTAATCCTGTGCGCATAGATCATCATATAAATGATGGACGGAATCAGCAGAACTGCCCACACGATCGTTCTGTAACCAATACCGGAGAACATGGGAAGTCCGGCAATGGTCTGTGCTACACCAACGGTAAACGCATTGGTCATACCGCCCGCATAACCGATCGCAGAAGAACACATCAGCATTGCCACCGATAAAATGGAATCAAACCCGCATGCCATACACACCATATACATGAGCGGCAGAAATGCCAGATATTCCTCACAGCAGGCCGCAAGTGCGGAAATTCCGGAAAACATGACCAGACAGATGGGAACCAGAATCAGTTCTTTGCCTGCTGTCAGCTTCAGCATATTGCTGATTCCCGCATGCAGCGCCCCTGTTGCTTCCACGATCTTAAAGGTTCCGCCCAGGATCATCAGAAAGAAAATAATATAGGCCGCATCCTGCAGTCCCAGTGTCAGGGACTTAAACAGATCAAAGAATCCGATGGGCTGATTTTGTGTTCTCTGATAAGAATCTGCGACCACCATTTCATATTCACTGCCTTCCACCGCTACTCTTTCAAAGGTACCCGCCGGAACGATATAGGTTGCGATGGCCGCCGCCAGAATAATACACGCCAGGATCAGCATCGGGTTAATAGGCTTGATCTCACGAACTTCGCCCTGTGCTTTCTTTTTAAACATAAATCCTCCTCATTTGTTCTGTTACCAGATTATCATTTTATCACTTTACCCCAATCAAGTATGAGAGTAACAGTCATCAGTATAACGTATCTTTCCATATATTTCAAGTATTGTTATTTACGTTTTTTTGATTTTATGATACAATTTATTCGTTCTGATCCGTTCTTTCGGATCAGGGAATATGATACAGGAGAATTTTTATGATCAAAAAACTAATCGAAGTAGCCCAGTCTGTTTATCAAATGGGAAAATACAGCAGTCTTCCCTACGCCACCGCCCAGCTTTTTTCCATGCACGGTTTTTTCGACAAAATGAGCGACAAAACTTACCTTTCCATGCTTTACCGCCTGTTTTTTAAATTCAGACGAAAACTGAACCTGGAAAATCCCCAGACACTCACAGAGAAGCTGCAGTGGCTCAAATTATATGATCACCGCGATTTCTACCCCAACATGGTGGATAAGTGTGAAGTCAAAAAGATCGTTGCTGACCGTGTCGGCGCAGAACATGTCATTCCGACTCTGGGTGTTTACAACAGCTTTGACGAAATCGATTTTGACGCACTTCCCGAACAGTTTGTATTAAAATGTACCCATGACAGCGGCGGCCTGTACTTCTGCAAAGACCGCAGCACCTTTGATAAGGAAGAAGCCCGCGCATTTTTAAACAGACGTCTTGAAAGCACTCCTTTTATGCAGAGCCGCGAATTTGCTTACCGCGATGTCAAACCGCGCATCATCGCAGAACCCTTTATGCCTGAGCTTGGCAATCTTGACTCCGTGGAATACAAAGTCACCTGCTTTAACGGCAAAGTCAACTTTATCACCGTCTGCACCGGTATCGCCCACGGCAGATTTGAAGACCGCAAAAATGACTTTTTTGACCGCGACTGGAATTTCCTCCCTTTCCGCACTGTTTATTATGAAAATTCCGGTATCGATTACAAAAAGCCCGAAAATCTGGACGAGATCATCACTTTCTGTGAAAAGATCGCTGACGGCATTCCCTATGTACGCGTAGATTTCTACCTGCTTGACGGCAAGATCTATTTCGGAGAAACCACTTTCTATACCTGGGGCGGATTTATCCACTTCACTCCCGAAGAATGGGACTACAAGCTTGGCAGCATGGTTGAGCTTCCCGAAAAGCATATCTGATCTTTGAACTAAAAAATGTGCGCAGGCGCGCAAAAATAGTGTACGCAAAGCGCACACTCCGCGCCGAGCGCGGTTGCAGTAAGGCAACATTTACCTCGCGCGCGAGTGCGCATATACAAAAAAAGGATGCTGGCCAAACGGCTTGCATCCTTATCTTTTTTATGGTTATCCTACAATACAAAATGCAATCACGGCAAGCAGCGCCTGCATGATCACGAAACGGACCACAACCTGTGTATCAGACCATCCGATATTTTTTCTCACATGATCATGAATCGGTGTACGGGTCTTTTTTAAGATACTGATCTTTAAAAACCTCTTTAAAAAGATCTTAACCAGTCCCAGACCGCCGTCAATGATCATCACGCCTGCCAGCAGCAGGAAAATAAAGGGATGACCGGATTTCATGGAAATAATGGCAATGTAAAAACCAAGTGCGCGTGAGCCTGCATCTCCCATCAGCATCGTGCTGGGGGAGGTATTAAAATACAGATATGCAAACAGCACGGCAATAAACAGGAAGTTTGCCATACCGTATTTTCCCAGAACCTCTGAAAACAGTACCGCAAAAGCAAATAAAGTCACGCTGCTGACGCTGGCGCAAAGGCCGTCCACGCCGTCGGTGCAGTTGGTCACATTGACGGAAACCCATACCAGAATAATACCGAGAACAAAATACACTGCTGCAGGCAGCTCCATTCCCCAGGGACCGATCATAATGGATGTGGAATTGAAATTGATAAAGGTTCCGACTGCCACCGCAGAAATGATCAGGTCGATCAGGCCCTTTTTATAATCACTCCAGGGTTTATCAGAAGCATCATCCAGATAACCGCTCATCATCATGGCAAACAGTAAAATCGCATAAATCACAAATTCTCTGTCCACCGGCAGAAACACAAAGCTTCCCACCAGAAAACAGATCACAAAAGTCAGACCCACACCGCGCAGCTTTCCTCTGGAAAGCTCACCGTTTACCGCAAATGCACGTCCTTGGTCACTGGGCAGAAACCGGAACGGATGCTTTAACAGTAAAAATGTAAGAATAAAGGTCACGATCATTCCCAGCATCAAAACCTGGTTGGCACTTATATATTGTGCAAAAAATGTATACATATCTCCCACTCTCTTTCCCGCAAATTCTATAACCTCAGGTAAGTATACTCCCAAACCGCTTTTTCTGTCCAGATACTTTTATCGCAGGAATTATTGTTTTTTCTTAATCGTCGCAGCATAAGCACTGTTGCACAGTCCAAGGATTGCAGACAGAATGAATAAAAGTTCAATTCCCAGCGTTTTCCATATCCATCCGCCAAAAAGCGCGATAAAAATAGTGATCACATGATTAATGGAAACACCGGTGGAAATAGTAGCCTTTACTTCATCCGCATTGTCAGACAGTTCCTGTACATACACATTGGAAGCCATGGAGGCAAGAGAAATGATGGCATCCAGAATATAGTTGACACAGCAGATGATAAATGCCACATCCTTAGGAAAAATGTGATGGGCAAATCCGTAGAAAAAGCATACGATCACCAGAATCAGCGTGTCTGACACCATAACAACCTTATATCCCAGCTTATCAATAATGCGTCCCACAACCGGGGAAGCAAAAAAGCAGGCGATCGCAGAAATGGCAAACAAAAGACTGATGGTTGCGGCATTTGCACCGTAAAACAGGATCAGCACATAGGGGCCAAAGGTAAAAAACACCTGTTTTCTGGCTCCATAGAACATTTCCAGCATATAATACTTGTGATATTTTTTATGGAAATAAAACCGGCGTTTGGTATCGTCGGTCTTGCTTTTACCCCTGATCCGCATGGTGCATACTGCACTGACACCTGCTAAAACTGCAGCAATCGCAAAAAATAAGGTATAAGGCTGATTTTTTGTAACTGCTGAAAAAGCCAGCACGATCACCAGATACCCTGCCAGAGTTCCGATCTGACTTGCCGCACTCTGTGCTCCCAGTGCAGCCCCTCCATGTCCGGGCTTTGCATAGCCCAAAGACAGTGTATTCTTCATACCCAGCTGAATATGTTCACCCAGTGAATAGGTACAGATTGCCAGTGTTGCCAGCACCTTGGTCGCAGGCAGTACAGAAATCATTCCCATACCAACCAGCATAATAATGGCACCGGCTTTGTATAAAGTCTCTGCTGACAGCATATAAAATGCCGCCAGAATAAATACCAGCAAAATGCCCGGCAGCTCTCTGAAAAATTCGGTTACGCCGCGTCCCATTTCACCCATACTGACCACTTCTGCCAAATAATTGTCCAGCATACCTTTATAGAGACCATAGGAAAGTCCCGTTATCAGAATCGACAGCAAAAATACCTTGTACGGAGAATTTTCCCGGAATGCATCTTTGAAACGGTTTTGAAATATTGTTTTCATCCTGTTTTCCTCATTTGAATTCTGAATTGATTTTATACGCAATGGATAACCATCACAAATTCGATTATATATAATTTTTTCATGCAGTACAATCACTTTCTTCCCACGGAGGATATTTTCATTTTCTCCGCATCATGATATGCTGAAAGTACAGCAATCGTACCAAGGAGGTTTTATATATGAAACTGACAGATACCATTTCCCAATATATTCTGGATCATGCGAAAGAAGCCTATGAGCTTCTTCTGGAACTTGCCCGGATTCCCGCACCTTCCAACCACGAAGAAAAACGCGCTGTCTTCTGCCGGGACTGGCTGGCTGCCCAGGGAGCTTTGGGCGTTTATATCGACGAAGCTCTGAATGTTGTTTATCCCATCGGCTGTACCGACAGCAATTCTGTAGTCATCTACATGGCCCACAGCGATGTGGTATTTCCGGATACCACTCCTCTGCCGCTGACCGTCAAAGACGGACGCATTTACTGTCCCGGTGTCGGCGATGATACCGCCAATGCAGTGGCTCTGATGATGGCGGCCAAATATATTGCCCGGCATAACTTACAGCCTGCAGACCCGTCCTGCGGTGTGCTCCTTGTCATCAATTCCGGTGAAGAAGGACTGGGCAACTTAAAAGGCTCCCGCAAAATCATGGAAACCTATGGCAGCCGCGTATCAGAATTTATCACCCTTGACGGCGGTAGTTCAGCTATTGTCAACCACGCTGTCGGCTCCATGCGCTACCGTGTGGAAATTGATACAGAAGGCGGACACTCCTACGGCAGCTTCGGCAACCGTAATGCCATCGCCTATCTTGCTTCCCTGATCGACACTCTCTATACCATGAAGGTTCCGTCTCAGGGCAAAACAACATATAATGTAGGAACGATAAACGGCGGCACCTCTGTCAATACCATCGCCCAGCATGCGGAAATGCTTTATGAATTCCGATCAGATGTCAAAGAATCTCTTGCCGTGATGGAACAGCATTTCAACGCCGCCATTGATTTTTACCGCACCAAGGGAATCCAGGTCACTGTCACCAAAGTCGGCGACCGTCCCTGCAGCGGCAGCGTGGATCCGGCCAAAGAACAGGCATTGATGGAACGCTGTGCGGCTGCGATCAAAAATCACTTTGGAAATGACGTGACCTATACTTCCGGCTCAACTGACTGCAATATTCCTCTGTCTCTGGGTATACCCGCGGTATGCACCGGCTGTGTCAACGGTGCAGGCGCCCATACCCGCGAAGAATATGTGGAGATTGACAGCTTACAGCCCGGCTTGTTTGTGGCATACGAACTGATTCTGCATCATTTTTAAAGGAGGTCAGCATATGAACAGGACTACAATCGTAATTGACCGTGAATACGGAAGCGGCGGACGCGAAGTTGCCCGCATTCTTTCAGAAAAACTTGGCATTGCCTTTTATGACGGCAACCTGCTGATCCAGGCCGGTGAACAATCCGGCATCAACCTAAGCATTCTCAGGGATTATGATGAACGCGGTGTCGGCAGTATCCTGCATGATCTTGCCATGGTTTCCAGCTGTATGTCCGGAGACAGCAAAGCTGAACAGCCCTTCATGGCATACGAGGCGCAGGCCCGCCTGATGACACAGCTTGTACAGCAAAGCCCCTGTATTTTTCTTGGACGCTGTGCTGCTGATATTCTGGCAGGACAGACTCCCTTGCTGCGTGTTTTTATCTATGCTTCAAACTTAACAGACCGCATCGACAGAGCTGTCAATACCGATCACATTCCGGAAAAAAGCGCTCCTGCTTACATCCGCAGAAAAGATCAGCAGCGCAAAAATTACCAGAAATACTTCACACAAAAAACATGGGGAGAACCGGCAAATTATGATATGATGCTTAACACCTCTGTTCTGAATTATGAAAAAGCGGCAGACATTATTATCGCCGCACTTGACAAATAAAAGCCCAAAAGCCTGCTTTTCCGGTGGAAAGCAGGTTTTTTTCCTCTCTCTTGCTTGTTCGCAGCGCCTGACAACTGTTCATCCAACAAGCAAACGGCGCACAAGTTGTGTGCGCCGCTCTCTTGCTTCTTAATTTATAACTGCACTTCCCTGCCAGTTTTTGCGGACTCATAAAGTGCTGCCAGAATCTTAACCATATTTACACCCTGCTGCGGTACAAACATAGGCTCTGTGCCGTTTAACACAACATCCGCAAAATGACGGAGATTTGCTTCATGTATCTGGATTCCTTTGCTGTTGTCCACATTGGGCAGATAATCTACGGTGCTGCCGAATTCTTCTTCAAAAATCTTTAATTTATCGTCGGTGTCATACCACTTTGCACCGGCTTTGGTTCCGTAAAGTTCAAAGAAACGCTGTTCTTTTTCGATATTGGAAGCCCAGGAAAATTCAATCTGCATGCAGGCACCGTTTTCAAAACGGATAAAGCCCATAGCAAGATCTTCCACGTCAAAAGTACCTTCCGCATTCTTTTCACCGAATGCAGAGTTTACAGAGTCAGAAGTATCGTTATCTGCAAACTTCATATAAGTACAACCGGTTACGGAAACAGGTTTGGGATTGCCCATCAGCCACATGGTCAGGTCGATCATATGTACACCAAGATCGATCAGAGGGCCGCCGCCGGATTGTTCTTTTGTGGTAAACCAACCGCCTTTTCCGGGAATACCTCTGCGTCTCTGCCAGCCACAGCGTGCCGCATAGATTTCACCCATTCTGCCCTGCGCGATATATTTTTTCATAAAGTCTGAAATCAGCATATAGCGGTTGTTTCTCATAACCATTAACACTTTACCGCTTGCATCTGCTGCCGCCTTCATCTTCTCAACTTCTTCCACACTGACTGCATCCGGTTTTTCACAGAAAACATGAAGTCCCTTGTTAAGAGCCGCAACGGCGATCACAGAATGCAGATAGTTAGGTGTACAGATATCCACCGCATCAAGACCGGGGATTTCAAAAACATCCTCATAGTTTTGAAAAATCTGCTCTACGCCATATGCATCCGCCAGCTTTTTCGCTTTTTCAATCTTGATATCACAGATTGCAGCCACTTCCACATTGTCCATCTTTGCATAACCAGGCATATGTGCCCCGGTTGCAATACCGCCTGCACCGATCACTGCAATTTTGAGTTTTTTACCCATGAGAAATTCCTCCTTGAATTGACGCTTTCCGCATCATATCTGCTGTATTAAAAGTAACACAGTCCTGCATGGATAGCAACCTGCATTTACCTGTATTTTCCCATCTGCAGCGTGAACATTTCCGCATATTTTCCGTGGAGGGCCATCAGCTGTTCATGGGTTCCTTCTTCTACAATCCGGCCGTTTTCCAGCATACAGATTCTGTCTGCCAGTCTGGTGGTTGACAAACGATGAGAAATAAAAATCACTGTTTTATCCCGGTCAAGCGTCATCATGGTATGATTCAGGTTATATTCACTGAGCGGATCCAGTGCACTGGAGGGCTCGTCCAGTATGATCACACTGCTGTCCGGATACAGCGCCCTGCTGATGCCTATTTTCTGGGATTCTCCGCCGGAAAACAATACGCCGTTTTCCTCAAACTCCCTTGTGACCGGTGTTTCAAATCCTGCCTGCAAAGTCTGAAATTTTGCAAAAAATCCGCTTTTATGAATGACTTTCTCTGCCTGTTCCCTCTCCGGTGTCACCGTATCCATGGTGATATTTTCACCCAGAGATGCCGCAAAGAGCTGATAATCCTGAAACAATGCTGAAAACTCAGCCCGGTAATCAGAAAGCTTCAGTTCCCGGATATCCGTACCGTTCCACAAGATCTGTCCCTCTGTCACATCATACAGACGCATCATAAGTTTTACCAGCGTTGTCTTTCCGGCACCGTTATATCCCACCAGCGCCACCCGCTCGCCTTTTTTAATGGTCAGATTCAGATTCTGCAATACAGGTGTCTGATCCTGATAAGAAAAGGACACATTTTTCAGCTCCAGGCTCTCAAAATCTGCCCCTGCAGACATCGCATTTTCCTGTTCTGCGATCTGACTTTGTGTTTCCAGAAAACGCCGGATCTTTTCAATATATCTGCCATGCTCGGCAAACATCGGGAAAACACGAGCCAGATTCTGCGCACTGTTTTTGAGTCTGCCGCAGGAATTATAAAGTGTTACCATGGTTCCGTAACCAAAGGCACTGTGACAGATGGTTTTATACAAAAGATAAAGCAGATAAACGCCGTCATACAAAAAGTTATTGCAGAAATAGTCTCTGATCAGGGCATATACCGTCAGCTTTTTGGTCTCCCTATCTGAAATTTCTTTCATTTCCACTGCTGCCTGCTCAAATTCCTGATAAAGTTTGGGTTTTATATTTCCCATACGCAGTTCTTTTGCATATTCCGGCAGATAAAATACACGGCTGATATAATCACGTTTCCGTTCCAGCGGCTTTAACTTTTCAAGCATCCCCATCCGCAGGCGGTTATACTTTCCTGATACCAGCAAAATGACTGCCACCGAAAATACAGTCAGCAAAAGACCGAAAAGATCCTGTGTCAGCACGTAAGCACTGAGCACCACAATACCAGCAATGGCACCAAAAAGCTGTGAAAATGTCTGCAGCACCGGTAAAACACGCTGTGCTGCTTCTCCCATCGCCCAGACAAATTCATCATAAAAGGCCGGATCATCATAGTTTTTCAAATCCATTTCCACTGATTTTTCATACAGCTGCCTGCGGATTGCCCGGTATATTTTCTCCAGTGCTTTTGGTTTTACTTTGGCATCCATGTAATTGTTCCAGAGATTTCCCCATGTCACCACCAGCAAAAATACACCGGTAATAAACCAGAATACATACGCAAAAGGTCTTTGAAACTGAATACAGTCAATGATAAATCCGATCATATAGACATGCTCAATAAAAACAATGATCTGATGCTGGGCATTGCGCTGCAGCTCAAAAAATGTATAGAAAGGAGCCTCTTTGTATGCGATCTTCAGCAAAAAAAGATTATTGGAAAACGCTCTTTTTGCATTGATCGTTGTGTCTGACCTGCTGCCGTTCATCAAGGCTCCCTCCCTTCTTTCTGTAAATTGCCGGCTTGCAGCGTGATATCCTGCAGATAACTTTCCGCCTGTTTTAAAAACATATCCGCATAACTGCCTCCCAGTTCCATCAGCTCCTGATGCGTTCCCTGTTCTGTCATTTCTCCATGCTGCATCAGACAGATGCGGTCCGCCATGGCAGCAGACGACAGTCTGTGTGAAATAATGACTGCGATTTTTGCCTGTTCGCCCAGTTTCCCTGCATAAGTTTCATCACACAATTCCATGATCGTTTCATACATCTGATATTCCGCAACCGGATCCAGTGCGCTGGAAGGCTCATCCAAAAGCAAAATCGGTCTGTCTTTTGCAAAACTGCGTGCCACAGCCACCTTCTGTGCCTGACCGCCTGAAAGGATCACACCTTCAGGATCAAACTCTCTTGTCAGAACCGAATCTGCACCTTTGGGCAGTTTTTCAATATCTTCCAATGCACCGCTTTTTAAAAGGGCATCCATACCTCTTTGGCGCTGTTTATCTGTTGTAATCTGTTCCATCATGACATTTTCCAGCACACTCATGGAAAACAGTTCAAAATCCTGAAATGTACTGCCGATCAATGCCCGGTAAGAACGCAGACAAAACTCCCTGATATCTGTACCGTTTAATAAAATCTCCCCTTCCGTAGGATCGTAAAAACGCATGATCAGTTTGATCAGCGTACTTTTTCCGGAACCGTTATGCCCCACAAGGGCTGTCTTTTTCCCTGCATGAAAAACACAGTTTACATTTTTCACGGCATAAAGACCTTCTTTTTTCTGCCCTGGATACTGGAAGGAAACATTTTTCAGTTCCAGAGTTTCGATCCTGTCCGGTACCGGGAGTCCAGCCTGATCCTCCGGAAGCGTTTCCTTATAATTCAGGAATGTTTTCATGTTTTTGGCAAACAAACCGTTCTGATAAGTCAGATTCAGACTGTCCGTAAAGCTGATCAGCATCCATGTTGTGCTGACAATGGCATTGGCCACCACCACAAAATCACCGATCAGAATCGTCTTAGTCACCATGGCACTGAAAGCCGCAAACATCCAGGTTCCTTCAAATACAATGGTAAAGGCAAATAATGTTCTTCCCATACTGGCGGCAAACAGCCTTTTTGCATACTTGTCATAAACCAAAAGCATCTTCTGGTATGCCTGCTCATAGGTTTTTTCCAAAACCCGGTAAATTCCGGTCATCCGAAACTCTTTTGCATATTTCTGAAGATAAAGAACACGGTTTATGTAGCTGATCCGGCGCGTTTGGGGTATGTTTTCCATGGTACGTTCATACTCGAGGCGATTAATGATTTTTCCGAACACAAAACTGCTGATCATGGGCATAAAACACAAAATCCCCGCCAGCCAGCTGATGGAATACATGGCTGCCACTACATATATGGAGGACAAAGCGGAGGCAAATACCGCCGGCGTATCTGTCAGTACAGACAGCGCCCTGGTATATGCCTCCGAAGAAGCTTTCGTATAGGTATCGTAAAATTCTGCATCCTCATAGCAGGCGATTTCCACATTTGCGGCCTTGTCAAAGAGCATAGTATTGAGTTTTTCATAAATACGCGGATTGCTGACCGGTATGTAACGCTCTGAAAACCAGATCTGAATACCGGTTGTGAAAAACAGCACAAGCATCGTAATTGCAATAAAAACTGCCGTTTCCTCAAAACTTCTCTGAATTTCTGCTGCTCCGAACAGATATTTCATGAAGATAACGGTAAAAAACACCCATTCTCCAAATCCCAGAAAAGATACCGCAAAGGATAACACTACTCTTGCAGGATCAATCTTCCAGAGTATTTTCAGCAGGTAAATGGTTTCTGAAACGGTATCTGTTGTTTTGCGAAATTTGCTGTATAATTTCATTTTATCTTCTCTCCGGTCTAAGCTGGTGATATCAATATAAACGGATTTTGAGAGTGGGACAAGAAACTGTTAGTATAAACTATATCTCCACCGAAAGGACCTCTTCCTTTCCTGCTGGAATTTCCCGGCTGATGCTGCCATCAGCAAAGAAAACTGCTCCGCCTCTGGCAACATCATAAAAATCTTTATCCTTACAGACGGAATTTACATATAATACGTTTCCGCCAATTTTACCGGCCTGCTTACGTTCCATAAACTGAACTTTCCTTTTTTATGAACGCTTCAACCAAGTTCTGTTGGTATATCCAACCCACTACTTATACAACATAATATACACATGAAACATATTATCCTTATGTTCGTAATTCATGATACCCGCATATTTCTTCACTACCTGCTTCACGCTCTGGAGTCCCCATCCATGCAGCTCATTTCTTGATTTTGTGGTCAGGATTTGTTTTCCATTCATCTTAAGACTACCTGTAAACGAATTTTCAATATGGATGATGATTCCGCTTTCTTTTCTTTTGAGATGAACGCCAATCACTTTCTCTTTTTCCTGTTCAACCGCTTCAAAAGCATTGTCCAGCAGATTGGCAATCAGAACACACCAGTCCTTGTCCTGCACAAATGAATGATTCATTGACTCTATATCCGCCGCAAAATCGATTCCTGCCATCTTACTCAATTCCAGTTTATCATTCAAAATGGCATCTAAAACCATATTTCCTGTCGTGATCTTTCTGGCATTTTTACAGATGTCTTTTTTCAGTTCCTTCACATACTCTAATGCCTTCTCATTTTCCTGCTCTTCCAGAAATCCTTCCAGCACAATGTAATGTTTATTTGTGTCATGAATCAGCATTTCTCTCTGACGATTTTGCTCGATGATTCTTTTGTAGTCCTTTTCTATGAATTGATTCTTCTGTTCACTTATTTTCCTGAGATAATCACTATTACTTCTGACAAAGGCAATGATAAGATATGAAAGACTCACGACATACGCCAGAAAATATAAATATATATTTTGGATTGCCTCCCCATACTTCCCATAAAATGCACCCTCACATTGAACCATGCTGATATATTCAAAAACCGGAAACAGTACAATAATAATCTTACTTTCAATTCCCCAGTAAATATCATTATTTTTATAAATCAACAAACTGAATATCAAAAATAAAAGCAAACGCACTGCCGTATAAATCAAAATTCGCTCGTATGTAATATTCCGATGAACATTTACTAAAAATTCATCTTCTTTTCCATTCACTAATCCCGGAAGAGTCATTCCCAGCAAATCCATTATTGCTATTGTTTCATAATAAATGCTTAAAAGTAATACAGATTTCCAAAACGAAACTTTATAATACCTCCAAAACAAAATGCTTGTAAAAATAATGGCCCAAAGCATAAAGAATCGTGAATACATATAAAAATGCCTTTGATATATCAGCGACCCTATATACACCACCATCCCCGCATACCAGAACACTTTCCCTATTGTTTTTTGATATCTTCTCTCCAGAATTTTATTTCCTAACCAGAAAGGAAACAGAGTTTCTGCCAGGCAAATCAAAACCTGTAATATTTCCATCATATCAATCTTCTACTCCATATTTTAAAAGCCGCTGTTTTAACTCACTGATCAGTTCACGGCTGGCTCTTATCTCTGCGCCGTTGCTCATAACAACATTTCTTGTATTAACAGAAACCACATGTTCCAGGTTGATCACATAGCCTCTTTCAATTTTCATGAACATTGGATCGTCCAACCTGTTTATGATATCCTTTAACGCTCCACGCTCCCAGGTTTCTGCATTTTTCTGAACAAAAAACACATTTTGACCGGATTTATAAAGATAAATAATGTTCTTATATGGTATCTTTTCAATTCTTGCGTTGGTTGCGATCGTATATACTTTTCCGATTCTTTTTTCCATCTCACGCAGAAATCTGTCCAAAACTCCGGGCAATTCCTCTTTTATCTGTACTTTTGAAAGAAAATCAAAGGCTTTTACTTCATAACCGATCCGCACCAGTTCACTGTGAGCAGTCAGAAAGACGACCGACATATTTTTCTGATTATCACGCATCTTTTTGGCCAGTTCAACCCCATTTAAAGACGGCATTTCAATATCCAGCAAACCAAGATCGAAGTGATCTTTTTCCATCACTTCATCCAAAAAATACACCGGATCAGAAAAAGCTTCCACATAACAGCTGCTGCCTATTTTTTCAAAATAATCCATAAGAAATTTTCTCAGAATATCTAAAAAATGCTTGTTATCATCCACCAACGCTATCCGTATCATTTTGCATTCTCCAAACTACTTCCAGTAAAGAAACATAATTTCAAAAATTCCATGACTCTATCATAATATAAGCCATAAAAAGCGGCAAATATTTTTATCCTGCCTTTTCCTGATAATTCTTTATGTCTGTATCCTATCATGAAGAAAATGCGCAAAACGTACGAAGAAATCAATTGTTTTATTTTGGCGTCAAACTGCAAAGGGGCTGTTGCAGTTATTCTGCAACAGCCCCCTTTATTATATATCTCCATCAGCAAAGAAAACTGCTCTGCCTCTGAATTTCTTATTATTAACCACTCAAAAATCAAGTAAATGATTTTACAATAATTCCTTCATTTTCCTTGCCAGATATAGTGGCATATTAGTTATATAACCGTCTTTGCGGTATCCACGCTTTGAAAAGCGAACAGCATATTCCGACTGATGCTCAGATACGTATTTTTTAAATGTCGGCGCAGACTTATCTTCACCGCCCTTTGCTTCAACGGGAATAATAGAGGTACCATATTGAATAACAAAGTCTATCTCACCACTACGATCTGAGTAATAATGTGGTGCAACATCATACTGACCACATAGTTGTTGCAAAACAAAATTTTCAGTCAACGGACCTTTGAACTGATAGTCGGTTTTAAGAAGAATTGCACTATTGTCAATACCAGCCATATATTTCAAAAGTCCTGTATCAAATACAAACAGTTTAAATTGATCCAGCTTTTCGAATGTAGATAAAGGGTGCTCCAATTTCGAAACATTATACACACGGTTCAACATACCGGCAGACACAAGCCATTCGATTGCTTCCTCAAAATCTCTTGCTCTTCCCCCCTCACGAACAGCACCATACATAAACTTCTCATTCGACTTGGCAAGCTGAGTAACTATACTTCGGAATACCATTAAAATTCTACCACTATTTACTTTACCATTATGCTTAGAGAAGTCATTTTCATATATTTGAATAAGTTCCTTTTGTATCTGTGCAATTCTCGATGGATCCTTATGCTTAATCCAAGAAGAAACGCACTCTGGCATACCGCCAATTATCAGATAGTTATTATAAGCTTCCAACAAACGCTTATGGAATATTTCTTCTATCTTTTGTTCCTTCGTAATACTCCTATAAAAGGTATATAACATTGTGTCAGTGGCATCTAAAAATTCATCAAAAGTAAGCGGAGTTACATCAAGAAGGTTTACCATACCCACTGGATAAGATTTCGGCTGCGCAAGTAACGTACCCAGCAAACTGCCAGCTGCAATCACATGATATTCATTCGCTTTCTCCTTGAAATACTTCAAAGCATTCAGTGCTGCCGAACATTCCTGAATCTCATCAAAAATAATAAGTGTCGTTTCCGGAAGAATCTTTTCTCCCGCTATCATGGAAAGAAGCTCGACGATACGTTGAGGATTCTTATTTACTTCAAAAATTGATTTCAATCCATCTTCTTCATCAAAGTTAAAATATACATAACTCTCATAGTAGTTTTTTCCAAATTCCTTCATAAGCCAAGTCTTGCCAACCTGACGTGCTCCTCGCAAAACCAATGGCTTGCGTTCTTCATCCTGTTTCCATTTAATAAGATCATTTATTGCATTTCTTTTCATCAAGAGCTACCTCACACACTGCGTTTTCATAGCAAAAACAGTATAACACATTTTTTCGGGTTTTATAAGCTATGTTTTGCACATTTTTTCAGGTTTTGCGAGCCATTTTTACACATTTTTTCATGTTTTTAACTCATATTCAGACACATTTTTTCACTCGATGTGCTCGACATGTGACTTTTTCCAGTATGCCGTCTGTTTTTCCTTCACATAAAATAACTTTATTCATAATCCTGCGCAGCTAAAATACCACCTGTTACTCAACCTTCCTCACCGACCTGATATACTTCCAAAAGCGCTCCGGATCATGGAAAAAATAAAAGATTTTCCCCGGCGTATAGTCCAGACAATAACCGGATTCTTCATAATTAAAATCTTTCATCGCCTGCTCAATTTTCTGCTCCACACTTATGCTTTGCTGTTCATAATCAAATGGTCCATGTTCAAAAACAATATATTCCCCTTCCGGAATATCGATTAAAAGCATTTGCGGCGGTACTTCCCCGTCATAGTCTGACGGCAGCCGGACACCATAACACTCTGCAAGCGGAATTCCCCAGCTGCAGATTCTGCCGAGGGGATCATTGATAAATGCCATAACCTGACCGCTTCCACTGCTTACAGTATTTCCTCCGACATCATCCAGTTTTCCTTTGATGCTGTCAAGCAGCCTACAGATCGTTTCGCAGTCCTGTCCGGGAATCAGACTCTGCTTTTGCCAGAAATCCCAATATCCAATGCTTTCATAATTTTTGATATGTAAAAACTTGTGCGCCGGAATCGTCACAAAATAAATCTTTACATCCTGTAATATATCTGCCATATCATATCCTCCAATTTTCAATAAACAAACTAAATATAAAAAACCTGTTTTCCTGCCGGCACTTCCACCACCACGTCATCCCACAGATATTTGGTCTTAACTACCAGCGTAAACGGTTTTTGGGCTTTCGTTTCAATCACAGTGCGTCCTTTAAAAGGCTCATAGTGGGTACACACCACTGAAATCTTGCCGCCGTTAAAAAGCATATTCTCCAGGCCGCATTTTTCCCGTGCATGAAGATGGAAATTGACCGTATTGTGCTGCGCATCAAATTCAAGTCCGATGATGTTTTCGATCAGCATGGTAATGGGTGGAAGTCCGCCCCATCCCACAAATTCAGACCGCACCAGTTCTCCCGCCTCTGCTGTTGCAGGCCGGTATGCCTCCGGCGCATAACACTCCCAGATACTGCCATAGGCAGGATCTTTGTCAACTGCACACATCGCGGTAAGCATTTTGACTGCCGCTTCCCGCGCCAGTTCCCTGTAACCTGTTGTACACAGTCCCCTGACACCCGCGAAAGTGGTCGGCGGCCATACACCGCCCAGCCAGTAACCGCCGGTGCAGTCATAATTGGGATCATCTTTTGACAGAGTGGCAAAAGGCACTTTTGTAAAAAATTCATTTTCATCAAACATATGATTCTTGACTGCTTCGCGCCGTTCTCCCTGCGCCGCACCGCACATAAGGGTCCAGAAAGCAGCCGCTGTCTTGGAATTGATGAATTTTACTTTTTGATCAGGATTGCTGCGCTGGAAAAAGTCAAAATACCAGCGGGAACGTTCGCTCCAATGATAACGGTTGATCAGTGCACAGATCCTTTCCTGCTCCTGTGCGTAAAAGGCTGCTTTAGCTTCCAGTCCAAGCACATCACAGATTTTTGCCAGATGCTTTGCACTCAATGCCTGCTGACACGCCAGATCAATATGACATACATCACTGCCGTTTAAAGCTTCGCACAGATAACCTGCCCGGGGTGAATTATCCATCCCGGAAGAACCGGAATCCTCAAACCAGTACAGACCGCAGCTTTCCCGGCGGCGATTTTTTTCAATAAAATCATAAATGCCTTCCAGCGCAGGCAAAACCTGTTCAAAACGTGAACTGTCTCCGGTGATCAGATAATGCTCCCATTCTGCCCACGCCATCAGGGGCGGATTGATGCGGCCGGGGTATTGTTCTTCTTCTTTTTCAATATTATAGGCCATGGCCATAAAGCCGTCTTTGGGTCTGCGCAGACGGTACAGATTATCCAGATTCCAGAAGGCACTTAATGTGCCGTTGGAATAATTGGTGATAAAGGTCATCATACAGGAATCCCACTGCCAGATAATCCCTACTCCCGGCATACAGGTCAAAATATCCTTCCAACCCGGTAGATCAATATATTCGATATTCGTAAAAGCCAGTTCCCATGCTTTGTAATAAAGATCGATCCAATCCTGATGGCCTTCCAGCACCGGATGGGGAAGAACTTCTTTCTGATAAAGATAGAGTGTGTTTTTCATTTTGTACTCCTTTTTAATCTGCCAGAAGCCCCAGAAACAGTGCCTCAACACGTTCTTTTACTTCCTTATAGTTTTCAGGCCAGCTTTCGTATCCGGAAGCTACAAAATTCTCATTCTTATTATTCTTCATCTGCAGGTCAAAATCATTACCGTCTGTAACCTCTGAATCACTCTCCCGAAAACCGTTCCATGTTTCAACATGATTGGAAACCAGTATTTCTGTCAATTCCTTCAAAAATTCTTCCTCAACCGCAAAACTTTCCTGTGTTTCTTCCTTGTTTCCCCTGTTTATAATCAAAGCCTGATATTCTCCATCCAAAATCTGCAGTTTATACGTCATCCTTTCTGAACCGAATCTTCCGTAAGAATATGCAAAAGAAAAATAGGAAATCCCTTCCAAAGAAAATGGAACTTTTTCTGTTTTCATAAATTTTGAAAAAAAACAGCCGGATAATATCGCAAGCATAATGATTCCTCCATATAGAAGCCTTTTTCTTCTCTTTTGCCCCAATGTGTTTTGTCTCATTGCCGATCTCCCTGCTATTTGTGTCTGCATGCCGCAATAAAAGCCTCTGCAATCCTCGCGGACGCACTTTCAATCTCCCAGATCCGCTCCGGATGCCACTGTACACCCAGCATGAATTTTTCCTGCGGATTCCAGATTGCTTCTATCACACTGTCCTCGCTGCGTCCTGCCACGACAAATCCCGGTGCAGCATCTTTTATCGCCTGATGGTGACTGGTGTTTACACCAAACACCTCTTTCTGAGTGATTTCAAAAAGAAGGGTATTTTTTTCCGCAAAGCACTGATGCACCAGACGGTTAAAGGGCGGCTCCATACGATGTCTGATCTCAGAAGGACATTGGGTCGGCATATCCTGATACAATGTGCCGCCGAAAAATACATTCATCAACTGAATACCACGGCAAATGCCTAACATCGGCAGTTTTTTTGCTGCTGCCAATTCACACACGATGTACTCACTTTTATCGCGTACCGGTGTTATTTCCACGGAATCATTCAGTTTTTCTTCCCCGTAAAGCGCCGGATTCAGATCCACACCGCCGGTCATCAAAATTCCGTCGCAAAGCCCCACCAGAAATTCCAGTTCTTCTTTTTGCGCATCCGCGGGCAAAATCACGGGAATACCGCCGTGTTTTCTGATATAATCCAAGTATGTCTGGTTGATCTGCACCTGGTCATTGCTGCCGTTTCTGCCAAAGGAGCTGGTCAGACCGATGATGGGGTTTTTCTGCCAAGATTTACAATCTGTTTTGAACATAATACACCTGCTTTTTTGTTTATGAATAATGCACACCTTTAAAAAGTCAGGGCAGCATCTTTTTTTGATGCTCCCTGACTTTATCATAATACATACATATAGCAGCGGCAAATGTTTTTATTTCTCAGCCTGCCTTTTCCTGATAATACTGCGCCTGTGCATTCCAAAGCTGACTATACTTTCCCTGTTCTTCAGCGATCAGCTCTTCATGGCTGCCTTTTTGGATCAATTCACCATGATCAAACACTGCGATATTGTGACAGAACTTGCAGGATGACAGACGGTGACTGATAAATACGGCGGTTTTATTCTCCACAATTTTATTAAACTTTTCATACACTTCCGCTTCTGCAATGGGATCAAGTGCCGCTGTCGGTTCGTCCAGAATGACAAAGGGTGCATCCTTATACAGTGCACGCGCAAGCGCAATCTTCTGTTTTTCACCGCCGGAAAAATCAATACCCTCTGCGTCATAATCCCGACCGATACCTCGCTGCAAAGGTTCTATTTCCTCTCTGTCCAGAGAAGCCAGCTTTTCCTCCAGTCCTGCACGAATCAGACAATCACGTGCTTTTTGCGTGTCATATGTATTGCCAGCAGATACATTTTCTCCCAAAGGAAATCCAAACAGTGTAAAATCCTGAAATACCACAGAAAATAAAGCCAGGTATTCATCATAGCGGTATCTTGTGATATCAATACCATTGAGCAATATTTTTCCTTCTGTGGGATCATATAAGCGACAGAGAAGCTTAATAAAGGTAGTTTTGCCGGAGCCGTTTTCTCCCACAATAGCGAGCTTTTCACCGATCTTAAATTTCATATTCACATGCCGCAAAGCCCACGTATCTGTGCGCGGATATTGAAAAGACACATCTTTAAATTCCACTTCATAATCAATATCATCCCGCTTTTCTACTGCAAGAGTGCCTTTGTACATGCTGTTTGGCAGATCAAGAAATTCATACACCTCTGTCAGATAATTGTTATTATGACGCAATTCTCCCATTTCAGCAGCCAAAGAAGATACCGCCTGCACAAATCGCTGCACGGTTCCCTGATACAAAATGAAATTGCCAATTCCAAACGCACCTATATAGGCCTTTACAGCAGTATACAGAAAGATCACTGCGCTCATGGCGATATCCTGTATCACGATCAGCTTACCATATCGAATGGAAATTTTCTCCGTATCACTAAGCCACTTGGGACTAATGTTCTTTTTACGGAATTCTTCCAATACGATCTTATTCAGATCAAAGGCAATCATGTCCGGGCCTTCCAAAGAGCCAATTACTCCCCACCATGTATTGTATTTTGCCAGACCTGCAAGTGCCTCTTTTGCTTCCACTGCCTTTTTTGTGGAAATCCTTACAGAGTTTATTATATTGATAACCAGTATTCCCAAAACAGCAATGACGGAACATCTGGAATTGATCAGCCTAAAAATCCCGGTAAATTCTCCCTTGGCAGTGAGCGTAAACATAGATATGGTCAGAGATGCCGATAATACAATTTCCATCCCATAACTGATCACCTTAGGAGCACTCCATGCCACTCTGAGCAGTCCTCCGCCAAATGCATTGGCAGCTTCCAGTATTCTGGAACGCAGCAGTGCTGTTTCCGCACTTTCCAGATGCTCATATTGAAATTCATTCTGCGCGTTTCCCAAAACAGCTCTTGTTCTCACCCACATAAAATTGCCTGTCAAATCCTTTCTGCCATTCAGCCAACGCGCAAAAAAGGAAACCGCAAAAGAACCGCTCACTGTAACTGTTGCCAAAAGAAACAGTCTCCTGACATCACATTCCCCAGCCAATTCATTGAGTATCTGTGCTGACATGAATAAACCAAAATACGGGAAAATAACAGCGGCAAAGCTTGCCAGCACCTGATCCCGCCAAAATCCCGGTACTTCTTTATGAATAATGCGGACTGCCCGTCTGCTGAGTCTCCATTCTTCCCGGAGAGTTCTTTTTTTATCCTCATGCTCATTCGCCATCATGCACACTCTCCTTCCCTGTAATATCTACTCTGTACCTCAAACAGCTCTCTGTATTTACCGCCTGCCAGCATCAGCTCATCATGGCTGCCTTCTTCTATAAAATTGGCATTATCCAACAGCAGAATACGATCGCAGAATCTTGTGGAAGCCAGTCTGTGAGAGATAAAAACAGCCGTCGCACCATCTGCGATCTCACGATACCGCCGGTACATCCGGTCCTCCGCAATGGGATCAAGGGCCGCCGTAGGCTCATCCAGAATCATACAAGGCGGATTTTTGTATAATAATCTCGCCAAAAGCAGCTTCTGAATCTCACCGCCGGAAAGCTCCACGCCGTCTTCATGCACCTCCTTATTCAAGGGCGTTTTTACCCCCTTGGACAGAGATGCCACTTTTTCTGTCAAACCGGATATTTCTATACAGTGTTCCAATTTTTCATAATCGATTTCTTCCTCATTCATGGCAGAAGCAATGTTTTGTGCAATGGAAACAGGCAGCAAATGAAAATCCTGCGGCACAAAACCAAACAATCCATGCATCTTGTCTCTGTTGTATTCATATAACGTATGTCCATCCAGCAGGATTTCTCCCTCATCCGGCAAAAGCATTCCGCACATCAGCATTGTAAGCGTGGTTTTTCCCGCACCATTGACACCTACCAATGCAATTTTTTCTCCGGCATTGATCTTAAAAGACACATGATCCAGTACCTTTTTTTCTCCTTCCGGATATTGATAAGATACATTCCGAAATTCAATGGAAAACGGCGCACAAGGAACCTGGATTCCCTCGTCTCTGTTTAACTTATCCTCCAATTCCATCGCTTCCCGAAAATCGGAAATCTGCAGGGCTCCTTCCGATATCTGTTCAAACGTCTGCAGAATATTTCCCATCAGATCTGCCATGGAAGTAATTGCCGCAAAATACAGCACAAAAGAAGATGCATTCATTTCTCCTCTGACAGCCTTGCAGATCAGAAACCCATACGCAACACTGTCCCGAAGCAATACCACCAGAAAACGAATAAGCTCCACCAGCAATTTACGCCTTTCCAGTTTTTCATTCAGTTTTCTCTGCTGCCCAAAAAGTGTTTTTGTACGTTCCTTGAGCATACCTGCCATACTGTACAGACGAATATCTTTGGCATATCCGGATTTCGCGCCAATCTCAAACACAGAATAAAAATTTTTTTTATCCAAAGCATTACGAATATCTCTGTCATTCCATCTTTTGCTGCGCTCCCAGCGTCCTGCCAGATAGTTGAGCAGACATCCCAATGCCAGCAGCAGAATAATCAGCGGATGCAATAAGGAAATGACAGAGCCGAATAAGAAAAACTTTAAAAGGGATGCCACTATGTTCGCAAAATCCAACGGGAAATGTACGCCCGCCGTATGATTATTCTCACATGCCTTTCGCACTCTCTCATCCATCCGCTTAATCTCAGGATCATACTCGTAGTGCCAATCCCGGTCTTTCATCTTTTTCATCCACATGTAATTCAGTAAACCCACTACATGCATTTCTGCGTATTGACTTTTATTTTGGATCACGTTATTGGCCAGATCAAACAACAGTTTTACCAATAAAAGTCCCAGTATGATCAAAGCCACTTTGGAAAAGCGGTCGGATTTTTCCAATTCCGCTAAGATCATGGATGGCATATATAGCGTCAACGCAGACAATACCAATGTAACAGGAATGATCACAATTCCCAGAAACACCTGACTGCGTTCATGTTTCCACAGTATTTGATAAATATATTTTACGCAGGCAAACATGACGTACTTTGGCTTGCGTTTTGCATTTTCCTTCTCAACTGCCATAAACTTTCTCCTCATTATACAAACTGCAATTTCGTTCAGATTATAGTGATGGGGCACATCCGTATTTTTACCATATCATAAAAAGATAAAAAAAACTGCATTTGGTGAACCAAATGTTCGTTTCGGTTCACCAAATGCAGCAGTCTTTTGAAATATACTATTTCAGCGGTATCAAAATCTCCGCTGTAAATCCGCCGTCCTCGCTGTCTGCTGAAAACAGCCCCTCGTATTTTTTTACAATACTTTCTACTCTTGCCAATCCAAATCCGTGATCACTGCCCTTTGATGACTGAAACAAGACTCCCTGCTTTTTTTGCTTCCTGCCCGCAGCATTGGTAAAGGACAAATAAAACTGTGTATTTTTCTGTCCCAGATAAATCCGGATAAATCGGTCCTCTTCCGGTAATTTTTTGTTTTCTTCCACCGCATTATCCAGAAGATTTCCAATGATCACACACAAATCCACATCTGAAACCGGTACTCCCTGCGGAATCTTAGCTTTTGCATTGACTGCAATCTTATTTTGAACCGCAATATTCATCTTGCCGTTTAAGATGGCATCCACCATGACCCGTCCGGTCTTTATTGTCGTATCTACACTGGTCAGATCATCATTGAGCTGATGAAGATATTCATTCACTTCGTCATATTTTCCCAAAGCCATACTGGCCTGCAGTGCCTGAATGTGATTGTGATAATCATGCCTCCATCCGCGCATTTTGGTATACATGGACTCCACTTCGTCACAATATTTACGGAGCAGGTCACTTTGATAGGCTTCAATTCTTTTATCTATCCATTTTTGAAACAACATATATCATGCTCCTTAAAACAGCCGTATGATTTCTTTCCCGATCTTTTCTGCCATTCCACGGCTTATGGGTACTTCTACACTGTTTTTTAACACCACGCAGTTGCTTTTGATATGCATGACATGACGCAGATTCACCAAAAAAGAACGATGGCATTTGAAAAAATATTCATCCACCTGCATTTCCATACTATTCAGAGAGCCTTTCATACGGTATTCCGTATCTGCAGTATAAATCTGAACATATTGCTTCTGTGCTTCCAAATACAGAATCTGAGGTAAGGGTATCAAAACAGTCTGTCGGTCAAAGGTTACACAAAGCCTTTTCTCACGTTTATTTAAATTACTTACCGCTTTATCCAGTACAGCGCATAATTTTTCCTCATTTACCGGTTTCATCAGATAATGAAGCGCAGAAACTTCATATCCTTCCGCCATAAAATCAGGAAATCCTGTAATAAAAACAAGCTGTACTGTATCATCATTCTGCCGGATTTTCTGCGCCAGTTCCACACCATTCATTGCGCCCATTTCGATATCCAGCAGCAAAACATCATACTTTTCTTCATCCTCATAATGGAACAAAAAAGCTTCTGCCGAACTGAATTTTTGGATATGTACTGTGTGATCCGTTGTTTCAGACCAGTTTTTTACAAGTCCGGCAACATATTCGGTATCTATTGAATTGTCGTCTATGATTGCGATATTAAAATTCATACTACACTCCGGAATCATGAAATTTATGGAAACTAAAATATCCTGCCATCACACATATTTTCTACCTGACACATATGACAGTTTACATCTTCACAAAAGACGATCTCATTTTTATTCGGAAGACAAACTGATATGATTCTGATAACAGTATCAGATACTCGATAGCAATGGCATACTACCAGAAGATTTGCCTTATTGCTTTCTCCCAAAATAATAAATCTATCTTCATCTTCTGAGTGATCAGGATCATCAATTCCAATGCCAATTTCCCCTTCTTAATTACATTATAATTATATCATAATTATTTTTCACTATTCATACAAAATCAGTTTCGGACTTGCAGCAATCATTTCTTATAATTCATCCAGAATCTCTTTCTTTTTCTGAACATATTCGTCCTCCAAATTTTTTCTCTCATCTCTAAAATTTTCTTATTTCTTTTGCCAGACTAAAAGGAATAATATCTCCTGCTTTCGTCTCAATATATGCTTTTTCTTCGTGCATATATTCAACGATATCTTTTGTCTTACAGTCTTTAAATTTCTCAATTACTTTATCCAATATAGTCTTTTCTTCATCACTTAATACAGAATAATCCATTTCGGCAGTTGGGTAAATATGAAGCATTATGTCAAAATTACTGTTCATTTCTTCTTTTACATTAAGATTTTCAAGATTCATCAAGCTATAATGTCCGACAGGTAGTGCTCCCATGGATTCATGTCTATAAACCATACCTGTCATTGCAGTTCCATTGCTGATAAAGGATAAAACATCCGAATACCACAGCATTTTCATCAGTTTTACTTTGAACAACTCGGGAACTTTCTCAGCAATGTAAGAAATCATTGCCTCTATCTTATCAATATTCAATACAGTAAAACCATTTGAATCAGATACTTCTTCAAACTCAGCATACTCACTTTCAAATGTTTGCCGTGTCAGATATTCTTTTCCATATGAATCAAGTTTATCAAGTATCTTTGATCGTATTTCAAATCTCTTTATCAAAGTAAATTTATCCATATTCCTTTTCAGAAATTCCAGTGCATGCAGAGGATTATCCCTAACTAAGCGAAGCATCGTATCATATGCTTCATCCTGAATCGCTTTACTCTCATAACGGGAAATAGTTGCTTCTCCCCATCCAAGTAACTTTGCTAAATCAACTTGTGACAATCCATAGTTTTCTCTTATCTCAACAATTTCCTGAGACGTGAGTAACCCTTTTTTGATGCGATATGCATTTCTCGCATTCATGAGATTTTCATTCGTCATTGCCCCCACTTCAAATTCATTTTCATCTTCATCCGCATTGGCACAAAAATAAAAACGTTCTTCGTAAGTTACTTCCTCTCCCTTTAACACAATTGATGTAATGCGTTTTCTCTCCTCAACTTCATGCATTTTTTCACATAATGGGCAATGCATATGAATTTTTCTTAAAAATGTACTGGTTTCCATTTGTTGTCCCCCTTTTTGTAACTCCGTTACGCGTAAGGAAATGTCATTTGCTCTTTCGCATAATGGAAAGACACGCATAACACACGTTTCCGTGATTCTCCTTTAAGTTTTAATTTTATATATACAAGCTTACCATTGATATCCTTCCCAAAAACAAATAATAACGGCGGGTTCAAATCATCTTTATCTATTTTTGTCTCAGAATACTCTTCTGTGGTAAGTTCTTTCAGTCTCTCTGCCACATCCTTAATATCATAATCAAGGTCTAATAAGGTATATGGTGTTGAATATTTTTCATCTTCTCTCTTCTTCTTGCTAATCAATATAAAATCTGTATCTAAATCAAAATCTGCACTCTCAAGCAGCAACTTTAATTCCTCTAAAAATGCATCAACTTCGCCTTTCTTCGATTGTATACTAAGAAAAATATAAAACACCTCCAAAATCATTCTATCAAATGATAGTGTATCAATCAAATGATTGTTTGTCAACCATACAACTGTTGCATAAACAAATATGTAAAAAGGATCACAGATTTCTCTATGATCCCCAACACAAAACTTTTTATTATTCCACCTTTTTCCTCACCCATTCCACTATCATCTGCAGTGTCAAATCAGATGGTGCTGATCCATTTAACACAAAATCTGCTCTCCATCTCGTAGGCTCCACATATTCATCGTGGCGGAAACGCACCAAATCCAGATACACTTCGGATATCTGGTCATAAGTTAACCCCCATTGCATGTTGCGCTTAATCCGACGAACAATCCGTTCATCTGCTCTGCAGTCCACAAATAATTTCAAATCCAAATATTTTAATATATTTTCGTCCCACAAAGTCAACAGACCTTCAACAATGATCACTTCATCCTCTGCCATGCTGACTGCATCTTCCAAATCATTTGCCAATTTAGGCAAATCCATTGTTAACGGATGATTGTCATCCATATATACTTTACCATTGACAAAAGCTGCTGACTTAGGCCGCAGTTCTTCGTCCTTAAAGTATGCATCCATATGAAATACTTTGACTTTCAGCGGTTCTAACATTTCCTGCAATTTTTTTGTAAAAGTTGTTTTTCCGCTGGCACTGCCGCCGGCGATTCCGATCACATAAGTTTTTTTCGACATAGCTGTATCCTCTTCCTCCAACATATTCGTTATACTAATTGAAACTTTCTAATATTTTTTCAATCTCCCCTAACAGTTTCTCTGTCCGCTGTGGATTCGCATATTCACAGTTCCATACATACGCATCAATCAGTGAAAAGAATACCTGATATACTTTTTGCTTTATCTCCCATGAAGGACTATGCTCAACCTTATCATAACCAGAAATAAAATCATAGATATTTCAACATTCCTTCAATGAAATAGCATAGATTTTTCAATATGTCCGTACCAATTTGGTAAAATACAATTAATTATTTTCCGTCATACCATACAAATTTCGAACAATATCATCAATCTGCGGTTCCATGATCTCTATATTAACAACCTTATTCTCTTTTACGATTTCTGTCAAAATCTCAGCTGATGAAATATCGTGTGCATCATATTTCACACAGATATTACAGCCGTCAAGCATAATCTCTTTTGCTATGGGAATCTCCAGCTTTTCAACCTTCTTTTCTGTCAGTACCTTTATCTCACTGACTCCGCGAAAATCTTTCTTTATTTCAGCCACAGGCCCGTCCATGACAATCTTTCCTTCATTAATCAGGATGATTCTGTCGCAGATTTCTTCCACATCCTTCATATCATGTGTAGTCAAAATCACAGTTACATTTCTGGATTGATTGATCTTTTTGATCATTTCCCGGATTTGTTTTTTTACAACCACATCAAGACCGATTGTTGGCTCATCCAAAAACAAAATTTGAGGGTCATGCAGCAAAGCTGCACACAGATCTGCCCGCATTCGCTGCCCCAAACTCAACTGTCTGACCGGCTGATTGATAAAATCATGAATTCCCAAAAGTTCCCCGTATAATGCAAGATTTTTTTCATAAGTCTCATCATCGATCTTGTATATTTTCTTTAACAACGCAAATGTATCTGTGACCGGAAGATCCCACCAAAGCTGAGACCGCTGCCCAAATACAACGCCGATCTGTCTGGCTACCTTTTTGCGTTCCTCATGCGGAATCATCCCAAGAACCTTTACAACGCCTGCGCTGGGAACCAAAATTCCTGACATCATTTTGATCGTAGTCGATTTGCCTGCCCCGTTTGGTCCAATGAATCCTACCAGTTCACCTTCTTTAATCTTAAAACTGATGTCATTGACTGCACGTTTAGTTTTGTATTTTCTGCAAAAAAGAAAACGAAAAAAGTTTGTATCCCTTTCTGCGATCCTGAACTCTCTGATTACGTTATTTACTTCAATCACATTCATACTGTTCTCCCATTTTTGAATGTTAACAGATTTCAATATTCTAATTTCCGGCACCGGAGTATTTTTTTAATCCCCGCTTAAATACCCATAAAGAAACAAGCAATAAAACGCCTCCTACAAGAGGTGACAACATACCGCATATCAGCTCCAGCGTAGTTTCAACTTTTTCCAGAAGAATCAGGCTGGGATAATAATTGATGAATGCCCACGGAAACACAAAGGTAAGTGCAAACTGGATCCATTTCGGGAAAATAGATATTGGATACTGAGTCAGACTGCGAATATCATAGTAAATAATCCTTCCAAATTCTGCAGAACGCAGCGTCCAGAAACTCATTGAACCTATCAGAATCATACTTGCACATTGAATCAGGATTCCACCCACAAGCGCAAATGCAAGATAAAGCGCTTTCAGCCAAGTAAATGCTGTTTCACTCTGTATAAAGGCCATGACTAAAAATATGGAGGACACCAGTATCTGCCCCAGAAAGGTATCACCAAACCGCTGAAATATCATCTGCTGCAAAATTCCGCACGGCCTTACAAGATATGCATCCAAAGTTCCGTCTGTAATCATTTTGTCCATATGATAAACGGTATACCAGACCAAAACACCGGATGTAGCATATGTGATCAGTGACAACCCATAAAGAACGGAAAGATCCGGAAATCCCCATCCGCCAAGGTTTCCAAGTCCGCTTACAATCACCCAATACGTTGCGAAGGTTATAAAATAGCAGTAAAAATTGGCAAACATCCCAAGAAAAAATCCTATCCGGTATTCAGCTCTTGATTTAAAAAATGTCTTTATATATAACCAGTATGTAGACAAGAAGTCCCTCATTTGATCATCCTCCCTGCACAACAAAAATATTTACCGCCTTTTTATATATCATTGCCAGTAAAGCTCCTGCTCCCATAATCCACAATACCATGAGCAGCATATTTGTCAGAATTACTTCATTTCCCGTATTTCCAAGGAGGATTTCTATCGGAAAGCTAAACAGAAACCGAAAGGGTAAAAAAACAGAGATATTTTTCAGCCAATCCGGGAACAAAGCAAGGGGCAGAAAAGATCCCGAAAGAAAGCGGATCGTATCATCCAACAATCTCTCAAATGCCCATACTTCAAAACATAAAAATGCAATAAAGCCTATCAAAGTATATAACAAAGCATACAATACATGCCCCATAAGAACTGCACACACAAAAAATGGCACCGCATGCCAGTTGATCTGATCCCTGTTTTTAAAGATCAACGGAATAAAACAAATGATAACGGGGATTCCTCTCATAACAAAGCCTGCACAGATCCTTCCAAGCATTTTCAAATAGCTCAGCCATATAAAATTAACCGGACGAATTAATTCTATTGCCATTGAACCATCTGCAATCTTTTCACTGATCTCATAACTCATATCACCGCTGTAAAACATACGGATCACATTTGATACTATGACATAGAGAATCATGTATTTCTGCATTTCCGCATCATAATGATATACATATCTCCACAAAGCCATCGTAAGCAGAATCTGGAAAACAGATCCAAAGACCCAGGATATGACATTTCCCCGATAAACAAACTGGCTTTTATATGAAATCAAAAAAGGATTGGTATTGTATTTCTTTTTCATATTATCCTCATTTCTTCATATCTGTTCAAAATCAAAATATTCTCTATATTAACTTAACATAACACTTTCTTTCAAACTATAGTCAATTAGTATAAATCATCGTTGGTTTCTCTTCGTCTTTCTATTTGTCGAAAGTGTAGCATAATAGACAAATGTACTCAATACATTGTACATGAACTGCTCTTAAATGTTATCAAAATACCTTCATTCACAAAAATAAAAGCACCTACATTTCAGTAGATGCTCTTACGCCAAATGCATGGCCACTAACTGTAAACGTTAGCTTTACCGTACTATTATTATCACATTCTCTAAAAAATGCAATGAATTTATACAATTCTTTAACACACCCTCAAAAATCAGTCCTTACTTTCAAAACTCTGTGCCTGTGCACAAAACATCCCGTAATAAATTTTTCCTGCTTGCATCAATTCTTCGTGTGTTCCATATTCAGCGATCATTCCATCTTTCATAACAATAATTTTATCAGCCAATCTGGCGGCTCCAATTCGATGTGTGATGATTACGCCAATCTTGCCGCACATGATTTCTTTGAAATTATGATATAATTTTGTTTCTTCCAAAGGATCGATTGCGCTTGTAGGCTCGTCCAAAACAATAAGATCAACATTCTTATAAATACAGCGCGCCAAAGCAATTCTCTGCCACTGACCTCCTGAAAAGTCTCTCCCGCCAAATTCTCGTCCTAAAAGTGTTTCTAAATGCATGAATTCCTCCGGAACACCTGCTTTTGTCAATGCATCCAAAACACTCTTTTGATCTTCTGACGAAAAACTCACATTTTCTCCCAGAGTCATTTTGTACTTCTGAAAATCCTGAAAAAGTGCTGTCGCATTTTCACGCAATATTTCCGGCGCATTCTCAGAATTTCCGTTTATCAGAATTTTTCCGGATTCGGGTACATATACACCGCACAAAATCCTTGCCAAAGTCGATTTTCCCATGCCGTTTTCACCGACCACTGCCAGAATCTCATTTTTTCGCAGTTTGAGATTTATATTTTGTAATATCTTTTTTTCCTTCACATAGGAAAAATCCACACTCTGCAATTCAATTTCTTCTATTGACATTGGTTTCTGTGTCACCGCATCCTTTTGCTCATCCACAAACAGAATGAAATTTTTGACTGAAGCGAGATTCTGAAATGCACTTCCCAGATTTATATAGACTGCAAGCCGCATCATATCAAAGAAAATTTCCAATGATGCAAATATTGCTGCAAAACATCCTACGCTGATCTGTCCGGTTTTCAGCAAATGAGCCAAATATAATATCACGCCAAAATATCCCAGTAAAGTAATGATCTGCATACTTACTTCAACTTTTGTATTCTGGATATTTACACACATTTTTTCTTCCTGATAATGCTCCAGAGCCTCTTTTCTTTTAAAATTCAGAAATTCAAAAATTCCCATCCCTTTGGATTCCCGAAACTGATTTAAGTTCAGAAAACAGGAAAGAAATCCCTCATGACGTCTTCGCAGCACTGCTGCAGTATTTTCATGTTGTTCGAATAATCTGGTTTTAATTATGGTATTTAAGAATACCGGAATAAAAATAACAATTACCAAAATAACCATCTGGGGCAACAGATTCCACAGGTACAAACTCAGAAAAATAAAATATGGCAGGTAAAAATCAATGATATCCAGAAAAGTATCCACAAAATTATAGCAATGATCAGCACCTTCACATGCTCTGTTGATTTCATCCAGTTTATGGATATCCTCAAAATCAATAGGAGCATATTTCTGAACAGCCTGTAAAACCAGTTTATGATTATATTTGGTAGTATATTGACGGATCGCGGAACCACAATAATTATGCAGTCCATTGAAAATTTCCCGAAATAATGTAACAACACCTAATCCAATAAAAAGTAAAAAACAACGTTGAAGCTGAATGCTATCTCCTTCCAGACTGTCAAAAAAACGCTGCATGGAGAATGTAAACAATACATAAAACAAACTATGTATTATTCCAAATGTGATCCCTGAAATGAATAATCCTGGATTCGCCAGATAGGAATGTTTAAATGCCTTTGCTATAATCTGCCACTTTTTCATAAATACCACCCGCTTTGGGATTGATACATTTCTGCATAATATCCATCTTTAGCCATAAGTTCTTCATGATTTCCCTGTTCAATGATATGCCCTTTTTTCAAAACGAAAATTTTACTTGCATTTTTCACACTTCCAAGCCGATGGGAAATCATGATCGTTATTTTATCTTTTTTCATTAATTCTCTGAATTGATTGTATATTTCTGCTTCCGCGATTGGATCCATGGCAGCAGTAGGTTCATCCAGAATCTGTACAGCTTTGTCTGCAAAAATCATTCTACCGATCGTCAGACGCTGCCATTCACCGCCGGATAAATCCACACCGCCTTCAAAAAGCTTTCCTAACACAGTATCTGTTTTTGCTTCCATCTTATGGATTCTGTCTTCCAGACCAACCGCTCTTAAAGCGGCTTGTACAGCCAAAGTATCGGCTTTTTTATCCAGATTTCCAATCACGATATTTTCTTTAATCGTAAGAGGATATTTTACAAAATTCTGACTGACCACAGAAAAAATCTTCTCATAAGGGAAGTTTTCCTGATTATGGATCGTTTTCCCATTCCATAATATTTCACCATCAAAATGCTGATATAAACCGGTCAATAACTTTACAATAGTTGTTTTTCCGGCACCATTTTCCCCTACAAAAGCAATGCTCTCTCCCTTTTTGACGTGAAAAGACAGGTTATTTAATACATTTTCATTTGTTCCGGGATATTTGAAAGAAACGTTTTTAAACTCTATCTCTTCAATCTCTTCATTCCACGAAACAAAATCGTTCCTGCCCGTAATCTGCATCTGATTCTGTTCCAGCAGTTCAAAAGTTTCCCTGCGTTCCTTCAGTACAGAGAAAGTTTCTGCTAACTTGTCAAGACTTCTGCTGAATTCCGTTGCAATCATATAAATCAGACTCAACAGAGATGAAGCAACAGAAATATAAAGACCTATGTTCTGCCCACTCAGAACAACACCCTTTAACATGATTCCCAATACAGTCAGGATTGCCAGCGCTGCTAAAAGGCTCGCAGCCTTTGATTTTACATACCATCTTTTGATTCCTTTTATTTTGTTACGGATTCGCTGTCGGTAAACATCATCCCATTTCTTACATATCAAATCAAAGTAACCAAAAAGACACCTTTCATTTACGCATTCCCGGCTGTTTAAAATCTGTTCCAGATAATCCGCATATCTTTCCAGATTTGCATTATCATGATCAATTTCATATTGATTTTTTCCGGATTGAATAGAAAACCAGATAACCGGAATGAAAGTAACTATAATACAAACAGCACCTGTTACGCTAAATTGCAGCAAGATCACAAAAACACCTGTGATACGCAGAATCATGGATATCAGCATTAAGACTGATTCAAAATATCCAATCATTGATTCCGATGATTTTTTCTGTACACGCTGTACCCTGTCCTGCATTTCTTCCTGCTCCAGATATTCATACCTAGTATGTATCAATGTCTGAATCATTTTTTCTTCATTGGCTTTCTCAATGGCACTCTGAAGAGAAATCCAGAGCACTTTCATCACACTGTCACACAATATCGAATATGTTACACAGAACATGAGCAGTAAAAATAAATCATACCGAAAGGTTCTCTGTATTGCCAGATCCAGTATTTTACCAATTGTTACTATCTGAAGTGTCGGTATCATTGCCTGAATCAATTTTGCCGCCAAAATAACGATACTTTTTGAAGGTTCTATTTGCCATATTTCAAGAAGTTTTTTCATTGTTGTAATTCTCATAATTAAATGTTTCCGTGCTTAAGATGGTTCAATTTATAGTATCAACTGCCATCTCCTCACACCTGCGGCAGCAATATCTCCGTCGTAAACGCGCCGTCTTCGCTGTTTCTGCTGATATATCCGTTCAAACGCTCTACGATCGTATCAATTCTCACCAGACCAAATCCATGTCCTTCCCCTTTGGTGGTCAGAAATCTGCCGTTTATCTTTGTTTTTTTCTTACCCGCAGTAAAATTAGTAAAGGAAATGTAAAGCTGCGTATTCTTCATATCCATATAAACCCTGATCAGGCGCTGATCCTCCGGCAGCTCCATACTTGCCTCAATGGCATTGTCAAAAAGATTGCCGATGATTACGCAAAGATCAAGCTCTGAGGTTTTTAAAGCCAGCGGTATGTGAGCATCTGCGCGCACCGGAATGCCTCTTGATTTTGCCAGAGAAATCTTGCTGTTTAAGATAGCATCCGCCATGGCATTTCCTGTTTTGATCACGGTATCCACCGTTGCAAGATCTGTGTCCAGCGCATCCAGATATTTGCTGATCGCATCCATGTCTCCTGCTGCCGCGTAGGCTTTCATCACCTGGATATGATTGCGGTAATCATGACGCCAGCCGCGGATCTGACGATACATGTTTTCCACTTCCGCATAATGTGTCTCGATCAGCTCCCGCTGATAGGCACCGATCTGTTTATCGATCTGTTTTGCAAAAATTCCCATTCCTGTATTCCTCAATCTCCGGCGATGATCGCTCTGTTGATGGCCTCATACTGTCCTCTGGGCAGCGGTATAATCTGCCGTCTGCCAGATGTACTTCCGTTTTGGTGACTCTGCGCACCATTTTCAGGTTGATCAGCCAAGAACGCCCCAGCCTGAAAAAACGCTCATCCAGCTCTTTTTCAAATTCAGCAAGTGTCTTTTTGACCACATATTCCTGTTTTGCATGGATTGTCACATAGTTTTTCATCACTTCCAGATACCGGATTTCATAAAAAGGAATCCGCACCATTTCACTGCCGATATCCAGATACAGCATCCGCTCATTGGTCTGCATTTTCAAAACGGCCCGATCAAGCACGGCAAACAGCTTCTCTTCCTTGACCGGCTTCATCAGATAATGCAGGGCAGCCACTTCGTAACCTTCCGCAATATATTCCGAATACCCCGTGATAAAAATGATCTGCACGGATTCATTTTCCTGCCGGATCTTTTTGGCCATGGTAACGCCGTCTATGCCGCTCATTTCAATATCCAGAAGCAGAATGTCAAAATCCTTTTTTTCTTCATAGGCAAATAAAAATGCCTCTGCCGATAAATAGCTGTGAAGCTGTACTTCAAGATTCTGTTTTTTAGCCCATATCAAAACCAGCTGTTCTATATAGGAAATATCCGCTTTTTCATCATCACATATCGCAATATGGCAGCGCATTGTTTTTTTCATCTCCGTTTCTAAGATTACATTCAAAATATCATGGATTTCCATCCCACACAATCCTTTTTTCAGTATAAATCCCATTCCTGCCGTTGACTCCCCCCGCACAAAATAGTAAGATGATACCATAAATACTGCTTTTTGCAGACACATTTATGAAAAGAGGTACAGCCATGAATCTGGAACAAATGAAGAGAAAATATGCGTACACTCTGGCCCGCGTTGGTCTGAACGTACAGAAAGGTCAGCCTGTTTTGGTGGAAGCTGCTATCGAAGGCGCTTATTTCACCCCTATTTTTGCAGAAGAATGTTACAAACTGGGCGCATCCAATGTTATCGTACATTATCTTGACGAGCCCAACTTAAAGGTTGCTGCCAAGTACAGAAGCGATGCTGATGTCAGAAAAGTTGAGGACTGGGAAGAACGCCAGCATCAGAAATATCTGGACGAGGGCGCATGCTATGTTCGTCTGGAAAGCGTAAATCCCCTGCTGATGGCTGATGTTCCCGAAGCACAGGCCAATGCGATCTTTGCACATACCGACGCGATCCGAAATATCATGAGAGCTGCCAGCCGCGAAAAGCACTGCCAGTGGCTGATCGCCATGATCCCCACCCAGGAATGGGCTGAATTTATCATGAAAGATGTTCCCAAGGAAAATGCGTTGGAAGAACTCTGGAAGCTTCTGTTAAAGCTTTGCTATATCGACGAGACCAACGACGTGATCGCTACCTGGGAAGCAAAAGGTGAAAGAACCTCTGAACGCGGCTTAAAGATCGACTCCTACAATTTCACCAAGCTGCACTTTACCGCAGGCAACGGCACTGATCTGACTGTTACCCTGACTCCCTACTCCAAGTTTGGCTTCAAACGTCCCAAAGATATGCCCATGCCCAAAGGATTTGTTCCTTTCCGCGCCAATATCCCTACCGAAGAAATCTGCACCTCTCCCGAAAAATTCGGCACAGAAGGCGTCGTTTACTCCTCCCGTCCTCTGGTACTTGGCGGCAAGAGCGTTGAAAACTTCGGTTTCCGTTTTGAAAAAGGCAAAGTTGTGGAAGTTATCGCCAACGAAGGCAAGGAAATGCTGGAAGCACTGGTTGCCATGGATGAAAATGCCGGTTACCTTGGCGAAGTAGCTCTGGTTGACTACCACTCTCCCATTTCCATGTCCAACATCGTTTATTACACTACACTGATCGATGAAAATGCATCCTGCCATCTGGCACTGGGCAGAGCACTGGGACGTCCCCTCGCAGAGGACAGCCCCTGGACCTTCAATGATTCCGTGATCCACATTGACTTCATGGTAGGTACTCCCGATATGCATATCGTGGGCACCACAGAAGACGGACAGGAAGTTGTTGTATTTGATCAGGGTGATTTTGTACTGTAATTTCTGATCTGCATTTGCGCTAAAACAACGCATGGGCATTCAAAACCGGATTTTTTCTGGTTTTGAATGCCCTTTTTTTATGTGTTCTCTGGGAAATTCATTCAGATTCAGAAATATTAATGAGCTGAATGCTCAAATAAGCCAATAATATGCGGCGATTCATTCAACTTTTCAAAAAATAAAGATTTGATTGCTCCAAAACGCTTACTCCCCATGAAAATTTACTCAGATTTTAAAATTCTGAAGATTTGAATGCAAAATCTCGTCACAAATTCATTCAAATCAGGGAAAAATGAAAATCTGAATGAATGACCTTTAAAAATGAGCATTCAGATTTCAATTTTTCAAAAAAAGCGCGCAATCCTACCAAAAAGCAAAAAAATGAGCATGCAAAATCTCTGAAATTGTGATTTTGCATGCTCTTATCATTTGAAGCACCTATACGACCCAAAAATTACTCTTCCATTTCCATATACGCTTCCGCGACGCGTTTGTATTCAAACTCGCGCGTGATCTTTTCCACGGTAAAGCCGTCTTTTTCTATCTTGCTCAGATAAATGTAGCGGCCGTCATCCAGAATGGTATCATCCTGCACCACTGCACCTACCACATAATGCTTTCCTTCAAAATCAAATTCATCCACAACTGCCATTTCCACTTCGGAACCGTCTCTTGCGGTCACGGTAAATGTCACATATTCATTAAAATTGTTTTCCATATTCTGCTCCTGTCTGCCAGACTGTATGCCCGGCTGTTTTATTTGCTGATCTGGTCGATCAATGCCAGTTCTTCTGCTGAAAATGCGGTATTCTCAATCGCTCTGATATTGTCAAGAATCTGCTCCGGTTTGGATGCGCCCACCAGCACACTGTTTACAATGCCGTCACGCAGCACCCAGCTGAGTGCCATCTGAGCCAGTGTCTGTCCGCGCTGTGCAGCCAGTTTGTTGAGCGCACGGATCTGCTCCATTCTCTCCGGTGTCAGAGAAGCTTCCTTTAAAAATCTGCCGTCAGTCATAATACGGCTGTCTGCGGGAATGCCTTTTAAATAACGGTCTGTCAGCATACCCTGATTTAAGGGTGAAAATGCAATGATCCCTTTGCCCAGTCTGTGAGAAGTTTCTTTCAGGCCATTCTGTTCAATCGTACGGTTTAAAATGGAATAACTGTTCTGATTGATCACAAAAGGTACACGCAGATCACTTAAAATTGCCGCTGCTTCTTCCAGACGTGCTCCGTTATAGTTGGACAGACCCACATATAATGCCTTTCCGGACTGTACCGCAGTCGCCAAAGCCCCCATGGTTTCTTCCAGAGGCGTATCCGGATCGGGACGATGATGGTAAAAAATATCCACATATTCCAGTCCCATACGCTTTAAGCTCTGGTCCAGACTGGAGAGCAGATACTTGCGGCTGCCCCATTCGCCGTAAGGGCCGGGCCACATCCAATATCCGGCTTTGGTGGAAATAACCAGCTCATCGCGGTATACTCCCAGATCTTCTTTTAAAATACGGCCAAAGTTAATTTCTGCTGCCCCTTCAGCCGGTCCGTAATTGTTTGCAAGGTCAAAATGAGTGATACCGTTGTCAAATGCGGTAAAACACATCTGTTTCATATTCTCATAACGGCCGGTATCACCGAAATTGTGCCACAGTCCCAGAGAAACCGCGGGAAGCTTCAAGCCGCTTTTGCCAAGACGGTTGTACTGCATGGTGTCGTATCTTTTTTCAGATGCCTGATACATAATTTAATCCTCCAGATATTTATCCTGATTGTGAAACACATCTGCCAGCGCCAGAATATTTTCCGGCGGAACATCAAAGGCAATGGCATGTGTAGGTGCCAGTATATAACCGCCGTTTCTGCGCATTACATCCGCGATCCGTTTTGCCTCTGCCTGAATCTGTTTGGCGTTTGCCGTAGGCAGACACTGCTGCGTGGAAATACCGCCCCAGATTGCCAGCTTGTCTCCGTATTGCTCTTTTACCGCATGGATATCATAAATTTCCGGCTGAAATGTCTGATAACAATCCAGACCAATCTCGATCAGATCCGGCAGAATCTCACGGCAGTCACCGCAGGAATGCTGGATGACAAATTTTCCTGCTTCCTTTACCTTTGCATACAGTCTTGCCATTCTGGGCTTGATGAAACGCCGCCAGTGTGCAGGTCCCATGATCAGACCTTTCTGCTGTCCCCAGTCATCTCCAAAATAAACTGCATCAATATCATATTCCAGTGCAATTTCCACCAGATGCTCCATATAGTCACAGGTGCGATCTAAAAACGTTTCCAGTTCATCCGGGCAGGTGATCATACTCATCAGGGCATTTTCCATGCCGGTCAGACTCCAGAGTCTTTCAAACATACAGAATCCAAATCCAATAAAGGTAAACCGGTCTTCTCTGGTACGGATCAGTTCCTCATATTCTGCACGAAGCCGTTTTTCATCAATCTGCGGAAACGTGTATTCATAATCCTCAAAATCTTTGATCACAGCCTCATCCGGCAGACCAATATCTTTATCTGCACCGTTCCGGTTCCACTCCACACCAAAATCATCCTTAAAATAACCGGGTTTGTCCGGCATTTCCGTAGGCCATCCCCAATACTGAATGTAGTGCAGGCAGCTGCCGATTTTTTTCTCGATCTCCGAATCTCCTGTATAAGCGATCAGCTGCTTAAGCGCCTGTTGAGTAAATTCCATGTGATAGGGCAAAACTGCGGTTTCCTGATGCGTCAGCGCCTTTATCACCAGTTCTCTTTTTGTCATGATATCATTCTCCATTCTTTTTTTCAGAATCGCATACTGCGTCTCTTCCTTACATTTTTTCAAAAATTTTCTAAAAACCTCTTGATAATAGTAATCATTACTGTTATAATACAATTACAAACAAGAACAAAGGAGAAACAAATATGGCAGCTATCAATATTAACAAATACAACTTTAACGAAGAAATCCTGAAATCCGACAAACCCGTTCTGATCGACTTCTGGGCACCCTGGTGCGGCCCCTGCCGTATGGTAGTTCCGATCGTGGAAGAAATCGCCGAAGAACATCCCGAATATAAGATCTGCAAGGTCAACGTGGATGATGAAGCTGAACTGGCAGCAGAATTTGGGATCATGAGCATTCCTACGCTGGTAGTTATCAAAAACGGCAAGGTTGTGAATCAGGCTATCGGAGCCAGAAATAAAAAGCAGATCCTTGCAATGTTTGAATAAGCCTGTTTACTTTCTTAATATATTGTCTCCCCCATCAAAAGACCGCAGTCTGCTGACAGGCTGCGGTCTTTTTTATACGATAAATGAGATCGCTGCAAATACTTATAAAATCTTATAAGACGCAACATATTCCATGTCTGCTGTCAAGCCGGGATCTTCCTGCACAAACACAGCCTGCAGATTATTCGCTTTTGCCGCAAGATCAAAATGACAAAGTGCAATTCCCATATCGATCATCTGCATATCCAGCTTGTCATATCCGAATCCTTTGCTGCGTTTCAGATAAAAATGAGCCTTATGATCCCTGATCACAACACGCCAGGGCTGTTTATTTACAGCTGACGGTGCAAGCCTTACCATTTCCAGTAGGACTGTCAGTTCTTTGGCATTTTCTTTGGTCAGCGGCATTTCAAAGGAACCGTCAAAAAACAATTCCTCAAAATCCAATCTTTCATCCGCCTTGATGCCTTTTCGCATCATAACTTCACGTACAGACATTTTTTCAGCAGGATATCCAACCGGACTTGCACACGGCATCATTTCATCCTCGCCAAGTCCCGTTGCCTTCTCGAAAGCTGCACGGTTCATTGTGCCGCCCAGCCAGACAGTGCCAAGTCCAAGAGACTGCGCAATCAGCACAAATTTTTCAAAGGAATATCCGAATGCCGCATTGGCCCAGGGAACATTTTTGATTTTTCCGCCCACATACAGATCTGCACCGCTGACAACCGGACATAAAAGCCCGTTTTCTTTTGCGCTCATAAATGTAAAACCTACCGGAATCTGAAAGGGATTTTCGATCTCTTTCATACACAGCAGCAGTTTTTCTTTTACCTCTTCTCCTATCGGCTGTCCGTCAAAGGTACGCACACTTCGTCTTGCCTTGATATGTTCCATTACATTTTTCATTTAAACCGTTCTCCTGTAAATTTCTGCACTATATGCATTGAGCAGGATTTCTCCCTTTGTCTGTTCAGGATTGGTTCCCAACTGACCGCACCAGAATCCTTCTGCCGGAATCCGCACTGCTTTTTCTGTTCCGTTCTTGACTGCAAAAAGCGAATCACTGATTCTGTCAATGTGCACACCCGGACAGCAATAATCCAGCGGACGCTCAACACAGGCTTGCCTGATCACTGCATCCAAAAACTCATAAAATCCGTCTTTTGAAAGCTTCATTCCTTCTCCGAGATTGGTTCCGCAATAGATTACCTTTCCATCCCCCAGTTCTTTTTCTCCGATCATGATATTTCCATCATGCATGCCTATAGCATTCAGGCCGTCCCCGCTCAAAACCGCATATCTGGTGCTGCCGATCAGCCTGTTTTTTCCTTTCCAATCAATGGAAAAATAATTGCCGTTTCCATATCCATAAGCCTGCATTGCTTTTTTCATATCATCCGGAAGAGTTTCCATGGAATCAAGCTCTGTACCAAGTCCATTGTCCAGATATTGGGGAGCTGTAGACCATTCTTCTGTAATTCCCAGCATTTCTTTGCTTCCGCATCCAGGGGCTGAATAAGAATGATGGCCTTTTTTTGCATCATACAGACCCAAATGTGCTTCACACAGCAAATGCCCGCCTTCTTTTACAAAAGAGGCAATCTGTTCGATCATGGCAGAATCCATACAATAACATTCCGGCAAAATCAAAAGCTTTAATCCCTCGAAATCTCCCTGTCTGATTCCATCCTCGTCGATCACACGGCAGATGCAGTTTAAATCATAAACAGCATTCACATAATTTTCAATGGCATCGGCGTAAACATCCAGATCTTCCCATACCGCAAACTGAAAAATCTCGTTTCTTCTTCCTTTAAAAACAGCAATTTCCGCCTTAGGCGCAGGACTCTCCATCAATTCCTTCTCCAGCGGTTTTATTTTTTCTGCGAAAATCTCTGCCGCTTTCGCCACACATCCTGCGGTACCGTCCAGATTTGTCATTCCCCATCCCGGTGCTTCAAATCCAAGGATTTCCGCACGATACTGCCAGAATAAAAATCCCCGGATCCCCAGTCCGATCTGCGGAACAAAATCATATAAAAGGTCTTCGTAGCAAATATGTTTTTGATGCATTCTTGTGGAACCGTGTCCAATATGACACTCCACATTGTAACTGGTTTTCCCGCGTCCTGCAGAAAGCGTCAGAATACTCCATATCGGATTGGCAAAATTGGTGGATGCAAATACATCACAGTTTTTTGCAAGTGCGAAATCATCCACACCGGTCACGGAATTCATGATTTTGGCAGTGTTGGGCACCACATGCAGATATGCCGGGTGCTTTTTGTCCAGTTCTTTTACCACCGCAAGACGCCAGTTTGCCTCCTCAGTCATAATATCCAGATGAAATTCCTTAAAATCAAGGAAATCCGCATAGGTCTGCAGCCATTTTGGCAGTTCCACTTCCTCCCATTCCTGATAATATCTGCTCCACACACGGTTTAACTGTTCCAGTGTTCTGTATTTTTTCTGCATCGCATGTATAAATTTGTCCCGGCAGGACGGACAATAACAGGTAATGGAGGCAAGCTCCGGTTTGCGCAGATGACTGCACTGCTCCGGTTCATTCCATACATCCCACATATCCATGGCAGGATGATCGGCATATCTTGCAACCGTTTCTCTCAAAAATTTCTCCTTATTTGCACGCGCAGCAGGATGGTTGTAACAGGGACCGGGAAAACCGCCGCTTTGTCTGTAAGCGATCGCCATCGGTTCAATCTTTCTGCCGTCCGCTGTAATCTGCATACAGTCCGGATGCTTTCGAAACAGCCATCTGGGCGCCACATCAAAGATCACGTTCAGCGTAACCTTTAATCCGTTTTCCCACGCCAGATCCATCAGTCTGTCAATGTCATCAAAATAAAAGCTTTCTTCGCTTCTCTGGCACCAACCCCACTGCACCCAGAATTTTACATCTGTCATTCCAAGGGCCTTCATATTTTTCAAATCCGCTTCCCAGCTTTCCGGTTCCGGTGAAGGGGCGCGGTAATACTGTGCTCCCAGTAAAAATCTTTTTTCCATATTCATATCACTATATTCTCCATACTTATTTATCCATGCAGCGGCTGTCCAAAATCAGGAATCAGCCCTGCTTCTGCGAGTGTTACCACACAAAGAAGCGCTCCCCAGTGATAAAATTTATCACTGTTTCTCACATCACAGCCATCTCCGGTGATACTGTTGTAATTTTCATGTACATGGCGGTGATTTTCCCATTCATTCAGAAAAATCTTTTTGGATTTTTCCGCCAGATCCTTCCGTACATCCGCCAGGGATGTGCGGCATAATGCCTGATACACCAAAAAGTTTAACGGTGCCCATACACGTCCGCGCCAATAGTCCTGATCTTTGTAAGCGGGATCATTGCGGGCAATGGACGGCAGCATCCAATCCCCATAGAACTCCTGGGGATTATAATAATGTTCATCTGCAATGCGGCGAAGTCGTTCTTCCGGTACAGAAGGGGAATACAGTGCATAAAAGTTAGTGGGGGAAATCCGTCTGGAAAACGCTCCCGTATCTGTACGGCGATTATAATAAAAACCGTTCTCTTCATCCCACAGCCCTTCCAGTCCGGCTTCTGCTCTCTGCATCCGCTCACGCAGCATGGGAATATCGCTGTCTTTTCCGATTTCCTGTGCAAGCTCGATCAAAGATCGGCAGTCCATGATATACAGACCGGTAAGACCGACATCCTCAAGCATCAGGCGATTTGTTCCTGCATCAAAGGGAATGTCGTCATACATCGGCGAATTATCCAGTCCGCTTTCCAGCGCTGCTCCAAAACGCTCATGTACGCCCCTGCTTTCCCATATATTTCCAAACAACACCGGAATCTCATTGCTTCCCCAGCATAATGCGCCGCCGGGATTCATTCTGTTTTCCATAAACCAGGTATTCCATTCAAGAAGCGCCGGATACATGTCTTCCACGATCCATTTTTCCCGGTAACGGCGGTACGTTTCCAAAAGCATGGTACTTCCCACAGGGGGCTGTGAACGGTCTTCACTGGATTGTCCGGTGGCATATGCGAAATTGGGGACAAATCCGTTTTTGGTCTGCTCGTTTAATATCTCCATGAGATTACTGTATGCCAGTTCTTTACTGTCTAAGCTTGCCATGAAACCGGCAAAGAAATTATCCCAGCAAAACAGCACATATCCGCCGCTTCCAATGCTCCAAAGACGGCTTACCGGCGAAACCACACGTTCATGCTTCGGATCATATGTGGTATCCCATCCCAGCGCACATTCCATCGCCTGATACATACCGGCCAGTTCACCGTATTTTTCGCTTTTGGCGATGACTTTTTGCTTTGCATCATCGATTGTCTGCCGGATACTTTCCAGACTGCGTTCTTTTCCCGTATAAACAGCTGTCTGTCCATCCAGAACCAGCATCAGAGCCGCACTCTGGATTGGAACATTGGGATCATACATCGCAGTACCGGTACTGCGGACACTGTAAGTAATGTTTTTACTGTGTGCAGTGATCACATCCTCTTCTTTTACCGTATATCCCGGGCGATTCCAAAGGTAACCCGTCTCTGCAACCATCATTGCCGGTCTGACCTGAAAGGTAAGCGGCGTCACAAGTATCAGAATATCCTCTCCGTCCACTGTCGATTCGATCCGCATCTCCATATCTGCCCAACGAAGCGTCAATTCCGTATAACTGTCATCAAAAGCATGCAGTCCAGGCAAAACCGTTTCTATCATGGGATCGGGCTGATCGCCATTGGTAAAACGTCCGATCAGGGTTTCCTTTAAATAGGCGCCGGTTCGATACTCTTTAAAAGCCAGATTTAAAAACAGCCCGTCCGGCATATGAACATGCGAGAGCACACTGCGCACATTCCAGGTGTGCCATCCGTTTATGTATTGCTTTTTCATTTCCTGATACTTTGAAGACTTGATCATACTATACTCCTTTCATTATCTGCCATAATCTGTTTCTTTTTTTATACATTCTGCATACTTGCATTATTTGGGCTTTCCTGCTATAATCTCAAATGTTGAATATGTAATATCTGCCACCGGGTAGATTGTGCCTGCCGCACTCGTCTATACATCGTTAGGTCTCAGAAGATGTATACACGGGTGTTTTTTATACGATAGGAAACTTCATTTCCTATCGTATAAAAAACACGTTTATGCGCACTCGCTCGCGCGGAATATTGTCGCTGATGCGACCGCGCTCGGCGCGGAGTGTGCGCAAGTGCGCACACTTTGTTATACGACAGGAGGAAATTTTCGATGCCCACATCTTTTACGAACTACTTTTCCAAAAAGGAACTCCTCCTTTGGTGTTCCTCCGTTATCCTTATTGTAATCTCTTTTTGTCTGTTTGACAAAGAAAATTATTCCACTTTGCTGGCATCTTTGGTCGGTGTCACTTCCCTGATCTTCTGCGCCAAAGGCAATCCCTTCGGCCAATTTCTGATGGTGATCTTCAGCCTGATCTACGGGGTAATTTCCTATACATTTGCTTATTACGGAGAAATGATCACATATCTTGGGATGACGCTTCCCATGTCTGTATTTGCGCTGATCTCCTGGCTGAAAAATCCTTACAACGGAAACAGATCCCAGGTACAGATCAACCATATAAAGCGGGGAGAATATTTTTTTGCCCTGATTCTTACAGCTATCGTAACTGTTATTTTTTACTTTATCCTGAAAGCACTCCATACCGCCAACCTGGCACCCAGCACATTTTCTGTAACCACCAGTTTTCTGGCTGTGTATCTGTCTTTTCGGAGAAGTCCTTATTTTGCCCTCGCCTATGCTGCAAATGACATTGTCCTGATCGTTCTCTGGATTCTGGCAAGCATGACGGATATCCGCTACTTTTCCGTCGTGGTATGTTTCCTCGCATTTTTAGTCAATGACCTGTACGGATTTTATAACTGGAAAAAAATGCATAGAAAACAGATGAAGACCGCAGTATCGTAACAAACTGCGGTCTTATATCTTCTCTTACTGATTTCTGTTTTTCAAAATTTCCCGAAGAACCGGCGTGATCGCCCTGGCCATGCACCAAAAGCCAAGATCATTGGGATGTACGCTGTCTACTGTGCACAGATCCACTCCCACTTCCTGATAAAAACGGCTGCCGTCCAGAAAATATACGTTTTTGTCACCTGCAGTCACTGCATTTTCATAGGTTCTGCGGATAATACCTCTTCTTTTTTCATCAAATCCACAGACACGGTCAGCCGCGCTGATGATCACAACCGGCAGATCGGGCTGCTTTTCACGAATTTTCCGAAACAGAGGTTCATGTGTTTTTTCCAGATATTCTGCCGATTCTGCATTATGATCATAATCATAGACAAACACACTCATATCCAGATCAGAAATATATTCTGCCATTATTTCTTCTGCCCTGCAGCCGCCTGAAAATCCGAGATTCACATAGTTGACATCCAGACTGCGGGCAATAATGGCCTGATAGCTGTTGCCTGCATGGGAAGCACTTCCTCCCTGCGTGATGGAAGAACCGTAATATACAATGGGCTTTTCACAGGCATATTCTTTGGAAGGAAGCACTTTGGCATCTTCATTTAATGCAATAAATACCTGTTCCACATTGCTGTAAAGCGGGAAATGGATCAGCACCTCTCTCATTTTTCTGCCATCCAGCCGATAACCGCACTGATATCCGTCATCGAGCCTTCCGGTATCTTCGTAACCGCCTGAAAGGTTGATGCCCGGGCGGAATACATTAAAATATTCCCCGTCCAGATACAGATCAAAACAGCTGCTTCCTGTGTCAGGCATATGTGTCATACTGTTAAAAGGCATCACCGCCCGGATAATGATATGATCGGAATCCGTACAAAACCGAATGCGCCCGCCTGAAGTATTTGTATAATGAAACTGAATCTCACTATTATCAACACTCATCGCCGTTTCTGTGGGCATACGCTGAAACTTACCAAGCATATGCGGTTCATACAAGCCATAAATTTTGAAAGGTTCTTCCAGAACATTGTAAACTTTCATGTTTGCATAAGATATTTTTTCCATTTTGATCCTCACTGTAAAATCCAGGGCTTCATTCGGTTCCAATACACACAGAGAATCATTTTCCTGCGCGCGCAGAACATCGTCGTAATACCCGTTTGTAGGCTCCATCGCCAGATTATAGTCTCCTCTGAATCCGCCTGCCGTGATCCACACACCAAACCAGGGCAGTTTGTCCGCATCATAGGTAATCTGACAGCGTACATCCTGGGACGGATATTCCAAACTGCATCTGCCGCCGGTACTTTTTCCTGCACTGTAGAATTTCATGGCTGTCTGCGGTTCTTTTGCAGGAACTTTTGAAAAATCCCATACCGGATTGTCTTTTTTATATAGTACACCCGCCTTTCCCAGCAGATCAGAATCCGAAACATTTCTGAATTCTTCAATATCTTCCGGAAGAATCAGCTTCATATCTTCCTCATAACGCATCAGACCGTGAAAAGTCCAGATACAGGGAAATTTTCTATCAGATATATTTACAATATGATACTGCAAAACCAGCTCATCTCCCACAAGTTCCAGTGTTTTTTCATAATGATAGCCGAATCTTTCACTGTCAAATGCCAGTCTTACCTTGGCTCCCTCCTGCTCGCACACCGCAAACGCGCTGCTCCAGATTTCTCCATGATCCGGATATTCCAGCTGCCTGCCGTCATACTCAAGCACGGCAGTATCAATGTTGGGGAATGCATCGTCAATTCCGGAAGCATCATATTTTTCAAAGGAAGGATTCCACGCTTCCTGCGGCACTCTGTAATTTCCGTCAGGACTCTGCGCCGCCAGTTCAAAACTAGCCGGCTTGTAAAAAACAGATGCCACCTTTCCACCCAGTTCAGGAAGAATTTTTACTGATAAATAATTGTTTTCAAGTATCATAGTTCCTCTTTTCTGTACGGTTCGTACATATCTTTCAATGGTTTTGGTACACGCCTATTGGATGGACTGCCGTTACCTACTTTATAGACTATAAATACTGCTCGATAGGTAAAATTCCGGGAATTTTGAGGCAAGTTACCTACTTTACTATATAACTTGCCGCACAGTAGGTAAGAATCTTGAAAATACACCTCAAATTACCTATTAGGAAAATGAAATTGCGATTTGGTAGGTAAGAGCCATAAATTAGTAAAGTTTCTATTTCTTACAAAACAATATAATATATCTGCACCATCTTCCCGGTATCCTCGTCTATCACTTCTTCAACAAGCTGACCGCCATTTTTCATAATGGTTTTGACAGAGCCGATGTTATCCTTGTCACAGGTTATTGAAATAGGATCAATGCCATATTCTTTCATGATGGGCAGCGCCATTGCAAGCATCGTGGATGCATAGCCTTTCTGTCGTTCTGACGGGCGGATACCATACCCAGAATGACCATCTGCTCCCAGTTCCCGTGCAGTTTTTGTAAATCTAATACTGATTGCGCCAAGAATCCGATTTCCCTTCATCAGAAAATAAAGATCCTGAATGCTATTTCTGTCTACTTCTATCCATTTAAGCCACGTTTCGTAAGAAACATTTTTCTGCAGCATTTTACTATATCTTCGCAGCGCACCGGGATTGAGTCTGCCGCCATAATTTTCCCATTCATCCATCATAGCTTCATATTCAGCCTTGTGTTCTTCCGCCGGATGAACCAGTTTCAATTTTTCCATGTTCAAAGTCCTTTCTTATGGGCTATAGCGGTAAATTCTATTTTTAAAGTATTCATCGCTCAAACGCCTTAAAATACCTTCCTTCTCCCTGTACATATGGCGGCGTGGCAACAATTCCTTCTCTGACCAGAAGTTCATTTACTTCCCCAAAAATCAAATGATAAATCTCATTTGCAATATCCTTCACATCCACTTTATGTGAAACAGCCAGTAAACGAGTATCACCTTGTATAACTGTCAGTGCGCTTGCAATCTGTTCTTTTGTAATTTCCAAAACAAACTCATACAATTCCTGTACTATCCGGGAAGCTGACGAATCGTATACCGGTATTGCAATTTTTCCGTTTCTGCAGTAATCAAAATATTCAAATATTTCAAGATATTTTGAATCAATTTTATCTCCATTTAACATTTTATTGAACTGTTCAACCAATTCTTCTGCCGGATCATTCAGCCAAACGCTTTCCTGCTCTGACAAACGCCCCAACTCGCGAAGACGCATATATCTGTAAAAATCCTTTCGGTTTCCATTGCTGTCACCAAAAGAAACAAATCCTTTGCCCTTTACAGTTAAGCGATTAAACGAGCATAAGAGCAAGTCACTGTATTCATTAAGAGAATCGGTGTCTTCATATAAGATCACAAGATAATCCAATCCGGATTTGTGTACACGCGAAGTTGTTACCAAATGGTTTTCTTCCAAATAGTCAAACATCAGTCCATCAAAAATATCCCCACATAAGAGATGATACAGATTTCTTTCCGCAGAATGTCCATTATCCAACTTTTCCGCAATCTGGTACAGCAAAACCTTTTGTTTCAACAATTCATTGCCTATATTCTTTGCAGCCTTTTTACTGAGTTCTTTCAGGACAGCTTCATCACTTGCAGTAAAAAAAGGAACCGCCATGCCTAATTTTCCGTTTTTCAGCTGTAATGCATCAATATGTAATAATGCTTTTACCAGTTCAACCTTATCCAGGTCCGCTGTTTCCAATGAATACGGCTTATTAATAATGATTTTTTCTAATATATCATCTACTCCGTCCAGTGATAAAACATATCTTGGATTGTTACTGTCAAAAGGCATATCCAACGGATAATTTTCATAAAAATACTTGTTAAGTTTCATCCTCCGGATCTCCAATTTCCTCATTTCCCAAATACACTTTATACGCCTTCCCTTCATGCAGATTCATGATCTGTCTGCGCATTTTGGATGGATACAAAGGTGCCATATTTAACGTCCGAATATCCAGCCAGTCATATCCAACCTGATCTGTATCACTATGCAGAACGGCATTTTTGATCGATCCGATATATTCGCATAAAAAAACCAGATCAACACGATGAAAACTTTCTCCGTGTACGCCTTCCACCACAAATACAAGGTCTTTGACTTTTACCTGCAGACCGACTTCTTCCGCCACTTCCCTGCAGACAGTCTCAGGAAGAACTTCTTCCACATCCTGACCGCCGCCCGGCAATATATACCATTCTTCTTTCCCGTCACTGATCTTTGTTGCCAGCATTTTGTCATCCTTGATGATCAGTGCTTTTGCAGAATTTCTGATTTTTCGTTCCATCATTTTTTCACACCTGCCAAAATATATGCCATTTCCGTTTCGATCACATTGGTGATTTTCATAGTTGATGCCATGATAAGCTTTTTTATATTCTCAGGATCATCAGGATAAATCCGGATTTTCCGGGTTCCCATATCGATATATTCACTCCGATTTTTATCAAGGGACAGACAGAAAATCCCGCCGGGATTCAGCAATGCACCGGCTTTGGCAATAATGTCCTCTTTATTTTCAAAATGCATCATTGTCAAAGACGAATAAACAACATCAAATGTTTCCTGAAAATGATGCGTTTCAAAATCATCACATATCAGTGAAATATTCGGAAATTCTTTCAGATTTTCCTTTGCACGCTCAATGGTTTTTACTGAAAAGTCAATGCCGGTCAGGTGCATACACTGCGGCGCAGCTTTTGCCGCAATTCTTCCTGTACCAATACCGATTTCAAGAACATTTTCTTTTCCGGTCAGTTTCAATGCATCCAGAAATGCCTTTCCGTCCCATTGCTCCATATATTCCTGTAATTGTGCCGGATCCCGGAAAGGATCGTTGTTTTCATCAATCAATAAATCGTAATGCCTGGCTGTATTCATGATCACTATTCCCATTTTTCAGTTATATTCACATTATAAAATTTGGTATCTTAAAAATCAATCTACCGATGGTAAAATAGTGTACACCGGGCATGAATAAAAGTCGCCGTATACAGGTTCTACACAGACAAGCATGCAAATCACGGAAATCTCTTTTTTGACTGCTCAATTTTCGATGCGGACATGTTGTTTGCATGCAAATTTTCGATTTTTTCCAAAATGACTGCTTAAAATTATCTGGAACAAGTTGAAATGCATTCAATTTTCTTATTTTTTATAATGTGACTGCTTTATTCAAAGAAAAATCAGATAAACAAGCAGTCAAATGTGCCATTTTCGCTTTTTTTGACCGCTTGTATTTTTTCTGAGGCATAAAATGAGCATGCAAAAATGGAATTTCGAGAAATTTGACTGCTTTTCAAGCAAAATTTACCTTACTGAAGCATGCAAATTCTTGAAAATTGATATTTTGCATGTTTTTCTAAAAAAAAGACGGCAATGCACATCCACATTTACCGCCTGTAATCATGCTGTATTTTGTTTTAAAGATAAGGAGTTCCGGGAATTTCAGGATAAGATCCCATGCTGATCAAAAGCTCCAGACCGACCTGACGGCCTTCCAAAACAGCTTCTTTTACTGCCGTTGCTTCTCCCGAAAATGCAATGATCATCTCATTGGAATGACTGGTTCCGATACTCGGCGTCATATAATTGATCAGTTCTATATCAGCAGCTTTCACTGCATGATCTGCCATTACAAGACCGATCGCAGCGGGTGAACCTGCCATAAATCCAAAAGCTTCACCGGGTTTTGCTCCAAATGCCTTGACCAAAACCTCGCCTGCACTTGCAGAATAAGCAAATTCCAGATGCCCGGACTGGCTGATATACAGCTCCCCTGCATTTTTATTGGTCAATTCAAGCGCAAGCTCAACCGCATGCCGCACATCAGAAACATCATAGCCGCCAATTACAATGTAGTTACCGTGACCGCCCCAGCCTTTGGTATCTCTTGGAAGATCAAAGGACAACAATTCCGTGTTTGTTGCTTTGACAGCATCATCCATCGCCGTCAGCTGCCCTGCTGCACCGGTACGTGAACTGATAAGACCCAACACACGGTATTTTTTACCAATATTCATTTTTTCCAATAAGGTTTCATCAATGCCTGATATCACAAGTCCGATTGTGTCAAGAACCGCTGTTCCGACAAACTCCGTCCGTGTGCATTGTGTACTGATACTGTGTATATCTACCATATGCCGTCCTTTATTTGATATATTTGGATTCTATAGAATTATAGCATGAAAAATGGCGTTTTGAAAGCGGCAATTCCATTTCCGTATCCATTTTTACAAATCCATATTTGACATATAACGGCTGTCCTATCTCGGTCGCTTCTAAAGAAATTGCTGATATTCCCCGTCTTTTATCTTGATCAGTTCTTTGTCTTTATCGTTTAATTCGTATCTTTCCATACCCTCTCCTGTACTTATCAAACAAAATATGCCCTTATTCATCTTAATTTTAGCATTCCAAAACATATCTCTCAATATAATTTGCCACGCCATCCAGGTCATTGCTTTCCGTTACACAGTCTGCTACTTTCAAGACCTCCGGAATCGCATTGGAAACAGCCACTCCGATACCGCATTTGGCAATCGGTTCAATATCGTCATAATCATCCCCGAAATAAACCGCAGCCTCAGGCGCAATCCCATAGTAGGAAAGCATCTTTTTGATGCCGTTCCACTTGGTGGCATCCACGCCCATGATCTGCACCAGCTCATTTGTCGCGATCGTGTAATAAACATCATCAGTTAACACATCAGCAGCCTGCTGATACAGTTCTTCCCTGTCACTGCTTGCCAGAATTTTATATATATCAATATTTTCCGGTAGTTTGGGAAAATGCTCATACACAATGGGCTGCCATTCTGTAATTTCCCGGTTTGCATAAAAACCGCTGCTTGTTTCCATAGAAATCAATACATCCGGAAACGCCAAAAGACCTGCAATGATTTTTTCACCGCTTTCTTTTGCTATCCCGGATGTATAAATATTGTCAGGCAGCACAACAACTGCACCATTTAAGGTTGTCACTGCATCAAAAGATATCTGTTCTAAATATTCCTGAATACTTCTGAAAGGTCTGGCAGTTGCCGCCATGATGCGTATTCCTGCTTCGCGGCATCTGTTCAGGATTTCTATCGAGTATGACGAAATGGTTTTGTCTGTGTGAAGAAGCGTTCTGTCCAGGTCTGTAATGATTGCTTTCATATGAAAATCCCTCCTGCTGAATATATTTGGGAAATTTTATCTTTCAGACAGTAGTTTGTCAATGTAGGCTTTGGTATAAAAAGGGCACAGAACTAACTTATCTGCGCCTTTTATCTATCTATTATGAATTTAATCCCAATGTCCGATATAACCATACCCTACTGTTTACCAACATATGTAGAATTCTGATAACAATAATTACATCTCTTTCAATGACATAATATATTTTATAATTTTTATAGTAATCCATCCGTATGCCAAACTCAGCCAGTATAGAATCCTCATCCAACTCATTACATTCTGGAAAAGTTTTCAATGAATTTATCTGCTTTCGTATTCCTTTTACCATATTAACAGCTGCAACTGGATTTTTAAGTTCAAACGCAATATAATCAGCAGCATCTTCCAAATCCTGCTCCGCTAAACTGGTAATTTCGATTTTATAGTTTAGTATTCCTATACTTTTTCTCCAATCTGTCACAAACAGCATCAAACTCTTTCGTTTTTCCTTCTTTAGCCTGTCTCAAACCATCCAATACAAGCTCTCTGACTTCTGCCTGCTGCTGTTTTAAGGCTTCTACATAATTATTTTTAACTGAAACTTCCATATGCTGTGCCTCCTAAAATATCAAAAAAATATCTGATTTTATTATAATCCATAGAATGTTTATCTACAACCAATATCTTAAAATTTAATAATCAGCCATCTGCTGCCCGTTCTCCTTTTAAAACAGTTGCAAACACGTAAATTCCCTGTTCTGTAAATGGCAATGTGTATTTACACTTTCATCACACAAAAAAAGAACACCCGTCAAAACGAGTGCCCTTTTCATAAACTTATTTCTTCTCAATCGGAATCCAGATTTCTATGCTTCTTTCTTTAAATCCGCCAACGATTCCCCAATGATAAACCGCAAGCTCCGGCGCATCGGCTATCTGATATTCTGCATTCGAAAACCATTCTGCCGCGATCTGCCTGCGAATATCAAAATATTCCGGGATGGGCATATGCTGCTTTTTGGTTTCAAAAACCACATAGGTTCTTTCAGGGATTACGATCTGCTCAAACTCGAATTTTTCCATAAAATCAATTCCGGTAACACTGCTGTTATAGAGATTTTCAAGTTCATATTCCCCCACAGCTGCAGCCACGTAAAAGTCATATCCGGCATCATCCATATTTGTAAGAACACAATACTGTGAAAGCTTGTCATTTGTGATTCCTTTGAGCATCCACTGACAGGCTCTTGTGGACATGAACATGTTTTTCTCCTGATCGTACCGCAGATCATCATAAGGTGTTCCCTCAAAACGTCTTTTATAACCCAGAAGTGTCATTTTTGCTTTTGTTTCAATCCGATAATCCATACTCATACCGCCTTCCAAAGAAATTTTCAGTACAAGGCGAGACATGCTTTTTAGATGACTACCGTTATTACGGGCTTTAGACGGCAGAATCCCATGAAATTTCTGGAATGCTTTTGCAAAACTGTCCGGACTTTCATATCCATATTTCATGGCTACATCAATTACTTTTGCATCTGTTGCGGCAAGCTCTGCACCGGCAAGCGACAGCCTGCGGCCGCGAATATATTCTCCCAGTGTAAAACCGCACAGAATACTGAACACACGCTGAAAATGATAGCTTGATGCGTAGGCTTGTGCCGCCACCGCTTCATAGTCGATTTTTTCAGTCAAGTTTTCCTCAATGTAGTCGATCGCCTTCTGCAGGCCTATAATCGTATTCATCTTTTTGGCTCCTCTCCCTGTCTGATTGCATTCTATCAAAAGGGCCTTTGTAAATCCCGACATTTTGTGCGGAGTTTGGTCGGGGTGTAGCATTACTATACTGCATGCCAATATTATACGAAAGTCATATTTACATAAATCCTCCACCCGTGTTAAAATATATCTACATTCAAGCCATCCAAACTGGCGGACAGGAGTTTGCAATGGGTAAAAATTATTGCTTCAAGCTAAGCTGTTTTCCATGTCCTTAAAGGACAATGTTGCCCTTGCACTGCCAATGGATGAAACAAAAGTCAGAACTGCTCTGGAATATGCCGGTCTGGGAGAAACTTTGGAAAAATTATCTGACGGTATCACCACATCCGTCTATAAGAATTTTGATGAAACCGGTTTTGAACCCTCCGGCGGCGAAGGTCAGAAAATCGCTTTGGCAAGAGCTTTGCATTGCAGTCTTTCGTCAGGGCGAAATTGCCGAATATGGCTCGCATGATGAACTGCTGGCAAAAGACGGTATTTACAGCGAACTGTTTTCCATGCAGGCACAGTTTTATGTGTGATATACCAAGGACTGATGATTATACCTCATCCATTTTAGTCAATTAACTATGTAAACGGGACCGGAGAATTCTCTCTGGTCCCGTGTCTGTGTGTCAATGAATACAGCTAAACAGTAATCAAATAGACATATCAATATTATCGATTATAAATGTATCTATAATCACAATCTATATCATACATAGATGAAACAGCAATTCCCTTTTCTTCAAAATCCACTAAACTTCTGGCAGTATCTGTGATCTGCTTTAAAGCTTTTTTCGATACTTCTGCGCCAAACTCTCTGGTAAGACGTGTTTTTAAATTTTTAAGTTTTCGTCTTACAATTTGAGAATATTCAAGCTTCTTCAACTTTTATACCCCCAATTCTGCCTCTAAATCATCTGCTGATATTGTTCCTTCCTCACGAATAGATATTTCAGCTTCATTTAGCTTACTCATAAGCTGATAAAGAGCTTTTTGTTTATCTAATTCATCCAGTTCTTTCATATCAATAATCGCACACTGACCATGTCCATTTCTTGTAAGATACACACGGTTTCCATATGTTACCTCATTGATAACAGCAGTATAATTTCTCAAATCTGATATCGGTTTAATATTAGGCATGTTAATTCCTCCAATCATATCCCTGAAAATATTAATACTTCATAATTATATTATATACATATGCAGCATATTATTCAATGTATTTACACGTTAATTTACAGCACAATCAGTTGTCAACTCATTTCCAGCATTTCCTATGTAATAATCTGGTTACTCTCACCTATCCCAACTCAAATCTGAAAATACACATCATATCTTCTCCCAGTACCCGCATGTCACTGTCCGCAGGCAATTTTGCAATTTCAAGCAATTCTCCGCCTAAAATTTCACAGGTTTTTCTGGATGCATAATTTTGAGGATTGCAGGTTATCATTACATAACCCAGATTATGTTTTTTGGCCAGTTCAAAAAGTAATCTGCATGCCTTCACTGCGTATCTGTGACCGCGGAATTTTTCACTGATCGTATATCCAATATTTCCGCCATAATATGTCTTATGGCTATGACCGATTCTGAAATCACATTTTCCCATTATCTGCCCATTCATATCACAGATTGCAAAATGATACGCCGGCAGCCATTCTTTCTCAGGAATTGCATCAACTGTCTTTTCAAGCTGCAGCTTAATTTCCCCATCTGTTAAAAAATCTGTATTCAAAAACATATTGAAAAACTCCCCCTTGCCTGCTAAATCACTTCGTTCGACCAGACATTTATCTTTTCCGCAATATCATTCACTGCATCATCTATAAATTCCTCTATAGAATGTTCCGATAAGAACCGATACCCCGATACATCTATCTGATCAACATGATAATAATGAGCTATTTTAAAAAGCTCCAACATTGCCTGGCGCAGCTCATTTGCAAGATCTTCTTTTTTAGGTTCACCGTGTTTCTGGCGTTTCAGGCCTGAATCTTCCCACAAATTGATTTCTGCGGCTACTTCTCCGCATTCCTCCAGTAATCTGGTCGCCATTTGATAAGGCTCCACGCCACGGGGAAACTTTTTATTCGAAGCTTCAACCATCTTGTAAAATCGTTCCATAGCCATACCTCGTCATTACTTATGTTCTATATACCAGCAATACCCATCAAACCAAAGTGTCTGTTCCGTCCCATCAAATATTGGACTAAGGCTGTTTTTCATCCATTCATATACTTCCGACACTGTTTTTTCACCGGATTCTATTCGGGAATTCACGTTGGACTGAATCATCATAAAATCTATAAACTGCTCCAAAGTAAAAATCCAAGGTACCTCATATACAGTCTGTTTCAGAATCCGAAAATTCTCTCCCATTTCTTCCTGCTGCCAGACATTTTCCTTTCTGGGAGGCTTAGGGAAAACTTTCAGATACTGATTGTGATACCAGTCTGTATATGCACTTTTTCCAGTCATCCGGTCCGTAATCCAGAAATCATAGATGATAAGGAAACCGTTTTTTTGCATCACTTCATGCATCCGATCCAGAAGCAAATCCTTATCCACCCAGTTGACCATTCCTGCTGCTGTAACAATGTCATATTTTTGCTTCGGTTCTCTGGTTTTCTCTGCACTGGACACGTAAAAATTAAAAGTTGAATCGGTATACAAAGTCCTACAAACATTTATCATCGCTTCCGATATATCAGAACCGGTTACATGATTACATATCAATCGAAGGGCTTTTGTTGATAATCCAGCTCCGCATCCCACATCCAAACCGTTTTCAAATGGACATTTCGTAGAATATTCTTTTTTGATTTCCTCCATAACCGCTTTATGGATCCATGGTCTGTTGGCATATCCCAAAGCAATCCGTTCTGAGTCAAATGATTTATTATTCATTCTAATCACTCCTTTTTCCCAATATTATACCACCAATTTATTTCATATCAAAATAACAAAATAGAATCCCCCTGCCCTGCCGTCATTCAGACCGCAGGACAGGGGGCAGCATCATGCATTTTCAATTGTTTTCATAAAAAGATCGCGTATTTCACCCTGATCCTTATTTAAAACCAGACACAATTCAGAAAGAATGATTTTCTCTGTCAGATTCAGATAATATTCATCAACAGCCATGTTCTTTTTTCCCTGCTCCAATCTTTCCTTTCTGCGCAGGTATGTGGTTTTCATGATACGAAGCATGGATTCCGGTTCAAACTCTTTGAGGATCTCCTTGTATTTTTGTTCCCGCAATTTATCGTTCTGAACATCGATCTCCTCTGCATCTGAAATTTTCGCGATAAGCGCATAGGCCTCCTCTGTACTCATGACCTTTCTTAATTGCCGGACAGAAGTATCCACCGGCACATAAACCTTGCCGTTTTCATCATTGATCGGAACCAGCATATAATACAATCTATTCCTGTCAATTCCGGCCATGTCAAGGTGCATCACCTTTTCGATCCTGCATACTCCATTACCGCTTTTTACGATATAATCTCCAATTTGATACATCTGCGCTCTCACTTCCTCATTCTTTGCTGCACAGCCTTCCGCTTTCTTTCTTCTGCAGCGATCCGCCTTGCTTCAATTGCCTGCTGTGTCTCTAAATACTGCTGCCGTAATGCTTCTTTTTGCTCAGCACCGCTTTCCATTCTCCACAAAACCAGGTCTGCATTCACATCCTCTCTGTTTTCTTCTGATTCCAATACAAGAAATCTGTCAAAACAGGACGGGTACGAAAAATTACTTCTTTTTTCGCTCTGAAAAAGAACCTGTATGTAGTTATCATGGGCATCCTCTATGAAACCTGTTCCAAATACCTTGTGAAAAACCTCTGTTCCGATCAACTCTTTGACTTCCATGTTTCACCTTCTTCAAAGAAAAAAACTTTAATCGTTCCAACAATATTTTAACTGAATTTTTGATATTTCGTAAGCATTATTTATTCTCTGCAAGACATTTCAGCGTTTTGACCATAGTTACCGCTCCCGGAATTTATGCAATTTGTTACGTTCTGCTTTATACCAAATCAAAAACCGCCGTGATCCTTATTCTTACAAAAAATAAAAATCACAGCGGCTTTAGGTTTTGCTGTACCATTATGAAATTACAACATCATATTTCCTGTTCACAACATGATACCCCAGATCAACACAAGTAAAGTTACCATGCTTCTTTGCATACTCTCCAAACTGCAGCTCATCATAAGGTACAATTCCATCCTGCCATAAAAGCTCTGTAACAGCTGCATAAACAGGCCGGTATAATTCTGTTTCTTCTCCGCCAACTGCAAAACGGATGATGCAGCAGTCATTCATACGTAATCCCTGTACTTCATCAATACCACATCCTGCAACAGCGATCAATTCATCTTTTTCAAAGATACCATATTCCAAAACGGATTCATCCCGATAGTATTCCGGTATCAACAGCTGCTTTGTATAGACATCATTTTTCCCCTTTGCCCACTTCATTACAGCCGGTAAGTCAGCCTTACCCAGCTTTTTGATCTGTATGGCTTCAGGCAACGTACAGTTGAGCCCAGCCCCCTGATATACTGCCTGAGGACGGTATGTTACATTGATATCAACACCTTTTTCTCGTAAAAATGCCAATACCTCATGCGCTTCCCGATTGCAGCAAAATGAAATTTTAAAGCTTTTACTGCGAAAACGTTTTAACCATTCTGCCAGAAGCTTCATGTCTTCTGTGACCAGTTCCAATACACAATTTTCTGCAGAAACCGCACGAATTCCAATAAATCCTCTTTGAAAGTCATGATTCTGTACCGCCATATGGATTCCCATATGCTTTATTTCACCGCATAATCTCCCGTATTTAAGAGCATCCGTATCCAGTAAATATTCTATTACTTCATTTGTATCTGCCAATGTAAAATCCGGATTGTCATGAATAAATCTGGCAGCCACTGCTGCATCTGCCACTTCCGCAGCTTTGATGATTTTACCTTTCATCTGTCTGCGGTACTCTCCCGGCGTAACATCGTATTTTTTCTGAAAAGCCTTACCAAATCCCTCCTGAGAACTGTAACCAATTTCCAATGCAATGTCTAAAATGGATTTGTCCGTTGTTCTTAACAGAATCAATGCTTTTTTGAGTCTGACATAATTCACATAAGCCATAACTGTAAAACCGGTATTTGCCAGAAAGATTCTGTTAAAATAATCCAGTGAAAATCCCGCCGCATCCGCAATATCCTGCAGTGATAATGCATGGTCTTGCGCATGATCACGGGCAAAACTGATCGCCTTTGTAATTAAATCATTATGATCCATTTTCATGTCCCCTTTCGTATTTATGAAAATCGATTTTCTGACCTAAGTATACCGGCGTCAGTCAAATCTGTCCCGACCAAAAACGCTTTCTTTTTATCTCTCAAATCTCCCCCGGATCATTTTATTTCCTCAACAACGGTGACCTGTACACCTTTTTCTTCGATCGCGGCAATCTGATCCTCAACACAATCCCAGTCCGTGATGACCTCATCAAAGACATCTACATCGCAGACCCTGATAAAAGCATCGGTTCCGATCTTGGAACTGGGTATCAGCAGATATTTCCTGCGGCTGTTTTTAATCACGGCACGCTGAAATGCAGCCGTTTCATCGGTGCCGTTTGACAGGCCAAATTCTGCGGTAAGACCTCCTCCGGTGATAAAACACAGATCAAAATGCATTCTGCTTACAAACGCAGTCGCAAGGCTGTCCACCAAAGAACCGCTCTGCCGCATCTTTCCGCCTGCAACATATACATCGATATTCTCAAAGCTCCTGAGTTCTTTTCCCATATCAACCGAATTGACCACCACTGTATAACGGATATCTTTCGGCAAAAAAGATACCAGAATATGCCCGAAGGAGCCGCCTGTCAGATACACAATGTCATGTTCCCTGATTTTTGCGGCTGCTGCCCGCGCAATCTCTCTGTAATTGTCAAAAATTGGCATTGCAGAAAAATCCCTGTTTACAGGCGGTCTCACACTGACCTGCACAATGACGATCGCCCCGCCATGCGTTCTTTTGCAAAGTCCCTTCTGCTCCAGAATTCTTAAGTCCCTGCGGGCTGATTCATCCGATATTCCATATTTTACTGTGATCTGTGCAACTGTGATTTTACCGTTTTGCCTGATCATATCAGTTATTTCCTGATGACGTTCTTCTATAAACATACGCTTACCTCCAGTTTAAAAATCATGTATATCGAATTCGATATCATTATATTCCCACACTTTCGGTAATATTTCAACATTTTCAGCAATCGGGTTTGCGTATATTTTTACCGTATAAACACAAACTGCCGCTCATCGGAACACTCTGCGTCAAACCGGTAATCCAGCCTGTCAAATGCCTTAATTTCTTCTGGATCGCTGATTTGGTTTTCTGCCATAAAACGCACCATCTCACCGCGGGCCATCTTGCACATCGTTCCTTTTTCGATCACCTTGCCGTCTTTTTTCTCACCGAAAACGCAGGTAATAAACCGCACATGCTCCGGCAGGTATCTTGAAATACAGATACTGTATTCCTTAGACGCCAGATTAATGATACAGTCCGTTTCCGCAAACAGTTGCTCTGCAAGGCTGCTGCCCCAGAAACCGTAAAGATCCTTTGCATCACCGACCTTTAACTTTGCCTGCATTTCCAGACGATACGGCACAACGCCGTCATAAGGGTTCAAGATTCCATAAAATCCGGATAAAATGCGCAAATGTTTTTCCACATAGTCAAATTCCTGATCGGTAAACACTCCGGGAGCCATATATTGATACTGAATCCCCTCATAAGCCAAAAGTGCCGGGGTCAGACAGCTATGTAAATCCATGTCCGCAAGCCGCTGCATATTCATTTCCGCAATGGAATCATTGCATTTCCAGAGTTTTTTCAGTTCATCATACTGCATTCCCTGCAGGATTTTGACAAGCTGCTCTGTTTTGTCCAAAAACACCGGCAGCTTTTTCCACGCAAGGCTGTCCGTGTCTGTATTCATTTTCTTGGCAGGAGAAATGATGATCCTCATAAATTACGCTCCTGTTCTGATCGCCACTTTGATCACATCATCCAGACGATTTTCAAAAATATGGTATGCTTCTTCAATGTCTTTTAAGGCAAATGTATGAGTGATCAGCGGTGTTGTATCAAGCTTTCCATCCTCGATCAGCTTCAGAGTTTCGGCACAGTTGCAGCCGTCCACACCGCCGGTCTTGAAAATCAGATTTTTTCCATACATTTCAGGCAGCGGCAAAGTCTGCGGCCCGTCATACAATGCCACCACCGTAACAATCGCATTGGGACGGGCACATTCCCATGCCATACGGAATGTAGTCTCAGAACCGGCCACTTCCAATACCGCATCTGCTCCGCCATGTTTACTGTGCTTTTGTACAAATTCTGCGACATTCTCAGGTGTCACTGTTAAAACCTGCGGATAATGCTTTTTCACAAAATCCAGCCGTTTTTGATCGATATCACAAACGATCACGCGTGCAGGATTTTTGAGCTGTACACACTGCAAAGTACAGATTCCGGTCGGACCGGCACCGATGATCAGAACCGTATCATCCTCTTTAATTTCAGAAATCTGCGCAGCCCAGTAGCCGGTCGCCAGCACATCTCCCACAAATAGGGCCTGCTCATCGGTTACAGTATCCGGAATCTTATTCAGCCCCTGATCAGCATAGGGAACACGGACATACTCTGCCTGTCCGCCATCGATCCGGCATCCCAGTGCCCATCCGCCGTCAGGATCGGTGCAGTTGTTGACCCATCCGTTTTTACAGAAAAAACAGTCTCCGCAGAATGTTTCCACATTTACAGTCACCCTGTCGCCGGGTTTTACACCCGTCACCGCATTTCCTGTTTCCTCCACAATGCCAACCATTTCATGCCCAACCGTAATGCTGGGAACAGCACGCGGAACACTGCCATGCTTGATGTGCAGATCACTGGTACAGATACTGCTCAAAGTTACGCGTACAATGGCATCCCGATCATCCTGCAGAACAGGTTTGTCTTTTTCTAAAAGTTGAAATTTTCCTTTTTCAATGTATGTATAAGCCAGCATATTTTATCCTCAAACCAGTTTTTTCACATAGATCAGCACAAAATTCACAATCTGATCCAATCCCTTTTCCAGATATTCCTGATCACGGATGCCATATTTATGCCCGGAATCAAACCATTCTTTCCATGCGATTTCAAAGCAATCCGCTTCCTGTACAGTTACGCTGCACTTATCTCCACACTCTTTTTTCAAAAGAGCTTCCCACCATGAGGCAGTTTTGAATAAATCAGCATCATCCCCTTCTGCCCATTCATGGAATAATGTATTCAGCTCTCCCTTCGGTTCTTCTTTTAATCCGGGAATTGCAATCATTACATAACCTTCTTTTTTAATAAACGGTAAAATCTTCTCTGCAAAAATACCCTCTTTACAGCCAAAATAATGATAGGAATCCACACTGACAATTGTATCAAAATATTCCTGTGCAAAAGGCATATCCAAAGCATTTCCATGAATCGGAATAATTGTATCTTCCAGTTTATTCTTTCTGATCCGCTCAAAATTTTCATAGGCTGAAATCCAAAGATCAAAAGCATACACGGTTTTCGCTTCAGTTTCATTGGCCAAAAACAAGGATGTCAGGGCATTGCCGCATCCCAGATCCAATGTTCTTCCATAATCTATATTTTCAGGACATCTGCAGACCAGTTCTTCCAATAATCGGAAAGAATTGGGTCCCATCAGATATTCTTTTGTAAAATATTCTTTATACTTTTCTGCTCTGTTCATGTAAATACCTCCGCCATTACTCAAACAACTGACTTTCCTTTTTCATTTTTTCACGCTTTTTATACAGCCTTACACTTCCGAATGTCCCCAAAATACCGATGGCAATATTCAAAAGTCCCACATAGTTGATCGGTGCAGCAACCGCAGATGTCAGAAAAAGATTATTGATACCAATCATCCAGTTTGCTGCGGTTATCAGAGCAATCATCGTAATGATACCGGAAAGATGTTTTATTCGGGATTCATTGTCTGAAAATAATACAAACTCACCTTCGGATGTTTTCTTACGAAAATATACCCAGCGCATAAAGGAACCGACATGTTCTGCACCTGTTGATTCCATAAATTCAAGATATTTTATGCTTTCAGGATGTGTCGGCGTGTTATCAAGAAGCTGCAGACAGATTCTGTATTCTCCGGGCTCACATTCCTCAAACTCATATTTACAAAAACCGACAGAGACAAGACAAAGTCCCTTGGCAGCCATGTCATTGAGCCACTTTTCTTCTTTTTCAAAATCCCATACCCAAAACCATTTGCGGATCGTCTGTCTCATTTACTTTTCCTCCAATATGCGTTTTCCGTTATCAAGCAGTTCCCTAAGACGGCCAAGTTCTGCTGCAAGCATCTGCCTTCCCTGCTCTGTAATCTGATATTCTTTTTTTCTGCTGTCTTTCTCCCCCGTCAGTGCTGTGATCCATCCCTTTTCAAGCAAAGTATTGATCGCACCGTAAAGAGTTCCCGCTGCAAGTTTTACACGGCCATTGGACAACTGCTCCACATTCTGCATGATCCCGTAACCGTGCATTGGCTGAATTAATGACAGCAAAATATAGTATACGGCTTCTGTAAGTGCTGGATTTGACATATGCAAGCCTCCTTTCATCTATTACGTTGTTCGTTATATCGTCTCCCGTTATAGTAAGTATATCGGTTAACGATATAGTTGTCAATAGGATTTCTTATAAATGGAAGTACAAATAAAACCGCCCGCAGGATTTTCTCCCACAGGCGGTTTTTCATCATTCTTAAACAGTAACGATTATTATATCTTTAAAAAACTATGGAATGCTGCAATATATCCCTGCGCAGTCTTCTTATCACCGGCTTCCGCAAAAATACGAAGCAAAGGTTCGGTTCCGGAAAAACGACAGCTTACAAAGCTTCCGTCTTTAAAATAAACCTTACAGCCATCCTCATAACCCACATGGTCGATCTCAGCCTCAAATACAGGCAGCTTTTTGTCTTCCATGATCAGCTTTAAAATTTCTGCTTTCTGTTCCGGTACAAATCTGAGGTTATCCTCCACCATTTCAAAATGACCAAACTGCTCTTCCAGTTCATTCATGATCTCGGAAGCAGTTTTACCGATCACACTGATCATTTCAGCAAACAAGGATGCCGCATATACAGAATCTTTGCCATGAATATGACCGCGCACAGTAAGACCGCCGGAGGACTCTCCGCCCAATACTGCGTCTACTTCATCAATCTTGGAGGAAATATACTTAAATCCAACCGGTACTTCATAGCATTTTTCACCGAAACTCTCTGCAATCCTGTCAAGCATATGGGTTGTAGACAGGTTACGGACTACCGGGCCTTTCCAGCCTTTGTATTTTACCAGATAGTAGTAAAGCATACAGAGAATTTCATTGGCACTTATGTATCTTCCGCATTTATCAATGATGCCGAGTCGATCACCGTCTCCATCCATCGCAATACCGAAATCATAATTGCCCAGAATAACCTGATCCTGCAGGGTATTCAGTGTTTTTTCAGTGGGTGCGGGCATCATACCGCCAAAATACGCATCCTTGTTCAGATTGATCGTATCAATGGTACAGCGGGCAGTATGGAAAATTACCTGCAGCGGATAAGCTCCTGATCCGTGCATGGTATCAAACAGCACGCGGACGCCGCGTTCACGCAGCGCTTTCATATCAAGCAGGTCAATAATATCATCCAAAAATTTGTTGAAAGGATTCTGCAGATACACAATACGTCCGTCTGCCACTGCAGTCTCAAAACTGCAGTATTTCAGCTCTTTTACTTCCGCGATCAGCTCTTCCAGATGTCCGGTTATTTCCAGAGGCGCATCCCTTCCTTCATCCACAATGAGCTTAATACCATTATAATTAGAGGGATTATGGCTTGCGGTAATCTCAATACCAAAATACAGTTCTCTGTCCTTGACTGTATGCATGATCAACGGTGTGGGTGCAGAACGATTCAGAAACCAAACCTGCAAACCGCCTTCAACCAGCGTCTCAGCAACCCATCTGGCTGCACTTTCTGACAAAAAGCGTCTGTCATAACCAATGATTATGGGCTTGTCTGTCTTATTCTGCTCCTGCGCCAGCTTCACAATACCTGATGCCACACGCCGGATATTTTCACAGATGAAATCCTCACCTATGACTGCTCTCCATCCACCTGTTCCGAAATTAATCATGCTGCCTGTCCTCCCCAATGCAAAAGTCATTGTTTGTTAATAATAACATATCACAAAGTTTTGTTTTGTACATGCCAAATCAGACATTTTTTTCATGCAAATTGATCTGGTATTTGAAGCGTTCCACTGGTTGTCTGTTTAAAACTTCAAGCACTTCAACGCCGGATGAACCACCGGATAAGTCCAGTTCTCTACCAGAGTATCTGTGATTACTATCTTTTCGATCTCACTCTGAAAATCTTCAAACGAAAATATATCCGCAAAATAAAGCATTCCAAATGCTTCATTTGTAATATTCTTAGTTTCACTTATTCTTCCTTTTAATGAATAAATGCAAATCGGCTTGATATCATAAACAACCGCACCCGTTTCTTCCTGTAATTCCCGTCTGGCGGTTTCCAAAATAGCTTCTCCGGATTCCCGATGTCCACCGGGTATTTCATAGGTATCCCGTTCCCGATGTTTACAGAACACCCATTTTCCATTGGTTTTAGCAATAATAACGGCTGCCTTTAGAAGCGAATCATCTATATTCTCGCAGAACTTTACTTCAACCAATTTTAAACTCCTTCGCCCATCTTTTACACTGTTCTACTCTTGCACCGGGCGGATTGTCCCCATGCTCTTTATCCAGATAAGAATATGTATATAATTGCTCACAGGGAATATCAGGGCATTCACCGCAATGCATAAACCCTTTATTCTGACAGCAAATAGCAACAGGACATTCGCCATGAAACGGATGTCCGTTTGTCTCTATACAACCACCGCATCCACAGGGTTCCTTATACGCACAAGTGCTGCAGTGCAGTCCGCATCTTGAATCTATCATAGTATTTTGCCTTCTCCTTTTCTACTTTGTAATCCACGGAACCGGTGTTCCTTCCTCGATGATCGCCGGGCCAAAATCGATGGCTTCTCCATTCTCCGGATTCACCGGGCGGTCTACCTGAAACAGAAAACCATTTTTTCCATATCGAATTTCTCCCGCCAATCGTACCATGTCAAATAGATGCACTCCTCTAACTTGAAATCAAAAAATTTGACTTCAAGTTCTCTCACCCATCTACTCCCAGTCTGCGCAGTTCCTCGCAAGCCTGCTCTTTATCACAAAACACGATTCCATACATCCCGACTTTGCGCGCAGCCTCGACATTTTTCTCAGAATCATCCAAAAAGACACATTCCTCCGCCTTCAGTCCGTAACGCTCCAAAAGCAGCTGATAAATGGCCGCATCCGGCTTGACCATACGTACACTCCAGGACATAATGCCCCCGTCTGTCTCCTTGACAAAATCCAGCGCCTCTGTGCAGTCTCTTTCTGCAATTTCGGGCATATTGGAAAGATAGTAAACCCCATAGCCATTTTTCTTTAAGGAGCGTATCCAGGGAGTGGTATAGTCATATGTTTGCAGCATTCCCAGATAATTGCCCACACATCCTCTGATAAAAGGCTCCATTTCCGGATCATGACGGATAAATGCATCCATAAGCTCACTTTCCGTTAAAACACCTCTGTCATATTCCTTCCACATATCGCTTAAAACCGTCGCCTGGGCTACTCTTTTCAATATGTCTTGCGGATAACCGGTATTCTGAAACTTTTTATTCCATTGAAATGCAGTCAATACATTACCGATATCAAATATAATATTTTTAATCATCTTAATGCCTCTGAAATAAAACCCGGTGCCAAACTTCAGCACCGGGCTATTTTACATACTATATCAAAAAACAACAAAATCCCGGATGGATTAAGGTGCGATGGAATAAGCACCATCCAGCAGCAGACACTGACCGGAGTAATAGCAGGAATCGGGACCTGCTAAAAATGCAATTACAGGTACAATATCGTTCTCTGCATCACCCAGACGGCGCATAGGCTGCTGCATCAGAATCGCTTCATATTTTTCAGGGAATTTCTTTGCCCATTCTTTTGCGGCGGGAGATTCAGCACCGGGAAGTACACAGTTTACGCAGATACCATACTGTCCCCACTCTTTTGCAGCAATCTTGGTCAGACCTCTGATTGCTTCCTTGTTGGAGCCATATGCCAGATTACCGGCATAACCGAACATACCGGTCGCAGATGCAAAGTTGATCACACGGCCTTCGCCCTGTTCCTTCATATAAGGGAAGCATTCCTGCATGAAATTCAGGGAACCGATTGTTCCGGTGGACCATGCCAGATACATCAGATCGTAAGTAACTTCTTCAACGGGCATAGATTTTGCAACTGCCTGCGCATTATTTACAACTACATCGACGGTTCCGTAGGTTGCTACGGTCTTGTCAACAACTTCTTTTACACGGGCACGGTCTGCAGAATCACAGGTCATAGCAAAAGCATCTCCGCCTGCTGCCTTAATTTCAGCTACTGTCTCCTCGATGGGTTCCAGTCTTCTTCCGGTACAGACAACCTTAACACCTCTTTTTGCAAGACAAAGGGCAATACCCTTACCAATACCCTGTCCGGCACCGGTTACGATTGCAACTTTTTCGTTTAACTGTTTCATGTTTTTATCCATCCTTTCCTGATGCATCATAATTGAAATTGGATTTAAAATCCTCATTTACTTTTCAGAAAACTGTCCGTAAATCTTCAAACATAGGTTAACATATAAGCAGAAACCTTACAATACCTTTCATATAATGTTCACACTCAATAAGCGTATCTTTCTGCTGCCGATACTTAACATAAAATCCAAAACAGTATTAAAATACATTGTTTTGTCAAAAAAAAATAGGTATACTAAAAACATATCAAAATTTTAATCAATCATATACTGGAGAAATTACATATGATCAAAACAACCATATCCACATCCGGCGAACCCATTTTCCATCTGCAGGCCGGTGACGCATCCTACATCATTTCCATATTCCAGGGTTTTCCCCTGCATCTCTACAGTGGTCCTGCCATTTCAGATGATGATGTTGAAGACCTTCTTGTGCGTGTTCCCCATGATTCCGTCATTCCGCTTCCAGCACATCCTGAAAACAACTGGTTTTCCTGCGATATTGCGCCCTTTGAATATCCCGGATTTGGTACCGGCGATTTCCGTCCGTCCGCCGTCATGGTCAAAGATCTTTCCGCCCAGACAGCAAGTGCACCTGCTGCCGCCCTTCGTTACGAATCTCACACGATCATTCCCGGAAAACCGGTATTGGATCCCTATCCGGCTGTTCATGCAAATGAAAACGACTGCGACACCCTGATTTTGCATTGTATCGACCCGGGATCATTCCTCACCTATGACCTCTATTATACTGCGATGCGTGATTATCCTGCCATCTGCCGCAGAACCGTCATCAAAAACGGTTCCGACTCCCGCACAGCTTCCCTGCTGCGGGCTTACAGCGCATCCCTTGATTTTCCCGAAATTCATCCCCAGGCAGAGCTTGTTCATTTATGGGGCAGCTGGGGGCGTGAACGCCATATCGAGCGCACACCGCTGCTGCACGGAAGTATGTCTGTTTCCAGCCGCCGCGGTGCTTCCAGCCAGCAGCATAACCCCTTTGCCGCACTTGTGACACAGGAAACCACCGAAGAATACGGTATGGCTGTGGGAATCTCTCTCATTTATTCCGGAAGCTTTGATATCACCTGCGAAGTGGATCCTTTTGGCTCCACCCGACTGATGGCCGGTATCCTGCCGGAAGGCTTTGAATGGCGTTTGAACCCCGGTGAAGACTTTGTCACACCTGAAGCAGTGATCGTTTTCTCAGGCGAAGGCCTTGGCAAAATGTCACGGGTATACCATAAACTTTACCGCAAACACCTCTGCCGCGGAGAATGGGTTGATAAAGAACGTCCCGTACTGATCAACAACTGGGAAGCTACTTATTTTACATTCGATGACGAAAAACTCCTTTCCATTGCAAAGGAAGCTGCTGACTGCGGTATCGAAATGCTGGTCATGGACGATGGATGGTTCGGTCAGCGAAACGATGGTACCAGTTCCCTCGGCGACTGGTTTGTCAATGAAGAAAAAATCCGCTGCGGCTTGCCTGCACTGGTGGAAAAAGTCAATGCCCTTGGCCTGAAATTCGGTATCTGGTTTGAACCGGAAATGATTTCTCCTGTCAGCAGGCTGTATGAAGCCCACCCTGAATGGTGCCTGAAAATACCGGGCCGTGAAATGTCCATTTCCAGAAGCCAATATGTATTGGATATCACCCGTGAGGATGTCCGTGATTATCTGTTTGATACCATTTCAGGAATCCTTTCATCCGCAAACATCGCATATGTAAAATGGGATTTCAACCGCAATCTCACCGAAGCCGGAAGTGCACTGCTGCCTGCAGAACAGGGCGGTGAAATTTTCCACCGTTATGTGCTGGGCCTGTATGATCTGCTCGACCGTATCACAACTGCCTTTCCTCATCTGCTTTTGGAAGGCTGCTCCAGCGGCGGCGGACGCTATGATCCTGCTATGCTTTACTATTCACCGCAGTATTGGACCAGTGATGACACGGATGCCATGGAGCGCATCGATATTCAGTTAGGTACCTCAATGGTATATCCTGCTGCATCCATGAGCTGCCACGTTTCCGCTTCTCCCAATCATCAGACAGGCCGTGCTACCTCTCTGGAAACACGCGGAATCATCGCCATGGCAGGTGCTTTCGGCTACGAACTGGATCTGACCACACTGACAGAAGAGGACAAAGAGCTCATCCGTCATCAGGTTGCAGATTATCACCGTTACTACTCTGTCATCAACCGGGGCGATCTGTACCGCCTGATCCTTCCCACCGATACAGTAAACGGCAAAACCGGAAAATGTGCCGCCTGGATGTATGTTTCAGAGGATAGATCAGAGGCATTATTTACTTTTACAGTCATCCGCACTTCTGTACATCCGGTATACTTTGTAAAACTTCGCGGTCTTGATCCTGATGCCGTTTATCAGGATACTGCCACCGGTAAAAAATATCACGGTGACCGTTTGATGAATGCAGGCTTAAACCTGACTGCATCATATCATGACGGCGATGCTGTGATGGTTCATCTGGTGAGATGTTGATAAAATTACCTGTAAAAAAAGAATCCCTCCGCGCCTGTTTAATTGGCACGGAGGGGAATTTTTTTCTCATTGATTCCTTGTTCCGTAAATACATAGATTTAAAGTCATTACATTGGTTTTACTTAAGATTTCATCCGACGATTGAATCTCATCTCTAATTCTTTGAATCGCAGTATTATATCGTTCCTGCCACTCTTCTTTTTCGCGCTCTCTTTTCTCTCTATCCTTTCTTAAACTTAATGTTATCCACCATAATAGGAAGTTGTACCTGTTATCCCATCAAGAGCGCCGGGTTTCAATATACAAACCATAAATCCTTCATCTCCCCATTTTTTCCTGTTTTCATGAAAGATTCCATATTTACTAGATGGTTCAAATCCATATCTTGCATAAAGCTTAGGATTTCCTCCGAGAAACACCGCTCCATAACCCATGTTTTTTGCTTTATTTAATGCATATTCTACCAACATCCTCATAATTCCCTGCATTCTATATTCTGGTAAAACAGCACTTTGCGCTAAAGTCAATTGCGTGATTTTTCCATTTGCTGTTGTAATGTCTGTTTCATGAAGTACTACTTCCCCAACAATCCTCCCATTTTCCAATACTGCCACAAGAGACAGTTCAGGAATAAAAGTTTCTTTTTGTCTTTCCTTTATAAAGTGCTCCATCATAAAATTCCCAGTATCTATACCATGCTGTTCGGAAAATGCTTCATAAATAAGCTTATTAACCTCTTCATATTCAGATGGCATCTCTGGTCTTATGACAATTTTTAATTTGTTGATTTCCATAAGTCCATATTTACCCCCACAATTTCAAATCTATTTTCTCCGCACATATTCAAAGCACTTTTCCAATGCCCAGTTTTGCATTTCGACAAACATTTTTCCTTTGATTGCATCATAGTCAACCCAAAGAAATTTATGGTCAACTTCTACAGGAACTGACACCTTCTTAAGTATTTCCCCTACATAATAGGTCTGAATTGGGTGGAAATATCCCAGTATCGGATAATGACCATATGTTTCTGCAGAGCATACTTTTTCTTTTATACAAACTACATATCCAGCTTCTTCGAAACATTCTCTCTCAATACACGCATTATGGCTTTCACCATTTTCCAAGCCGCCACCTAAAAGAAAATATCCTTTCGATGTTTGAATAACACCAACTTGATTATCATGAATCGGAATCAAATATGCACCTTCTCTGTCTATATAGTTTACATTTTCCTTATTTCCAAATATTTTATGCATTTCGCCTTATCGCTACCTTAAAACTCCCAAATACTAAGCTTCCCCTTCACAGGAATCAGTGGTGTTTTCTCAATATTCTCTAATTTGAAAGCATAACCTTCCCATTCTTTATGCTTGATAATACTATTATAAACCAATGCATTTTTTTCTTTTAACAGTTCTCGAAATGCTTCATCAACTTTGATACATTCCGTCAATCTGGCTTTTGCTACTATACAACCGGAAGGATACTCCAAGCCATAATCTGCAAACTTGTTCATCGCTTTTTTATCAATTC
>JAFVXW010000020.1 GCA_017500935.1 Lachnospiraceae bacterium
GCTGTCCGGGTCCTGCATGACAAATCCGATTCCAGCCGCCTGCGTGCGGCTGTCTGCCTGTTCAAGAAGAGCACCCTTATACAAAATCTCTCCCTCTTTTTTTCCGTGAGGGGCTAAAACTGTCTTAAACTGGCGAAGCAGGGTGGATTTTCCGCAGCCGGAAGAACCGGCCAGCACTGCAAAATCGCCCTGCCTAAGCTCCATGGAAACATGTTTTAAAACCGGAGCTTCCTGTTCCGGATAGGTAAATGTCAAATTTTGGATCTTAAAGAGTTCCATTTGCGATCCTCCATCAAATCAATGATCAGCGGCAATAAACACATACCGCTATAGCAAAAATAGGCTGCCGCCTGTATCACCCCCCAAAGTGTGCCGGTAAGTCCGGGATAATACTGCCATGCCGTGTGACCGGTCAGACAGGGAATCGCCGCTCCCAGACACAAAACCACCAGCACGGTCAGAAAGCATCCGTCTCTTTTTTCAAACCGATAGATGGAAAAAGCGGTTCTTCCCTGTACGCCGTATCCTCTGCTTTTCATGGAATCTGCCGAAATAATGGACTGCTCCATGGCCCAGCTGACCGTGGCTGAGAACGCGTCAAAAGCCTGACGCAGTTTTTCCTTTGTATTTTCCGGCTTGTGCATCGCCCTCTGCGTGCGCAGTACACTTTGCAGAAAATGCTTAAACCGCGGTACAAACCGGAGTGTCATGGAAATCAGCAAAGACAATGCCGGCAAAAGCCGCCCGAACAGATAAATGATCTTATCCGACGTAAACACCGTATTACAGCAGTTAAACCACACGATGGACGCCCCCATCATCACCGCAAAGGCAATGCCAAAACAGATGGCCTCCAGCGTGATCGGATTGTCATTGGGCAGATACCACAAAACAGTCACGCCCTCATGATTAAAAGCAGGGTTTAAGACTGCCGTCAGTAACAGGATGGGCAAAAGATACCCTACCTGCCGCAGCATTCCCTTTTTTCCCTGCAGATAAAGCAGATAGGCACACCCGCTGACCATCGAGATCAGCAGGTATACCGGCTGCTGGATAAACATTGTCATCCCCAACGCTGCCGCAAAAAAAGCCAGATTGACCGCCGGGTGAAAGCCCGAAAAAGCATCCTTATTCATAAAGTCTCTCCGCTCCAAGATCCTCGCCCAGATTACAGGTATAACGAAACTGGATCACATCGCCGTCTGCCAGTGTATAGGCAGAGCTGCCCAGCCCGGGATAGGTGCCGTTTACACTGTACATCCATCCCGACTGCGATCCTGCATCGTACTCATAGAGGTTGCCGATGCCTTCTATGTATACAGAGTCATAGGCAGATGCATCCACATATTCAAAATGAAGCTTTTCTTCCCGCAAAAGTCTGCGGAACACATCAAAAACAGATTCCCCTCCGGTAAATTCTGCTTCTGTTTCCGCCAGCAAAACACCGTCTGCCGGAACAAGTGCCGCTTTTTCCGGTGTCATCTCGTCCAGATGATCAAGAAGCGTATCGCACCTGATTTCCAATGTACAGCTGAGTTTCCCGTCTTTGTTTGTATCTTCCACATCCACCGCCTTTGTTTTTGCACAGCCGCAATACAAAGACAGCATCAGCAGCAGGATACATACCCCTGCCATGCGTTTCATAAAAACCTCCAATTACTTCATTCTGTACAAAGAAGCTTCACCCTGATTGGCGCGCTCTGCGGAAACCAGCGCATAAAATGCCTGCTCTGTCGCCAGAAGATTGCTTTCCTCGCCTTTTAAATGACTGTAACTGCCGTCTTCCAGACGAAACTGTGCCAGCGCATCCAACAGGGTATTGCCTTTTTTCACAAACCCGGAATCCTCAAGGGAAATGCCAAGTTCTGTTAATGCCACGATCACCTGGGAAACGGACTCGCTGCTCTCTGTCATGTCAGCACCGTAGCCGCCGTTTTCGTTCTGACTCTCAGACAGCACTTTAAGTCCCTTTTCCACCGCTTCTTCCACATCCTTACGATCCTGATATTTGGCCAGTGCCTGCAGTACCATGGCAGTCAGGTCAACCTCAGCGGCAGCGCCGCCAATGCTCCAGCCGCCGTCAGGAAGCTGCGCGTTGATGATATGATCCACATAAAGCTCTCTGGTTGCCTGTGTGCTTCCCACAGTATTTTCCGGGATTTCATAATTTCCCGCATCCAGCGCAAGAAGGGCAAACGCCGGACCGTTGACCCCCTGAAAAACAGTCTGTTCAAAATCCGCAAGAGGCGCAAGCATATCAAAGCCGCCCACATCGGAAGGATCTTTGTCAATGGCAGTCACCGTCAGGATCACGCGGGAATACTCGGTGTATTTTTTGGCATGCAGAACACCGCCCTGCTGCGCGGTATAGGCAGACAGGTTTTCAAAATAGGTTTCAAAATACTCGTCCCTGATGTCCATGCCGGATCTTGCAAGCCCCAGAATTGTCCACTCACCGCCCACAGATCCAATGGTGGGATTTTCCACATTTTTGTATAAATAGTTTCCGGTCTGTTCCAGACTGTCTTTTATTGTCTGCTCATTCTGTATGCTTTCTGTCCTTTTGTCCGCTTTGCTGCCTGCTTCACCGGCCGTTTTATCAGCAGATGCCTTATCACCGCAGGCTGCCAGCAGTACACACATATTTATCAGTAAAATCCAAGTCAGTATTTTTTTCATCCTTTTCTCCTTTTCTTACTCTGCTGCCTCTGCCGGAAATTCTGTGATTTTTCCGTCAATATACTGCAGGATCAGCACCGCATCGTTACTGTCGATACATCCATCACCGTTTACATCTGACACAGAAAGGCTCAGCTGCTTATCTGTCAGTCCTGCTTCAAAATCAAGGATCAGCTGCGCATCCTTTTTGTCAACCGTGCCGTCATTGTTCACATCACCGGCCGTACCGGCGGCAATGGTCAGTGCAATGGTCACATGCGGTGTTTCAGTCGCAATACCGCTGTCCATAGCAGTGCCGTTTTCTCTGTTATGATACATGACATGCTCAAAGGAAATGGTAAACACCGCATCCTGCTCAGTCAGCGCATCCTCATGATAAGAAATGTAATCCGTAACATCTCTGGTCATACCGTTTGCGTAAACCGCAGTCACAGCCATACCGGACGGATCAAATTTTTCTCCCGGCAGATAACTGGTCTTTTCCGGCATCTGTGTGATCTCCAGACTCTCCACTGCACTGCCAAAAGCCATCAGATGTGCCGAGTCATTTTTAAAATATACGGTACCGTATTCATCCACGATGGGACTGCAGATCGCATACTGCGCCTGCTCTCCCGTGGGTGTAAACAGTGCATATGCTGTGGAATAGCTTCCTTCATCACTCTTTTCATCCGTCAGATAATCCGCTGATTCCATACCGGGTCTGTCACGCAGCACGCGAAGCTTGCCGGGTGTCATATTGTCAAAATAGTAAACATAGACGTAACCGCTCTCTGCTTCATAAGCTGTGGTCAAAAGTCCACTGGTCTGAGGATATCCCTGTGTCTGTACACTGTAGGCAATTCTGTGGCTTTCCAGATCCACCACTGTGATATTGTGACCGGAATAAGAGCCAAACTGCGCGGAACCGGAAACACCCACATACGCTCTGCCATTGTACACAACAGGGGAACAGGTACTCATAGGAATACCTTCTGTATGATTCTGCAGCTTCACTTCCCATTTATCTGTCAGTTTCAGATCATCGGAAACGCTGACTCCATAGAAAGAGCCGCCTTTTGATGTAAAATAATAGCCTTCTGTCTGTTCATCGAAAACTACCGTACTGCGGATATCGCCGTTTAAGTTATCCCAGCTGTCCAAAAGCTCTCCGGTCTTTGCATCCATCAGTAAAAGTGCGGAAGAAGCAGTATTGCATCTGCTGGTTCCGTCATCTGTTCCCACTAAAACATAACCGTCATTCACATACGCTCCGGCCCAGTAATAACCGCCCTTTGCGGTACGTTTCCAGGATAAGCATTTGCTTTCTTTTGCCTGGGCAGGATCTTCGTCCGTAATTGTCAGGCAGACAAAATTGGCATCTCCTGTCTCGCTGTTCCAGAAACCGGTATACAGATAACCGTCTTTGATGTACAAAGGACAGTTTGGCTGACCGCCCAGATCATCTGCATACAGCCACAAAGATTCCAGTGTATCCGCATTAAAGGCCTGTACACAGCCATTGGAAAGGGCGATAAATACTATGCCCTCTGCATAGGCAGGAGGTGTGATGGAAAAGCTGGATTTATGATCCATCGTCGCCTGTGCCAGAATTTTACCTGTCACCGTATCAATCTTAAAAATCTGATCACCGGCATAGGTGATGACTGCACCGTCCACAAGAATCGGACTGCCCACCGCATCGGCATCATAGCCTTCACCCAGTTTATTTGCCCAGTACAGGGTACTTTCTTCTGCCGCTGTCGGAATCTGCGCATCTGTCACTGCGTTATTGGATTCAAAACCTCGGAAATTGGGCCATGCAGAAGGAATATCCTTCTGAATCGCTGTATTTTCAGGTGCCGCTGCAAGCTCCCAGCCAACAGTCACGATACCGCCCTCACCGGACTCTGTCACAACATGGTTTGTCTCAATCCCTGCAGCGATGTCACGTACAACCAGCTCATTTGCTTCATTGCGGGTCACATCCAGCTGACCGGCTCTTCCCACATAGCCGTATTCTGTCAAGGTATACATGTAGGAATACCCTTCGCACAGCTGGAATGTGCCGTCCTCTGCCGGCCACAGACGCTCGCCGGACATCACTTCATACACATGAAACAGGGCATTATCCGGTACAGTCTCCACTGTCACCTCCACCGGCGGTGATTTCAGCACATTCAGGGTATAAATTCCGGTACCTTCCGGTGCCTTGTCATTTTCAACTGAAACTGTGACAGTCTGGGTATTCATGGTGCCGTCCAGTTCGATCAGTGCCTGAGAACTCTGTGTCACATCCACACCGTCTGCCAAAATCCGGTAACCGACACTTTCCTCTCCAAAGCAGCAGTTTTCCTCATAACGGGTAAAGTTAAGTTCCAGTGCAGCTGCCGCCATGGAAACCGTAATATCATAGGTTCTTACGCCGGGTACAAAGTTAAGTGTTTTGTCTTCCTGCACAAGTGTTGCTGTCACGCCGTCGCATTTTGCAGTGATATCCTTTAAGGAAAGCTCACGTTTAAATTCCACCAGATATTCCTGATAATATGTCACACCATTGCTTTCTTTTGTTAAGCGGATCGTCAGCAGATTCTCAACAGGATTTTCATCCATCAAAAAGCGATTAAGCTTTTCGCCGGTTGTCTTTCCGGCAGTCAGTGTCAGCTTCATTTCTTTCTGATGATAAATATCACTGTTAAAAAGCTGGCTGTAAATGGCCTCTGCTTTCGTATCAGCCTTATTTTTTACATTCAGCCAAAGATATGCAATGTGCTCTGTATCGGGATATACAGCCTGATATTCATGATCAGCGGCTGTAAATGCACTGTCCAGCGCAATATTTCCTTTCTGTTTTTTTCCGCTGCCGGTTCCAAATGCCAGCTCCGTCAGCCAGTCCTGCATATCATCAAAATTGACTCTGATGATTCTGTCTGCATAATCTTCCAGTTTAAAATCATCTTCGATATGATAATAAACATCCTTTGTCGCGATATAATGATAGTTTTCTCCCGGAACCAGCGTATACACGTAACGGTTCTGCTGATCTGTCTCTCTGAGCGTGGTATAAGGCATGATTACACCGTTGCTGTTTACCACTTCCACCGTCACTGTTTTATCTGAAATAAAAGAAAGTGTCTTTCCTTCACCCGGCTTGATATGCAGTGTGTAGGTATTGGTATAGGTTCCGGCACTGACTGCCACCTCCACCTTCATTTCACCGTCAACTGTATTGACCGGAATGGAAATCATATCAGAAAGTGCCTGTCCGTTAACCGTTATGGCATAATCATCTTCCAGTCCTTTTGCCGCAATCACAACAGCCGTCGTGGTATCCAGAATTTTGTAGGTATACTCATTGACATCCCCGGAAAACGCCTCGGTTGCCGCCTGATCTGTTCCCTTCTGATCAGACTCCGTGATCGCGGTCACTTGAATTGCTGTCAAAGTAGGGATACGTGTAAATTCCACGATGTAATCCTGAGAATAGGTATAGCCGTCATCGGCTTTATTGGTCAGCCGGTAGATCACCGTATTTCCCTGCGCGCCTTTTTTCAACACTTCATAGGCACCGCTTGTCTTGGAACCGAAAGCCAGCTTCTTTTCCATGGTCTTTCCGGTACTGGTCATGGTATAAACAGCGGTAAAATCAGGCACTTTACCCAAAACTGCAGTATCATACTCTGCGTTGACATAGACTGCTCCTGTAAACATATCCTTTACCGGTACAGTCAGCTGCCTGCCGTTCCACGCTCCCAGCGCAAATTCGCCGTCGATAAATCTGTGTTCTTCGTTGGTATCAGCACCATAGCTGCCGGAAAGCCGGAAGGTGTCTGTTTTCAGCCACAGTTTGTCCGGCAGCTTTGCTGTAATGGAAGCATCCTTTGTGACTGTAATGGTTCCCTCCACACGCAGTCCGTCCTGCTCCAGACAAAAATCATAAGTTCCGGTGGGAAGTTCAAGCTTGCCGTCTCCTTCGTCCGTCCAGCTTTTGCTGTAAGGATTTTTCACAGAAAGGGTCACTCCCGGATAATTTGCTGAAGAATACACCTTACTGCCATCGGTAAAGCTGACAGTATGCTTTGTTCCGTTTAGCAGTCCTTCGTATTCCTGCATTGCGGTATTCAGTTCACGGGCATATGCTTTCGCATCTTCGCTGCTGCAGCCTACAAACACCTTCACGGCAGTTTCATATTCTTCTTTCGCCGCACTTTGTACATCCTGCGTTTTTTCCAGATACTCTGCCATGGCAGTCATCAGCATCAGAAGTCCTTCGTTTGGTTTACTGCCGCTTATGTTTTCACTGAAGCGAAAATGTGTCACACCGGATGCGGGTGCCGCCAGATCATAGCTGCCGTTTTGGTCTCCGCGGGTAAAATTGCCGGTTTTTCCGTCAATCTCCGTAATCTGTCCCTGTTCCAGACCAATAAAGCTATGTCCGCTGTCTGCCAGCACCTGTCCGATATTCTGATCTTTTTCATAGGAAATGTATTGAGGTGCGATCACCAGCTGACCGCCGGCTTCTGCTGCCAGAATGAATCTGCCGGCAGGCTCTGCGGCTAACGCTTTTACAGGCACAAAGGCCGCTGACAGCACCAGTGCCAGCACTAACATAAGCACTGACGCACGCGCACGCATATACACTTTCCTATGTGTATGCCCCTCTTTTTGCCATCCCTTTTTACTGTTCATAAAGGTTTTCTCCTTCCTCAGTACAGGCAGATGCCCCATTTGAGCCAGATCCGCTTATACCATTTCACTTCCGATTTCAGTTTTTCCAAAGTCTGTACATGGAAGTTGAGCATTACTTCCAGTTCTGTCTCTTCCACCGGTTTATTTCCAAACAATGCCCTGTCATTTACATCCGTGGCATGTACAAATATTTCTTTAAATTCTGTACCAAATCTTTCTTTCAGAGGCTCACCCAGAACACGCATGGAGCCGTTTCCTCTGTCAAAGCCAAGTTTTGTCAGTAAAACTGCCGCATCCGCATACATCCAGGCTGCCGCATCGTTTCTGTTTTCATCTGCAAATAATTTATGTTTGCGATCAAGCAGGATTTTTCTTCTGATCCAGAGAGCCAAAAATACAAGCATCAGAATCAAAAGAAGGATCACCAGCCCTGTCAGCAGGCTTCTGACAAAAATCTCTGCCTTTGTACCGTCAAGTTTTTCGTCCTGCTGTGTCTGCTCTTCCTGCTCGTTTTCCTCTTCCTTTTCTTTTTCAGACATACTCTGAGCGGAAGAACCCGATTTGCCGTCTGAACCGCTGCTGTCCTGATTTTCCATCACTTCGCTCATGCCGGCAGTCATCTCCATGGGAATCCATCCAATGCCGTCCTGATAGATTTCCACCCAGGCTCTGGCACAGGAAGAATCCACGGTTATAGTTTCTCCGCTCCCATAATCTGCCGCCATATCCGCAGAAATCACATAGCCTTCCGCATACCGTGCCGGAATGCCAAAATACCGCAAAGTCATCGCGGCCACCGTGGCAAACCGGAAACTGGTTCCTTCTGCACACGCAAGCGGAAGTTCCATTTCTTTGGGCGTTCCTTCCTTCGGAAAACACTCGCTTAAAAAAGTAAGTACGCAATCCTGCGCCTGCTGCCGGGTCAGACTGTTTACGGTACCGTATCTGCCAGCCAGCTCGTTCCAGCGCTTCTGCAAAAGTTCTCTTACCGAGTCCGGAATCTGCAGATAATAGCAATAAATAAACTGCCGGTAACCGCTTTCTGCTCTCCTGTAAGTCAAAACCTCCGGATTCTCAGAAGTCTGCAAAACATTCAGCACCTGCATGATATCTGCAGCGCTTTCTCCTGTGACCAGATACATATAACTGCGTTCTCCGTCTGCACAGACGCCGTCGGTATTTAGGTTTTCAGGCTGTGTCCAGGTACCTGCTGCGATGTTAAACGGAATATACCGGTAATAACTGCAGGCTCCGATATTCTGGACCGTAACGGTATTTTGAGGTAACTTTGCCAAAACCGCTGCTGCTTCATACTGGGCATTCTGATCAAAAACATTCAGATTCACCCCGTACAAAAGATCTTTATTTTTGGCCAGAACCTCTTTATCCAATCCTCTCCAGCTTTCCCCGTCAAATTCTGCGCCGGTAAATCCGCGCAGATACATCGTCTGCGGCACTTCCATGGTAACTGCCAGCGCCTGCTGCGGTTTTCTCTCTTTTTTCTGATAATCGGAAAAATCGCCCTCCGGAAGTGTGGTGTATTTTGTCTCATATTTCTTCTCATGCAGCAGCCGGTGTGTATTTTTATGTACTTTTTCAGTCAGATTCTGCATACCGGGCAATGAAACTGCTGTCATCAAAAGTACCGCCGTCAGTGCAAAAACAAACCAGTTTAGCACAACCGGAGCTGCCATGTGCTCTTTGTGCCATCCGCTATATAAAAGAACCGCTGCAGAAGCTGCCAGAACCGGCCAAAACTGTCCTGCACTGATCTCTATGCCGAATACGGCAGCAGCAGCCAACGCGGCAAGCGGCAGCAAAACCGCCTGCGCCACCGGTGCCGCCGAAATCAGCATACAGCAAAAAAGACAGATCAAAGTAGATATCAGCCCTGCAAACAAAAAAACACAAATGCTGCTCTGCTGCGTCCCAAACTGCAGCTGCCATTTGGGCAGCACCCATCCGGTTCCTTTTACCATGGCTGCATCTGCCTGATTCCAGCAAAGCCGGAAGCCTTCCAGAATCTGCTTGCGGCAGATCAGCGTTACGATCAGATCCAGCGTCAGGATTCCTGTATAAAACCAGTTTTCATGTCTGCTTTTTAATAAAATGCCATATAAAACACCCAGCCAGATACAGACAGCAGCCACTGCGATTTTGATACCGCTTTGTGTCAGCCCGGTTATCTGCACTGCTGTCAGCAATATCACCATCGCAGACAACACAGAAACAAGCGTCTGCATCAGCCAGAAATATTCTTTTTTTCGTGAAGTGGGGGTTTTTTTAAGCTGCATCCCCATTTTATTTTTCTGGGTCAACGCATCCGCCTCCCTTAAATTTCAATTTCAGATAACTGTCGGAGATATTCTTTCTCGTCAAAATATATCGCTCCGTCTCCGGCTGTTTCACCGCATAAAAGCATCGTCACATGTCCGTAACGCTGCATATCCATCACCTCATCCTGAGGCGTTTCCGCGATATAGACCATGTGGGCGCACAGCGCATCCATTCTGGTCTGCATCAAAAGACCGGCGCCGCTTTCTGCCTGCATTTTGCCGGTTGCGCGCAGCAGTCTGGGAATGATCCCCACCAGTTCATCCATTTCCCGGATACGGTACAGCATGCAAAGATTACGGTCAGTATCATTCCATCCAATGTCAAACTGCACACCGCTGTCCACAAGGCTGCGGCACAAAGAGATCACAACCTCTGCCTGGGCATCGATCAGGGCAGGATCGTCAGATTCACCGGTTCTTTCCCAGAATACCAGCACATTTTTAGAGATCGGCAGTCCGGGATCGCGGACGATCAGTTTGTCAAATTTGTTGGTCAGCTTCCAGTGAATCTGTCTGGGACTGTCGCCCTCTGCATATTCACGGATCTGAAAGGTTTCCGTCAGATCGTTGCCGGGCCGCTCCTGTGAGTAGCTTTCGCTGTCATCTGCACTGCTGGGATTGGGCACCAAAGTCACCACCGGTTCAAAGGTTTCAGGCTGCACAGTCATATGACAGACCGCATCCGACTTACAGCGAATCCCAAACAGGCCAAAACAGTCATAAAAAACCAGCTGTAAAACTTCTATTTTTAATCTTCCGCAATATTCACTGCCGACCTGCAAAGACACCGTCTGTGTCTTTTTGGGCATGATCCATGTCATAAACTGCTGCTTTTGTGTCTCCCGGTTCAGCTGATTTTGCACATTCACATCACATCTGACCCGCAGAAGCGGAAATATCGTGGGATTTTCCAACCGGATCGTAAGCTTTCCCAGATCTCCTTTTCTCTGACTGGCAGAAGCCTTCAGACGGACGCAGATTTTTTGTTTTGCAAAAAAGCGGACCGGAAGTGTCAGAAGCGGCACCAGTATCATAAACAAGGCCAGTGCCAGCGCTGCACTGCTTCCCAGCCAGGCAAAACACCACAGAAACAGGCAGCTGACTGCAAGCCATCCCAATTTCATTGCCATCATAAGCAAAACCTGCTTTCGTTATTCTTTGATCACCGGCATTTTTACCGTTTCCAGGATGGACTGTAAAATACTCTCCGGCTTTTCTTCCATCATTCTTGCCTTGGTTGCCAGTACCAGTCTGTGACAGCAGGTATCGATAAAAACAGCTGCCACATCCTCGGGAACCACAAAGTTACGACCGTTGATATACGCATAGGATTTTGCCATACGGCATACTGCCAGCGCACCGCGCGGACTTACGCCCAGCTGGATCATGGGATGTCTGCGGGTCGCCTCAGTCAGTTTGGTAACATATTCATAAATGCGGTCCTGTACCGCCACTTCCGATGCTTCCCGGATCAGTTCCTTTAACTGCTCATTGTCGACCACCGCATGAATCTTATCCAGCGGATTTTCGGTGTGGCGGTCTCTTAAAATGCTGATCTGGCTTTCCAGATCCGGATAACCCATGCTCATCTTGATCATAAAACGGTCCATCTGCGCGCTGGGCAGCAGCTGTGTGCCTGCAGAGCCTACCGGGTTCTGGGTAGCCAGCACCACAAAAGGACTGGGCAGCGGATAGGTTTTTCCATCCACGGTTACCCGCATTTCTTCCATCGCCTCCAAAAGTGCAGACTGGGTCTTACTGGAAGTACGGTTGATCTCGTCTGCCAGCAAAAGATTGGTCATGACCGCACCGGGCTTGAACACAAATTCATTGGTCTGCTTGTCAAATACAGAATAACCGATAATGTCAGAAGGCACCGTATCGGAGGTAAACTGCACACGGCGGGTATCCAGTCCCAGTACCTTTGCAAAGGCCATCGCGGTCGTGGTTTTTCCCACACCGGGTACATCCTCCATCAAGACATGACCGCCTGCCAGGACTGCCATCATGATTTTTCTGATATTTTCATTTTTACCTACAACGACTTTACCGATCTCCTGCAGGATTTCATTCAGTTTGGGATTCATCTTCGTTCTCCTCGTTTATTTCTTCAGGATTCATATCCGATTCCGGCTCCTCCGGCTCGAATTCAGGGTCATCCGGTTGCGTTTCGGGATCATCCGGCTCTGTTTCGGGATCGTCCGGTTCCGTTTCAGGATCGTCCGGTTCTGTTTCCGGCTCCTCCGGCTCTGTCCCGGGATCGTCAGGCTCTGTTTCCGGGTCATCAGGTTCTGTTTCCGGGTCATCCGGTTCCGTTTCGGGATCATCCGGTTCCGTTTCGGGATCGTCAGGCTCTGTTTCGGGATCGTCAGGCTCTGTTTCGGGATCGTCAGGCTCTGTTGCATCGGGATCTGCCTCACCGCAGTACTCGCAGCTGCCTCCCACATAGGAATGCCCTTCTTCAAAATCGCCGTCTTTTTCCATCTGATAGCTGCAGCTGTCACAGACATACACAATCTTCTGACAGGTCTGGCTGATGACGCTCAGCGTACCGCCGCATGTGATCTCATGGGATGCAAAACAGATACTGCATTCATAATCATCCCCCTGCTCACCGCCTGACACATAGGGCGCATACCGGTACTGGTGCTGTCCTTCACTGAACGTTTCCCCACAGCCGGGAACGGAGCAGATTTCATAGTGCATTTCTGCATTTGCACTCCATCCGGCATCTGTACTGTGTTTTTTGGGTGCCACTTCCTCTTCCAGAATATACTTACATCCCCTGCACTGTGCACTTCGTATGCCGGGCTGCGTACAGGTTGCCGTATTGCTGCCTTCCAGCTCCTGCCAGTCATGCTCTTCTGCCGCACTGCATTCCTCGCAGATATGCTGACCGTTTTCGCCTTCAGCGGCCGCTTCCTTATAAACCCACACATGCTCCAGGGGATCACCCAATTCTTTTCTGCAGTCTTCGCAAAACTGAATATGGGTTCCGTCTTCCAGATCGATCCACTTTTTATTTGCATGTGCACAGTTTTCCCGGATACCGCAGCAGTGGCAGACGGAAGAAACAGAACCGTCTTCGTTTTCCACTTCTTCCATCCGGTGATTCACCGTAATACTGCCGTTTAACGCAGATACACAGTAGCCGACTGTACTGCCGTATCCTGCAGAACCGCCGCTGACATCCCAGCCATAAGCCAGTGTAAAACGCAGTGTCAGCACATCACCGTCCCGCAGATATACATCAGACATAGACTGACCGGGATAATAAGCCGTTCCGCCAATGCTGTACATCCAGCCGGAACCGCTGGTATAGTCAAATTCACCAAAACTGCCGCCGGAGCCGCTGCTCTTACTTAAACCGTTTCTGTACAGACAGCGCCAAAGTGCCGCCAGGCCGCTTCCCGCACCAAAACGGTCATCGATCGCCTGTAACACCTCTTCCTCCGTGGAACCGGGCCAGCCGCTATCTTCCAGCGCATCGGCTGTGTAGCTGGTGGTCAGACTCTGCAGATAAAAGCCAAGATCCAGCGTTCCCGCATGAATTCCTGACCAGCCAAGGGTTTCTTTGGCCGGGCCATAGGGTTCTCCGGGATCTTCGCCCATGATCGCCTTATAGATTACATAGGAAACCGGTTCATTGGCGCGTACATCATATCCCAGATTGGCTACCACGCCCAGACCAAGGGCAGTCAGATCCACATAAATGCTTGCCCTGCCGATGATCTGTCCGTCCTCCTGACGCTTGCCGGTCAAAAGGAAGGTCAGTTCACCATAATTACCGTAGGCATCTTCCGCGTAAATATATAAGGTATGTTCATTGGTATCCCCCACTTCCGGATTGGAAGGAACAAGATTATATTCAGAATTTGCCCCGGATGAGCTTTTGTATGTTATCGTTTCCCCGTCAAGCTCTACGATCAGTTTGGTATCCGTGCCATTGGCGGGAATATTACTGATCACATTGCCATTGGAATCCTCACTCCATGCTTTTACAGTCAGCAGGTTGTCATTTTCATTGATGACTTCATCGCCGTCACTTAATTCGGTATTATTTAGTGCAGCCAAAATTTTGATGCTGTTTTCTCCCCTGTGCTTATAGGGAATATTAATGGTAAAACGATAGGTATTTTCGCTGCCATCCTCCGCTTCTATTGTAAAGGTATTCTCTCCGGTCTTTCCCTCTTTTAAAAGCAATGCGATCTGTCCCTGTTCTGAACGCACGATACTTCTGCCGCTGCCGGTCTGATAACAGGATACGGATGTAATGGTAATGCCGCTTTCCTCTGATCCGGTCAGCGTCATGGTATAATCGAGCATACCGTCAGTCAGCTGGTCATCATAAACGGCATCTGCCGTTTTGGAACGCGTATTTTCACAGACGATCTGACGGGTCACAAAAACACCGTCTTCCAATACGGAATATTCCATCTGCAAAGACACATCGGCTGAATAGTGGATCACAAAGGTAAACAAAAGCCGCTGGCCGTTTACCATGGCACTGGCCGAAATATGATAGGTATTGGAGGAAGCGCCTCTGCCATACGCATGGGCAAAGAACCGGATGCTTCCAGATTTCCGCTTTCACCGGCATCTGTCATATAAGAAACACTCAGGATTCTGCCATCAATACCGTCTGCACCGGTCAATTCCAGTTCGTAGGGAATGGCACCTGCGGACAGCTGGTTATTTTTGACACGGACGGAAACGCTCCCTCCTATCTCACAGGTACTGGTTCTTTTAACAGAACCTTTTTCCATCCAGTGAAAAGCCATCTGCACATCCATGGTTTCGCGATAGTTGAGTTTATACTGATAGGAAACCTCCTGCCCCTGTATTTTTACAGTAAAAGTCAGATAATAGGTTTCCGTATCGGCTCCCTGTGCCACATCCAGAATCAGCGTTCCTGATTCATAGGTAAGCTCTCCGTCACTCTGACCGGATGCCGTGCTGTACTGCGCACTGACAATCTCAGCTTCATCTGCCATACTGCCTGTCAGCTGTACCGAATATCCAAAAACCCTTTCTGTCAGCTCTGTATTTTTCACAGAAAAGCTCTCTGTTTTGTCCGCGCTGCAGACAATTTTTTGCTCACTGCCTTCTCTTGGCGTCCAGATCAGCTCCATTTCCAGATCCAGCGAGGTCTCGAATTTTAACTTAAACGTAAACAAAAGTTCCTGTTCAATGACCTCTCCCTTTGCATCCACTTTTTCCATGAAAGCATTGACACGGAAGGTATAATATCCATTTCCTCCATCCGGCAGATCAAGCTCCACACTGCCGTTTTCATCGATCAGACGGAAAATATCCTCACCGGCAGCCGCCGATACTTCCGTGATATCCACATATCCGGCATCCTCACCGGTCAGGGAAAAGGCATATTTGAGAGTGTTATCAGTCAGCTGTGCTGTGTTGACTGTCTGTACTGCCATGTTGGAAGGTGCACAGACTATGGTGGACGGCTCTGTTTCGTATTTATACCATGTCATCACGGCCGCCAGATCCAGTTCCAGTTCTCTGCCGCCTTCTTCGCCCTGCAATCCTGCATCTTCGCCTTCATCACCGCTGCCGTCGTCCATCGCCGTTTCATCGTCTCCCGGCTCCTGTTCTCCATCCGCTTCAGGGGCAGCCTCTTTATCGCTGTCATCGTCCGAATCCTGTTCATCCGGTTCTGATTCTTCCTGTTCCTGCAGATCTTCCGCTTCTTCTCCGGTCATGTCTTCATCAGAATCTGCTGTTCCCGCCGATTTGGAGGACTTGTTCGAGGCACTGTCTCCTGTCGGCATCATAATATTGGGGATATCGCTGGCATGTTCGCCGATCTCAAACACGGAGATTTCCTCTGCCTGTGCCTGTGTCAGCGGATTTTCCGGATACAGACGCACCAAATCGGCAGCCGGAAGCAATAAGCTGCCTCCGATTCCTGCACATAGTAAAAAACAGATGCATATCTGCAGTATTTTGTTATATAGCAATGAATTTGCGTTCATGAAAAAGGTTCTCCTATTTTTTTGTTATCACAGTTTCTTTTGACCTTTGCGTATGTCTGTCAGTCTCTGCCAAACATACGCAAGTGCCAAAAGCAGATTCACCCCACCCGCAAAAACGGGTGGGGAAATCCACTGGGGATATCAATTTTAAATCCACTTCGCGTAAAGGGTCATATTTTCGACTACTTTATCTTCCTCGAAATCCCAACGCTCTGTGCATTCTGCATCATAAAACCATCCTGCAAAGGTTCTGCCCATGCGCTCCGGTTCCTGGGGACGATCTGCATAACCGCCCTTTTTCACCTTCTGATCCGGAAGCTTTGTCTTGCAGTTGGTTTCAAACTTCACAGTCTTGGTATTTAAGAGCCAAAGCAGCAGCAGAATCAGCGCGATCAGAAGCAGCAGGATCAACAGTAACAGCCACCACCAGGCCGCAAACCAGCCTTTTTCGCCGTTATCCGCTTTATCTGCGACTGCGGCATCGCCCTGTGTCCACTTTGCATACAGGGTAATATTGCCCTGTACCACATCGTTCTCAAAATCCCAGGCATTTTTCATATCCAGATCGGTATACCACCCTTCCAGATGATAGCCTTCACGGACAGGATTCTGAGGACGGGTAATCTTTTCGCCGTACTGCACGGTCTGGTTTTCAATCTTTGTACCGCCATTGGTTTCAAAGCTTACGGTACAATCGGTACTCAGCACGATGGTCACATCCTGACAGGCTGACGCATAGCTGTCTTTTCCGTCCGCGGTGGATACCAGATAATCCTCATTGGTGATTCTGGTCACGCCGGAAGTACCGATCACTTCAAGCTGGAAAGAACCGATCAGCTGTTTTGCACTCCAGCTTTCGCCGCCGGATAAGGATACAAAGTTCATGTAAAACTCACGGAAGGTATCACGCAGACCGATTTCTGTCGTAGAAATACCGTCTGTCAGCATGGCAGAGCCTTCCACCAGCTTAAAAAAAGAACTGTCATAACGGATTTCGTTCTGCATCGCATACATATCATAATTTTCAGTACTGTCCTTGCGGTGCAGATTGAACACAACCGTAATGATATCGCCGGTCTGTACTTTTTTCTGGTCACTTCCGTCTACGGAAAGTTCAAAGAAAAATTCTCTGGAATCGTCCACTGCATACACTGTTATCGCACAGGAAAATAACAGCATGACCGCCAAAATCAAAGGAATCAGTTTTTTCATCTCTTAACCTCCAAAATAAATGTCATAGACCGCGTTGAATTCGGATTCTTCAATGATACTGTTCTTGTTTGTATCCACAATTTCCATCTGCTCCGGTGTCAGCGTAATTTCCTGTAAAAAGGCTCTGTAAGCAAGCATGACATCATCATATTCCACGATACCGTCGCCGTTCACATCACCGGTGATTTCGCCGCTTACGTCACCGCCTTCGCTGCCTTCACCTTCATCCTCTTTCTTTACTGAGGTTACTGTTCCGCCTGCAGAAGCTGCCTCCACCTGCTTAAATACAGAAGTTTCTGTTTCATTGCTGCGAATATACTGCACGATGGGTGTTACAGATGCCGTTCCAACAAAATCTGCTGCGATCTCAAAGACTGCGATAAATAAAATACCGTCTTCTTTTACAGGTTCTGAAACTGCAGATACAAAGTAAACGCCCTTTTCTTCCTCACTCTTTTTCCACTGGGTGTTGACGCTGACCGTATCGCCGCAAAGATACACACGGTCCTCAGCCTTTGTTTCGATGCTTTTTAGTGTCAGATGTTCCCTGTCATAGTCAAGTACAATGGCAAAATTGGTAAATCCGGGATTCTGACTGATCTTTACCGGCACCGTTACAGTTTCTCCCGGTTCACCTTCCACAGAATCTGCTAAAATACTGCAGCCGGAAGGCTGTGTGGGTTCTGTTGCCGCAGCGCTCATGGTCATGGAAAAAACAAGCAAAACTGCCAGAAAGATACCTGTTATTTTCTTCATGTTTCTTCCTCCTCTGTTTCACTTTCTTCCTGAGTCAGAGTCTCTTCTTCCTCGGACTCGGTTTCTTCTTCAGACTCGTTTTCTGCCTCAGACTCTGTTTCTTCTTCGGGCCCGGTTTCTGCCGTTTCCTCTGTTTCCACGTCTATAATCTCCGTTTTCTCTTCTGCAGCCTCAGTTTCCTCTTCCGCATCGTGCATCATCAGGTATGCCGCTGCCATAATGTCGCAGGTATCAAGCTTCTGATCCCCGTTGAGGTCTGCATTTAAAAATTTCAGCATTTCCATGGTGGTCAGTGTGTACTGTGTCATATACATGTCCCGCACAAGCTGCACATCGCCCATGTCTTTGTTCAGACTCAGATTCACATTTCCGGAGTAATTTACATATCCGGCAAGCTTGCCCTTATTGTCTGCGGTGATCCTTTCTGTCACCTTTTTCTTTACTTCTCCGGCATCTCCCCAAGAGGTGATCAGCCATACATAACAATCGTATTTGTCTGACCAGTACATGCCGTTTCCGTCGTATTTGGGTATGTACTTGCTGTTTTCCGGTCCGGGATACAGAATCAGATATAAGCTTTCATTGTGCAGTGTCAGGTATTCGACTACCTCCATGGCTTCCAGATTCTCATCCAGATCCTTTGCTGTGACTGTTGTTGTTGAGGAGCTGCTGCTCTTTTTAGTTGTTGTGGTCTTTTTGGTCGTCGTGGTTTTCTTTGTCGTATCTGCAGCCGTTTTATCTTCTTTTTTAGTCACCGTGATCTTGATATTGCCGGTTATATCAGTTCCGGGGATCGTATAAACACCTTCTGATTCCGTGTATTTTTTGTAGGATTTACCGCCCACTGTCACGGTAAGCTTGTAGGTATATCCCTTTTCTTCCTTTAACACAAACTGATAATCTGTCAGATAGGTGGCTTTCTTTGCCCCGGCTGCATCTTTTCCGGAGATTGTAACGGTAAATTCCTTGGGCTTGCGGGATGCTGTAATGACCAGATTTCCGGTGATGTACTTTTTGGGAATTTTGCCGCTTCCGCTTGATTTGGTAAACACCACATTTGAGGAAATATCCACACCTCCGGCTGTGGCTGTTATCGTGTAATCAAAAAGCTTGGGATCCTTTGCCTTAAAGGTATAATCCTTACCGGAAGTTGCCACCAGGGAATTGGCAGTCAGACCTTCTCCCTGTAAGGTAACCGAAACGCTCTTGACTGCCTTTACCGTGACCGGTTTGGTCGGAAGTGTGGCTGACGGTGCATTCTGCAGTCCCGCATTGTCACTAAGATCGACTTTTGCCTGCTTTACGGCAATCTTTGCCTCTCCGGCATCTTCGACCTTAAAGATCAGGGTTGCTGCCGCGGTGGACAGTGTTTTATCTGCACCGTATCCCTGAATCCGAACCATCCCGTCCTCTTCGGTGATTTCAGTATTGGCATCCGGTGTATCTGCTGACACAAAAGAAAGCAGTTTTTCATCATAGGCAAATTTCAGGTCATAGGAGCTGTATTTTTTTACAGAACTTAAACTGCTGGATACCGTCACCGTAACAGTCACGGTATCGCCAACGTCCACTGCTCCTGATGACGGCACTGCCTTCGTTTTTATGGAATATGGAGATTTCTGCTGTGCCGCCTGTACTGTCAGCGTGCTCATTGCAAAAATGAGGCATAAAAACAGTACCGGAAAAACAGGCCAAATTCGCTTTTTCATAATTCCTCCGTTTTCGTGTTTCATCGTTTCTCAAATCCTGTTATCTGATGTTTGCCACAACACCTGCGGCATCCTTGACGCTGACTTTTTTATCCATATTTACGTCTGCGTTTAAAAATTTCATCATACTGATTTTGTCAAAATTTTCATATTTGCCGTTGTACATGTCGTATACCAGCTGTGCGTCATTGATATCCACAAGTCCTGTGTTATTGACATCATAATCCGGCTTTTCAATCACCTGTTTGACACCGTCACTGACTGCGATCTTTGCCTTCACAGCTGCCGGGTCATAATCCTGACTAAATACTGCCAGACGAACCCACGCGTCATAAGATTTGCTGTAATACATGGCATTGCCGTCATAGGTATATACCTTGCCGTTTTCAGGCTTTGTCTCCACAAGCACCAAAAAGATGGTCTTTTCATCCAGATTGACATATTCATACAGAGAAACATCGATATCCAGTGTCTTTTCAATGATAAATTCTAGATCTGCAGTGACATTTTCCACCACATAATTTCCTTTTTTGTCGGGTGAAATCACTGTTTTTTCCAGATCACCTGCTGTACAGAATACCTGATAGAGATAACCGTTTTCCTTCATCAAAGTCAGGGTATAGGTTTTGCCCTCTTCAATGCTTGCTGCATTGCCCAAAGCCGCACCGGCACCGCTTCCGGAGAAAGTAACCGCATATTCGATGATTTTTTCTGTTTTTTCTACGGTAAAGACGATGTCACCGGTGATATCCACGCCGGGAACGGTGTAGATTTTTTCATTTTCTTTTGTGCCTTCTGTCACGGCAAATCCGGTATATTCTTCTCCGCCGACAGTTGCTGTCACCGTGTAGATATACTTTTCATCAGCGTTTAAGGCCGCTGTGTAATCCGTTCCATGCTGCGCCTGCGCCTTACCGGTCATATCCTCACCCAGCGTCACAGGGAAAATCTTTCCGGCTTTGTCTGCTGTTACAACGATCTCGCCCTTGATCTGTTCTGCCGGAATCGTATAGCTTCCGTCAGCATTTTTAACGGGCTGTATCTCATTTCCGCCCACGGTCACTTTGACGGTGTAATCAAAATAATCGTCGGGTGCAAAGAAGCTATAATCAGTCTTTAATTTCGCGATCCCCTCACCGGCAAAACCTTCGGGAAGCGTTACATAATAACCGCTTACGATCACCGCTGTTGTATCATCCGTTATGGCTGCTTGGGCAGCATTTTTGATCACTGCATTGGCGGAATGATCCACTTTAGCCTGTGTCAGCTGTATTTTGGTATTACTGTCCGCAATCACCTTGAATTTTAAGGTAAACGGCGAAGTACCGGATTCTCTCTTTGCACCGTATCCAAGTACATGTACCGTGTCCTCTCCTGCTGTCACAGTCACACCCAAAACAGGAGTTGTATCCAGTTCCAGCACATTTTTGTCATAGGTAAAGGTCATGTCAAAGGCATTGTAATCCTTTGCTTCTTTATGGCTGACTGTCACAGGAATCTGAACGGTATCATCTTTTAAAGCTATGATATCTGCAGGCATTGTCACCTGATATCCGGCATTGGGTATCTTTACCGTGACGCTGCAGGATGCACTGAACTTGCCGTCCTTTGTGGATGCGGTGATCACTGCACTGCCTTCCCTGATCGCTTTTACTGCTCCTTCTGAAACAGCTGCAATCGTTTCATCGGAGGATTTCCAGATTATTTCTTTGTCAGATGCATTTCCAGGAGTGATGGATACTTCTAAGTCCGCCGACTCGCCTTCTTCCAAAGTCAGCTCTGCTTGATCCAGTGTGATGCCTGTTACAGGTATGGTTTCCTGTGTTTCATCCTGCTTTACCGTTACCTTTACCGGCTCTGATCTGGTTACAGATGTACGGGTCAGCAGTTTGTCATAGGTATACGCTGCCGGCATGGAAACAGCGGATTCCTCTGCCGCTGCCAGTGCCTCAAACGAAATCTCTGCCAAAGACTGCGCAGCGGTAAAGGAAATTTCTTCCGTTCCCGGTTTAAAGCTTATACGCAGTGCCGTTTTTCCCTGAATGGTCTGTGGGTTACTGATGGAAAAAGGTTCTGCCGCAGAGGATTTTTCCAGATCCGGTTTCAGCACATTTTCATCATAATAAATCGTCATTCCTGCGCCGCGGGATAAAAAATCTTTGTCAGCCTGGATCTTTACCGTAACGGCATCTCCCACTTCCGGCGTTTCTTCTGTCTGCTGTACCGTCATGGACAGGGTGATATTCTCCCCCTGTATAGCCTGTTCTCCTTCCTCTGCCTGTACCGGTGTGTACAGATTCAGAAAAAGAGAGAGAATCACAACTATACTGCACAACTTCATTATTTTTTTCATTTGCAAAAGCCTCCTGTATCGGGGGTGTTATTACCCATTTGGATTTCATTTATAGCAGAGCCGCCGTCAGGCGGCATGAAAGTTTTGGGAACTGACAGCTGCGGCCTTTTTTACAGTTCTTTTTAGAAAGTCCCACCTGTCATTTTCCAAAATATACCGGTTTTCTCCCCCGCAAAAGCGGGGGATTTACCGGTTTGTGACTGCTCTGTGCAGTCTGATACATCATTACTGCTGTGCTGCCATAGCACCGGAAACAATGTAGTTGATGATCGCTGCAACGTCCTTGGTGTCCAGCTTTTTATCATTTTTCACATCTGCTTCAAGGAATTTCTTCATAGGCAGATTTTCAGTGAATTCGTCGTAAGAAGCATTGTACATATCGTAAACAAGCTGCGCATCATTGACATCCACTGCTGTGGTACCGTTGACATCGTAATTATATGCGATGTCTTTTGCAGTGCTGCCTTCTGCTGCCTGCGCGATAAGCTTTTCAGCTTCTTCCTTTACCAGTTCTGCAGTATTCATTTCATCAGTGGAAAGAACCAGCCAGCAGTAAGCACCGGCTTCTTCATATCCTTCAACACTGTATTTTGCAGAGTAATACATGGTGTCTTCACCATAAGCAAGCACCTTATCTCCCCACTTTGCAGTGATCAAGAACATTGCCTTTCCATCCAGAGAAATATATTCACTTGCTTCCACGCTCAGCTTCACAATGTCGTTTTTGGTAATCTTGACGATGACATTTTCTTCACCGATCAGGCTGCCGTTAATGGTATAGCCATCTTCGGTTTCTTTCAGTTCTGTGTCTCCCACCTTAACTTCATAGGTATATTTCTCATCTTTGATCAGTTTAAAGGTGTAGTCTTTGCCGATTTCTGCAGAAGCAGTCAGGGAACCGCCTTCGATTTCTTCAACCTCGATACCTTCAAAGATGATCTTTGTCATCTTAACAGCGTCTTTTTCTTCAACCACAATGGTAAATGCACCCGCAATATCTTTGCCTGCAATGGTGTATTCTTTCTTTTCGGTATCAAAGGTATAAGTAATTTCGGTACCGTCTTCCAGTGTGATCTTGACAGAATCCACGATCTTGCCTTCTGTTTCTTTTACTTTGAACACGTAATCCTGACCGTAAGTTGCCTGCTTTTCACCTTCCACATTTTCAGGTTTCGTAACCGGATAACTGTTGGCAATCCGTTCAGCGGTGATCACTACCGCACCTGTAACATTTGCGATCGTATATACGCCATTTTCTTCAGCAGGAGTTACTTGCTCTCCACCCACAGTCACTTTCAGATTCTCATATTTATAATTTGTGGTATCACTGAAAGAGAAGGTATATTCATAACCGTGAAGCACCTTATCTTTACCTGTAACAAAATCAGGTTTTTCAACCGTATAAGGAACCTTGATAACGGATGTCGCAGGAGTATCATCATTTACTGTATCATCTGCATGATCAGCCTCTGCCTCAGGAGCATTTTTATCAATCGCATCCTCCTTATCAGAAACCTGTACTTTGGAAATATTCACTTCAGCAGCACCTTCTGCTTTGGTCTTAAACTTCAGAATAACCAGTTCCTGATCAAAGCTCTTGTCTTTACCGCAGCCTACAATATGTACAGAATTGCCGTCTGCTGTCACAGTACCGCCGTCATCCTTAACTGCACCGTCATATTCAATATTTCCGGATTCATCCGTAACCAGCTCCAGTTTGCCATTGTCAAAGGTCAAAGTTACATCATAAGCATTATATTCTGTAACTGTTTCATCAACATGACCGGTAACTTTCACAGAAACCGTTGCTGTTCCTCCATTTTCTGCTGTTACGTCTGCAGAAGCTGCAAAAGTATAGCCATCTCCCTCTGCAGCCAGCTTTTTGAAGGTTGCAGTGACAACTACATTACCTGCCGGCATCTTAAAGGTATTATTTTCATCTACTGTAATCTGGCTGTCACCGCTTGTAACGATCAGAGATTCCAGTTCGTAACCTTCTTGCGCTTCAACATCCAATGTGATGCTTTCACCTTCTGCAGCAAGTTCCTTCCCGGGAATCACACTGCCGTGCTCTGCATTAACAGTAATGGAATATCTGGTAATTTCTTTGAATTCAGCTGTAACAGAAACTTCACCCGCAGGCATGATAAAGGTATAGTCTTCGTTTACTTCGATTTCATTTTCGCCGCTTTTAACAGTCAGAGAATCCAGTTCATAATTTTCGTCTGCATTAACGGTTAATGCAACAACAGCTCCCTCTGCCGCATATGCAGGTTCTGCACTGACAGTACCGTTTTCAGAAGTATTTACATGAATCTCATAGGTCTGAGAGGTGAATTCTGCGGAAACAACAACATCCGCAGCAGGCATCTGAAACTTATAATTGGAAGCATCCAGACTTCCGCCATCATAAGTTACCTGGAATGTTTTAAATGCATAACCATCTTCGGCAACAGGTTCGAGATGCACAACATCACCTTCGGCAGCTTCTGTAATTTCTTCACCATCTTCATTGGTTGCAATGACACTGCCACCTTCAATCGCATCGTCGATATTGATGGCATATACAGTCAGCTCAGGGTCTTCACCAAAGCCGGTATCTTCCGCATAAAGGAAGGAAATCAGAGCAAGACAAGCAAAATTTGCATCTTCAATACCGAATGCGTGGGTTGCGTCACAATCTGCATCACCTGCAAAACAAAGTTCAACTTCTCCACTCCAGTCGGAAACCATCATGTTCATGGGAATTTCCACTTTGATTCCGTCGTCCACTTCCTCATAATCATAGGAAATGTACAACATATCCCCGTCATTCAGAATAGGAGCGGCATAAGCAGTTGCCTTCATTTCTCCGGTTGTATAATCCTTCATAACCACCTGGTCGGGAGCAGTTATATAAGCAGTAGTCGCATCTGCCGGAATCGTCACAACATAGTAAGGAATCCCACTTATATCGTCCTGCTGTTCAATACCGGTGATATTTCCCGCATCCGTAGTAATTGCAGTAAAAGGTGCATCCTCAGGCATATCGGGAGCTGCCAAAGAACCTTCCACATTCAAGTTGCTGATTGCAGAATAATCAATTTCAGGTACAATGCTTTCCAATGCAATATTGGTCATATTAAATTCAGTATTATCTTCATCAGCGAGTCTGATTTCAGGATCGCCGCCTGCAATAATCCTGAATTCACCAACAAATAAAATACCGTTTGTCGTGGAATCGCTTGAATTCATAGCACCTGCTTTTGCATTGTCAGGATTGCAGTCCGCTGTCCATCCTTTGCTCCACATGACATCTGATACAAAATAACCGTCAGAATCATAGACAAAATCAACAAACTCAACCACTTTATCATTCCAATCCCATGTTACGGTAATTGCATTTACACCGGGATTGTTTTCCAGAATAGCCGTCACGGTAAAAGTATCGTCGACAGTCATATCTTCTTCAAATGTGGTTTCAAAATAAATTCTCGGTTCCCCTGTCACTGCGAAAGCAGTTACAGGAAACATACTGATCAGCATAAAAACTGCCATCAGCATCGAAATTATTTTCTTCATACTCAAACTCCTTTTTTAGATAAAAAACATCAGGGCCACTCTTCCAGTTTCCCAAGAGCATAACGCAGGATCAGCGCAGCATCTGTCGAAGTGATCAGCATGTCACCATCGGCATCGGCAACCGCATCATTCACATCGTCTTCTTTGCCTAAAGCGTAACGCAGAACGATCGCTGCATCGGTACTGGTAATACTGGTATCGCCATCTGCATCACCGGTTTTCCCTTCATACTCTTCCACAACCAGTTTAAAGAACGAAGCACCGGTTTCATAACCTGCAGACACAAACCCCTGAGCATCTTTGCCGCCGCCTTCGGTAAATCCGCCCTTACCGCCAATATAGTAAGTACCCGGCTCCAGACCTGCGGTATTGATCGTAACAATACCGTTTTTATCCGTAGCCAGATTTTCGTTTTTACCAAGAGCTCCCACATTCCAGCCGTTTGCATAATAAGGATTTCCTTCTTCATCCTCATATTCATCCGGAACTACCTGACCGGGAATACCGTCTTCATCTGCATTGACCCAGTAGAGCTGCTTATTGGGCTGGACAACATATTTGGTATCATAATTTCCGCTTGTACTGGTCCAAAAGTAAGTCAGCTTCACTTTCTCACCCTGATCCACCGTAATTGTGTTTACTGTATCAGTGCCATGGTTGTACTTGTTGTTAGTATCGTTGGCAGTAAAGAAACCGAAGTTGGAACCGCTGCCCTGACCGGTGATCATGTGAACACTTACAATATCACCGCTCTGAATCTCAATCTGATCAGAGGTTGAACCCCATCCGACATAAGCCAGCGGATATGCATAATTGACATAATAGTTTAAGTTTGTGCCATGATCCCAGAAATCCATAAAGCTGGAACCTGCATCCTGAGACCAGGAAATGGCTTCCTTAAATGCTTCCGGATCATCCTGATAGGAAATACCTGTACCAACCTCATCCTGGCTGTATCCCAGATAATAAAGTTCGGTCGCTGCAATGAACGCATGCATCACTGTGACATGATCATAAGCACTTTCCGGTGTACCTTTTTTCTGCTGGCTCCGGATACTGCCGTTTTCATCCACATAACAATAAGGATTGTAATAATACTTCTCCAGACCATACAAGGACAGATCAAAGTACGGAACGGTAAGCTCCATATCAATCATGATTTCGCCGGAATCATTAGGTTCATGAAACTCATACCATCCTTCTGTTACCGTAAAATTCACAGTCACAGGCTTAATCTTGGAAACAGCCGCCACACCGGATACCATAATCCGGTAATCCTTTTGAACGTTGGGAATGGTATATACATTTCCTTCCCCGGTCAGCTCAAGTTCATAAGGCTTTGTTCCTTTATCCAGATCACTCTGGGGAATCACTTCCTGTGCAATGACCGTAAAATCATCACCGGCCTTAAATCCATCCACAAAATCCAGCGTAAAGGAATATGGCTCATCTCTCCTGGCTGTCTTTTCACCGTTTACCCGATAGCCATATCCTTCGCCCGGAAGTTTGATGGAATGTGATCCCGGGATGACCTGTACTCCAAAAACAGTAACTGCCAAAGGACCGCTGACATTTAAAACGGTGTAGCTGCCGTCACTGGCAGGCTCAATCTCTTCGCCGTTGACCTTAACCGCAAAATTATAGTCATTTGTTTCATAACCTGCGTTGATCTCAACAGTAAATGAATACGCCTTTCCCTGCTGTGCCTTGGCTTCACCGCTAAACGTACAGCCATTGTGATCCTGGAAAGAAACATCATAACTTTCTGTTTCTGTACTGCCAAGCGCACAGTTATCACAAACAGTACCTGTATGCTCTTTGGCAATCTGCCAGTCAAGAACCGGATAAGGACAGCTTGATACATAAGCGTCACCAAGCAACTGGACAAAATCTTCATCTGCCATAGCCGCCGCAGTCATTGCTTCTGCCCGGTAAACAGGTTCCTGTTCTGCACTGGTACTGAAATCCGGCACACTTTTTGCAGATACAGTACCCAGAAAATAGCAGTTGCTGATCACATTGGTGGTGTTATACTGTCTGCCGATCACGGCATAGGTGCTGCTGCCTGCGTTATAACAATTCTGAACCTTCACACCGTTGTTTAAATGTCCTGCAATACCGGCTACTGCTGTGCTGCCTGTCACACGGCCGGTGTTATAGCTGTTTTTGATGTGATTGTCACCCTTATACCCCTGGTGCCAGCCGACAATACCGCCGACACATTCATTACCGTGGATATTTCCGTTATTATAACAGCCCTCAATCCGGGTACTGATATAGCAGGCACTGCCCATAATACCGCCCACATAGTCATTGGCAGTAATACTGGCCTCATTGCCGCAGTTTTCGATCAGTACATCATTATAGAAGGTAGTGCCTTGCTGGCTGTATCTTACGGAACCAACGATACCGCCGACATAATTCTCTCTTGTGTTGGTAACCGTTGCCCTGTTGATACATCCGAAAATGTGTGTAAATGTCACATCATGTGCAATAGGAGTACGACGGACACTTCCGGCAGTTTTTACATTCTGAATCGTTACAATGGCGTCAGATGTACCTTTCACAAAGCCAAACATGCCCCAGTTAGCCTCCTTAAAGGTAACTGTATGCCCCTGACCATCGAATGATCCGGAAAATGGATAGTGATTGATACCGATACCGGGCCAGCTTGTCTGTTCTGTCAGATCAATATCTTCTGTCAGTACACCGCTGATACCCGTATTACCTCCGTTTACCTCTTGGGCAAACCAAAGCAGTTCTTCCGCGGTGCCAATCTGATAACAGTCATCCACAAGATCCGGTATTTCTGCTTCTGTACTTCCGCTTTTGACCGCCGCTGCATCAGCTTTGGTTCCAAAAACAGAAAAACTTCCCATCACCATGACAAGCGCAAGGATCAGGGCAAAAATGCGTTTACTCACGCAAAATACCTCCTTAAATCATAAAAATATCTATCAGATCGCCAAAAGGCGCAAAGGTGGGGAGCCCGGCTGATACCGTCAGTTCTGAAAAGACCGGACAGTATTTAGCTTAGGCTGCATATGTAATGCAGTTCGTAGGTCTTCTGACTTATACGTTCAGAGAGTTCTCTCAGCGCCTGCCTTTTGCCTTCTCAGGTTTTACCCCAATGACCTGCTTTCGCAGAAAAAAGACAGCCTCCGTACATACAGCACCTCGGATTTTTATCCGCCGTGTTCCGGATTCTCACCGGATTCCCTTGTTCAGCTGAACAAGAATGCGTGTCTTTTGTTTCCAATCGGTCGCGCATCAGCCACAAACTAAGCCGGATATCTATTTAAAACCGCCAAAAGCGGCGGAATTCCTCATTATTTTGCACAAGCAGCCTCGTATTATCGTTTTTTACCATAAAAAAACGACAGCAAATAAACATTCGCTGCCGTTTTCTGCTTTTTATACAAAGCCAATAACCCCTTTGCCCATCGCACGGGTACAAAGGAGTCTCTTTCATTCCAGTAGGTCTTCTGACTTATGTCTCAAACAATGATCTGCCTGCCTTCTCAGAAAAATCCAATGACTGACTTTCGTCAACGACAAACCATCTCGACACTTACAGCGCCGGCAGCGCGGGGACTTACACCCCATTCTCTTATTCAGCCAGGTACTCGTCATGCGCTATACCCGGCCACTGGAACTAACTATTTATTTTTTTAATAACAAAAAAGGTTATGGCGTTCTTACCTATATAAAGGCAGAATATCACCATAACCATTCCTGGCAAGTATTCTATCGACCACAGCAGTTCTCCCGACTTGCATCTCAAACGAAGAAAGATCCTGCCTTCTCAGGTTGCCCCAATGACTGGCTTTCGCCAACGAATCTTTTTCTCGATGCCCACGGTATTGGTTAATGCGGGGATTTGGATAAAATCCTGACCCCATTCCCTTATGTAGCTCCAAAGCCTGACTTTTGTCTTTACAGCAAGGGAGCCTCTGTGCAATTTTCCGAGTTCATTATAATTGATTTACTTTTAGATTACAATAACATATTTTCAGAATATGTATCGCTTATTCCTGTTTCACAGGCTTTAATCCCGCATTTTCCAATGCTCTGGGCCACGGTCCCAGCACAGACTTGATAAACTGGATATCCCGCATTTCAAAATCCGCTTTTTTCGGGATTCTGCCCAGTTCTTCTGCCTTTCTGCGAAGCAGGAATGTTGCATACTGTTTTTTATTCATCATCTATTGCTGTTATTTATGTGACTGTACTTTTTTATTCATACTTCTGTTCTTCTTCTCCACATCCACGATCTGACTGAATTTATCATTCACATGATCATATCCTTCCGGGGTATGCGGCTTTAAACATGCAGAACAGTCCTTGATTCCCTTGGAGGTATATGTATAATCCCCGCCGCAGTCTTCCAGTACATACAAAGGACAATAGCAAAACATACAGCTGAATTCCCTGTCATCTGCAATATCATGGCATGGAAAAAAACTGCAGCTTCTGTTCTGAAAAAAACGCTCCGAATTTTCTCTAATCACTGTTTTCCCCTTATTTTTCAAGCAATCGCGATCATCCCAAACATAAACAGCTTTTCCGGTATCCAAGCAAATTCCAGATGACAGCGTTCTGCAAGCTTTGCCACATCGATACAATACGCAGAAATGCAGCTGATCCTTTTTTCAGGGAAAACGCAGGGTTCTCCGGTTACCTGTCTGCAGGGACTGCAGAAAGAACATCCTCCATATCCAAGCGTCAGACAATTCATACCTTCCTGCCGCAATGCTTCTGCCAGTGCAAGCACTGACTTATTCAGCATGTTCCTGCCGTTTTGAATGGCTTTCTGATTCTCATAACTGCCGATTTCATAAGTCATCTGCAGTACCAGCGCTTTCTTTTTTTCCAGAAGTCTCTGATGAACCTCCTGCGGCGTCCCGCAGGCAGGGGGACAGGAATAATTCGCATCATATTTGCCGCAGCGGTTTTCTTCGCAGAATTTCCGGAAACTGCCGTCAACCGGAATGTCCTTTGTATCGATCACTGCTGCATGAAATCCGGCTTTTTCAGCCATTTTTATAAGTTCTGAATCTGTCATTTCTTTCTTCCTTTTCTGTTATCTGTTTGGACTTTCATAGCGTTTTTCCGTATCACGCATATGCGCCAGCATGATCTGCGCTTTCTTTTCCAGCTGCCTGGGCAGATTCTGGCTTAACAGGAAAATATCTTCTCCCACTTCCGGCTCTGTCACCACAAAAAAGCGTTCCGTTCTTCCTCTTAAAAGTGCCGCCAGCTGATATGCATTGTCGATCTCGTCACGGGCGATCTCGTTCATCCGGTAATATCTGTCATCTCCGGTGATCGGCCATACAGTCTTTAACTCTGCTGCCTCCTCTGCCTTTGTGGAATCCAGAATATACTGATATTCCGCCGCATGTGAAAGTGTATCGATCAGACAGCACATCACCTTCAGACGGTCTTTCAACATCTTGCTGTCAGCGATTTTCCAGACCTCATTTTCACTCATATGATCCAGAAGCTGCATCGCACGTTTCAAATTCTTTTTGGCATCCTGACAGCACAGCCTGGTAATACGTGATGCAGAAAATCCGCTCAAAAATTCCATGCCCTGAATATTCACATAATCCTGCGCCTGCTGCTCAGTCATTGCCTGGAACAGATACGGGCGGTAATACTGCTTCTCTTCCTCAGTCAGAAGCTCCGGATAAGGCACCAGCGGGCGGTTGATCAGTCTCTGGCTCACCAGCGGCATCATAACAAAGTTATCCAGCTGCAGGCAGGTCAGTTTTTCAAAGGCCACATCGATCTCAGTCCAAACCTGCAGCATTTTATCTGCGTTAGAGCATCCCGCCACCTTTTCGGCAGCCTTGGCCTGTACATTCTGAAGGTCTCTGTACGTCGGACCGCCGATTTCCAGCCATGCTTCCAATACCGCTTCATATTCATGATGTGTGCATTCCGGCAAAAGAAGCTTCAGCCATTGAGCCTCACCCTGCTCCTGCTCCCATAAAATTTTGGAAAATGCCAGCGGGAAAGGAATGTTTTTCAACGGTCTTGCATGTTCATAGCGGGTAAAATTATACTGAAAAACAGGTCTTTTTCCCTCTTTATTCCGGCCGCTTAACAGCTGTCCGTCATGCAGACTGCTGTAGCACTGATCCATCGCCGGATCGGGCTTCTTAAAGCCGAGAATATCGCTGGTCAGATCAATGACCATTTCTTTTCCATGATCAGCTGCCGCCTGCGTAAAAACGTCCAGAAAGCCCAGCAGACGCTTGGAAAGCGGAATATCGCGGCAGGCTGACGGTCCGTTTTCACCGACATAAAGCCCGTGGGACCAGCACAGTCCGGTGCCGCTGTCGTTGGTGATGATCTGAATATAGGAAATATCCACATCCCTGTATAAAATGTCCATCGCCTCGCGATAGAGCATCAGCACCTCCGGATCATCCACACAGGGCGCAAAATACATATGGGTACTTCTGCGCGGATGGTCACATCTGGGGCCTCTCCAGTTGGGATGTTCCAGATACACTTCCTCCGGCAGATAAAAAGGATCGATCAGCACAAGGGCCGCCTTTAACCCATACTGCTTTGCAATTCTGGCCCGTTCCTTAAGCAGTTCTCTGTTAAGTTCTGCATATTCTGTATCCAGCCACGGCTTTAATGCATCGGGAACCGCAAGCTTAAACAGACTTGTCTGCAGCATTCCCCAGTTCGGATAGGGATCATTTCCCTGACATTCCCATTCTTCCCTGCGCTTTGGAACATCCGAAATAAAAACATACTCTGCACCCAAAGCCGCTGCTCTCTGTGCCTCTTTCTCAAACTCCTCCAAAGACTGTTCCAGATAGGTTCTTTCGTGAAAATACTGAAACATCCATGTTTTGTTTTTCATGTCACAAAAATCCTCCTTGCCAATGTGGTACTTTGCAAAAAAATGTAATCCGCCCAAGAACGCATGAACCAGTGACCGCCGTATATCAGAAAGTGTGCGTTTTGCGCACACTCCGCGCCTAAGCGATTATAATCGCATGCGCGGCTCGCGTCAGCGACAAACTTCAGTACGCGCGAGTGCGCATATAAGTTTTTTTATACGATAGGGAACTTGTTTCCTATCGTATAAAAAAAGCTGCAGCAATCTTAAGGACTGCCGCAGCCGTTTTTTCTGCAAACAAAATAACCCCCCAGTCTTATCTCGAGACTGGCGGCATTTCCCGTTTAAGCAGGTCTCCTGACTTGCCTCTCATCAGCTTACGCACCAGCCTTCTCAGGGAAAATCCCCAATGACCGACTTTCGTCTTGTGTGCAGCCTCCTTGCATACAGTGGCGGTACCGTTCCGGATTCTGACCGGATTCACTATTCTCCATTGAGTCCATACGCATCTCAATGGCACTTAAACGTATTTTTTCGTAATTTCGATAAAAGCAAACGCTTCTGATTTAAGATTACACACAATCCTGCCTTTTGTCAATCCGGACACTTTAAGATATGCACACTTTGTAAAATTTGCGGCATAAAGTTTTCTCTTTCGGGCAATTGACACACATTCCCGGAATGCATACAATAAAAAACAGGATACTTGTACCCGGAAAGGACCTGATTTTGATGACCACAAATGACCTGACACAACTTCTTACCACGATCACCCCGGCCAGCCAAAAGGCTTATGATGCCTGTATATATCATCTTGACCACATTGCCAAGCCCATCGGCAGCCTTGGAAAGCTGGAAAGTCTGCTGGCTGATATTGCGGGCGCTTCAGGCACACCCCTGATCAATATTGAAAAAAAATGCGTTCTGGTATTCTGTGCAGACAACGGCGTTCTGGCACAGGGTGTTGCCCAGAGCACGCATGAAGTCACCACCGCGATCACCCAGTCTCTGGTCCGTCATACCACCAGTGTATGCGCCATGGCAAAGGCCGCCGATGCTGATGTGTTCCCGATCGACATGGGTATGATCGACACTGTGGAAGGACTGCTGCCCTGTTCTGTTGCCAAAGGCACCTGCGATATTTCCCAGGGTGCTGCCATGACCAGACAGCAGGCCGTGGGAGCGATCTGTACCGGTATTGAACTGGTCCGTCAGAAAAAAGAGGAAGGTTACCGCCTGATCGCCACCGGTGAAGCCGGAATCGGCAATACCACAACCTCCAGTGCAGTTCTGTCCGTTTTGTTAAACCAGCCTGTGGAACTGGTTACCGGCAGAGGCTCCGGCCTTTCCGACGAAGGCTTAAAACGCAAGCAAAACGCCATCCGCCAGGCCATTGCAGTCAACCAGCCTGATCCTTCTGACCCGCTGGATGTCTTAAGCAAGCTGGGCGGTTTTGACATTGCCGCCATGTGCGGTGCCTTTATCGGCGGCGCACTCTGTCACATCCCGGTGATCATGGACGGTTTTATCTCCGGCGTTGCCGCACTTTGTGCCATCCGCTTAAATCCGCTGATCCGCGGCTATATTTTACCTTCCCACATCACCGCTGAACCCGCAGGACAGATGCTGATGAAGGAAATGGGCTTTGCTCCCATGATTCACGGCGATATGCGTCTGGGCGAAGGCACCGGTGCCGTGGCCTTGATGCCGCTTTTAGATCTGGCAGTTTCCGTCTACTACAATGCAGCATCCTTTGACGATATTCACGTGGAGAAATACGAAAAATGGAAATAAATAAAGCATGTTCCAACATCACTCTGATCATCGGCGAAAACAGCAGCGGCAAAAGCCTTTTTGCAGAAAATCTCACCGTTGAACTTAGCCCCGAAAGCAATGCCAGCCGCATTTATCTGGCCACCATGGTTCCCCAGACAAAAGAAAATGACCTACGCATCGAAAAACACCGCATCCAGCGCCAGAACAAAGGCTTTGTCACCATTGAAAAGGACTGGAATATTGACCGGATTGAAGTCTCAAAAGATTCTGTTGTCCTTTTGGAAGACATCTCCAACCTGCTGGCAAACGGCATTTTTATCCATCATCAGACGGTATCTGATGCTTTTGCACAGATCACGGCACTTGCCGCCAAATGCCGTCACCTGATCGCAGTCAACATCGCCGGTCTTTGCGCAGACGGCTATGATGAAGAAACCGCCTCCTATATCAACGGCATCAATGCCCTAAATGACCGCATCGGTGCCGTTGCAGACACTGTATACCGAATGCAGAATGGAAAGGCTATTCTGCAAAAATAATAGATAAACGTCCAAAAGCTCTCCCTGACAGAAATCATGGAGAGCTTTTCTATGTCTGTTCTTATTATCATGCATCTACTTTAATAAATATCTGGTCAAGCATCCACCGTACGGATGGAGCAGCCTCGATCAGTTCCAACGTATATGTGGCATCCGGGCATAATCTGTCAGCCTGTTCAAAAAATGCCTTCATCGGTATCGTGCCGCAGTCCAGCGCACTGTGGGAATCCCTGCTTGTGTCATTATTATGTACATGAAAATGACTGATCCAGGGCGCACAGCAGTCGATCCACTCAGATACCGGAATTTTGGAATAGGCATTCACATGCCCGATATCCAGACAGATCCGGAAATTCGGATGATTCACACTGCTCACAATATCTGCAAGCATCTGCGGTTCTTCCTCAAACACATTCTCCAAAACGATCTCCACACCGGGATCTTCTTTGAAATAATCCTTCCAGAACAAAATAGACTGTTCAATAAACCACACCGGATAATACAAACGTTCATAATAACCGCTGTGGAAAATCACTTTTTTTGCCCCGTACTCTTTTGCCAGTGCGATTGCCTGTCTGTAACGCTCTGCCGCCAGCGCACGCACTTTTCTGTCAATGGCACAGGGAAATAACTCATTAAAAGGCCCGTGCAGCACACAGCTCTCAATTCCATCCAAAGTCTTGCGCACCACCGGATCTGTCTCTTCAAATTCATCGTCCATATTCCAGGCAGTGCAATACTCTGCGATTTCAATGCCAAACCCTGCTTCCAAGGCAATTACGCGTGAATTTTCATCAATCGTGGAAATATAAAACTGTTCTTTTTTCATGTGCACTCTCCTGCTTTTTATGTTTTATTATTGCGTCAAAGTAATCTGCTGCTTAGTTACAGGGATTTTAACATACTTTTTTGTGTTTTTCAAAAGGTTTGTTTTCTGCTTTTCGTTCTCGCTTGGGGATGTCTGGGGTATCTTTTGAGCTTTTTTTCTTCTTTGAGATACTCTTCTGGTATCTTTTCTGCTTTCATTCTCCTTTGAAATACTCTGGGTATCTTAAACATGAAAAAAGCTTGTTGAGATACCGGACACTAAAAACAAACCGCACCAAAAGCGAACAAACGCAAATTATTCATGTTGAGTTGAAACAATTATTTGTTTCGGTTATAATAAAGTATAAGTTAACGGAAGGAGGAAGATTATGCCGTTACCTCAAAAGACATATTATACAATCGATGATATATATGCTTTACCTGAAGGCCAACGAGCCGAGCTGATCGATGGCGAACTCTATATGATGGCTCCTCCAAGTACGCGCCATCAAATTATCTCCGGCTGGCTGTTTAACCAGATTTACAATTTCATTCAGAATAATCAGGGCAAATGCAGTGTATTTAACGCTCCATTCGCAGTCTACCTTACCGCCGATGACGAAAAATACTTTGAACCCGATATTGCTGTTATCTGTGATCCGGATAAAATAGACGACAAAGGCTGTCAGGGTGCCCCTGACTGGATCATTGAAATCGTCTCTCCTGCCAGCAGAACCATGGATTACTATATCAAACTCTCTGAATATAAAAAAGCCGGTGTCAAAGAATACTGGATTGTCGATCCGACCAAAAAGTTCATCATGGTATATAATCTGCGTGACGAAGAACCGCCGATCATTTATCCTTTTTCTGCCAAAATCACGCCGCTGCTTTATCAGAATCTGGAAATTGATTTTTCGAAATTGAATATTTAACATTAAAAATAATGACCCAGACCATTCTTGTCTGAGTCATTATTTTTAATGCAGGAGATGGAGCGAGTTCCCATCTTCAATGCCAATACTCATTTTTATCATGAAATATCGCCCAAAAATCATTTGTCAATTCCTTTAAAAAATCCAAATTTAGATAATACCTTTTTTCTAAAAAATTCAATGTTTGATATGCATTATCAACATCCGATTGTGTTATTTCCCTATTTTCAAAAGCTCTGAGCAATTCATCTTCATCCAAGACTATTTTTTGCCCATTAGGTGTTATAACCATATCCAAATATAAATCATCTTCAAATGGAATTCCATTATCAACACCTACCTTTTTGGCTATGTCAAAATACCATTCAACCAATTTATTATCAGCATCAAACATTATTGTAATGGCATAATTTGCATTATCAGGATAGACTTCTATCCATTCATATTTTTCATCCTGAATACATACATTATCTATTCCATTATTAACAATGAGAGGTTTCTCTAAACCTTTTATTTTTATATTACATACATATCCCGAAAAACTGGCTTTTTCTATTCTTTTCTGCATATAATCACCACTTACAGAGTTTGCATATCTATAGCTCATATGTTACATCTCCTTCTTACATTATTATAATCTATCAAACACATTTTTTATATGCCAAGTTTTCCTTTTATGAATGCAAGCAGCTACTGGCCCTGTAAAACAAAAAACGCCAAATCCACGTAACACGTAAATTCAGCGTTCTTTCCTGCCGGCAGTGGGACTTGAACCCACACGATGTTGCCATCAACAGATTTTGAGTCTGCCTCGTCTGCCATTCCGACATGCCGGCCTATATTTATTCCTACTAGGACTATAAAATCCAACAGCCGAGTATTATAATAACATACCCGGCTGTTGATTGCAAGTATTTTTTTACCCGAAAGCAGTTCTTTTATCTCGCTTCCATACGTTCCTTAAAGGTTGCGCAGGCGGTTTCCTTACAGTCGTTTGCGCCATTGCCCTTGATGTCCACGTGATCTGCGTGACATTTGTAGTTGGTGTTGTACATGCATCTGACTGCTTCACAGTCAATGCTGATGGTACGGCTGGGATGTTCGGTTGCATTCTTTACAGAAGCATCCCCCTGCTTTCTGAAGCTTTCGCAGCAGGTTTCCTTGCTGTCACCGGCATGGGTGCCGCCAACCATGATATCACCTTTGCTGCATAAGTGTTCTTTGTTATAGGTACAGTTTTCTACGCCGCATTTTAAATTTGCCATAAAAGCCTCCTTTTTTAAACGCTCATTGATCGAGCTCTTACAGCAATAGTCTGTGCGGTTTTCAAAAAAATATGCGGCAGTCTTTAAAAACTGCCGCACAATTTTGATACATTTTTTAATTATTTTTCAGCAACAACTTCTTCTTTGCGGATTTCTTTGGTTCTGATTTCCTTGCAGATTGCATTTACGAAATCATCCAGAGCCTTCACGCCTTCATCACCTGCAAAACGGCTTCTTACTGCAACGGTTCTGTCAGCTTCTTCCTGTGCACCAACTACAAGCATGTAAGGAAGCTTGTCAAGACGTGCTGCACGGATCTTGTAGCCGATCTTTTCGGAACGGTTATCAACAGTTGCCAGCACACCGTTGTTCTTTAATTCTTCGCATACGCTGTTTGCGTAGTCGATATATTTCTCGGAAATAGGAAGGATACGAACCTGTTCAGGACACAGCCATGTAGGGAATTTACCTTCGTATTTTTCGATCAGCCAAGCCAGAGTTCTTTCATAGCAGCCCATGGAAGTTCTGTGAATGATGTAAGGACGAACCTTATCACCGTTCTGATCGATATAAGTCATGTCAAAACGTTCTGCCAGGAACATATCCAGCTGAATGGTGATCATGGTATCTTCCTTGCCGTATACGTTCTTAGCCTGAATGTCGAGCTTAGGACCGTAGAATGCTGCTTCGCCTTCTTCTTCGGTAAATTCGATGTCGTTGGCACGAAGCATCTGACGCATCATTTCTTCGACTTCCATCCACTGTTCCAGAGTGCCCAGATATTTGCCCATGTTGTTGGGATCGCACTTGGAAAGACGGTAGGTTACATCACCTTCCAGACCCAGAGTGGTCAGGCAGTATTTTGCCAGATTTACACAGCCATGGAATTCTTCTTCCACCTGATCGGGTCTGATCACCAGATGTCCTTCGGAAATGGTGAACTGACGTACACGGGTAAGACCGTGCATTTCGCCGGAATCTTCATTTCTGAAAAGTGTGGAGGTTTCACCGTATCTTAAAGGCAGATCTCTGTAAGATTTCTGGCTCTGTTTGTATACATAATACTGGAAAGGACAGGTCATGGGACGAAGTGCAAATACTTCATCATCGGTTTCTTCATCGCCCAGAACGAACATGCCTTCTTTGTAATGTCCCCAGTGGTCAGAGATCACATACAGATCCTTCTTTGCCATCATGGGAGTCTTGGTGCGGACATAGCCGCGTCTTTCTTCTTCGTCTTCGATCCATCTCTGCATGGTCTGGATCATCTTTGCGCCCTTGGGCATCAGCAGGGGCAGACCCTGACCGATCACGTCAACGGTTGCAAACAGTTCCATTTCGCGGCCCAGTTTGTTGTGGTCACGTTTCTTTACATTTTCAAGATATTCCAGATACTCAGCCAGTTCTTCCTTCTTATTGAAAGCAGTACCGTAGATTCTCTGCAGCTGTGCATTTTCGGATTTTCCTCTCCAGTATGCCATAGAGGAGGAGATCAGCTTGAATGCCTTGATACCCTTGGTGCTCATCAGGTGAGGACCTGCGCAAAGGTCAACAAATTCGCCCTGGCTGTAGAAAGAAATCTTTGCATCTTCGGGAAGGTCTCTGATCAGCTCTACCTTGTAAGGCTCACCCTTTTCTTCCATAAAAGCAATCGCTTCTTCTCTGGGAAGCTCAAAACGCTCCAGCTTCTTGCCTTCTTTGATGATCTTTTTCATCTCAGCTTCGATCTTATCCAGATCTTCTCTGGAAAAAGGCGCATGTTCAAAATCGTAGTAGTAACCGGTATCAATGCTGGGACCGATTGCCAGCTTGGCATCGGGGAATACACGCTTAACAGCTTCTGCCATTACATGGGAAGTGGTGTGGCGGATAGCAGCCAGACCTTCCCTGTCATTTGCAGTCAGAATGCTTAATTCGCAGTCTTCTTCGATAACAGTACGCAGATCTTTTACTTCGCCGTTTACCATACCGGCGCAAGCCACTCTTGCAAGACCTTCACTGATGTCCTGAGCGATTTCAAAAATGCTCATTGCCTGTGCGTATTCTTTTACAGAACCGTCTTTTAAAGTAATCTTCATAATATCCTCCATTTCAGAATCTTATCTGATCTTAAAATAACTTTTTCTTTCTTTTTTGGCTGCTTCATCTTCCTCTTCCAGAGTCAGATCACCCTCACAGCAAAGCTCCTGATTGCCGCAGAATTCATGTTCGCCGCAGCAGCGTTCTTCATCGCAGTCTGTTTTGCAGCAAAGACCGCCTTCGCACTCACAGTCGCCGCAGCTGTCACAGTCACAGCCTTCACATTCATCGTCTGCAGCATAATTATTTCCGTTTCCACAGCCAAAATACTGTGTTTTATTCTTTCTGGGAGAAAGCAGCATACCCAGAAAAATGCCGGTAAAGAGTGCCACAAGAATACTTAATACTACATCCAGTTTTGTCATTTTGCTGTCCTCCGCCAAAACGGCGGTCAGCTCATCGAGTCTTTTCTTCATATTGCCTCCTTGTTGTTTGAGTGTAGAATTTACAGTTCCGTGCCAAACCCGCAAGCTGACGCTTGCCCGTTCGCAGGCTTCGCCTTCCACGGATCATTGCCAACGCGAAAAAAATCCCATGCACTCTGTTAAAAGTGCATGGGACGTAAATAACGCGGTTCCACCCTGCTTGCTCTGTCTTTAGGCTGACACGGATGTGCCGCCTGCACAATACAAAACAGATAAAAAAAACTGCCGGTACTGACACAGAACCTCTCATTATGATGATAACGGAATCACCGGACCGGATTGGGGTCACTCAGAGCAGGTCTTGGGCAATCCTCTTCGTCAGGATACTTACAGCACAGTTTATCAAAAACCGGTATCCCTCTCTGTCACGTTCCGATTGCTTACTCGTCTCTTCAACGTGTTTTCAAATATATGTATGCATTGTAATCCAATTTTTTGATTTTGTAAAGTTGAAATTTTTGCTTTTTTCACCAGAACAAACCAAATCCATGCTCATTCAGTCTTCCAAAATACCATGCATGGGGCTGTAGCACATGGGCTCAGGACGTTCATACTTTGTTGTCAGCTCAATCCATCTGCCTTCTTTGCTGGACTTGGAGAAGCTGGTCAGAATTTCCAGCACATGCAGCTGCTGCTTATAATTTGCACGCCAGTTTCTGCCGCTGCGCACTGCCTTGCACATATCGGTCAGACCAAGGGCACGGGAATTTTCGCAGTAATCAAACATCAGCGGAATCTGCTTATAACCTTTGTAATAGGTGATCGCATCACGTTTTTCAAGGCCCGGATCGGTTTTGGGCGCCGCCGCTGTATCTTCGGGACGAAGAAGCAGGATCGGTCCGCCAAAGGTATTGGGGTCGGGTACCACCAGGGTTCCTCTGGTTCCGTACACTTCAAAACGAGCCTGATCTTCCGGTGCATAATAAACATCAAAACTGGTACAGATCTGTGCGATCGCACCGTTTGAAAACTGAATGCTGCCTGTCAGATGGGTATCCACGTCCACATCCACCACAGTTCCGTAATGCGGCTGGGAAGTGATGATACGCTGTGCAAAGCCTTTGCGGGTCATACCGCAGACTGCCTTTGCCTCACCCAAAAGCTGCAGCAGGGCTGTCACATAGTAAGGACCCATATCCAGCATGGGGCCGCCGCCTCTTTTATAGAAAAATTCCGGATCCGGATGCCAGGTTTCAGGGCCATGACCGATCATGGTACATCTTGCACCGAGCACATCTCCGATCATACCGTCATCGATCACTTTGCGGCAGGTCTGAAGTCCTGCGCCCATAAAGGTATCCGGTGCGCCGCCCAGACACAGATTCTTTTCCAGAGCCAGTTTTACCAGTTCAGCAGCTTCCTCCATATCCACTGCCAGCGGTTTTTCAGAGTAAACATGCTTGCCGTGCAAAAGAGCCTGTTTTGTCACTTCATAATGTTCATAAGGACGGGTAATATTCAGGATCACTTCCACTTCCGGATCATTAAAAGCTTCGTACATATCTGTATACAGCTTGGGAACACGCACATCTGCGCCCTTTGCTATCTGCTCTTTTACATACTCAATGCCTTTTTGGGCTCTTTCCTCGATCAGATCGCAGACACCGCAGACTTCGACTTCCTTAAAGGTATGGATGATATTCTGCAGATAAATTCCGCTGATCGCACCTACACCGATAAAAGCAACTTTTACCTTATTATTTAACATAACCGCCCTCCGCTTATCAGGTATCGTAAAAAACAGGTCTGAACCGCACAGATTCAGACCCATTGATCATTCAAAACTTATTTGTTCTTGCCGCAGCACTTTTTGTACTTCTTACCGCTGCCGCAGGGACAGGGATCGTTGGGATAAACCTTTGCAGCCTTAACAACTGTAGTAGAGCTCTTCTGCTCTTTGTACAGGTTCTTCTTATCTTCTTCGCTGTAAATTGCATTCCACTCTTCCAGACCATACAACCAGTCAGCTTCTGCAGCAACCATGTTCTTGTAAAGCAGTGCTTTGTCAAATCCCAGATTTACAACGGTATCTTCTTCCATCTCTTCGATGGGGTTAGCCTTTACAAGGCTGTCATTGATACCATCAAGGAAACCTGTCATGGTCATAATGCTGACATTATATTTTTCTGCGAGTTCCTTAACAGTACCGGTAACTACTTCATCGGGATTCTTAAGAAGCTCTGCATAGATTTCTTTTTCCTGTAAAAAATACTCAGACCAGAATTTCTGCAGCTGATTTTTATCTGCCTGCTGATCGTAGGCAATTTTCTGCCATGTTGCTAATAATGCCATTGTTCCACCTCGTTTTATTCTTCGCGCTCTGCGCTTTTTGTATATTCATGGATATATCAGAACGTATCTATCCTATCCAATTATATATTACCAAACGAAAATGTGCAAGGTAAAAAAAATTTATACCAGATTTTTTACCACACCGATGCCCACAGCTCCCGGTCCGATATGACAGGAAATGCTCAGCGGCAAAGGCTCCAGGGTAAAACTTACGCCAAAAACTTCTTCCAGTTCCTTTATATATTCTTCCGCTTCGCCGGGATCACCTGTATACGCACTGTAAAAAGAAAGTTTCCCTGCTTCTGCCTCATTTAAAAAACGGTTTTCCAGATCGTCCTGCAGGGCCTTTACCATCATCTTATGCGCCTGTTTTTTGCCGCGCGCCTTTGCATAGGCATCCAGCTTCTCTCCCTGAATCTGAAGAACCGGCTTGATATTCAAAACAGTGCCCACTGCCGCTGCCGCAGGCGTGATGCGTCCGCCTTTTTTCAGATATTTTAAAGATTCCAGCGTAATATAAATGCTGGCTTCCAGCTTTTCCTTTTCCAGCGTTTCGCAGATCGCTGACGCATCCATTCCCTCTTTTGCCATCTTTGCCGCTTCCAGAACAGACTGTTTTAAGGAAACAGAAATACGCTGATTGTCCACCACAAAAACTTTCCCCTCATAGTCCTGTGCCATCATGATGGCTGTCTGACAGGAAGATGACAGGCTGGAAGACATGGGAATATAAATCACCTGCTCGTAAGTCTCAAGCAGCTTTTCCCAAAGGTCGATCACATCCCCCGGAGAAGGACAGGAAGTGGAAATCTCTGCTTCCTGCGTCAGTTTTTCATAAAAAGCTTCCTGGGTCAGATTCACGCCCTCCAGATAAAACTTTCCGTCTATATAAAAAGGCATCGGAATCACAAAAATTCCGATCTTTTCGGCCTCAAGCTGTGTGATACCGCTGTTGCTGTCTGTAACGATCGCAATTTTATTCATGCAGGTAACATCTCTCCTTTTTTGTCTTACTTAAGTATTCTGCCATTTTGAAAGTATATCACAGATTTTTTTCAAAAAAAAGTCAATTTCCCTTGAGAAACCTCTGCCGCTCTACTATACTGAACCTATAACACTTTTTGGGAGAATAAACATGAAGAAAAATCATAAACGTCTCGCAGCGACCGCAGCTATTCTGTTTTTAGTTGCCCTGTATATTTTCACCTTTATCACAGCTTTCTTAAAAATCGAAAACTGGAACCGTCTGTTTTTAGCCAGTGCAGCAGCCACTGTTTTTGTGCCGATCCTTGTCTGGATCTTCATCTGGCTTTACGGCAAATATACAGACCGCCATACCATGGCTGATATACAGAATGAAAAAGAGGAATGATTTTGGGTCATTCCTCTTTTTTGATACTTTATTTATACTGTCAGCTGTTTAACTTTCCGATAAAATCTCGGATACGCTTATTCTCTGATCCAAACACTTCCTCTGCACTGCCCTGCGCCAGAATATCGCCGTGCTCTAAAAAGATCACTCTGTCTGAAATCTCGCGGGCAAACTGCATTTCATGCGTAACAATGATCATCGTCATGTTTTCACGCGCAAGCTGTTTGATCACCTTTAAGACTTCCCCTGTCAGCTCCGGATCCAGCGCTGATGTCGGCTCATCAAAAAACAGAATCTGCGGCTTTAATGCCAGTGCCCTGGCAATGGAAACACGCTGCTGCTGTCCGCCGGAAAGCTGATAAGGATAGGCATCTCCCTTATCTTCCAGTCCAAACTGCATCAAAAGCTTTTCTGCCCGTTCCTTTGCTTCCTTTTTAGAGATCTTGTCCACAGTCATCGGTGCATCCATGATGTTTTTGAGCACACTGTAATGAGGAAACAGGTTAAAATTCTGAAAAACAAGACCAAAATAGCGGCGGATTCTGCGAAGATCCGCTTTGGATGCCAGCACGCACTTACCGTCCTCTTCCTTTACCGCATGTTCGCCCATGTAGATCAGCTCACCGCCGTCCATTTCCTCCAGCATGGTCGCACAGCGCAGCAGTGTGGATTTTCCCGAACCGGAAGGTCCGATAATGGAAACCACTTCTCCCTCTGCAATTTCCAGAGAAATATCCTTTAAAACAGTGTTGCCGTCAAATTCCTTATGCAGATTTTTTATGGTCAACAGATTTTTTCTTTCCATCTTCTGCCTCCCCTTATCTGTAATAATTCAGCTTCGTTTCCACATATTCCATGCCGGAAGCCACAACCAGATTGAAAATATAGTAAAATACACCGGCAACCATCAGCGGCATAACAGAAGACTGCGCCGCTGCAAACTGCTTTGCTGCCGTAAACATCTCCACCTGCGCCAAAACAAAGGCTAAGGAGGTATCCTTTACCAAGGTGATCATTTCATTGGTGATCGGCGGCAGGATCCGCTTGATCACCTGCGGCAGAATGATCTTCATAAAGGTCTGTGTTTTGGTATATCCCAGCACTTTCGCAGCCTCATACTGCCCTACCGGCATGGATTCAATGCCGGAACGGTAAATTTCGGCAAAATAGGCGGCATAGTTTAATACAAATGCCAGAATCACCGCAGAGAAACGCCAGCTGTTTGTGATTTTGATGCCGAATACATAAAACGGTGAAAAATAGACCACTACCAGCTGCAGCATCAGCGGCGTTCCGCGCATAATGGAAATGTATGCCTTATTCAAGGTACGCAGCAGTCTGTTTTTAGACATTCTGCCAAAGGCAAACAAAAGTCCCAGCGGAAGTGAAAACACCAGTGTCAGGATAAAAATTGTCAGCGTTACACCAAATCCGGAAATCATATCCGGCAGCATGATCGCCAGTTTGTTCATAAAATCTGCAAGATTCTGCATATTTCCTCCAAAATAAAACAATACCGGAAAACGCAAAAAGAACGGCATCCATTTCCTTAGGATGCCGTTCCCATTACCATCCTGTGTTATTTACCAAGACATACACTTTCTGTCATACCAAAGTCTGCATATTTCTCCGCGATTTCCATAAAGGTTCCGTCTTCTGCCATCTCAAGAAGCGTCTCTTCCACAACATCCTTCAGTGCAGTATTGCCTCTTAAGAAACCTACGCCGTACTGTTCTGTTGCAAGCTGTTCTTCCAGAACGGTGAAGCCGCCGCCTCTCTGGGAAATGTGATAGTTTGCAACACCGATATCCATTGCCAGTGCATCAATTGCGCCTGCTTCCAGATCCATAAATGCGGTATTGTAATCTGCATACTGATTCATGCTGCCAAAGGATGCTTTCAATGCTTCATTTGCGGAATCTTCCAGCGCTGCCAATGCAGAAGAACCCTTCTGAACACCTACCACCACACCAGCAAGATCAGCCTTGGATGTGATACCGGAATCATCTGCTACTACAAATACCTGGCTGTTGTCTACATAAGGCACTGTCCAGGTATAAAAATCTTCTCTGCCGTTAATGGTAAAGCCGTTCCAGATACAGTCAATGGTGCCTGCTTCCAGCTCCATGTCCTTGGCATCCCATTCAATGGGCTGCTTAACCAGTTCCCAGCCGAGTCTGTCGCATACTTCTGCAGCCAGATCAAGGTCAAAACCTACATATTCGCCTGAATCGTCCTTGTAACCGTAAGGAGGAAACTCTGCATCAAAACCAACAACGAACTTGCCATCATCTACAGTGCCGTTCGCATTCTGCTGATCATCAGTTTTCGGTGCTTCTTTTGTGCCGCAGGCAGCCAGACCTGCAACCATAACAGTTGCCATCAAACATGCAAAAACTCTCTTCTTCATAATGATGTTCTCCCCATCTTTTATTTTAGTGTGTTATTAATTTACCACACTAAATTATGTTACCTGAACCATAGCACAATTTACATAATATTGTCAAGTTATTCTTTTACAATCACGCCTCCTGCAAAAATATGTCTATTTTCATAAAAAACTGCAGACTGTCCCGGTGTCACGGCACGGACCGGAACCATAAATTCACATTCCAAAAGATCGTTATCCACCAGTCTGATCCTGCATAAATCACCCTTATGGGCATAACGGATTTTTCCCAGCAGCTCTCTGGGTTCACGCAGCGTTTCCTCTGCCATAAAATTTAAATTTCTGCAGTAAAGCTTTGTGGTAAAAAGCTCTTCACTTTCCCCGATCACCACTTCATTGGTTTCCGGGCGGATATCTGTCACAAATACCGGATGCCCCATCGCCAGATTCAGTCCTTTTCTCTGTCCGATGGTATAATGAATGATTCCCTGATGTTCACCCAGAATTTTTCCATCTCTGGTCACAAAATGACCGGTTTTAAAAGCCCTGTCACTATCCGGCAGTGCAGCGTTTTGCGTATATCTCTGAATAAAGGCTGCATGATCATGATCGGGTATAAAACAGATTTCCTGACTGTCTCTTTTATGTGCAACAGGAAGTCCTGCATCCATGGCCATTTTTCTGACTTCATCCTTGGGATATTCTCCCACCGGCATCAGGGTAGAAGCTAACTGCTCCTGTGTCAGCTGATACAGCGCATATGTCTGGTCCTTGGACGCCGTTACAGAATTGGTAACTGCCAGTCTGCCGTTTTCCAGCCGCATGATCCTTGCATAATGACCTGTTGCGATCTTATCTGCTCCCTGGGATTTTGCATAGGAAAGCATCGCCTCCCATTTGATCTTGCGGTTGCAGACCACACAGGGATTGGGCGTGCGCCCTGCCAGATAATCAGCGGCAAAGGTGTCTATTACTTCTTTTTCAAATTCTTTGGTAAAATCCACCACCTGATGAGAAATGCCCAGCGTATCGGCAACAGCCTTTGCATCCTTTTCAATGTCATCCATTCCGTCAAAATGATGCATGGTCACACCGTGCACATCATATCCTTGTTCCAGCAATAATAAAGCGGCTACCGATGAATCCACACCACCGGAAAGTCCGACGATCACTTTTTCTTTCATAATTTACTCACTCCTTTTCCCTAAAATAACAAACACAGGCTCTTTCGTCAAGCCAATCCCATCATGAGACCAGAGACTTACGCATACAATAAAGCAACCTGCTGTTTGGAGATTCCTATGCGCAAAAATAAACTCATAACAGGAACCCTGATCTTAACGGCGGCCGGATTTGCCAGCCGTTTCATTGGTTTTTTTTACAGAATTTTTCTCTCGCGGATGTTTTCCGCAGAACAAATGGGCATTTATGAACTGATTAATCCTATTCTGGCACTTTGCTATGCCCTCTGTACTTCCGGAATCCAGAACGCGATCTCAAAATATACCGCTTCCTGTATCGGTCCGGATGCCAAAAACAGACAGCTTCGTGTTTTACTTTCCGGTCTTTACTTTTCACTGTTTCTGTCTGCAGGATACAGCTTTGCGGTATACCGTTTTTCGGATCAGATCGCACAAAATCTTTTGATGGAAGAACGCTGCGCGCCCCTTTTGCGCATCATTGCGCTTTCTTTCCCCGCAGCCTGTGTCCATTCCTGCATCAACGGTTATTATTACGGCACTCACAAAACAGAACTTCCTGCATTCTGTCAGCTGGTGGAACAGATTTTCCGTGTCGGCAGTGTTTTTTTATTCTGGCAATACAGCATCACCCATCCTGTCACCTTCCGGATCAGCGCAGCTGCTGTCGGCCTTGTCATCGGAGAAGTTGTTTCTGCTGTGCTCTCCATCGTACTTACCTGGATTCACTTTACGTTTCATACCGGCGCTGCTGCCTTTGCAGGCTTTCGTAAAGCAGACTTTTCTCCGCTGTCTCTGCTTATTTTTGCCCTTCCACTGACCTTTAACCGGGTTTGTTTAAATCTTTTGTCTGCTGCTGAAGCCGCCTGGATACCGGTAAAGCTGACCCAATACGGTTTTACCGATGCAGAAGCACTTTCTGTATACGGCACTCTGACCGGTATGGCCATGACCTGTATCTTTTTTCCAACTGCCATGACTAATTCTGTAGCGGTCCTGATCATGCCGCTGGTGTCCTCTGCTGACGCCGGCAAAAACCGGGATTACTTAAAAAGACTTATCCTCAAATGCAGTTTCTTCTGTCTTTCCATCGGATTTGTCTGTATGCTTTTCTTTTATATCGCAGGACTGCCTCTGGGAAACCTTTTGTTTCATAATGCCGACGCCGGACATTTTATCCGCAGTCTGAGCTTTCTGTGTCCTTTTCTATATCTGAATACAACACTCTTTTCCGTACAGAACGGGCTGGGGAAAACAGGGCTTACCTTTTTTGCCAATCTGTGCGCCATAGACATACGCCTGTTTTTTGTTTTTTTCTGTATCCCTGCACTGGGAGTCAGCGGATACTTATACGGCCTTTTTGTCAGCCAGATTTTTGTCACACTGTTTCATCTGTTTACACTGGGACGCTTTTTTTCAAAAATATCTGATTCATAAAGCCATAAAAATAGTGTGCTCTTTGCGCCGAGCGCGGTTGCCGTAGGCAACATTTACCGCGCGCGCGAGTGCGTATAAAAAAACTGTATTGTACAGTATATAAGCTGTGCAATACAGTTTCTATTATCCTCTGGGATGGGTTTTGGTATAGACTTCCCTGATCTTATGATGCCCCATTTGAGCATAAATCTGTGTGGTGGAAATGTCGGAATGTCCAAGCATCTCCTGCACACTCTTTAAATCAGCGCCGTTCTCCACAAGATGTGCGGCAAAAGAATGGCGAAGGGTATGAGGTGTGATCTCATCTGTAATACCCGCCAGCTGGGCATAATGCTTGACAAGCTTCCAGAATCCCTGACGGCTCATGGGTTTTCCGGAATAATTGACAAACAGGATATTCTCACTGCCGTTCTGCACCAATTCCATGCGGCCCTTGCTTAAATAGACTAAAAGAGCTTCTCTGGCCTTGTTTCCAAACGGAATGATACGCTCTTTGCTTTTATCGTGGCAGACAATATATCCCATCTGCATATTCACATCGGAGAGAGTAAGCGAAATCAGTTCAGAGACTCTGATCCCTGTCGCATATAACAGTTCCAGCATGGCTCTGTCCCGGATTTCCTTGGCACTTGTACCGCATGGCTGCTCCAGAAGCTTTTCCACATCCTCTAAGGATAAAACCCCGGGTTCTTTCTTTTCCACACGCGGTGCCTTAATGTTCTCAGAAACATCCTCGCTGACATATCCATACTTATGTAAAAAATGGTAAAAAGCCTTGACCGACGCGATATTGCGCGAAATTGTCGCAGCCTTGAAATTTTCTCTCTCCAGATAAAGCACATAGGACTGCAGCGTTGTCTCTGTCACCGCGCTGATACTGCTGATTCCATGCTGTTCCATGTAAGAAGACAGCTTCTTTAAATCCCGCTGATAAGACAACTCCGTGTTTTCGGAAGTTCTCTTCACGATATGCAGATATGACATAAACTCCCGAATCAATTCCTCCATTGTACAAATACCCTTCTTGAAAACCGTGAAAAATTACCAATTTATGAGAATAATTATAATCATTTTTTCGGAGAAAAGCAATGTCAATTTTTTGCGTTTCACGTCGAAAACATTGTAAATATCAGCTTTATCAGCCCCGGCCCTATATATGCTTCCAACGCACTAGCCATCAGCAGCATACCGGCCGAAAACACCAGCATGCCTTTGGCCTTTTTCTGAACACACTGTTCCCAGACCTCCAGATATCCCAGCATCAAAAAAAGTCCCTGCGGCAAAACACACCCGCAAAAAAGCGGAAAAGCCCGGATTCCAAATCGCACCGCCAGCACTGCCAGCATGATACCTGCCAAAAAACCGCTCCAGCCAAAAAACAAAACTGCCCCGGCAACCGCTCCTCCTGCAGCCGACACCAAAAGGATCAGAAACAGAAACTCTGTACGCCTTTGCAAAATATAAAAGAAGAATTTGTGAGAATCAATGTCCAGAACCGTCATTTTCTCAAACAGACTGCGGTTCAAAAAATCCGTATTCCAGACCATTCTTTCATACTCAAGACAAATCAGCGCAATCCCCAGCACAAAAGAAATTACAAAGACAGCAGACCACTTCCGTTTGTTTTGGCTTTTCGGAAAAAAGGACATAAAAAACCCCCAGATCCATATACATTTTCATGTATATGCAGATTTGGGGGTTAGATGCTAATTACTTACGCAGGAACTTATTTTGCGTAGTCGGTTACACGGCTCTCTCTGATCACATTGATCTTGATCTGTCCGGGATATTCCAGTTCAGCTTCGATCTGCTTGGAAATATCGCGTGCCAGAAGTACCATGTCAGAATCAGAAATCTGTTCCGGAACAACCATAACTCGAATTTCTCTTCCGGCCTGAATAGCAAAAGATTTGTCTACACCTTTGAAATTGTTGGAAATGTCTTCTAATTGTTTTAATCTGCTGGTATAAGTTTCCAGCGTTTCTCTTCTTGCACCGGGTCTTGCCGCAGAGATTGTATCAGCAGCCTGTACGATACATGCAATCAGAGAGTTGGGTTCCACATCACCGTGATGGGATTCTACTGCGTTGATAACAGTAGCGGATTCCTTGTATTTCTTACAAAGTTCAGCACCAAGCTGGATATGGGAGCCTTCCATTTCATGGTCAACTGCCTTACCGATATCATGCAGCAGACCTGCACGCTTCGCCATTCTTACATCCAGTCCCATCTCAGCAGCTAAAAGTCCGGATAACTGTGCTACTTCAATGGAATGCTTCAGTGCGTTCTGTCCGTAACTGGTTCTGAATTTCATCTTACCCAAGAGTCTTACAAGTTCAGGATGAATGCCATGCACTCCTACTTCAAGGATTGCAGCTTCACCTTCTTCTTTGATCATGGCTTCCACTTCGCGCTGCGCTTTTTCCACCATTTCTTCGATTCTTGCGGGATGAATACGTCCGTCAACGATCAGTTTTTCCAGAGCGATTCTGGCAACTTCACGTCTGATCGGATCAAATCCGGAAAGCACTACTGCTTCCGGGGTGTCATCAATGATCAGATCTACACCTGTCAGTGTCTCGAGCGTTCTGATATTTCTTCCTTCACGTCCGATGATACGTCCCTTCATCTCATCATTGGGGAGCTGTACTACAGAAATTGTAGTTTCGGAAACATGGTCTGCCGCACATTTCTGGATAGCATTTACCACATATTCCTTAGCCTTCTTGTCGGCTTCTTCTTTGGCGCGGGTCTCAAGTTCCTTGATCATCACGGCCGTTTCATGTTTTACTTCATCTTCAACAATTTTCAGCAAATAATCTTTTGCCTGGTCGGAGGTTAAACCAGAAATTCTTTCCAGTTCCTGTATTCTCTGCTCGTTCAGCTTTGAAATCTCTTCGCGCTGCTTTGCTAATTCCTCCTCGCGCTTCGCAAGATGCGCTTCTTTCTTCTCGATCGAGTCCGCTTTCTTATCGATGTTCTCTTCCTTCTGCTGCACTCTTCTTTCGAAGCGCTGCACTTCGGCTCTGCGTTCCTTGATCTCCTTATCCAGTTCGTTCTTGGTACGAATGGATTCTTCCTTCACCTCCAGAAGTCCTTCACGTTTCTTGGCTTCTGCAGTCTTTAATGCTTCATCAATAATCTCTCTTGCCTTGTCTTCCGCACTTCCGATCTTACCTTCGATCTCGCTCTTTTTACGATTCGAAGCGACTACTGCGGTGACGGGGATAGAAATAACCAGCGTGATGATTACCGCTATTGCGATTGGTCCCAGCATTACAGGAGCACCTCCTTATTTAATTTTCATTGTACGATATCAGTTATAGAATGTATGTATAAAGCACATTCTTATAATCATTTACAACACTACAATTTTATACAATATTAGTAGTTATGTCAAGTATAAATGCACAAATCAAAGTCTGCTTCCATCGCTTTTTTTATCACCTCTGCCCGAATTCCTTTTCGGTACAGCCAGGCGGCAATCCGCTGTTTTTCCTTAAAATCTGCGGTCTGCGGGTCATATTTTTTCTTGGAAAGAAGGTGACATGCCAGTGTAAGATCGTTATCCTGTAAATTTTCTTCTTCCGTATCTGTCAGAATTTCTTCGACCAGATCACGGCTTAGACCTTTCCGGGCAAGATCTTCCCTGATCCTGCGCAGGCTCTTTTTGCCGCTCTGATTCTCAATATAATCTTTTGCGTAGCGTCTGTCGTCCACATACCCGTAGGACTTTACATATTCCAGGGCATCCTGCGCAATAAAGGGCGGATAACCGCCTGTGATAAGCTTATTGAGCAGTGCCTGCTGCGGATAATCCCTTTCTTTCAACAGATTCATGGATAGAAGTCTTGCCCTCTTTTTCAGAACATTCTCACAGATATCCTGCCAGAGTGTATCTGTGATTTCGCTGCCTTCTCTGATTCCGTAGAAACGAAGTTCGCCTTTGTACAATACAAAGGCGATCTCTTCATCAAGATATATTCTTGTTCTGGACGAGGACAGCTGCTGTGTCTTCGTAACGATCATAATTTATCTTGCAGATTTTCCTGCTTTCTCCTCTTTTTCTCCCGGCGCAGATGTCACTCTAGCTGTAAGGCCGTAAAATTCTCTCACCTTAGCCTCCACCTGTGCACAGATTTCCGGATTTTCTTTCAGATAAAGTTTGGCATTCTCACGTCCCTGACCGATCTTATTGCCGTCATATGCATACCACGCACCGCTCTTGTTGATGATATTGGTGCTGGCCGCCAGGTCCAGAATATCTCCCACCATGGAAATGCCTTCTCCGAACATAATATCAAATTCAGCTTCCTTAAAAGGAGGCGCGATCTTATTCTTCACAACCTTAACACGGGTACGGTTACCGATCACTTCACCGCCCTGCTTTAAGGCTTCAATTCTTCTTACATCCAGACGTACGGAGGAGTAGAACTTCAGTGCACGGCCGCCGGTGGTGGTCTCCGGATTGCCGAACATCACGCCAACCTTCTCACGCAGCTGGTTGATAAAGATAACGGTACAGTTGGACTTGCTGATCACTGCAGTCAGCTTACGGAGTGCCTGGGACATCAGTCTCGCCTGCAGACCTACATGGGAATCACCCATATCGCCTTCGATCTCGGCTTTGGGAACCAGTGCTGCCACAGAGTCCACAACCACGATATCGATCGCGCCGGAACGCACCATGGTCTCTGTGATCTCCAGAGCCTGCTCACCGTTATCAGGCTGGGAAATGTACAGATTGTCAATATCAACGCCGATATTCTTGGCATATACCGGGTCAAGTGCATGTTCTGCATCGATAAATCCGGCAATACCGCCGTTCTTCTGTACTTCTGCGATCATATGAAGTGTTACGGTGGTCTTACCGCTGGACTCAGGTCCGTAAATCTCTATAATTCTGCCCTTGGGAATACCGCCCAGTCCCAGTGCGATATCAAGACTTAAAGAACCTGTGGGAATCGTCTCTACATTCATCTGTGCGGAAGGATCACCCAGCTTCATAACCGCGCCCTTGCCGTACTGCTTCTCAATCTGTGATATTGCGGCATCCAATGCCTTTAACTTATCGTCTCTTTCCATTTCATTCTTCCTTTCAGAACAGATGTTCTCTTTGCATTATAATAAAACATTTGTTCGTTTTTGTCAATTGTTTTACTGCATAAGTTTTATTAGTTTTGAAATATTTGGCGAAATGCCGGATATGCAAAACGGAATGGTTCTTTTTTATTTTACCACATCAGGAAAAAACCGCAAGAAAAAACCAAAGGCATGCCTGTTTTTTTGCACATGTCTTTGGTTTCCTATTTTTACATATTTTCAGAAGCTTCCTTATATTCAAGAATACAGCTGCGCATCAGCATCAGTGCTGCCTCTACAGAAGCCTCTCTGACCTGAAGCCGGCTTCCTGAAAACAAGCAGTGTTTTATGGTTGTTTTCTGCCGCACACAGCAGGCAATATAGACAAGCCCCACCGGTTTCTGCTGCGTTCCGCCGCCGGGTCCTGCAATGCCTGTGACAGATACCGTCACATCCGCGCCGGTTCTTTTGGCAGCACCTTCTGCCATCTCCCCTGCGCACTCTGCACTGACTGCCCCGTAATTCTTAAGCGTCTCTTCTTTTACACCGACCAGCTCTGTCTTGGCTTCGTTGGCATAGGTGATAAATCCCTGTCTGTACACTTCCGAAATCCCTGCCACATTGACAAGGCGTGCCGAAAGCATACCGCCTGTACAGGATTCCACAACAGAAACAGTCATATGGGATGCGGTCAGAAGATCCACCACTTCTTTTTCCAGACTGAAATCTTCCTGCAGCATATCAGCCGCCCCGCTCTCTGCACAAACCTGCTTAGTTACCATAATCTCCTCCGGCTCAACCGTTATTTCTGTTCCCTGATCACATCTTTATTTTTGATCAGATAATCGATCAGAGAAACAACAGTAAGGATCAGTGCGATCCACATAATGATCTTGGTCAGAATAGAAAATACAGTAATATCCGCGATCATCATACAGATCATGATCATCTGAAAAACGGTTTTGAACTTGCCCCAGTAGCTGGCTGCAATCACAACACCGTTATCGGATGCGATCAGTCTGAAGCCGCTGATGATAAATTCACGGCTGATAATAACGATCACGATCCAGGAAGGAAGCTGACCGTTTTCCACCAGACAGATCATTGCCGCACATACCAGCAGCTTGTCTGCCAGAGGGTCCATAAACTTACCAAAGTTGGTTACCAGATTGTGTTTTCTGGCAAGATGTCCGTCCAGAAGATCTGTCAGACTGGCAATGATAAACAGGGCAAGTGCGATCCATTTGGAAGCAGCTCCGCCAAGACCTGTCAGCATAAATAATACAAAAACCGGAATCATGATGACTCTTAAGATCGTCAGTTTATTCGGTAAATTCATCTTCCAATTCTCCTATTAAATCATATTCATATGATCCTGTGACTCTTACTTTTACAAAATCACCGGTCATCAGCTCTCTGCCTGTATTGACAAACAGATAACCGTCCACATTGGGCGCATCGCGGTAAGTTCTTGCCACATAAGCATGCTCATCCGCCACTTTGCCTTCAATCATGGCCCACATGGTTTCCCCGATCATGGAATCAGCCTTGTCAAAGGCGATATCCTGCTGCAGCTCCATGATCTCTTCCTGCCACTGCACCTTTACTTCTTCATCCACCTGATCGGGCATCACAGCCGCGGGTGTTCCCTCTTCCTGAGAGTAGGTAAATACGCCGAGACGGTCAAATTCCCATGTGTTGACAAAATCCACCACTTCATCATGTTCCCTCTGGGTCTCTCCGGGGAAACCTGCGATCAGGGTTGTACGCAGACAGATATCCGGGATCTCGGTACGTAATTTTTCGATCACGCCTTCCAGTTCCTCTTTTCTGGTGCGTCTGCCCATACGCATCAGGATTCTGTCGGCAGCATGCTGGATCGGCATATCCAGATAGTTGCAGATCTTTTCTTCTTCCTTCATAACCTGGATCAGCTCGTCTGTGATTTCTTCCGGATAGCAGTATAACAGACGGATCCATCGTAAGCCTTCCACCTGACAGAGTCTGCGCAGAAGCTCGGGAAGCATTTTTTTGCCGTATAAGTCAATTCCGTAAAGGGTTGTCTCCTGTGCCACCAAAATCAGTTCCTTGCATCCGCCGTCTGCAAGAATCTGTGCTTCTTTTACCAGTTCCTCCATGGGAACGGAACGGAAATTGCCGCGGATATGGGGAATGATACAGTAAGTACAGCGTTTGTTGCAGCCTTCCGCAATTTTTAAGTATGCAAAATGACCGCCTGTGGTCACACTTCTGGGTTTGCCGTATACGCAGGCACGGTTGATATCCATCACATGGTCTTTGGCCTGTCCGCCCAGAACACCTTCCAGCGCCTCCACAATGGCATCGATGGCAGTCGTTCCAAGAAGCGCGTCCACCTCAGGAATCTCTGCATGGATCTCTTCCTGATAACGCTGTGCCAGACATCCGCATACCAGCAGTGCTTTAAGCTGTCCTTCATTTTTAAGCTGTGCCAGTTCCAGGATCGTATTGATACTTTCTTCCTTGGCATCATTGATAAAACAGCAGGTGTTGACGATCGCCACATCCGCCTGTGTCTCATCATCAGTGAATGTATATCCTTTCTGAGCAAGCTGGCCCAGCATCATCTCTGTATCCACAAGATTTTTGTCGCATCCCAGAGATATGAACAAAACTCGCATAGATCAAACTCCTTTTATAGATATAAGCAGGGACCACACGCAAAATATGCTGTATGCCCCCTGCCATATACGCACTTTCGCGCGGTTTGTGCGCAAAGCGCACACTGTTTTATTCTTCGGTGTCTTCCTCGCCCAGGATCTTGATCTTGCCCTGATTGAGTTCTTCCACAGCGATGGAAAGAGGCTTGTCGCCAAGGCTGGTCTTGATCATGGGATCATTGCCTGCAATGATCTGTCTTGCACGCTTGGAAGTTGCCATAACGATAGAATAGCGGCTGTTGACGATCTTTTCTTCGCCGGGTTCAACCTCACTGTTTACTACTTTCATAAGATCAGAATAAGACGGATGTAACATTATTTTTCTCCTTTCACAAGAGCATTCAGCTCTTTTCTCATATTTTCTATCATAGCTTTATTCCTGTCGGGACGGCAGTGCGCTGCGCTGATCACGCTGTGCATATGCTCCACACATTCCTCCAGGTCATCATCGACGATCAAAAGATCATATGCCTCAATGCCTTCTGCTTCTTCTGCAGCGCGGGCCATGCGGGCATCGATCACTTCCTGCGTCTCAGTTCCCCTTGCAGTAAGACGTCTCTTTAATTCCTGCGCAGAAGGCGGCATGATAAATACCAGCAGCGCATCCGGGAACTTTTCTTTTACCTTTAAGGCTCCCTGGATCTCAATCTCCAAGATCACGTCCTTGCCGGCATCCATCTGCTCTTCCACATACGCGCGGGGGGTTCCGTAATAATTCTCACAATACTGTGCATATTCGATGAGACCTTCCGCTACGATCGTGTCTTCAAATTTGGCTTTATCCACAAAAAAGTAGGATACGCCGTCTTTTTCTCCCTCTCTGGGCTTTCTGGTGGTCATGGACACAGAAAGCGCATAATTGGGATATCTGTTGATCAGTTCTTTCATCACGGTTCCTTTTCCCGCACCGGAAAAACCGGAAACCACGATCAGAATTCCTTTATGCTTCATCATTTTCCTCTTTCTCAAAAGCAGCTCTGGCTGCGATCGTCTCCGGAAGCAGTGCCGACAGGATCAGCTGACTGTTCTCCATGACAAGCACGGATTTGGTCTTTCTTCCCTGGGTGGCATCCACCGCATTGTCTATCTCCCTGGCATGCTGTATCAGACGTCTGACAGGCGCAGATTCCGGGCTTACTACCGCGATGATCTTATCCGTATTCACGATATTGCCAAAGCCGATATGAATAAACTGGCTCATTTCTCACTCCTGTCTGCAGCATCTGCTGTATGATAACTGTTCAGTCCCTTCACAGGTACGCTGCTATTCAATGTTCTGGATCTGCTCTCTGATCTTTTCGATCAGGGTCTTTAATTCAATACCGCAGTTGGAAATCTCCAGATCTGTGGTCTTGGACAAGGTAGTGTTGGCTTCCCTGTTCATCTCCTGTGCTAAAAAGTCCAGCTTTCTGCCGATGCTTCCGCCGCCGGTCAGAATCTGCTTCATGGTGACGATATGGCTGTTTAAGCGAACCAGCTCTTCATCCACGCAGACCTTGTCTGCAAAAATGGTCACTTCGGTCAGCAGTCTGCCTTCATCCACCTGTGTCTCACCCAAAAGATCCTGGATACGGTCCGTGATCTTTTTGCGGTACTCTGCCACGATGATCGGGGAACGCTCCTCGATAAACGCCACATGGCCGCTCATCTCATCCAACTTTGCCAAAAGATCTCTGCAAAGGTTGTCGCCTTCTTTGATACGGGTCTCCACAAAACCTTCCGCAGCACCGCGCACTGCTTTTTCAAGGCTCTTCCAGATACCCTCTTCGTCAATCTGTACTTCATCCATGGTAAATACTTCCGGATAACGGGACAGGGTGGATACGCGGATATCGTCTTCCAGGCCAAAATCCTGTGCCATCTGTCTTAAGTATCCCAGATACTTGCCTGCCACATCCTTATTGTACTGGATGCTGACGCTGTCAGAAGCCATTTCTTCATATGTAATAAAAATATCAACCTTACCGCGCTGCATGTATTCTTTTAAAACATTGCGGATCGCTGCCTCAAAAAAGTTAAGCTTCTTGGGCATCTTGATGTTGACATCAAGATAACGGTGGTTGACAGATTTCATCTCCACAGTCACTTTGCGCTCAGCATCTGCAACCTCGCATCTGCCAAAGCCGGTCATACTCTTTATCATATGTGTCTCCCATTTGAAAACGGTCTGTCAAAGACCTGTAAATACATCGCTGTGATCAAAGGAACATACTCCCCATAATCCATTATATTATAAAGTAAGGAAGCTTTAGAGTCAAGATTTAAGTTACGGTGTTGCCCCATATAAAAACTTCTGCTATACTGTTGGATATAGCGGCCTGTATTGTGCCCTGCAAAACCACTGATCCACCCCTGAAAGGAATCTTACGCCATGGCATTTGACGGCATTACCATTGCAAATATTGTTTCTGAACTGAATTCCGTTTTACTGGACGGACGCCTTTATAAAATCGCACAGCCGGAACCCGACGAGCTTTTACTTACCGTAAAAAATAACGGCAGCCAGTACCGTCTGTGCTTAAGCGCCAGTGCTTCCCTGCCTCTTTTGCACCTGACACAGGAAAACAAGCAAAGCCCCATGACAGCGCCCAATTTCTGTATGCTTCTGCGCAAACATATTCAGAACGGCCGTATTGTTTCCATTACCCAGCCCGGACTTGAACGTATCGTCAATTTTGAGATCGAGCATCTGGACGAACTGGGCGATGTCTGCCGCAAAAAACTGATCATTGAGATCATGGGCAAACACAGCAACATCATTTTCTGCGACCAGGACCATAAAATTCTTGACAGTATCAAGCATATTTCCGGTCTGGTAAGCTCCGTGCGCGAGGTTCTGCCCGGCAAGCCCTATTTTATCCCCGAGACCCAGGAAAAGGCAGATCCGCTTTCTGTCACCAGGGAAACTTTTGAACAGCTTGTATATTCCAAGCCCTGCGACTGTTTCAAGGCACTTTACACCTCCTTTACCGGCCTGTCTCCTGCCATTTCGCATGAAATCTGCCACCGCGCCGGCGGAAATGCGGATGCCTCCACAGCCGCTTTGACCGCTTCTGACAAAGAGGCGCTCTGGAATGCATTTTCTGCCATGATGGAAGATATCAAGGTACAGCGTTTTGCCCCCTGCATCGTATATGAAAACGGCATTCCGGCTGAATATGCGGCATTCCCTCTCTCTTCCTACGCAGCTGCCTCCCGCAAAGATTACGATTCCATTTCTGCGCTGCTTTCTGATTATTACGCAGAAAAAAGCATGATCACCCGTATCCGCCAGCGTTCTGCCGATCTGCGCCGCGTGGTTTCCACCGCCCTTGAGCGCAACATCAAAAAATACGATCTGCAGTGCCGCCAGATGAAGGATACCGAAAAAAAGGACAAATATAAAGTCTACGGTGAGCTGTTAAACACCTACGGCTACGGCGTTGCCCCCGGTTCCAAATCCATGGAGGCGCTCAACTACTACACCGGCGAAATGATCACGATCCCGCTGGACCCCCAGCTTTCCTGTCAGGAAAATGCAAAAAAATATTTTGAACGCTACAATAAGCTCAAACGTACCTACGAAGCTCTTTCCAAACTGACATTGGAAGTAAAGGAAGAAATCGACCATCTGGAATCTGTCAGCACAGCGCTGGACATTGCCCAGAAGGAAGATGACCTTGTCCAGATCAAGGAGGAACTGATCGAAAGCGGCTATATCAAGCGCAAAGGCGGTTCCAAAAAGGTAAAGATCACAAGCAGACCCTTCCATTATGTCAGCAGCGACGGTTTTCATATGTATGTCGGCAAAAACAACTACCAGAACGAAGAACTGACCTTTAAAACGGCGGTCGGCAATGACTGGTGGTTCCATGCAAAGGATATGCCCGGCTCCCACGTTATCGTCAAGACAAACGGCGAAGAACTTCCCGACCAGACCTTTGAAGAAGCTGCACGCCTTGCCGCTTTCTATTCCAAAGGAAAGGGACAGGAGAAAGTGGAAATCGACTACATTGAGAAAAAACATGTCAAAAAAGTGGCCGGTGCCAAACCAGGATTTGTCATCTACCACACCAATTACTCCATGATCATCAATACGGATATTTCAGGCATTACCCTGCTTGACTAAAGCCAAAAGGCGTGAACTCACAAAAGCTCACGCCTTTTTTGACTCTTATAAGGTCGCGCTGGTAAACAGAGATTTCACATGATCGATCTCTTCCTGGGTTGCCTTGCTGGCAGGCACATAATAGGATTTTTCACGCGCGATCTGATACAGTTCTTCCTGAGACTGTTCGCAGGCAGTACGGATCTGCTTGAGGGCAGTTTTTAATTCCTTGTTTTCGGTCTGGGGAATCATTTCTCCAAAGCGCACCAGTTCACCGTTGATCCCGGTTAAGGTGTCTGCTACCATTGTCTTATCTTCCAACATGTCGGACTCCTTTCCTTACTGCAAAAATTTCATCAAAGTCTGCTTGTTTTCCATCGCAGATTTTGCGCCTTTTTCAAAAAACTGCTTGATCTGCGGGTCCTGTGCGCTTTCCGCATACGCCTTCATTTTGCAGTGTGTGGTGTCATATCCGCCCATCAGGTGACGGAGATTCTGTAAATCAAGTTCTGATAAATTAGCCATGCTGCTACCTCCTTTACACCACAAGTATGCCCGCCGCCCCCTGTCTTTATGCATCCTCTTTTTCCATTCTTCAGTGATTTCCAAAAACCTCTTCATAGGAAACGATCACTTCTGCAAACCCGCTGGAATACGGACCGATCTGCGCCGGAGGCAGATAAAATACTATGCCGGTATCCCCGATATAAGCATCCACCTCATCCCAGTCCACATCGTCAATGATCTCTGCTGCATCCTCAAAATATTCCGCTTCCGGTGCACTTGTGATCAGGTCATAAAACTTTTTTTCCAGCATAGTCTCCCACTGATCTTCTGTCATACGGCTTTCGTGAAACAGTGTTGTGGGACAGCCGTCTGTACGCCGAAACCAATAGCTTTCGCGGTCGGAAACACCGTGATTGCCGCCCTCGTACAGCCATGATTCCATCAAAACATTGGCAAAGCCGTTTTGTACCGTAACCCGGCTCACATCATATTCTTCACTCCAGGCGCCCATCCATCCGGCATCCTTACTCTCTCTATACACCTCCAGCGCCTGCCGCCATGCTGCATCGTCATCCTGCTCATATTCTTTGAGCTTACTGTCCTTCCACATTTCAAAAAAAGAATTCACGGATGTATGAAACTCTTCCTCCCCGATCAAAACCGGATATGCCAGTTTTGCCTCAAAAATCACAGCATCATCCTCTGCCTGAAAAGCTTTTTGTTCATACTTTATCTCATAGGTCAAATCTCCTGCACTTCCTCCCACCAAAGAGTCTGCATCCGGTGACTGCCCCTGGGCTGCCTGACTGCCGTTGTGGCTGTTTTCCATGTTCTGCTGTATATCTGACAAATTTTCCTGTTCCTGCGTCTGTGTCTGGGATTCTGTCTGCTCCTGCTGACCTGGGTCTTTCTTTTTCCCGCATCCGCACAAAAAAGCAAACAGCAGACAGACTGCGATGATCATACACTTCTTTTTCATTATGCCTCCATTCCGGATCTGTGATCCATGGTTTTGTTAATGGAGAGTTTTCCCAGAAAAATGAACATCTATACTGATGTATGAAAAAAGTATGCATCAAAAAACACACAGGCGCGCAAAAAAAGCGCCAGCCGCTTTTTTGCGGTTGGCGCCATTTTTTACAATCTTTATTATTTGGATCAGCCGATCAGCCAGTCATACATTTCCTGATATTTTTTCGCGGATACAAACCAGGAGAAATCAGCTTCCATTGCACGAACAACGATCTTATCCCATTCGTCCTTCTTTTCATCGTAGATCTTCTGCGCATACTTGATGGTATTGAACATATCATGCGCATTGTAGTTGGTGAAACTGAAACCGGTTCCGGTTCCTTCAAATTCATTGTAAGGTTCTACGGTATCCTTTAAGCCGCCGGTCTCGCGAACGATGGGCAGAGTGCCGTAACGCAGACTCATCAGCTGGCTTAAGCCGCAGGGTTCAAATAAGGAAGGCATCAGGAACGCGTCACAGGATGCATAAATCTTGTGGGACAGCGGATCAGAGTAGTAAATCTGTGCGGAAACCTTGCCGTTATACTTTTCAGCAAAATGACGGAACATATTTTCATAACGGGTTTCGCCGGTTCCCAGTACCACGATCTGCACATCTTCCTGACAGATCTCATCCATCATATAATCGATCAGGTCAAAGCCTTTCTGGTCGGTCAGACGGGATACGATACCGATCAGCATCACATCGTCTTTCTGTTCCAGACCAAGCTCAGCCTGCAGCGCACGTTTGTTTTTGATCTTCTCGGTCAGAACATTTTCTGCATTATAGGTATGTGCGATATACTTGTCATCTTCGGGATTGAAAGAATCATAATCGATGCCGTTAACAATACCGCGCAGATCATTGGCTCTTGCATTGAGCAGACCGTTTAAGCCTTCGCCGTAGAAATCGGTCTTGATCTCTTCCGCATAGGTGTCACTTACTGTGGTGATGGCATCTGCATAAACAAGACCGCCCTTTAAGAGGTTTGCATCATTGTATGCTTCCAGCTTGTCGGAAGTAAACAGATGCATGGGAAGTCCGGTAATTTCCTGTGTTTCCTTAATATTCCATTTTCCCTGGAATTTTAAGTTATGGATGGTCATAACGGTCTTAATGTCACGATAGAAATCCATCACTTTGAAACGTTCCTTTAAATATACGGGAATCAGACCGGTCTGCCAGTCATGACAGTGGATCAGGTCGGGCTTAAAGTCGATCACGGGCAGAATACAAAGCGCTGCTTTGGAGAAATATGCAAATTTCTCAATTTCAAACATGGCATTGTCGCTGTAAGGCTTAAATCCGCCGAAATAGTATTCACTGTCGATGAAATAATATTTGATGCCTTCATATTCTGCTTCCAGAATGCCCACATATTCATTCTTATAATAGTAATCCATATAAAAATGAGTAACAGGCTTTAAAAGATCCTTCATCTTCTGCGCCATACAGGTGTATTTGGGCAGAATTACACGCACATCGTAACTTTCTTTATCCAGGCATTTCGGAAGAGAACCAACAACGTCAGCCAGACCGCCGGTTTTAATAAAAGGTACGCCTTCCGATGCTACAAACAAAATCTTTTTCATGAAATGTCCTCCCATAAGTAAGATGTCCTGCTTACCCCCAAGCAAGCTTTACAATATTATACAACATCCGTCAATTTTAGGAAAGAATTATTTCACTTATTTATACTGCAGTCTGATCTTATCTGCGATAAGGGCAATAAATTCGGAGTTCGTCGGCTTTCCCTTACCGGTATTGATGGTATATCCAAAGAGAGAATCCAGCGTTTCCATCCTGCCGCGGTTCCACGCCACTTCAATGGCATGACGGATGGCCCGCTCCACGCGGCTTGCCGTAGTCTGATATTTCTCCGCAATGGTGGGATACAAGGTTTTGGTAACAGATCCCAGCATATCCATATCATTGACGGACATGGATATGGCATCACGCAGATACTGGTATCCTTTGATGTGTGCAGGTACACCGATCTCGTGGATCATATCCGTCACATCTTTTTCCAGATCATGTTCCTTTGAACCCTCTGTTTTTGTTTCGCCAAGTTTTGTTTCATCGTTTTTGATGCTGCCAGCAGGCACCGTGATCATAATCTGAAACTCTTTATTGTTCTTCATCAGATCCGTCAGGATCTGCACCACTCTTTCGCCTTCTCTTCCCGCCGTCAAACTAATCTGCTCCATTATTATCCTCCATTCCGGCTTTTTGCGTCCTTTTTCCGTAAAAAACATTGCTTTCCGACTGCAGCAGCAATCGGGAATACGTTTATTATAGGATTCCCATGCCGGATTCTGCAAGAATTTGACATCGCGAAATAATGACCTGTTTCGTCCGCATCAGTCTCATTCTGTCCTTATTCGACATATTCCAGTGCGAAACTTCTCGAAATTTCTGATTCAAAAACAGAATACTAAAAAGTGTGTACATAAAAAACCCGCTCTCTGTGAGAAAGCGGGTTTTCATCTTATCAGATAAGTATTGCCTTATTTCTTTTCAGGACGCTTGCGAAGCAGGTATTTGTCCAGTTCTTCTTTCATGTTGTCAGGCATGGTCTTGGTAACAGGCATCTGTTTTGCATTTGCCATACGATCCAGGAATGCATCGATGAAGTCAATGTCATCGCTCATCTGCTGTGCGCTCATGATGTCAAGGCAGTCATGGCTGCAGTGGATCGCAGAACAGCCGCCGGGAGAGATACGTGCAAAGGAGATCGCAGGAACACCCTTGTCAGCAAAAGGAGTGGAGTCGCTGGAGTATACGCCCTGGCTTGCCTTGATCTGGAAGCCAACTTCGTTTGCAAAATATTCCAGATAATGAACAGTCTTTTCTTCGGTGGTACATACGCCGATGAAGCCGCCCATTACACAGCCGATCATATCAATATTTACACACAGATCAATGTTTGCCAGTGCGTCTTCATGATCTCTTACATATGCCTTGGAACCGTAGAGACCTCTTTCTTCGGAACCGGTCCAGATAAAGCGCAGACCGCGGCGATGAGGTTTGTTCATGTAGCTTTCAGCCAGTGCAAGCAGTGCTACGCTGCCGGACATGTTGTCGTATGCGCCGTGGGAAAGGGGAACAGAGTCATAATGTGCAGTCAGCGCGATATATTCATCGGTTTCGCCGGGCAGATCCAGAACCACGTTGCGGGATTCACCTACATATTCTTCCTGTTTGATCACGATCTTGGCAGTCTTTGCGCCGCTGCGCACGATTTCGATCGCATCTCTTACATTGATATGTACGCCGAGCATCTTTTCATTGCCTTCAGCTACCATTTCTCTGAATTCTCTCTTGTCGATATCATAATCAGGGAAATGAACATTGCCGTCATAGGTAATAAAGCCAACTGCGCCGTTTGCCAGCATATCCATATAAGACCAGCGTCTTAAATAGCCGTCAAATAAAACGATCTTACCCTTGCACTGTTTGAGAGAATATGCATCCTCTACATTGCGCAGATAAAAGAGTTCTGCTTCCACTTCGCCGCTTCCGCAGTTTAAGTAACCTTCACATTTGATTTCCTTGCCGTCAACAACTAAAACAGCTTCCTGCATGTTTGCCATCTGGATGGGGAACGCTTCGATTACTGCTTCCAGACCAAGCTTTGCACATTCATCCTGGAAGTATTTTGCTACCTGAAGTTCTTCCTCAGTACCGCCTGCATGAATATAGGCAGTATCCTGGAAAATCTGATCGATTTTTTCCAATTTCATGATGATTTCCTCCGTTTTGGTTCCGTCTGTTCGGAACTGCTTTTCTTATTATAATCTTTCTGTACAGGATTGTCAAAAAGCAACTGACCTTTATTTTTTGCCGGGACGTTTGCGCAGCAGGTATTCAGCCAGTTCGGTCTTTAACTTTTCAGGAATTTCTCTGCCGACGGGCATCTGCTTTGCATTTACCATACGGTTGGTAAACTTGTTGATAAATTCAATGTCGTCGCTTAACTGTTCCATTTTCAAAATTTCCACAGTATCATATCTGCAGTGTCCTGCTGCGGTATTGCCGGGAGCCAGACGTGCAAAGGAAACTGCAGGAACGCCGTTGTCTGCAAAAGGAGTGGAGTCACTGGAGTATACGCCGGGTCTTGCAGACAGAGGGAAGCCTTCCTCATTTGCCATGTATTCAATGTAGCTTACCAGCTTGTTTTCTGTGGTGCAGACTGCATGGAATCCGCCCATAACAGGTCCGATCATGTCGATATTGACACAAAGTACGATCTTAGCCAGTTCATCTGCATGATCCTTGCAGTATGCCTTGGCGCCCAGAAGACCTCTTTCTTCGGAGCCGCACCATACAAAACGCAGGCCGTAGCGGTGAGGATGATCCTTGAAGTATTCTGCTGCTGCAAGCAGTGCAACCGCACCGGACATATTGTCGTATGCACCGTTTGCCAAAGGAACAGAGTCATAATGTGCGGTCATCACGATATATTCATCGATTTCACCGGGCAGATCCAGAACCACATTGCGGGATTCACCCATATATTCATCCTGTTCGATCACGATCTTTGCAGTCTTTGCGCCGCTTCTGATGATCTCAACAGCATCTTTTACGTTGATATTGGCTGCAAGAAGCTTCTTTCCTGCACCTACAACAGCGCGCAGCTCCTTCTGGTCAATGTCATTGTTGTCAAAATGCACATTGCCGTCAAAAGTGATAAAGCCAACTGCACCGTGTTCAAAAATATCCTGGAAGGACCAGTGTCTGATGATGGTGTCGATCATAACGATCTTGCCCTTGCACTGTTTTAAGCTGTATGCATCTTCCACATTGCGCAGGTAATACAGTTCCGCTTCCACTTCACCGCTGCCGGAATTCTTATATCCTTTGCAGGGAATTTCTTTTCCGTCAATATACAGTTTGGCTTCTTTGATATTTGCCATCTGTACTTCAAAAGGTTCAATGGATGCTTCCAGACCAAGCTGTGCACATTCCTTCTGAAAATACTGTGCAACCTGCAGTTCTTCGTCGCTGCCGCCTGCATGCACAAATGCAGTATCCAGAAAAATCTGATTCATTTTTTCCAATTTCATCGCTATATCCTCCATTTAACAGGCTTTTTCTATGAAAGCTCTGTTTTTATCTTATCATAGTTTTCCCGTATTGAAAACGGAAAGCTCACTAAAATGCCTTGAAAAGTTCAACTGCTTTTCTGACGATACGATATACAGGACCTTCCAGCTCCTTCTGCGCATTTTTCAGTTCTTCCCGGATCTGAATGTTCTGCGGGCAATGCTTTTCACATTTGCCGCAGCCGATACAGTTGGATGCCTTTGTGGAATCCTTGCGCAGTGCGGTACACATCATATATTCCACACCTGCCCAGAATCTGCCCTCTGCGAATCTTCTGTTATAGGCGGCAAAGGTTCCGGGAATGTCCACGTTTTTAGGGCAGGGCATACAGTATGCGCAGCCGGTGCATCCCACCTTCATCTTCGCATTGATGGCTGCTGCCACCTGCTTTAACATCTGCTGCTCCTTTTCACCCAGCTCTCCCACCCGTGTTTCGGATGCTGTCTGTATGTTGTCGCGCACCATTTCTTCCGAATTCATACCGGACAGTACACAGCTTACCTGCGGCTGGTCAAACAGCCATTTAAAAGCCCACTGCGCCGGTGTATGCTTTACGGGATACTCAGCAAAAATCTTCTTTGCCTCCTCCGGAAGTCTGCTGACCAACTTGCCGCCGCGCAGAGGCTCCATGATGATCACGGGAATCCCTTTCTGTGCTGCATGCATCAGTCCCTTTCTTCCGGCCTGAGTATGTTCATCCATGTAATTGTACTGAATCTGTACAAAATCCCAGTCATACACATCCACCAGTCTGCAGAACATATTGGAATTTCCATGGTAGGAAAAACCGATCTGACGGATCTGGCCGTTTCTTTTTTTCTCCTGAATCCATTCTTTGATGCCCAGCTCACACAGGCGGTTCCATGTTTCGATATCCGAAAGCATGTGCATCAGATAATAATCCACATGATCGGTCTGCAGGCGTTTTAACTCTTCCTGAAAAAGCTTTTCCATGCCTTCTTTGCTTCTGATCAGATAATGCGGCAGCTTGGTCGCGATATTGACTTTATCACGCAGTCCGTTTTTGGCTAAAATCTGTCCAAGGGCTGCCTCACTGCCCGGATACACATAGGCTGTATCAAAATAGTTCACACCGCCTTCGATGGCCAGCAGGATTTCTTTTTCTGTTTTTTCCATATCCGGTCTGCCAAGCTTTTGCGTAAAACGCATACAGCCATAGCCCAAAACGGAAATCTCATTGCCGTAACGGTCTTTTCTGTAGATCATCTCAAAATACCTCTTTCTTCCCGACTCACACAAAAAAAGTGTGCGGGTGTGCATTAAAAATCAGCTGCTTTAACGAACCAGAATAAATTCTGCCGCAAGCACCACCACACAGCAGATGACAGACACCGGCAAAAGCCCGGCACCGCACCAGGCGGCCGCAACACCCACGATCAGTGCCAGTGCCCCTGCAAGCGGACTCTGGGTTGCTTCCATGATCGCCGGAAATGTCATAACTGCCAGCGTCACATACGGTACATAATATAAAAATGACTGGATAAATCTGCTTTTGATCTGTCTGCGGATCAAGGTCATGGGCAGTACGCGGATCGCATAGGTCACTGCTGCCATGACAAGCAGGTAAAGATATATATTTTTCTCCATCGCTTACTCCTCCTGCGCTTCCTGTTCTGCTTCTTTGGGAAACAAAAGTGCCGCAGCGGCAGAAAATACCACTGTTAAAATAATGGTTCTGGTTCCGGATGAAATTGCCGCAAACAAAGGCAGCACGGATGCCAGATAACTGGCCGCAAAACAAAGCAGGATCAAAACTGCGATCACTTTGTTTTTCTTGGCCGGCGGAATAATGATCGCGATAAACATGCCGTAAAGTGCCACTGAAAAAGCACTCACAAGTCTGACCGGCAAAAGATTTCCTGCAAGTCCCCCAAGCAGTGTTCCCAGTGCCCAGGCCGGAGAGGCAAACAGGATCGCACCGTACATATGCCAGGGATTTATGAATCCGGGTTTGGAGATCGCCACGCCAAACAATTCATCCGTAATAAAATAAGACATCAGCATACGGTGAAAACCGGACATCTTCGGATGGGCGCGCTGACTCATGGCACAGCTCATCAGCAGATAGCGCGCATTGGCGATAAAGGTCATAATGGCAGTTTCCAGAAGTGTCGCAGAGGCGGCGATCATGGTAAAGCCGGCATACTGTCCTGCAGATGCATGGCACAAAAGACTGGCAAGCATCCCCTGAAAAGGTGTCATTCCGGCATTTCTTGCAGCGATTCCCAGCGAAAAAGAAACCGCAAAATAGCCCAGTCCGATGGGGATTCCGGCTTTAAAGCCTTCCCGAAGCGCTTTTTTGTTTGCTGTCACCTTGCCTGACAGCATGTTATCTTTCAGTTTCATTATTTTAATCCTTATATTCCAATATTTTTGTGCTGCATTTTATCCAAAAGCACCACGAAACTTATCATAACACAGCCTGACACAAAAAGAAACAGGCTCCGGTCAATCGGAGCCTGTAAATTACAGAGTTTTTTTAGAACAGTTCATCCTGATCTGCAGTCTTGATTCCGGCCGCAGTCAGCGCTTCGATCGCTTTTGCATTGTCATCCACACGGAAGATCATGTATGCGCCTTCCTTGGCACCCACAAATGCATAGGTATATTCCACCATAATATGCGCCTTGTAGAGCACTTCCAGGATCGCAGCCATACTGCCGGGTTCATCCGCGATCGCTGCTGCCAGTACATCTGTCACAGTGATCAGATAGCCGCCTTCTCTTAATACTGTTTCCACCTTTGCAGAATCCTCACAGATGATGCGCAGGATTCCAAAATCCTGTGTATCTGCGATGGAAAGTGCCTTGATATTGATATCATGGTTTGCGATGTATCTGGTTACTTCTGCCAGTTCACCTTTTTTGTTTTCAATAAAAACGGAAATCTGCTTAATGCTCATACCCTTTTCTCCTTTCAATCATGAAGTTTGCGTTTATCAACGACTCTGACTGCCTTGCCTTCACTTCTGGTGATGGTCTTGGGTGCAACCAGATGAACTGTGGGTCCGATTCCAAGCATGGTTCTGATCGCTGCTGACAGTGCTTTTTCTTTTGCTGCAAGTCCTTTTACGGTATCGGTGAACTGTTCGGGAGTCAGTTCCACATAAACATCCAGTGTATCGGTGTTGCGTTCTCTGTCAACTTCGATCATATAGTTGGGAGAATAACCTTCTTTTAACAAAACAGTCTCAATCTGGGACGGGAATACATTGACGCCGCGAATGATCAGCATGTCATCGCTTCTGCCCATGGGTTTGGCCATCTTGATCAGGGTACGGCCGCAGGAGCATTTTTCTCTGGAAAGCACACAGATATCTCTGGTGCGGTAACGAAGCAGCGGAAATCCTTCCTTATCAAGGCTGGTAAATACCAGTTCTCCCTTGGTGCCTTCCGGAAGCACTTCACCGGTATCGGGATCAATGATCTCTGCTAAGAAGTGATCTTCATTGATATGCATGCCGGTCTGTGCTTCACATTCAAATGCCACACCGGGGCCTGTGCTTTCTGTCAGTCCGTAAATATCATAAGCTTTGATTCCCAGAGATTTTTCGATATCCCTGCGCATCTCTTCTGTCCAGGGTTCTGCGCCGAAAATACCTGCCTTTAAATCAAGGTCATCGGGAGTCAGGCCCATTTCCTTGATGCTTTCTCCCAGATATGCAGCGTAGGAAGGGGTACAGCAAAGGATTGTGGAATGCAGATCCCGCATGAACTGAATCTGACGTTCGGTATTGCCGGAAGACATGGGCAGTGTCAGACAGCCTACTTTCTGGGAACCGCCGTTTAAGCCAAAGCCGCCGGTAAACAGACCGTATCCGTATCCCACATGACATACGTCTTCATTGGTACCGCCTGCAGCCATGATCGCACGCGCACAGCAGTCATCCCAGAGATCAATGTCATTTTGTGTATAGAATGCAACCACGCGGCGTCCGGTTGTACCGCTGGTGGAATGAATGCGCACGCAGTTTTTTAAATCTGTTCCCAACAGTCCGTAAGGGTATGCATCGCGCAGATCGGACTTTGTCAGAAACGGAAGCTTGTGCAGATCATCGATGGACTGGATATCCTCAGGCTTTACGCCTTTTTTGTCCATAAGGTCACGGTAATAAGGCACGTTTTCATAAACGTGTTTTACCTGTTTTACAAGTTTTTCAGACTGAAGCTTTTTCATCTCTTCAACCGGCATGGTTTCGATTTCTTTCTGGTAGTAGTTTGCCATTTTGATCACCTTTCCTTTTTTACTTTTCAGCTCTTTGGCTGTCTGGGCTGACGCCCTCCGGAATGTAAAAAGGTAAAAAAAATCCTCTGCATTCCGATTAAGAATACAGAGGACGAGAAAATCAATAATCCCGTGGTACCACCTCAGTTCGCTGCCATCTCACGACAACAGCCTTATCAGGTACTTACATACCTTAGTTCTGTAACGGGAACACCCGTTGCATCCTACTTAGGATCGCTCCTGTTCAGCGCACTGCTAACAGAATGAATTCGAGAAGGACGCCCCCTTTGCCTCGCACCAACCGGCAACTCTCTCCAGGTTCTTTCCAACCTACTGGTTTCTGCTCTTCGCATTTAACGTGTACAACATATTCTGTTGATATTCTGCATGATAGCACTTTAAATCACAAAAGTCAACAGTTTTTTATTTCATTTCATCTGCAGGTCTTAAATCATCCACAAGAGTCATGCTCTCAAGCACCTTCTTGGGTACAAACAGCTTATGGGTGAAGGTATTGATCACAATCTCCTCCACATTTTCCATCTGCGAAACCAGCTTTGCGCACTGCTTAAAGGGCATCTGCAGCCAGTAATATTTCTCGAAAAATTCCTTGGGAACTTCTGCCTGTCTGGAGAATACAGGCATGTATGCTCTGTCGTCGGGATGCTTTAAAATAACAGTCTTCATGCTTACCTTTAAGGAAGCACCGGTTTTGTTCTCCTTTGCTTCTTTCATAAGCTTCATATCTTCTTCAGAAACCTTCATGGGCACACCTACAGGCACATTGTCCATCAGACACTGCATAACAGGCATCAGAGTGGTCTGGTCCTGCTTCTGATGATACAGCTGGATCAGTGCAGTCAGAAGTTCTCCTCTCTGCTGGGCATTTAAATTCTCGTATGCGGCTTTTGCCTTTTCCATGGTTGCTTTGCGTTTATCGTTTTTGCTCATAGTCTCTTTTTCTGCATTTTTGACATGCAAACAGACATCTTATGTCTGAAAATACAGAAAATCCTCCTTTTTTATCTCTGTAATATGTTATCCTTTTTCCGATATAAAGTCAAGTTCTGAAAAATCTCTTCAGATTCCAAGCACGCTTTTCAGTTCTGCATGGGAAATCATCGTTCTGTCTCCCAAATGTCCCAGAGGCTTTCCGAGAATACGGATATTCTCAACCATAGGTGCGGTCACGGTGTATTCTGCTTTGCCGGGGCAGACAGGGTAAAGACCAAGGCTTGCAAATAGATACCAGATTGCTGTGGTTCCGTTGTCTTCATCACCGGGGAAGCCGTCATCCTCGCCGGAAAAGCCTTCGCGGCAGATTTTTTCAAGCCAGTAATCCGCTTTCTGTCTTTCTCCCAGATATGCATACATAAACGGAATGTGGAAGCTGGGCTGATTGGAGATCGCACACTGTCCCCAGTCGCAGGCAGCCATTTCGCTCATTTCATGAATCTCACGGCCGTATCCGCCCACCTCAAATTCTGCGGGAGCCGCAAAAAATTCATCAAGCTTAGCGATCAGCGCTTCTTTTCCGCCCATCAGCTCTGCCAGACCTTCGATATCATGCTGTACGGCAAAGGTGGTCTGCCATGCAGCAGCCTCTGTATAATCGCCGCCCCAGGAAATCGGGGTAAATCCGGGCTTCATATTGCCGTCTTCATCTTTGGCGCGCATAAATCCGGTTTCGGGATCAAAGATATTGCGGTAGTTTTTGGAGCGTGCCAGATATTTTTCTTTTTTCTGTTCGTCCCCCAGAATCTCTGCCACCTGTGCAAGACAGTAATCAAAGTATGCGGCATCCAGTGTCAGATTCACGCTTTCTTTATACTGCATGGGTACATAGCCGCGCTTTAAATATTCTGCACAGCCGTCTCTTCCGTAAGCAGGACGGTCAGATGCGGTATTGGCGTGCTTTTCCATACCTGCAAAGCCTTCTCTAAGAAGCTTTCCGGAAAGAATTCCCTTTGCAGCAAGATCTGCGATCACGGCATCAATACCGGTACTGGGCATACAGTTTTTGGCAGTTCCGGCAGTCCAGCAGGGAAGCCAGCCGCCGTCGCGGTAATCCTGAATAAAGCCGTCCAGCATTTCGCGGCATTCCTCAGGTGCCACAATAGAAAAGAAAGGATATACGGTTCTGTAGGTATCCCAAAAGCCATTGTCCGTATAACGGTAACCGGGCAGTACAGCATCTGCAGAGGGCGCATAGTGAACGGGTTCTCCCTGCGCATTAACTTCATACGCCTTATGCGGAAACAGGCCTGCTCTGTACATACAGCTGTAAAATGCTTTCATCTTATCTTCATCAGCAGTCACTTCCACACGGGACAGCCACTGATTCCAGATTTTCTCATTTTCGTCGCGCAAAGCGTAAAAGCTGTCGTACACAGAATCGTGTTCCAGATTGAGAAGCGCCTGTTCATAGCTGATAAAGGAAGTTGCCATTCTGCATTCAATGCTGCTCTTTTTCAGTGCGATGTGCATTGACGCACCCTTGCCGCTGACAGAAAGACCTTTTTTCTGCCCTTCTTCATCATCTGTCAGAATGCCGTCAACATCCACAGCATCTGTCTCAAACTGAATGACAAAATAACTGTAGAGTTTTCCGGGATCATAAGACTGCATGGTATCACAGTCTGTCTTTACAAACAGGCGGTGATTTTCGGTGTCATATTCATAGGTATACTCTGCGCCGTGCACTGCCATGAAAGACAGGAATTTATCAAAATCCCTATGAAAGGCAAGACGTATGCAGGCACCGTATTCTGTGGGTGTCAGTTCAAAATCCGCATAGCAGCGGTTCATATAATATTTCATATAATGAGGCATCAGAACGGTCTTTTTGGGATCGAAACTGCTCCATGCACGGAAAAATCTGCCGAAAGCCGTTGTTGTCTGCGGCAGCATAACCAGCGCACCGTGTTCTCCGATCCAGCAGGAAGGCTGGTGGGTCAGGCGGAAGCCTTCAAAGCAGCGGTCCTGGGGATGATAAAACCATCCGCCGCGGGAGGCATCTGTCTGCGGCGCAAAGCTTGCAAAGCCAAAGGGTCTTTGCACCAGAGGCAGGGTATTGCCCTGAGAGAAACGGTTGGTTGACTGTGAGCCCTGTTTAATGTTGACATATTGTAAGTAATTCATAAGCACCTCTTTGTCTGATACTTCTGTTTTCCCATATAGGAATGGTCCGAACAGCTTATTTTATCATATTTCCTGTTTTTCAACAAGAGTGTAGTGTATTTTCACAGGCTGCCTTACCCTTGGACCAACGCCACCGTCTTTTCCTTTTATCCATGCACTCAGCTCAGGATTGCAGAATATATTAAAGCAGCGCTGTCCCGTACGGAAGGTTCCTGTCCAGCGATTCTGCCTGGGGTCATACGTCAGAGCAGGCATCTGCGGCTGCGTGGGATGCACAAAATAAACTGCTTCTATCTGCTCAGCCTTCACACCACTTTTTACTGTCACCGTAAATTCCATATCCTGATCTGAAAAGATCTGCGGCGCAACTTCCAGCGAATCGATCACAAGGCGCGGATCCTGATACAGCACGGAAGGCTTCTGCCATTCTTCAAAAACCACTTCCTCTGCATCCATGCCATCCACATTTTCCGGATAATCCACAAAAATCCCCAGAAAACTATCCGCTGCAAGCCCCTCTATCCTCAGGCAGATTTCATTTTCGCAGCCGTACGCAGCATAGTCTTCCACAAATGCATAATGCAGGACTGCGGTATCACGCAGCTTAAGCCTGTGTACCGGTACCTGCTGCCTGTTTAAAAAAAGCTGCACCTGATCCGGAAGTTTTGCACCGTCAAAGGGCAGATACAGGATAAGTCTGTGCGGCAATGCTCCCGTAAACGTAAACGGCATACCGTCTTTATGCCATTTTTCGATCTTTTCCTCCAGTTTTGCCGCTCCGGCACTTTGTTTTTTCTGCAAAGCCTTCTGCAGCGGTTCTTTAAACACAGCCTTTGCATAAAGCGTGATCTCTTTTTGTGCTTCATGAACCGGATAGAAAAATTCCTGACCGTTATCCAGCAGGAAACGGTCAACTGTCTGAATCCTGCGCGGTATTTCCTGCAGCATATCAGATGCCGTATCTGCCAGTTCCAGCACCAGCGCACCGTATGGCGGCAGTGTGATCTCGCAGATATCTCCATAACGGTAGGGCTTTTTATAGCACATCCCTTCCTGCTTTTTTTCTATTCCGTCAAAATACAAAATTTTCAGATAAAAAACATTCTGTGTCTCAATGCCAAGCTGACGGTCCAAAACAAGTTTCTTTTTCAGGACTTTAGGCGAGGAATTGAACAAAAACAGCTGTCCTTTGTCTTTGTCGATTCTTGCAAATCCGTCGATCATACCGTTTGCCACCCTGTCGGCAACAGGCCTTGTGAATTGACAATAGCGGTAATTTTGCCTTGCCCATTCAATCCATTTCCGATAAAACACTGCAAACGCTGAATCCTTGTCCAGCTTATCGGGCAGCGTGCAGTGCGTCACACTGCCGCAGCAGGCAATGGCAGAAAGCAGCGCGTGCTTCCAGCCATTCTGATCCCAGGCCTGTTCCATCTGCGGATCAAACCAGCTCTCTCCCATCCGGGGCACCAGCCCGTGTCCGATACTTGCCGGCAGAAAACGAAAATGCATGGACCACTGATTCTGCAGGCGCGTTCCGTGCGCATTCATACGGTCATCGGAAAGATCACTGTGAAGAGTCGCTCCGAAAAGAACCGTCTGTTCCCAGTAGACTTCATGCTGTGAAAAATACTGAAATCCCCAGATACCGTATTCTTTTCTGCCGTAAAATGACATCAAAAACAGCTCCGGAAAGTTTTGCTTTAATCTCTGCAGCAGTTTCCGGGAATTGCGCCATCCTTTATAGGCACCTTTTCCCGGAAGATGCCCATGATTTTGTGCATAACAGTCATTTCCGTTTCCCGGTCCCGGGTCCCAGGACCAATAACCCAGATCATATTTTTCTATCGTATTTTTCTGTACTTCAAACCACCAGTCCAGATATTCATCACATCCCAGACAGTTTTCCTGCGCCGTATTTCCAAAAGCATCCTTCTTTTTCCATTCTGTCTTATGGGGCATATACGGCAGAAGCGCTGCATTGCCGCCGCTTCCGTTAAAGGCACATCCCATGTAATAGCCGCAGCGCATTCCCTTATCCTGCGCATAATGCAGAATCTTCTCCGCTGCAGACCCTGCAGGCGCAAGCTCCCAGTAAGGCTTGTCCTCTGACGGGATCACCGTATTGACATGAGGATTAAAAGCGATCATATCACCGTTTATCTGCGCAAACCGGTCAATGGTTTTCAGATAGTCAGAAACTTCTGCCTCTGTCTGCGGAAACTGTTTTTTGGGGTAAAAGAAAAAATACAGTATATTGTGAAACTCCTGCCTGATCACATCATAATATTCGTTCACATACCGCAGCATGGCGTCAATTTCAGCCTGATCCAGCATAATTTCACCGCAGGGATTGAAAAAACGCGGTCTTTTGATCCCTGTCTGTACTGCTTCCAGATTGACCGGTTCAATCTCTGCGATCATTGTGCCGCTTCTTTGATAAGCACCCAGAAACTGCGGTTCGGTCTCATAAACCTTTCCTGTTTCTAAGATCAAAGAAGGTTCATAGGAAACCGTCAGCTCTTTTTCTTTCAGTAAAACCGTAAAAAAAGGATTTTCGGCACCTGTATAAAAACCGTGCTTTTTATATCGCACAAAACCGGCAGCCGGTGCATCGATAAAACTGCGGTACATGATAAACTCATCCGGTCTTAACGGCATCTCCATTCCAAACTCAACACGGTGCAGGATCAGATCCTGTTTGCATATAAATTCGGCACTGCGGTATACTGTGCCGCCGCTTTTTTCAAAGACACGGATCTGCACTCTGAGGTATTCATTTTCAAAGAAAAAACTGTTCCCGTCTCTTTCTGCATCCTCCTGCAAAAAAAGCATTTCTCCAAACTGTGTGTGAATCCTGACAAAGCCTTCTGCCAGCATCTGTATCATGGTTTCCTTTTCAAAACAGGCACACATTTTCTTCTCCTTCCTACTGTCATATCTGGACAGAAACTGATCCTGTATATATAATAGGGATAATAATCCAACGGAGGTATTATCATGAGAATGGTTCTCTTAACGGCTCTGGGAGTCGGCGGTGCTACTGTTGCCGGTTCGATTCTGGGCTTCCTTTTCAAAAACATTTCACACAAATTTTCCGACATCGTTCTTTCCTTTGCCGCCGGCGTCATGCTGGCAGCTGCCGTACTGGGGCTGATCCTGCCCTCTTTGGAATATGGCGGAGACTTTGGAATCGTCATTACCGTTGTCGGTATTTTTGCCGGTGCATTCTGCCTGACTTTGATCGACAAACTGGTTCCGCATCTGCATAAACTGGTAGGACCTGATATCGAATCCCACAACAATTCCAGTTTAAGTAAGGTTCTGCTGTTTGTGACAGCCATTGCGATCCATAACCTGCCCGAAGGTATCGCTGCCGGTGTCAGCTTCGGTTCCGGCGATGTTTCACAGGCCCTGATGATCGCCGGCGGCATCGCACTGCAGAACATTCCGGAAGGCATGGTCATCATCGGCCCCATGCTGGCAGCCGGTGTTTCTCCTGGCAGAACCTTTATATGCGCCATGATCACCGGTCTGGTAGAGGTGGTTGGTACACTGATCGGCTATTTGGCAGTCAGTGTGTCTGCTTTTATCCTGCCTTTTGGTCTGGCCTTTGCAGGCGGCACCATGCTTTATGTCATCAGTGATGAAATGATCCCTGAAACCCATCACGGTGACTCCCGCGGTGCAACCTGGGCACTTTTGGCCGGTTTCTGCATCATGCTGATCAGCGATGTACTTCTGGGTTAAAGACGCTGCTGTTATTATCAGGATAACATAAAAAGAACCTGTCATGTTTCACTTTTTCAAACATGACAGGTATTTTTTAACCTAAAAACTGCAAAATTTCCTGCAGATTCAAAATTTCATGATCGATCCGCAGATCCGTTTTATTGGGCAATCCATAAGGATTATACCAGCAGCATACGATTCCTGCATTGTTGCCGCCCTGCATATCGCTGGTCAGGGAATCTCCCACGATCATCACTTCGTCTTTTTGATATTCGCCGATCTTGTCAAAAACATGCTCAAAGAATCCGATTCCCGGTTTTTCCACGCCGACCTGTTCTGAAATAAACACATCCTCAAACAGCTTTCCAAGGCCTGATCTGTCCAGCTTCTTACTCTGGGCTGTCAACGTTCCGTTGGTTACTGCATACTGCTTTACACGCCCTTTTAAGCCTTTGACCAGTTCGTAACTGTCATCACAAAAACAGATGGTGTCTCCAAGACGCTGCTGGTATTCTTTGTTAAACGCTTCTGCACAGTCGGTCACGATTCCTTCTCCGGCAAAAAATTCACGGAAGCGTTCCACCAGAACCTGCGCCTTGGTAATCTCTCCCCGTTCCAGACGCTCCCAGTAGGTTCTGTTGATCGCAGAATACCTGGCTATCATTTCATCGGTGCATTCCCCCAGTGAAAATACCGAAAAACAGGTTTGCAGCGCAGCATGTTCCGCTTTCAGAAAGTCAAGCAGCGTTCCGTCAATATCCCACAAAATGACTTTGATCATGTTAAAATTCCTCCCAAGATTCTGACAGCATTATTCTCCTTCCAGTACTGCAAGCCAGATAAAAGATATCCAGAAAGCTTCCCAGCGCATCGATCACCGCATAGCAAAAAGGCATGGCAAATGCGATCACTAACAACCACATTTCAGTGCTTCTCCTTTGTATTTGTTTTAGATAACTATGCAAAGGGAATCACAAATTTAATAGTTTGTCAATTCTTTTTTGTATTTCCGCCATCAGCGTCACCTGTTCATTTTTAAAATCAAAACACCTTTTATCACAAACAGTAAAAAAATAACCGTCACAGCATAAGGTTCCCTTGCCAAAGCCAAAAAAAGCACTGCAGCCGCACTCACCACCATAGAAATAACTGTCACTGATTTCTGCATTTTTTCAGCTTTATATACAGTTAAGATCATTTTTACCGTTCCCAGCAGCATCAGAAAAACAAATAACACCCAGTAAACCATCCGATTCAGTACAGTTGTTTCCGTATACCGGAGTAAATTTACAGAATGCACCGCCTCAGCAGCTGTTTTGGAATACAGAGGAAGCACAATGAGCATCAAAGAAAACAGATCCACTGTTCCGATCAATATTTCACACATATTCCGCATATTGGACCTGTTTTCTTTTTCTGCAATGAAAATCAGTTTTTCTCCCGACAAAAGATCGTCGATGGACACCTGAAAATATCCTGATATTTCCTTTAAGGATTCAATATTGGGATATCCTCTGCAGGATTCCCATTTGGAAACAGCAGTTCTGGATACAAACAAAGCTTCTGCCAGTTCTTCCTGGGTAAGTCCTCTGCTTTTTCGCAGTTCCTGCAGTTTTTCACCAAATTCCACCATAAAACCTCCTGATCATGTTTCCTTCCCAAAATACAGTACCGCTCCCTGATACAGCCAAAACAATCCGCCGCTTAAAAAAAGCGCTCCCACAATATCCGTAAGCCAGTGCACGCCGCAGATCATTCTTCCAGTCATCATAAATACGGAAAACAATACCGTCAAAATATGTATTACCCGTTTTAACGTTTCCTTCCTGATTCTGCACTGCATCTGAAAATCCAGTGTCGGCATTACACTCAGCACCAGCAGTGTTGTGGAGGATGGATAAGAAGCTTCTGCTACTCCTTCGATCAGGACCGGTCTGTAATTGACCGGTATCATTTCAAAAATCAGATACCCTAATATTACAATCACATAATATATCCCCAGAATCAGGATGTCAAAATCAACTTTCCTAAGACTTTTTCTGCGGATCAGCTGATACAGACCAAGGCCGCCAAATCCCATACACACACAAACCGGAATAAGCCCCAGCCAGTCTGTAATCGTATAAAGTGTCATATGCACGCCGGTCAATGCGTGAAACCAGCTGTTTAACGCGGCAAAACCAACTTGCGTTTGCGTTTCTCCCAAAATCCGCACATCGATCCGCTGTATCAGCACAGTCCAGATACCAAACGCTCCAAGCAGACAAATCCCCTTACAAAACACGCTTTTTTTACTCATGTCATCAGTTCCTTTCTTTTTCTCAGTTTTTGGTCCGTCTTACAATCTGACAGAAAGCTGTAAAAAAAAAAAGAAACGTGCAGTCACAACGACGACACGTTTCGTATCACATAAAAAACTGTCTTATTATATGTTTTTTACTTCCATTAAAAAATCACAGCATACAGTTCATAATAACACTGATCATCATCTCTTTTTCTTCCGGTCTTGATTCTGCGATCATGATCGTAAGTGCTACCAGCGTTGAATCCTCAATCTTCTTTTTCCCATCCAGAAATAACGCTGAATTTCGATCCAGAAAATACAAAAACATAGTCGCGGCAATTCTCTTATTACCATCAAAAAAACTATGATTTTTGGTCACAAAATATAAAAGATTCTCTGCCTTTTCTTCCAAGGATTCGTAAATATCTACACCGGCAAATGACTGTCAACCGCTACAGACAGCACAATACTTTTATCTTCTGTTTCAAAAATCACGATTTCATTCTTATTCATTCTCCTGTTCCTCCAATTCTATTCCATTTTCTTTTGCAAACTTCTGTACCCTGACATAATATGCGATCAATCGAAGTACATAATCCGGCATCTGTCTCCTTCCTGCTTCCCACTCTTCCAGCGTTCTCAACGGAATCCCCATATACTGTGAAAATGCCGTGTTTGAATATACAAAAAAATATTCCTTTATGTAATGCTGCTCATTATCATTTTGCTTACCTTATCATCGAAAAAGCGTCTGGACATCCTCTGCCAAACATAGTATGATGTACATAAATTTTGCAAATATCAGGAGTTATTTTTACCTATGAATCAAAATAAGCAGACGCTTTCTCTTCGCTGGATGTATCTTGCCATCGGTGTCATCGCCATGCTTTTTGCCGGTGTTTTGTATGCCTGGTCTATTTTAAAATCCCCTCTGGCCGCAGATTTTGGCTGGGGTGCTTCCGAGCTTGCCTTAAACTTCACACTGGCCATGAGTTTTTTCTGTATCGGAGGTCTTTTGGGTGCACAGCTTTCCAGACGTGCAGGCCATAAAGCAGCTCTCGTCACTGCCGGTCTGCTGTCCGCTCTGGGATTTGTTCTCACCGCGACACTGTCCGGAACCTCTGTATGGATGCTGTATCTGACCTACGGTGTGCTGACCGGTCTTGGTATCGGGATTGCCTATAATGTCGTGATCGGCACTGTCAGTGCCTGGTTTCCCGATCAGAAAGGGCTTTGCTCCGGCTGCCTGATGATGGGCTTTGGTGCTTCTTCCCTGATCCTTGGCAACGCAGCAGATGCTCTGTTTAAAAGTGTACTCGGCTGGCGTACAACCTATATTATTCTGGGTGCCTCCATCTGTATCGTACTGCTTCTGGCAGGCTTTTTATTAAAAAAACCGGATTCTTCCGCCAATCTGCCGCAGCCAAAGGCTGCAAAGAGCGCTGCCGCAGAAGCCTTTGCAAAGAAAGATTACACCTCCATGCAGATGCTTGGACGCCCCTCTTTCTGGCTGGCATTTTTGAGTATCTCCTTTCTGGCAGCAGTCGGCAGCTCAGTGATCAGCTTTGCCAAGGATCTGGCTTTGTCTGTACAGGCTCCCGAATCACTGGCTGTTTCCCTGGTGGGTGTACTGTCGGTATGTAACGGTCTTGGCCGTATCATCACCGGTGCTGTTTTTGACAGAATAGGCCGCCGCAAGACCATGCTGTGTGCAAACATCATTACGATCTGTGCTGCTGCCGTTACGCTTTTGGCCGTGTCTGTCGGTTCCCTGCCCCTTTGTATCGCAGGTCTGTGCCTGACCGGTATGTCCTACGGTTCCTGTCCTACCATTACCGCAGCCTTTACTTCCACCTTCTTTGGCATGAAGTATTTTTCCACCAACATGGCTCTTATGACCTTTACTGTCATGGCCGGTTCCCTGATCGCCACGGTTTCAAACAAAGTTTTAGAGATCACAGGCGGTTATACTTCCACCTTTATGATGCTGCTGGCACTGACCTTTACCGCACTGGTACTGAATGCCTTTATCCGAAAACCCTGATTTATAAAAAAGTGTATGCTTTACGCATAACAAACGGCAGTCTTCCTCAAACCGGGACAGACTGCCGTTTTCCTGTTTTATCCAAATAATCTTTTTGCGGTTTCTTCCAATTCTCTGCGCTCCTGTACATCATCATAAGAAGCACTTCTGTCATCAACACCTTTCACGACACGGATGGAAAACAGTCCATCCCTGTTGCAGTAAAAGAGAAGCTTTTTCACACCGTTTATCTTGATCCGTGCCTCTGCATTTCCTTCCGGATACAGTTTTATCATCTGTATTTTGTCGGATGATACACCTGCTATGAAAGAAATATAATGCTGTTTTGTCATATCATGTTCAATACGGATATAATACTCATCTTCCACCTGTTCCACGAAAATCATATGATCTTCGTCTGTTTCTTCTGCCTGACAGGGAAAAAGCTGTATTCCATGACAGTGGATCACTGCCTCTCCCATACCGTGAATCACATTTCCGCATACCGGACAAACATAAAACTGGGAACGCAGCATATTTGCCGATACATTGATATTGCTGACTGTATTTCCGGAAATCAGTTCTGTTATGGAAACGCCCAGAATTTGGGCGATCGGTTCCAGCAGGGAAATGTCCGGATAGCCCTTGGCTGTCTCCCATTTTGAAACGGTTTTGGCTGAAACACGCAGTTTTTCCGCCAGTTGAGTCTGTGTCAGATTGTTTTTTTCGCGCAGCTGCCGGATCACTGCACCTGTTACATAAGGATTCATTGTTTCTCACCTCCATACCTGTATCATAATGGCAGAATCTGCTTTTTTCCACCTACGCTGCGTAGACTTACTTTCATTTCCTGACATGATAAAACGACAGAAGCAAGCGCTCCTGCCGTTTTATCGTTTCACTTACTCCCACAGATACACGCGGGCGTCATAGGGTTTTAAAGTCAGAGATCTGGTATCTTTGTAATTACACAGAATTAATTTCGCCGTACTCAGATCAAATTCCTTCGGCACTTTCCAGTTTTCTTCTTTTTCAGAGAAAGAACATACCACCAGTATTTTCTGACCTGCTGTTTTTCTTGAATAGGTATACAGGGCAGACGAATATTTGCCGTATTCTTTGTAGATGCCTTTTTTTACGCAGGGAAGTTCTTTGCGCAGACATATCACTTCCCGGTAAAAATTCAAAACAGAATCGCTGTCCTTTTCCTGATCCGCCACATTGACTTCCCTGTAGTTTTCATTGACATAAAACCAGGGAGTTCCGGTTGTGAATCCGGCATTTTCGCTGTCATCCCACTGCAGCGGCGTACGGGCAGAATCACGTGAGCCATGCCAGAGACGTTCCAGACGCTTCTTTGGAGACTTTTTCGTACCCACATTTTCATACTGCCAACGGGTCTGCACATCCTCATACATGGCCGGATCAGAGGGATACCAGTTGCTCATGCCAATCTCCTGCCCCTGATACACAAAGGGCGTTCCTTTTAAGAACATATAGGATACTGCCAGCATTTTGGCACTTTCCGTGCGGAACTTTTCACTGCCGTAACGGGATACCATTCTGGGATGATCATGGTTCTCAATGTAGAGCATGTTCCACCCCCTGCCCTCCAGACCGTTCTGCCATGCCGAATATGCCTTCTTTAACTTGCGCAGCGAAAATTTCATATGATTGAAGTCTGTAAACATACAGTCCGCTTCCTGTGATGCAAACTGAATCATCATATCCAGCACCGGATCATTCTTTTCATCGATATATTTAAGCGCAGTCTTTGGCTTTACCATCGGTGCTTCCGCCAAAGTCATGCAGTCGTAATGTGAAAAAACATCCTTTTTAAATTCTTCCAGATATTCATGCAGGTGCGGGCCGTGATTAAAATAGAAAAATCCTTTGGATGCCGGCATGATGTGATCATCGGGCAGACCTTCTTTTTTGGAAATAAAGGTGATCACATCTTCGCGGAAACCGTCCACGCCAAGCTCCAGCCAGAACCGCAGAATCTGTTTCACTTCTTCTCTCACCAGCGGATTATCCATATTTAAATCTGCCTGCTCTATCGCAAACAGATGCATATAGTATTCCTGTCTGACTTCATCCCACTGCCATGCCTTGCCTTCAAACAGAGAATCCCAGTTATTGGGCAGTTTTCCGTTTGCTTTGGCCGGACGCCAGATATAGTAATCTGTATAGGGTTCGATTTTCTGACGGCTCTTTTGGAACCACTCATGTTCAGTGCTGGTATGGTTTACCACCAGATCCATGATCACCTTCATCCCCCGTTCATGCGCACCGTCCAGCACTTTCTTAAAGGCTTCCATACCGCCAAACTCACCGGCAATATCCATATAGTCGGAAATATCATAGCCGCAGTCTACACCCGGTGACGGATACAGCGGTGAAAACCAGATACCGTCACAGCCAAGAGACTGAATATAATCTAATTTTTCATAAACACCGATCAGATCCCCCATACCGTCACCGTTGCCGTCCTTAAAGGAGCGCGGCCAGATCTGATAGAAAACTTTATCTTTAAACCAATATTTTTGATTCATAGATACCTCCAATCCATTTATATCTTTATCATTACGCCTGTTTTTTTCCTTATTATGCCTGCAATGTATACATCAGTTTAGGAAGAAGCTGTTTTTTGCGTGAAACAACACCCTTTAATGTACAGCAGTGCTCCGTTACTAAAACCTGATATGCCTCTTTTATCAAGGTTTCAGAGCCTTTCCCGAAACAGAGCAGCTCCGTTGTTTCATTTATGATATCTGTCAGCATGAAAAATGTCATATCGCACTGATGATTCATGATTTCTTTTTTAAGATAAGGGATCAGAATCCGTTTTACATTCTCCAAAGCCTCTGCAGACATAAAGCTGACCTGCCCTATGCAAAGCGTGTTTTTGCCAATTACAAACTTCTTATAATCCTGATACAGAATTTCTTCCGGGCTTTTCTCACCGACATTGCTTCCCGCAAGAAACATTTCCCCCGCAAAGGTATGAATATCAATTCCCGCTATGGCTGCAAGCCCGTTAGCTGCCTGTACATCTTTCTCTGTACAGGTCGGCGAACGAAACAGCAAGGTATCCGATATAATAGCAGCACACAGACAACCGGAAATTCACGGAATCGTTTTTTCATCATGATCTCACGTGCATATTCCAGAGAATCATCCTTGCGGAACGTGATCAGATCATCCCGTTTCATAAAAAATCTGATCGGAATACTCTGATATATCAGTCTTCCGACTGTAAATGCATCATGAGGTGTGGAAATGATCACGATATTCTTCTCTTTGGCAAGCTGCTGTATGGATCCGGAAACTTTATTTCCCATACACACGATCATGCATCTGACATGTATATCGATGGCTGTCAGCTGTGTATCCGTTCTGTTTCCGGTTATGACCATATCACCTTCACTCATAAGACTTTCCATGGTGTCCGTCTGCGTAGAACCGCTCCATACTTTGCCGGATTCAAAATGGCTTTTGCCGTTTCCCACTATAATCTGACCGTCCAGAGTGTCTGCGATATTCTGATAAGTAGGACGTGCTTTGGCCAGAACAGTATTATCTGCAGCATCCATATAGGATTTGGCGATATCACCATATGTAATAAGTCCATGCAAAGTACCGTCATCATTAATGATCGGAAGCGTACCGTTTCCCTGGCTGCGCATCATATTCCAGGCCTGTTTCACAGTAATGTCGGGACTTGCGCCCGGAATTTCCTGAATATCCATATCCTTTACCTGTGCTCTTACATCAGGTAGAAATTCCGGAACCGAAACTCCAAAACACTGAAGCACAAAAGCAGTTTCTTCATTCACAGCTCCGGCTCTTTTGGGGATGAACTTTCCTTTTGCAGTTCTGTTTTTAATATCTGCATACGCAATTGAGGAGCATATGGAATCTGTATCCGGATTTTTATGTCCGATCACATAGGTTTTCATTTCATTTTTCACCAGAACGCCTCCTCTCTGTTAAAGTCAGTTTTCTTTATTGTAACACACACAGTCCTAAATTGACAGGCGCAAACGCTTCCGGCAAAGATTTTGCTTCAACTTCCATTTATCATTGCATACAATTCATAACCACACTGATCATCATCTCTTTTTCATCAGGTCTGGACTCTGCAATCATAATGGTGAGCGCCACTAACGTTGAATCCTCTATTTTCTTTTTTCCATCTATAAACAGAGCCTGATTTTTATCCAAAAAGTACAAAAACATAGTTGCCGCAATCCTCTTGTTGCCATCAAAAAAACTGTGATTTTTCGTCACAAAATATAAAAGATTTGCAGCTTTTTCCTCCAATGAGTCATAAACTTCGGCACCTCCAAATGTCTGATAAATACTTCCCAGACTTCCCTTAAAAGATTCGTCTTTTTCTTTTCCAAACAAATCCGACTCATCACCAAACCGCATACTCTGGATCACCTGCATACATTCTTCATAACCAAGAACATATATCGCCTCATTTCCTTTCGGTCTTGTCATGTTCTGATGGTCATAACAGTCCAGCAAATCCAGTGCATGACTGTATTTTTCAATAACAGAAAGCACCTGTTTGCTATCCAAATCGTTTTCTGTACGTTTCATAATCCGTATCACTTCTCCCAGCTGTTTGATACGATTATCATTCACTGCATATCCTTTTAATATGTATTGCTTTAAAACCGAATTGGCCCAACGGCGAAACTCCACGCCTCGTTTGGATTTAACGCGGTAACCGACAGAAATGATGACGTCTAATGTGTAAAACGGTACCGATTGTTTAACACCATCAACACGCATTTTTTGCGTGTTGTTATCTTTATTCACTTCTTCCTCAGAAAAAACATTATTAATATGTTTTCTGATCGTTTTCTCGTCTCGCTCAAATAAGACCGCCATTTGATTAGCACTTAGCCACACCGTTTCATTTTCCACAGCCACCGGCAGCACAATACTTCTATCTTCTGCTTCAAAAATCACAATTTCATTCCTGTTCATACTGTATTTTCTCCAATCCTGTTTCCTTTTCTTCCAGTTCCCTATACGTCTGCGCGTCGTATGACTATTATGACACACCAGATTCTGTTTGTCATTTAAGCTGTAATTTAAAAAAGCAGGCAACACAATAAGATACTTATTGCATTACCTGCCAGTCGTTCACTAGTGATTTCTATTCAAAATAATCGTTTTTTGATAAAACTTCACCGCATCCGCTATTTCTTTCTCGTCCGGATGTCCTTTCGCGATTCCGCCAATCACCTTAAACGGCCCGAATGTATCAAAGCCAAGACACAAATAAGTACCCAGTTCATGGCAATTTTTAGCTTTCACAATTTTTCTGATGGCATCAAAATACACCACCGGACTTTTTACACCGCAAGTACCGATAAAAAACACTTCTTTATTTTCAGGAAGATTTTTCTCTGCCAAAGACAAAACCTGCTTGGCAAAAGAAGAAAAGTAAATTCCCGATGCAAACCCGATACAATCAAAGTCATCAAGATCAATGGTCGTATTCTCCGTAACATCAATCAAAATAACCTCAAATTTTGAAGCAATCGCATCCACAAGTTTTTTCGTATTTCCATGATGCTTTGAATAATAAACAATGGCTGTTTTCATAATGTACCACCTTTTTTAACGCTCTTTTTCACATTGATTATAACATATACCGCAAAAACAGGACAGATGGACATGGTATCCACTTGTCTTTTTCCTAAATGATCGGACTGCCGCTCACGAGTGATTGTCATCAGGGACAACATTTTTAGAGTCTGTTTATCTCGTCTTGTAAATTTCTCAGGAATCGCCCTGCATGGGCTCCATCCATCTGCGTATGATGAAACTGAAAAGATACAGGTAAATAGTAGCGAAAAGCTTTTCTCCTATATCTTCCCCAGATCATAAATGGGTTATTGAAAATCCCGCTGTTCATGCCGACGGCACCATCAATTTCGGTATCAATAATGGCTGATGTTCCGATCACCATACAATCACATGACAAATCTCTATCCTGACAGTTTTCAGCCACCTGAGAAGTATATTTCAAATAGTCCTGATTGAATTTTGCCAGATTATCTGCAAAGAAAATATCACAGGAACTCACTTCTCCAATCTTGTTTTTTACAATGGTATTCACTGCAATAGAATCGTACTTCACCAGTTTTTCTCCAACAGGAAGTATGTAGAATTCTTTTATAGAAACCGCTGCCTTCCCGATGCAAAAAACAAGAAGCATATTAAATTTCATTTGTTTCCTTTGCGATATTTTCATTAAATTTGTCACATCCAAAGTCTTGAAAAATGTGACCATCGGGTTAGGGGCCTTTATCCAAAGTTCATATGCCGATGCTCGTGTTGTATCCTGAGGTTTCATTTCTCGTGCCATCATTCTGTTTTCTCCTTATCCGAAAGATTCAATACGAATCGCTGTGTGGGATAGCCATATTCTATCAGCAATTCCCTCTCTGCAAAGCCAAGGCTTTTCAATAAATCACGATGACCGGTATCTGCTTTATCCCCTTCCCGGTAGGTAGTCATGCTGATTTCCCGTCCCGGCAGATGTTTTTCCAAAAGTACTTCTAAAAATAATTTCTGAATCCCTTGATTGCGATATTGGGGATGAATCCCTAAAAAATCGATACTGCCGGAGTTCTTTGAAAACGTCATGGCACCGATCATAATATTGCCTTCTTTTAAAATCAGAGCCCTTTCTTCTATGGCTTTTGAAATCTCATGCAAATAATCCGCTTCGTCCATAGCCGGATATCCGTCAATCACCAAGCGCATCAAATCCATCCACGCTTGAATATCTTCCACCTTTGCAATACAGACATCTTCCTTTGTAAAAACTTTGGGAGAGATAATCTTATGCAATACAAATTGGAGCTGCAGCGGATAAAAAGTACCACGATCCCGATACTGCGCAGGCGGTACTTTATACATGGATTTAAAGGCAGATGAAAATGCCTGCTGACTTTCATAACCACAGAAGAAAGCAACTTCAATAATTGGTTTAGAAGAAAATACCAACAGCTTTGCAGCTTCTGTCAGTTGACGGCGCTGCACATAATCATGAACAGTCATTCCTACCGTATTAGTAAACATACGGTGCAGGTGGTATTTCGAATAATGAATGGCTTCCGACACCTTTTCCAGATCAAGCTTTTCATCAAGATGAGATTCAATATAGTCAATGACAGTCTCTATATTCATAATAAGATTTTCCATTGTTCCCCTCCTCTTCACATGAGATTATAGCAAAGAAACACCGGGTGGGTTTTCATATTTCTTGCTGTTTGTTACTAAAAAAGCAGGTAACATAATGATCGCTCATTACATTACCTGCTTAAGATTATCCCGCTGCATCCAGCATATTCTCAATAAATATTCCGTAGCCCCTCGTGGGGTCGTTTACAAGAAC
>JAFVXW010000021.1 GCA_017500935.1 Lachnospiraceae bacterium
CCCAGCAGCAGGTTTTCTGCGGAGCCGAAATCATCTACATAGCCACCGCCGAAGGATCTTGCCCCTACGGTAAACAGGGAGAAACCGATCGCAGTTACAACAGATGCTGCTACAATCGGTGCAATGATACGTCTCCAGTACTTCGCCAAAAGGCCTAACGTACCTTCAAAGATACCACCGATAAGAACGGCACCGATGACCGCCGGATAGCCGTAGTTCACAGCCACCGTGCTTAATACGGTTACGAAGGTGAAGCTGACACCCATAACGATAGGCAGTCTGGAGCCAACCTTCCATAAAGGATATAACTGGATTAAGGTTGCAATCCCTGCGACGAACATGGCGTTCTGTAACAGGATTGCGATTTCATTCTGTGCAAGACCGCCCGCTGCAGCGATAATGGAAAGTGGCGCCAGGTTCGATACGAACATCGCCAAAATATGCTGCAGGCCAAAAGGAACAGCCTTTGCCACGGGCACGCGTCCGTCTAACTGGTAAATGTTATTTACGCTTACTTCTTTCTGATTCATTTTGTCCTCTACTGTTTTTTCAAATGCTATAAATGATACTACGATTCTGCAAAAGGTCAAATAGGTCGACCTTTCCGCACACGATGCCAATTATACCCTTTTCACATGGATTTTGCAAGCACAAAAAAGCCGAAAAACGTTGAAAAACAGAAAAAAGCCGGAGTCTCCTCCGACTTTTTTTCTTTGCCCTGTTTCATTTATAATTTTTTTCTCAATACGGTCTGTTCGAAGTATGTATTGATAAAATACTGCTCCGAATAAAAAACGACACTGCCGTTAATATCATAATCCGTTTCTTCCATTTTCAGAAGCGGTGTCCCCTCCGCAATCTGCAGCATGCGTGCCATGTTCTCATCTGCCAAAACCGCCTTCAGCTGGGTCAGATCCATATAGCTTTCGGTGTAACAGCAGGTCTTGAGAAAATGGAAAATCGGCAGTTCCAGATCCCGCAGGCTGTATGCCTGCTTCACCAGATTCTTTGCCAGATAGTCCTCACAGTATATGGCCGGATGTCCATCGGCCGTGCAGACACGGGAAACTTTCAGCAGTTCCGCACCTTCTTCTACCTGCAGTTTTTCCGCAATGTCAGCAGTCGCAAGCTCCTCTGTTACAGAAACCTCTGCAATATCCGGCTCGTAGCCGTTCTGCCTGATCATGTCCATGAACTCCACTTCGATGTCCATGCGGTTCTTCACCTGCAGAACGTGCTGGTTTATCAGCGTCCCCACGCCGTGAAGCCTGGTAATGAATCCCTCCCGTTCCAGGCCTGCCAGAATTTCACGAAGCTGGTTGCGGCTGATGTTGTATCGCTTTGCCAGTTCCAGCTCACGGGGCAGCCTGTCCAGATTTGCAAATTCCCCGTCTTTCATTTCCTTTAACAGCGCCCTGCGAATAAAATTTGAATTGTCGTATTTCATATATCTGCCTTTCTAAATAGGTCCTACCTTTTTTGTCACCAGGTGATTATAATACGCATCAC
>JAFVXW010000022.1 GCA_017500935.1 Lachnospiraceae bacterium
GTATCAGTTTATTCTAAAGAACAGCGGCAGCAGCTTCATGGCAACTGCCACATCCTTGCCGGAAAGCCACACCAGATGTTCTCTTAAGGCTTCCCATTTTTCCTTTGTCGTCATCACCTGAGAACAGATCTCCTCCATCTCATCCAGATGGCGGATGATATCTTCTCTTTCACTGCGGGAGATTTCCATCAGCCCAAGATCCAGACGGACAGACGTAAAGTCTGCTTCATAGTCCAGTTCCTGCCTGTCCCGCATCATATAGTATTCCATCAGGCCTTCGTTGCTGTAACCATTTTCCCGAAAGCCTTTCAGTCGTTCCACCATTGTTTTTACGTTTTCGCGGTAGACCTCCGCCATATCTGCAGAACCTTCATAGGGCTGAATGACCCGAAGGCCTTTCACGAAACCGTCGATCTCCTCTTTATAATGCTCCATCAGAAGACCAAACAAAGCCTCCATGGCCTCGCTGTCATAGGAGGATGCATCCCAGACGGCCTCTGCATGGGCAATATCTTCATCCACCATGGTACGAATATCTTTTTCTTCTGTCATATCTGCCACCGTCCTTTCTGCAATCCATTATCTTTTAGTATAGCATAAGAACGGCAGAAATAGCAACAATTCATACTATTTCCCCCTTTTTACTTATGGACTGACGGGTTGTAACTCCGGCAATTTCACCAAGCATTGATGTGGACAGTAAGATATGATAAAATAAATAAAATACTATTGGTCGGTTGGAGAGCAAGGAGCATGAAAAAATTTATGAAAATCATTGGAATTTTCTTACTTTGCATTGTCGGAGTAATTTTATTGCTTATTGTAGGATTGACGCTGAAAAACAAAATTGAGAGAAACAAGCCTTGGTTGGCAGACGATTATTACACGCAGATAAACTATGAGATGCCGTTGGAGCAAAAATATGCTGGCCTCGGCAATTATGAGATAAAGCAAGCGACATACAAATTTGATGAAAAATCAATGGAAAACTTTCGGGTATGGTATCCTGCCGATATGGAAAACGCAGATACTAAATATCCTATGATCATCGCCGTGAATGGAAGCAACACTGCAGCGCTGAATTACGAGCCGTTTTTCTCACGACTGGCATCTTGGGGATTTATCGTGGCCGGAAATGATGACAGGCAATCTGGTACAGGTGCTTCCACATCTGCAACCCTCAATTATATGCTGCAACTGAACAGCAATAGCGAGTCTTTATTCCATGAGAAAATTGACGATACAAAGATTGGCTGCGTCGGTTATTCACAGGGTGGAGCAGGTGCGATCCGTGCAGTTACGGAATTTGAAAACAGTGATAGTTTTACCTGTTTGTTTACAGGTAGTGCAGCATACGCTCTACTTGCACACAATATGGGGTGGGGATATGATGTTTCAAAAATCAGCATTCCCTATTTTATGACTGCCGGTACAGGCGCATCTGACGATGTGGGAAATTCAGAAATTCATAATAATGAAGTTTTTGCAGGTGTTGCGCCACTTGCATCTCTTGTTGAAAATTATAATATGATTTCA
>JAFVXW010000023.1 GCA_017500935.1 Lachnospiraceae bacterium
CGGGTCTTCTCTTAGGAATTCCTTCCAGAAAATGATAGACTGCTCTGTGTACCACACAGGGTAATAGATCCAGGGGTTGTAGCCGCCATGGACAACAACTTTCGTGGCTCCATATGTTTTTGCAAGACCAATGGCCTGCCAATAGCGTTCTGCAGCCAGGCTTCTTGCCTTCCGGTCTATGGCACAAGGGAACAGTTCATTGAAGGGTGCATGAAGGACTTTTCTTTCGATGCCCTCCAGTTTTATCTGGACGGCAGCATCCGTACCGGCGAACTCGTCGTCCATGTTCCAGGCTGTGCAGTATTCCGCGATCTCAATGCCCAATCCATACCGGCGGGCAATTTCTGATGCGTCAGAAGCAGTAGTGGAAAGATAAATTATCTCTTTGATCATTTCATATCCTTACTTTTTTGTAATCTTTTATGCCTACTAGGAAAGCAATTATCATGTAAAATCAAGAATATCATTTTCTATATATCTTGTATGAATTACACGATATCCAACACTCTGCAGAATTAAGTCCACAAAAGAATCTCTTTCCATGCGTTTTTTCTGGTTATGACTATTATCGTCTAATTCGATAATTGCTTTAACATGCATATCATTATCGCAGACTACAAAATCAACATGCTTTGCTTGAATCTTATACATCAGAGTTTTATATTTCGGATGATCCCGCTTCGGTTCAATGATGTCAAAGAGTCTGACTTTTGGACAAATCACAAAACCTCTAGCATCTGATAATTCTTTTAGCTTCTTATATTGAGCCAATTCGTTTTTTGTCAGCAAATATTTTGCTTGATACGAATCGGAAAAATCAATATCTGTACTCTGGCTCTCTTTTTGTCTTTCTCCCATTAATTCCGTATCAGAATGCCATTCGACAGTTTTATTTTTTCCAGCATTATCACGCAGTGTTTTTTTATTCTTATAAAGGAGATAAATCAGTACTCCCAAAATAATCAAAAATACCATCTTACATTCCCCATTGGTAGTTAACCCAAATATTCAATAGATCATTGCTGACTTTCTAGCAAGCCATATTTGACTTTCACCCGGTCCAGTTTTTCCAGCATAGGCTCCGCCAGGAACCACAGAAACATTGCCGTTGCCAGTGCATGAATGGCATCGGCAGGGACACCGGTAATATAGGCGGTCAAAATCATCTGCCAGTCAGGGTTTGCCTGATACATCAGCACAGAGGCCGGGTTCATAATGCCACCGTAGATCAGGAAGGTAGTGAGTCCGCCAAATACACTCAAAGAGAAGCGTTCCCGGTGCAAGATGCCTTTACGGAATAAGACACCTGCGAGTAAGCCCATGATACCCATGGCAAACATCTGCCAGGGAGTCCAGGGACCCTGTCCAAAGAGTACATTGGAGCAGAACATGGTCATGGCCCCCACCATAAATCCCGCCTCCGCACCGAAGGCAACGCCCGTCAGGATCACCATGGCGGCTACGGGCTTAAAACCAGGCATTGCGAAGAATACCGCTCTGCCTCCGATAGCCAGCGCACTCAGCACCGACAGGATCACCAGTTCCCTTGCCTGA
>JAFVXW010000024.1 GCA_017500935.1 Lachnospiraceae bacterium
GGAACAAAAACACGCAAACTGCAAGCAGCATGGCGATTGCCGCCGTCCATATCAAAAAGGAATTTTTTCCTTGCTTTAATTCGTGCTTTACAATCGTCATACCCTGTCACCGTCCTTTTCATAATAATGCAGAAAGATTTCTTCCAAATCTGGCTCTGAAATATGAATGTCCAAGATGTTTCCATCCGAAAGCTGTCGAAGCAATTGGTTTATATCGCCGCCGAATAGGAAGCTGGTGGTTCCATCTACCGTAACCTGATCCCGAATTCCGTTCAGATCCGTTAGGTCAACAGTCCCCCGCAGGGACACTCGCTTGGCATTTGTTTTTGCCAAAGTATCCACACTGTCACAAGCGATTATTCTGCCTTCCCGAATAATGGCAGCACGGGAGCAATTATGCTGTACTTCTGATAGAATATGGCTGGAAAGAAATACGGTTGTTCCCTGCCTGCTGCGCTCCCGGATGATTTCAAAAAATTCACGCTGCATCAGCGGATCAAGACCACCGGTTGGTTCATCCAAAATCAAAAGTTCCGGACGATGCTGCAAAGCACAGATGATGGCGACTTTCTTTCGATTGCCAAAGGATAATTCGTCCACCTTTCGGTTTCTATCCAACTGCAAACGCTCGCAGAGGGAGTTGCTTTCGGCTGCACAATTCTTTTTGCGTAGGTCGGCAGATAATTTCAAGATGTCCTTTACCTTCATGCCGGGATAAAAAATCGCTTCTGACGGAAGATACCCAACTTTCTGCAAAACAGCTTCTTTATTCTTTACTGTGTCCATACCGAAAATCTGAGCGCTGCCTTTTGTGGGGGATACCAGTCCCAGCAGGGTACGAATGGTGGTAGATTTTCCCGCACCATTTGGCCCGATAAAACCGAACACTTCGCCCTGCTCCACAGACAGATTCAGTTCCAAAACACCTCTGGATTTCCCGTAATATTTGGTTAAATTCTCCGTTTTAATTGCTTCCATGATTTTTACTCCTTACGCAGATAGATGCTTTTCCAAAAGGCCAACAGTTTTGTGAAATCCTTTTCCATTTTCTCTATATCCACATTGCCTTGCTGCACCATTTCCCAAAGATAACCCTCCGAAGCCCAATACATTTCCCGATACATCATAGGAATATCCAGTCCTGGTATAAATTGAGAGGGATCGAGGTTCAGGCGTGTTTTATCCGCTTTCAGATTGAAATACCTGTGATAGCTCTCTTGAATAGCTGCACTGATTCCTGCATCCTTTTCGTAAAATGCCTTGATTGTGAAGTTTCCCATATCCGGGTACAAGCGGATGATTTCCATTTTTGCCCGCATACCTCGTTCCATGCTTTCAAACAGCTCCGTCTGTCCGTAGCATCCATATCTGGTCAGAAATTCAATTGTCGTTTCGGCGCATTTGTCCCACAGGAACAAGTACAACTCCTTCTTGTTGTGAAAATAATGGAACAGCAGAGATTTGCTGATTCCCGCCTCGGCAGCAATCTCACTCATAGGACTGTTTTTGTACGAATTTTGTGAAAATACCCGGTAGCCCGCATTGATGATAGCTTGCTGCTTCTCTGGCGGCAGGGTATAAAAGCGTTCATTCATCGTGTCACCTCCATAAACCGTTTCGGTCAAGCATATTCTAAATCC
>JAFVXW010000025.1 GCA_017500935.1 Lachnospiraceae bacterium
GTAAGCAACGTATTCAGAGCAAGAGCGTAAAACAATAGAATTTGGGAGAACTATATGAGAGTATATCGATTTGTAACAGGCCCGATTCAGGTGAATACCTATCTGGCTTTTGACGAAACAAAAAAAGGCTTTATCGTTGACCCGGGTGGGTTTTCCTATGAACTTACCGGCGTGGTTGAACAGGAAGGCCTTGAAATTGAATATATTATCCTGACCCATGGACACGCAGACCACATCGGCGGCGTGGCTGAGTTTCAGGAAAAATATCCAAATGCAAAGGTTATCGCTTACACTGCAGAAAGAGATATGCTGGAAGATCCGGCATTAAACTCTTCTTATGATATTTACAGAAGAGCGATTACCGTAACGCCTGACAGATATGTCAGCGACAGAGAAATGCTGACGGTAGGAGAAACAGAACTCACCTTCATTCATACACCTGGACACAGTCTGGGCGGTATGTGTATTCTGACGCCGGGATATGTGTTCAGCGGAGATACCATCTTCAGGGCATCCATCGGCAGAACAGACTTCTACGGCGGCAGCTTTGACCAGCTGGCAAAATCCATCAGAGAAAGATTATATATCCTGCCTGACCAGACACTGGTACTGCCGGGACATATGAGTGAAACAACCATTGGTTTTGAAAAGGAGCACAATCCATTTGTACCGAATTAAGATATTACATTTTGAAAAGACATATTTATTAAATGAACTGATTAAGATTTTCCTTCAGCCTGACCAGTACGAACTGACAGACGATACTACAGACAGCATGGATGATGCTGACTGCATCGTTTTCAACGAAGCAGGACATAGCGATATCAATCAGATCAAAAGGGAAATTTACGATACACTTTCCAAGCTGACTGGTCAGAAACCGGAATGGGGCATTCTGACCGGTGTCAGACCGGTGAAACTTTGCGGCGAAACCTATGAACTGCTGGGAGATGCCGATGCTGCAGTTGCTTTTCTCATGGAGAACTATTACCTATGTGAAGAAAAAGCCAGACTGATCATGGATATGTATCTTCATCAACAGGAATTCTGCGGCATCATAGAAGACAAAAGTGCCTGCGTCTATGTGGGCATTCCGTTCTGTCCAACCAGATGTGTTTACTGTTCCTTCGCTTCCAATCAGGTTCCGGATGCAGAAATTGCAAGATATCTGGAGGCACTGCTGAAGGAAGTAAAGCATGTGGGAAAACGCATGAAGGAGACAGGCATTGTACCGGAAACCATCTATATCGGTGGCGGTACGCCGACTACACTAAACGCCGGACAGCTGGACGTTTTGATTGAAACCATGAAAACATCCTTTGATATGTCCAAGGTCAAAGAGTTCACCATCGAAGCAGGTAGACCGGACACCATTACGGAAGATAAACTGTCTGTCATTGCAGGACACGGGATTACGCGAATCAGCATCAATCCACAGTCTATGAAAGCCAGAACCCTGGAACTCATTGGCAGAAGTCATGAACCGGAAGATATCGAGAAAGCCTTTGCCATGGCCAAAGCCCAGGGATTTGACAACATCAATGCCGACATCATCGCGGGACTGCCGGAAGAGAGTGTGGAAGACTTCGTTAACACACTGACGAAGGTCATTGAGCTGGATCCGGAGAGCATTACGGTGCACTGTCTGGCAGTGAAACGGGCTTCCAAACTGATAGAACAGGATCCCGGTTTCCACTACAAACAGGCGGAACTGGTTGCCGATATGCTGGCAGAGAGCAGAAGAATCCTGGCTGAAGCCGGATACGAACCATATTATCTGTACAGACAGAAGCATATGGCCGGTGCTTTTGAAAATGTGGGCTACTGCAAGAAAGACAAAGACTGCATCTATAACGTGCGCATCATGGATGAACACCAGATCAACATGGCGCTGGGTGCAGGGGGCATCAGCAAGATGTACTATCCGGAAGAGAACCGTCTGGAACGCGTTCCAAACGTAACCAACTATCAGGAATACATAAATCGTATTGACGAAATGTTAGATAGAAAAGAGAAAAA
>JAFVXW010000026.1 GCA_017500935.1 Lachnospiraceae bacterium
AACCTGAATATCCTGTCTGGTCTGTGCATAGCCTTCCGGTGTAAAAACTGCTGCAGCACCTTTCTGAAGAATATAAGAAACACCATTCGTTCTGGTTTCTCTGTTTCGCGCCCACATAGTATTCAGATTCATTTCCATTCGGATCAATGCCTCCGGCACAACAGTGTATCCCAGCCTTGTTCCTGTAAATCCCGCCATCTTTGAAAGAGAGCATATTTCAATCGCACAGGTATCGGCTCCTTCGATCTCATAGATACTGTGAGGAACGGAAGGATCCGAAATAAACACTTCATAGGCCGCATCAAAAAGAATGACTGCTCCCTGCGCATTGGCATAATCCACCCATGCCTGCAGTTTTTCCCTGTCAAAGGCCGCCCCTGTCGGATTATTGGGGGAACAAATATAAATGATGTCCGCCATAATATCTGCAGGAGGTGCAGGTAAAAATCCGTTTTCTTCGCCGGAATTCAGGTGAACAACCTTTCTGCCTGCCAGAATATTGGTATCCACATATTCCGGATAAGCAGGTTCCAGAACCAGCACCGTGTTGTCTTTAGCAAATAGTTCCAGAATATCTCCCAGATCATCGCACGCACCACTGGATATAAATATCTCATTCGGTGAAATCGCAACATGATACCTGCGGTAATAGGCGGAAATCGCTTCCCGCAGTTCCGCTGCCCCTCTCTCAGGCATATATCCCTGAAAGTTTTGCATCGTTGCCTGATCCTCTACTGCCTGATGCAAGGCTCGAATCACCGCTTCGCAAAGCGGACGGGAAACATCCCCAACCCCCATAAGATATATTTTTTTATCCGGATGTGACTGTCGATATTCATCTGTTTTACGATAAATTGTATTAAAAAGGTAAGTATCCTTTAATTCCTGATACTGTTTATTCGGAGTCAGCATGATATAATCCCTCCTTCTTGTCCATAATAAGTATTTCATTCATGTTATCTTTCTGCAGACAGCGACTTTTCCATCTGCCGTTTTAAAGCTGCATCAATAAACCCTTTGAACAGGGGATGAGGTTTGTTCGGTCTGCTTTTAAATTCCGGATGATACTGCACACCAATATAAAAATCTCTATCTGTCAGTTCAACAGCTTCCACCAGGCTTCCATCCGGAGAAGTCCCACTGATCGTCAGTCCCTTTGCCTGCAGCAATTTGCGATAATGATTGTTAAATTCATAGCGATGACGATGACGCTCACTGATCTCCGTCATTCCATAGCACCGCTTCATGGTCGTTCCCTCTTTGATTTCGCAGGGATACGAACCCAAACGGAGTGTACCGCCCTTATCCACTTCGTCACTTTGCCCCGACATAAAATCAATGACTTTATGCAGACACTCCGTATCGAATTCACCGGAATTGGCATCAGCCAGTCCTGCTACATTTCTTGCATATTCGATCACAGCAATCTGCATACCAAGGCAGATACCAAAATAAGGCACTTTGTTCTCTCTGGCGTATTTTGCAGTCAGGATCATACCTTCAATCCCACGGCTGCCGAATCCTCCGGG
>JAFVXW010000027.1 GCA_017500935.1 Lachnospiraceae bacterium
CTTATTTTGCCATTTTCGATGACCACGCACTGATGGCAAGGAACAGGGAATTTATTTTCAATCAGATATGGAAAGGCACTTTTCAGATTGAAAACAGGCGCACCTTCCTTCATCATACACAGGATGGTCTCACAGCAGTTTTTCTTATCCTCTTTCGTTAAAGCCAATTCCTTTGTATCAGGGTATGGCGTATGGAAATTGAAGGAAACAGCCCGGACATTTTTTGTATCCCGCGCTGTTTTGCATACATGAGCCACCGCATCCTTGTTGATCTGATTGATCGCCATATAGAAGCAGATATTATCTGCTGTCGCACAGCTGATATTTTCCATGATCGTATCGTAGGTATCGCCGCGGATCGCATTATGCCGCTCCCTGTCTCCGTCCAGACTGAGCAGGATCAGATCGGCTTCCGGCAGATCGATGGGAAATGTACCATTGGTAACAACATTGACGATCAGAAATCCCATCTGCTTCGCTTCCATGACTAAATCCCGCAGGGTTTTCTCCCTATCCTGCCAGAGGAAGGTTTCTCCACCGCAGAAAAACAGGATACGGATGCCCATATCATATAAAGTCTGCATTTCCCTTCTGATCTGTTCATAGGGATGGATGACCGCAGTGATGTTATTGACGGAGCAATGTTTACATTTCAGGTTACATTTATCTGTAATGATGACCGTACCGAGGATCGGTTCTTTTTTTCGGAACAGAATCGTCCTGATCCCGAATTTTGCAAAATGTATAAAAGAAGATAGTTTCATCGTTTCACCTGATTTCATTTTTAATATTAGTGTAATTTTACACTTTTATTTTGTCAAGTACAGATATATAGATCCAAAAGAAAAAGCCGTCAGAGACGGCTTAATTTTCTCAATTATTCTTCAAATAAAGCATCCAGCAATGCTTCCACATTTTCATCGGAATACTCAATTTCTGCAGAATACTGGCGGGCAAGATCCACCAGATCATCCAGGCCGACGCCGCCATGCAAAACAGCATGAACACGGCAAAGATCGCGAATGATACGATAACTCAGCACGCAGAAGGCTGCTCTGCCTTCGTATTCCCCATCATCCAGAGCAAAGGGCAGCTGACGATACAGGAAATAAACTAATAGCTGCTCAAACGCAATTTCCCATTCGGCTGTGCCCAACAGAGGCGCATCGGAAATATCTGTATCTTTCATTTCCTGCAAGCGGTCTGTCCAGCTTTCCTCCAGGCGTTCCAGTTCCAGATAAATATCCGCCCATTCCACAAGGCTTCTTGCAGGGATGGCAAATTCTGCTGCATTCAGGACTGATACCACGCGTTCTTCGATCGTCAGGTTTCTGTTCTGGGCGATCGCAAAAAGCTGCTCTCTCCATGTCAGCAGAGATTCATCAGGAACATCCAGTTCCTCATTTTCCCCATCATCCTCCAGAACCACCAGCGTTGTCTTTTCCTTCCGTTTCAGGATCAGTTCCCCTGCCGCTTCGCAGCAAAGTCCCAGGCCGATCTCCGTTCTGTCAGAATAGAAATTACGGTAACGGGGATGATCGGTACATATCTGGCACAGGGCTCCTTCGCCCAGTTCTGTGATGATGTCGCAAAGCCCATTCTGGTTCAGAAAAGGACAGCGTTCCTCCTCTCCCAGAATGAAATGAGGCGTTTCTCCGCCTTCATCAATGCCGTTTTTCAGACGTTCCCCCAAAGTTCCTTCCACAGAATGATAATATTCCAACGTATCTGCATCCACATCGATGACCCAGCCAATACAGCAGCTGTGTCTGCATCTGTCGGCAATACATTGAAATTTTGTATAATAATCCGGTGCGATCAGTTTCATCATCATACCTCCATTCGGAATATCACAATTTTACCACAGAAAGATGTCAAAAATAAAGGTTTTTGCCCTTCCTTCGCCGAATATATATAATTGAGCAATTTTTTGCTGAAAAACAGAACAAAACCAAAAGAAGGAACGGGAGGGAAATGTATGTTACATGAAGTGAAATTTTTATCCTACAACGGACGCGATGATGTTTATGGCTGGATCTATGTGCCCGCAGCAAAGGCAAAAGGCGTGGTACAGCTGGTACACGGCTTCGGCGAACACTCCAGAAGATATTTCCACATGATCGTAAAATTCATGGAAGCAGGCTATATCGTTGCAGC
>JAFVXW010000028.1 GCA_017500935.1 Lachnospiraceae bacterium
ATAATGTAATACTGATCTCCCAAAAACAGCGCAGCCGTCAGGGTCGTTCCCATTTTCAGTCGGTTGATAGATGCGTATTCCGAGACCCGGCTGTTTTCCGCTTCCGCCAGGGAATACCATTCCTCCCGGAGAACTTCCGCGGAAAAACCCTCCCTCAGGATCTCGGGAAGCCGCTTCCGGAACCAGTTTTCAAAGGTGGTCAACACCTCTGCACTTGCCAGTTCGCCTTTGGAAAAGCCGCCCATGCCATCACAAATGACCATATAGGCAAGCTTTTCACCCTGATACTCTGCCAGTGCATAATACAGGGAATCCTGATTATTTTTACGTTTGATTCCCACATCCGAGACAGAACCAGCTATGTAATTCATAGTCCGCCTCCCTGAGAGAATCTCAGCTGCTCATCCGCAAGCTGAATGCTGTCGCCATCATACAGCCTGTAGGCAGAAGCAAACACCCGGCCGTTTTCCGGCATAACATCATTCTGAATCCGGACACCGTTTAACGATGTGCTGTTCTTCCCGGAGATATCCTGCAAATAGAAAGCTTCGCCATCAAATAGAATCACCGCATGCCGCCGGGAAATATGCTTTGTACTGTCCTCAATCATGCAATCCGCACTGCTCTGCTTTCCTCCGGAGGAAGCATTGGTCAGACGACCCAGCACGAAGCAGCACTTCGTGATCTCAACAGATGTTCCGGTGCTCACCTGTGTCAGAGCAGCCTTCGCTGATACCGGCTGTTCAGAACCGATCAGGACCGTCTCTTCCTCGTCATTCAGGCAAACCGTAGCATCGGGATCCGTATAAATGGGATAGTCATTAGGATCAGACACTACAACTTTTTGGGGGTTGCGTTCTACCTTTTTTTCGATGCGATGAGGCTCTGCTTTCTTCTTTTTCCCAAACAAAGATAGCAGTGCCGGTAAAAAACCTTTGGGCTTTTCTTCTGCTGATTGAACCGGCTGGGGTGCGGTGTTAGTAATCTGTGGAATCACCTGAGGACGGGAAACGGAGGGTTCAGAATCCTGAACTTCTTCAATAACGGGAGTAATATCCGGACGCAAGCCATCCTCCAGACGTTGCTGCAATTCCATAACATTAGGGATCCGCTTCTCTATGCTCATCCGCATACCATCCTGAAGTACCCGGAACAATTTTTCCGAAAGATTCCATGCCGGGTTAAACGGAAGTGCGTCATTTCTTTCACTTCGGTCCATAGCTGCCGGGGGTACCTTTCCAGTAAGACAATAGTACATCGTCGCACAGAGTGCATATACATCTGTCCATGTACCAATATTACCGTTGGTCTGGTATTGTTCCATGGGCGAGAAACCGTTTCTTGCCACCAGAATGGTGTTGCCGCTTTCCATTTGGATATCCTTGGCAGCACCAAGATCCAAAATTCGCGGCTTGAGATCTGGCTGGATCATAATGTTATCCGGGCTGATATCTCTGTGGATAATCCCTGCGCCGTGCATCTGGATCATCGTCTCCAGAATGGGAAACATCAATTCCATGCACTTCTCCGGAGAAAGAATACCGTTTTTAAGCAAATACTGCTTCAGGGTGATTCCATCCACAAAGTCCATGGCAATATATGCAGTATTATTTTCATAAAACACATCCAGCACATGAACAGCAACCGGAAGAATACCGATTCGGTGCATTTTTTGTGCTTCACGAATAACATTTTGACATCCGGCATCCCGAAGCTGGTTATTCAGCCATAACATTTTCGTCTGTCCCGGAAAGCGGGATGCTAAGGTTTTGGGAAAATATTCCTTAATGGCAACCTTGCAGTCAAGATATTTATCATAGCCAACATAGGTAATGCCAAAACCGCCACGGCCAAGTTCTTTTCCCAGCAGAAATCGGTTTCTAAGTTCTGTTCCAGGTGCAAGGGAATCGGGATGCTCCGCAGGTGTATCTTGCGGATAATTACAGAAGCTGCACATTTGAAGTCCATCTTCTATTTCCTTCATGCAACTTATACATCTCATGTCGTGCTCTCCTTCTCGTTGCTATGTGAAAAAATCACACGGTATTCATAGCTTCCCGCACGAATCAGGTCGCCACTGTATACCTGAATCTTTCCTAAGCTCTGTATCGGCACACCATTGACAAAAGTTTCCTTTTCTAAAGAAACAATTGTCATAGCAGTTCCGCTTATACAGAACTTAAAGTGTTTCTGAGATAACTTTGGGTCATCGGCATCCAGACAAAAGTCTGCTTTTTTTCCTGATCCAATATCATGCCATACATCCCGCGAAAAAAATGCCTCTCTCGCATCTCCGTCTCGTCCGATCCGAAAAAACTGCACACGGATCGGCTGCTTGTCCGATGCTTGTGATTGCTGCTTTTCTTGTATTTTTCTATCCAGAACTGCATTAAGCACTTTTCTTGTCACAGGAATGTCATCTGTTCCTCTGATCAGCAATAATGCCAACAGCGCGATCAACAGCAAAATAACTGCACATACGCACACTAACCAAAACGGCCAATA
>JAFVXW010000029.1 GCA_017500935.1 Lachnospiraceae bacterium
AGTAAGGAGACACAGAGTATGCTGAATTATAGTTAGGATCAATAAGCTGGATATTTTTTATTCAGCTTATTTTTATGTCAAGGGCAGGTATAAATGTTTTGATATATGAGAAAAAGAAACTTTCATTATAGCACGGCAGGATATGTATAGAACCTCAAAAAAGCCAGTAAAATCAAGGGTTTGCGGCATTCAAAAACCTCCAAGTACGCCATTTAGTACGCCAAATTTTTTTGAAGTCCCTGATATGACAGTGCGTGGTTTTGATGGTGGAAAATGGGGGATTTTTCACCGAAATTGCAGAAAAATGATGAATTTTTAGAAGGCTCCTGGCTGGAAGCGGATTGCTGAAGGCTGGGAGTTTTTTGGCTTTTGGGGGTATTACATCGGCAGTGATTTGAGAGGCTGAAAATGTGGTAGAAAACAGGGGGATAAAATGTAACGGTTTTCTGCTTAGGAGGCCTTGATTTATAAGGATTTGAGAGGACTAAAATCAGGGGGCTGGTAGGTTGATACTATTTTGTCGAAAATGAGGGAGAAAAGCGTTAAGGAAGGAGTGCTGATAAAAATTGAACTACAGCTTCAATGACAAATGAACAAACCTCCTTTAGAATCGTTTGTAGAGACACGATTTTAAGGGAGGATTTTTTATGGGTGAAAGAATGTTAGTGACACAGGCTCTGGATGAAAGGGACCTGTTGGTGAAAAAGATTGTTGATAAAATTGCGAAAGCGAGCTTTGTAGATACCATTAAGCCTAATGAAGATAAGGTTTATGCAAAACGGATCAGCAAGGAGGAGTATGCAAAGGAAGCTGAGGGAGCATATCAGCAGATTATGGATCTGATAGAAAGATTTCAGAAAATTGATGCTGCGATTGTGGCTTCCAATGCGGAAACGAAGATTACAACTTCATATGGAGTCTTTACGGTTGCCGGTGCGATTTCCATAAGAAGCAGACTTCGTGGCGCAGGAGCTTATGATGGAGAAGCAGATTTTGAAGGAAGTCTTCAAGAAAAACTGAAAAGCGAATATAACGAGCGGATAAGGTTCTGTGACTTGAAGAACAGCCAGCTGCAGACGACTGCAGAGAATATGCGTCTTAGTATTCTGGGAAAAGACAGTAAGGTAAAGGATGACAAGCCGTTAGGTGTTGTGGATGCGTATGTGAAAGAGAATACGACAGAACTTGTGGATCCGCTGAATGTGAAGAAGAAACTGGAAGCATTAGAGGAAAAACGCAATACTCTTTTGACAGAACTGGATACACAGATAAAAGTGTCTAACGCAACAACTTTTATTGAAATTGTGTAACTTTGATGGCGCTGAACAGCTGCGTATTCGCCTGCATTACGAAAACCTCAGATCCGGCTTCCCGTAACGGGGTCATGTTACAAACTCAAGTATACCAATTCTGATTAATTGGATTGCTGACTTAAAAAGTGGCGCAGTTGGTAGCGCACATGACTGATCTCATGATGTCGCGGGTTCAATTCCTGCCTTTTGAAAAGTTGGTTTATAATGATGCCTTAAGCATCTCCAATTGAACTGTTTTGTGTCTTGGTTGAACCGTGAAGGGTAAATTGTCAATGATTTTCTTCCTGAATGGTTTTGTGTGAAGCGGAAACTTTTGTGCAGACATAGAAATGTGTTGAAATCCATGAAAAGGGTTAAAGCGTTAAGCCGGTTGGCTGGAGGAAATCCTCATGGCTGTAATGTGGGCACATATATATGGTGATGGAGCCGCAGCGGAAGCAGCGGCTTTGTCTTGTTGATAAATGGAAAGGAAATTCTATATGGGAAAAAGAAAATTGGCGTCAATTCAGTATGTACACCATATTTCATCGATAGAAGGTGCTGACAGGATTGAATGCGTGCATGTACTGGGCTGGAAATGTGTTGCAAATAAGGGACAGTTCCGGGTGGGGGATTATTGCGTTTACATGGAAGTAGACTCGTTCCTTCCAATTTCTGAGCAGTTCGAGTTTTTGCGGAAAAGCAGCTATAAAAAGAGTGAGGTTTTAGGAGAAGGTTTTCGACTGAAAACGCAAAACTTTAAAGGACAGATCTCACAGGGGCTGGTTCAGCCATTATCCATTTTGCCGGAGGGAGAGTATCATCTGGGAGATGATGTGACGGATCTTCTTGGAATAAAAAAGTGGGAAATAGAAGAGCGGGTGACCAATACTGGTACTGTGACCGGAGAGTTTCCGGCAGGAATTTCCAAAACAGATGAACTGCGTGTGCAGTCATATCCTGAGCTGATTGAAGAATTCAAAAATGTGTCCGGGTATTACATCAGTACCAAAATGGATGGTACCAGTGTGACAATGTACTGGAAAGATGGATGCTTTGGGGTGTGCGGCAGAAATTATGAATATGCAGACGATGATAACTGTGCCATGTGGAAATATGCTCACAAAAAGAATTTGCCGGAAAGATTGAAGAAATGTGGAATTGGAAATATAGCGATCCAGGGAGAATTCTGTGGACCTGGGATTCAGAAAAACAGATTAGGTCTCATAAGACCAGAGTGGTTTGTTTTTACTGTGATTGATCTGGATAATCAGAGGAGATACCCGTTGGACAAAATGCAGGCATTGTGCGAACAGTTGATGTTGGCTATGGTACCTATAGAAGAAGTTGCAAGTGAGTTTCCATACGGTAACGTTGTGGAATTACTGACAAGGGCAAATGGAAAGTACGACTCCGGACATCACAAAGAAGGGATTGTTATCCGGCCGGTGATTCCGGTATATTCTCCGACAATAGAAGGACCTTTGTCCATGAAGGTTTTGAATAATGACTATTTGCTGAAGGAGTAGTTACAGTTACTTATCCTGTTGATCTGTAGATTCATAAAGGTGGTGAATGCATTGGCGGCAATACTGGTAGATTATGAAAATGTATCTGCGTCAGATGGTCTGAAAGGTGTGGAATATCTGAATGAAAACGACACGCTTATTGTATTTTACAGCCAATGCTGTGAAAAAATCCGTGCAGAATATATAGATATGATAGAAAAAAGCCAGTGCGAATTCAAAGTATACAAGCTGGTTCACACAGGTAAAAATGCGTTGGACTTTTATATTGCAGTAGAGTGCGGATTTTTAGGGGCGCATGGAGAAAATCAGATCAGTATAATCAGCAAAGATAAAGGATTTTCGGCCGTAACGGATTTCTTGCGCTTGAAGTCTGAAACAGAGGAAATAACAGTACATACAGCTCCTAATATAGAAAGTGCTTTGTTATCATCCAATACATTGCAGGATGCTGAGCGTAAAAAGGAGATAAAAGAAAAGACGAAATCTTTGAATATAGGTGCAGAGCAGGCGCGGATAAAAGAACACAGAGCATTTGCAGAGAAAATCAAAAAAGTATTTGAGGGTACAGAATACGAAAAGAACACAGCTGATATTTTACGGTTTATCGAAAAATATGATGTCAAAAGTCTGAAGTTGTTATACACAGGATCTTTGCGGGCCTTCGGAAGAGAAGATGGCAGAGGAATTTATCAGATGTTGAAGAGTGTGGTATGACGGATTGGATGATACATATCAGTTTTACTTTTTGGAGGAGTTTCTGACGTAGGAATGGTGATTAGGACGATTGCGGAAATGGTATAATAATGGTATAATTAGACCATTGACGGGAGGAAAGAATATGCCGCAGATTATTCCCATAAAGGATTTGAAGAATACTTCAGAGATATCTGAAATGTGTCATCGTACCGACGAACCAATTTATATTACAAAGAATGGATATGGTGATATGGTTATTATGAGTATGGAGAATTTTGAGCGTACGATGGATCGAATTAAAATGTATGAGGACATCGAAAGATCAGAACAACAGATCCAAGAAGGAAAAGTGAAAGAGGCGAAGAATTCTCTTTCATCTATGAGAAAGCGATATGGTTTATAATCTGATTGTTACGGAAAAAGCAGAAGAACTTCTGGATCAGCTGATATATCATCTTGTATTCAGACTGAAAAATGATCAGGCAGCCTCTCATCTGTTTGACAGTATTGAAATGATTTATGACAGATTGGAAGAGAATCCTTATCAGTTTCCGGAAAGCAGGGACACAAACCTGAAACGTTTGGGCTATCGGGAAGCCGTCGTGACTGGGATGAATTATGTGATTGTATATAGAGTCGAGAAGCATTCTGTATATGTGGTTGGCGTATTTCATCAGCTGGAAGACTATAGGAAAAAAGTATAGCAGGGAAAGTTTTGTATGGAAAGGAGATGCGTTTATGTTTCCGATGATTGATAAAAAAGAAACCGGTATCAACCTGCGCAGAATCATGGACATGCGCGGTATTACGGCCAGGGATGTACAGCAATATCTTGAACTCGGATGTGTACAGAGTGTTTATCGCTGGCTGGACGGTATCAATATGCCGACTATAGACAATCTTTATGCACTCAGCGAGCTGTTTCAGGTTCCGATCGATGACATTGTACGCGGAAACAGAGCGCCGATGCTCCAGAATTTACATGTACAAACGCACGATCCTTGCGGCAGAAGATTATATCAATACTATGAAAAACTGCAAAAGCTGCAAGCTGCTTAAAATTGAATTACAACTTCAATGACAAAATTTAGTTCCTCCTGCAGAATGGATATATCACATTTGGCAGGAGGTTTTATTATGCACGGAAGAGGATTGATGACGGACAGCATTATTTTGAAAGAGGAAAAATCATGATCTACATAACCGGCGATTGCCACGGAAACTTTGAAAGGTTCAATACCAGCATCTTTCCGGAACAGAAAGAAATGACAAAAGACGACTATGTTATCATCTGTGGAGATTTTGGAGCTGTATGGAATAAAGACTGCGAAAGCAATACAGAGACAATGATATTGGACTGGCTGGATTGCAGACCTTTTACAGCATTATTTATAGATGGTAATCATGAAAATTTTGATCGCCTGTATTCCTATCCTGTTGAAAACTGGAACGGCGGCAAAATACACAGAATTAGACCGTCCGTGATCCATCTGATGCGTGGACAGGTGTTTGAATTGAGTGGTAAGAAAATCTTCACTTTTGGCGGTGCCAGCAGCCATGATATTGATGGCGGAATTCTGGAACCGGATGATCCTGATTTTGAAAAAAAGAAGCGCATTCTGGATAAGGGATGGAAACCGTACCGGATCAATCATTTGAGCTGGTGGAAGGAGGAATTGCTATCCGAGAAAGAAATGGATGAAGGACGCAGAAATCTGGCAAAGTATGGTAATGAAGTGGATTTTATTGTCACACACTGCTGTTCTTCCAGTACGGTTGCTTTGATCAGTCATGGAATGTACAAACCGGATCTGTTAACTGCATATCTGGAAGAAATCCGGCAAACGGTAAAATATAAGAAATGGTTCTTTGGGCATTACCATGATAATCGAAATGTGAATGCAGAGGAAATATTGCTCTGGGAGCAGATTATTCGGATTTCGTAAGGTATTTGTAACTGGTAGAGATTTGAAGAATGGTAAATAATCGAACAAAGTTCACCAGACGGTGAGATGCTTTGCGAGTCACCTGATTGGACAGAAAAGGCCAGCACAAAAATGCTGGCTTTTATAATTGAAAGTTTTGAAAGAAATCAGCAAATTCACAGTTGAAGATGATTTTCAGGGCACATAATTCACTGACTTTAATATTCATGATATTTGATTCGATTTTGGCATATGTGCTTCGGGTAATGTCTATGCCAAGAAGCTGCATCTGGGCTACCACATCATCCTGTTTCATCTGGGCTGATTTACGGAGTGCTCGAATATTGTTGCCAATATCCATGTCCGGACGGATTTTCTGCATTTCTAAAACCTCTCCTAAAAAGTTCGTTATACGGAACGTATACGTTGATAGTAATGCAGCAATGAGGTATAATTGGTTCGTAATATGGAGCAAAATGCGTGATGTGAGAGGTGTGGACATGGATGCTAATATTCTGAAACCAGTATACGAATTTGGGGCTTTAATTAAGTATTGTGAGGAAAACCATATGATTAAAGAAAATTTGATTGTTCATACAGGTATGCCCGATTTGTCCGGAATTTATTACAAGCTTCTGCATAATTTGTCTGGGCGAAATCTGGAGATCTTTGAGCATGAGGTGCAAATGGCTTATGAAAGACTTATTATCATGATGGATTCAAAAATAATGAAATAGTATAACGGTAATTTAGAAGCAGACGATTCTGACGGGTCGCTGCTTTTTTTGTCCTTTCCGTACAAAGTTTTGTTTTTACCCGGACCAAAAGCCAATTTTTTCTCCCCACAAATAATTATAGAAGGGCAAATTCTGGCGGGTAACAGCAAGACGATATTTCACTGCCTGAATTATGGATATTGACTTCGTACGAAAAGGAGAAATTGGATACATCATGAATAGCAGAGAACTTACGAAGAAAGAAAAAGCAAAAATCAGGAGGCTGGTGGCAGCACAATGTACTTGTTTTGATGAAAAGGAAGGATGCCTGCCATTGGATGGTGGATGTTATATGTGCACCATTGGATTTAGGGATAGTCCTTTATGCGGTTATTTTCAAAAATGTGTTTTGCCGCTGGATCCGGAGGTTCAGGCAATTTGGAGCGGGAATGGCATCAGAATCTGTAAAAAATGCGGAAAGCTCTTTCCGAGAAATGGAAAAAAGATTTATTGCTCCAAACAATGTGCCGCTAGTGAACATCGAAAGCAGATAAGGATTTCGGTTCGAAAGTACAGGAACAACGGGGAAAATGTAAACATTTTCAAGTCTAGAAGCCTTGATTTATAAGCTTTTTGAAAGATCAAAAATAAGGAGCTGGCAGTTAATACTATTTCCTTAAAAATGAGGGAGAAAACTGTTACAGTAGAATTGCGTGCTTTGGGTGGAATTTAACTTTGCAATTGTCTGGGAAATCTTTTTGCAAGATTGAATCTGGAATGTATTGCATGATATCATAGGAATGAAGGAGTACATAAGGAGGTTTTAGCAGACACGGATTATTTGGAATCATTATGGCGAGAGAAATGTCATTTTGCTGATATGGGGAAATATATGAGAGACGAGTATTTTTACAGTAATAGAAAAGTAGAATCGATCAAGCTGGAATACTGTATTGAGTCATGTAAAACATTTGAAGAATTCAGTAAAAGTTTTTCAGATGAATTTCTGAATGATGATACCCGGGTGGGTGACTATCTTGATGATTTGTTAAGAGATTATGATAAAAAGGCTTCGGTTGTTTCCTTTGATGCACATCTTGCCAATTCTTATGTGGGAAATATTATCAATGGAAAAAAGAATAATCCTTCCAGAGACGCACTGATAAATATTTGTCTGGCGATAGGAACCACACTGGAGCAGGCACAATATCTATTGAAATATGCAGGTCATGCTCCTTTGTATGTCCGAAGAAAAAGGGATGTGATTATCTGGTTTGGATTTATGAAACATGAAACAATAGAAATTGTAAATGACAATCTATTGCAATGCGGTTTAAAACCTTTATATAGTGAATGAAAAATTGCTACTGGCAGTAGGAGAGGGATTCTATAAGTTCCTTTATAATGAAGACATTACAAAAAACATTCATTACGGAGGAAACAACATGAAGACTAATAAAATTTTGATTATTGCACAGGCGTTTTATGGAAATCGGACAGAAACAAGTATTTCTCCAGAGGATATTGACAAATTTATTCTTGGGTATTCAGGTGATATAAAGATTACTGAAGAAATAGACAGAACAGTAATCAAGATTCCTAATACAGATAATCTGGTACTTATTTATAATAAGTATGAAGAAGAAAAAAGATTATTGGAAAAAGACGAATTATTCGAAAAAGAAAATTATCAATTAAAGCCGTTAGCTTTTATTACCGAAGACAATATTGAGATTTACAGCAGGTGTATAGTATGCCGGATTAGTGAGAATGGAGCGTATGAAAGTTTGCAGGACGAAGACTATCATAAGTTTATGAAGTATTTGGCAGGATGAGTCAGAGCCGGACAATTGTAACATTGTCCGGCTTCTAATGGGTATGATGATGTGAATATTGAAGGGGACAGGCAATGAGTGGTGAGATAATTGTTTCAGATGCATTGGCAAAAATGAAGGAAGAAATCAAGATGTTAAAGGCAAAGCTGGCAGAATTATGGCAGGAGAGAGACGACTTGATTTATCATATCTGTCCGGAACTTCGGGCAAAGTATGCTGCTGAAATCGGTGATTATCAAAATAGGGCAAATTATCAGGAACTGATGATTTTGGAATTGAAACGTCGAATTGAAATTGCACGGGCAGCGCTGAATCGAGGGCAGAGCATTTCTGAAGAGGAAGTGGACAAACAAATCGAGAAAGAGTATCAGGAGTTTCACCAAAAGGTGGATGAAGAGTACCAAAAATCAAAGAAATCTCAGGAAGAACAGGCGCAGAAGGAAGAAAAGCGCAAGTTCTATGAGGAACAGTGGAAAAGCCAATATAGTCATCGGGAGGACGGCGAAAAAGCAGAGAATGACTCTGATACAAAGGATTCTGACGGGGAAGATTCTGATACGGAGAATACTTCGAAGGAGAAAGATGAAGAGACAATAGAGAATAACGATACGAAACCGAAAGAAAAGCCTCTTCCCAATGTTAAGGATTTGTATCGAAAGATAGTAAAAAAGTTGCATCCGGACATGAACCCTGATGTCACGGAGCATGAGTTGGAGCTTTTTCACAGAGCCTCTAAGGCTTATGAAGAGGGAGATATCATGACTCTTCAGGCAATATATGATGAAGTTTATGGATTGGATACAGAGGTGCTGTCTCAGGAAGAAAGCATGGAACAATTAATTAATCTCAAAGAGCAGTTGATGGATAGAATCGCTAAAGCAATTGCGGAGATTGAATCCATAAAAGGAGATTTCCCCTACACAGAAAAAGAATTTTTGGATAATCAAGAGGCTGTGAAGGCAAAGCAGGATGCAATTATCCGACTAATCCAAGAATATGAAAAAGAAATTATTCGAATAAGTAAGCTTTTGCAGGAAATAAATCAAGAAATGAATGAATTACAGAAAAAGAAGAGGGATAAAAACTATGAATGAGGAAAAGAAGGAATTGTTCATAAGAGAAAATGATGTCTTGGCAGTGAGCTTTCTCAAACAAAATGGAAATAGTGTGCAAAGTCCTTTTTCAAGAGATATCTTTCTGATGCATACCATGATCAATGGGGCGATGCATGTGGATGGAATACATAAGAGAGCTTCAAAGCTGCACGAGGGGGATCGGGTGCAATTGGTTCTGGAACCCAAAAACAAATACGATGATAAGGCAATTCTTGTGAAGAATGAGAAGGGGGATAAACTGGGATATATACCCAGAATAAAGAATGAAGTGCTTTATCATTTGATGGATGCGGGTAAGTATTTGTTTGGTATCGTGAAGGAAGGGGATATCGGAGAGAAACTGGATCCTGATGATAGTTGGATAGAGATTTATATTGATGTTTATATGGTGGATTAATAGATAACCAGGAAAAGCTATGAATCGGCAGAGAGTTCAGTGATGGATTTGATGCCGATTTTTTGCTAATAGAGAACTGCAAATGGACGCAGAGAAGGAGGAGAGAGAAATCTTGCCTCTTTTTTGGAAGGCAAATAATTGTGCAATCAGGCAAGCATAATTGATTTTATTCGAAGTTTAGACTATAATATAACTTAGGGTAATTTTGCTTAGTTGTTTTTGTGGAGAGGCATTACGATGGAATATTTATCAATTAAACAAGTATCGGAAAAATGGGGACTTTCGACTAGAAGAATTAATGTTTTATGTTCAGAAGGACGGATTGCTGGTGCAACAAAAATTGGTTCATATTGGGCAATACCAGCAGAAGCAGAGAAACCAAAAGATGCGAGAATAAAAAGCGGAAAGTATGTTATTTCTGCTTCTAATTAAAGAATGCTAGTCTTGGATAAAAGGAACAAGGGGAAATAAAATGGCAAATATGATAGATAAAAAAACTTCCTTCCATGGAGAAGCTAAGGTTTGGGAAAAAATGAATGAATACCTTCCAAATGATGTGATTGCATATAACAACCGCGAAATTAATGGTCGAGAATTTGATTATTGCTTATTCATTGAGGGAATGGGTGCGCTCATTATTGAAGTAAAGGGTTGGCTAGCAGATAAAATAAACGTTCAAGGAATCGACAGTATTGTTGTTGAAGGATATGATCAGCCACAGAGATCACCAAAAAAACAGGCTAGAGCATATCGTTTTGCTTTATTAAACAAAATAAAAGAGAAGCATAATGTTAGTCCGTTAGTCTTCGATATGGTTTGTTATCCATTCATAACAAAAGATGAATACGAGGCAGCACATTTAAATATTGTATCTGAAGAGCAGTTCACTATTTTCAAAGAAGATCTCGATAGCAAAGAAGCGCTTATAAATAAAATAAATCAAGGATATGATGCTGTTAAAAGTATTCCACATGCAGACTTTTCTCGCGACTTAATAGTAAAGTTGCGTCAAGATTGGGAGCCTGATTTCGTAAATGCTGTTTTACCAGATGAAATTATAGGGATGCCATATTCTATTTTGTCAGTACATCCATCTAGTTTAACTGAGACTGTGAAAAAGAATATAGTGTTGGAATATTTCTCTGGAACCAAACGTGTTGTTTTTCTTGCCAATAAATCAGATTATGACTCCTTACTTGATGAATTTAACAAGGAGTTTATGAAGCATAATGTTCAGCCTAAGAGTAACACATTAGTTGTTGGATATAAAAATGGTTTAAAGGTTGGAGAAAAATCAAGCAGAACATTTAATCTTGAAATTTATCGTGTTGATAATTTATCTTCTATAACATTAAACGAACTTTCCGTCGAAGAAGGTATTATGAGTGATGTTGATGCAACTGTTATAGATAAATTATCTAAGATTACCAATTTCAATATGCAGCAGTTTGAAGTAGAACACTCTCCTGCAGATTGCAATACATTGGTTGAGGCTGGTGCTGGAACGGGAAAAACCTTTTCAATGGTTTCAAGAATTGCATATCTCTGCAATAAGAAAATTGGTTCTGTTGCGAATATTGCTGAAGAAATTGCAATGGTTACATTTACGAACGATGCGGCTAATAACATGAAGGTTCGATTAAAGCAGATGTTCGTAAACTATTTTATATTAACAGGAAAGCCAAAGTACTTAAAATTTGTAGAAGACACCGATTGTGCACATATTTCAACTATTCATAGCTTTACTTTAGATATTTTGAGAAACGAGGTTCTTTATACTGGTCTTGGAACAAATTTTAGAATATCAGCTAACGAATATCTGAGAGGCAAAATTTATGACGAGTATCTCAGTGTATTTTTGGCGGAAATGGAATTACAGAATCCTAATTTTATAAATGAAATTCCTGTTCCGATATACGATTTAAAAAAGAAAATTATTGCCATTGCAGACCGCCTTCTTGCCAAGAGCATTAATTTGAAATCAATAAAGCCTTCAGAAATGGGAGTTACAATTGATAATACGCTTCCGTACTTTAACGACATTATTACAAATGTAATTATTCCTGCAGAAGAAAAATATTCTGAGGATGTGCATCTCTCCAATGATATAGATTTAAAAGAGTGTATCATTCTTTTGGAAAAAGTAATGAAGCAAATTCCAGGGAATATTGAATCTTTACGTATGAATTATTTGTTTGTGGATGAGTTTCAGGATACAGATGATGTGCAGATTCGTGCATTTCAGAATCTTCAGAAAGTCATTAATGCTGAATGTAAATTATTTGTTGTAGGTGACTTAAAGCAGAGTATTTATAGATTTAGAGGTGCTAAGTTAAGTGCTTTTAAACAGCTTATGAATAAGAGTATGTATTCTTGGAACACTTATCATCTTAACATTAACTATCGTACAGATGGAAGGTTGCTCGATTTGTATGATGATATTTTCGCTGGAATGGGTGCTCAGAATTACTTGCCATACAACCAAATTAATGACCAGTTAACAAGTAATGTGTTGACTGACATTGAGGAAGATCAATTGTTTGTTTCAATTCCTTGTCATGGAAAAGATGAGGAAAAGTTTATGGATACATTTATTGATACAGTAAAGCAACAAATGTCTGTATTATCTTCAATTATTAAGAAGCGATCTGATGAAGGAAAAGAACCATTAAGTAAAGAAGAACGTACGATAGCGATTCTTGTACGTAGTAATTGGCAGATCGACCGTCTGGTAACTGCAGCAAAGGACAGAAATATAAAAATCAATATAAAATCAGGAGGGGATCTTTTCCAGTTAGAATCCACCTTGGATTTGTATAGACTGGTTTTACTTTTAAATAATCCGTCGAATCCTGTATATCTTGTAAACTTTATTGAATCTAACTACGTTGCTTTACATTTGGATTATCAGAAGTATCACGGAATGTCAGATAAAGAAAGCTTAGATGATCTAAATAGGATTATGGATGAATTCTTTACAATCAGAATGGGGAAAACATGGCGGCAGATTGTTAATGAAGCATTCACACAACCTGTATTGTTTGTTTTAAAGCAATTATATGATTGTCTGCAGCCTTGGAAGAACTATAGTCGCAGCCTTTCTGAACAAAAATACTACATGGCAAATTATGAGTATTTAATGGAATGTATTATCAGACACTCTCGAATTGATAGTCTTACCTTAAATCAAATTTTGGAGTATTTGAGAATCAATATTCTCACCGGACAGAAACAATTGTCAAGAGGTGTGGAAGCAGATGATCAGGGAATTCAGTTAATGTGTACTACGATTCATAAATCAAAAGGACTCGAGTATGGAACTATCATCTTGCCATATACTTATGAGGATATCAGCGACATTAAAAAAGTAAAATTAGATGCTAATTATTCGGATTCAAAGTTGTCATATACGGTTGTATTTGAAAATAAAGTAAGGGAACGAAATTCTAACTATGACGAGACTATTGAAATTGATGAGCAGATTTCGGAAGAAGCTCGCATCCTTTATGTTGCATTAACCAGAGCAATAAGAAATTGTGTTTGGATGAATAATATTGATATAACTCCAAGTATTAGCTGGGGTTCTTTGATGGAGGGGTGAAATGTCCATTGCAATATATACATATCGTGATCCATACAAGTTAAATAAGGAAGCATATTGGGAAGAAATCAAGGGTTGCCCTTACTTTTGTGTTTCTCAGACTTTGGTTAATGGATTGAAAACTATATACAAAAATGATTTTCAGCAAGGGCGTGTTACTACAATCCAATATCTAATTGAGGCTTTATTTGAATATTGGGAAAGTACTGCTTGTATTGTTAAGCAGCATACGGATATTGATAATATTATTTCTGCAGGACTTCCTCCTGTTTTGGGATCTGATATGCAAGAAAACATAGTAAGAGCATTTCTTTACAACCGGGAAGAAGTGTTTGAAAGTATTCGTGTCATGTTTGAACTGAATATCAATATCAATGATATTGTATTTGATAAACTGACATCTGAGCAGAAATTTATTGTTGAAGTTTTTAGAAAAATTTTAACTTCTGAGAAGAAAAGAGATTTCTTTTTGAAGGATGATTTTAGGGAAAATGAAATTGATATAGCAATAAATCATGCGATGCAGAGAGCTCGTAAAGATTTAGATTGCGCTGTTGTTAATAAGGATTGTGTAGTAATCCATGGTGTTCATCAATTTTCGCCCATTATGCTTCGTGCTATTGAACGGATAGCTGAATATAAGAAAGTAATTTTGTTGTTTAATTATCAGCCACAGTATAAGAATATATATCAAACTTGGATCGATATATATTCGGCATTTGATTGTTCTATATTAGATTCTACTACAGCGGAATTCAGACCTAGCTTGTCTTTTCCTATCAGCTATGAGGGAAATCTTATAGCTGATAATATCGGAAAACTTACGAATGGACAAATGGCTAGTGTTTCATTAGATTCTGAGATTGAAATTTTAGAATTTGATAACATGACAGAATTTGCGGGATATGTAGCAGAAGTATTTAATGCTGCTGAGAAGGCAGATCCAGACAATCCGATGAGACAAATGCGGGAACAAATTTATGCCGCTAATAGTTCAGTTAATGACATTTTAAAAATATACTTTCCTGAGCAGTTTGGAGAAAGACAGTTTTTAGACTATCCTTTAGGACACTTTTTCCTTGCAGTGGCGAACATGTGGGATCCTGTCAATAATGAGATGTCTATTACGGATATTAATGATGTAAAAGAATGTTTAGAAGCGGGAATTTTAAAAGAGGAATATCTGGGAGAACTGGCGTCAATTTTTGGTAAGATGTCTGCCATGTTTGAAGGTAGCGCGTCCATTGATGAGATGTTAAAAAGACTTAAAAGCCTTAGAAAGAGTAAAAGACATCTTACAGATGCAACAAAAAAAGAATACGTTAGTCATATATCGTATTATCAAGTATCAAAACAGGATGTGGAAAAAATTGAACAAGCTTTAAATGAGTTGGAAGAATTGGCAGCATTCTTTTATGAAGATTTTGAAAATAAATCTCATAACTTCTGTGATTTTTATAAGCGATTAAAAACATATCTTCAGGATGAAGTACTTGATACCAAGGACTTAGGTGAAGAATTTTCTGATATTATTCGAAGAGTATTGGTTCGATTGGAAGAGGTTGAGAATATCGATGCATCAGCTTCTTTTGAATGCTTGAAAGCCACGATGTCTATTTATCTTGTTCAGGAAACAAAACCGGGAAAGAGTGCGAACTGGATTGTTAGAAATTTTGAGCAGATCGATGGTGATATCATGCGAAGTTTAAATGAACAGGTAAATGGTAAACCAGTAGTGATTCACTTCGCATGCTTGACTGATGAAGATATGGATACAGTATCAAAATCTATCTATTCATGGCCTTTGAATAATGAGTTTTTTGAAGTTGCTCAAGAACCTGTAGATTGGAAATATCAAGTTTACGTTAAGGCAAGAAACGAGTACAAAAATTTCAAAAGATATGCATTGGTATATGGTCTAGAATTCAATAGAGCCAAGTATAAATTAAGTTATGTTAAGAGAGATGGGGAGAAAGAACGTGAACCATATTATCTTTTGAAAATACTTGGTGCAAGGAAAACATCATATCAAGATACTAGAGTGGGTGGATTTCTTCAAGGTGTTTCTAATATTGCAGTTGGTGGTATCGGGAAAGCCCAATATGACGTGTATGATTATTATAGATATAAGATTTGTAAGTACCGATTCTTGTTGGAAGCAATTATCGAAAATTCAACTGTTTACAAAGATACGTTTCTTTTAGTGAAGTATTTAGAAGTTCTTTTGGAAAACCAAATTAAAGAAGAATTACAAGGATTGCCAATAAGTGAGGCTGTTCTTGTCGACAAATTAGATGACACTTTTGATGATTTGAAAAAGTTCTTCCCATTTGTTTTGAATATCAATCGAATGGATGCAATCAACAATATTCGAAGCAGATTGATAAATGGAAAATCAAAGAGTCTACCGATTCTTTCTGAAGAGGAAAGGAAGTATATGATGATTAGAGAATTGTTTATTCATAAACAGCTTTCAGATCCAAAGACTTTCAGAAAAAATATCTTGCAAGAAAAATTTCCAGAAGTAACTGAAGAGAAAATAGAACAGGTATTATCAGAGGAAAATTTGGCAAAATACAGATTCCATAAAGAAGTAGATTTATGGTGCCAATACTGCTCAAACAGAGAGTCGTGTGCGGCTTATTATGCCAAAACTGACATCTAAGGAGAGATTAAATGTTGCAGGAAAAAATGTACGTAAGATGTCCAGCGGATCGAGAAAGTATTACTGATCCCAGGGTATTTGTATGTGGACAGATTATGTCTACTGATGAATTTAAACAAACTGTAATAGTAAAAATACACGATCCATTCGGATTTTTATTGTTCTTCGAAGACTTACCTAAGGGTACTGTTGAACTGCCAATGGATATGGTAGAGCATTGTAGCATGTTTGTAGGCTCTGAGGTTATTGTTAAAGGTGAAGTCTGCAAAGTTCTTTCTGATCGAATGGGAAAAGATGGTTATTACAATTATTATGTTCAGATTGTAAAAGACAAGAGCATTTTGCGTGTATCAGAGAGAAGTATTATTGCTTCATTTACGAACGGACGTGTAGATCCTGCAAAACAGTTGAAAAAATATGAATTTCAGAATCCATGCTGGTATATGGGACATACCGTTGTTTCGCGTAGTATGAACGTTCTTGAGAATTCAATCTATGGTTTTAAAGAATTAGCTGGTTCGAAAATATATTTATTACCTCATCAGATCAACACTATTATGCGTTGTCTTCAGGAAAGTCCTTGTCGTTACATGTTGGCTGATGAAGTTGGTATGGGTAAAACTATAGAAGCAATTTCTGTATTGAAGATTTTCATGCAGAATAAGGCAAATATTTCTGTTTTACTTATTGTTCCAGAAACATTAAAAGAGCAGTGGAAAACGGAGTTGTTGCTGAAATTCAATATTTCAGTTGGTATTGGCAGAGATAATAACAATGTTGTAATTAAAACTGTCTCTGAATTGATATCTGCAGATGGACTCAAAAAATGGGACTTTGTAATTATTGATGAAGTTCATAGATATTTGAGATCGGAACGATATTATCAAATGCTTCATACCATCAGTAAAATTGCGCGCAATATTCTCCTTCTCAGTGCAACACCAGTTCAGCAGAGGAAAGAAGAATATTTAGACTTGCTCCGTTTGTTACAACCAGAAAAATATGATGCTTGCGATATAGAGCATTTTAGTGATTTGGTTAATAAGCAAAGCAGAATTATCCAAAAAACAGCACTTATTCTGGATGACTTAGGCGATTATGAGGAAGAAATTGGAGCTGCAATCAGTGACGAAGAAGACCCACATGATTCTGAAGATTGCGAAGAACTTTATGAAGAAATTCACGATGATATCGAAGAGATATGCGATGAATTAAATGACGAGAAACTATCAGCATTGTTGGAAAAAATCGATTATGAGGATGCTGATTTGGGTGTATACAAAATAAAAGTTATTCTGTCTTACATCTGTAGTAGTTATCAGGTTGAAAGTCATATTATCAGAAATCGAAGAAAAATTCTTGAAAACGCAGAGGATGGTAGCCGTTTATTGCCTTCGCGTGAATTATTAACAGCAACCTATACCTTGGATAAAGACAAGAATACTTATGAGGCTGTGTGCTATCAGCTTATTTCTGAATGGTTAACAAATGGGAATGAGCAAATAGATATTGAAGGCGTTATAAAACCTTTGTTAGGTGCTTTTTTCAGTTCTCCATGGGCATTTGCAGTGAAACTGGACGAATTAAAGGAAAAAGGCGTTAAAATAAGCCGAGAGTTAACTTCCAGTGCGCAGAGTTGGCTTAATACAGAAAATCATTTATTGAAAAATATATCATCTGTGCTTGATGATCCGGATACTTTTGAAGATGAATACAATACCAGGTTAGTATCTGTACTGAATTATCTCTATGATGAGTTATATGATAAGAAGATTGTAATTTTCACAAATTATAAAGAAACGTTCATGGCGTATAAAAAAGCCTTCGAAAACGTATTTCCACCAGAAGAAATTAGCTTCTTTGGTTGGGGAATGTCTTCAGAAGAAATTGAATTGGATGCCTATCGCTTCCAGAATGAAGATACTTGTCGAATGATTTTATGTGACTATTCTGGTGGTGAAGGGCGTAATTTCCAATGTGCAGACTATATTGTTCATATTGACTTACCTTGGGATGCAAATATGATTGAACAGAGAATAGGGCGACTCGATCGATTAGAAAGAGATACTGAACGACCGGTTGTTCATTCTGTGGCAATTTATACAGAAGATACTTTTGAAGAGGCGTTATTTAACTTTTGGAGTAATGGATTAAAAATTTTTACACAGTCTTTAAGCGGTATGGAAATCATCATGAAAGATATAAATGCTGAGATAATTTCTGCCGTTAAGGAAGATTTTAAATATGGATTATTTGAACGCGTGCCTAAAATAATCGAGATTGCTGATTCTATGCGGGAGATCGTTCGTAAAGAACAGAATTACGATGCTGCTGGATTTATGTTTCGTCCCATGTATGCTGAATTAAAAAGGCTCATTGATTATTACGCGCAGAATGAGAATGCATTATTCGCAAGTACTATGACAAATTGGGCAAGTTTAGCTGGATTCAGAGGTATTGGTAATAAACATGGTGTGATTACATATACCGCAACTTCTTTCTCGCCAAAGTCAGCAATAAATTCACAGCTCATTCCACCTAAATGGAATGACTATTTAAATACCGAACAAAATAAGTTTGTAAATAATGTACAAGACGCATACAACAAAAAAATGGCAATTCGTACGCAGGAAAGGTCTATTAGAGGTACATTTATCAGAAAACAAGCGATTGAAAATGATTATCTCCATTTTTTTTCTCCTGGTGACGAAGTGTTTGACTGTATAGTAAATAATGCAATTAATTCTTGTAAAGGAAGATCAAGTGCATTTGCTATCCCAGCAGAGATAAACTGGCGTGGATTAATTCTCATCTGGTCGCTTTCTCCAAATGAAAACTATCTTATGGATAATGGGGTGTCTATTTATGCACTTAGTCCATATAGGAACTACTTAATGTCTGAACAAGTGATTATACCGATCAGCATTGATAATATTGAAGCATATTCGGATGAAAGAATTGTCCGGGAATTTAACCAAATAATTAATTTGGGCTTTAACAAAGGAAAAACGATCCACCTTGGAAAGCGAAGCCGGGCTGCTGGTTATCTTAAAGAAGTTATTAATGGGGTTAATATTGAATGGTTCAAGAATCAATTCTCTGAAGAGGTGTGGGAAGATCTTGTTGACACTGCAAGAAAAGAGGCCTATGAAAAGGCAGTTGAACAATTTAAGAAACGATCCAATATTCGAGGTGCGCGTGAAGAAATGGAACGAGCATTATCAGCTAAAGTTGCAAATAGCATGTACTATGGTGTTGATGATAAAACTATTGAAACTATAAAACAAGAGCAGAAAATTCTGTTAGAAGCTATAAAGCGACCAAAAGTGACATTAGATTCTGCTGCGTTTGTATGGATGGTGAAATCAGATAATGGACAAAACAACTATTAAATGTTTAGTAGAAGAATATCTGAATGGCAAACGTCAAGAAATGGCCATTGATTACGAGACGTATGATACTGCGTATGACCGATTTTTATTGCATACAATAAAGAGACTTCAGGTAAGCTATGACTTGTTAGTGCAGAATCAATGTGGATTGAATGATTTTCTGATTTCTCTAAGGGATTATTTATTAACTTTTCAGACGGATATATCTTTAAAGGACATGGTTATCCCAATAGATAATCCCTATGGAATTTCTAAGAACAAGGAGAATGGCAAATATTTTGCAGGATTTCAATTTCCAGATTATATTAACCATTCGTTTGCTGAGAAAGTATTCCTGAAAGAAGAACCAATTACCAAAATAAATAAGAGGGATTACGATCTACATACTGATCCATTAATAAAAAAAATAACAGGATTCTCCTATTTTAAATCAATGGATCAAAAGCTTGCTGTATATGGCGCTTTGAATACACCGGATGGATATACGACCTTAGTTTCTTTGCCAACTGGTGGAGGAAAGAGTCTTATTACACAGACTCTCTCATATCAAAAAGATGGACTGACCATTATTATTGTACCAACCATATCACTAGCTATTGATCAGGTTAGAGTTGCAAAAGGAATTATTCAATCGGATAGTGTAGACAACGAAGTGTTCTACTATAGCTCAGGAGTTGATGCAGGTCCTATATTACAAGCAATAAAAAAACAGCAGGCGAAAATGCTTTTTATTTCTCCGGAGTCTGTTATAAATAATCCGGGATTTACATCTGTTGTAAAAGAAGCAAATATATCAAGATATTTGAAAAATATAATTATCGATGAGGCACATATTGTTGTTGATTGGGGGGCTTCGTTTAGAATTGATTATCAATGCCTGGAATCTTGGAGAAAGAAATTACTACTTAGTAATCCAGCCATTAGAACTATTCTATTATCTGCCACATATGAACAGAGATGTATCTCAATCTTGAAAAGTTTCTTTTCTAAAAATGAAAAGTGGATAGAAATTAGATGTGACTCATTGAGACATGAACCTCGATACATACTAGTAAAATCTCGTTCTAATTCCGAAAAACAGAAAAGAATGTTGGAATTAGTTCAAAAATTGCCACATCCAATGATAATTTATGTTGCACGTCCTGCGGAGGCTGACGATATAAAAAATTATTTAAAAGACAATGGTATTACTAATGTACAGACTTTTACAGGTCTTACGACAGGAACAAAACGTAAGGAGCTTATTGATCAATGGGCAGATGATCAATTCGAAATAATGATAGCTACGTCAGCATTTGGTGTTGGAGTTGATAAAAGCGATGTTCGAACGGTGCTCCATATGTATATTCCCCCAAATCCTAATGCCTACTATCAGGAATTAGGTAGAGGCGGAAGAGATCGTCTTCCATGTTTAAGTGTGATGTGTACACATCCAGAAGATCTTAATATTGCTTTCCAGAGAATATCAAAGAAGGTTATGACAACCGAAAAAATAGTTGGTCGTTGGAATAGTATGTACAATAGTCCAACATCTAGGCGAATCGATAACACAATCTACATAGATACCTCTGTAAAACCAAATTATCATGTAATTGATCTGATTGATGATTCTCCTACGTCAGATGCGGATATGAATTGGAATATCTATGTTCTTCTTTTGCTAAGAAGATTTGATCTTATAAAAATTGTAGATGTTATTCCACAGACGGAGAAGTATATATTTGTTATTGAGATTGTAGAAGACGGACTTAGACTTAATGATGAATTGCAGAGTCATATATTAGATGTTATTCGAACAAAGGAATGGAATTATTATACAAATGCTTTTCAAACAATACAGGTAGCAATAAAAAACAGCGAATGGAATTGTTGGTCTGAAATGTTTTATGAAACTTATGATAGGGTTTCTGAGTACTGTGCAGGTTGTAATGCGCATGCAGAAGCGATAGAAAGTGATTTTGTAGAATTCCCGTTAAAAATGCAAGTGAAGGAACCGGTAAAGATCTTGGCTCAAGATCAATTAGCATTGTTTGGAGGAGCGAACGACTTTATATTGTCTTCGAATTCTGTAAATGAACAAGATATATTTGTTGGATTATTAAAAAAACGTTTAGACGTGCTTGTTACAATGGGGGAGCCGGATATCACGCCTTTTTTTGATAATGAAGGTTATGCTAGAAATGTGCTGGTATTGAACACACAAGCTTTGCGAGAACTTGTAAAGAAAAAGAGTTTTTATTATTTATCAGGTCTTGTTGCTATTAAATATAGTGGCACACCTAGAGAAATATACGAAATAATGATGTACGTAACAAAAAATTTAAGTAAACAGTCTGGATTAAAAATCATTCATATTATTCAAGATAATATTTATTTTGATTGGATTAATAAGGCGTTTACGGATTTAGTTGATGGACCGGTAATTCCGATTCAGTTGTTATGTGATTAGGACAGTGAGGTGAAAAAATGTTTCAAGAAAAGATGGTTACTCCAGCTATCCCGGAAAGGGTATATACTCTTTGTAAAATAGTAGAAAAGAAACCTATCTCAAACTCTGAATTAAAAGAGAAACTTGAACCAGATTATTTGAATAATGCATCTTCATACTATGCCGATTATCGTAATGCGGCAGAAGAACTTAAGTTGATTTCTATATCTGATAATATGATTTCGTTAAATGTTGACACAAGTGTTATTAAGACCACAGAACATATGCGAAAATATATTAATAGCATAATATGCGAATTTCATAACGGACAGTTCTATCAGGTCACAAGAGCTTATTTTGATTTGGACAGTAATATTCTTAAGGGTGAGAAAAATGTTGCAAATCTGGCACCTTTGATGAGCCAGAAAACAAATAGACCAGTGGATGCAATGGCAATGAGAGCATGGAGATTCTGGATATCCTACTTAGGAATGGGATATTTACAAGATATGTTCATCATCCCAAATGCGGATACTTTTATCAAAGATATTATTGAATTTACAGGTTTTGAGAAGAATCGCAGATATTCGTTTGGTGAATTTATGGGGCGAATTTTACCTTATAGTAAAATCATTATAAATTCTGATCCAAATAATCGTTCTATTAATTATGGGGTATCGAATGCACTCCGTTCTTTGCATGATGCCGGTTATATAAAGCTGGAGCATATTCTGGATCAGGATGATATTTGGAATCTGTATCCGCTGAAAGCACATACTGTTAGTGGCACTGTAACTAATATCACAATTTGTAAGTAAGGGGGTGCTTTATGGATTCTAGTATAGCAAGAGAACGAATTTCATATGTTGTAAAACCAGATTCGATAACTGCATCCCAAGGTGATTTTCTGGCAACGCATGTTGCAATTAAGAGATTGCATCTTGTCAATAAGTTTGACATTATGCCTACCGGTGGGAAAGATTATTCAGAGGAAGCAGTATATAAAAAGTTTGTCTTAAATCCAGAAAACAAGCACCAGTTCTTAGCGGTATATGGACAGAGTGGAACAGGTAAATCACACTTAATTCGTTGGTTCGAGGCAAAATATCGTTACGATAAACCGGAAAATGAGGTCATACTTTTTATTCGAAGAAGTGATAATACATTAAAAGGAACTATCAGACAGCTCCTGGCAACGCCTGAAGTACAGGAAATTGCTAATAAAGATGTATTTGATCGTCTTGTTAGGGCCGCTGTGAATGAGGATGAGCAAAAACTCAAAGGACGTATTTATCATGATTTTATCAATGAAATAGAACATGATGATGAAGAACATGAGATTCGCTTGACTAATGTTAAAAGGAAGCGATTGACTGCTTTTTTATATAATGAAGTAGTACAGAATCACCTCTTGTCATCCGAAGGACCTATTGAGAGAATTTATTCGAAAGTCGCAGAACACTCTTCGGTTGATAGAGACACTATTGCTCAGTTTATAGCAGAGGATTTTATGGTTACGACCGATCTTTTTGAAAATATTCATCGTGCAGGTGCTGATCCAAAAGCAGAAAAGATGGCTCGTGAATTAATGGCTGATGACAGTGGAATGTTAGATGCTACAAAGATTGCCAATTATTTAAATCAGTTTGTAAATGATGTTATTCAGCGATGTGCTGGAATTGAGCCTGGGGACTTTAGAGACATCTTTCAAGATATTCGTAAAGAACTTTATCGTATAGGGAAAAATTTAACATTATTCATTGAAGATGTTACTTCATTTACGGGTGTTGATGATACATTACTTGATGCTCTTATTGTAGAGCATACTGGAATGAATGCCGGAGAAAATCTTTGTAGAATATCATCTATTGTAGGGACAACAAGTAACTATCTTCAAAATAATTTTCGAGATAATCATAAAGATCGTATTACTCAGTACGTATATATTCCGAGCGATGTGTTTGATGAAGATGGTATTTTCGAATTTGTAGGAAGATATCTCAATACTATGTCTTTATCGGAATCAGTAATTGATAGTTGGATGAAGGCGCATGCTACTGAGGATACTTATCCTGTTCATGAAGTTAAAGAGGGTGTTGAATGGGAATTTATCAAGATAAAAGGTGGAAAGAAATTATGCTTATATCCATTTACCAAGAATAGTATTCGGTATCTTTATAAGTATGGATTGACACAAGGGCACCAGACTCCTAGATATATTATCAGAGATATTATTGAGCCTGTTGTCAATGATATTTTAGTTGATAAAAACAATTTCCCAAGCATTAAATACAATATTGTTAATGTAAATACAACTCTGAGTTATAGAATTCATAACCAGATTAAAGATGAAATTCAAGCAGACAGACTACTTCGCTTTTTAAGTATTTGGGGAAATGGCGAGCCAGATCAGTACACTCAAGATAATGTTGTGTATGTTTCATCTGTTAAAAAGAGTATTCTTACAGAACTTGGACTTCCAGAGTTAACTTTGTCCCAGGTTGAAACTCCTGTTAATGTGCCAAAGGATGCTCAAAGTGGAAAAAATTCTGAGACCTCTCCAAGTGGTGGCGTAAATAATAATTCCTTGTCTGTGATTCCATTAAAAATACAAGAACGAGTGAGCAAAGCAAATGCCGAATTAGTTAATTGGACAAATGGACAAGCTATCGACATTTCGGCCAATGTTGGTACAAGCGGAATACTTCGTGCAGCTCAGGGAGATATGTGCACTTATTTATTTTCCTCTATCAATTGGCAAGCTGAAGGTGTTTCAATGGATAATATCTCAAAAGTCAAAGCTTCCAGAAGTACATTGGTTATGTTTGAGAATCAGACAAAGGGTAGCGGTTTTTTTGTAATGCCAGCAAGCTGGGATTCTATGAATGTAATCAGCGCATTTATCAGGTGGAGAGAATATGGTAATCAGAGTTGGGATTATCCAGATTCAGACCTTGATGCATTCTTGGTTACTTCATGGTCATCTAGAATTAAAGATAATATCGTTAGTGCTATTACCGATGAAAATGGAGGAAAGACAAAATATATTGAGGCGGCAATTGCTGCGGAAATGTATAGAATGATTCTTTATGGAGAATTTAGAGAACGTAGTCTAAAAAATCTTACAGCAAAATATTTGTATGATGTTAAACCTAAGAAAATAGATAAAACAAATCATACAAAAGAATGGAATTCTTTGGTTTCGTTGTTATCAACAAAAGGTGCAGATGTTACCAATAGAGAAACCGTAAGACAGTATTTTAATATCCCTCAAGGCGGCGGTGGTTCGATTATTGTTTTAGATGAACCCAACTTAATGCGTTCATTCAGAAAAGTTAAGACTAATAACCTTGCTGTTCCTGAAGAAGATTTACAATCAAATGATGTTGTTAAGCTTAGAAGAGATGCCTTTACATATTTGGGTAATATCGTAGAACGTATTGATAGTGTTGCAAAAGCAGAAATTACAAATGCCCTTACGCTTCTACAGCCTATATATGATTATTTTGATTCTGATGAGATTGATGAAGATGATATCATTGATTTCGCAGCTGAAGCAAAAAAATTCTATGATGAAATCAACAATGCTATGATTCCAGTAGCATTTTCATCTTCCGATCATCTCAAGAAAAATGCCAAACAGATTGCAAAAGCAATAGGTGATATCTCTGAAGTATTAGATGAAGATGACCCATTGCCGGTTTTAATGACTTTTTCCGGCGATCCTATTTCAGACATTCAGCCATTGCTTGAATATTTTAAACAATTAGAAGCTGACATAGAGAAGGTCGACAAACAGCTTAATAACAGAAAAACTGCACTTGGAAATGTGGGAGAGAAGGATGATTCTAGTTCGCGATACGCGGAAGAGATCGGCGATATTCAATACTGTATTACTTTAATGGAAGGAGGCCAGCTATAATGATTTTTGATCAGATGAAGTATCGTATCAAAGAAATGAAAGAGCTGCGTCGCCTGGAAACTATTAAGGCAAACCAAGTGCAGCAAGAGGCCACAGATACGAAGTATCATGGTTTGGTTATTCGGGTAAAAGGATTTATTGATATACTTCAGTATTTACAAATAGAATTGGGATTTGAAGTTTCAGATTCGTGTAAAGCCGAAATCAATGCTCTTTTAGGAAAACTGCAGGAAGTAATTAAGGATGGATATGCTAACAAGGATTTAGTTACAGAATCAGAAGGTGATCTAAAAAACATATTGGGCACAATAAAAAAAGACTGGACAAAGCATCATACTAATCTTACATCCACAACAGTTAACACATTGAAAATGATTGGAGGAATTGAATCTGATCAAGTTGAAGCGTGTCTTTCAGATATAAAAGATGCTAGTGCTTGGCAGATGGATTTGGAAGTTTATAAAAAATTGAAAAAGGCGCTTGATAGAGCAGATTCATTAATAGAAAAAATGAGTTTGGATCAGGATATCATTGAATTTTTAACGAAAATGACTTCTGGGAAAGCAACATTTTATGATCTGAATGATAAAGTAATGGATTGGATAAAGCGAGAGTCTTTGGAAAAGAGAATAAAGCTGTCCTTTACCGCTCAATAATAAGAGCAATACGAATGAAAGTTTGACATTATCTCATTTACGAGATATACTTAAGTAGCTACTTAAGTATATCTCGTTTGATGTTTTAGGAGAGAAAATGGATTTTGTATATAAATTCCCTGTTGTGAGGGGAAAACAAGCAAAAAAGGAATACTATATAGCAATGGTGCCGTTAAAAATGCTGTCTAGGTTATTCCCATCAGATGATGAATATGTACTGCCAGAGTATAGGGCTCAGCGAAAACTTAATGAGGCACGAATCCCTGTTATTAGTAAGTACATTTTAGATAACAGAGAATCTTATGTTTTTTCGGCGCTAGCAGCTTCCATAGATGGAGATTTTAAATTTTGCTCTTCTACTGAGGTACCAGACGTTGGTGTTTTGGAAATAAGTATGGATGCAAAATTTTTAATTAATGATGGGCAGCATAGAAAATCAGCAATACTTGAAGTTCTTCAGGAAGATCCATCTTTAGGAGATGAAACAATTTCTATTGTATTCTTTGCTGATAAAGGGTTGGCTCAAAGTCAGCAGATTTTTACAGACTTAAATAAAAATGCTGTAAAGACATCAAACTCTATTTCTGAATTATACGATTCCAGAGATGCAATGGCGGTAATTACACGAGAAGTAATAAGGAAGATTCCATTTTTAAATACATATACAGATAAGGAAAAAGATATTCTAGGTAAATACTCTTCAAGCCTTTTTACACTGAATACATTTTATACTGCAAACAAGGCTATTGTTGGACATCGTTCATTGGATTCGACGGATACCTTTTTATATCGCTTTTGGTCATGCGTTTGCCTTTATATGTCGCAATGGAAGGAATTAGAAAATAAAGAAATAACAAAGGTAGATTTACGAGAAAACTATATTGCTACACAAAGTATTGTAATACAAGCACTGGGACGGATTGGACATTATTTGTTTATGCATCCAGAAATTGACTTGGAGAGCTGTTTAAAGGGGCTTGAGAAAGTTGATTGGCACAGAAGTTCTAATCAATGGCTAATGCGTGCAATTAATCAAAATGGAAGAATCATTACAAATAAAAAGGCAGCCTTGTTAATAGCTAATGTTCTTAAAACCAATATTGATCTTCCGTTATCTTCAGACGAAGAAGCAGCTGAAAAAATGCTGAGAAAGACATTATCAGAATAGGAATTAAGTATATGGGAACAATTACAAAAGAATATATAGACGGTTTGATAACCACCGTTCAAAATCTATACTTATCGGATGAAATCCCTTGGATGATTGGTTATTCAGGAGGCAAAGATAGTACAGCAGCTGTTCAACTGGTCTGGATGGCGATTGAGCGTCTTCCAATTGAATTAAGGAAGAAACCAATACATATCATGAATACGGATACATTAGTTGAATCTCCGGTTGTTTCTAAATGGGTTGAAAAATCATTAGACGCAATGAGAGTAATGGCAAAGGAAAAACAAGTTCCGTTTATTCCAGAAAAGTTAATTCCCGATTTTAATGATACCTTTTGGGTGAATCTGATTGGAAGAGGGTATCCTTTCCCGAGAATGAAGTACCGTTGGTGCACAGATCGTTTAAAAATCAAACCGGTTAATAATTTTATAAAAAATAAAATAGCAGAGCATGGAGAAATTATTCTTGTATTAGGAACCAGAAAGCAAGAGAGCTCGCGTAGAAATAGAACGATGACAAATCTTGAGAAAAAGCGTGTTCGAGAATTATTGAGTCCTAACCCTACGCTTGCTAACGAATTGGTATTTTCACCTTTGGAGTCATGGTCAAATGACGATGTTTGGGTGTTTTTAATGCAATATAAAAATCCGTGGGGGTACTCTAACATGGATTTAATGACCATGTATCGTGGAGCTACGGCTGATAATGAATGCCCATTGATGGTTGATAAAAGTATGCCTTCATGTGGCAAAAGCCGTTTTGGTTGTTGGGTTTGTACAATGGTAGAAATCGATAAATCAATGGAAGCCATGATAGCTAATGATGAAGAAAAAGAATGGATGACTCCATTATTAGAGTTTAGAAATAAATTTGGAAATCCTGAAGGTGATAGCGAACGAAGAAGTTTTCGAAGAATGCACGGTGATTTACAAGGTAATTATGGCAAATTGTTTCATGGACCATATAAAAAAGAAGTTCGCGAAGCCTGGCTTAAAGAACTTTTAGAGATTCAACAGGATATCAATATTAATGGTCCAGAAGAATTTAACACTTTGGAACTTATTCGCATGGAAGAACTGCGATCTATACGTCGTATCTGGGTTCTCGAGAAACATGAGTTCTGTGATTCAGTACCAACTATTTACAAAGAGGTTACCGACATGGAATTTGATGATCCAGATTGGATTAGTTTTGATAATTTTGGTTCAGATGAATGGGAAATATTGCAATCTGTTTGCAGCAGACTATATGGAGAGGAAGAACTTGCGTTTGAGATGATGTATAACCTGGTAGATATAGAGAATCGTGCGCAGGGATTAAATGCAAGAAAGGGTATTCTTAACGATATCGAGAAGGCAATTGGACGTACTTTTTACATGAACGAAGAAGATGCAACAGCATACTATTCAGATCGTATGAATCGAAAAAAACAAATGGGTGGAAAGTATAATGAAAAATTCCTGGATTATATATCTGAGGAAGACTCAGAAGTCGAGGATGTGGAAGAATGATAATTAAAAGACTTATATTAAATAATTTTGGTGTTTATGCTGGTCATAATTTATTTGAATTTACAAGTGATAAGCCGATTGTATTGGTCGGAGGTATGAATGGTCGAGGAAAAACCACTTTTCTTGAAGCAATACTTTTGGCTTTATATGGTTCAAACTCTATTGCATACAAAGAAAGCAATTATTCGACTTACGGTAAATACCTGCGTTCATACATTAATAAAAGTAGTTGGAGTCGGCAAGCTTCTGTTGAACTTGAATTCGTTATGAGTGAAAGCACTGGTAGAGAATACATAATTAGCAGAGAATGGGATTCGTTGGGTAGAAGAACTGCAGAAACTATTACTGTTAAGGAAAATGGTCAATACAGTGAATTCCTTACTAAAAACTGGGCAATGTTCATTGAAAATATTCTTCCAAGTGCACTGTCAAGTTTTTACTTCTTTGATGGCGAAAAGATAGCTGAGCTTGCTGTAGATGATACTAATGTTCAAATGAAAGAATCTATACGTTCAATGCTTGGCATTAGTGTGTTGGATGTTTTAAAGAATGATTTAGGTCGTGTTCTTCGAAATGCATCAAAGAAGACAACAAATGGCCAGGCTGGAAAGGATTTAGAGGAACTTAGGCAGAAAAAAGAAGAGTTAGAAATTGCTTTGCAGAAAGCAGATGAATCTATTGAGAAAATTTCGCAGGATGTTGTCAAAAAGCAAAATGAAATCGAGGAGCTCCATCATCAATATGAAATAAAAGGTGGAGATGTGATCGAACAGAGAAAAACATTGATGCAAAAGCGCTCGGATTTATTGGCTGAAATTGATCAGAATCAAACATTACTGGTTGAAGCTTCTGCAGATGCACTTCCCTTGGTATTAGTTAAGGAATTGATACTTAATATTAAGCTGCAAGCGGAGGATGAGCATAACGATCTAGTAATGCAACAAGCTATGGGACAGATTGAGACTTTACTTCAGGAGTATTCTGTTCAGCATACAGAGAGTTATCAGCAAAATAGAGCATTCGTAAATTTCGTAAAGGAAATGTCAGAAGCTGAAGCGACAGAACCATTATACGGGGTATCCGATCATGCGCTCTTTCAATTAAACAGTTTGATAGAGGCGGTTTTATCTCAGGTTACTTCTTCTACAAAACAATTGCTTGAACGAAAGAGAAGCTTGCAGAAGGATTTGGATCAGGTGGAAAGTTACTTATCTCTGGATATTAATGAAAATGCATTAAGTGAATTGTTTGCTAATATTCGTGAACGGGAATTAGAACTGGTTCAGTTAAATGTAGAATTAACTTCCAAACAACAGGAACGAGCATCTATTAATGGTGAGCTTATGACAGTTAGTTTTGAATTTTCTAGAGCAGTGGAATCGTATTTGGCTAACGAGGAAATTCTTGATGATTCCGATCGAATGATGAGATATTCCAATATTGCATTACACATTGTAGAAGAATTCACCGTAGAACTTCAAAAGAAAAAGACAGGTGTTCTTGCAGATACTATTACTGCTTGCTACAAGAAACTTGCTAATAAGAAGAATTTGATTCAAAAAATTGTAATGGATCCACGAAGTCTTGATATTGCGTATTTAGATGATTTGGGGAAGACGGTTTCAAAAGATTCATTATCTGCCGGTGAGAAACAGTTAATGGTTATCGCAATTCTTTGGGCGTTAGCAATTTGTTCTAAGAAGAAATTACCGGTTATTATTGATACCCCATTGTCTAGATTAGATTCTATGCATAGAACTTCCCTTGTTACCACCTATTTCCCGCAGGCGAGTGAGCAGACAATCATCCTCTCAACAGATTCTGAAATAGATCATACTTATTACAACATGATGAAGGAATCAGTTGGTGATGAATTTACGTTAAGTTACAGTGAAGAAACAAAAAGTACTACTATTTTGAAAGGATATTTTCAGGATAAATGATAATCAAACAAGTACGTGTATCTCAGCAAGCAAAGGATCAGCTTTCCAGATTAAAAGCAAAAACCGGAATTAAGAATTGGAATATTCTCTGTCGATGGGCATTATTATACTCATTCTCAGAGAATACAATTCCTACAGATATTCCGATAGTTGCAGACAGTAATTTAGAAATGTCTTGGTATACGTTTGGCGGAGAATACTATGAAATATATGAGGCATTAACAAAAGCCTGGTGCCTAAAAATGGGTCTTCCAACAGATAATGATACAATTATCAAGTATTTTCATCTGAATTTGGAGCGAGGTATTGCGCATCTTTGTGGAACTGGCTTTATAAAAAATATAGATGATTTATTGAATTTGGCGGTGAATAAGTAAAATGGGCATATATTTGGATTACAATGCTTCAGCGCCTATCGATGAAGCTGTATTAGGTACAATGATTGATGTATATAGAAATTGTATTGGAAATGCAGACAGCAGAACTCATGATTATGGTGATCAGGCAAGAGGGATTGTAGAAAACGCAAGGACACAAGTTGCTTCTCTGTTAGGTGTTTCGACAGGAGAGGTTTTCTTTACTAGCGGAGCGACAGAAAGTAATAATATTGCCATTCAAGGACTGGAAGCATATGCAATTCAGAGTGGCAAGAAGCATATTATTACTTCATCCATTGAACATAAAGCTGTTTTGGAAACAGTGAAAGCAATGGCTGCAAAAGGATTTGAGGTTGATATTATTGATCCAGAGGAATCAGGTCAGCTTGACCCAGATAAAATTGTGAGCAGAGTTAAGGAGGATACTCTCCTCGTCAGCTTAATGCATGTAAATAATGAAACTGGTATCATTCAACCAATAGAAAAGATTGGACATTCATTACGTGAGAAGAATGTTTTGTTCCATATCGATGCAACACAAAGTTGTGGAAAACTTGTAGATGAATTGAGAAATATACCGTATGATATGCTCTCCTTTAGTGCCCATAAGCTCAGAGGACCTCAAGGGGTAGGTGTTTTAGTGTTACGTAAAAAGAAATATAAGTTCCCCCCAGTAAAAGCAATAATGTATGGTGGTCAGCAAGAACGTGGAATACGCCCGGGAACAATTCCAGTTGCCTTGGTAGCAGGTTGTGGAAAAGCCTGTGAGTTGGCTGAAATCACTTATGCTGATAATCGTATAAAAACACAGGCTGTAAGAGAATGTATTATTGGCTTATTAAATGAATCTGGAATTAAGTATTCGATTAATGGTGCTCTGGAATACTGCATTTTTAATACATTAAATGTATGTTTGGAAGGAGTATCTTCAGAGGCATTAATGATTTTGACAAAGAATTACTGCGGTATTTCTAATGGGTCTGCGTGTACGTCAAAAAATTATGCGCCAAGCTATGTATTAACAGCAATGGGTCTATCTCCAGAAAGAATTGAAAATTCTGTTCGTATCAGTTGGGGACCAGATACAGATATAAACTTGCTGAAAACAGATTTTGTGAAGCTGATAGAGATAGCAAAAATGTTAGTTCAGTAATGGGGTGAAATGTATGGAGTTAGAGCTTCAGTCGGATTTGATTTATAAAAATAATTTAGATACAGATAAATTCGCCAGAATGTTGAATGATCCATCGCAGTGTTACAAATTCTATTGGTTAGAAGCGATTGTGAATCTGATTAGAATCACTGAAGAGGATATAACATTTGATCAAATCATAAACGAAATGATTTGGGAAGCATGGCATTCTGTTACACGTTATCATTTACATCTTGGACCGACAATTAGGGGAAAGTCTGAAAATTTTCTTGAGCATGCTATCGGGATCGTGGAAAAAGATCCTTTATTAAAGCAACCAGCCTCAAAAAATGATGTCATGGAAGCAATTGTGCGTAATGATTCAGAGCTTCGAGTAGATAAGAATAGTCTGACTATATATGTTCCATATCGTTTGCTATCGTCTTTCTTGGATGAGGTGAGTAGAAGTGATTGTGTTTGGGATTCTCAAAAACGTTTAATTGCCTATTTTGAAATGATTAATAAAAAGACTCCGCTTTTGTATACTATTATTGATGGAAAAGGCCTACAGAAAAAGGTACATGTGAACGAATACTGGAAACAACTTATTTACGATAACTATCTAGTAATTACAAGCTGGATTCAGTTAAAAAAGATTCGCTTTTTACAGGATCGTAATCCGGGAGTGCCAGGTATTATTTACAAACTATCTCCGGAAAATGAGACAACCCGCAAATTAAGCAATGCACGTGATTTGTGGAAGTCAGCAGTCAATTATGGGCATCTATCTGTACATGATATTTACTCTGGTAGAGAATTAGATATTCAGCACTTTGATTTGGATCACTTTGTTCCGTGGTCTTATGTAGCAAATGACGAGTTATGGAATTTGATTCCGATGGAAAAGAGGCTGAATTCAAGTAAGAATAATAAACTTCCTGATTGGGATGAATACTTCCGCAGGATGGCCGAAAACCAATTTAGATTGTACGAGGTTATTTTTTTCAATGGAGAAGTGAGAACACGATTTGAAAAGTGTCGTAGGGATAATCTGAATGCCATTTGGGCAACCGAAAAATTATATATTGAAGGCAATTCTAGGGAGCAGTTCATTAATATTCTAGAGAACAACATGAAACCATTGTATGACTCCGCTTACTTGCAGGGATACGGGTTATGGAAATTACCAGAGCAACTAGTTATATGAGGTAGCTATGAGACAAGAATTAGAAACAACCATTGCATTTTATGATAAGCAGTATGCTGAAAGTACAGCGCATTTGGATATGCAGAAATTCTATAATCGCTTTGAAAAGTATCTATCAGAAGATGCCTGTGTACTGGATGCTGGATGCGGCAGCGGTCGTGATAGCAGGCATTTTATTGAAAAAGGCTATACGGTAACTGCTTTCGATGCTTCTGAAACCATGTGCAAGTGTGCTTCAAAATTAACTGGCCAAAAGGTGAGAACACTAACCTTTCAAGCGATGGATTATCAAGAATGTTTTGATGGAATATGGGCATGTGCTTCTCTTCTTCATGTGCCGGAAGATGAAATAGTGTCGGTAATAAAGAAGGTTATTGCAGCATTAAAACCGGGAGGGGTGTTGTATGCTTCTTGGAAGTACGGAAAAGGGACACGATTTGATGCTCATTCAGGTAGATTATTTTGTGACATGGATGAAAATAATATAACTCGATATTTTTCCGAGAAAGATGGAATTCAGATTGAAGAGATCTGGGAAACCAATGATGTTAGAGAAAATGTTAATTCGCAAATATGGTTAAATATAATTGTTAAGAAATGCAGGTGATAAGATTAGTGGGTTGTTATTTTTCAAAGAACTACAATAACATTACATATCCTATTGATTGTGAAGATTCTCCTGGATTTAGAAATGCACAGTTAGGGGCAATTCATTCAATAGGCTCGTATTTTACTTTAAACGATAGGCGTGCTGCAATTTTGGTTATGCCAACCGGATCAGGTAAAACAGCTGTATTGATGCTGGCTCCGTACTTGTTATTGAAGAAGCAAATATTGGTTGTCACTCCAAGTGCGATGGTACGTGGACAAATTGCCGATGATTTTACTTCGTTGTCTACATTATGTAAAATGACAGTATTCAAGGATTCTATGGAGAAACCACAGGTTTTCGAAATGATTCATAAATATAAACAAGAAGACATTACGCTTTATGAAAATGCGGATGTCATTGTTGCTACCCCTGCATGTGCATTAAGTTTGAGTGAAAGTGAATGGGCAAAAGAGCATATAGACCTAGTTGAAGTTGATGAGGCGCATCATACACCTGCAAAAACATGGGAACAAATTCTGATAAACCTTAGCAAGGCGAAACATGTTCTATTTACAGCAACACCATTTCGATTAGACAAGAAAGAGATAAAGGGCGATATCATATATAATTACCCATTGTCTAAAGCGTATAGTGATGGTATCTTCGGTGAGATTCAATATATTCCGGTTCCAGATGACCAAGATAATAAAGATATACTTATTGCTCAAAAGGCACAAGAAGTACTGCAGTTAGATAGGGCAGAAAATCTTATACATTATCTTATGGTTAGGACAGATACAAAGGCAAATGCACAGTATCTAGAACAATTGTATAGTGAAAATACTTCTCTTAAGTTAAAACGTATTGATAGTTCTATGAGCGGAAGGGAAATCAAAAAATATCTTACAGAATTAAAGGCTGGAACGCTGGATGGAATAATATGCGTTGATATGCTTGGAGAGGGATTTGATTTTCCAAATTTAAAAATAGCTGCAATTCATTCACCACATAAGTCACTAGCAAGTACATTACAGTTTATCGGTCGTTTTGCAAGAACAAATGCTTCAAATATTGGTTCTGCAAAATTTATAGCAGCTAATGATGATGAATTAGAGATTGAGAATAATCGTCTATATGCTAATGATGCAATTTGGCAACAGATGATTATTGATATGAGCGAGGGGAAAAATCAGAAAGAACAAGAAGATCGAGAATATTATATTACTTATGAAGGACAATCTGAACTAGGCGATGATGAGGTCCCAATTCGAGCTCTTACTATCAACTGTCACGATAGAATTTATCGTGTGAAGGATTTTGATATTGCTGCAGACTTTCCAAATGAATGTTGTGTGGCAAATAGAATTTTTCGTAATCCGGATGATAACACAATAGTTGGTATAGGAATTGAGTTTACTTCTCCTATATGGATGAATGGATCATATAAAATAAACAAAGAATATTCATTATATGTTGTACATTATCAAAGTAAGTTAGGGCTGGTCCATATATATTCTCCCGTTCATACAGAAGTTCTCTATGATTCGATTGCTAGTCGGTTTTGCAGTGAATATGAAAAAATCTCTAAGTCAGAAATGAACCGAGTTCTAGGTGAAATGTCGAATTTTGAGATTTTTAATTCAGGAATGGTAAATCGTTTCAATGAGACAGGAGAGGCTTATAGGATATTGGCGGGGGCGGATGTCAGTAATTCTATTGATCCAAATACAGGAAGAATGTTTTCTCCAGGGCATGTGTTCTGCAAGGCAAAATCAAATCAGGGTGGAGAAGATATCACGATTGGATATAGCAGCGCATCAAAAGTATGGAGCAGTTCTTATCTCAACCTTCATGATTATATTAAATGGGTTGATAATGTTGGAAGAAAAATATCAAATACAACTATTAGTGTGAAAACGAATACTAATTTTGATCTACTTCCACAGGCTGAAAGTCTTGTAAAATATCCCAAAAATATTTTTTTTGCAGATTATCCAGATTCTGTGTATTCAGTTTCTCCTGAAGTTCGTTCAAAAAATAAAAATGGTTACTCTTGGCGTTTATGTGATTGTGAATTAAGTATTCATGAAATAGGTTCTGACCAACAGACAATAAAAGTACGTATTTGTGCAGATGATGTGGAACAGATTTTTTTATGCGATACGAAAGGATATTATAGTTCTGACACAGAGAACTTTTATGTTTCTAGAGGAACGAATGAAGAAGACTTAGCATCATATTTAACCAATCATCCTCTGCGAATAAAGACGTTTGATGATACTATCATAGAAGGATTTGAGATTTATAAAGGTTCATCCAATGAAACTCTATCATATGATAAAAATCAAATTATAGGTGTTGATTGGGATAAATATAATACAGATGTAAAAGTGGAATTTATTAAGAATGGAACAAAAATAGCAAAGGGAAAAAAAACGATACAAGATACTTTGCGAGAAATTCTTCTGTCTGATCCTAAGAATAAATATGTATTATACGATCATGGAACGGGTGAGATGGCAGATTATATCACGATTCAAGAAGAAACAAACCAATGGATTGTTAAACTGTATCATGTTAAGAAAAAGTCTGCAGCTGGCTATAATAATAGTATGAATGATGTTTATGAAGTTGCAGGACAAGCTGTAAAATCTATTATTTGGTTATCCTCAACAGCGAAATTGATTGATAAGATACGTAGTAGACAACAATCTTCACATTGTGTTCCTATTAAAGGCGATTCAAAAGCTTTGCTTAAAGAATTAAGAGGTGCCACAAAACAATTAGCTGGCTATATTGTAATTGTTCAACCGGGCTTAAGTAAATCAACTAATATGAACATAAAGGTACAAGAAGTATTGGCATCAGCAGCATCATATATTTCTCGTGCAGGAAGAGTAAAAGGATTAGAAGTAATAGGTAGTAAGTAATTGTGGATATTTCCAATGATATATCCTGTCTTCTTGTGATTACATCATGTCGAGAAGAAGTATCGTCTGTATTTGAAGCATCTATGAATATTAATTCAACAAAAGTAACCTGTGCTTCCTGATTTGAAGAAGCAACTGTAGTGAGCTGTTTCTTCTTAATATATGCTTCTGTTCGAAGGATACACTGCCAGTAGAAAAAAGCTTTGTCCGAGATGCCATTTGCTTATCACCAAGAAGTTTTGGACATTCCACTGGCCAGGCATTCATTAATGATCCGGACCCATTGTTTACAACGGATCTGGTGAGTTGATTTATTCATGAGATAGTTCTCCTCTAAAAAATCTTAGTTTTTTCAGAGTTGATTATCTCAAAATTTTGAGCAACTAGTACGGTACTCGTGTAAACGTCAAATATTGCATAAAAGGAATGCTTGCGAGTAGAATAAAGTTAACAATAATTCTATAGGGGAAGAAAAATGTCCAGAGGATTTTTAAGTGGTTTGTTTAAAGTTGCAACCGGAAAAAAGACAGGTTATACCAGAAAAGGATTTTGGGGGCAGACGATTTACTATAACAAAGACGGAGAGAGAAAAGGCTGGAGCAGAAAAAACTTTTGGGGAGGAAGGAATCGCTATAATAATGATAATGAGCTGACTTCCTATACTCTTAAAAATTTTTGGGGCGGATACGATACATATGATCCGCAGGGAAATCGAATTAAACGTTCCCGCAAGAATTTTTGGGGAGGTTATAATACCTATGATTTGGATGATAATCTGGAGACGCAGACTTTGAAAAATCATCTTGGTGGTGTCAATATTTATGACGCCAAAGAGGATGAGAATGCAATATCAGCAAAACCCAGGTCTAAAGCCGGAGCAGGAGCCAATACTTTTCGTGTACCTTCTTCTGCAGCGAGCCAAATGACTTTTACTGCAAAACAGTTTAATGATCCGGCGGTAAAGAATTCTGTACAGAATCAGGCAGGAACAGTCAGGGATGTAAATGACATTATACCGAAGCAGGTTATTGACAATAAGATAAGCTTATTTGATTCAATTGAAGAGGGGATTGCTTATCACCAGGTTCCCTTAAATTTCGTTAAAATTGTAGCTTATCAGTATGAAGATATGAAAGAGTTTCCGGCTTTATGTTACGTAGAAGATGATTATATTTACGCGGCACCAATGATGAGAGACAGAAAAGTATTTAGTTTTCTCAAAACGGATGTTGTTGCAGCAAAAATGTTAACAGCGGCAATCAGTTATGAACAAATAGAAAATGAATTCTTAGCTCTTTGTACTTCCAAGTTGAATTCAGAGTTTGAAGCATTGCTTCCAGAATATGAATTTGATGGTTTTGACGGAAAAGTACTTGTGTATGAATTGCCTTGTGGTTTGAAGATAACGGGGAATAGTTATCAGGAATTGAGAAAATTATAAGGATAGATAACAGAACTTCTGATTTTTCAAAAAAAATAATTATTTTGTTTAATGTTAATTGTTTGATAAAACGATATTTAAGATTGGAGCACTTATATGAAAATCATAACAATTATTCTAGGTATTCTGTGGATTCCGTTTGGCATAATCTTTGAATTGGCGAAGATGTTTTCAGGCGGTCGTAAGAGATAATCGTTGTAGAGAAGCTGCTGATTAAAGCTGAAGACAAGGATTTTAAGTTCACAAATGCTGGAGAGAATATGGAGAATAATCAAAAACTCAAACTCTTATATCTGATGCAGATTTTAATGGAGCAGACCGATGAAACGCATAGCATCACGATGCCAGAGATCATATCTACATTGAAAGCTTATGGTATTACTGCGGAACGCAAAAGTATCTACAGTGATATGGAGCATTTGCGTGCATATGGACTGGATATCGTTGGAGAAAAAGAGGACAAAACATATTATTATCATATCGGGAACCGGCGCTTTGAACTGGCAGAATTAAAACTGTTGGTGGATTCTGTACAGGCGGCAAAATTCATCACGGAAAAAAAGTCCCATGAGCTGATCAGAAAAATAGAGAGCCTTGCCAGCAGACATGAAGCCGCTCAGCTGCAGAGGCAGGTGTATGTTGCAGGCCGCACCAAAACAGATAATGAAGGAATCTATTACAATGTGGATCAGATTCATCAGGCAATCGGTTCCAATGTGCAGATCACGTTTCACTATTTTCGCTGGGATGAGAACAAGCAGCAGGTTCTGCGAAAATCCGGTGTCAGGTATCAGGTCAGTCCTTGGGCTTTATCCTGGGATGATGAGAATTATTATCTGATAGCATATGATGCAGAAGATGAGATCATCAAACATTATCGTGTGGATAAAATGTTGCATATTGAGCTTACCAGAGAGCGCCGTCAAGGCGGTCATCATTTTAAAGAATTTGACATGGCTGTTTATGCAAGAAAAATGTTTGGCATGTTCAGTGGAGAAGAAGAATACGTAAAACTGGAATGTGCTAATCGTATGGCGGGTGTCATTATCGACAGATTTGGAAAAAATGTTTCCATGATCAAAAAGAATGACTTGCATTTTACGGTGAATATTAAAGTTGCGGTCAGCAGGCAGTTTCTTGCATGGGTAATATCTTTAGGTGAAGAAGCAAGGATTGTGGGACCGGAGCATGTAGTAGAGCAGGTGCGTGAGGAAATTGATCGGTTGATCAGACAGTACCGGAAATAGGAAGACTTCAGAGTTATAAATGGACAGGGAGCAGCGATGTTCTCTGTCTTTTTTTGTTGGAACCGAATGCAAAAGAACATAGATTCGAAGTGTGAGTCCGGATTTTGGTACACATCGGTATGTTATAGTTATATCATCAGAGAAAGGTTATCAGCAAAGAATACGGAGGTAAATGAAATGGCAGGATTATTTGGCAGAAGATTTGATCGGAATCGCGACGGAAAGATGAGCACAATGGAGCGTGTTATGGAGGTTGCATTTCTGGATATGGTAATGGATAGTGATGAAAAGACTGAGGATAATTCATACGAGCATAATAGCTGGGATGAAGATGATCCGATGGACGATCTTGAAGCAGCGGGACTGGATCCGATTGACCTGGAGTTTATGGATGAAGATGAGCGGCGGGAAGCCTTGGAAGATGCAGGTTTGGATCCGGATGATTATGAATTTTAGGAGGATGGCAATGAGTAGAGTGTCTGGACTTTACAGGAGGATATTATTATCGGGTATTTGTTTTGCTATCATAATCGTTTTGGTTGGATGTTCTGAATAGAATTACTGTCTGTTTCTGGGATGTGATAAAGTGGCAATTGGTGAAATGAGTGGCTGCTACGAGCATGGAAAAAGAAAAACGAGCAGCAATTACAAGCGTACGACGTATCAAGGTTCTGAAAATGCTTCAAAGAAAGCTAATATTTCTGAAACGAAAAAATGTGTCGGGACCAACGGTGGGACTTCTTCAGGGTATAAATCAAATTATGATACCTTAGATGCGCGTGATTATGATGATCCGGATGAGTATGCTTCTGATTTTGCTGAAGATTACGCATATGATGAGTTCGGGGAAGATGATAGTTGGGAAGCATATGAATATGGATATGAAGAAGCATATGATCACTGGATGGAGGAAATGGGGGAGTAAGGTTTTGATAGTCGGCGCTATTGTATGGGTAAAACTTGGTCTCGGCAGTTAAATGCCAAGGTCTGATCGAAACCGTAAACCAGGAGATTTGAGAATATGGAGAAAATAAATGAACAAGCTTGAAACACCTTTGGGGGAAATTCATATTTTTATAGATAACAATGAAATTAACTATCATTTCGAGCAACTGGAATTGCTTAAGGTTCTATGTCCTGATGTGGATGGACGTTATAAGATCGTGATACCATTTCGGCTGGATAAAAAAGAACATGTGATAAAATGTGTATTTGCATCAGAAGATTCATATGATTATGATGATTCATCTCCGGAATCAGGTGACCATTTGGAATGTCAGGCTTTTTATAAAGGAAGCTTGAAAATGTCTATGGGAGCGGAAGTGAGTTTTGATGATGAATATGATTTTCTGTATCTGAAAAATGGAATAGCATATGTCATATTGCCGTCGACAAAGGCAACAAAATTTGTGTTTGGAATCTGTTGGATATTTAATAATGTTGATGATGAAACAGAAGCGCAAACCTGGTTTGGTGCGGATCCGACAATCATGTAGAAAAATGTTTGCAGTCGCTTGCGGGATGAAGGAGAATAATAATATGCTTCACTATTTGGAATTTGGTATATCTCATATGGAAGTCCCGGGAGAAACAACGCTTTGCATCTATATTTCGGGGTGTTCAAACCGGTGCCCTAAATGTCACTATGTACAACTGCAAGACGCGGATGTTGGAGAAGTGCTTTCGGAATACTTTGATCTGATTTTGAACATGTACCATATGTATACTACCTGTGTATGTTTTATGGGAGAGGGAGATTGCTCGGCAGAAAGTATTGGGGAATTGCGTCAGTATGTTCTAAGAAGTCATGCTCGAGGATATAAATGTTGTTTGTATTCAGGCCGTGACACCGAAATAGAAGAATGGATGAAGGTATTTGATTATCTGAAAATTGGAAGTTATAATGACGCATATGGACCATTGACAAGTAAATCAACAAATCAGAAAATGTATATGCGCAGATCAGATAATACATTTATTGATATCACATACAGATTTTGGACGTAGATTGTCTGAGAATTATAGACAGGTATTTGAATGATCATAAAACTGGGAAAAGAGGGATGGATCAACCTCATGCCAAAAAATGACAGGATTACTGTGTTGATTGAGAAATTGTCATTGTCAGAGAGAAAGAAGAAATTTGATGTTTGATAGAAGAACAAAAAACGCAGAGATTTTCAAAGATACAGAGCATATGTATCGCACCAATGAAACGCTGAAAGCAGCGGTAAAAAATTCTATCGTATGTCAGAAGTTGATTTTGGCAAATGATACGGTGGGTTTTAATATTGTGAATGGACGTGCCGGTCAAGTGGTTGTATCGGGAAAGAGAACGTTAGAAGCTTCCGAAAGCTATGCAAAGCAAGGAAAGAGAGTATGTATTCTTAATTTTGCTTCAGCGACAAATCCGGGTGGCGGTGTGGTTCATGGATCATCTGCTCAGGAAGAAGCGATCTGCAGATGCAGTACCTTATATCCTTGCTTGAATACAAATGAAATGTGGAGTCTGTTTTATATTCCGCATAGAAATGCAGATGATCCGTTATATAATGATGATTGCATTTTTACCCCATCAGTCAGAGTGTTTAAAAGTGATACGAACTTTCCGGAAATTTTACCGGAAGCAGATTGGTGGAGCGTGGATGTGATTACATGTGCAGCACCGAACCTGAGAAGAGTACCGGGGAATTTGATGAATCCGGGGGCGGGAAGCCAAAAAGCTGAGATTGCTTATAAGGAATTAAAAGCATTGCATGCAAGAAGGATTCAGAGGATTTTCGAAGTGGCGATGGCAAATCATGCAGAGGTATTGATCCTTGGTGCGTTTGGATGCGGAGCATTTTTCAATCCGCCGGAGCTGGTAGCAGAAGTATTTGCAGAATGTACCTCAAAATATCGCGAATGTTTCGATATGATTGAGTATGCCGTGTTCCATACAGAGCGTGAGAAGGCGAATTATCTGGCGTTTAAAAATGCAATGAAATAAACTGATGAAACAGAGGAACTTTAATGCGTACAAGAAAAGAATTAGAAGCGATATTCCGTAAAAGGCTGGAACGGATCCGTGAGGACCTGAATGTATACATAAACATCCATTTTCAAAATACAGAAATCCAAAAAGAGTCGACGCCGTCAGTTGATGTCATGCAGGAAAAAAAGATGGGGATTGCAGAAAAATTCCTGTCCTATATGCAATTAAATGATGGCGATGATTTTTTTGAAGATGATGGTGATTATGAAGCAGACACCTGGCAGACTGCATCAAAACTTTCATCACCTTCGGGGGCCATGAAGCCTGGGACCGCACTTGCTCCGTCAGAAAATGTTCTCCAAAGTAAACAGCCGGATAAACATGAGAAAAAAAGAAGAGTTCCCGAATTTCTTGTCAAAAAGCCAAAACAGCGTAATGATATAGACAGGTTTCTGGAGAGAAAAGAGGAATCCTTTTCGGCGATGCTGCTGCGGCTGATTGATGAAAAAGGATTAAAGGATTCGGAGGTTTATAAAAGCGCGAATATCGACCGGAGACTTTTTTCCAAGATACGCGGTGACGAAGATTATGTGCCGAGCAAAAAGACTGCGATATCATTTTGCCTGGCACTGGGACTGGAAATGAGCGAGGCAAAGAAACTTCTTGAAACAGCCGGCTATACTTTGTCAACATCTTCAAGGTTTGATCTGATCATTATGTATCTGATTGAAAATGGCGAGTACAACGTTCACTTTGCCAATATTGTATTGGAAGATTATGGAGAAGGGACATTGTCTCGATAAAATGTCCCTTCGAAAGCGACCAGTTTTGTGAATGAATTTTGTAGTATGTGTGTATCAAACGAAAGGCAGGTATCACATATGAAAAAAGGATTAACAGAACTGGTTTTTATTTTGGATCGCAGCGGTTCCATGGGTGGATTGGAAAGCGATACGATTGGCGGCTTTAATGGGATGCTTTTAAAACAGCAAAAACAGGAAGGGGAAGCCAATGTGACCACAGTACTTTTTGATGATCAGATTGAAGTAGTTCATGATCAGTTTCCAATTGCTGTAGTAGAACCGTTGACAGAAGACGATTATTATGTTCGCGGATGCACAGCGCTTCTAGATGCAATAGGAACTACCATAAAGAAAGTTGAAAATATCCAGAAACGATTGCCGGAAAGTATGAGAGCGGAGAATGTCATTTTTGTCATTACTACAGACGGTCAGGAGAATGCCAGTCAGGAATATTCTGCGAAAATGGTCAAGCAGATGGTTGCTCGCAATCAAGAAAAAGGCTGGCAGTTCATATTTCTCGGAGCCAATATAGATGCGATTGAGGAAGCCGGAAAGATTGGCATTCCCAAAACACATGCTGTAACTTACCGGAATGATTCCAAAGGTGTGAAGCTGAATTATATGGCTGCGACGAAGGTAGTGACCTGTCTGAGAAGTGACAAATTGAATGCGGGAGAAAAAGCATTAAAAATATCGGAGTTTTTACGGCCAATAAAGGACTATATGAGTGAGAAAGAATGAAAAGCTTATTGGATTGGGTTCTGGATAGATTGCGGCTTATCGATGATGAAACACAAAATCAGTTTGAACCGGTGAAAGCAGAGCCGGGTGAGGATTCATTTGAATGGCACAGGAAAAGAGAAGGAACGAGAGGTGATGCACAGATTTTTTATAAAGTGATACAGCGATATGATGACTGCAGAATTGTGTTGGATAAATACCAAGATGGAATGATCTGTATCTTTTGTCTGGATCCGGGAGAGGATCAGGATTCTCAGGGAATGATGAATTATCTGTGCGGAGGAATGTATATATTGGATGGCAAAATCTTAAATGTGAGTGGAAATGTATTTATAATGTCTTAAAGCAGGCAGGCTTGTCAGGCTAAATCTGAAAAATGAAAAACGCTACTGGACGAATCGCATCCGGTAGCGTTTATTCTTTCACAAATTCAATTATATCATTAGGGGTACAATCGAGAATTTCGCAAAGGCGTTCAAGTGTAAATACAGTAATTCCTTTGTTGTGTTTCAGATTATTTATGGTTCTTGAGCTGATACCATGTTTATTGATAAGTGCGTAGGTAGTAATCCCTTTTTCCTGCATGGTGCGCCATAAAGGTTCATAGCTGATCAACGAAAATCACATCCTTTCTTTCGGGATAGGTTAATTATCTTGTCTAATTTGCTTGTTGAATATACTGAAAAATGTAACTATAATGAGCGTAGAATACATACAGATAATGAAATGAGAATTGGACAGAAAAGAGGATATTATGGCAAACAAAAAAAGGGATGAGATTAACAAATTGCATGAGCGACTGGATGAGATAACATTTTGTGTTTCTGAAGAGCAGATCGATATTGAAGAAATCGAAGAAATTCTAGATCTGCTGGATGAACTTGAACCAATAGATATGAATTCTCCTGAAGCGGATCCGGAAAAAGCATTTCAAAGATTCAAAGAGCGATATGGATTATCAGATGTGGATTTTTTGAAAAGGACATAATACCTAGCAGAAGTATTGCATAGAAGAATCCGGTTAAGTTGATTACAAAAAATGAATGATTTTTGCAGGATCCAAAAATAAAATATGCAATATTTTCCTTTGCCCTTCCAGGGCAAAACTGTGACTGCTATAGCAGAAACCACGAGGGATTGGGGAGCGTAATCCTCAACAAGTTGTAGGGAGTGTAAAACCATGAAAATGGGTTTTCGAATCTCACTAAGAAACTTGCTCTGATTATCCTGAATTCGGGATAACTCTGGAAGTGAATAAATACTGATCATAGGCTGGTCTGTCAGAATAAATCTGATAGGCCAGCTATTTTTCTGATAATTTTTAAAGAAATTCTCTTTTTACCCGGCCCAAAACGCAATTTTTTCTCCCCATTACTATTTATGAAGGGACATAACAGATTACGTGAATTCAGGTCTCTGTTATGAACGCGAAAGGAGGTTGCTTCATGGAATGCTGTTTTATGAAAGTTGATACGCAGCTGCCGCTATATTATCCGCTGCCAAGATTCATTATGAATCTGAATATCTCCAGTACATCAAAGGTTCTGTACTCGTTGCTGCTGAACCGGACAAATCTGTCGCAGAAGAATGGATGGGAGGATGAGAAGGGGCATGTGTTTGTAGTGTATCCGTTGGAAGAGCTGGCGCAGGATATGGACAAAGGTGTGTCTGCGATCAAGGATGCGCTGAAGGAATTGAGAAGACAGGGATTGCTGGAACGGGTACGTCCTGAGTTTGGACGGGCGAATCACTTATATGTCAAGATTCCGCTGGATGCGGACAGAGTCGGAAAACCGCCTGTCATAAGGCCGGAAAACCAACCCTCATATAGCCGGAAAACCAACCCTAATAAAGCCGGTTTTCCGCCCCCTAATAACTATACAAAATCACCTTACAGTAATAACCAGAGAGATGTAAGGTATGTTGATTATTCGTATGAGGAAGGAGAAAGTTTATGATGCTCACAGGAAAAACAAACAAGGATTGTATAAATACAGAAAAAGAAGAGTACTTTGGCGAAGATGGACTGCTTTACTGTGGTATTTGCCATGAACCGAAAGAAGCATTTTACCCTGCAGGGAAGGAGTTGTTTGGCAAGAGAAAACATCCAAGAATGTGCGCATGCCACAGGGAGGAGTATGAATGGTTGGAAAAACGTGCAAGGCAGATGGAACACGATCGGATGGTCAGTCTTTTGAGAGAAAGATGTTTTTCAGATAAAAACATGTATAATTGGCGGTTTGAAAATGATAATGGATTGAATCAGAAAATGAGTGTGGCAAAAGAATATGTGAACTCCTGGGAGGAAAATGAAAAAGAAAATCGTGGTCTGAACTTTTGGGGCGGTGTTGGAACCGGAAAATCCTACATGGCCGGATGTATCGCAAACGAGCTGCTGGAAAAAGAAGTTACTGTTCGGATGACGAATTTTGCTGAGATTCTGAATGAGCTCAACAGCCATGATACCGACAGGAACGAATATATACAGAGTTTGTGCAGGGCACGATTGCTCATCATAGATGATCTGGGCATGGAGCGTAGCACCGATTACGGTCTGGAACAGGTTTACAACGTGATCGATGCCAGATGCCGTTCTAATAAACCATTGATCATCACAACAAACCTGTCTTTACAGGAAATGAAAAACGAAAGCAACATCGCGCGTAAACGTATTTATGACAGACTCCTGTCCATGTGCATTCCGGTTCAGGTACAGGGAACCAATATGCGGCAGATAGAACAGAAAGAAAAGTTCAGGAAATTCACTGAGAAGAAAGTTTAAGGACAAGGAAATAAGTTTGAAAAAGAACATAGGAAGGAGATTTTGCATATATGAAACAGGTACCCATTTGTGAAAAGGTAAATTTGACACTGGAAGAAGCGGCGGCTTATTTCGGAATTGGAATCAATAAGATCAGAGAACTCTCCAATGATGAGAGATGCGGCTTTGTGCTGTATGTCGGAACAAAACGCCTGATCAAGAGAAAAGCATTTGAAAAGTTTTTGGAGCAATGTTATTCCATCTGATCGGCTGGGAGTGTCTTAGTAATGAGAAAGGATTTTTGGGGAAGGAGAACGTCAGATATGTCTGGAAAAAGAAGGGATAATAAAGGACGCGTTTTGCGGACCGGGGAATGTCAGAGAAAGAACGGAATGTATGAGTTCCGCTATACAGATGCCAATAAAAAACGCCGGTCTGTTTATAGTATGGACTTGATCAAACTGCGGAAAAAAGAAGATGATATCAGAGTCATGCAGTATAACGGATTCGATTATGCAGGAGGCTCGATTACGGTGAATCAGCTGCTGGAGCGTTACATCGATATGAAACGCGGTGTTCGTTACAGCACTGCTTCCGGCTATCGATTTGTAATGGGCGTAGTTAAAAAAGAAGCCTTTGGACAGAGGATCATTCGTGACATCAGAATATCGGATGGAAAGGCGTGGTTCATCAAATTGTTCGAGGACGGATATTCCTACAGTACTATTGCCTGTATCCGGGGTGTGATCAAACCGGCATTTCAGATGGCTTATAATGACGATATCATCCGCAAGAATCCCTTTGACTTCAGGTTGGATATTATTTCCAACAACACGCAGAAAAGAGAGGCGTTGACAATAGAGCAGCAGAAACAGTTTCTGGAATTTACGCAAAATGATCCTCATTTCTGCCAGTATCTGGACGAGATTAAAATCCTTTTGGGAACCGGAATGAGAGTCAGTGAGTTTTGCGGATTGACGATTTCTGACCTGGATTTTGAAAATAGACGAATTCGTGTGGATCATCAGCTGGTGAGGAGCAGAGAGGGGAAACGTTATATTGAGAAAACCAAGACAGAATGCGGTCGTCGCTATATTCCTATGAGTGATGAAGTGTATAAGAGTTTCTGGAATATTCTTGCCAGCCGGCCGAAGTTGAAAACAGAAATCATGATTGACGGCTATGCAGGATTTGTCCTGTTGGATCGGAACGGAAATCCCAAGGTTGCCACACATATCCAGAAGATGGTGCAGCGGCTGCGGGAAAAGTACAATGAGGTACACGTGGTCCCACTCCCCAGGATCACTCCTCATGTATTACGCCATACATTTTGCACCAACATGGCAAACGCGGGAATGGATCTGAAAAGTCTGCAGTATGTAATGGGCCATTCTGATGCGGGAGTTACGTTGAATGTATATACACATAACAGTTATGAAATGGCGAAAGAGGCGATGGGGAAGGTTGTAGGATTTACGGAGAGGAAGGTTGACATGGAAAGGAGCGGATGATAAATAAAGCGTAAAAATGGTTTTTATATTTAATATACGGAAAAAACTTTCTTAAAATAAAGATAAAACCTCAAAAAGTGAGTGTATTCGTGGCTGATAGAGGGAGGACTTAAAGACATTTGCAATTTTAGTCAATTATAAATGAGTCATTTGTAATTGACTAAAATTGAAGTGAGCATTGAATGATAAGTACTGTGTGATTTATATAAGGAAAGAAAAAGTAGAAAGAAGTTTATTACATTGCTGATAAGGTTTTGAAAAGAACGAGCAAAAAGATGAAATTCGAGCGAAAAGTCAAAATCAAATTGATATTTCGCTCGAATTGTTATTTCTTTCTGGCAACCGATTCCCCATAGCAAACTCAGCCCCCGATATGATAAAACTAAGTCACGGCAAAAACTGTGTACGTCATATTAGGGCTCTTTTCATTTACAGAAAGGAGATTGGGTATGTCTGAAAAGAGAAGAGATAACAAGGGACGTATTTTACGGACCGGAGAGAGCCAAAGAAAAAACGGAATGTACGAGTTTCGTTACACAGATGCCAACAAAACGCGCAGAGCCATCTATGATATGGATCTGGTCAGATTTCGGAAAAAAGAAGATGAGATCAAAGTGATGCAGCACGATGGAATTGATTACGCCGGAGGTGCAATCACAGTAATCCAGCTGCTGGAACGCTACATCAAGATCAAACGTGGTATGCGTTATAATACAAGCACCGGTTACATGTTTGTAATGAGTGGATTCAGAAGGAAGCTTTTGGACAGCGGATCATCCGTGACATCAAGATATCAGATGCCAATGCTGAATAAAGGGAACGTAGTATGGGGACATAAGTTGGATGACTTATTTAATCAATTGGAAGATTTTTGGAAAATATGATTATCCAATTAATGGGATATGAGAATGCGGTATTCTATTATTTTTTATATCAATCTTCGGATGCGTTTGAAAGATGGAGATATATTTACGAGTGAGAAGATAAGGAGAGAAGAATATGTTTTGTGTTTCTGAAAAAGTTTACAGTTACATTGAAAAAAGTGGCATATGAAAAATATCATCATGGGAAAGATTTTATAGAGAAATTAGACGAAGAGATGATAGAGGAATTGACTAACAGATGAGTGTATAAAAAAGAAATGAGTACCCATTTTCAGTCCGAAGACCTTACTCAGTCAAAAACTCGCTTCCTTCTTGGAAATGAAACGAGCTATCCGCTTGAGTCATATGCCTGTACACGACATAAAACCCGTTTCATGAAGTCATATTATCTAGCTTTGACTGAAGAATCAAGAGGAAATTTTGATAACACCGGATATATTCGGAGTTAAGGAAAAGAGTTTCGTTTGAAATAAAGAGAAAATCAGAAGTAACACAAATGGCACAAAGTAACATGAGTGATGTTACTATACATAAAAATATGTTACTAAGAAAAGTTTGTGTTGAAGAAAATTGTCGCTTGCGTCAAAAATATTCAGTATGTTTACTGGAGGAGGTAGTCGTGCTAGGCTACTTTGCCAACAAGGCGTAGGTTTGTAGGATGATGTTCTGTGAATCTGTGCCTTTTCTTGTTGCCTTGCAGCATGACTACGGGTGCCTGTAGTCAACATATTGAGATATTAACTATATTGAAGCATGCACGGAGTTTGATATAATTATTATAGAAATTTTGAGGAGATGATTACTGTGGAGATAGATTTTAAAGAGATACTAAAAGCGAAACCGGTGTTTGATGAAGAAATTTTACGAGCCGCAGAAGAAGGAAAACTTATTTTTTTCTTAGGCGCAGGGGTGTCTCGTATTATGGGTGTCCAAGGGTGGGATGGTTTTTCGGAATCTTTGATAAGAAAAGCTTTTTCTGAATATAAGGATCAGATGGCTATTATTAGAGATATTAAAGATAGCAAAGAAAGAATAACGATTGCATATAAGAAGTTCGAAGATGATGGAAATTTGGAAGAGTTCTATAGTTGTTTTGGAGCAGCATTAAAACCCAATTTAGATACATTTAATTCAAAAAAGAATATTTATAAGATATTAAGTCAATTTGATGCTACGTTTCTCTCGACAAATGCGGATAATCTGTTTGAAGACATTTTGGGACATGAATTATGTCATGAAGATTGTAAAAAGTCAGATATTAACGATGTGCGAATAAGGAGACAGAGCCGTTTGTTTTACCTCCATGGACATTATACAGATAGTATAGATATTTATAAAAACAATTTGGTCTTTACTGCACCACAGTATATTAATCGATATAACGATGGTGGGTTTCAAGATTTTTTAAAGGCTGTTTTTCAGAATAACAATGTCATTCTGTTTATTGGATATGGTTTAAATGAGTTTGAAATAATGGACTATATAGTTACAAAAGCTGGTCATTCACAAAAGTCACCACAAAAAGTATATGTGCTTTACGGATTTTGCGAAAATGATGAGATTATTTTTCGTGCAAAGAAGTCATACTTTGAGGCATTAAATATAAAGATGATTCCGTTTGATATGAGTATAAACGGGTATGATTCTTTGATTGATGTTTTAGAATCTTTATATGAAGATTTTAGAAAGCGGACCGTTGTTCCAACCAGTACCATAATTCATGAAGCTATCAACGAATTTAATGACGAGAATTGTGCATTCATTTTACATTGCTTAAAAGATGATGATAAAGCAAAAACAATGGAGAGTGAAATAGTACGAGAGGTTAAAAAAATACAAACATTTGAATGGATAGAAGAATTCAATAAGTCAGAACTTTTTTCATCTGCGCAAATGGATAAAAAAATAGATGCTCAGGCATGGCCACTGTTAGAATTGTTGTCTGACTGGGTAAAAACGGATGATTCTGAAGCACAAGATGCCGCTATAAATTTTTTGAATCAAATAACAGAAGAACAAAAGGAAAAGTTAGCAGAGCGCTACACATATATTAATAAGCATATTGTCGAAATTGTGCTTTCATTAGACAAAAGACATATAGAATCTGAGTATATAGATTTAATAGAGAAAATTGTTGCCGGTAATAATTTGTTTTACCATGAAGTACATGACATTAAGAATGTGAAAAGAATTCTCCAATGGAGAAATAATCATATTCAAAAATTATTGGATTATATATTTAGAAAAGTGGATTTTGATGATTATCATGATAATCAATCCTATGTTATTGAGCAGTTTTTTAAGAAGTATAATAGCGCAATGAGTAGCGAAAGACACTACATATTCACATTCAATTACTTTGTACAGATTGTAAATACTGCTGTTGATAGAACGTATTCAAGATTTCTTGAAATTCGGAATTTGGACAATATATATAAAAATCATCAAGAGTATTGGAAACTGATTCTGGACGAGATTAAGTTAGGGTTTTCAAAAACTTGTCGAAGCAAACAATATGAACTGCTTGAAAGATTGATGCGCGAGGATAATGAAGCATGTTGGAAATTAGTTTTATATTTAGCGCGTAAATATGATCACAATATAGTGGAACAAATTAAAGATAATGCAAAGATACTTGCTTCATATGCATGTTATCATGAAGTATATATGCTTTTAAAACATCATATGGGAAAAATGTATCTTTCAACTGAAATGCAAAAAGTTTTTTGCCGAATGATTGACGGAGCTAAGTTTGGTATTGATAAATATGCTAAAACAGGAGATGATGATTATTATAACAATCTAATTTTAGAAAAACGTTTAACTTTATTACAATTACTGACATGTGAGGAAGTAAAGCTGTTTTTAGAAGATTATGCGAAAAAAGGAATACAACCTTATCCAAGTGAAGAAGTAGCGGAGCAATGTGATTATGTACACAGCGGAACATGGATTAATGAAGTACATTTTTCTCTGGAAATGTTTGAAGTGCTCCCTTTAGAACAATGGATTAAAAAGTATGAGGAAGTATGTGGTGTTGTGAAGGAAGGCTTTGCGTTGCCAGATTGTGCACGACAGTTTATAGGTATAATATTGGAAAGAACTGAAGAAGAAATAAATTGTGTTCTTAAGAGTTTTAAGGAACTTCCATATTCGCTATTACCGGATGTTATAGATGCGTTATACTCAAAGCGAGACAGTTTACAGTCATATGATGTGCTAATTGATACATGTTTAAATATTCTTGAAGTATTATTACGGGATAAAGAAATAAATATAAAAGTTGCACATTCGATTTTTAGATTACTTTCTGATGTTGAGATTACAAGTGAGGCTATGGTTATGAAGACGCTTACAGTTATTGAACCTTGGCTTAATATATCAGTTGATTGTGAAGATGTTTTTGCGGGTGAAAACCATCTTTTGGATAATTTAATTAACTATGGTGATTTTAATAAGTATTCTGTATTGATAAATTGCTATGTTTCTTTGAAAAAGTATGCAGATCATGAACTTTCAGATGAAGAAGTTTCAAAGTTGGTAAATCTATTGAAGTGGGATGGACCAAAGAAGATTTATCGGCACACATTAGGCTATAATTATCAAAATTTGAAATACATTGCACAAGGTAAGGCAACTGCTTTTTCAGAGGCTCTGTTAGGAGAGGGTACATTTGATATGACGACTTTGCTGTTATGTATTCTTAATTCAAGTTATGTTTTTGATGAACTTGGAATTGCGATTAGAGAGAACTATTTATCTGGTCGTTGTTCTGTTCCGGAAGAGTGTGAAGGTAGAATTATAAAAGATCGACTGTTTGAGTTTATAATAGCATCTTGCTATTATAAAAAACTAACAATGCAAGACTTTGAAAAAGCGTGCGATGAAATGGAGTTTGTTAATCATTTTCTTCATAGCATCTCGATATGGAGTAAAAAAGAAGAATTTGTATTAGAAGATTGGCTAATTCCTTGCTGGGAGAAAATTAGAAATAAACATGGAGATAAGAAACAAGAATATGCAGCAACGTTGTTACATTCTATAGAGGACGTAGTGGTTCCAAACGAGAAATTATTAGATTTGTATTTGGAAGCCGTATCGTGTTGTAAGCGCCATACATTCGTTCATGTGGAAATGGATAGAATCTTGGAATTCTGTTGTATCGATGCGGACAAAACGCTTAAATTAGCACAAGCATTAATTGAGATTAATGACTTTGTCGGTAACGATGAGTTGATTGTTTTTACTCAAAAATGTGTGGAAGTTAATCGAAGAGATAATGCACGTGAGCTTTTAAATTGGCTTTCGGATGAAGGTAGAATAAGTCTTTCGAAAAAGGAAGAAATTGCAAGAATACTTAAAGCGGTATAATTAAATATGTTTACTGTAGGAGGTAGCCGTGCCAGGCTGTGCTGCCAATAAGGCACTAATTACTGGAATAAATCTGGTGGTTAGTGCTTTTCTTATTGCCTGAAAAGCACAATTGTGCACTATAGTCAAGAGAGTGGACACGTTTTTTGAAGAAAAATATCTGAGAACAGTAGCCTAAGCCTGTTCCAGTATAGTTTATCTTTTTCATTAGGGGTCATCATTCCAAGTGTTCCATCATCAACTTCAACAGTTGAGTAGTGTTTAATCCATCTGTCGAGAGCAGTGGTGGATACGCCGTATTCCTTGCAAATGGCAGTCTGTGATTTGTTGCTATTTTGATAAAGGTTGACGAGTGTTCCTGTGAACTCTTCGTCGCAGCGGTTTCCACGTTTGTTTGTGGACTTGTTCAGATACCTTCTTTTGGTATCTAGTTTATTGTAATGTGTATTAACTAAATGTGTCCACTTTTTTAATATAGATCCATACTATAATAAAGGGAGCCTCAATTATGGTGTATTAATACGATACTGTGGCAGAGGCTCTCCTTGTTTGGAGAGAATATATGAATAGTTTATTATCAAAATGTATTTGCTTGAATTAATGCAGTAAGAGCTTGGACGAACACTTTTCTCCTACAAGGTATTTTCTCCTACAACCGATTCCCCATAGCAAACCCAGCCCCGATATGATAAAATTAAGTCACGGCAAAAACTGTGTACGTCATATCAGGGCTCTTTTCATTTGCAGAAAGGAGATTGGGTATGTCTGAAAAGAGAAGAGATAACAAGGGACGTATTTTACGGACCGGAGAGAGCCAAAGAAAAAACGGAATGTACGAGTTCCGTTACACAGATGCCAACAAAACGCGCAGAGCCATTTATGATATGGATCTGGTCAGGCTTCGTAAAAAAGAAGATGAGATCAAAGTGATGCAGCACGATGGAATTGATTACGCCGGAGGTGCGATCACCGTGATCCAACTGCTGGAACGCTACATCAGGATCAAGCGGGGTGTACGCTATAATACAACCACCGGTTACATGTTTGTAATGAGCGTGATCCAGAAGGAAGCCTTTGGACAGCGGATCATCCGTGACATCAAGATATCAGATGCCAAGGAGTGGTTCATCAAGCTGTTTGAGGATGGTTATTCCTACAGTACCATCGCAAGTATCCGCGGTGTGATCAAACCGGCATTTCAGATGGCCTATAATGATGATATCATTCGCAGAAATCCCTTTGAGTTCCGTCTGGATGTGATTCCCAACAATACGCAGAAGAGAGTTGCGTTGACTCGCAGACAGCAGGAGCAGTTTCTGGAGTTTGTCAAAAATGATGAACATTTCTGCAGATATCTGGACGAGATTAAGATCCTGTTGGGAACCGGCATGAGAATCAGTGAATTCTGCGGATTGACCATTTCGAATCTGGATTTTGATCGCAGAAGGATCCGGGTGGATCATCAGCTGGTGAGATCCAGAGAAGGCAAGCGCTATATTGAAAAAACGAAAACTGAATGCGGCTGCCGCTACATTCCCATGAGTGATGAAGTCTATGAATGCTTTTTAAACATTCTTTCCAAAAGAAAGAAGCAGAAAAAGGAGATCATGATAGACGGATATGCGGGATTTATCCTGTTGGACAAAAATGGCAATCCCAAGGTTGCCATGCACATCCAGAAGGTAGTGCAGCGGTTATGTGAAAAGTATAATGAAGAGAATATCATTCCTCTTCCCCGTATCACGCCGCATGTGTTTCGACACACATTTTGTACAAACATGGCAGACGCAGGCATGGATCTAAAGAGCCTGCAGTATTTGATGGGGCATTCCGATGCCAGTGTTACCTTGAACGTTTACACACATAACAGCTACGAGAAAGCAGAAGAATCCATGGCGCAGATTGTGACTTTCGGCGGGAAAAAGCAGGCTGAGTCCAAGGTGATAAGGTTTGGGTAAAAAAGTGAAAAACTGTACTGAATATTAGAAAACAGTACGCCATTTAGTACGCCATTTGCTCAAAAACCTGTGTAGAGACACGTAGATTTACGTACTAAAACGCCGAAAAACTTGTTGAAATTACACAAAAAAATAGAGATATAAAGACTTATAAAGAGGTAAAATTGCATGATAAGAGTACTTTTCCTGTGCCACGGCAATATCTGCCGTTCCCCCATGTCCGAGTTCATCTTCCGCGACATGGTCACACGCCGCGGCCTTTCAGATTGCTTCCATATCGCATCTGCGGCCACCAGCCGCGAGGAGATCGGCAATCCGGTTTACCCGCCGGCGCGCCGGATATTAAAGGCCCACGGCATCGACTGCAGCGGCAAGACTGCGCGGCAGATGACCAGAGCTGATTATCAGGAATATGACTATCTGCTGGCAGCAGAAAACTACAATATCCGAAACATGATGCGGATTTTGGGCAGCGACCCGGACAAAAAAGTGCACCGGCTGCTGGATTTTTCAAAGAGTCCCAGAGATATTGCAGATCCGTGGTACACTGGCGATTTTCAGGTGACCTGGGATGATATCGTGGAGGGCTGCGAAGCATTTTTAAAATATCTGGAAAAAGAAGGTATGATTTAACACCCTAGCTTCAAACAACAGGAGGTACACCATGAATCCAAACACCACATTCCGTTTCGCCATCATGGGCGCAGGAAATATTGCCAATAAATTTTATGACGCAGTAAACCGACTGGGAAATTGCTGTGTGGCAGCGGTTGCCAGCAAGTCTATGGAGCGGGCAAAGAGCTTTGCGGATAAATACGGCATTGCCGGTGCATATGACAGCTATGAGCAGATGCTGATTGAAGAAAAACCGGATTGTGTATACATTGCCACCACCTGTGATTCCCATTACGAGCTGAGTATGCTGTGTTTACAATACAACACCCCCATCCTGTGTGAAAAAGCCATGTTTTTAAACAGCACAGAGGCGCAGGAAGTGTTTGCACTGGCAAAGGAAAAGCAGGTCTTTGTGATGGAGGCGATGTGGAGCCGTTTTCTGCCTGCTGTAAATAAGGCAAAAGAGTGGCTGCAGGCCGATAAAATCGGCGATCCGGTCTATGCGAATATCAAGGTAGGATTCCGTGCGCCGCAGGACCCCGAAAACCGTTATTTTGGTCCGAAACTTGGCGGCGGCGCGGCGTATGACCTGACTGTTTACTGTTATGAGATCATGACCTGGATGCTGGGAGAGCCTTCTGAAGTGAAGGCGTCTGCAGTGTTTGGACCCACCGGCGTGGATGTGACCGATCATGTTTTGCTGCGTTTTTCCGGCAAAAACGGCGCGCCGGATGCGATGGCATCCTGTGAAAGCTCCTTTATGACCAATATGACGGAGGGCATGACCGTTTTAGGCAGCACCGGACGCATTATGGTGCCCAACCCGCATTACGGTTCCGAGGCATTTTTATATGATGAGCAGGGCAATCAGATTGAGGCTTTTAAAGACGAAGCAACCGAAAACGGTTTTGTTTATGAAGCGCAGGAAGTGGTAAACTGTATCAGAACAGGTAAAATTGAGAGTGATATCGTGCCGCATGCGCAGACGATCGCCTGTGCGAAAGTGTTTGATCTTTTGATGGCAGAAAAATAATATTTTTTTGGGAATATTTGTGGTATACTCTCCATAAGAAAGGATGTGCCTGCGCTGCATAGGCGGCGGGCGCAGGGTTTACATTGATGCAGGAACAGTTTGTGCGCAGTGCGCTTTTGCTTGGAGAAGAAAATATAAACCGGCTGCTGGATGCGAAGGTAGCCATTTTCGGTGTCGGCGGTGTGGGCGGTTTTACCGCAGAGGCGCTGGCCCGTGCCGGAATCGGTTCTTTTTTGCTGGTGGATAATGACAGAGTGAGTATTTCCAATATCAACCGTCAGATCATCGCCACCTGGGACACGGTGGGGCAGAGCAAGGTGGAAGTGATGAAACAGCGGATTTTGTCCATCAACCCAAATGCGCAGGTGGAGTGCAGAGACTGCTTCTTTTTGCCGGAGAATGCGGATTCCTTTGATTTTGCGTCCTTTGATTATGTGGTGGATGCGGTGGATACGGTGACGGCCAAGTTGGAGATTATTGAACGGTCAAAAAAGGCAGGCGTGCCGGTGATCAGCAGCATGGGGGCAGGGAATAAGCTGGATCCCACCCGGTTTACGGTGACGGATGTTTATCAGACCAGTGTTTGTCCGCTTGCCAAGGTGATGCGCCGTGAGCTTAAAAAGCGGGGCGTGGAAAGCTGCAAGGTGGTGTATTCCACGGAAGAAGCCAAAAAGCCGCGCGCAGAGTATTTAAGTCGGGAAGATTTGGACAGCCGCCGGTCGGTGCCGGGCAGTCTGTCGTTTGTGCCCTCGGCGGCCGGGCTGATCGTGGCCGGAGAAGTGGTGCGGGATCTGTGTGTCCTGTAAATAAAGTTATCGGAGTATTACAGTAATGAACATTAATTCCATGGTTTTTGTGACGGCATTTCTGCCTGTCGTTTTTATACTGGACAGATTGTGTCTGCGTCAGATCAAAGCAAAAAATGTGCTGCTTCTGATTGCCAGTCTGTTTTTCTATGCCTGGGGAAACCCGGTTTATGCGCTGCTTTTATTGTGTTCCGTGGCAGTCAATTACGGTATCGCGCTGCTGATGGACAAAACCGCGTCTGCGCAGCCGGCCGCCAATACCGCTGCATCCGCGAAAGCAGCCGCCCCCAAAACCGCGCTTTCCAAAGCATTCCTCACCGCAGGCATCCTCTTAAACATCGGCCTGTTATGCTATTATAAATATGTAGATACTGCTTTGGCCTTTATCAACAAGCTTTCCGGCAGCGAACTTTTCGAGATCACCCGTCAGGCACTGCCCATCGGTATTTCTATTTTTACCTTCAGTTCCATTGCGTATCTGGTGGATGTATACAGAGGCAAGTATGCGGCGGAGAAGAATTTCCTGCATCTGGCGTTGTATATTTCCTTCTTTGCCAAGGTTTCGGTAGGTCCCATCGCGCGTTATGACGAGTTTGGACCGCAGTTGAAGGAACGCAGCGTTGACACAGAAAAGACGATGGACGGTATCCGCCGTTTTTCCTACGGTCTGGCAAAAAAGATGCTCATCGCCAATGCGCTGGGCATGTATGTGGATAAGGTTTACGGGCTTGATTTTGGTGATGTCAACACCTGGATGGCCTGGGGTGCTGCTGTTTTGTATCCGCTGCAGTTATATTATGATTTTTCCGGTTTTTCCGATATGGCAGTGGGACTTGGAAAAATGTTCGGCTTTACCATTTGTGAGAACTTTGAGTATCCCTATCTGTCCGGTTCCGTGCAGGAATTCTGGCGCAGATGGCATATTTCCCTGGGTTCCTGGTTCCGCGATTATCTGTATATTCCGCTGGGCGGCAGCCGCAAAGGCAAAATGCGTACATATGTCAACAATATGATCGTGTTTGCGGCAACCGGTATCTGGCACGGTGCGACCAACGGCTTTTTATTGTGGGGGCTTTTGCAGGGCGTTTGCATCATCGCCGAGCGTCTTGGCTTAAAGAAGCTTCTGGATAAGCTGGGGCCGGTCAAGTACATCTACACCTTCGGCGTGGCGGCCTTTGGTTTTGTGATGTTCCGTCTGGGCGATCTGGCGCATGCGCTGCGTTATTATAAGAGAATGGCGATGCCCTGGCGTTATATGGAGGCGCATTATGCATGGCAGGAGCTGATCACCAACCGCTGTCTGATCGCGATCATCGCAGCAGTGCTGGGCATCGGTTTCTGGCAGACTTTTGTCAAAAAACACTGCCCGAAGATCTGTGCGTTAAAGGGCGGTCTGCTTGAAATGATCTGGTGCATGGCGCTGATGGCAATGTCTGTTCTGACACTGATCAACAGCACCTATAACCCTGCAATTTATCTGAATTTCTGACCGGGGAGGACAGCTTATGAAAAAGAAGAATATGGCAGTCCTTTGGGTGGTCTGCTTTTTGGCGCTGCTTATCATTCCCAGAGCAGTCTGGACAGTGACAAAGGATAATTATGAGACTGTGGTGACGGAAAATACCGTGGTGACAGAGATTCCGAAGCTGACAAAGGACAACTGGAAAAGCTACGGACAGTCTCTGGAGGACTATTACAACAGCAATGTGCCTTTCAGAAGCCAGCTGATCCAGGCCAACAGTCTGCTGAATGTAAATGTATTAAAAGAGCGTTTCATCAATGAAAAGGTCGTGATTGGCGACGATAACTGGCTGTTTTACTGTGAGGAAACCAATATCGAGGATTACAAGGGCACCAATCTGTATACAGAAGAGGAGCTGGCGGCTATGGCGCAGAATCTTCTGAACGTAAGACAGCAGCTGGCTGACAAAAACTGCGAGTTTGTAATCTTTTTGGCGCCCAACAAGGAAACCATCTACAGCGAGTATCTTCCTTCCTATATACAGGATATGAAAAAAGGGGAGCAGACCCGCGCAAGACAGGTGGTTGATTATCTGAAAAACAACACCGATCTGCGTATCGTATGGCCGGAAGAAGAGCTTCTGGCTTACAAGGATCAGTATTCTCTGTACTGGCATTACGATACCCACTGGAATGTGGGCGGCGGCTATATCGGAACCAGAGAGCTTCTGGAGGAGCTGGGAATGTATCTGCCTCCCGTGGAGGAAGTCAACTATACACCCAATGACTTTTCCGATTACGATCTGGCCCGCATGATGAATCTGTGGGATTATTATAAGGAAAACAGACCGGCAGAAGAGGACTATTTTGTATCCGGTTATCCTTACAACAACATGCAGGTGATTCAGGGCGCGGGAACTGCGCCGCTGCAGTATAAATCAGAGGCTCCCGAGACCAGAAAGCTGTTTATGGTGTATGACTCCTTTGCCGGTGCAATGATCAATGTGCTGGCAAGCAGTTTTGCGGAGAGCTATATGGTAGGCTGGAACAGCACCTGGAATCCTGCGCAGGTGGATGAGCAGCAGCCGGATATTTTTGTGCTGGAGCTTGTGGAGAGACGTCTGGATTATCTTTCCACGTTCAGTCTGACAGAATAAAAAACGCGCATTTGGCGCAGAAATTCCAAACGGGATGCGGTTTTTGAAACAGCATCCGGAATTGAAAGGTGATATATGACTTCACAGACGAAAAAAGGAAATTCATTTGTAAAACAGGCGGGCATTCTGGCAATGGCCGGAATTATCTGCCGGATCATCGGACTTTTATACAGAAGTCCCCTGACCGGTATTATCGGTGAGACCGGAAACGGTTTTTACGCGCCTGCATATCGTATTTATCAGATGATCCTGCTGATCTCTTCCTACAGTATTCCTTCTGCGGTATCGAAGGTGATCTCGCAGCGTCTGGCGGTTCATCAGTATAAAAACGCGCAGCGGATCTTCCGCTGTTCCCTGATCTATGTCATGATCGTAGGCGGCGCAGCCAGTGTGTTTGCCTTTGCCTTTGCGGATCTGTTAAGCCCGGGCAAGGCTGCGATGGTTCTGCGCATGCTTGCACCCACGATCTTTTTCTCAGGCCTTTTAGGTGTTCTGCGCGGTTATTTTCAGGCAACCAAGACCATGGTGCCCACCTCCATCTCCCAGATCATGGAGCAGATCTTGAATGCGGTGGTCAGCATCGGCGCGGCATTTCTGCTGATGAAGATCTTTGCGGACACGGACGATAAGACCAGGGCAGCCTGGGGCGCTGTGGGCAGTGCGCTTGGTACCGGCATCGGCGTGCTGACGGCACTGGCGTTTATGTTTTTATTATACGAGATGAATAAAAAGGTGATCCTGGACCGTGTAAAACGTGATACCACACCGAATGTGCTGACAGATAAGCAGATTTTCAGGATCATTCTGTCCATGGTGACACCGGTTATTTTAAGCACCTTTGCCTATAATGCCAGTGCACTGATCAATCAGACCCTGTATCTGCAGGTGATGGAAAAGTATCACGGCGAGCGTCTGGACGATATTCTGATCATCAACGGTATTTACGATACCCAGGCGGTTGGCCTTTCCAATATTCCCATCGCGATCGCATCGGCGATGGCGGCGGCGATCCTGCCCAGCATTGCGGGTACGTTTGAAAAACGGAAAGTAAAAGAAGTCAACGGCAAGATCCATACGGCGATCAAAACGATCATGTTTATCGCGATCCCTGCTGCAGTGGGCATGATGGTGCTTGCGCGCCCCATCGTGTGGCTTTTGTATCCGACCACTGCAAAGTCCTCCATCGATATGGGCGGCGCACTGCTGGCAGCTCTGGGTTTAAGCATTGTGTTTTATTCCCTGTCCACTTTGAGCAATGCCATTCTGCAGGCGGTTGGAAAAGCGACAAAACCTGTTACCAATGCCTGTATCGCGCTGGCTGTGCAGACTGCGATCGCGGCGGTGCTGCTTTTTGTGACTGACTGGGGAATTTACTGTCTGCCCATTGCGGTGACGGTTTATTCCCTGATGATGTGTATTTTAAATGGTATTACGGTAAAAAAGGTGACCGGTTACCGTCAGGAGTGGGTCAACACCTTCCTGCTTCCTTTCTGGGCGTCCGTTGTGATGGGCGTGATCACGGCAGGCGTTTATTACGGACTGATGCAGGTTCTGGAGGATGGCTGGATGACGAATGCCGTGAGTATTGCGGCAGCGGTTGTTCTGGGTATGCTGGTGTATTTTGCGGCGGCGCTTAAGTTTGGTGCCATGAAAAAAAATGAGCTGCAGGCAATGCCCGGCGGCAGAACCATGGTGGTTTTGGCACAGCGGATGCATCTTCTGAAGAAGTAAGCGCAGAAATCGGGTGTTTGAGACCTGCAGGCAGCAGGATAAAAGTGTATAATATTTGTGAAAAATTCATAATTTTGTAATAAATGATGAAATTGACTGGATTTTTAGGAATGACAGGAGTATAATGTATTAGATTAAAACGAAAAGTGTCGGAACAGCTGCGGTAAACGGCTGTATGAAAGGAAAAAGAGAGAAATGAAGAAGTGGAGTGTATTATGCCTTGCGGCATTTCTGACAGCTTCTCTTTGTGCATGCGGTGCCAAGGGAACTGTGACAAAAGAAACCGTGCCGGCAGAGATCGAAAGTATAGAAGTTGTTGAGACTGCAGCAGTGGAAGAGAACGCTGAGGAAACTGCAGAAGCAGCAGAAACCGAAGAAGTTTCCGAAGAAGCCGTACAGGAAGAACAGCAGGAGCAGGCGCCTGCACAGCAGGTTGGACCTGTAAGTTTCCTGACCGGTCTGGAATGTACCGAGGAAGAGCGCAATGCCCGTCCGCTGGCGGTTATGCTCAACAATATCAAGGCAGGATGCCCGCAGTCCGGTATCGCACAGGCATCTGTTATTTACGAAGCACCTGTGGAAAAGGCAGACATTACCCGTCTGATGGCGCTGTTTGAGAACTGGCAGGATATGGATCATATCGGCTATATTCGAAGCAGCCGTGACTACTTTGTATACTGTGCACTGGAATTTGACGCGATCTATGCGCATTTCGGACAGGCAACTCCTTATGTGGGCGATCTGTTGAACAGTGATGCGGTTGACAACATCAGCGGTGCAGTTGCAGGTATCGACAGACCCGCTTCCAAAGCATATATGCGTACCGATGAAAGAAAAGCACCTCATAACGTATACACCACCGGCCAGGATGTACTGGATGCGGTGAACAAATTTGAATACAGCCTGACTTATCATGATACCCACAGCCAGAAGTTCATTTTCGCACTTCCCGGCAAGCGTATCTCCTATGATAACGGAACCGATGCCACCGTTTTATATCCCGGCGGCAAGGAAAAGGGTGTTCCCAACGGCTTCTCCAATGTACAGTCCCGCTTTGAATACAATCCTGAAGACGGCAAATATTACCGTTATCAGTACGGCGATAAGCATATCGATGAACAGACCGGCGAACAGCTGGCATTTGACAACGTTATTTTCCAGTATTGTGACGGTGAATTCCGCGATGATAACGGTTATATGGCTTTCAATGTACACGGCGGCTTTAACCCCGGCGATTCCGAGAGCCAGAGCTACCGTGCACAGATCTTTACCGGCGGTAAGATGGTGGAAGCAAGCTGGTTCCGCGTAAACAACGAAAGTCCCGCGATCTATGTGGGCAAGGACGGCAACGGTGTGATCTTAAATCCCGGTAAGACCTGGATCTGTCTGATCTGGAATGATCATGCAGATGATGTTGTGATCGAGTAAGAAGTGTTAAGTTGCGGCAGCTGCAAATGAGAAAACAGCTGTTAATCTGTAAAATGTGAGGTGCTTAAGATATGAAGCAGGTGTGGAATAGCTTCCGTTTGGCATTTTCCATGTATTCTGTTTTTCCTTCCGGACAGCTTGAGAAAAACAGAAAGAATATGAAATATATTCTGGCATTTGTACCGATCATCGGTGCGATCATCGGTCTTTTGCTCTATGGCTGGATGATCATCAGTCCTTATCTGATCGACAAGGATCTGCTGGGAGCTGTGGTTTGTGTGATGATGCCGATTATGTTATCCGGCGGCGCGTTTCTGGACGGTTTTTTCAGAACCGTGGATGCACTTTCCTCCCATCAGCCTCAGGAAGGCAAGCTTGAGATCCTGCGGGATTCCCACAGCGGCTATTTTTCCCTGATCATCAGCGTCAGCTACTTCTTTGTGGTGGTTGGTCTTTGGAGTGAGATGCCCTTAAACAGCTGGCCTGTTCTGGCATTTGGCTTTGTGATCTCCAGAACGCTTTATGGCCTGTCCATTCTGCGTTTTAAGCATTCCCAGAAGAGCAAATGCTCCTTCTACATGGGGGACGGCAGAAGCAGGACCGTGGTAACCGTGATTCTGATCATTTACCTGATCGCCTGCATCGCAGGTATGCTCTGGGTGAATCTGGAAGTGGCAATTCCCTGTCTGGTGGGCGTTGCGCTGGCATTTGCTTATTATTGTTATGTGGCATTCAAGCATTTTGGCGGGATCACCGAAGATATCGCGGCATTTTTCGTACATGTATGTGAGATCGCGATGCCTCTGGTGGTGCTTATGACTAATATCCTGACCAGTATGGATATCGCAAATTACGTTTATTAGAGAATATGAAAACCGGCTGTTTGAGCAGCCGGTTTTTTTATATGCACTCGCGCGCATACTTTTTTATGGGAAAATAAAGATGGCACTATATGGCAAACTGTGCTAATATATTTCTATTCAGTAGGTCAACGCATTTACTGTACAGACCATATAGGAGGTTTTCGTTATGATTTCTGAAACATATAAAGCGATGCTGCAGCAAAAATCCGTGATCCGTAATCTGGCAGAGGCTGCCGGTGAGAGAGCCAAGGTGATCGGCGCTGCCAATGTATTTGACTATAGTCTGGGCAACCCTTCCGTGCCCGCGCCCCAGAAGTTTACCGATGTGATGATCCGTCTTCTGCAGGAAAAAAATCCCATGGAACTGCACGGCTACAGCCCTACACTGGGTATTCCTTCCGTAAAGGCTAAGATTGCAGAATCCTTAAACCGCCGTTTTGATATGAATTACGGTCCGGAGCACATTTTCCCCACTTCCGCGGCAGCAGCGGCACTTGCACATGCATTCCGTGCAGTGACACAGCCCGGAGATGAGATCCTGACTTTTGCACCCTTTTTCCCGGAATACAATCCCTATGTGAATCTGACCGGCGCAAAGCTTAAAGTAGTGCCTGCGGATACGACAAGCTTCCAGATCAACTTTGAAGCATTTGAAGAGATGCTCACAGAAAAAGTAACTGCGATTTTAGTCAATACCCCCAACAACCCCTCCGGCGCGGTCTACAGCGCAGAGACTCTGACAAAGCTGGCGGATATCCTGCGCAAAAAGAGTTCGCAGTACGGCCATGATATTTTCCTGATCTCCGATGAACCGTACCGCGAGATCGTGTTTGACGGCAAAAAACAGCCCTATGTTTCCAAATTTTATGCAAACACCATTGCCTGCTATTCCTTCTCCAAGGCACTTTCCCTGCCCGGTGAAAGAATCGGTTATCTGGCAGTCAATCCCGCATGTCCTGATGCAGCGACCATTGTGAATATGTGCGGCCAGATTTCCCGCGGCATCGGTCATAACTGTCCCACTTCCCTGCTGCAGCTGGCTGTGGCTGAGGTGCTGGATGAGACTTCTGATTTCTCCGTTTATGAGAAGAACAGAAACTTAATCTATGACTGTCTGGTGGACATCGGTTTTGATGTGGTAAAACCGGAAGGCACTTTCTATATTTTCCCCAAGGCTCTGGAAGAGGATGCGGTTGCATTTTCACAGAAGGCGCTGGCATACGATCTGGTGCTTGTGCCTGCTGACAGCTTTGGCTGTCCCGGTTATTTCAGAATGGCTTACTGCATTGACACCGAAAAGGTGGAGCGTTCCCTGCCTGTGCTGCGTAAGTTTGCCCATGAGGTATACGGCAAATAAGCAGTGAATACAATACGATTGTAAAGATGCATTGAGAGAGGAATGATAAATTGGAACTGATTTTGGATATGTTGAGAGCGGTGCTTTTTGGCATCGTGGAAGGTATTACGGAATGGCTTCCCATCAGCAGTACCGGGCATATGATTCTGCTGAATGAATTTGTACACATGAATGTGAGTGAAGCGTTCTGGGAGATGTTTTTGGTGGTGATCCAGCTGGGCGCGATCCTTGCGGTGGTGGTGCTTTACTGGAATCAGATTTTTCCCTTTGATCTCACCAAAAAATCAGGCAGTCTGATCCGCAAAGATATTTTTGCCATGTGGTTTAAGATTCTGGCAGCCTGCATTCCTGCCGCTGTGGTGGGCGTTTTGTTTGATGATATTCTGGAAAAATACCTGTACAATCCGGTAACGGTTGCCATTATGCTGATCCTGTTCGGTATCGGATTTATCCTGATCGAAAACGGCAACAAGGGCAGAAAAGCCAGAGTCAAGAGTCTTGCCAAATTAAGCTATAAAGACGCACTGATCATCGGTGCCTTTCAGCTGATCGCGGCGATCTTTCCGGGAACCTCCCGTTCCGGCGCAACGATCCTTGGCGGTCTGATGATCGGGGTTTCCAGAAAAGTGGCGGCTGAATTTACCTTTTTTCTGGCCATTCCCGTTATGCTGGGTGCCAGCCTGTTAAAGATCGTGAAGTTTGGTCTGGCCTTTACCGGCACGGAAGCACTGCTGTTGCTGACCGGTATGCTGGTGGCTTTTGTGGTATCTGTCATCGTGATCCGTTTCCTGATGGGTTACATCAAAAAGAACGATTTCAAGGTGTTTGGCTGGTACCGCATTGTGCTGGGTGCACTGGTACTGATCTATTTCTTCTTAATTAAATAAAAACATACGAAAAAAGCCTGCAGAATCCGCTGTGAGATTCTGCAGGCTCCTTTTTTTGCGCAAAGCGCGCTTTTTTTACATCTTAAAACTGTCTTTCTGGGAATGGATGATCACATTCCAGTCTTCCAAGCCGTCGGTTTCAATGGTGATTTCTTCAGGTGCCCAGATATGATAAACTTTTTCGCTGCGTTCCCAGTAGGCACGGATGGTTCCGTAAGGAGTGGGAACACCGCCGCGGCACCAGTTTCCGGCGTAATCCGGTACGGAAATGATCGCCTTTTTCCAGCCTTTTTCGGCACGTTTGATGCCAAGGATGTATTCCAGACAGAATACGGCGGGAGTGGAGGACCAGGCATGGCAGTAGCTTCTGGTGCGTCCGTTTTCAAAGAATCCGGGGAATACTTCCCAGCAGGTTGTGGTGTCATAGTGAAGCATTTCGCCCCAGCGTCTGCAGATGTCATCTTTGACTTCGCGGCTGCGGCCGTTTTTGTTCATGGTCTCGTACAGGTAGTAGAGCATGAAGGGAGAACCGACGGTCGCAAATTCAGCGGGCGGATTGTTGACATAGGCTTCGGCGATCTTTTTCTTTTCGGGATCGAGGATGGCATCGTAAAGGCAGAGGAATACGTGAGCCTGGATGCTGACTGTGGTGGAAAGTCCTCTTTCGGGTGTCCAGCCGTCCACAAAGCATTTACGCTCGTCGGACCACATTTTTTCATCAATGTATTGCAGCAGCTTCCGGCGCACATTGCGGAAGTGTGCGGCTTCTTCGGGACAGCCTTTTTCCAGCGCAAAGCGTGCACCCAGTTCATAGCACCAGGACAGGATCGCCTGCTGGCCGCATACCACGCAGAGATTGTCGATGTCTAAGTTTGCCCAGTCCAGCATGTTCCAGGAGTAGATCAAAAAACCGCCGTCCTCCTGTACAAAGCCTTCATAATATAGAAGAACCGCTTTTACTTTTTCATAAAGCTCATCCAGAATGGTGTCGTCGCCGGTCACTTCGATGTACTGGGAAATGGCGATGATCCAGTTCATGGTCCACATGGGAATGTTGGTGTTCCAGTCCGTGGGGGTCAGCGCATTGAACAGGGGTGTGTTTGCGGATGCGGTAACAGAAAGCTTCAGCACATGGCGGATCAGGTCGTAATCGCCGTAAACATAGGCGTTTGTCAGTGCGGAAAGCTGGGCGTCGCCGATCCAGAAGGCCTGTTCATACATGGGGCTGTCTGTGAAGCTGTCCTCCAGACAAAGCTCGTGGGTGCGGCAGCACATCTGATAGATACGGTTTAACTGGAAATCGTCACAGGCAAAACCGCCGCGCTTGGTGGCGGGATAGGTCATGTGACGGATGTGGAAATCGCGGATTCTGACTTCTTTTTTGGCATTGCGGATGGTGATCAGCGCATAGCGGGCGCCGATGCGGGCCATGCCGCGGTAGCGCTGCCAGCCGTCTTTACAGATGTAGCGGAAGCCGTTGCTTAAGCCGGCAGTGTAGTCGATCTCACGTCCGTACATATTTTCATAGCAGAAAACGTCGATGATGGTTCCGGCGGGGGCATTTACCGTAAAATCAAAACTGCCCACATATACATCGCCGAAATCCACGGTCATGCGGATATAATCGCCCTGATCGGGGAGAGGCAGAATGGCATCATGCTGGTTGTTCCACAGGATGCCCTGGTAACGACTGCTGATGGTTTCGTCGGTTACGGGGATGTCCATGCGCGCCAGGGAAAGCAGATAAGAATCTTCCATTACATATGCCGGATCGATCCAGTTTAAAGGCAGGCCGCTGTCTGCAGCCGCAGTCATAAAGGCTTCATAGTCCGTGCAGGCAAAAAGTGCCAGATGCACAGGGGTCTCTTCTTCCATGCGGTTGAATTCGTTGAGACCGCCGTATACGCGCGCGTAGCCGTCGATGACCGGAATGATCCGCTGGGTGGGACCAACCGTGAAAAAGCAATGCTGCTCTTTGTCCTGTGCAAGGATGGTCAGCGGCTGCGGGAACAAAAGCTCCAGATGGCAGTACAGATCGTCATATTTTGCGGAAAACTGGATCAGGAAAAAGTGACGGCCTTTGGAAAGGTGTAGCTCGATGTCGCGTTCGGTGTTGGAAACCGGATATACGGTGTCATCAATGCGGAAATCACCGATCAGGTCGTTCCAGGTACGGTTGGGGAAGCTGATGCGTCCGTCCATATCGGCAGGACTTTCAAATTCGCATCCCATAAAGCCGGAAAAAATGGTTTCGTCGGCATCCCGGCGGTCGCCAAAGAAGGCGCGGCGGGTGTTGATGGTAAGCTGCTGGCCGCCTTTTTTTGCCTGTTCTATGGATACGATATGTTCCGGCCAGGCGTTGGAGACGTTGAAATTGCGGATGGGGCGGCCTGTGAGCGCGACATTTTTTTCGACCAAAACAGAATTGGGCCAGTTCTGCCAGCCGGAAGGATCTGTGTACCAGTTGGCGTCAAAATTGCGGGCATCATAGTAATCGGTAAATCCCAGATTGACATTGCGCTTGGGTACAAAGGGAAGATGACCGGTGTCGATGGCAGCATGGACTGTTTCGTCGGATTCTGCCAGGATCTGTTTGTTCTGCTGAATCTGAAAGATCAGGCCGGGGGCGGAATAAATGGTCTGATAGGTGCTCATGCCGTAGTCCCAGACGCGGACTGCCAGATGATTTTCACCTTCCCGGATCAGATGATCCAGAGACCAGGTGTCAAAATAAAGTTCATCTTTGCCGGAGCGGATCGGACCGCGCCCGATCTCCTCTCCGTTTAAGTAAGCAATGTAGCGGGTGACTGCACAGATCTGCAGGGTGACAGGATCATCCTGACAGGGCACAGAAAATGAGGTGCCAAAGCAGGCGTGCTGGTTTTCGTAAGAGGGGGCGTTTTTGACCCAGATCCAGTTTCCGTTCATGGTTTTCTCCTTATAACATACATTGGGTGACACAGCTGTCTTATGTTTTCTTGATATCATGGAATCAGGCAGAAGTCAATCGGATATACGGCAGGAAACTTTGTAAAAAATACCAAAAATCAGAGTTATAAATTGTTGGAGTTGACAAATGGAGAATTTTACGATACACTATCGACTTGCATTCAGGTGATTTAAAAAACAGTAATCTTATAACGAAATGAAATATGCCGCCTGAATCTGTTTAGGAGGAAAAAATATAATGACTAAAATTAACGAAGAAATCTTAGAGGAAACCGTAGTTACCGAAGCACCTGCAGCAGAAGCTGAAGTTGTTGAGGAAAAGAAGCCTGCAAAGAGAACCAGAAAGACCAAAAAGGCTGAAGAAGCAGCAGAAGGCGCAGAAGCAGCAGAAGAAAAGCCCGCAAAGAGAACCAGAAAGACCAAGAAGGCTGAAGAAGCAGCAGAAGGTGCAGAAGCAGAAGAAAAGCCCGTAAAGAAGCCCAGAAAGACCGCTGCAAAGAAAAAAGCGGTTGAGGCTGTTGTAAATGTACAGTTTGCGGGTAAGGAATACACCGCTACCAGACTGGTTGAGATTGCAAAAGACGTATGGATGTACGATCTTGGCAGAGAAGAAGCAGAATTTGAATCCGTAGAACTTTACGTAAAGACCGAAGAAGCTTCCGTATACTATGTGATCAACGGAGAAGTGACCGGCAGCTTTGCAATCTAATGACGAGAAAAAATCGGCAGCACTGCGCTGTCGATTTTTTTTGCAGTTTTATTTTTTCTTTAGAATTTCTTCATAAGTATTTTGGGAAAATAGGATTGACAATAGATAGGGTAAGTGATAAATTTACTATCAGAAGGTGTTAGCACTCAAGGCAAACGAGTGCTAATAAACAAAAGGAGGACGATCTGATGGAACTGGATGAACGTAAAGTGAAGATTCTCAAAGCAATCATCCGCAACTATCTGGAGACCGGCGAGCCTGTGGGCAGCAGAACGATTTCCAAGTACACAGATCTGAATCTGAGTTCCGCGACTATCCGCAATGAGATGTCTGATCTGGAGGAGCTGGGTTACATTATGCAGCCCCATACTTCTGCAGGCCGCATTCCTTCCGACAAGGGTTACCGCTTTTATGTGGACACCATGCTGGAGGAGAAGGAGCGCGAGGTTGAGGAGTTAAAGGACCTTCTGGTGGAGAAGGATGAGAAGATGGACACTCTGCTTAAGCGCGTGGCCAGAGTTCTTGCCAACAATACCAACTATGCGGCGATGGTGACAGCACCGCACACCCACAGCAACAAGCTTAAGTTTATCCAGCTTTCCCGCGTGGATGCACATCAGATCCTGGCTGTTATCGTGGTGGAAGGCAATGTGATCAAGAACACGATCCTTCCGGTGGAAGAAGCGCTGGACGATGAGACCATGTTAAAGCTCAACATCCTGCTTAACACCCATTTGAACGGTCTTTGTATCGAAGAGATCAATCTGGGCATGATCGCAGCGTTAAAGAGTCAGGCCGGTATCCACAGTGCCATTGTCAGCGAAGTGATCGATGCGGTGGCAGAGGCGATCAAGTCGGATGAAGATCTTAAGATCTACACCAGCGGCACCAACAATATCTTCCGCTATCCGGAGCTGACAGACAACAGGCAGCGCGCCAGCGAGCTGATCAGCACTTTCGAAGAAAAGCAGGTGCTGCACGAGCTTGTACAGGATACCCTGACAGATGAGAACAATACCGGCATTCAGGTTTACATCGGTGAGGAAGCACCGGTACAGTCCATGAGAGACTGCAGTATCGTGACAGCGACCTATGAACTGGGCGACGGTATGAAGGGAACGATCGGTATCATCGGTCCCAAGCGTATGGACTATGACAAGGTCATCGGCACCTTAAAGACGCTGATGAATGAATTTGATACAAGATATAAGAAGTAGAACGCGGAGGCTTATGGCTGCAGCGGCCGTGTTTGGAAGAAAGGATGACAGTTGTGGCAGAAGAAAAGATGGTTGATGAATTAAATAAGGAAACCTGCAGTGCCGAAGAACAGACCTGTGACTGCACAGAACAGGAAACCTGCGAATGTGAAGCTGAATGTGCAGAACAGACAGCAGAGCAGGCTGCAGAAGAGGCAGAGCAGACTGAAGAAAGCTGCGCTGAGGAAAACAGCGAAGCAGAAGGCGGCAAAAAGGGATTTTTCGGCAAGAAAAAAGATAAAAAGGAAGAGGCTTACAAGGCACAGATCGCGGAACTCAATGACAGAGTGATGCGCCAGATGGCTGAGTTTGAGAACTTCCGCAAGCGCACCGAGAAAGAAAAGTCCGCGATGTTTGAAACCGGCGCCAAGAGCGTGATCGAGAAGATCCTTCCGGTTGTGGACAATTTTGAAAGAGGACTGGCAACCGCTCCCGAAGACAGCAAGGATGATCCGGTTTATGACGGCATGACCAAGATCTACAAGCAGCTGATGACTGAACTGGAAAACCTTGGCGTAACCCCTATCCAGGCAGTGGGAGAAGAATTTGACCCGAATCTGCACAATGCAGTGATGCAGGTGGAGAACGATGAGCTGGAATCCGGCACTGTTGCACAGGAACTGCTCAAGGGTTATAAATACCGCGACACCGTTGTAAGATACAGCATGGTAGCAGTGGTAAGCTAAACAGTATCATATAAATTTATTTTTCAGATAGCCTTTTACAGGCAGGAGGAGAGAACATGAGTAAGATTATTGGTATCGACCTTGGTACAACAAACAGCTGCGTAGCAGTTATGGAAGGCGGCAAGCCTACCGTTATCGCCAACACCGAAGGCGCAAGAACCACCCCTTCCGTAGTGGCATTCACTAAAAACGGCGAAAGACTGGTTGGTGAACCTGCAAAGCGTCAGGCAGTAACCAACGCAGAAAAGACCATCGCTTCCATCAAGAGACATATGGGCAGCGACTATAAAGTAGCGATCGACGACAAGAAATATTCCCCTCAGGAAATTTCTGCGATGATCCTGCAGAAATTAAAAGCAGACGCTGAAAACTACCTTGGCGAAAAGGTATCCGAAGCAGTTATCACTGTTCCCGCATACTTCAATGACGCACAGCGTCAGGCTACCAAGGACGCAGGCAGAATCGCAGGCCTTGATGTAAAGCGTATCATCAACGAGCCCACCGCTGCTGCACTGGCATACGGTCTTGACAACGAAAAAGAACAGAAGATCATGGTATACGACCTTGGCGGCGGTACCTTCGACGTTTCCATCATCGAGATCGGTGACGGCGTTATCGAAGTTTTAGCTACCAACGGCGACACCCGTCTGGGCGGCGATGACTTCGACAACAAGATCATCAACTGGATGGTTGCTGAATTCAAGGCACAGCAGGGCGTAGACCTTTCCAACGACAAGATGGCTATGCAGAGATTAAAAGAAGCAGCTGAAAAGGCTAAGAAGGAACTGTCTTCTGCTACCACCACCAACATCAACCTGCCCTTCATCAGCATGAATGCAAGCGGCCCCCTGCACTTTGATATGAACCTGACCAGAGCAAAATTCGATGAACTGACCTTTGATCTGGTTGAAAGAACTGCAATCCCTGTACAGAACGCATTAAGAGATGCTGGTCTGTCCGCATCCGAACTGGGCAAGGTTCTGTTAGTAGGCGGTTCCACCCGTATTCCTGCAGTTCAGGATAAGGTAAAACAGCTGACCGGTCACGAACCCAGCAAGACCTTAAACCCTGACGAATGCGTAGCACTGGGTGCTTCCATCCAGGGCGGCAAGCTGGCTGGCGATGCAGGCGCAGGCGACATTCTGCTGCTTGACGTTACTCCCCTTTCCCTGTCCATCGAAACCATGGGTGGTATCGCAACCAGACTGATCGAAAGAGATACCACCATCCCTACCAAGAAGAGCCAGATCTTCTCCACCGCAGCTGACAACCAGACCGCTGTAGACATCAATGTATTACAGGGTGAGAGACAGTTTGCAAGAGACAACAAGTCTCTCGGCCAGTTCAGACTGGACGGTATCCCTCCGGCAATGCGCGGTGTTCCCCAGATCGAAGTAACCTTCGACATCGACGCTAACGGTATCGTAAACGTATCCGCTAAGGATCTTGGTACCGGCAAAGAACAGCATATCACCATCACTGCAGGCTCCAACATGTCTGATGATGAAATCGATAAAGCAGTAAGAGAAGCAGCTGAATTCGAAGCGCAGGATAAGAAGAGAAAAGAAGCTGTTGACGCAAGAAACGAAGCAGATTCCTTCGTATTCCAGACTGAAAAAGCACTCAGAGAAGTAGGCGACAAGCTGGATGCAGGCGCTAAGGCCGGCGTGGAAGCTGATCTGAACGCACTCAAATCCCTGCTGGATTCCACCAAGGATCAGGAACTGTCCGAAAGCCAGGTTGCTGATATCAAGGCTGGTCAGGAAAAACTGATGCAGTCCGCACAGGCTCTGTTTGCAAAGGTTTACGAGCAGGCACAGGGCGCAGCAGGTCAGGCAGGCCCTGATATGGGTGCAGGCGCACAGGGCGCTCCCGATGATGACATCATCGACGGCGACTTCAGAGAAGTATAAGAAAGTACAAAACATAAAGCGGGGGGCCAAGAGATTGGCCCCTAGCCGTGCTTTAGTTGGAGGATAGAAAATGGCAGAACAGAAAAGAGATTATTACGAGGTCCTTGGTGTCTCAAAGGATGCCGATGACGCTGCCTTGAAAAAAGCATACAGAGCGATTGCCAAGAAATATCACCCCGATGTAAACCCCGGCAATGAAGAAGCGGAAAAGAAATTTAAGGAAGCGTCCGAAGCATATGCGATCTTAAGTGATCCCGAGAAAAGACGTCAGTATGATCAGTTTGGTCACGCAGCCTTTGACGGCGGCGCAGGCGGCGGCAGCGGCTTTGGCGGATTTGATTTCAGCGGTGCTGATTTCGGCGATATTTTCGGTGATATCTTCGGCGATATTTTCGGCGGCGGCAGAAGCCGTCAGAGTGCGAGAAGCGGCCCCATGAAGGGAGCAAATCTGCGTACCAGCATGCGGATCACCTTTGAGGAAGCTGTTTTTGGTACGGAAAAAGAGATCGAACTGACTGTAAAAGAAGAATGTAAGACCTGTCACGGCACCGGAGCAAAGCCCGGTACTTCTCCCGAAACCTGCTCCAAGTGCGGCGGTAAGGGTCAGGTTGTATTCACCCAGCAGTCCTTCTTCGGAACGGTCCGCAATGTGCAGACCTGTCCGGACTGTAACGGTTCCGGTAAGGTGATCAAGGAAAAATGTACAGACTGCCGCGGTACCGGTTATGTACCGATCAAGAAGCGCTTTGCAGTGACCATTCCCGCAGGTATTGACAACGGCCAGTGCAAACGTCTGGCAGGACAGGGCGAACCCGGCATAAACGGCGGCCCCAGAGGCGATGTGCTTGTGGAAGTGATCGTGGGCAGACATCCTGTCTTTGAACGTCAGGATATCAATATTTATTCCACCGTACCGATTTCCTTTGCAGTGGCTGCACTGGGCGGTGATGTGATCATTGATACCGTGGACGGCAAGGTGATCTACGAAGTGAAAGCCGGTACCCAGACCGATACCAGAGTCCGCTTAAAAGGAAAAGGTGTACCTTCCCTTCGCAATGCAGATCTGCGCGGTGATCATTATGTCACACTGGTGATCCAGACACCTGATAAGCTTTCTGCAGAGGCTAAGGAACTGCTCCGCAAGTTTGACGAGGCATCAGGAGACAGCCTTCATGCCGCAGAACGTGTCAAGGACGGGGGAGAAGAACCCAAAGAAAAAGATAAAAAGTGGAAGTTCAGAGACATTTTTGATAAATAAGAGAATGCACAAAAGCCTGCCGGTGTTTTTTTACAGACCGACAGGCTTTTTGAACCCGTTTATGCGCTTGCGTATATTTTTTAAAATCGCTGCAGCAGGAAGAATGTATGAATCGTGAAAAATGGATAAAAGGATTTAAGTTTGCGCTGGCATCTGTTATTGCCATCGCGCTGGCAGAGTTATTTCAGTTAAAATACGCCACCACAGCAGGCATTATCACAATTTTAAGTATTCAGAATACAAAGCTGGAAACCTTCCGGGTTGCCGGTCACAGGGCAGCTGCATTTGTGTGTGCGCTGATCGTGGCCGCCGTCAGTTTCGGACTGTTTGGTTTTACCATTCCGGCCTTTGCGGTTTATCTGTTTGTGTTTGCGCGCATCTGCCTGTTTTTGGACTGGCCCGAAGCCATCAGCATGTGTTCCGTGCTGGTATCCCACTTTCTGACAGAAAAGAGCATGGCACCGGCAGCGCTTTTGAATGAAACACTGCTGTTTATCATCGGTGCGGGACTGGGGATTCTGGCTAATCTCCATCTGCATCATAAAACAGATGAGTTTGACAGGCTGGCAGAGAAGGCGGATGAAGGGATGTGCGCAGCACTGGAAGCGGTGGCGCGTCAGCTGACGGCGGCATCGGGAAGCAAGGAAGCGGCAGAGGGGCAAAAAGCGGCGGAAGAAATGTTTGAGAATCTGGAAATTTCCTTAAAAGCGCTGCAGGAATGTGCGCACCGCAACTGGAACAATACCCTGTTTGCCAGATCGGCTTACGAGACCGGGTATTCCGATATGCGAAGCAGTCAGGCAAAGGTGCTGAAGCGTATTTTGACCAGCGCCGGTATGCTGGAAGTGATTCCGGCACAGGCGGCTGTCGTGGCGCAGCTTCTGATGCAGATCCGCCAGGAATATCACAGAAACAACACCACGGAGGCACTGTTGGAGTCTTTGAAGGAAGTATATGAAAATATGCGTAAGGAACCTCTGCCCATGTCGCGGCAGGAGTTTGAAGCCCGTGCCGTTTTGTTTTATGTCTTAAAGCAGGTGGAGGAGTTTTTACAGTTAAAACACAGATTTGCAATGGAACACGCTGCCGGCGGACAGTGATTTGCAGGGGCACATTGCGGAACTATTTTTCGCCAGTCTCTTGCTGAGACTGGCGTTTTGTGTTACACTCATAAAATGAAAAAATGGCGTATTGTGCGCAAAAAACTGACCGGCAGGGCAGAGAGACGGCGCAGATAAGGAGCAGACTATGAAGTGGAAGAAATTTAAAATAAAAACCATCACCGAAGCAGAGGATATCATCATCAGTACTTTATATGATATCGGTCTGGAAGGCGCGCAGATCGAAGATAAGATCCCGCTGACCGCGCTGGAGAAAGAGCAGATGTTTGTGGACATTCTGCCGGACGGTCCCGAAGATGACGGAATTGCGTACTTAAGCTTTTTTGTGGAAGAAGAGGAAGACGGAAGCTTAAAGTTAAACGAAGAGCCTGTGACCGAGGAAGAGATCGTATCCCGCGTAGAGCAGGAGCTGGAAGATCTGCGTTTCTTCTGTGAGATCGGTGAAGGCAGCATTGCGGTGGATGAGACCGAAGATATTGACTGGATCAATAACTGGAAGCAGTATTTCCATCAGTTTTACATTGACGACATTCTGGTGATCCCTTCCTGGGAGCAGGTAAAGCCCGAAGACGAAGGCAAGATGATCCTGCACATCGATCCCGGCACAGCCTTTGGTACCGGTATGCATGAGACAACCCAGCTTTGCATCAGACAGCTGAAAAAATATATCACTCCCGAAACTGAGCTTCTGGATGTAGGTACCGGCAGCGGTATTCTGGCAATCCTTTCTCTGATGCACGGCGCAAAGCACTGTGTGGGCACCGATCTGGACCCCTGTGCGGTTCCCGCAGTTGCCGACAATATGGAAAACAACGGCATTGCACCCGAACAGTTTGAGATGATGATCGGCAATATCATCACTGAAAAAGAGATTCAGGACAGAGTCGGCTATGAAAAATATGATATCGTAGTAGCCAACATTCTGGCAGATGTGCTGGTTCCCCTGACACCCGTGATCGTAAACCAGATGAAAAAGGGCGGTATTTACATCACCTCCGGCATCATCGATATGAAGGAAGAAACGGTTGTCAATGCAGTGAAGGCGGCAGGTCTTGAAGTGGTGGAAGTAACCTATCAGGGCGAATGGGTCAGTGTAACCGCACGCAAAAACTAAGAAGTAAAGATTTCTGACAAGCAGAACTGCGCGTTTTAGGCGCAGTTGACACAGAGCAGTCTGTGCCGGAGAGGAAAAGCAGATGTATCAGTTTTTTGTGGAACCGTCCCAGATACAGGGAAACCGTATCGTCATCGAAGGCGGTGATGTCAATCATATCAAAAATGTGCTGCGCATGAAGCCCGGCGAGGAGATCGCGGTGTCAAACGGCGTTGACGGCAGGGAATACCGCTGCGGAATTCTGGAATTTACGGCAGATGAGGTGATCTGTGAGCTGCGCTTTGTCAAGGAAGACGGACTGGAGCTTCCTGCTAAGGTGACTTTGTTCCAGGGACTTCCCAAAGCAGACAAGATGGAGATGATCATCCAGAAGATGGTGGAGCTGGGCGTATACCGTATTGTGCCGGTGGCGACCAAGCGCGCCGTTGTCAAGCTGGATGACAAAAAGGCAAAATCCAAAGTGGAGCGCTGGCAGGGCATCGCGGAAGCGGCTGCCAAACAGAGCAAACGCCGTATCGTGCCGCAGATCGGCGAAGTCTGCACGTTCAAACAGGCGCTGGCGGCGGCATCACAGATGGAGGTGCGCCTGATCCCCTATGAACTGGCGGAAGGAATGGCAAAGACAAGAACTTTGATCGAAGGCGTAAAGCCCGGTCAGGAAGTGGCCGTTTTTATCGGTCCTGAAGGCGGTTTTGACGAGGCAGAGATCGCGGCAGCCATGGAGGCAGGCTGTGAGCCCATTACATTGGGCAGGCGTATTTTACGTACGGAGACAGCGGGGCTTACCGTTATGGCGTGGCTGATGTATCAGCTGGAAGAAGAGTGACTTTTCTGAACGCAGTATCATATGATAAAACAGGAGATTGTCTGCTGTATGCAGCGGCAGACGGTCTGTCCTGATCACGAAATAGAAAAAGCAGGTGAAACTATGGAATGCTATTTGGACAATTCTGCGACCACACGGTGTTTTGACAGTGCGGCAATGCTGATGGCCAAGATCATGTGCGAAGATTACGGCAACCCGTCCAGTATGCATAAAAAGGGCATGCAGGCGGAGCAGTATCTTCGTTATGCCAGAGATGTGATCGCAAAGAATCTGAAGGTAAGTGAAAAAGAAATCTTTTTTACCTCCGGAGGAACAGAATCGGATAATCTGGCGCTGCGCGGTGCCGCATATGCCAACTGCCGTATGGGACGGCATCTGATCACGACAATGATCGAGCACCCGGCCATTTTACAGACGATGCAGTATCTGGAAAGCCAGGATTTTGAAGTGACTTATCTGCCGGTGGATGAAAACGGCTGTATCCGGTTGAGTGATCTGGAACAGGCGATCCGCCCGGATACGATTCTGGTTTCCATCATGCATGTAAACAATGAGATCGGCTCCCTGCAGCCTGTGGCACAGGCCGGAGCACTGATCAAAAAGAAAAATCCCAGAACACTGTTTCATGTGGATGCGGTGCAGGGATACGGCAAATTCCGCATTTATCCCAAAAAGATGAATATTGATATGCTTTCTGTCAGTGCCCACAAGATTCACGGCCCCAAGGGCGTGGGATTTTTATATGTGGGTGACAAGGTAAAGATCCGTCCGATCATTTTTGGCGGCGGACAGCAGCGCGGACTTCGTTCCGGCACGGAAAATGTACCCGCGATCGCCGGTATGGCAAAGGCGGTGGAGGAGATTTATAAGAATCTGGAATCCGAGATCGCCAATATGTACGCACTCAGAGAATACTTTACGGATGGCTTAAAGCAGATACCGGGCGTGCGGATCAACGGGCTTTGCGGCAAGGACAGTGCGCCTCATGTGGTAAGTGCCTCTTTTGAAAATGTGCGCAGCGAAGTGCTTTTGCATGCACTGGAAGAAAAGGGGATTTATGTGTCTGCGGGAAGTGCCTGTGCATCCAATCATCCGGATACGGCAGGTTCTGCGACACTGCGTGCCATCGGGCTGCCCAAGGAACTTCTGGATTCCACGATCCGTTTCAGTTTTTCTGTTTTTACCACCAGACAGGAGCTGGAATATACACTGCAGGCATTAAATGAGATCATTCCGATGCTGCGCAGATTTGTGAGAAAATAAATAACTGCCAATGAAACAATGCACGGCCGCACAAAACAGATGCGGAATCCTTCCGTTTTGGGGATGCGGCTGTGTTTTTACAGGAAAAAGGATAATACTATGTTTAAAGCTTTTTTGATCAAATACGCTGAGATCGGCGTAAAGGGAAAAAACCGTCACCTGTTTGAAGAAGCGCTGGCACAGCAGATCAAGTATGCATTAAAGCGCTGCGAAGGTGAATTTGAGGTGCGCCGCACCAGAGGCAGAATCTATATTGATGTTCTGTCCGATTACTATGATTATGATGAAACGATCGAAAATCTGCAGACTGTCTGCGGTATTTCTGCTATCTGCCCCATGGTGCAGGTGGAAGACGAAGGCTTTGACAAGCTGTGCGAAGATGTGGTCGCATATATGGACGAAACCTATGAGGACAAGCAGTTTACCTTTAAGGTGGATACCCGCCGTGCGCGCAAAAACTATCCCATGGAATCCATGGAGATCAATGCAAGCGTGGGTGAAAAGATTCTGGATGCGTTCCCGGAGATCCGCGTGGATGTGCACAAGCCCGATGTAATGCTGCATATCGAGATCAGAGAACACATTTATATTTATTCCATCGAGATCGCAGGACCCGGCGGTATGCCCGTGGGCACCAACGGCAAGGCAATGCTGCTTTTGTCCGGCGGTATCGATTCCCCCGTTGCAGGTTATATGATCACCAAGCGCGGCGTGAAGCTGGATGCCGTATATTTCCATGCGCCCCCGTACACCAGCGAGAGAGCAAAACAGAAGGTTGTGGATCTGGCAAAACTGGTTGCCCGCTACAGCGGTCCCATCTATCTGCATGTGATCAACTTTACCGATATCCAGCTGGCAATTTACGAAAAATGTCCTCATGAGGAGCTGACCATCATCATGAGACGTTATATGATGAAGATCGCAGAAGAGATCGCAGTGAAAAATGAATGCCTGGGCCTTATTACCGGCGAAAGCATCGGTCAGGTGGCAAGCCAGACCATGCATTCCCTGGCAGTTACCAACGAAGTGTGCACACTGCCCGTATTCAGACCCTGCATCGGTATGGACAAGCAGGAAATCGTGGATATTTCCCATAAGATCGGAACTTATGAGACTTCCATTCTTCCTTTTGAAGACTGCTGCACAATTTTCGTGGCAAAACATCCTGTCACAAGACCGAATCTGAATATCATTAAGCGTCATGAGGAAAATCTGACAGGCATCATCGAGCCTCTTATGGAGAAGGCGCTGGAAACCGATGAACTGATCATTGTATCAGCAGAGTAAAAGCATAAAAATAGTGTGCGCGAGTGCGCATAAAAAAACTCCGCGCTGTATGCGCGGAGTTGTATTCCGGAACTGTCATACCATGTATGCTTTTAACACGTCCATAATCACGTCAATGTTATCTTCCGCATGGATGTTTAAATCGATGGGCTTGGAAAGGTCAAGACTGAAGATTCCCATGATAGACTTGGCATCGATTACGTATCTGCCGGATACAAGATCAAAATCATAATCAAATTTGGTGATATCGTTCACGAAAGATTTAACCTTCTCGATAGAGTTTAAGGAAATCTGTACGGTTTTCATGGTTTTTACCTCCTTATGGTTTGATATGCCTTCTGGGCATATATTAGCAAAAAAATGGTAAGGAAGTCAATTATCAAAGGTAACAAAAATGTTGGAGAAAAAGATTAAAACTGCGGCATTTCATAACCTGGGATGTAAGGTAAACTCTTACGAACTGGAAGTTATGCAGCAGGAACTGGAAAAAAAAGGCTGTCAGATTGTGCCGTTTGACACAGAGGCTGACATTTATATCATAAATACATGCACAGTGACCAATATTGCCGACCGCAAAAGCCGGCAGATGCTGCACCGTGCCAAACATAAAAATCCGGATGCCGTGGTAGTGGCAGTGGGCTGTTATGTACAGACCGGCGGTGAGCGTGTGCAGCAGGATGAGTGCATCGACCTGGCCATCGGCAATAACTGCAAAAAAGATCTGATCCCGATTCTGGAGGCATATCTGGAAGAGAGAGAGAAGGATCAGAATCTGTCAAAGCAGGATAAAACACTGAATCATACATCCGTCATTGACATCAATCACACCAATGAGTATGAAGAAATGAAGCTGGAACAGGCCGGAGAGCATACCCGTGCCTATATCAAGATTCAGGATGGCTGCAATCAGTTTTGCTCTTACTGCATTATTCCCTATGCCAGAGGCCGTGTCAGAAGCCGCAGACAGGAGGATGTGCTTTCCGAGATCCGCGGACTGGCCGCAAACGGCTATCAGGAAGTGGTGGTGACAGGTATCCATTTAAGCTCCTACGGCATGGATTTTATCGGCACCAATGACGGGGATTATCTGGAAGGCGGCAAAGATCTGCGCGGTACGGCATTCAAGCGTGCCTATCTGATCTCCCTGATAGAAGAGATCGCAAAGATTGAAGGCATTGAGCGGATCCGTCTTGGCTCTTTGGAGCCCCGTATCATTACGGATGACTTTGTCAGCAGACTGGCAGCTGTCAAAAAAGTATGCCCGCATTTTCATCTTTCCCTGCAGAGCGGCTGCGATGCCACCTTAAAACGCATGAACAGACGCTATACGGCACAGGAATACTATGAAAAAGTGGAAGTGCTGCGCAGATATTATGAAAATCCGGCGATCACCACGGATGTGATCGTGGGCTTTCCGGGAGAAACACCCAAAGAGTTTGAAGAAACCTGTGCCTTTCTGGAAAAAGTACATTTCTTTGAAATGCATATTTTCAAATATTCCAGAAGACAGGGAACTGTGGCAGACAGGATGCCCGATCAGCTGACAGAAAAACAAAAGACGGAGCGCAGTGCGCGTCTTTTGGAAATGGAAGCAAAGCATTCCGGAGAATACAGGGCATCGTATATCGGAAAAGAAATTTCAGTGCTGGCAGAGGAAAAGAAGCTCATAGACGGAAAATGGTGGTGGATCGGCCATACTCCCACTTATGTAAAAGCTGCATTTTGCGCAGAGGGAGACTGGGAAAACCGCATTGTGACGGGAACAGCCGCAGGTTTTTTGACGGATGAGATTCTTATCATGCATTGAATTTTTGGCTGATTTAGAGTAAGATATTGATAGTTATTCAGCAGTTGTGCGCCTTTGCTGCGCAGACTGTGAGAATGGTTCAAAAAAACAGAGGATATAAAACTATGCAGGATTTGGGGAACACACAGTATTTTAAAGTTGCAGCAGAACCGGAAAACGGCGTTAAGGTGATTCTTTCCGCGGTTTATGAGGCACTGTCTGAAAAGGGGTATAATCCGGTCAATCAGATCGTAGGATACATTATGTCCGGCGATCCGACTTATATTACCAGCCATAAGAATGCGCGCGGTCTGATCATGCGCGTGGAAAGAGATGAGCTGGTGGAAGAGATGCTCACGGAATACATTAAGAACAACCGCTGGAAATAAGAGGTTTGGGAGAAGTACGGATGCGTATCATGGGATTGGATTTCGGTTCCAAAACAGTGGGGGTTGCCATCAGCGACCCGCTTCTGATCACGGCACAGGGAATCGAGATCATCAGAAGAAAAGAAGAAAACAAACAGCGTCAGACACTGGCGCGTATCGAGGCACTGATCACCGAGTACGGGGTTACCGAGATTGTGCTGGGACTGCCCAGACATATGAATGCGACAGAGGGTGACCGTGTGGAAAAGACCAGGGAATTTGCGGAAAAACTGGAGAGAAGAACCGGTTTGCCCGTACATTTCTGGGATGAACGTCTGACCACTGTGGCAGCAGACCGCGCGATGATCGAGGCAGGTGTGCGCAGGGAAGAACGCAAGGAACATGTGGATATGATCGCCGCAGTTTTGATCCTGCAGGGCTATCTTGAACACCGCAGCATGCAGAATAAGATGAGTGCGCAGGAGACCGGCGAAGAATAGGAGAAGTACGTGGAAAAGATTATTTTTTGTCTTGAAGATGGAGAAACAGCAGAATTTTTTGTGCTTGAACAGACCAGACTTGGCGGGATCGATTATATTCTGGTTACCGACAGTGATGACGAGGAAGGCGAGGCGCTGATCTTAAAGGATATTTCTGCGCCCGAGGATACTGAAGCGGTATACGAAATCGTAGAAGACGACAATGAACTGGATGCTGTTGCGGCGATTTTTGCAGATATGCTGGATGACGTGGATCTGGAAATGTAATACGGTATCTGTGAAGGAACCAGGCAGCTGTAAGTGGAGGTATTTTAGTTGAGAAAAGCAAAACAAGTAAATAGTGATGCTTCCAGCCTTCGCGTAATTCCTTTGGGCGGACTGGAGCAGATTGGTATGAATATTACTGCCTTCGAGTACGAGGACAGTATTATTGTGGTGGATTGCGGTCTTTCTTTCCCGGATGATGATATGCTGGGAATCGACCTGGTAATCCCGGATGTGACATATCTGAAAGAAAATATTGATAAGGTAAAGGGAATCGTGATCACACACGGTCACGAGGATCATATCGGAGCCCTGCCCTATATTTTAAGAGAACTGAATATCCCGATCTATGCCACCAGACTGACGATGGGCGTGATCGAGAACAAATTAAGAGAACATAATCTGATCGGTACGACCAAAAGAAAAGTGATCAAATTCGGTCAGAGCATTAATCTGGGACAATTCCGTGTGGAATTTATCAGAACCAATCACAGCATCGTGGATGCAGCGGCACTGGCGATTCATTCACCGGCGGGCACTGTGGTCCATACCGGTGACTTTAAGGTGGATTATACTCCTGTCTTTGGCGACGCCATTGATCTGCAGCGCTTTGCAGAGATCGGCAAAAAGGGTGTTCTGGCTTTGATGTGCGACTCCACCAACGCAGAACGCAAAGGCTTTACCCAGTCAGAGCGTACTGTGGGAAAGACCTTTGACCATATTTTTCAGGAATATGAGAATAACCGTCTGATCATTGCAACCTTTGCTTCCAATGTGGACCGTGTACAGCAGATCATCAATTCCGCGTACCGTTACGGCCGCAAGGTTGTGGTGGAGGGCCGCAGCATGGTCAATATCATTGAGACGGCCACTGCGCTGGGATGCATCAATATTCCCGACAATACCCTGATCAATATCGATCAGCTCAAAAACTATCCTGACGACCGCATTGTGATCATCACAACCGGCAGTCAGGGTGAAAATATGGCGGCACTGAGCCGTATGGCATCCAGTGTACACCGCAAAGTTTCCATTGGTCCCAATGATACCATTATCTTTTCCTCCAACCCGATCCCGGGCAATGAAAAGGCGGTTACCAGAGTGATCAATGAACTGGAGAAAAAGGGCGCGGAAGTTATTTTCCAGGATGTGCATGTTTCCGGACATGCCTGCCAGGAAGAGATCAAGCTGATCTATGCGCTGGTGCAGCCCCAGTATTCCATTCCGATCCATGGCGAGTACAAGCACCGCAAGGCGCAGGCAGGCATCGCAAAAGAGCTGGGAATTCCCAAGGAAAATATTTTTATGCTGGAGTCCGGCGATGTGCTGGAACTGAGCGAGGAACAGGCCGTAAAAGCCGGAAAAGTGCCTGCGGGTGCCATTTTAGTTGACGGTCTGGGTGTCGGCGATGTGGGCAATGTGGTTCTGCGTGACAGACAGCATCTGGCAGAGGACGGCATTATGATCGTGGTTGTGGCTTTGGACAGCGTTACCGGAGAAGTGGTGAGCGGTCCGGATCTGGTTTCCAGAGGTTTTGTCTATGTCAAGGAATCTGACGAACTGATGGATGAGGCAAGAGAGCTGATGCAGGATGTGATGGACAGCTGTGTCAGCCGCGGCATGACTGACTGGGGCAGGATCAAGAACCAGATCAAGGATACTCTGGGCGATTTTATCTGGAAAAAGACCAAGCGCCGCCCGATGATCCTTCCGATCATTATGGAGGTATAGTTTGACAAAACCCGGATAATGGGATAAAATAACGGCTTAAGCCGGATATGAAAACAGGAGATACTTTTGATGAGCAGAGTTGAGGCGGCATTGACAGAACTGGTGGCAGCGATCATCGATTCTCCGGAATACCGGGAATACAGCAAACAGAAGGATCAAATGCAGCAAAACCCCGAGCTGAAAGCAAAACTGGACGCTTACCGTAAGGAAAAGTATCAGCTGCAGTCTTCGGCTTCTTCGGATGAATTATTTGATAAGACAGAAGAACTGGCAGGCAAATCAGAGGAACTTCGGAAGAATCCGCTGGTTGGACTTTTTCTGGATGCCGAACTTGATTTTTGCAGATTGATCCAGCAGGTCAACAACGTGATCGTGGAGGCGGTTGAATTTGAGTAAAACTAGCAGCAGGACAAATACAAAGAACAGAAAAAATAGCAGCAGTCTGGAAAACTGGGCATCAGGCATTGTTGGAGGTATTTTCAACATTGTTCTGGTGGTTGTGATCCTTATGGTCATTTACCGTTTTTCAGTATCTGCCTATCAGTACGGAATCCGTATTTTCGGGGAACCGCCCATGTCGGAAGCACCCGGTGTGGAAGTGACGGTGGAGATCACGGACGGTATGGATTTTGACGGTATCGCACAGCAGTTTTATGACAAGGGACTGGTGCGTGACAAGAATCTGTTTAAGCTTCAGGAATATCTGTCCAATTACACCAAAGACGGTTTTATTGAGGGAACATATACAGTAACGACTGCAATGACCGCAGAAGAGATGATGGATGTCATCGGCGGACTGACGAAGGATGAATAGGCGAAATGATCATAGATGAAAGAATGCGCACATTTATCAATTCGCTCGATCCCGGAAACCCTGCGTGGTTAAACGAAGTTGAAAAAAGAGCGAAAGCGGAGAACGTGCCGATCATCAGGACGGAGATGCAGAGTTTTCTGCGTCTTCTTCTTGCAATGCACCGTCCGGCTTCCATACTGGAGGTCGGTACGGCGGTGGGCTTCTCCGCTCTTTTAATGAGCGAATATATGCCGGAAGGCTGTCATATTACCACCATTGAAAAATATGAGAAACGGATTCCGGTGGCGAAAGCCAATTTTGAAACATACGGACGGCAGGATAAAATCACACTGCTGGAAGGGGATGCTGCGGATATTCTGCGCGATCTGACAGAACCCTTTGATTTTATTTTTATGGATGCCGCAAAAGGGCAGTACATGCACTTTTTGCCGGATGTGATGAGACTGTTGAAAACAGGCGGTCTTTTGGTGTCCGACAATGTTTTGCAGGACGGAGATATCATTGAATCCCGTTATGCGGTGACACGCCGCGACCGCACGATCCATGCGCGTATGCGGGACTACTTATACGAGTTAAAACACCATCCCGAGCTGGAAACCTCTATTCTTCCGGTTGGAGACGGTGTGACAGTCAGCGTTAAAAAAGAAAAGAGGCAGTTTTGAAAAAACCTGAATTACTGATCCCCGCCAGCAGTCTGGAAGTGTTAAAGACAGCGGTGGTTTACGGCGCCGATGCGGTTTATATCGGCGGTGAGGCTTTCGGCCTGCGTGCCAAAGCCAAGAATTTTACAATGGAAGAGATGGCAGAGGGCATTGCCTATGCGCACGCTTACGGAAACGATCATGAGCGCAGTGTCAAGGTGTATGTGACTGCCAATATTCTGGCGCATAACCGTGATCTGGAAGGGGCAAGAGAGTATTTTGCCCAGCTGCGCGATCTGCGTACGGCAGACGGTCAGGCAGCAGCTCCCGATGCGCTGATCATTTCCGATCCCGGTATGTTTACGATTGCCAGACAGGTTTGGCCGGAGGTCGAGATCCATATTTCCACCCAGGCCAACAATACCAACTATGAGACCTATCTGTTCTGGCATGCACTGGGCGCAAAACGCGTGGTGTCCGCCAGAGAGCTTTCTTTGGAAGAAATTAAGGAGATCCGCGCCCATATCCCCGAAGATATGGAGATCGAGAGCTTTATCCATGGCGCGATGTGCATTTCCTATTCCGGCAGATGTCTTTTGAGCAATTATTTTACCGGAAGAGATGCCAATCAGGGTGCTTGTACCCATCCTTGCCGCTGGAAATATGCGGTTGTGGAAGAAACCAGACCGGGCGAATATCTGCCCGTTTATGAAAATGAGCGCGGCACCTATATTTTCAATTCCAAGGATCTGTGCATGATCGAGCATGTGCCGGATCTGGTGGCTGCAGGAATCGACAGCTTAAAGATCGAGGGACGCATGAAAACAGCCCTTTATGTGGCGACTGTTGCCAGAACCTACCGCAAGGCCATCGACGACTTTTTTGAGTCCGAAGAAAAATACCGGGCAAATATGGAATGGTATAAGGAAGAGATCGGCAAGTGTACCTACCGCAATTTCACCACCGGTTTTTACTATGGCAGACCCGATGAAAATACACAGATTTACGATTCCAACACCTATAACAGTGAATACATCTATCTGGGCATCATTTATGAGCAGGATAAACAGGGGCGTGTGCGGATCGAACAGCGCAACAAATTCTGTGTCGGCGATGAGATTGAGATCATGAAGCCGGACGGCAGAGATGTGCTGACAAAGGTGATCGGTATCTGTGACGCAGAGGGCAATGCGATGGAAAGTGCGCCGCATCCCAAGCAAAAACTGTGGCTGACTTTGTCTAAAGAGGCTGAGTGCGGCGATCTGCTCCGCGTAAAAAAAGCTGAGTGACGATAACGAGAAAGGCAGCTGTATGACATGACAGCTGCAGAGGAGAATGAAAAAATGAGCGAAATATTGAATGTAGAAAAAATATTTGGCCAGAACGTTTTTACACTGGGAAAGATGAGAGAACGTCTTCCCAAAAAGGCATATGCAGAAGTAAAGGAAGTCATGGAGCACGGCGGAGAGCTGTCTGCGGCAACCGCTGATGTGGTGGCAAAGGCCATGAAGGACTGGGCAGTGGAAAACGGTGCGACCCATTATACCCACTGGTTCCAGCCGCTGACCGGCATTACCGCTGAAAAGCATGACTCTTTTGTGACCCATCCGGATGAAAACGGACGGATGCTGATGGATTTTTCCGGCAAGGAGCTTATCAAGGGCGAAGCGGATGCTTCCTCTTTTCCCTCCGGCGGTCTGCGTTCCACTTTTGAGGCGCGCGGCTATACAGTATGGGATATCACTTCCCCTGCTTTCTTAAAAGAAGATGCAACCGGCATTATCCTGTGCATTCCCACCGCATTTTGTTCCTACCGCGGTGAAGCACTGGACAAAAAGACCCCTCTTCTGCGTTCCATGGAGGCGCTTTCCGTACAGGCAATGCGTCTTTTACGCCTGTTTGGCAATACCACTGCGCAGAAGGTGATTCCTTCCGTCGGTGCAGAGCAGGAGTATTTTTTGATCGACCGTGAAAAGTTTTTAAAGAGAAAAGACCTGATCTTTTCCGGCAGAACCCTGTTTGGTGCGCCCGCGCCCAAGGGACAGGAGCTGGAAGATCATTATTTCGGTGTTATCCGTGAGCGCATCGGCGCGTTTATGAAGGATCTGAACGTGGAGCTTTGGAAACTGGGCGTAACTGCAAAGACCCAGCATAACGAAGCTGCGCCCGCACAGCATGAGCTGGCACCGGTTTATGAGACCGCCAACATCGCCATGGATCATAACCAGCTTGTGATGGAGACCATGAAAAAGCTGGCAGAGCGTCATAATCTGCGCTGTCTGCTGCATGAAAAGCCTTTTGCGGGTGTTAACGGTTCCGGTAAGCATGACAACTGGTCCATCACCACAGATACCGGCATCAATCTGCTTGACCCCGGTGAGACCCCCAATGAAAATGTACAGTTTTTGCTGGTATTGGCATGTATTATGAAAGCGGTGGATACCCATGCGGATCTGCTTCGCAGAAGTGCCTCCAATGTGGGCAATGACCTGCGTCTGGGCGCAAATGAAGCACCTCCTGCGATCATTTCCATCTTCCTTGGAACCCAGTTGGAAGACGTGGTGCGTCAGCTGGTTGAGACAGGTGAAGCACGCTCCCTGCTGGAAGGCTCTACCTTAAAGACCGGTGTTTCCACGGTTCCGGATCTGCATATGGATGCGACTGACCGCAACAGAACCTCTCCTTTTGCTTTTACCGGCAACAAATTCGAGTTCCGTATGGTTGGTTCTTCTGACTCTATCGGCAGCCCTACCACCACCATCAATGCCATTGTGGCGGAAGCGTTCTGTGAAGCGGCTGACCGCCTGGAGAGAGCTGAAAACTTTGAAATGGGTGTGCATAATCTGATCAAGGAATATATGACCGCGCACCAGCGCATTATCTTTAACGGTGACGGTTATTCGGATGCCTGGGTAAAGGAAGCTGCGCGCAGAGGCCTGCCTAACTTAAGAACCATGATCGATTCTGTGGAATCCCTGACCACTGAAAAAGCGATCCTCTTATATGAAAGATTTGGTATTTACACCAGATCCGAACTGGAATCCCGCAAGGAAATCCTGTACGAGAAATATGTCAAGACCATCAACATCGAAGCCCTGACCATGATCGACATGGCTACCAAGGAAATTCTGCCTGCAGTCATGAATTACAGCAAAGCTCTGGCTGATACTGTCAATGCCATGAGAAGTGCAGGTGCAGAACCCTATGTGACTGCCTCTGTTTTAAAACAGATCACAGAACAGCTCGGAAAAGCAAGCGGTGCACTGGAAGCATTGCGCTGGAAGGAAAAGGAAGGACAGGCGATGAAGGGAGATGCCAAGAAACAGGCATTTTTCTACCGCGATGTGATCGTGCCTGCCATGACAGAACTGCGCGGTTATGTGGACAGTCTGGAATGCATGGTGGACAAGGAATACTGGCCGATGCCTACCTATGCAGACCTGTTGTTTGAAGTGTAAATCTGGTATTTAAAAGCGCCTCCGTCACAGACGGAGGCGCTTTTTGCAAATTTGTCATGGATTTTGCAGCAGGATTGCATGTGAAATATGGAGTCAGGGGAGTTTTTTACTGCCGTGCACTCAAATATTAGTTGAAGCGAGAATTTGACTGCTCAGAAATTACCGGAATGAACCTGAAAGCATACAAAATGCAAAATTTACTGTATTTGAATGCTGAAAAAAGCATAGGGGGGATAAAGAATCATTCAGATTTTGGAAAAATGAGAAAATGAATGAAAAAATCTGATAGAAATTCATTCAAAAAAGGAAAATGAACGAATATGAATGAATTAGATGATTAAAATGATAAAAATGGGCAGTCAAATTGCAGAAAAATTAAAAAATGAGCGCAATTGATGCCGGAATCACAAAAAATCTGCATGCAAAATCATCAAATCTTTGATTTTGCATGCAGATGCTTCATACACACAAGAACGGGGAAGCCTTACTTTTGTCCGTAGTAAGCATTGGCACCGTGTTTTCTGTAATAATGCTTGTCCTGCAGCTCCTGCGGAGCGGGTTTCACGGAAGGATTGATCTGTTCACAGCGGCTTGCCATCTTTGCAACTTCTTCCAGAACCACTGCATTGTGCACGGCATCTTTGGCGTTCTTGCCCCAGGTGAAAGGACCGTGATTTTTGCAGAGAACAGCGGGAACCGCCTCGTAATCTTTGTCCTTAAAATAGTCGACAATGAGAAGACCGGTGTTCTTTTCATAGGCTTCATCAATTTCTTCTTTGGTCAGATTGCGCACGCAGGGAACTTCTCCGTAGATGTAGTCTGCATGGGTGGTTCCGTAGCAGGGGATTGCGCGTCCGGCCTGAGCCCAGCTGGTAGCCCATGACGAATGGGTGTGCACAATGCCTCCGATATTGGGAAATGCTTTGTAAAGCTCTGCATGGGTAGCGGTATCGGAAGAGGGATTGTATCTGCCCTCCACTTTGTTGCCGTCAAGGTCAACCACCACCATATCTTCGGGTTTTAAATCTTCATAAGCCACGCCGCTTGGCTTGATGACAAACAGACCGCTTTGGCGGTCGATACCGCTGACATTACCCCAGGTAAAAGTCACCAGACCGTAAGCGGGCAGTTCCATATTTGCTTTGTATACTTCCTGTTTAAGCTGTTCGAGCATGATAGTTCTCCTTTGGATGAATGAGACTTTAATCTGTTGCCAATATTATAGACGATAGCGGGTAAAACAGACAAGAGCAGGATGAATTTTGGCGCAAAAAAGACGAAAAAATAAAATTGAAAATTTTTGAAAAAAATTTCAAAAAACACTTGCAAAGTCTAAATGCTTGTGCTAATATACATCTTGTCGCTGAGGTACACAACCAAACAGCGGGAACAAAACATAGGGCTATCGCCAAACGGTAAGGCAACGGACTCTGACTCCGTCATCTCAAGGTTCGAATCCTTGTAGCCCTGCTAAATGAACCTCATCAGTGAAAGCTGATGAGGTTTTTTCAATCCTGTAACCCGCATCGATACGGGGGATCTCCATTAAAGAATGGCATATAATGGGAAATTTGAATTCATATAAATCTAAAATCAACAGGGAGATAACCGCATGCAGAAAAAATATTTGATCGCAGAAACTACAAAACAGGAAAGGATCGAACTGATCAGATCCTGGATTCCGGACGATGAGGCCATGGAGGACTGCGATATTGACCTTTGGGAAATGTACAGAGATTACATCAACGGTGTAAAAGAAATCGCGGAGTGCAACGCGGCGTTTCAGGCTGATTATCAGATGGGATAACGCTGGCAGACAGGCAGCTGACAGACAGACCGCTATCTGACAGGCGGATATCAGCGATTAATAAATTTTAAAATAAGTGGTAATGTAAAGCACAGGTATGGAAGAATATCTGTGCTTTCGTAATTTTGTGCGGGGTGTTTATTTTTTTGTGGAAACTATTCCGATATCGGTATATAATTTGATTGTAATAAAGGGTTGTCAGTAACTGGAGGCATTATATGGATTACTTAACAACATCGGAATTATCTAAATTGTGGGGGATATCTTCAAGAAGGATATCTTTGCTGTGTGCGGAAGAGCGAATACCGGGAGCGGTCAAAAAAGGGAAAACATGGTTGGTTCCGTCCGATGCACAAAAGCCGGAAGATCCGAGAAAACTGCGTAAGAGTGTGATATAGGAGGGATAAAATTCTATGATGATCGACAAGCATTTGAACAAAACAGTACGGAAGTTAGAGAAGCTGACAGCGCGCATGAAGGAGCGTATTTTCATTCCTGTGGCGCAGGTGACTCCGACAGGACTTTACCAGACAACAGAGCCGCTGAACGCTGTTCCGGACAGGCAGCTTTATTCTGCACTGCCAGCTGACGGCAAGTGGGGCGGCGATGGTATTTACGGATGGTTTAAGGGTGACTTTGTGGTTCCGAAGCAGCTGGAAGGCAAGGCATTGTTTGCGTATCCGAAGATGACTTTTTATGAGGCAACGCTCTGGATCAACGGCCGGATTCACAGTAACTATGCGGCAAAGTTTATCTACAGCTCTCATGGCAATCATTACTGCAACCGTATCTGCGCAGAGGCAAAGGCCGGGGAACGCTTTGCGTTTGACCTTGAGTGCTACGCATATCATCTGGTTCCCGGCTGCATGCCGTTGGAAACCGAAGAACAGAGCTTTGTATATACCGTTGGGCCCATCGACATCTGTATCCGCGATGATGAGCTGATGGAATTTATGTTTGATCTGAATACGCTGCTTTCTTTGCAGAAGGCTTTGCCCGAGGGCAGTTTCCGCCGTGCAGAGGTGGAAAACGCGCTGTATGAAACACATCTGAAGCTGTATTACGATGACGAAGCCTGCGGTACAGAAGCATTCTACGAGGCCATCTGGGCTGCGTGGCCGTTGGTGAAAGAACAGCTTTCCCGTAAAAACGGAAGCAGCGCGCCCTGGGTTGGCCTGATCGGTCACAGCCATATGGATACCGCCTGGCTTTGGCCGCTGACCGAGACTGACAAGAAGTGCGCCCGCACCTATGCAAACCAGCTGAATCTGATGGAGGAATACCCGGAGTACCGTTTTGTACAGTCCTCCGCTTATCATGGCGATATCATTCGCAGACTGTATCCTGAGCTGTTTGCACGTATTCAGAAGGCTGTGGAAGAGGGACGTTATGAACCCAACGGCGGTGTGTGGGTAGAGTGCGACTGCAATCTCACCGGCGGTGAAGCCATGATCCGTCAGTTCGTATGGGGACAGAAGTTTACACAGAAATATTTCGGATATACCTCCGACAGCTTCTGGCTGCCGGACACCTTCGGTTATTCCTTTGCCATTCCTCAGATTATGAAGGGCTGCGGCGTAGATTATTTTCTGACCACCAAGATCGCGTGGGGCGATGCAACCGTATTTCCGTATACCAGCTTTTGGTGGCAGGGTGTGGATGGCACACAGGTGCTGGCACACATGAACCGCACACACATCGGTCCGAGTCCGGAAACGCTGCATGAGATCACGGACGGCGATGATCCTGTCCGCGAAAAACGGGTGGCACCGATGCGTTTGTTCTCCTACGGCAAGGGAGATGGCGGCGGCGGTCCCGAGTTTGAAGAAATTGAGATGGCGCGCCGTATCACGGATCTGGACGGTGTACCACGCAGCGGTCACCAGACTGTTGGTGATTTCATGCGCGGTCTGGAAGCAAACCTGAATAAACCCAGCGTTTATGCGGGAGAACTGTATCTTGAACTGCACCGCGGCACGCTGACGATGCATCATGACATCAAAAAGCTCAACCGCAAACTGGAAATGGAGCTTCATAATCTGGAGCTTGCTGCGGTTTGGAAGGCCGTGTGTGACAAAGCGGCAGCTGACGATGTACATATCCGTCCGTTAGTCAATACACTGCTGGTGCATCAGTTCCACGACATTCTGCCCGGTACTTCCATTCACAGCGTCAACGCAGAAACCCGGGAATCCATGGGCAGGGCCATTGAAGAAGCGCAGGCAATGACTGCCGGTCTGCTGGGTGCAGACGGTGATTCCAAAGCGGTAACACTGACCAATACGCTGTCCTTTGACCGGGAGGAAACCTTCTATCTGCCTGCAGACGGCGAGGGCGTTGCCGGATACATGAGCCAGAAGATTACCGACATGGACGGAAATGCGTTCTTGGCGGTACGCGGCATGAGTCTGCCGGCGTTTGGCGCAAAATCACTGCGCTATACGGATGACATCTGTTCTGAATCCTCTCCTTTCTGCATGGAAAACAATGTGCTTACAACACCTTTTGCCAGAATTACCTTTGATGAAAATGGTTTCTTGGCATCGATGATCGATCTGCGCACCGGACGCGAGCTGGTGAACGGTCTGCCCTTTGGAACCCTGCTGATGGCCGAGGATATCCCGGAAGCGTGGGATAACTGGGACATCGATGCAGATCTTGAAGATAAATTTGTACCTGCCGCAGCGCTGGTTGACCGTGAGATTGTTGCTGACGGCTGTGTGGAGATGCGTATCCGCTGTACCTGGAGGTTATCCGAAAAGTGCACGGTACGTCAGGATATGATTTTTGACGCGCATTCACCGCTGATCACATTTGATACCGAGATGGATTGGCAGGAGGAACACCGCTTCCTGAAAGCTGCTTTTGATACTTCTCTGCATGCGGATGGTGTTCGCAACGAAATTCAGTTCGGCTGCATCCGCAGATCCAATCATCGTTCCACTGATACAGAGAAGGCACGCTTTGAGATCTGCAACCACAAGTACAGCGATCTGAGTGAAAACAGCTACGGCATCGCGCTGCTCAATGACTGTAAGTACGGTCTGTCCGTAAACGAAGGCAGCATGCGCCTGTCACTGCACAAGGGCGGTATGCGTCCTGACCTGGAAGGCGACAAGGGTATACATCGCTGCCGTTACGCAATTTTACCCCATATTGGCGGTTTTGCCGCTGAAAATGTGGTGCGCCCGGCATATCAGTTCAACTATGAGCCGGTTGTACAGTCCGGCTGTGCAGAAAAGGCTTCTCTGGTAAAAACAGACGCAGCTAATGTCATTGTCGAAACCGTAAAACCCTGTGAGGATGCGCAGAACGCCTATATTCTGCGTCTGTACGAAGCAGTCGGAGACTGGGTCAGCACAAAGCTTGCCTTTGGCCACGATGTTAAAGCGCTCAGACTGTGCAATATGCTGGAAGAAGAGCAGGGCGATGCAAAGTGTGACGGCCTCGTATTCCGTCCCTTTGAGATCAAGACCGTTAAGGTATACTACTAAGAAATCATTGTCAGGAGGGGCAGCATATGCAGGCCATTCGACTGAGAACAGAATATTTAAAAAATCCCATTGGCATAGATATTGCTGCGCCCCGTTTGTTCTGGAATTGTGAGGGCGGCAAAAAACAGACTGCCTATGAGATCACAGCCGTTGATGCTTCCGGGAAAAAACTTTGGGAAAGCAAAAAAGTGCTGTCTGATGCGATGCACTGCCAGTGGGGCGCAAAACCGGCAGCAGCCAAAACAAGGGTATTTTGGAAAATCCGTTTATGGGATGAAAATGATGTTTGCGGTGACTGGAGCGAAGCTTTTTTTGAAACCGGCATCGATCAATGGAAAGCCGGATGGATCACCGGCAGCTATCGGGTGAATCCTGCCATAAGATACCCGGTGGACTGCTTTTGCAAAAAGTTTAAAACAGAAGACATCGTCAGGGCGCGGCTTTACATCACCGCCTGCGGTGTGTACGAAGCCAGAATAAACGGACAGCGCTGCGGTGACTTTATGATGGCTCCCGGTGTGACAGACTACCGGAAGCGGATTCAGTATCAGACCATCGATGTGACTGATCTGCTAAAAAACGGGGAAAATCAGCTGACCGTACAGCTGGCAGACGGCTGGTACCGGGGAAGCACCGGTGCCTGGGGATTGAAAAATCAGTATGGCATTCAGACAAAACTGCTTTCACAGCTGGAGATTACCCATACCGACGGCAGTGTGCAGACAGTTGTTTCTGATGAAAGCTGGGATTGGAGCAATGACGGCTCCATCCGGTTTGCCGATAACAAAGACGGCGAGATCGTGGATGCGCGTATGCAGCCTTCCTATGCAAAAAAAGCCAGAGTGACAGGCTGCAAGGTGATTCCGACCGCCTCCAACAATGTGCCGGTAACAGAAAAAGAGCGTTTGAAACCTGAAAAGATCGTTACACCGGCAGGCAGGATGGTACTGGACTTTGGACAGAATATCGCAGGATATCTGGCTTTTCGGGTGCATGCAAAAGCCGGGCAGAAGATCCGGCTGCTTTTTGGGGAGATGCTGGATGAAAACGGTGAATTTACCCAGGCCAATATCCAGTTGACCATGGGCAAAAAAACAACACCCCTGCAGAAGGTGGAATACACCTGCAAAGAAGGGCTGAATGAGTATCAGACCACCTTTGCTGTTTTTGGATTTCAGTATGTGCTTGCGGAAGCGGATTTTGAAATTGAACCGGCAGACTTTACCGCCGTTGCGGTGTATTCAGATCTGGAGCAGGTTGACTTCTTTTGCTGCTCCCATCCGCTGATCAACAGGGTGGTGGAGGCAACTGTGTGGTCTGCCAGAGGCAATCATCTGGATGTGCCGACTGACTGCCCCACCAGAGAGCGTCATGCCTGGACAGGCGATGCCCAGATTTTCTTTGAAACGGCAGGGTATTTATTTGATTTTGCAGCCTTTTCCCGGAAATATCTGAAGGATGTTTTTGACTGGCAAAAAAAGAACGGCAAACTGCCTCATATCGTTCCTGACGGCGGCGCGGATTTCTACATGCGCCCGATGAACGGTTCAGTGGGGTGGGCGGATATCGGCGTGTTTTATCCTTACCGGTTCGCGCAGATTTATCAGGATGAAAGTCTGATGAAGACCTATTATCCGGCCATGGTAAAATATGCCCGGTTTATGATCCGTCGGTGCGGTAAAAAAATGCCGTTTTTTGGAAAAAATATCCGATTGTCGGCAAAAAACAGAAAATATCTTGTCAACACGGGACAAAGCTACGGCGAGTGGTCAGAACCCGTGGATGTCTGCGCTTTTCAATGGACAGATTTCTGTGAGCCCCATCCGGAGGTTTCCACTGCGTATACAGCTTATGTGATGGGGATTATGGCAGAGGCGGCTAAAAAGTACGGCAGCAAAGAGGAGGCAGCGCTCTTTTCAGAATACCACGAAGGATGCAGGCGCGCCTATCAGGAGCTTGTTTCCGGCGACACTTATACACTGGATACAGACCGGCAGGCACAGCTGGTACGTCCCTTGTATTTTAAGCTGTTAAATGAAGAACAGACGGTTTTTGCAAAAAAACGTCTGATAAAGGCGCTGGAAAACTATGACTGGCGGCTGGGAACCGGATTTTTGTCTACCCCGCTGATCCTGGATGTGCTTGCGGATATTGATATCAACGCAGCGTACAGACTGCTGGAAAATGAACAGATCCCCGGCTGGCTGTCCATGCCAAAGCTTGGTGCCACTACCATCTGGGAAAGCTGGGAAGGTCCTTATAATACCCAGGGCGCAGGAGCCGGTTCTTTGAATCATTATTCCAAGGGCGCGGTATGTGCATGGCTCTTTCGGACGGTGTGCGGCATCCGGCCGGAGGGAGAAAACCGTTTTGTGATCGCCCCCCGCCCCGGCGGCAGCCTGACGCATGCGGCGGCCTGCTATACCGGAATCTGCGGCAGGGTCGAAAGCAAATGGGAAAAGACAGATAATGGTACTGTTTTTACGATAACCGTTCCTGCCAATTGTCAGGCAGTCGTTTGTCTGCCGGATGGCAGAGAATTTGTACAGGAAGCAGGCACAAAAATCTACCAAACGGAGGAATGATATGAAGATAGAAGGCATTATTTCGCAAATGACTCTGGAAGATAAGATCGCTTTGTGCGAAGGAGCGTCCTTCTGGGAGAGCAGGGCTTACGAAAAGTACGGCATTCCCTCTATGTTTGTCTGCGACGGCCCCAGTGGCCTGCGCAAACAGGATTTAAGCGGCGGTCTGGACATGCTGGGGATCAACAAGTCTGTCCCGGCCACCTGTTTTCCCGCTGCGGTGACCACTGCCGGAAGCTGGGACCCGGAATTGACCAAACAGGTGGGCAATGCGATCGGGGAGGAAGCGCTGCAGCAAAAGGTGGGAGTTGTGCTGGGGCCCGGCTGTAATTTAAAGCGCAATCCCCTGTGCGGACGAAACTTTGAGTATTTTTCAGAGGACCCCTATCTGGCCGGTAAACTGGCAGCCGGATTTATCAAAGGTGTGGAAAAAAACGGTGTCGGCACCAGCTTAAAGCACTTTGCCGCCAACTCCCAGGAGTTAAACCGTTTTACTTCTGACTCTCTCATGGACGAACGGACCTTGCGGGAACTGTATCTGACCGGATTTGAAATCGCTGTAAAGGAGGCAAAGCCTGCCACGGTGATGTGTTCTTACAATAAAATAAACGGTATCCATGCCAGCGACCACAGAAAGCTGCTTACCGATATCCTCCGCGGCGAATGGGGATTTGACGGCATGGTTGTTACCGACTGGGGCGCCATGAATGACAGGATTGCGGGATTTAGGGCAGGCTGTGACTGGAACATGCCCGGATCAAGTGACTATATGTTCAAAGAGTGCGCGCAGGCGGTCAAAGAAGGAAAACTTTCCGAACGTGAGATAGATGCCAGCGTCCGCAGAATTTTAAAAACGGTTTTCCGTGCGGCAGACACCCATCAGCGCACTTATGACTGTGATTATGACGCGCATCATGTGGTCGCACGTCAGGCCGCAGAACAGGGCGCGGTGCTTTTGAAAAATGAAGGAAATATCCTGCCGCTTAAAGAAACTGCCCGGATCGCGGTCATCGGTGCCATGGCCAAAGAAATCCGTTATCAGGGAGCAGGATCCAGCCATATCAATCCCACAAGGTTGAGTCAGCCACTGGATTTTCTGCCCGGAGCCCTTTATGCGCCCGGCTGTGACGAACAGGGAAATACAACGGAAAATATGCTTTCTGAAGCTGCAAAAGCTGCCGGGGAGGCAGAAACGGCAGTGATCTTTGCCGGTCTTCCGGGACGGTATGAATCCGAAGGCTTTGACAGGGAAGATATGACGATGCCTGCCGGTCACATCCGGATGATCGAAGCAGCGGCCGCAGCCAATCCCAATACCGTGGTGGTACTTTTGTGCGGCTGCTGTGTGGAATGTCCCTGGGCAGACAAGGTCAAAGCGATTCTGTATATGGGGCTGCCCGGTCAGGCCGGAGGTGAGGCGGCAGCAAACCTGCTTTACGGCAAAGTAAATCCTTCCGGCAAACTGGCTGAAAGCTGGCCTTTTACCTATGGGGATGTTCCTTCCTCGGAATTTTTTGGCAAAATGCAGGATGCTTTGTATGTGGAGGGCATTTATGCCGGTTATCGCTATTATGACAAGGCAGCCGTTAAGGTACGCTGGCCCTTCGGCTATGGTCTGAGCTACACAACTTTTGCGTATTCTGATCTGACAGTTGACGGAAAGGAAGTTTCGGTGACGGTTGCCAACACCGGCAGCTGTGCAGGTGCAGAGGTGGTACAGCTGTATGTGGCTGCACTACAGAATGGCATCCACCGGCCTGTACGGGAGCTGAAAGGATTTCAGAAGGTATTCCTTGCACCCGGAGAGAAAAAAACGGTAAGTTTTTGTCTGAATGACCGCAGTTTTGCTGTGTGGCAGGAGGGCTGGAAGGTTCCTGCAGGCACTTATCAGATTCAGATCGCAGATCTTTGTGCGCCGCTGGAAAGTGCCGGAGAAGAAGTGACAATTCCTGCCTGGCAGAAAGACAGCTGGTACGAAACCTGCAGCGGTAAGCCTTCGCAGGCCGGCTGGGAAGCAATGCTGGGAAAACACTACACAGCTCCGGTTTTGAAAAAGGGAAGTTTCACCATGGACAACACGGTTATGGAAATGAAGGAATATTCCCTTGTTATGAAAATCATGTACAAAGCAGTGGAGAATGTGATGGCCAAAAGCTTCGGCGGCAAAAAGGATTATGACAATCCGGAATTCCGTATGATGATCAATGCTTCGGTGGGCGGCCCCCTGCGGGGAATGCAGATTTCCGGCGGTATCAAAGGCGGCATCATGCCGGGACTTCTGGAAATGGCAAACGGACATTTCTTCCGGGGCATTATGAAGATGATAAAGGGATAAAAGGAGAAGGAAAATGGGAAAAGCAGAAACGCCCGAACAACTGGCAGCCAGAAAGGCCAGAGAGCAAAAGGAACTGGCCAGATGGCGCAAAGAGCAGGCCAGACCAAAAAGAAAGTGTTATCTGACATACCTGATCGTGGTGCTGAGTATGGTGTTTATTACGGACTCTGTTGCCACGGATATCTGTACCAAAATGAAAGCTGAAATCTGCGGTGACCTGTTTGGCGGTTCCACTGCGGTGATGGATACGCTGGGGATGCTTGCGTCTGCCGTAATGATCGCCGGTGCGATTTATAAGTCCATGTCTGACCGGTTTGGACGCAAAATTTTTCTTGTGCTGAATACTGCTGCCATGGGACTTGGCATGTTTGTCGTGTATCTGGCCGGAAATGTGGGCTCTGCCGCTGTATACATCACAGGCTCTCTTTTGATCACTTTTTTTATAGCCCATGATATGCAGGCGGTGTATGTGCTGGAAACCATGCCCGCAAAGCACCGTTTTACATACCTGTCCATTGTGTCTGCCATTGGCTCTCTGGGCGCTGTTTTGATCCCCATTATGCGCCGCGCGGTCATGGGAAACAATACCGCTGTCTGGAACCGCGTCTTTTTGGTTCCCGCCGTTTTGGCTGTGGTGGTGGGCCTGATCGCGATGGTGACTGCCCGCGAAACCGATGTATTTATCAATAACCGGATCGGTTTTCTGGAAATGACGGACAAAGAGCGGGAAGAGGAAAATGCCAGACGCCGTGCAGAGGCACAGGCGCAGGGCGGTTTAGTGTCTGCCTTTAAGTTTGCCTTCCGGCATAAACAGCTGCGCTGGCTTTTTATCTGTACCATGTTTGTTTCGGTTGCCATGATCGGCACCATGTACTACCAGCAGATCATGACCTATGGCTATGAGGCAGCTTACGGTGCTTTGGCGCCTGAGGTGGTAACCGATGCGCTGATGGTCATGCCTGTGATCGGTGCCATTTTTACTCTGGCAAAAGGGTTTATCAGCGATAAGTTCGGCAGAAAGCCGGTTGCGGTCGTGATGGCATCTCTTACATTGATCGGCATTGTAGGCTTTTTCCTCGGTATTACCCTTGCGTGGAGCCCGGTTTTAGTGGGGATTTTCACCGGTATGTATACCGGCGGATACTGGTGCACTTCCGATGCCATGGGCGGCAATATGTGTGCGGAGGCAGCACCTACAAATCTGCGCGCTTCGGTTTTGGGAGCGCAGAGTCTGTGCAATATGGTAGGTATGGGTGTGTCTTACCCTGCCATGATTGTGGTTTCCATTATTGCCGGCAATGATGCACTGGGCATCACCTGCCTGCTGTGCGTTGCCATTCCGCTGGTGGCTGCCATTGTGCTGTTTATGACAAAGGTTGCCGAAACCAGAGGGATCGATTTAAATACCGTACGCGGCGACGAGTGGGATTAAACGGTGATTTATACTGCAGTATTCAAAGAGAGAATCCGTAAATGAACTTGAACGATGTTATTATCTATATCATGGCTGTATCGTCGGCGGCATCACGGCCGGATATGAAATGGGCATGATCTTGAAAAATCTGACACCCATCCTCATTCTGGTGCTTTTGATCATATGGGGCCTGTTAAAAAAGCCGGACTGGATGGTGAAAGGCTTTTCAGTCTTTGTAAAAGACATGGATGAGAGAGGAAAAGTCATCAATATGGCATTTGCGGTTTCCTCTGCCTTTGTATTTGGCGATCATCTGGGCTTTATCGCAGGTGTGAATCCGGAAATGATCGTGCCGGTCATTGCCGGTAAGCTTGCAGGCGGCATTTCTGCGATCGGGGTTGCTGTGCTGCTTACACGTAGGAAAAAACACAAAAAGGAGGCTGAATCATGAATTATGCATCACTTTCCAAACCGTTTTTGTATCCGTCCCAGCTTAAATATCGTCTTGGGCTGGCCAAAAAACGTCTGACACATTATCCGGTGGACAGCATGAATTTTATTATGATGGATCTGGAGAGACCCAGACTTCGGAGCAGACATGCGCATTGGTGTACCTATGACCTTACCGGGCGTATGCTGCAGTTTTATTCTCTGGCAGAAGGCGTGGACGGAGAACATATTGAAGTTCTGAACGAATTGTTTGAGCGCATCATGAATAACCGGCATAAATCCGGCGTGTTTGGAAATGCGTTTGAGTATACCGGTGAGTCTCCGGAAAAGGCCACCTATATCGGAACCCATTTTATGTCGGGACTGGTAAATTACTATGAACTGACCGGAGATATGCGTGCACTGAACGCAGCACAGGCATGTGCGGAATTTCTGTTTGCCAAAGGAGATGCATTTTATGCGGAAATGGCCAATCCGTTCGGTCCTCACAAAATGAGCTGCTGGATCGCAGAAGGTTTTGCGGAGCTTTATAAGCAAACACAGAAGGAAGTGTATCTGGATGCCGTCCGCCGCATTGCGAGTGAATGTATGGGACAGCTGCAGGGCGCACATTCCCATGGCTATATGACCACGCTGCGCGGTATTTTAAAAGCAGCCATCTATGCCGAAGATGCAGAACTGGCAGAATTTGTCCGTGTGCGCAGGCAGGAGATCATCGATCGGGGATGTATGTATCCAAACGGCGACATCAGCGAGATGTTTCCGGAGTCTCCCCGCAATGAAGGCTGTTCTATTGCAGACTGGATCATGCTGAATCTGCTGTACGGTTTTTATTTTGATGACAGCAGTGCCTATGAGCTGGCAGAATATTCGCTTTGGAATGCGCTTTATTTCAACCAGTTTGTGACCGGTGGATTCGGACACCGTTATTTTGGCGAGCACGGTTATAAAACTTATATTGAGGAAGCCTGGTGGTGCTGTACCGAAAACTGCGGTATGTGTCTGACGGAAACTGCGCGTCACGCGGTAACGATGAAGAACGGACTTTTGAAATTAAACTTCCTCATTCCGGGTCAGTATACGATCAAAACACCTTCGGGCGAGATCCGGGTCTGTGTCACAACAAAATATCCGACAAATGCAGAAACCATTATCAGAGTCGAGGGCACGCAGGATGATATGGAGCTGCGCATTCCTTCCTGCATCAGAGCTGCATCCTGCCGCCGCGTGAACAATCCCCTTGGATATACGCTCTATCTGGATGGCAAAATGGGACATTACACCGAAATTCGCAATGATCGAATGGTGGTAAAATACGGACCGCTGGTGATCGCCCCCATGATGTATCACTGGGATCTGATGACTGCGGTGGAACAGGAAAATACAGTGCCGGAAGGATATTGTCATGAGGCACTGAAAGGACGTGATTTTAAGCTTGCTCTGACAGATCCTGATGAGAACGGATTTTATCGGTTAAAACACGATCCGCTTCCGGAATGGAGTATTTTTGAAGAAGGAGAAATGGCAGGTATTTCAGGAGGAGAGGCAGCCTCTGCCTATATTCCGGTGGTATTTCCGGATGGGACAAAAAAAGAACTGTTTTTCCAGCCTCTGTGCAGTGCGACCTCCAATCTGACGCTGATGGATATTGTGAGTGATTTTACAATATAAGTCCGGCGAAAAAAAGACTTGCTAAAACAAAAAAAAGGCCCCCGGCGCATTTGGTGTGCCGGGGGATTTTGGGTCAAAAGAGATTATTTGGTTTCAGCCTTTGTTTCAGCGGGCTTTTCTTCTTTTTTATCTTCCTTTTTCTCTTCTTCCTTCTTCATGCCTTCCATTTTTCTGAACTTTTCAAGCTTTTCATTGATTTCCTTGGGCAGTTCGCGGGGAACAGGGAATACCTTTGCGTTTACAACCTGTTCGGAGAACTTAACCATAAATTCAACGGTCTTGATGAATGCGGTGGGATCCAGAACTTCCATCATATCTCTGCGGGAGTGGATTTCAGCGCCGCCTCTGGGGTTAAGACGTGCGAAAGTCATGGCGGGAACGCCGGCTTCTGCAAATGCAGTGGAATCGGAAGGATAAGTGTCGATTTCGGTTACGATCGGGAAGCCTTCCACGCAGCCCATGAAGTCGATATGTTTTGCAACTCTTTCGTCACAGGTGCAGACAGCCTTTTCATAACCAAGTAAAACACCGGTCATATCTACGTTGATGTTGAAACGATGTTTGTCCAGTTCATCCTTGTGGTCTTTGCAGTATGCCTTTGCGCCGCAGATGCCGATTTCTTCGGAACCGCACCATACGAACTTCACAGTTCTCTTGGGAGGGTTCTTTGCGAAGTGATGCATGATCTCCATGATGGTGATGGAGCCGGTGCCGTTGTCCCATGCGCCGGTGCCGTAGATTACGGAGTCATAGTGAGCGGAGAAAGCGATGATCTCATCGGGCTTTTCGGTACCTTCGATGGTAGCAACTACGTTGTGGGAGGTGCCTTTTTTGTTGCCGTCCTGCTTTTCAACGATGCAGATCTCTTCAACGCCCATGCGCAGAAGCTTGGAAGCGTCGGTGATGTGGATCACTACGCCGGGGAAGTTGATGTCTTCTTCGCCGGGTTTTCTGCGTTCGTTTCTGGTACGGATCTCAGGGATCATTTCTTCGGGATCGTACAGGGAACCGTGGCATGCGATATAGCCAAGTGCACCGGATTTTCTCATTCTTTCCAGAACTTCGGGCTTAGCCATGCCGCTCAGCAGCAGGATCTTGCCTTCTGCGTCAAGCAGGTTCGCTTCCATACCGTCTTCTACATAAAGAAGAGGGCCGCAGATGCCTTCGTCGGGAGTGTTGCCGGATCTGCCGATGCCGATGCAGTTGATCTCGCAGACTTCGGGCTTGGTAACAGTCAGCTTTGCTTCAAAAACTTCGGGCATGTCGATCTCGAAAGCTTCGATCACTGCGGGAACGCCGATCTTGTCGCATTCAGCCTTTAACAGTTCTGCAGCAGCCAGCTCGCCGGGGGTACCTGCAATACGGGGAACGCTGAGTCTTGTGAGCACTTCAAATGCTCTGTCTTTACAAATGTTCATAGCGGGGGAACTCCTTTATATTTTTTTATGACTGCCCGGAGTCTTAAGGCCGGACAGCACATTATGTACGACTCTTTCAGTATATATAAAATTGCGGGGGGATGCAACTGGTTTAAATGGGTTATGTGAATATTGAAAAAAACAATCAAATTTTCAGGGGATTTTTATTTTTGTGGAAGTTTGAAAAGTTTTGCTGTGACAGAAGGAATTTCTGAAAGGATATTTAAATAGAGGAAAAGAAAAGTGCATAAAAACAACAGTGATTTCAAAATCACTGTTGTGAGGGGGAAATGTCGTCAAGCTGTTCAAAAAGATCGCCTACAGGACAATTCAGTATTTTGGACAATTTTTCGAGATTTTCATAGCGAATGGATGAGGTTTCATTGTTGACAATGCGGGAAAAATTCTGGTAACTCATATCCATTTGCTTATATAGCCAATATTTTGAATGATTTTGCTCTTTGAGAATGTCAAGGACTCTTAAACGCAGCATTTGGATTCTCCGTTGCTTTTTCTTAGATTATATCCAAAAGGAAAATCTTGAATAACTAATGTATGAGATATATAATGTACACATTAGATATATAAAGGAGAAAGGGTATGAATACTTTATTTACACTTTTGTTTGGCTTGAGTATGCTGGCAATATCGGTTTTGCTGGTGGTAATGGGAATTAAGTTTTTGAAAAAACAGCCTGTGAAGAAAATGAAAAAAGGGTTATTGGCCGCTGCGGTGGTATGGATAGGCAGTTTGGCGGGGGCGGGATGTACAACGTCTGAACCAGTATTGCCACAAACTTTGGAAATTGTTGTTTTGCAACAGCAGGAAGTATATGATATAAATTCACAAATTGAAGTGGAGATTCTAGTGACGCCGGAAAACGCAGATGCATCGTCGATTGAATATATTGTTGCGAAAGGAAACGCAGAATTTACTGAAAATACAATCTATGTTGGTGATGTGGCTGGGCAAGTAGAGGTTTATGTTTCTTGCGGTGAAGTAACAAGTAACACGGTGACAATTAGTGTAGTTGATGTTGAAGCCGATAAAGCAGCGAAGGAAGCGGAAGAAAAAGCAGCAGCGGAAAAAGCAGCAAAAGAAGCAGAAGAAAAAGCAGCAGCGGAAAAAGCAGCAAAAGAAGCAGAAGAAAAAGCGGCAGCGGAGAAGGCGGCAAAAGAAGCGGAAGAAAAAGCAGCAGCGGAGAAAGCAGCAAAGGAAGCGGAAGAAAAAGCAGCAGCGGAGAAAGCAGCGAAGGAAGCGGAAGCACAAGCAGCAGCGGAGAAAGCGGCGAAAGAAGCGGAAGCACAGGCAGCAGCGGAAAAAGCAGCGAAGGAAGCGGAAGCACAGGCTGCTGCGGAGAAAGCGGTGAAAGAAGCAGAAGCACAAGCAGCTGTTCCTACAATAACGCAGCCTCAACAGACAACACAGCAGAACGGTGGTTCAAATGGTGGAAGCGGAGTGATTGTCCCTGAGCATGCGGAAACAGGAGAAAATTTAGTATGGGTTCCTACAAATGGAGGGAAAAAGTATCATACGAAGTCAACCTGTAGTAAAATGATAGATCCCATTCAGGTCACTATTGAAACAGCAACGGCAAATGGTTATGGACCATGCGGAAGATGCTATAAATGAATAAGAACATAAGATATATGGAAGGAAAAACGGGTTTGCTTGCAAGCCCGTTTATTTTTGTATATACTGATAATTATCTGACATAGTCCTTATATTTTATATTTGAATTGTTCAAGTAAATAATTTTGAAAGTGTTTAACGAGGTTAGATACATGACCCAACTCAAAAAACTTACCCTCCTGCACTCCAACGACATGCACGGGGATTTTCTGGCAAAACAGATAGACGATGACCTCTTAGGCGGCGTATCCATGCTGTCAGGCTATCTGCAGAAAGTCAGAAAAGAAGAAAAAAACGTGCTGTATGCCATTGCCGGTGACATGCTCAGCGGCTCGCTCATAGACAGTGAATATAAAGGAATTTCTACGATCGAGATCACCAACCTGCTGGCACCCGATGTGGTGACGCTTGGCAATCACGAGGTGGATTACGGCGTGGGACATTTGCTGTTTTTGGAAAAATGTGCGAAATTCCCCATTATCAATGCGAATATGTATATCAAAAACCTGCAGAGTCGTATGTTTGATTCGCATTGTATTCTGGAAATCGACGGTATGCGCATTCTGTTTATCGGTGTGCTGACAGAAACCGTGTTGGCGCAGACCAGTCAGGAAGCTTTGATCGGACCGATTATTGAAGTGAAGGACGCAGCGGCAGAGGTTGGAAAAATCTGTAACAGCTACAGAACAGAAGATATTGACCTGACAGTGCTTTTGACCCATGTGGGTTTTGAAGAGGATAAAAAGCTGGCAGCGGCACTGGACCCGGATTGGGGCGTGGATCTGATCATCGGCGGTCACAGTCATACTTATATGGAAGAGCCGACAGTGACAGCAGGCATCCCGATTGTACAGGCGGCATGCGGAACAGCGCAGATCGGGCGTTTTGATATCTGGGTTGATACGCAGAAGAACTGTGTGGATCATTTTGAATGGGAGCTGATTCCGATCAATGATGATCACTGTCCCAGAGACCGGGCACTGGAAGAAGTGATAAACAGTTATAAAGAAGAAACCGATGCAAAATACAGCCGCATCATCACCAGATTTGCAGATGTTTATACCCATCCTGTACGAAATCAGGAAACCCAGCTGGGACGTATTTTCAGTGATATTTACAGACTAAGCCTTGGCGTGGATATCATGTTTTTGGGCTCCGGCGGCATCCGGAAAAAAGAAATGGGGCCGATCGTGACCTATGAGGATCTGCGGGCGGCATTTTCCTTTGACGAAGCACTGTATCGCGTGACCTTAAACGGTGCACAGCTCAAACGCGCGATCCGGTGGATTCTGCGGGAAGAAGCATTTTGCGCACACACGGAATTTTATCAGTTTTCAGGCGGGCTAAAGATCGTCTGGTCAAGAGCGCGTCAGGAGCTTGTGACTCTGGAATACGAGGGACAGCCTGTTGCTGATAATCAGAAATTCAGAATAGGGCTTCATGCATATCATTACCGGAATATGGAAGATTTTCTGAAGGTATCGCTGGAGGAAGCCGAACAGAATGAAGCTTCACGCAAGCTTTCCACTTCAAGCTGTGATGTGCTGGAGGAGTGGATGATTCACAAAGAGATCATCGCTGATCCGGCGGATGTACGGCTGGAGATTGTGGATTCAGTTTAAAATGCTGTTATACTATCGATATTTGAAAAATACGTTGAAATCACGAAAAAATCACAGATTGTTGACAGTTTTCCGCGGGACGGGACTTGTGGCAGGAGAAGAATTCCGTTATAATCAAAAGATACAGCAAAAGTGATCACAGTATGTAAGAGGTACGAATGTATACATTTAACAGCAGAGTAAGATACAGTGAAACAGATGAAAAAGGACTTTTGAGCATCGCGGGGATCGTGAATTATTTTCAGGATGCATCCACCTTTCAGTCAGAAGACCTGGGAGCAGGCGTGGAAGTGGTAAGCGGTCTGGGGCTTGTCTGGGTGTTGAATTCCTGGCAGATTGTGGTGCACCAAAGACCGAAGCTTGGCGACAGGATCGTGGTGGGAACCTTTCCTACATCTTTCAAAGGATTTATGGGACACCGTAATTTCTTTCTGGAGGATGCCCAAGGGAACAGACTTGTGGAGGCCAATTCCATCTGGACGCTTCTGGATATCAATAAGGGACTTCCGGCAAGAGTTCCGGCGGTGATCTATGAAAAGTATACGCTGGGTGAGCCGCTTGCGATGCCGGCGGCGTCACGCAAGATCACGGTACCCGACGGCGGTGTGGAAGAAGAGGCGTTTTTGGTAGGAAGACAGCATCTGGACGGCAATCATCATGTAAACAACGGACAGTATATCGCTATGGCGATGGGATATCTGCCGGAAGACTTTGCGGTGAAGCAGATGCGGGCAGAGTATCGCAGGCAGGCACTTTTGCATGATACGATCGTGCCGGTGGTGACGGCAGATGAAGGAAAACGGATCGTTTCTCTTAACGGAGCAGACGGTCAGGCATATGCAGTTGTTGAATTTTGTGCATAGAAGAAAAGAGGACGGAAGATCATGCTTGAATTAGGAAAAATGCAGGAGCTGACAGTTGTCAGAAAAGTGGAATTCGGTGCATATCTGGGAGAGGAAGCAAACAGCAAACAGACGGTGCTGCTTCCGGTGAAGCAGATTCCGGAAGGAACACAGATCGGTGATAAGATCGAGGTTTTTTTGTATAAGGATTCCAAGGACAGACTGATTTCTACAGTGACCAGACCTGCGCTGCAGCTGGGCGAGATCGCGGTACTGCGCGTGGCACAGACCGGAAAATACGGCGCTTTTATGGAATGGGGACTGGAAAAGGATCTGTTTTTGCCCTTTAAGGAACAGACCAGAAAGGTGCAGCCCGGAGAAAGCTTTCCTGTGGCATTATATATTGACAAAAGTGAACGCCTTTGCGCGACCATGAAGATTTATCATTATCTGCGCACGGACAGCCCTTATCAGAAGGATGAGCGTGTCAGCGGACATCTGTATGAGATCAGCCGTCAGTTCGGCGCTTTTGTGGCGGTGGATAACTGCTATTCTGCGCTGATCCCGCCCAACGAGATGTACGGCGATCTGAAGGTGGGAGACTGGATCGAAGCCAGAATTTCCAAGGTGCATGAAGACGGAAAGCTCGATCTGAGCCTGCGTGAAAAAGCATATATCCAGATGAAGCAGGACGCACAGCGTCTGCTGGATATGATCGATGCGCAGGGCGGCGCACTGGACTTTACGGACAAGGCGTCTCCGGAACTGATCCGCGAAAAGACGCAGATGAGCAAGAATGAATTCAAGCGTGCGGTGGGCAATCTGCTGAAAGCGGGAAATATCGAGATCACGCAGGATCAGATCCGCAGAATCTGAAAAAAACAGGAATGATAAAATCCTGGAGAACCCGGGGGATGTTATGAAAAGATATTCGATTTTGGGAATTTCCCTGCGCGACTACACAGCGCGGGAGGCTCTCAAACAGATCGATCGTTTCTTAAACGGCGGTGCGATGAACACGGTCGCCTGTGTGACGGTTCAGAACCTGACAGAGACTGCAAAGCAGGATGCGGTAAAGGAACTGATCGAAAATACTGACATGACGCTCTGCGCTGAGGCAGAAATACTGGAAGCGGCCGGAATTGCAAGCATGGGACGGATTCATGAGATCCGGGAACAGACTGTGCTGCGGGAATGTTTGAGAAAAACAGCCAAAAGAGGCGGCAGTGTGTTTTTTCTGGGAGATACCCAAAAAGAAGCCCAGACGCTGGAAGAGGCAATGTTAAAGCTGTGCAGCGATATTCGTGTTGCAGGCTGCGCAGGATATGATTTTTTTGACAGGCTGCCGGAACAGCTGATGAATGCGCTCAACGAGGCGGCACCGCAGATCATTTTTTCCAGAATGAGCTGGCCGCAGGATCTTGAGCTGATGCATCAGTGCAGCAGATTTTTAAATGCCATGCTGTGGATCGCGATGCCGGAGAAAGATTTTTATCATCCGGCCAAAGCTTCTGTTGCAGAAAAAATCAGAAATATGATATTCCGGAAAAAAGTAAATAAATATAACAGCGGAAAAACGGACTGAATTTCAGTCCGTTTTTAAATATGGCAAAAATTTTTAGGAGAAATCACTAAGTTTTTTGCGGTTTCCTATAGCTTTTTTTGTTGCTTTCTATTAAAATGTAAAATGGGTGTAGAAATTTGCCGGTTTCTGCGGTTTTGGGCAGACAAGGCGACAAAAGAAGGAGACGGGGTTTATGGTATCAAATCAGATCTTACAGAGTACGCTGGATGGATTGAGAGCTATTTCAAGGGTAGATCTGTGTATTGTTGATGTTGACGGTAAGATGGTGGCGGCGACTTCAGGAGAACTGGAAAGCTGCTGCATGATCGCACGTTCTTTTGCGGAATCTCCTGCAGACAGCCAGGAGGTACAGGGCTGTCAGTATTTTAAGATATATGATGAGCAGCAGCTGGAGTATATTCTGGTGGCTGCCGGAGCAGGCGAAGGCATCTATATGGTCGGCAAGATGGTGGCATTTCAGATTCAGAGCCTGCTGGTTGCGTATAAGGAGCGTTTTGACAAGGATAACTTTATCAAAAACCTCCTGCTGGATAATCTGCTTCTTGTGGATATCTACAGCCGTGCCAAGAAGCTGCATATTCCCGCAGATGAAAGCCGCGTGGTTATGATCGTGGAAGGAAGCGGCAGGGACAGCAATGCGCTGGAGCTGGTGCGTTCCAGTTTTGGCGCCAACAGCCGGGATTTTGTGACAGCCGTGGACGAGAACAATGTGATCGTTGTCAAGGAGCTGTCTGAAAATGACGGCAACCGTGATATCGAAAAAGCTGCCCGCAATATCATTGCACTTCTGGAAAAAGAAGGTACGGACGGCGTACGCGTTTCTTATGGTACAGTGGTGCGCGAGATCAAGGAAGTCAGCCGTTCTTATAAAGAAGCCAAGATGGCACTGGACGTCGGCAAGATATTTTTTGATGAGCGCAATGTGATCGCATACAGTGAACTGGGTATCGGACGTCTGATCTACCAGCTGCCGATTCCTTTGTGCAGAATGTTTATCCGGGAGATTTTTGGGGGAAAGAGTCCGGATGATTTCGATGAAGAGACACTGGTTACGATCAATAAATTTTTTGAAAACAGCCTGAATGTTTCCGAGACGAGCAGACAGCTGTTTATACACCGCAATACGCTGGTTTACAGACTGGACAAGCTGCAGAAGAGCACCGGTCTTGATCTGCGCGTATTCGAGGATGCCATCACGTTCAAGATCGCGCTGATGGTAGTCAAGTACATGAAGTACATGGAATCTTTTGAGTATTAATTTTTAGGATGGAAAAAATGGCATTACTGGGTAAAAAGAAGAAAAAGAAAAAAATAGCGGCAAATGACATGATCGTGCTGGATAAGGTAAGCAAGGCCTATTCCACAGGCTCTCCGGCACTTGACAATGTCAGCTTAAAGATTAAAAAGGGTGAATTTGTATTTATCGTTGGTGACAGCGGATCAGGTAAATCCACACTGATCAAGCTTCTTTTGCGTGAACTGACACCCACCAGCGGTACTGTTATCGTAAACGGTTCCGACGTTGCAAGATTAAGACACCGTCAGGTGCCGAAGTTCCGCAGAAATATGGGAATCGTATTTCAGGATTTCCGCCTTCTTAATGACAGAAATGTTTATGAGAATGTGGCCTTTGCACAGCGCATCATACAGGCTACCGGCAAGGAGATGAAGCGCAATGTCCCCAGAGCACTGTCCATGGTAGGTCTGCAGGGCAAATATAAGGCAAAGACCAGACAGCTTTCCGGCGGTGAACAGCAGAGAGTGGCACTGGCCCGCGCACTGGTCAATGAACCGCCCATTCTTTTGGCGGATGAACCGACAGGTAATCTGGATCCCAAGAACTCCTGGGAGATCATGAAGCTTTTGGAGCGGATCAATGAAGAAAACGGAACCACAGTGATAGTGGTTACCCACAACAGAGAAATTGTAAATGAAATGCAGAAGCGTGTTATCACCATGAAAAAGGGTGTTGTGATCAGCGACGAAGAAGTAGGTGGGTATATCGATGAGGATTAGTACGTTTTTTTATACGATCAAACAGGGATTTGTAAATATTTTCCGCAATAAATGGTTTTCACTGGCATCAGTGGCAACCATCAGTGCATGTTTGTTTTTATTTGGTATTTTTTATGCTGTGATCGTCAACTTCCAGCACATCGTGCAGACCGCAGAAGAAGGCGTTTCTGTGACAGTCTTTTTTAATGAAGGCGTGACAGAGGAAGAGATGCTTAAGGTGGGCGAGCAGATCCTGGCCCGCAATGAGGTTGCGGATGCAGAATTTATTTCTGCGGATCAGGCGTGGGCAGAATGGGCGCCTGAGAATATCGGCGAGGATTATCAGGAAATTTACGCAGAAAACCCGCTGGAAGGCAGTGACAACTGGCAGATTTATATGAAGGACGTAGAGATGCAGGCTGATCTTGTTGTATGGCTGGAATCTCTTCCGCAGGTGCGTGAGGTCAAGCGTTCCGAGATGGCAGCTACCACACTGACCGGTGTGAATGCGATCATTGCCTATGTTTCCATGGGTATTATTGCGATCCTTCTGGCTGTATCTGTATTTTTGATCAGCAATACCGTGGTGATCGGTATTTCTGTGCGCAAGACTGAGATTGAGATCATGAAATATGTGGGTGCGACAGACTTTTTTGTCAGATCACCTTTTGTCATCGAAGGTATTCTGATCGGTCTGATCGGCTCTGCGCTGCCCCTTGCGGCAATTTATGTTCTTTACAACAAGGCATTGGAATATGTGGCGCTGGAGTTCCCGGCACTGACAGATATTCTTGCATTTTTACCGGTTGCGACCGTGTTTGAAACTCTGGTGCCGGTATCTTTGATTCTGGGAGCCGGTATCGGTTTCTTTGGAAGTGTTACAACAGTGCGCAAACATCTGCGTGTCTGATGGCAGGAAGAAGGTTACATGAAATTTAACATAAGAATATTTTTGACGGGATTGGTTTTGTGCCTTGTTCTGGTTATGTCAAAAGGCAGCGTTTATGCCAGCAGTCTGGAAGAGAGCATCAAGCAGAAGCAGAATGCGATCTCGCAGGCGCAGAATGAGAAAAAGCAGCTTCAGGCAGGTATGTCCAATATCAAAAGCATGGTGAAGGAGCTGGAAAAGTCCAAGAAAAATCTGGAAACCTATGTGGTTGAACTGGATAAGAAGCTGGCTGATCTGGGGGCAAAGATCGACGAGCTCAAAGAACAGATCACGGCCAAAAAGGAAGAGATCGTTCAGGCAAAGGCTGATCTGGAAAAGGCGGAAGAAGTGGCAGCCACACAGTATGCTGACATGAAAGGCCGTCTGAAGTATATGTACGAAAACGGCAAGGATGACAGCTATCTATCCATCCTGACAACAGCCGGAAGCTTTGGCGATATGCTCAATCAGGCCCATTATATCGAACAGCTCAGCTCCTATGACAATAAGAAGCTTCTGGAATATAAGCAGAATGTGGAATATGTAAAGCTCTGCAAGCAGATGCTGGAGGAAGAGGAACAGGTGCTTAAGCAGGCGGAAGAAAGCCTTGAGCAGGAGGAAGCATCTGTTAATACCCTTATTTCCGAAAAGGAAAAGGAGATCAATGCCTATCAGAGTGATATCAAGACAAAAGAGCAGGATATCAAGGCATATGAGGAAGAAATTGCTGCACAAAATGAAGTGATTCAGGCACTGGAGAAGGCTGTGGCAGAAGAAAAAGCCAGACTTGCCGAGCAGAACCGTCTAAAATATGACGGCGGTATGTTCCAGATGCCCTGTCCGGGATACACAAGAATATCCAGTGATTACGGATGGCGTATCCATCCCACACTTGGCTATAATAAGTTCCACAACGGTGTGGATTTTGCGGCACCTGCGGGAACGCCGATCCTTGCGGCTTACACCGGCAAGGTGGTGGCTTCTGCTTACAACAGTTCCATGGGCAATTATATCATGATCGACCATGGTGACGGACTGTATACCATTTATATGCATGCTTCCAAGCTGTATGTTTCCACAGGCAAGATGGTGGCAAAGGGCGAGACCATCGCGGCGGTGGGAACCACCGGCAGATCAACAGGCAATCATCTGCATTTTGGTGTGCGTTTGAACGGCAGTTATGTAAGCCCGTGGAATTATCTGAAATAAAGCAATAAGTCAATCGGCCGGAAGGAACGTCTAAACCGTTTCTTCCGGCTATATAATAGGATGAATGCAACTGTACGGATAACGGAAGGTTGCAGGGAAAAAGACTGGAGAAGCAATATGAAACAAAATCGGCGTGGTTTTATCGGAGGTCTGATCATCGGTGTGATCGTGACCCTTTTTCTGGGATGTGCTGCTTTCGCAGGGGTGCAGCTGTATCAGATGGCAGCCGCCAATTCCCAAACGGCAGATGCTGACGGCAAAAATGAAGTCAGCGCAGTGGCAAATGTCAGAACTGCCAAAAAAATGCAGGTTCTGGAAGATGTGATCGACCAGCATTTTTTGAATGAGATCGAAGATACAGAGCTGGAAAACGGCATTTACCGCGGTATGATCAGTGCGTTGAATGACCCCTATGCTGCTTACTATACCCCGGAAGAACTGGTGGAATTGCAGCAGAGTACCCAGGGGATTTATTACGGTATCGGTGCGCAGGTTTCACTGGACAACAATACCCAGCTTCCGGTGCTGATCCGTATTTTTGAAGAGTCTCCTGCAGAAGAGGCGGGACTTTTAGCCGGGGACATGGTTTACAAGGTGGGAGATACAGAAGTGCAGGGAATGGATCTGACCTCTGCAGTCGGACTGATCAAAGGCGATGAAGGCACAGTGGTGCATCTGACCATTATCCGTGAAGGGGAATCCGATTATCTGGAATTTGACGTGACCCGCCGCAAGCTCAACAACATCACCATTGAATATGAGATGCTGGAGGAAAATATCGGCTATATCCAGATCACGGAATTTGACGAAGTGACTGTGGATCAGTTTATCGATGCGCTTGCGGTATGCAAGGGCTCCGGTATGGAAGGCCTGATCATCGATCTGCGCAGCAATCCCGGCGGCAATATGTCTGCAGTCTGCGAGATCGCAAGACAGATCCTGCCGGAAGGACTGATCGTGTATACAGAAGATAAAACCGGACACAGGGATGAATACAAATGTGACGGCAAACATCAGCTTGAGGTGCCGCTGGTGGTGTTGGTTGACCAGTACAGTGCGTCTGCATCCGAAATTCTGGCAGGTGCGGTACAGGATTATGGAATTGGTACGATCGTGGGTATGACCACTTACGGCAAAGGCATTGTGCAGCGTATTCTGACACTTTCCGACGGTTCTGCGGTGAAGCTGACTGTCAGCACATATTTTACACCCAACGGCAACAATATCCATGAAATCGGTGTGACACCGGATGTGGAAGTTCCGTTTGATTCCGAAGCTTATCAGAACGGTACGGACAATCAGCTGGAAAAAGCACTTGAGGTACTCAAAGAAAGCATGTCCAAATGACAGAATCATAAATAACGGTATATGCAAACAGCAGTATAGGAAAACAGCAGAAAGGATGCACGGAAGATGAAAAAGGTAAAGCTTGGTATTTTCGGTCTGGGACGCGGCGGCAGTTTTTATGACAGTATTGCTGCAAATGACGGTGAAGTGGTTGCGGTCTGCGACCGCGATGAGGAAAAACTGCAGAATGCGAAGGAATTGGTTCCGGAGGTGACTCTTTACAGAGATTTTGACGCATTTTTGGAGCATGATATGGATGCGGTCTTTTTGGCAAACTGTTTCCATGAACATGCACCCTTTGCGATCAAATGTCTGGAAAAGGGACTGCATGTTCTGTCTGAATGCACCAGCAACGGTACCATGGCAGAAGGCGTGGCATTGGTGCGCGCTGCAGAAAAAAGCAAAGCTTTTTACATGCTGGCTGAAAACTATCCTTTCATGCAGTTTAATCAGGAAATGAGAAGAGTTTACCGCAGCGGCAATCTGGGAAAAGCGCTGTTTTGTGAAGGTGAATACAATCATCCCATCGATATGGCGGACGGCAAACTGATGAAGGATCTTCGGCCGTATCCGATGCACTGGAGAAACTTTCTGCCCCGTTCCTATTACATCACCCACTCCCTCGCGCCTTTGATGTATATCACCGGTGCATTTCCAAAAAGGGTGGCGGCATTCCCCTGTTTTGCACCTTTCGAGGAGGCAAAATACAACGGAAACATGGTGGGGGACAGAGCTGCCATCATTACAACCTTAAATGATGATGCATCCGTATACCGTGTGACAGGCTGTGCCGCATTCGGCGCCCATGGCAATTCCTACCGTATCTGCGGTGTAAAAGGACAGATCGAAAATGTCCGCGGCGGTGACGGTAAAGTAATGCTTCGTTACAACGACTGGGAGATTCCGGAGGGAGAAGAAGAAAAGAAATATTATATGCCCCAGTGGCCCGAAGAAGTAAGAGAGGCTGTGGAAAAAGCAGGCCACGGCGGCGGAGATTTCTTTGTGATCAGAGAATTTTTCAACTGTATCCGTGAAAACAGAAAGCCTGAATTTGACGAATATTTTGCAACAACCTGTGCTTCCGTGGGTATTTTAAGTCACAGAAGCCTTCTGGAAAACGGACAGCCCTATGACATTCCGGATTTCAGAAAGGAAGAGGACCGTGTCAAATATGAAAAGGATGATCTGACACCCCTGCCTTCCGGCGGCAAAGAGCCTACGATGCCCTGCTGCTCTGTACCGGATTTTAAACCCGATGCACAGCAGTATCAGAATTATCTGGAGCTGACAGGCAATGCCTGAAGGGCGGAACGGATCATAGCATAACAGAAAAATAGCCCGGCGGCTGTGAAGGATATCACAGTCTGCCGGGCTTTGCAGTTGATCAGAACTTGAGATTCTGCATCTTGTCGCAGTAATACTGCACGTTTTCAAATTTAGCGTCGGGTGCGATACGGTGGTCAGGGCAGGGGATGTAGCCGCCAAGTTCGATGAGGGGCTTTAAGCGCTCGATTTCTTCGTCGATGGCTTTGTAGTCTCTTGCAAACACGGTCTTGTTCATGCCGCCTACGCCGCGCAGCTCTTTGCCGTATTTTTCACGCCAGGGAGCGATGCTTGCGTTCCAGGTGCCAACTTCGATGGGGAACATGGTGTTGACACCGTTTTCCAGCCAGATGGGGATCAGCTTATCGATCCAGCCGTCACAGTCAACGGAGATGATGTTGATGCCGTTTGCTTTTAACAGGTCGGTAATTTTTTTGTAATGAGGGCCCACATATTCTTCAAATACGGAAGGAACTACCAGAGGACCGTTTTTAAAGCAGATGTCTTCCCAGAAATGCGCATAGTCAAATTTGGCGCCGGTCTTTAATACAGCCTCTGCGCATTTGTAAGCCAGATTGCCTACGGTGTCAATGATCTCTGCATACAGCTCTTCATCATCTGCGTACATATAGCTTAATTCTGCAACACCCATCATGTCACGGATACGTCCCATCAGGGAACCGCAGTGTAAACCGACAGGGATCTCGCGGCCTTCGGTGGAAGCCAGTGTTTTGAAAAATTCGGTGTTGACGCGCTTTTCATCCCACTGCAGTCTGGGCAGATACAAAGTTTCCCAGGATTCGCGGTCAACCAAAGAGGTGCCGATCTCGGCGGGGATGGATACGATATTGGGATTTTCCCTTACGATCAGGCCGAGGGGATCGCGCACGATCTGGCTGCCGTCTGCACAGACCTCAAGAATTTCCTTTTCAAAATTGGGGAAGAGCAGGTTTCTGGTTCCGGGGCAGGAGTTCCAGTTAAAGTCAAAGCCAAGACGCTTCATTACAGAGTTGTCAGCTTCGGAATTGTCGCCGTATTTGGCATAGCCGATGGCTTCTTCCTGGGTGATATGGCCTTCAGCGGCCCATTTCTGCAGGGTTTCATCCCAGTAACCGAAAGATACGACAGGGAGATGGTCATATTTTTCGTAATTCAGGATTGCAAGCACGTTTTCACGAAATGTCATGAGTTTTTCCTCCGTTTCATAGAGTGGTTTTGTTTTTTGCGTTGGTCAGGTCCCTGCAGTTGCGCAGGAAACTTAAATTTTGCTATAATAAAGATACTGTGATACTATCAGTATATACCATATTTTTACAGGTACAACCAAAAAAACAGTCCGAAAATACTGAAATATTGTTTTGAAAGACTGCATCTGAAAACGGGAGAATGACATGTATACAGAATATGACATGGGGGACCGGTCTTTACAGAGGTCCTGGTCGGTATTGAAAACCAGACAGACGCACCTGCTGCCCTTTGTGCTGACAAACATCGGTGACTATACCTGCGACAGTCACTATTATACCAGACGTCAGGGGATGGAGGAGTGTCTGATCTTATATACGCTGGAGGGCTGCGGGGTGATCCGGTATGAAGATACTGAATTTTTGCTCACACCCGGTCAGGTCATGGTTTTAGACTGCCGCAAATTCCATTACTATGCCACGCAGGGAGAAAAATGGCATTTTCTGTGGTTTCATTTTGCCGGAAAATGTGCGGTGGACTATACAGAGCTTTTGCATGCAGAGGGCGTGGAACCGCTGTTTTTGGGGCGCCGCGGGATATTTGTGAGCGAATTTGAAAAGCTGGTGGGCTATGCCGGACATTTTGACCTGCAGGCAGAGCTGGAAAGTGCCGTGAGCATTCAGCGGCTTTTGACGGAACTGATCGCCATTAAAAAAAGAGATGTGTTTTCTGCAAAATACGAAGCATACAGACAGGTGCTGGAGGAAAATATCCTCTGGATACAGCAGCATTTTTCGGAAGAGATCACGGTGGAAGAGCTGGCGGAAAGGTGTCATCTGAGCAAATTCTACTATATTAAAGTGTTCCGTGCTTACACCGGGCAGACGCCTTATGATTATCTGGTGGGATACCGTCTGGTGCAGTCACAGAGGCTGCTTTTGGAAACGGCCATGACAGTGGCGCAGGTTGGCGGGGAGTGCGGATTTAAGGAAAGCAAAAATTTCATTGCCTGCTTTAAAAAAAGAACGGGGATGACGCCGCTGCAGTACCGCAGGTATATCAGACCGGCGGATTCTTTTGACGTTTGAGAGGTTGGGTGCTATACTTTTGGCAGAGAAATTGCCTGTGCAGACCGTGCGTGACCGCATGGGGAAGGAGATTGGAATATGAAAGTCTATCAGCAAAATTACAAGGATATCGAAGGCATCGTATGCGAAACAGCGACGGTAAAGGGGCTGTTTTTGCCGGATTACGGTGCAAAGCTTACATCACTCATTGGAGTTGCAAACGGCCGTGAGTATCTGGAGCAGGACCCGGGAGAATGTTACAGAAAGCCTGTGTACGGCGGCAGTTATGTGGCAGCGGAATGCAGTGCCTTTGACGATATGTTTCCCACGATCGACGCAATCATCAGCAGCGAATATCCTTGGAACGGCGTGGAGCTTCCCGATCACGGCGAGGTGTATGCGCTGAAATGGGAGTGGGAGATCTGCGGCGCAGCAGCAGCCAAAGAGGCATGTATGGCGGACGGCCCGGACTGCTGTGTTCATATGTGGGTGTATTCCGTGCGTTTTGGTTATCGTCTGGACAAGTGGATCACAGAAAAAGACGGTGCGCTCTTTATCCGTTATCAGGCGGAAAATCTTACCGCCTTTGATTTTAACTATATTTATGCGGCACACTGCATGGTGGCGGCACAGGAGGGTGTTGTTTTAGAGGTTCCGCATGCAGACGGCGCAGCAGTGACCACCATTTTTTCAGAGACAGGCAGGATCGGCGGCTACGGCGCCAAGGCAGTGTGGCCGGTTTACAACGGACTGGATATGTCTGTGTTCCCGTCTGAGGCCGAAAAAGATGCGTACAAGTTTTTCTTTGATGAGCCTGCACCCGGCGGGGAGTGCGTGTGCAGATATCCGGACGGCTCTGCGCTGCATTTTGGATTTGATCATAAGGCAATGCCCTGGCTGGGAATCTGGACCAATCCCGGCGGCTTTAAGGGACTTCACAATATTGCACTGGAGCCCTGCACCGGCGCCTTTGACCGCCCGGATGTGGCAAAGCTGCATAAAAAGCACAGCATTTTAAAAGGATATGAAAAGCAGGAGTGGTTTGTATCCTTTGATGTGAAAAACTGATATTACAGACGAAAGAGCGGTAAAGCGTTTACGGCTTTACCGCTCTTTTTTAATTGGTATACATAAAGACGGAGAAATATGTCGAAAGTTTGGAAGATTTGCCGATGGACATAAAAATGGTAAATGATATTATTAAAATGATACCTATTATGTAAAAATTAATAATTGGGCTTTTTTTATATTAAAAATAGCAAGGGTTGAGACGAAATGACCGAAAAAGAATTACGGTATTTGAGCAGGGCTGAGTTGCTGGAACTGCTGCTTTATCAGATGGAAGAAAACGAGAAGCTCAAGCGTCGCTTAAAACGTGCAAACCGGCTGCTTGAGTCAAGGGATATTTTGCTGGAAGAAGCAGGCTCCATTGCAGAGGCGGCGCTTAGATTAAACGGCGTTTTTGAAGCTGCACAGGAAGCAGCAGACCACTATCTTGATAATATAAAGCGTCTGGAACAACAGGCATACAGCAGATATGAAGAAACGGACTGGCCTGAATTGGAAGGGCTGGTTTTTCTGGAAGATGCACCGGTTGAAAAGAAGGTCAGTGACAAGAAAAAAGTCAGCACCGGTAAGAAAGCCAGTGACAAAAAGAAAAGGAATGGACTGAATGAAAAAAAGAAAACAATTTTCAGGAAAAAACGTTCCTCCGGTAGAGCAGGTAAGAGAAGAGCTTGAACGTGAAAGATATCGTGCGCGATATAAAAAAACATTGAAAAGTACAGTTTTTGCGCTGGTGAGTGCATCGGCGGTGGCGGTACTGGTTGCTACATTATGGCTGCCTGTATTGCAGATTTTTGGGGCTTCCATGGCTCCGACGCTGCAGGAGGGAGAAATTGTTGTATCCATTAAGTCTAAAAATCTAAGTCCTGGCGATATTGTCGCTTTTTATTATGGAAACAAGGTACTGGTAAAGAGGTATATTGCCGGTCCGGGTACATGGGTGGATATTCGCGAGGATGGAACAGTCCTTTTGGATGATGAAATATTGGATGAACCCTATCTGAATGAAAAAAGTATTGGAATATGTGATCTGGAATTGCCGTATCAGGTTCCGGAAGATACCTTTTTTTTGATGGGAGATCATCGGGAAACTTCTGTGGATTCCAGACACAGCAGTGTCGGTTGTATCGCGGAAGAACAGATTGTAGGAAAGATTGTATACAGAGTTTGGCCATTAACTGGGTTGGGAATGGTTAAATAATTGTTTTTGAACATGATGAAAGAAGAATATTGCGGATGAATGATGTTTTACAGCAGACGGCAGTGAAGCTGAAAAAAGATCGAAGACGCAGAAAGGGGTGGCAGAAGATCGTCAGGACGTTGGCGATCCTGGTCGTTTTTTGTACCACTTATGCGCTGATCTTGCCTGCCATCACAATGGAAAGAAAAAATGTATGCGGCATGGAAGAGCATACACATACAGAAGAATGTTACAGGATACCGATTGAAACAGATTCTGCAGTTGTGGATGAGACGGAGGCAGATACGCAGGAATCTGAGGAGAGCAGTCAGGCTGAAAGTGACCCGGCAGAAAGTGAAAGCCTGCCGGAAATGATGCTGTCAGAAACGCCATTATGCGGGAAGGAAGAGCATACGCATAATGACAGCTGTTATGAGCAAAAAAAGGAGACAGCGCAGCCGCAGCAGCCGGGATTTTTGTGTGGACTCGGTGAGCATACGCATATTGCAGAATGCAGTGATCAAAACGGTACCTTGCTCTGTACCATTCCGGAGCATGACCATGAAGCAGCCTGTATAGTGGAAGGGCTGGATCTGAATGCAGATGTGGAAAATGAAGAAATCTGGATGCAGATGGCAGATTCGGTGAGCCGTACAGGAAACTGGTCAGAAGACCTTTTGGCATTGGCGCGGATGCAGATTGGTTACAAAGAAAGTGAAAAAAATGTGGTCCTGACAGAATCGGAAACGCTGAAAGGATATACGCGTTACGGCGCATGGTATGGTGATCCTTACGGGGATTGGAATACGATGTTTGTTTCGTATTGTCTGAATTATGCGGGGGTTGCGCAGGAGGTTCTGCCTCGTTATGCGGATGGCAACATTCTGTTTGCTGATCTGCAGAATGCCGGTTTGATTGAAAACTGTGCAGACGGAATGCCTGAAGCCGGGGACATCCTTTTTTGGAATGCAGCAGACGAAAGGATCAGAACTGCGGTTGTTACTGCGGCAGACAATGCTGCAGGTTTGGCAGAGATTGCAGAAGGAGATGTCGAAAATCAGGTGGCAAGCCGCAGTATCTCTTTGACAGATACTTCAGTTCTGGGATTTTACAGCATAAAAAAAGCCCAGCTGCGTTATGAAGTTCTTGACGCTCCTTCGCAGGGAGAGGGACAGGAAACGGCTGAGAGCGAAAACGAGACGGAGAGCGAAACCGAGACGGAGAGTGAAACCGAAACTGAGACGGAGAGCGAAACGGAAACAGAGAGCGAGACAGAGAGCGAAACCGAGACGGAGACAGAAACGGAAGAAACCGTACAGTTTCTGGCAGAAACAGATCACTATATTGTCACAGTTTCCTGTACTGCTGCGGATATGGAGATTCCGGAAGGTGTCTGCCTGAAAGTAACAGAATATGATAAAGATTCCGATATCTATATACAGCGATGTGAAGAAGCAGGATATGAGCTGGAATGGCTGCTGAATATCGGTTTTTACCTGGAGGATGAAGAAATATCTCTGGACGGTGTATTTGAAGTCACGGTAACAAGCAAAGACGGAGAGTTATCCGGTTGTGATATCACACATTTTGCAGAGGATGGTGCACAGCGGATCGACGGCAGCAATACGGAGAAGGAAGGACAGAGCGCGGTAACCTTTTCTTCGGAAGGATTTTCTGATTTCGGCGGCGGCGTGGTAAAGGCTGCAGAGATGGCAGCTGTTGAGTTGAAATTTACCAGTTACAGTGAATGGAATGCAATCAGTTTTCCTGAGGGAAATTTCTATTCCTGTCCGGTCGGGTCTGTCATAACGATTGTATTGGGAGATGCGACAGCTACCTATACAAAACCGGAGATTTCTGTAACAGGCGGTGAACTGCTGTCCGCTGCATATTCCTGTGATGATCCATACTGTGCAAGAAATGGGTGGTGCGGACATTCGCCGAAACATACCTTTGTGATAAAGGTAACTTCCACAGCGGTGTTTGTGACAGGATCGGTAATGGGATCAAGTTGGCCGAATAATCAGGTGATAATTGATTCTTCTGATTTGTCAGGAGGAAATGACAGCGAAGAACCGGATGAGGAAGAAAACAAGGATCCTTTTGTACCGGGGCAGCCTAATTATCCCCATGCGGTACATACAGGCAGTGTGAATATCAGCAGACTGCGTTTTTACAATATCTGTGAAAACGGAAACGGTGTTTCGGCTCTTGCAGGGTGTGTATTTGAAATACAAGGCAGTGATGGATATACAGCGACTGTTATCAGCGGCAGTGACCCGGAGGTTAATCTGCCTGCGGATATTCCTGATGGAAGCTATACTATAACAGAAGTGTCGGCTCCGGCGGGTTATATGCGTGATACTGAATTTGTACGGCATTTTACGATTCAGGACGGTGCATTGGTATCCAACGATAATATCGGAACTTTCATCAATCATAATCTGGGAATGCTGACATCGGACAAAACGGCGGAGGCTGAAGATTATAATAACAGAATTTATGAGGTTTTGTTATCAGCGGAATCTCATATGCGGATGTATCAGATGGATCCGGTGGATATGCTGTTTGTCGTGGACCAGTCAAACTCCATGCTTTTCCCGGCAGGTCTGGAAGCTACGGGAAAGAGCGTTACGCTGAAGTTGTATGGTGAGAATAATGTTTCCAATTTGGAAGCATTGAATTTGGATAAAAGTCAGATGTATTATATCATTTCTGATCCGACCGGTACGTCAACGGTGTGGTGCCTTTGGTACAACGGCGAGGCATGGCTTTATCAGGATGCATCTTATTATGCCAAGGCAAAACATGGAAATGAAGTGGGATATCAGGATCCAAATGAAACAGCAATTTTCCCTGGAAACAGATCTTATACGGATCAGAAAAACAGTGAAGCATCAGGAACCCGATCCAATGGAGGCGGCATCGGATATTCACTGTTAGGCAGCGGACTGGGGAAAGATATTGATGCTGCCTGGAATGACACCAAAACCTATCAGATTTATACGTCAACCAGTGAATTCAACCGTCTGCATTATCTGGAAGAAGCGTTGGCGAATATGATTTATATGTTGTCGGATATGAACTCTGAAAACAGAGTGACTCTGACGCGTTTTACCAAAACAATTGATGAAGAGAATGATTGTATCGGACCGTTGGAATTAACACCGGATAATGCTGATCTGCTGGTTAGTGAAGTTCGTTCAATTAATACCAGCGGAGGTACAAGACAGGATATTGCATTAAAGCATATTTATGAACGCCATTTGAATGTGGATTCTATGGGATACAGTGATGATCCAAGGTACAATTATACAATACTGATTACCGATGGTGCTCCTGTATTGAGCGGTGGAAGTGAAATTACCAGTCTTGGCGGACCAAATGATGCAGCAAGTACAACCGCCAACTCTGTGTATGCACAGATCAAGGGATATGCAGAGCTGGTACGGCAAAAATCAGGTCTGATGACAGTTGGACTTGGTATGGATAACGTGGAAGCCGGAAAAGATGTTCTGGAACAGATAGCATCCAGTGATAATTTTTACTGTGCACTGGATGATGCTTCCGAATTGGTGGAAAATATGCAGCGCCTGATGTTTGAGGGATTCAGACCCAAGGATGCTGTGGATATCACCGGTGATGTGACAGACGAGATCAGCGATTCCTTTTATCCCATCGCATGGACGGAGTCCGGGGCCGGTGTAGCTTCTGGAAGAAAACTCCTGGTACAGAATCCGGACAAGGATTGGATTTTACTCAACACCGGAGACTGGATTACGCTGGAAGGCAAATATGCAGCAGCCGGAGCAGCAGATGCGGCAGGACAGCTTCTGCAGAAAGATGACGGAACCTTTTACATTTTATGGCGCGATGTGCATATCGCGGATCCTTATGTAAGTCAGATTGATAGGATTGCCTGGGTAAATGCTGGTCAGGGTACTTCTACAGGACGGCAGGTGATAGCATCTGACGGAAGCAGGGATTGGATTCTTTTAAATGAAGGGGATTGGATAGAAGACAGTGGTAAGTATTATTCAGGAACCCCGTATAACTGGCAGCAGCGATATTATGGAAAGGTTGTCAGAAACCAATCGGAATATGTGGTGAGCTGGGGGCAGAATGCCACGATATCCAACCGACAGTATTATTCAGCGGATCATGGATGGGAAGGCACTTTTTACGTAAAAGCCAAGGAAGACTTTATCGGAGGAAATGCCATTTATACCAATAAGGATGCAGTCATCCGTGTACATGATTCCGATAAACATTTTGAAAGTCCCAGCGTGAACGTACGTATTCTGGATATGAATGAAATGGCCAGTGAGGTAACGGTTTATCTGGGAGATATGATTAATGAAGAGGGAAATTCTCCCATTGACAGTCTGCGATATTTTTATGAAAATACCCGGTTTTCCAAACTGATTGCAGACAGCGGAAATGTGCTGAATAAAGTCAATGCGGATGATGTTCTGGGATTGTATGATGGTACGTTTGCGCTGCGTTATGCGATTGGCAGGGATTTGACGCAAGAGGAATGGAATGCGCTGATGAGCGGACAGTCCGTGACATTGCCCTATTTTTATGATAATGCCAGCAATCATGGACCGGTAGGTGCCTTTACATTCAGCCTGGAAAAATCGGGAATGACAGGTGCTGAACCCGATTACAGCGTTCATGAGGCCAAGGCGGCCTGCCAGCCGGAGGGAATACCCTCGTCAGAAGAATGTCAGGTACCTGCAGAAACTTATATATTACATGTGGTTTATAACGCATACAGATTGGGAGAAAACGGCAGACCTGCCGCCAATATTCATAACGGTACCGGCTCGCCAGGTACAGAAGTCGGAACTGGAGAAACGCTGGAAAACGGAGCGGGTACTCTTGATAAAAAGAATGTACATGAAGTACATGTGATATCCGGTGTTATTGAGATTTTCAAAAGATTTACAGATGGTATTATTTCAGAACAGGATCATACATTTACCTTTGTACTGCACAGAGCAGAAGACGGTGAAGATACTGCAGGGGACATCATCCAAAGCATCACCATTCCGGCAAATACTTCGCAGGCTTCGGAAAGTATCCGTTTTGAAAATCTAAGACGCGGAACTTATACTGTGAAGGAAGCTGCAGATGAGTTTTATATGACAGAATCGATTGCCGTACTGGATGGAACAAACTGCAGCAGTACACCGCCCATCGGTGAAAAAGCCAAAGAAGTCATTTTTGTCATGGGAGACAATATTACTGGCGAAAATGTAATCGGAAGAAATGATTCTATGGAACGTTATACCAGTTACATTGATCCTGTAAACGGCGTTTACGGTGAAGCAGAATTTGTCAATACGGTAATTGTATTCAAAGGAGAAGTTCCCGTGACCAAGGTCTGGGATGACGGTTCTAAAGAACATACACAGGATGAGATTTATCTTGTATTGTATCTGGATAATGAACTGTTTGTGGATTCAAAGGAGAATGCAAAAATCCTGAGACTGGATTCATCTACAGACTGGAAAGGCAGTTTTGAGGTGATTCTTCTGGACAAGGAAGACGATGTGGCCAACTATGACTATTCTGTCAGAGAGGTAACTAAGGTTTCCAAAACCAGCAAGGAAGACTGGCTGCCGGCAATTTTGGAAAATGATAAGGTCACGCAGCTGTATTTTGAAAAGGTTCTGAATGCAGGAGCTGTGACAGGAATCAACGGAAAAGGTTATATGGTCCAATATAAAACCGATGAGGACGGCGGATGGATTGTTGAAAACAATCAGACGATCGAACTGCCAAAAACAGGAGGAGCAGGAACCTGGCCATATACAATCGGCGGGGCAATGCTGATCCTGTCGGGAATCTTTTATTACTGTATTTTGGGGCACAGGCAGAAGAAAGGAGGCGCATGATTTGCTATGGCAATTCGGCGTTTGGCCGGGAGACTGTTTTGTGTTCACAATAGAGAGAAACTAAAAAACAAAGGAGAAACGGAAAATGAAAAGAATCAAAAAAATACTTGCATTTTGTATGGCTGTGATCCTGAGTATGTCTTTGATGCTTACGGTATCAGCAAACGGTGATGTGACGGACGGTGGAGAAGGTGATGCACCGGTACAGGAAGACGGCTATACAGTTACGATTAAGGATGCGAATGATGGACATACCTACGAGGCATATCAGATTTTTGCCGGTGACTATGCGAATGGTATTTTGTCAAGTATTAAGTGGGGAACTGGTTTTAATAAGGATCAGGCGAAAGCGTTTCTTGATGAATTAAAGCAGGATACAGTTATCGGAAGTTATTTTGCTGGTATAAATGCAGAGGGCAAAACGGCAGATCAGCTGGCTTCTGACATTGCCAAAGTACTGGAACTGGAGCCTTGGAGACAGCCTGACAACCACAATATTCGTCGCTTTGCAGAAATTTTGCATGGTCAGAACACGGATAAAACTTATAAGTATTTGTCCACCAATTGTAAGCAGTCGGAAAGAGAAGATAATGCTTACAAGATTGAAGATTTGGACAGCGGTTATTATCTGATTAAAGATAAGGATGGAAGCGTTGTTGGAAATGATTACTATACCCGTCTGCTGATGCAGGTAGTTGGAAATCAGGAAATCTCTCCCAAGGGTGATGTTCCCACTGTAGAGAAAAAAGTACATACATTGACTACAGGTACTTTCCTTGAAAATGAAGACGTTGCACTTACAGATCCTTTTTATTTTAAGCTGACCGGTACTTTCCCGTCAAACTACGAGGATTATAAGTCCTATGAATATGAATTTGTGGATACCATGTCTAAGGGGATAGAGTTAAAAGATGCAGGCTGGAAATCTATTGTATCAATTACCGTAGAGCGTGCCAATGGAGGTATGGTTGAGCTCTATCTGACGAATGATCAGACCAAAGCTGATGATCCGACGGTGACAGAAGCCGGGCAGGAATATCATGCAACACAGATGATTACTAATAACGCTGGTGTTGAGATATACAGAAAATATAATCTGCTTGTAGCAACCAGCGAAGACGAGATACGGGAACAGACAAAACCGGACGGTACCATCCTGACAGACGTACTGGTTACTTATGAAGATAAAATCGAAGATGGACAGGTTACCGGTCGCATTTTAAAGATCAAGTTCCTTGATCTCAAAACCAGTCTTCCCGGAATTATTCATACAGATAAGATTGTGGTCAAGTATGAGGCAAAATTAAATCAGGATGCAATCATTACTAATTGGAATAATAAGGATGACAGTGATAACATTAACGAGGTAGTTTTAAACTTTTCAAATAATCCTCAGGGAGACGGTACTGGCCAGACTCCAAAGGATGATGCAAAAGTATATTCTTATGAACTGGATGTCCTGAAAGTAGATGATGAAAAGAATCCACTCTCTGGCGCTGAATTTTTGCTGTATCAGAAGGTGGGAAGCGGTAATGATATGATAAACCAGCAGTATGCTTATGCTATTCTGGAGACAATCAGTGAAGGCCATTATCGAATCAAAAATTGGATTGTTTTGAATGAAATTATTTATGAAGAAGTTAATGGGGTAGATGAGTACTTAGATAAGGATGGAAATGAATCCACAAATAAGAACTGTAATTTTGCACTCGACAGTACTCTTAAAGTTTTATTGTGTAAAGATGGTGAAGGATTGAATGTTGCTGGTGAAATTGTAAGTGAGAGTCCCGAGGGTATTTGTATGGACTCCCTGATTATGAAATCCAGCAGCGAAGCGGATAATAAAGGAAAAATCATAATCGAAGGTTTGGATGCGACAACCTATTTTTTACAGGAGTTGAATGCACCGGATATGTATAACAAACTGACTGATCCGGTTTCTGCAACAATTAATGTAAATAATGATGATAAAAAAGGAGAGCATACCTATCTGGGTGTGACCAAAGGTTCTGGTGATCCTGGAGAAATAATCACAATTCAGAACTTTAAGGGTGCTGTCCTTCCCAGCACCGGTGGCATCGGTACTACTATTTTCTATGTAGTCGGCGGCATACTCGTAGCAGCAGCACTGGTTTTACTGGTGACAAAAAAACGTATGTCTGACAGAGCATAAGATTTATTTAGAAACTGTAAAAAGAGCTGATCGGGGGAGGCTTTGCCTCCCCTGTTACAGCCGCAAGGAGAACTTACAAATGAAGAAGAAAAAAAGTTCATTTTCCAATCTGATCTTGGTTTTTGTCCTCATTTTTGGGCTGTCCTTGATGCTGTATCCTTCTTTCAGTGATTATTGGAATGCAAAGCATCAGACACGTGTCATTGACAGCTATGTAGAAGAGATTATCAAACTGGATAATGACCGTTATGCACAGATATGGAATGATGCAAGAGAGTATAACAGAGAACTGGCAGAGATTGGAACAGAGTTTGAACTTTCTGATAAAATGACACAGCGATATCATGAGAATCTCAATGTTGCCGGCAATGGCGTCATGGGGTATATCCAGATTCCCAAGATTAACTGTAATCTGCCTTTATATCATGGAGTTGAGGATACTGTTTTGCAGATTGCCGTCGGTCATATCGAGTGGTCCAGTCTGCCTACAGGCGGTGAGAGTACACACTGTGTGTTTTCAGGGCACAGAGGGCTTCCGAGTGCGAAACTTTTTTCCAATCTGGATGAGATGCAGGAGGGAGATTATTTTACACTCCATATTTTGGATGAGGTCCTGACCTATGAAGTGGATCGGATTCAGATCGTGCTTCCGTATGAAATGGAGCTTTTGACGATTGAGAAAGGCAAAGATCTGTGTACACTGGTGACTTGTACGCCCTATGGCATTAATTCCCACAGACTTCTGGTACGGGGACACCGCGTGGAAAATCTGGAGCAGACACAGCATGTTCGTGTCACAGCGGATGCCATTTTGGTGGATAAGCTGACAGTCATTCCCTTTGTGCTTGTTCCGATTCTTTTTGTCATGCTGACTGCCTTACTGTGTGTGCCTTCAAAAAAGAAAAATGCAAAAACAATGAAGAAATATATGAATCATTTTGAAAAAGATACGGAGGTGGAGGAGTGAGCAGAGTCTATTCTCTGATTAAGAAAACGATATTTATATTTTACCTGACTCTGCTGCTGCCCTGTATCCGCACAGAGGCTTCCGGAATCATTGATCCTTCACAGAATGCAGGTTTGATCTTATATTTTACTCCGGATTCAGTCCCGGCAGAGGGAACTGAATTCAGGATTTATAAAATTGCCGAGGTGTCCGGTCAGGGAACATTTTCGCTGATGGAAGCATTCAGAGGACATGCGATATCTTTTGTGAATATGGATGAGGATTCCTGGAAAGAAATGGCTGCTACGCTGCAGGGAATCGTAAATGCTGATAAGATCACAGCCGATTATACTGTTAAAATAGATCAGGAAGGCAAAGGGGTAGTGCAGCAGATGCAGACGGGTTTGTATCTGGTATGCGGAGAGGTTTTTAAAAGCGGTGGAAAATGTTATACACCGCAGACTTATCTGATTTGCATTCCGGGCAGAAAATCTGACGGTACATGGAAATATCAGGTTGAATCCGTGGTGAAGTTTGATGCAGAGCCCGATAAAACGTTAACGCTGGATTTTTTGAAGGTATGGAAAAATGATGATGCAAAAGATCGCCCTGAGAAGATTGTTGTGGAAGTATACAGGGACAGAACTTTGTATCAGACGATAGAGCTTGGCAGAAATAATAACTGGCGTTATACACTGCGTGAGCTGGATTCCGGTGCGGTTTGGAGTGTCAAAGAAAAGGAAATCCCGGATGGATACCGGGTACTTGTTGAAAAGCAGGGTAAGCGTTTTGTGATCAATAATACCAAAACGACAGAACCTGAAACGGAACCGGAAACAGAACCTGAGACCGTACCTGAAACAGAGCCGGAGTCACAGCCGGAACCGGAAAGTGAAACAGAACCGGAAACCGTAACAGAACCGGGAAATGTGCCCAAAAAAGAAAAAGAACCGGAAATCCTTCCCCAGACAGGCGTTTTGTGGTGGCCGGTACCGGTGCTGGCGGCAGCAGGTATTCTATTGATTCTGATAGGAATGCTTCTGCGCAGAGGTTCTGCCGATGATTAGGAAAATTGGTTTTTGTCTGGTTCTGATCGGACAGCTGTTTATGATTGCCGCTATGTGTATTGTCGCTTACAATATCTGGGACGAGGTGCAGACAAAAGATTACACACTGACGGTGGCAGAATGTGTCGAAGAAATGATCGACAATGCGGCAGAGGAAGCGGCAGAGGAAATCCCCGCCTATGTTCTGAATCCGGAAATGGAAATGCCGGAAAAAGAAATTGACGGATGCATGTATGTAGGAAACTGGAAATTCCGGCTTATGAATTGAACCTTCCGGTGATCAGTCAGTGGAGTTATCCCAAGCTGCGCATGGCACCCTGCCGATATGAAGGTTCTGCATATCTGGATAATTTGATCATTTCCGCACATAATTATAATTCTCATTTTGGCAATCTGAAAAATCTGCAGATGGGTGATCTTATTGTTTTTACCGATATGGACGGCAATGTATTTGAATATCGGGTGGCAGAAAGAGAAACTTTGATGCCTACAGCCATAGAAGAGATGAAAAGCGGTGACTGGGACTTGACTCTTTTTACCTGTACTTTGGGAGGTCAGTATCGTGTAACGGTGCGCTGTGAGCGTATCAAAGAATAGAATAAGCGTAAAAAAGCACGGTTTCTGTATGGATTTCGTGCTTTTTTTATGCGAGTATGGTATATTTTGTAAAAGAGAAGTGTTTTACTGCAAAAGGAGATGAGCTTATGGCAAAAAAAATGACCGTCCATATGGTGCCCAGCACCCATTGGGACAGAGAATGGTATCTGCCTTTCCGCAGATATCAGATCAGACTTGTAAGAGTTATGGATAAAATCATCCATTTGCTGGAAACGGGTAAGGACCCTTACTTTGTGCTGGATGGGCAGACTATTATGATCGAGGACTATCTGGAAGTAAAGCCCTGGATGAAGGAGAGGCTGCATAAGCTGATCAAAGCCGGCAAACTGATCGTGGGTCCCTGGTATGTGGTGCCGGATATGTTTATTCCCTGCGGAGAGTCTTTGTGGTCCAATCTGCAGATCGGCGCGGATATCAAGGCAGAATATGAGGGTGTTGGCAAAGTGGGTTATTCTCCCGACAGCTTTGGCTCCACAGGGCAGGCGCCCCAGATGTATGCGCATTTCGGCAATGAATACAGCATGTACACCCACGGGCTGCGTGTGCCGGAGGATGAGAGCATCAGCGAGCATAATTTTGCGGGACCGGTTCGCTTTACAGCTCCCGACGGCACGGAAGTGCTGGCAGAATCCAGCAGCTATAATATCGGTGCGGTGTATGTGGTTCCCACGGTGTGGGGCAATTTTACAGAAAAAGAAGTGTCACCGCAGCAGGCGGTGGAATCCATGAAACAGATACTGGCTTCACCGAAGGAAATGAAAAATCCCTATCGGACCCGTCTGGTGGTCTGCGGCATTGATCATATTGAACCGCGTGAGAATTTCCTGGAGCTGATCGCAGCGCTCAATGAAGCGTTTGAGGATGTGGAATTTAAAGCAAGTACGCTGGATATGTATTTTGAAGATCTGAACGCAGAGATAGAAAGCGGTGATGCAGCAGAACCGCCGGTGGCCTTCGGCGAACAGCGCGGCAGTTACAAAGAACATTTCTGCCGCAGCAATACGGCCTCTGCGCGTGTGGATATCAAGATGAAAAACCGCCGTGCGGAAAATACGCTGTATTCCTATGTTTCAGGTCTGAATCTGTATGAAAAACCCTGCAAACCCTTTGATTTTCTGGATCGGGATGCCATTTTGCACATGGCGGAAAAAGAACTGGTCAAGGCACATCCGCACGATTCCATCTGCAGCTGTTCCGTGGATGAAGTGAATCAGGATGTAAAAAACCGCCTGACCGAAGTGACACAGATCACGGACGAGATTTTAAAGGATGATCTGTTAAAAATCGGAGCTTCCCTGGAAGGTCAGGGCGGTATGATCATGGTGTATAACTGTCTGCCCTTTGCCAGAAGTATGATGGTGGAGGGAAAACTGGCAGTTCCCTATAAAGTAAACGGCAACTGTATCTGTGAAAACGGCAGAGTGCTGGAAGATTCCGTGGCAGAAGTGCTGTTCCATAAACGTCAGGACATCGAAACCATGAAGTATGTCTATTTTGAAGAGCTGGAACAGGACGGAACCCGTTTTGCGGAAGTGGACGGCAAACTGGAGGATTCGGATTACTATACCGGTGTGCGCTATCGTTTTACCGCGGAAGATGTACCGGCGATGGGCTTTAAATGTTATACGCTGGGCTGGCGCGATCAGGACTGTGCATGTGATGCTGATGCAGCAGCACCGGCTGACAAAGCAGCGGCAGAACAGAATGCCAAGGCAGCACCGGCGGTTTCTGAAAATGCCATTGCAAACGATAAACTGCGTCTGACTGTCAATGCAGACGGTTCCGTGGATGTTTTTGATCTGCAAAAACAGGTATTGCTTTCCGGTGCGCATGTGCTGGAGTGCAGTGTGGATGAAGGGGATGAGTACACCTATTCCAACCGTCAGAAGCTGTTTTGCTGTGCAAAAAATGCGGCTGTTGTCAAAAAGAATGTGGATGGAGCCGTTTCAAGTATCCGCGTGGCTTATGAAATCGCAAAACCTGCTGCGGCAGCAGATTCCGGCGTTGACAGAAACGGCATAATTTTGGTGGAAAGTGAGTTCCGGCTGGAAAAAGGCAGCGATATTGTAAAGGTAAAGACTGAGATTACAAATTCTGAGGCAGATTTCCGTCTGCGCGTACTGTTTAGGACACCCGGAAATCCGGCAAATGTATATGCAGATACCGCCTTTGATCTGACTTCCCGTCAGGTATATCAAAGAGAGCAGCTGGGGCTTGGCGGTATTGTGACCATATCCTGCAGAAATCTGGTAAATGTGCCTGCGGATGGCTATGAACTGGCATTGTATACAAAATCCTCTCAGGAATTTGAGACCGTAAAAGAGGACGGATACGCTGTTACGGCCCTTACTCTTATGCGTTCTGTCAGGAGAGTGTATGTGACTAATACCCTGACCAGAGATGAGACCGCTCTGGGTGTCGGTACACGCTGGTTTACAAAAGACGGTACCATGCAGGGAACCACTGAACTGGAATATGCATTTCGGATCATGGAAGAAGGAAAGGATGCGGTGAGCCGCTGCAATGAGGCGCTGTGCTATCAGCTTCCGCTTTTCTGTCACGGTATTGCACCCGAAGGCAGCAGCAGTTTGAAAGACTTTGGAATGACGCTCACCGGTGCGGTTTTATCCAGAATTGAAAAACGCAATGACCGTGTGATCGCAAGAATTTTCAATCCCGCACAGGAAGACAGCATTGCGGTATTTGGTTTTGCTTCCGGAAAGGTGCTGGAAGTGAAAATGGGTAAGAAAAAGATTGAAAATGTGGATATCACCGGGTATCTTTCATAGTACGAAACGTGATTTTATAAGGAACGGTCAGAATGATTTTAAGTGCAAGCCGAAGAACCGACATTCCCTGTTATTATCCGGAATGGTTTTTTAACAGAATCAAAGAGGGATTTGTCTGCGTGAGAAATCCCATGAATCCTGCGCAGGTCAGCAAAATCATGCTTTCTCCCGATGTGGTTGACTGCATCGTGTTCTGGACCAAAAATCCGGAGCCGATGCTTGCAAGGCTGGATGAACTGGCAGGTTATGACTTTTATTTTCAGTTTACACTGACCGGTTACGGCAGGGATGTGGAACGGAATATTCCGCACAAAAAAGAAAGCATGATACCGGTTTTTCAGAGGCTGTCCGATAAAATCGGCAGGGAACGGGTGATATGGAGATATGATCCGTTCCTTTTTACCCCGAAATATACGCCGGAGTATCATCTGCGGGCCTTTGCACAGATTGCGCAGGCGCTGCGGGGATACACAGAAAAATGTGTCATCAGCTTTGTGGATACCTATGCCAAAAATAAAAAGGAACTGCAGAAACTGGGTGTTTATGAACTGCCGGAAGCGGATTTGAAGGCGTTTGTGCGGGAACTTGGCCGGATTGCCAGGGAGAATGATCTGCTTTTGGAAAGCTGTGCGGAACACATTGATCTGGAAGACTGCAGTGTCCGTCCTGGAAGCTGTATTGATAAAGAACTGATCGAGCGGATAGTTGGCTGTCAGTTAAAGGGCGGTAAGGATAAAAACCAGCGCCCGGAATGCGGCTGCATGGAGAGCGTGGAGATCGGTACTTATAATACCTGTTTAAACGGCTGTGTGTACTGCTATGCCAATCACAGTGCAGAGAGTACCGCAGCAAACTGCCGCAGTTATGATCCGGAGTCGCCGATCCTGTGCGGGAAGATCAGGGCAGAGGATAAGGTGACAGTGCGGCCTGTAAAGTCGTTGAAAATAAAGGGAGATTAAGATTCTGTCAAACAGGCATACATAAAAAAAAATTGTGTACTTTAATCCGCAGGGGGAGACTCCTGCGGATTTTTGGGTTTTCGCGCCATGGGTGCGCACTTTTTACGACAGGGCAGAACTAATGTTCGGAAAACTATGTACTTTTGTGGGCGGGTGTGGTATACTGGAGACTGAGTAAGCGGCAGGTGAAGTTGAGGAAAAGTTTCGCTAAAAGGTATCTTACTCCTTTGTACGATGAAGGAAAAATTCAAATGACTGTTCCAGAACATCCGACAAGCAGAAATCAAAAATATGTTACTGTTAAATAATTATAAAATGGAATGGAGATGTTTGACTCCAGTTGCTCCAACATAGATTATGGAGGCGAAAATCATGCAGGATGCAAAAAAATGTTTTAAACTTCATTCTGAATACAAGCCCACCGGCGACCAGCCGCAGGCCATAGATGCGCTTGTAAAAGGCTTCCGCGAAGGCAACCAATTTCAGACCCTGCTGGGTGTTACTGGTTCCGGCAAGACTTTTACCATGGCGAATGTCATTGCGCAGCTGAATAAGCCTACGCTTGTCATTGCTCACAATAAAACCCTGGCAGCACAGCTCTACGGCGAATTCAAGGAGTTCTTTCCGGAGAATGCAGTGGAGTATTTTGTATCCTACTATGATTACTACCAGCCGGAAGCCTATGTGCCCTCCACAGATACCTATATCGCCAAGGATTCCGCCATCAATGACGAGATCGACAAACTGCGCCTTTCTGCGACGGCTTCTTTGTCCGAGCGGCGGGATGTGGTGGTGGTTGCCAGTGTCTCCTGTATCTTCGGTCTGGGCTCTCCGGAAGAATTTTCGGGAATGAGTGTGTCTCTGCGTCCGGGCATGATGATGGACAGGGATGATGTGCTGCGTGCGCTGATCGCCATCCAGTATGACAGAAATGATATGGATTTAAACCGCGGCTGCTTTCGGGTCAAAGGGGATGTGATCGATATCAATCCCGCGCAGGGCAGTGATGTGCTGATCCGGGTGGAATTTTTCGGGGATGAGATCGACAGGATCGCGGAGGTGGACCCCTTAAACGGACAGGTTCTGGCGACGCTGGAGCATGTGATCATTTTCCCGGCGTCTCATTATGTGGTGCCGCAGGCGCAGATCGACAAAGCCTGTGATGAGATCGAAAAGGAACTGGAAGAGCGCATCCGTTATTTTAAGGGAGAAGATAAGCTGCTGGAAGCGCAGCGCATTTCGGAACGCACCAATTTTGATATCGAAATGCTGCGTGAGACAGGATTTTGTTCCGGTATTGAGAACTATTCCCGGCATCTTAATGGTATGCCGGAGGGGGCACAGCCTTACACACTGATGGACTTTTTTCAGGATGATTATCTGATCATCATTGACGAGTCTCATATGACGGTGCCGCAGATCCGCGGCATGTTTGCCGGGGACAGGTCCAGAAAACAGACTCTGGTGGATTACGGATTCCGTCTGCCGTCCGCACTGGACAACAGACCGCTGAATTTTGAAGAATTTGAGGGACATATCGACCAGATGCTGTTTGTATCTGCGACGCCTTCCGAATATGAAGCAAACCATGAACTGCTGCGGACGGAACAGATCATCCGTCCCACAGGTCTTTTGGACCCGAAGGTGGATGTGCGTCCCGTGGAAGGGCAGATTGATGATCTGATCGCGGAAGTGCGCAAAGAGACTGCCAAAAAGAATAAAGTGCTGATCACCACACTGACCAAACGCATGGCAGAGGACCTGACAGATTACATGCGCGAGGTGGGAATCCGGGTCAAGTATCTGCATTCAGACATTGATACGCTGGAGCGCGCAGAGATCATCCGTGATATGCGTCTGGATGTGTTTGATGTGCTGGTCGGCATTAACCTGCTGCGGGAAGGCCTGGATATTCCGGAGATTTCACTGGTTGCGATTCTGGATGCTGATAAGGAAGGATTTCTTCGTTCTGAGACTTCTCTTGTACAGACCATTGGACGAGCCGCCCGTAATGTGGAAGGTCATGTGATCATGTATGCGGATACTATCACCGATTCCATGCGCCGTGCACTGGATGAAACAGAGCGGCGCCGCAGGATTCAGCAGAAATATAATGAAGAAAACGGCATCACGCCGCAGAGCATTAAGAAGGCAGTGCGTGATCTGATCAGCATAACCAAGGAAGTTGCAAAGGAAGACGTGAAGTTTGAAAAGGACCCTGAGTCCATGAACAGACAGGAACTGGAAAAACTGATCGCAGAGGTACAAAAGAAGATGAAAAAAGCAGCGGCGGATCTGGATTTTGAATCTGCGGCACAGCTTCGTGATAAGATGATAGAATTAAAGAAAACCCTTGCAGGCATGGACGAGGATTGAGAACAATGGAAGATGCAAAAAAGATACTTTCCCGGAAAAACAGTATCCGTATCCGGGGAGCAAGTGAAAATAATCTGAAAAATATTGATCTGGACATTCCCAGAGATGCACTGGTGGTTTTGACCGGACTTTCCGGTTCCGGCAAATCCTCCCTTGCTTTTGATACCATTTATGCAGAAGGACAGAGACGTTACATGGAATCTTTGTCTTCTTATGCAAGACAGTTTTTGGGACAGATGGAAAAACCCAATGTGGAAAAGATCGAGGGACTTTCTCCTGCGATCTCCATTGACCAAAAGTCCACAAACCGAAATCCCAGATCTACAGTGGGCACAGTGACGGAGATTTATGATTATTTCCGTCTGCTTTATGCGCGTATCGGCATTCCGCATTGCCCGGAATGCGGCAAGGAGATCAAAAAACAGACGGTTGACCAGATGGTGGATCAGATCATGGAAATGCCGGAAGGAACCAGGATCCAGCTTTTAGCGCCGGTGGTGCGCGGCAGAAAGGGCCGTCATGAAAAGGTGCTGGAGCGCGCGGCAAAAAGCGGCTATGTCCGTGTGCGCGTGGACGGCAGTCTGTATGAATTAACAGAAGAGATCAAGCTGGATAAAAACATCAAGCATAATATCGAGATCGTGGTGGACCGTCTGATCGTGAAACCCGGCATAGAACGCCGTCTGACCGATTCCATTGAAAGTGTACTGGAACTGGCAGAAGGTCTGCTTTTTGTGGATGTGATCAATCAGGAACTGCTGACCTTCAGTCAGAGTTTTTCCTGTCCTGACTGTGGCGTGAGCGTGGATGAGATCGAGCCCAGAAGCTTTTCTTTCAACAATCCCTTTGGTGCCTGCCCGCAGTGTGTGGGTCTGGGCTATAAGATGGAATTTTCACCGGAGCTGATGATCCCGGACCGTCAGCTGTCCATCAATCAGGGAGCCATTGCGGTGATGGGCTGGCAGTCCTGCAATACGGCAGGCAGCTTTACCAATGCGATCCTGCAGGCGCTGGCGCAGGAGTATCATTTCAGTCTGGATACTCCTTTTGAGGAGTATCCGCAGGAGATTCAGGATATACTGCTTTACGGTACCGGCGGTAAGGAAGTGCTGGTTTATTATGAGGGACAGCGCGGAAAGGGAGAATATCCCATTGCCTTTGAAGGTCTGATCAAAAGTGTGGAGCGACGCTACAGGGAGACTGCTTCCGAGTTTTCCAGACAGGAATATGAATCCTTTATGAGTATTACACCCTGTAAGCTCTGTAACGGTATGCGTCTGAAAAAAGAGGCGCTGGCAGTGACTGTATGCGGAAAGAACATTTTCGAGATCACCTCCATGTTTGTGGGAGAACTGCATGAATTTTTACAGAATCTGGAGCTGACCCGGCAGCAGCATCTGATCGGTGACCAGATTTTAAAGGAGATCAATGCCAGAGTGGGATTTCTGATCAATGTTGGTCTGGACTATCTGTCCTTATCCCGTGCGACAGGTACGCTTTCCGGCGGGGAAGCACAGCGAATCCGTCTGGCAACCCAGATCGGTTCCGGGCTGGTCGGAGTCTGCTATATTCTGGACGAACCCAGTATCGGTCTGCATCAGCGCGACAATGACAAGCTTCTGCATACCTTAAAGAGCCTGCGAGATCTGGGCAACACCGTGATCGTGGTGGAGCATGATGAGGATACCATGCGTGCAGCGGATTATCTGGTGGATATCGGACCGGGAGCGGGTTCCCGCGGCGGACAGGTGGTTGCCTGCGGTTCGGTGGAAGATGTGATGAATACGCCGGAATCTTTGACAGGGCAGTATTTAAGCGGAGCACGCAGGATTCCCGTGCCTGCGCAGCGCAGAGAGCCGACTGGATGGCTGACAGTACGCGGTGCGGCAGAAAATAATCTGAAACATATCAACGTTTCCTTCCCGCTTGGCGTCTTTACCTGTGTGACCGGTGTTTCCGGCTCCGGCAAATCGTCTCTGGTAAACGAGATTCTGTACAAGCATCTGGCAAAAGATTTAAACCGTGCAAGATGTATTCCGGGCAAGCATGACGGCATTGACGGGATTGAACAGCTGGACAAGGTGATCGATATTGACCAGTCTCCCATCGGCAGAACACCCCGTTCCAATCCGGCAACCTATACCGGTGTGTTTGATATGATCCGTGATCTGTTTGCTTCCACCCAGGATGCGAAGGCAAAAGGTTACAAAAAAGGACGTTTCAGCTTCAATGTCAAAGGCGGACGCTGTGAAGCCTGCGGCGGTGACGGTATCTTAAAGATAGAGATGCATTTTCTGCCGGATGTGTATGTGCCCTGCGAAGTCTGCGGCGGAAAGCGTTATAACAGAGAAACACTGGACGTAAAATATAAAGGAAAAAACATTTTTGATGTGCTGGATATGCGTGTGGAGGAGGCAGTCACATTTTTTGAAAATGTGCCCAGTATTCAGCGAAAGATCCAGACACTGTATGATGTGGGACTTTCTTATATCAAGCTGGGACAGCCGTCTACGGAGCTTTCCGGCGGTGAAGCGCAGCGTATCAAACTGGCGGCCGAGCTGTCACGGCGCGGAACCGGTAAGACCATTTATATTCTGGATGAACCCACGACAGGTCTGCATTTTGAGGATGTCAGCAAGCTGGTGGAGATTCTGCACCGTCTGGCGGACGGCGGCAATACTGTTGTAGTCATAGAGCATAATCTGGATGTGATCAAGACCGCAGACTATATTATAGACATCGGACCGGAGGGCGGTCTGCGGGGCGGTACGGTGATCGCACAGGGAACACCGGAAGAAATCGCACAGTCACCGGCTTCCTATACAGGTCATTATGTGGCGCGGATGCTGGAAAACGGAAAGAAAAGCAATCTGTGATAAAAAAGTTGTAGGATTGCCAAAACTACGTTATACTTTATAAGATAAGAGATTGTGTTTTCTATTTATCTATACGAAAGAAAGCAAGAGTCATGCCGGTTATGACCGGCAGAAATGAGAGGTAAACATGGAACAGCTGGCAATTTTTGGCGGTAAACCGGTCAGAGAAACCGCGATCGGTTACGGCAGACAGTTTATAGATAATGCAGATATTCAGGCAGTGGTGGATGTGTTAAAAAGCCCCTGGCTGACCTGCGGCCCCCAGATTCCTGCACTGGAACAGAAGCTTTGTGAGATCACAGGCGCAAAATATGCTGTTGCAGTCAGCAACGGTACAGCAGCGCTGCATCTGGCGGCGATGGCAGCCAACATCGGCCCCGGTGATGAAGTGATCGTGTCCCCGATCACCTTTGCAGCTTCCGCAAACTGCGTCCTTTACTGCGGAGGCACACCTGTATTTGCGGATATTGATCCCGAAACTTATAATATTGATCCTGCAAGTATCCGCAGTAAGATTACAGATAAAACAAAGGCCATGGTAATCGTGGATTATACCGGCCAGGCGGCTGATTATGATGAAATTGAAAAGATTGCCAGAGAATATAATCTGATTCTGATCGAAGACGCGGCACATGCCATCGGAACAAAGCATAATGGCAGAGGCGTGGGAAGCTATGCAGATATGACCACCTTCTCTTTCCATCCGGTAAAAACCGTGACTGCAGGTGAAGGCGGTGCGATCACCACCAATGATGAAAAGATTTACCGTCAGCTTCTGCGACTGCGCGCCCACGGTATTACCCGCAATCAGGATGAAATGGCAAATGAATCCCATGGTCCCTGGTATAATGAACAGGTGGAGCTTGGTTATAATTACCGTCTGACGGATATCCAGGCGGCACTGGCGTCCAGTCAGCTGGATAAGCTGCCTGCTTTTGTGGCACGCAGAAAAGAGATCGTGGCAAAATATGATGAGGCGTTTGCAGACATTCCCGAACTGATCGTGCAGAAAGAGATTGCTGCGTCCGATACTGCACGCCATCTGTATATTTTGAATCTGCACCCCGAAAAAGCAAAGTGCACCAGAAGACAGATGTATGATGCGCTGTATGCGGAGAATGTGTGCACACAGGTTCATTATCTGCCTGTTTACTGGCATTCCCATTACGAAAAACTGGGCTATCAGAAAGGACTTTGTCCCAATGCGGAGTCTCTCTATGAACATGAGCTGAGTCTGCCTTTATTCTATGCAATGACGGACGAAGATGTGGAAAGTGTCATTGCCGCAGTGAAAAAAGTACTGGATTTTTACCGTTAGTCTCTTAAATTTTTATGAATTCCCTTTCCAAAGATTTCTTTTTACGTTATAATGTACGTTGCACATTTATGTTCAGAGACTAATCTGCGAAAAAAGTGGTTATGATTTTAAGGGATGCCGCCATTTGGTGCGGCAGTTGTTCGGACAGGTAAAGGAGACAGGTAAGATGCAGTATACAGATATCGGTATTGATTTGGGTACAGCCAGTATTCTGGTTTATATAAGAGGTAAGGGTGTTGTATTAAAGGAGCCTTCCGTAGTGGCTTTCGACCGCGACACCAACAAGATCAAGGCGATCGGTGAAGACGCAAGACTGATGCTGGGACGTACACCCGGCAACATTGTAGCGGTAAGACCGCTGCGTCAGGGCGTTATTTCCGATTACACCGTAACAGAAAAGATGATGAAGTATTTCATCCAGAAAGCGTTGGGCAGAAAGACCTTCCGCCGTCCCCGCATCGCGGTATGTGTTCCCAGCGGTGTAACCGAAGTTGAGAAAAAGGCGGTTGAGGATGCTACTTATCAGGCAGGTGCAAGAGAAGTATCTATTATCGAAGAACCCATCGCGGCAGCGATCGGTGCAGGTATTGATATTTCCAGACCTTGCGGCAATATGATCGTGGATATCGGCGGCGGTACTTCCGATATCGCTGTTATCTCTCTGGGCGGCACGGTTGTAAGTGCTTCCATTAAGATCGCAGGCGATGATTTTGATGAAGCGATCGTACGCTATATGAGAAAAAAACATAATCTGCTGATCGGTGAGAGAACCGCAGAGGACATTAAGATCAAGATCGGTTCCGCATTCAAGCGTCCTGAGCCTGATTTTATGGATGTCAGAGGACGTAATCTGGTGACCGGTCTTCCCAAGACCATCACCGTATCTTCTGAGGAAACAGAAGAAGCACTGCGTGAATCTACGATGCAGATCGTGGAAGCGATCCACAGTGTTCTGGAAAAGACTCCTCCGGAACTTGCTGCAGATATTGCGGACAGAGGCATTGTGCTGACTGGCGGCGGCAGTCTGCTGCGCGGTCTTGAGGAACTGATCATGGACAGAACCGGTATCAACACCATTACAGCAGAAGACCCCATGACAGCGGTTGCAGTAGGTACCGGCAAATATGTGGAATTTTTAGGCGGACATCGCGACTGATGCAGATGTAACCGGAATAACGGCATAAAAGGCTGCCCATAGGCAGCCTTTTTTTAAACGAATCGGAGGGGGATTACTTTGGAGGAAATCAAAGGATTTGTCACCCATATCATATATCGCAATGCAGAGAATGGTTATACTGTTTTTGAACTGGAAGCAGAGGAGGAAATTACCTGTGTGGGTCTTTTTCAGTCTCTGGATGAGGGAGAGATCCTGAAGCTGACAGGAGATTATATCGAACATTCTCTGTATGGCAGGCAGTTTAAAGTGAGTGCTTATGAGGCAGCGGAGCCGGAGGATGAAGCCGGAATGGAACGATATCTGGGTTCCGGCGCGATCAAAGGGATCGGCGCTTCTTTGGCGGCGCGTATTGTAAGGCATTTTGGAAAACAGACCTTCCGGATCATTGAAGAGGAGCCGGAAAGGCTTGCAGAGATCAAAGGCATCAGCGAGAGAAAGGCAATGGATATTGCCTCTCAGATGGAAGAAAAGCGTGAGATGCGAACCGCAATGCTGTATCTGCAGAAATACGGCATTTCCAATACGCTGGCAGTAAAGATTTACGAGACCTACGGCGACAGGTTATACAGAGTGCTGGAAGAAAATCCCTATAAACTGGCGGAAGATATTGAAGGGATCGGTTTTCGCAAGGCCGATGAGCTTGCGGCTAAGATAGGTATTCATACAGATTCGGATTACCGGATCAGAAGCGGTATTTTGTATACCTTGCTGCAGGCATCCGCAGAAGGGCACATGTATCTGCCGCAGGCGGTTTTGGTGCACAGAGCGGTGGAGCTTCTGGAAGTACCCGTGCAGGGAATTGAAGATCAGCTTCCCAACCTGGCAATGGATAAAAAGATCATCATGAAATGCGTCGGGCAGGAGGTGCGCTGTTATGCGTCCGGTGCTTATTATACAGAGCTTTCCTGTGCGAAGATGCTTTCTGAACTGTCGGTATCCATGGCATTTGACGGGGAAATGAGTCAGGATGAAGAATTCCGGATTCTTTCCGGAATTGAAAAGATCCGTCAAAGAGAAAAAATTGAACTGGAAACACTGCAGCAGAAGGCAGTTTTGGAAAGCGTCAAAAACAGTATTCTGATCCTGACCGGAGGACCCGGAACCGGAAAAACCACAACCATCAATATGATGATCCGGTATTTTGAAGCGGAAGGACTGGACATTTTTCTGGCTGCCCCTACGGGGCGTGCGGCCAAGCGCATGATGGAGGCTACAGGGTATGAGGCCCGGACCATTCACCGGATGCTGGAGCTGTCAGGCGCGATGCCGGAAGAAGGCAGAAGGGCCAGCTTTGAGAGAAATGAGGATAATCCGCTGGAAGCAGACGTGATCATTGTGGATGAAATGTCTATGGTGGATATTCATCTGTTTCAGTCACTTTTAAAAGCGATCGCACCGGGGACCAGACTGATTCTGGTCGGAGATGTCAACCAGCTGCCCAGCGTGGGGCCGGGACAGGTTTTGCATGATCTGATCGAAAGTCAGGCTTTTCCCATGGTGGAACTAAAAAAAATATTCCGTCAGGCGCAGGAGAGCGATATTGTGGTAAATGCCCACAGGATCAACCGGGGAGAGGAGATCGTTCTGGATAATAAGAGCAGGGATTTCTTTTTTCTGGAGCGGGACAATGTTCCTGTCATTTACAAACATATGATCCAGCTGATCGCAGAGAAGCTGCCCCGTTACGTCAATGCCTCACCCTTTGATATTCAGGTGCTGACGCCTATGCGCAAGGGCAGTCTCGGGGTGGAGACTTTAAACGGAATCCTGCAGCAGTATTTAAATCCGCCGGATGCATCACGCAGGGAAATACAGGTTGGAGAGACTGTATTTCGTGAAGGGGATAAGGTGATGCAGACAAAGAACAATTATCAGATGGAATGGGAGATCGTAAGCCGTTATAATATCCCCATTGACCGCGGTGTGGGCGTGTTTAACGGGGATATGGGAATTGTCCGTGAGATCAATGAATTTGCCCAGACCATAGTGATCGAGTTTGACGAGCAGCGCAGGGCGACCTACGGACTTTCGCAGATGGAGGAAGTAGAGCTGGCCTATGCGGTGACGATCCACAAATCCCAGGGCAGCGAATATCCGGCGGTCATTATGCCGCTGATGGGCGGTCCAAGGATGCTGTTTAACAGAAATCTTCTGTATACAGGGGTTACCCGTGCCAAAAGCTGTGTCACAATCCTGGGAAGCCGTCAGGTGGTGCAGGAGATGGTTGCCAATGAACGGGAGAACATGAGATATACCAGTCTGCATGAGAGGATCAGAGAGCTGAAAGGGGAAGCTTGCTGACTATATTTGATATTTTATTTCCAAGGCGCTGTCCGGTCTGTGACCGGCCGGTACCTGTAAAAGACGGACTGATCTGCAAAGAATGCAGGACAAAACTGATCTATACCAAAGAACCTTTTTGTATGCGCTGCGGAAAACCGCTGCAGGGCTATGGGAGGAGTTCTTTGGCGGCAGGCAGCCTGCATAGGGAATTTTGTTTTGACTGTACACACCGGTTTCATCTGTATGACAGGGGAATTTGTCTGTATCGTTACGACAGTGTCCGCAGGACCGTTTACCGCTTTAAATACGGCGGCCGTCAGGAATACGCGGCCTTTTTGGGACAGGAGATGGCACAGCGGCTGGGAAAACAGCTGCTGGCATGGAAGCCGGATGCCTTAGTGCCGGTGCCGCTGCATCCGGTACGCCTGAAAAAAAGAGGATATAACCAGGCAGCACTGCTGGCGCGTGAGCTGGGAAGAAGGCTGGAAATTCCTGTAGTGGAAGACTGGCTGATCCGTGAAAAAAACACGGCTCCGTTAAAAATGACGGATGGTCGGAAACGACAAAAAAGTTTGAAAAATGCTTTCAAAATTGTGCAAAATGAGTTAAAATTAAAAACGATTATAATCATAGACGATATCTACACCACGGGAAGCACTGTTGACGCTATTGCGGCATTATGCAGACAGCATGGTGTGGAAAAAGTATATTTTGCAGCTTTGTCTGTCGGCAGCGGGATGTGAGGCCGTTCTGTCGGCACAGCTACAAGGTCTGCGAAAGGAGCAGTTATTAAATGATCGATGAAAAAAAAGTCCTCCGTATGACAAAAATGGCATATTATGAATCACACGGCGGTAAAAAAGACAAGGCGGTTGCCAGGTATTTTCGCAGCGATTATGTGGGGCTCCACCTGCTGATTTCTTTTATGACGATCACGGCAGCCTTTCTGGCAGTGATCGCGGCATATCTGTGCTTTAACTTTGAAGAATTTATGGCAACGATCTATACGATGGATCTGCTCGAAATTGCCAAAAAGCTGCTTTTTTACTATTGCAGTGCACTGGTGGTATATCTGCTGGTCACATATGTGGTATATCAGATACGGTACCGCAAGGCGCGGCGGCGTCTGAACATGTTTCTGGGACTTCTGGAACGGCTGGAACCGTCAGAGGATGAATAATAGAAGAGAGGTTTTTTCGTATGACTAATCTGCTGCTCTATAAAGAGTATATAAAACGTTTTTTTACCAAATATGAAGATTATATTATGCCGCTTTTAAAGCTTGTTCTGGGACTGATCCTGTTTTCTGCGATCAATGACAGACTGGGGTTTATGGAACAGCTGAATGATTCAAAAGTGGTATTGGTGGCTTCCCTGTTCTGTTCGTTCCTTCCGCTGGGAATGATGGCTTTTCTGGGCGGAGTATTTTTGATGCTGCATGCATATGCGCTGTCCATTGAATGCATGGCGGTTCTTTTGCTGATTTTAATCTTTGTGTGTGTGGTGTATTTCCGCTTTTCACCCAAAGCCAATCTTGTGCTTTTGCTGACACCCCTTTTATTTGCCTGGAAGATACCGTATGTGATGCCGGTTGCTGCCGGATTGTTCGGTACACCTGTAACAGCAGTGGCGCTGGCCTGCGGCGTGCTGATCTATTACATGCTTTCTTATATGTCCGGCAATGCCACTGTACTTGGGACTGCGGAGGTGGATTCCATGCTGCAGCGCTTTAAGGAAGTTACCAACGGTGTGTTTGGAAACCGTGAGATGCTGATCGTGATCGTTGCATTTTGCGCGACGGTAATTCTGGTATACGGTATCCGCCGTCTGAGTATTGATTATGCAAGAGCGATCGCAGTTTTGGTAGGAACACTGAGCAACATTGTCATTCTGCTGATCGGAGACCTGATGTATGATGCGCAGTTTTCCATCGGCAGTGTGATATTTGGAAGCGTACTGAGTGCGCTGATCGTTCTGGTGATACAGTTTTTCCATTTTACACTGGACTATGCCAGAACAGAAAAAGTGCAGTTTGAAGATGATGAATATTATTATTATGTAAAAGCAGTACCGAAGATGTCTGTGTCTGCGCCGGAAAAGACTGTGAAGAAAATCACGACCCGGAGAACGAATCAGAGCGCGCGTCATGGACATACTAAAGGAAAAGTGAAAAAATAAAGCAGGGTTTGGGTGTATGGAACAGTTTGCAGCGTTTATAGAGAAATACATAAGAAATATTCAGTTTATCAGAGTGATGGATTTTGCCGAGATTGCGATCATTGCGGTGGTGCTTTATTATCTGATGCTCTGGATCAAAAATACACGCGCATGGTTTCTGATGAAAGGTGTCGCTGTCATACTGGGCTTTTTTGTGATAGCTACGATTCTGGAGATGGATACGATCCTTTGGATTGCCAAGAGTGTTTTTTCCATTGGTGTAACTGCCCTTGTGATCATTCTGCAGCCGGAAATGAGAAAAGCGTTGGAGCAGCTGGGACAGAAGAAATTTTTTTCTTCCGTATTTGCATTTGAATCCGGAAAGCCGGAAGAAAGCCAGTTTTCAGATAAGACGATCAGAGAGATCGTACGTGCCTGTGTAGAAATGGGAAAAGTAAAAACAGGTGCTCTGATCGTTGTCAAAAACAAGGATGAACTGACGGAATATGAGCGTACAGGCATTGAAGTGGACGGTATTGTGACCAGTCAGCTTTTGATCAACATTTTTGAGCATAATACACCGCTGCATGACGGCGCAATTATTGTGCGGGGCAGCAGAGTGACTTTTGCGACCTGTTATCTGCCGCTGTCGGATAATATGGAATTAAGCAAGGATCTTGGTACACGCCACAGAGCGGGTGTCGGTATGTCGGAAGCAACAGATGCCATGGTAGTTATGGTTTCTGAAGAAACCGGAAATATCAGTGTTGCGTACAATGGCAAACTTCACAGGGGACTTGGCGCACAGCAGCTGGAAGAACAGCTTAGGACGATTCAGGATAAGCCTGTCGCTGAAAAAGAGCGCAGAATCCGGAAAGGAAGGTCCAGAAGTGAAAAACAGGATTAAACACAATTGGGGATTAAAGCTGGCAGCACTGTTTTGTGCGGCAATACTCTGGATGGTTTCCACAGAGATCAATGATCCGGCGGAAGAAAAGCAGATTTTTGGTATAAAGGTACAGATTGTCAATACCGGCAGTTTTACTTCCAAGGGACTGACATATAATGTGCTGAATAATTCAGACAATGTAAAGGTTACCCTGCGCGGAAAAAAATCTGTGCTGGATAAGATTGCGGACGATGATGTGATGCTTCGGGCAGACATGAGCAATCTGACAGACGGCAATACCATCCCCATTGAATGGGATATCAATAACTCGCTGGCAAATCAGATCGGTGAGGTGGTACTGAGCAAAGATCAGGTATATTTAAGTATTGAAGAAATTGATAAAAAACAGCTTCGTATTGAAATTGTACAGAACGGAAAACTGCCCGAAGGATATGTGACCGGAACTGTGACAACAGATACCAATACCATGACCATAACAGGACCTGCGTCTGCAGTGGCTCCTGTTACAAGGGCAATGGTGGATATCAATCTTGACAATGCAACCACAAATATCAATATGGCAGCCGGAATCAGACTGCTTGATGCAGAAGGCAAAGAAGTAACGGATCCGGAGATTGATAAGAGTATTGAAAATATCATTGTAAACGTTCCTGTACTTCCGACCAAGGAGGTACCTATTGTCTGTGAAGTGACAGGTACACCGCAGGAAGGTTTTGTAGTTAACGGCAATGTGACTCTGTCACAGGAAACCGTAAGAGTTGCTGCTAAAGAAACTGTTTTAAACAGTATTTCTGAGATCAGAATTCCGTCGAGTGTCCTGAATATGCAGGGACGGACAGAAAATCTGGTGGAGAAGGTAGATATCAGAAAATATCTGCCTGCTGATACAATGCTTGCAAACAGAGCTGAATCCGGTATTGTTACAGTTACTGTTGAGGTGGAGGCGATCCGCCACAGAGTGCTTACATTCAGCGGCAGTGATGTGCAGCTTTTGAATAATCCCGACAGCAATACATGGCTGATCGAAGCAGTTCCCAATCAGTCGCTTCGTTTAAGACTTGCAGGTCTGCAGAAAAACCTGGAAGCCATTGATCTTTCTGTTGTGATCCCGCATTTTGATCTTAGTGCCTTAAAAGATGCAGACGGCAATCTGACAGAAGGTGAGCATACTGTAAACATTCTGTTCCTGATTCCGGAAGAAGTGATCCAGGAAGCAAATGTGACAGTCAAACTTCGTGTGACAAAAATCAATTATGAAGCAGCAATGCAATAAGTAAAATCAAGGAGGGAACAGAATGTCCAGAATGTTTGGTACAGATGGTGTCAGAGGCATTGCCAATGATGAGCTTACCCCACTTTTGGCGATGCAGCTTGGTCAGGCAGGTGCATATGTTCTTACAAAGGAAAATAAGCATAAGCCTACGATCATGGTAGGATGTGATACCCGTATTTCAGGTGATATGCTGGCACATGCGCTGATGGCAGGTATCTGCAGTGTCGGTGCAAATGCCATTTATGTGGGAGTCATTCCGACACCTGCGGTTGCATATCTGACCAGAAAATATAAAGTGGAAGCGGGAGTTGTTATCTCAGCGTCTCATAATTCCATGGAATTTAACGGCATCAAATTTTTTGACGGCAATGGATATAAGCTGCCGGATGCTCTGGAGGATGAAATCGAAGCACTGATTCAGAACGGAATGAGAGGCGTGGAATTCCCTACCGGTTCGGCTGTGGGAAAAGTAAAAGTACGCAAGGATGCCAGAGAAGAGTATATCAACCATGCAGTACAGACAGTGCCGGTGGATCTGACCGGATTAAAGATTGTTGTTGACTGCGCAGAGGGTGCATCCCATTACACTTCCGTAGAAGCACTCAGACAGCTGGGCGCCAATGTGGTACCGATTCATAATATGCCTGACGGAACCAATATCAATGCAAACTGCGGTTCCACTCATATGGAAGAACTGCAGGCGCGCGTGGTTTATGAAAAGGCAAATGTGGGTCTGGCCTTTGACGGCGACGCGGACCGTTTACTGGCAGTAGATGAACTGGGTAATGTGATAGACGGCGACCAGATCATGGCGATCGTGGGAGCACACATGCGCAACATGGGAAAACTGAAACAGAACACGCTGGTAGTTACCATTATGAGTAACCTGGGAATGTTTTTGTTTGGTGATAAAGAAAAGATTCATCTGGAAAAAACCAAGGTAGGCGATCGATATGTATTGGAACGGATGCGTGAAATTGGTGCCAGTCTTGGCGGTGAGCAGTCCGGACATATTATTTTTCTGGATGAAAATACCACAGGTGACGGTCTTCTTTCAGCACTGCATCTGCTGGAGGTTGTGCGTGTGACCGGAAAACCGCTGTCTGAGCTGGCAAAGATCATGACAGTGATGCCGCAGGCGCTGGTCAATGCGAAAGTACCCAATCACAGAAAGAATCATTATATGGAATATCCGGAGATCGCACAGGCTATTGCAGAACTGGAAGAAGAATTTGCAGGAGAAGGCCGTGTGCTGATCCGTCCTTCCGGAACAGAACCCAAGGTTCGTGTCATGATCGAAGGAAAAGATAAAGAAAAAATTGATATGGAAGCCAGAAAGCTGGCAGAACTGATTCAGAATCTGATGTTCTGAGCGAAAACTGTGTGCATAGTTATCGCTATGCAAAAAAAATAAAAATACGGGGAGGTATCACTATGGTACGACAGAAGGTTGTTATCAAAAACCCTACAGGATTACATTTAAGACCCGCAGGTATCTTATGCAAAGCGGCAATGCAGTATAAAGCGCTGATCACATTTACTTTCAGGGATACTACTGCCAATGCAAAGAGTGTTTTGAGTGTACTTGGCGCATGCATTAAGTGCGGAGATGAGATTGAACTGATCTGTGAAGGCGAAGATGAGAAGGAAGCACTTGCGGCATTGGTCAACGCAATTGAAAGTGGTCTTGGTGAATAGGATATGATGAAATATACAAGATACCGGAGAAATCCGGTGGTTGATTATCCGCAGAGACAGTGGCCGAATAAACAGATTGAAAAGGCACCGGTATGGTGCAGTGTGGATTTAAGAGACGGAAATCAGGCACTGATCGATCCTATGGTAGTGGAAGAGAAAATAGAATTCTTTCAGTATCTGATCAAAATGGGATTTAAAGAAATTGAGGTTGGATTTCCTGCAGCCAGTCAGATCGAATTCGATTTTCTGCGTCAGCTGATCGAACGCAGGCTGATTCCGGATGATGTTTATGTACAGGTGCTTACACAGTGCAGGGAAGAGCTGATTGACAGAACCTTTGAAGCGATCAAAGGCTGTAAAAAAGCGATTGTGCATATTTATAACTCTACTTCCACACTTCAAAGAGATGTGGTTTTCCATATGGAACGTCCTCAGATTGTGGATATCGCCATTGCAGGAACCAAAATGGTAAAGGAACGTGCCAAAGATTTCCCCGGTGAGATCGTGCTGGAGTATTCTCCGGAAAGCTTTACGGGAACAGAACTTGATTTTGCACTGGAGATTTGTACTGCTGTACAGAAAACATGGGGAGCAACAGCACAAAATCCTATTATTATTAATCTTCCGTCCACAGTGGAAATGACAACACCCAATGTATATGCCGATCAGATTGAGTGGATGAACCTGCATTTTGAGGATCGCGACAGTATTATTTTAAGTATCCATCCCCACAATGACAGAGGAACAGGAGTTGGCAGCGCAGAACTCGCACTGCTGGCAGGAGCCGACCGTGTGGAAGGAACCTTGTTTGGCAACGGGGAACGTACCGGTAATGTCGATATTTTAAATATTGCGTATAATATGTTTTCTCAGGGCATTGATCCCGGATTGGAAATTGAGCATATCAATGAAATCATAGACATTTATGAACGCTGCTGTAAAATGCCGATCCATCCCAGACATCCTTATGCAGGTAAGCTGGTATTTACTGCATTTTCCGGTTCTCATCAGGATGCCATCAATAAAGGCGTGCAGGCAATGCGGGAACGCAGCAGTGTATACTGGCAGGTACCCTATCTGCCCATCGATCCGGCGGATATCGGCAGAGAATATGAACCGATCGTCCGTATCAATTCCCAGTCCGGAAAGGGCGGTGTTGCCTTTATCATGGATACTTATTTTGGATTCAAGCTTCCTAAGGCCATGCATAAAGAATTTGCCAATGTGATTCAGAAAATTTCTGAAAAACAGGGGGAAGTCAGCCCTACACAGATTATGGACTGCTTCCGCAGAGAATATCTGGACAGAAAAGAACCGCTGCATTTCAAACGTATGCGCGTAGAAGATATGAGCCATACCGATGCTGGTGAATTTGATACAGCAGTTACGGTGGATTATATTCTGGCAGGCAGCGAAATGAGATCTTTCAGTGCTGTCGGCAACGGTCCTATCGATGCGGTGCAAAGAGGTCTGAAAGAAAACTTCGGTATTAATATCAAGGTTTTGGATTATGAAGAGCACGCTCTGCAGAGCGGTTCCAATTCCCAGGCTGCAGCTTATATTCATATGCTGGACGGCAACAGCGGTCAGGTTACTTACGGTGTTGGTGTAAGTTCCAACATTACCAGAGCGTCAGTGAGAGCAATCTTCTCGGCGGTGAACAGACTGGGACTGATCGTGAAATAAAACACAAAAATTGATAATTTTAAATGGTTATATTTTCAGCCCTCCGGTTTCTGGAGGGCTGAATTTTATATGAGGTGATATATTAGAAGCTGTACGGTAATTATGCGCCATGCAGCAGGAATAAAGGTGGGGGATAAATAGGCGTTTACCAATTAAAACATAACGAAAGATGTGTAGTAGGTAAAAAAGTGGGAGAAAAATTACCTTCCAGATAACAAAAATTGAAATTCAGTAGGTATGGAGCGGGTTGACGTGAGTTTGACAAGCAGCGCATCAAAAAGGAACCTTCTCAATTTACAACGTAAATTGAGAAGTAGCGCATAAAAAAATGGAACCTTTACAATCAGCGCAAATAAAAAAAGCCCGAATGGGCTTTTTTTATTTGCTTTACTGTACTTCCAGAGTGGTGCCGTCTTTTAAGATACAAATCATGGTTTTACCGGTGTTCAGTTCGATTTCGGTACCGTTGTCATCGTAGTAAACGGTGGAGCCGTAGTCAGAGGTCTTTTCCCAGGTAACATGGATTGCTTTGCCGTTGGTGAAGTAGTAACCGTCCTTGGTGGTGTCGTGGCACTGATAACCTAAGTAACCCTTGTCATCTCTGGTTTCATAGTGTGTAAACTGAACCAGAACGTTCTTGAATGCAAGCTGTTTGCCGGTGGCAGCGTCTACGTGTGCTTTGTCACCGTTCTGCATACCCTGGAATCTGTAGTAGAGACCGTCTTCTGCATTGTATTCAAAGTAGGTCTTGGTGATCTTGTAGCTGCCGGAAAGGTCGATCTTGTTTGCATCAAATGCATTTTCACCGTACTGTTCCAGTGTGTTTTCGCCTGCTGCGAAGGTGAAGTGGCTGCCGCCTTCGTAGTTGGAGGTGTATTCATCGGAGTAACCAAGGGTGTCCATTGCTGCTGCAATCTTGGAACCGTCGGTATAGCAGTTATGAGGAGCCTTTCTGTCGGTGGAGCGGTAGAAAGCGCTGTCTACATAACCTTTTTTCTGGCTGTTGTCGCTGGCAAGAACGGAACCGGAAATGTTGTTGGTGGTCTCGTCATTGATGATGGGAAGGATGTAGAAAGGTCCGCCTACGTGGCAGTAAACTGCATCGTATTCCTTTGCCCAGTATACATAGTAGTCACGGCAGCTTCTGATGTTACCGATCTTTTCCAGATCTCTCCAGTCTTTGAAAACGGCCATCAGACGGGTCATGTTTGCTTCTACGTTGCACTCGTAAAGGATGTCAGCGTTGGAGATATTGTAATGAGGGAGGCAGGCATTTTCGTTGGGGATCATGACTGCGATGGGGCGCTGGTTTTCCAGTTCACCTGCGATCCATTCGTTGGTCAGATAGCTTCTTACCATACCTTCTTCGGGAGGAAGATCCTCGGTAACGGTCTCGGTTTCAATTTCAGTTTCAGGTTCAGCTTCAGCTTCAGTTTCAACAGGAGCAGCTTCAGTTTCCACAACATCAGCAACAGGTACTGTTTCAACGGTTTCCTCTTCTTTTTTGCCGCAGCCTGCAAGCAGGGAAATACAGCTGATTCCTACAAGCAGAAGTGCTGTCAGTTTTTTCATGAATGATCCTCACTTTCTTTGTAAACTGCATATTATCGCATTTTCATATTTTCCAATAAAACAGATTATATATGAGACTGCAGAGTTTGTCACTATCTAAAAAAAATTTTTAGTGGGAAAATCAGACATTTCATGGAAAAATCACAATTATCATGCTAGAATAGAGTATCGAAATATTTGCAGGAGGCTTTTATGAAGAAAATAATTGTGACAGGCTGCAACGGTCAGTTAGGCCGTGCAGTAAATGAATATTATAAAAATGCATCCGACATCAGCTTTGTCAATACGGATGTGGAGGAACTGGATATCACCAGCATTGATGCGGTTATGAAGCTGGCAAGGGAAGTACAGCCTTATGCCATCATCAACTGTGCGGCACATACTGCAGTGGATGCCTGTGAAAAGGAATATGACAGAGCGTTCCAGATCAATGCCATCGGTCCCCGCAACCTGGCGATCGCGGCAAGAGAGACCGGCGCAAAGCTGGTTCATATTTCCACAGACTATGTTTTTGACGGAAAAGGTACCAGACCTTATGTGGAAACAGACCCCACCGATCCCCAGAGTGCATATGGTTCCACCAAGCTTGCAGGCGAGGAATTTGTAAAGGCATTTGCTGACAGATATTTCATTCTGCGTACCGCATGGCTGTATGGTGACGGTAAAAACTTTGCAAAGACCATGCTGCGTCTTTCTGAAACCTACGACAAAGTGCGCGTGGTAAATGACCAGGTGGGCTCTCCCACAAGCACCGTGGAGCTGACCAAGGCGATCAATGCGCTGCTGTTTTCTGATAATTACGGCATTTTCCATGCGACCTGTGAAGGAAGCTGTGCATGGGATGAATTTGCCCGTGAGATTTTCAGACTTGCAGGCAAGAATACTGTTGTGGAAGGTATCACAACCGCAGAATACAATGCGCCTGCACCCAGACCGGCATATTCCATTCTGGAAAACAGAATGTTGAAACTGACTACCGATTTCATGTTTGCAGACTGGCATGACGCGATTGCCGTATATCTCAAAGAACTGTGCGGCTGAGCTCAGTAAGTGTATTTATGATGAAAAAAACAGGATTAAACAGAAAAAGTATTCTGATTTTGGCGCTTCTTCTGATGCTGCAAGTAATTGCAGCATTCTGTTTTTGCGGGCAGAAAACAGGATATCATTATGATGAATTATATTCCTATTATTCTTCCAATGTGACCAATGGAATTGGTCCCTGGGATCAGACCTGGACAAGCGGTGATGAGATTTTTCAGGAGTTTGCGGTTTTGCCGGGAGAAGGATTTTCCTTTGCGCGGGTGGCGCAGATGCAGTCCTATGATGTGCACCCGCCGGTTTATTACTTTTTCCTGCATGCAATCTGTTCCCTGATGCCCGGTGTGTTTTCAAAATGGGCAGGACTGCTTTTGAATGTTTTCTTTTTTGTGGGAAGCTGGTGCCTTCTTGGCTGGCTTGCCTGGCATCTGGGCGGCAGGCGTTATCAGGTGGTGCTGGCGACGCTTTTGCTGTATGGCTGCAGTCCGGCTGTGCTCAGCGGTATTATGCTGGTGCGGATGTACACAATGCTGGGCTTTTGGATCTTGCTTACCGCCTGTCTGCATGTGCGGGCACTGGAAAAAGAAAAAACAGGCTGGAAATTCTGTCTGCCGCTGGCAGGAGTTGTGATCGCAGGATTTTTGACACATTATTATTATGCGGTGTATCTGTTCTTTCTGGCGGCTACCATGGAAGGTTATCTTTTGTTTGTACAGCCAGGACATAAAAATACTGTGTCGCGGCTTAAAGACTGTTTTATTTACGGCTTTTCCGTGATCGGTGCCATGCTGCTTTCGGTGCTGTTATATCCGGCAAGCGCAAGTCATATTTTCAGGGGTTATCGCGGGACAGAGGCGATGGGTGCCTTTTTCGACCTTGGAAATACCGGATACAGAATCCGCTTTTTTGCACAGCTTCTGAATGAGTATGCGTTTGGCTCCATGCTGCCCGTTCTGGCGCTGGTGCTGATTCTGGCGGCGATGACTTATGCGGCATTGTTTCGGTTTCAAAAAAGAAAAGATACGGCATTAAAATTTACAGAATGGGCTTATCGGCAGAGAACGCGTCTGGTGACAGCACTGGCGGCCGCAGGATATTTTGCAGTGGTGACAAAGACCGCGCTTTTGACAGCGGAAGAAGCCAACCGCTATCAGATCCCGGTGTATGGAATGCTGATCATGTTGGCAGTGATCCTGCTGTTTGTGCTGCCGGAAAAAATTGCTGTACAGCTTGCGGGGATGAAAAAAGACGAAAAGGCATCTCCGTCAAAATGGGGAATGCTGCCTGCTGTGCTGTTGGTTTTGCTGATCGCAGGCGGTCAGGTGGCCGGACTTTGCAGCGGAAAGGTTTTGTTTTTATACCCGGATGACAAAGATGCAGTGGCATTTGCACAGGAAAATGCAGACACAACAGTTGTCTATTTTTATAATGAAAATAATAAGTGGATGCCCTGGGATGATGCCCTGGAGCTGATGCAGTATGACAATCTGTATTTTGTGAGTCTGGCCGATGCAGAAACGATGGCCCAAAAAGATTTTTCGGATGCGCGTATTGCGCAGGCAGACCGGATTTTGGTTTATTCCATGCGGCATGACGACAGCCAGAAGGCATTGGAGCTTTTGCTGGATGCCTGCGGCAGCGTAAAGCAGTGCGAAAAGATACGGGAGCTTTTGTACTGTGATCTGTATGAACTGACTCCATAAGCGGTTTGAACTGACTTAGTGATCTGTATGAACGGCTTCCGTAATTTGCCAGGGACAAAAACATAAGCGCAAAAATAGCAAACGGTAAAAAAATGGCGAAATTCTGTGTGAAAACAGGATTTCGCCGTTATTGGTTAAAGAAGATTTCAGATAAAACAGTAGATCAGCGCGATCAGGATACCCAAAAGGGCACCGACCACGACCTGTACAGGGGTGTGGCCGACAAATTCTTTCAGCTTGTCCTCGTAGGACATTTTTTTGCCCATGATCTGCAGAATCTCCATTACTTCATTGAGAACCTGTGCCTGTTTGCCGGTTTCTAAGCGAACACCTCTGGCATCATACATGACAATGATGGCAACGATCGCGGACACGGCAAATTCAAAGCTGCCCAGGCCATATTGGATGCCGGAGGCAGTCGCCAGGGCTGTCACCGTGGCAGAGTGGGAACTGGGCATACCGCCGCTTCCTACCATGCGTTCGGGATTGAAGGTTTTGTTCAGAATGCCGTATATGATAGTCTTTAAGATCTGGGCCACAAGCCAGCCTGTGGCAGCGGACATAAATACTGTATTATGGATCAGCTGGTTAAATGCGTTCATAAGATGAGCTCCTTTGTCTGGAATACATTTTATTTTACTGAATTATGAAAAGAAAAACAATAAAAAGATGGCATTTTGCAAATCAAGTTGAAAAGAAAGTGACTGCATGGTATATTTTTAACAGAAGAAAGACAGGAAGTGTGCTTTATGTTGATGGTCTTGCTGCAGTGGTGCAGTTTTTTTGTGATAACTTTTCTGACAGGGACGGCGGTGCTGTTCCCTTTTGAAAAGAAAACCGGATGGCAGGTGTGCCATGTTTCTTCCTATATGATGGCAGGTTTGCTGGTGCTGAATGTATATGCCCAGTATTTTAGCCTGGCAGCAGGCGTGGGACTTTTTGCCAACTTTGTGATGATCGCGGCAGCTGTGGCCGCAGGCGTGATCTGCCGCAGGCGGATCCTGGCGATTTTTATAAAATTAAAGCAGGAAACAAGCCGGGGACAATGGCTCTGGTATGTTTTTTGTGTGCTTTTGTTTGCTTATGGTTCTTCCAGAGGATATATGCATTTTGATACGGGACTGTACCATGCCCAGAGTATCCGCTGGATCGAAGAGTACGGTGTTGTGCCCGGACTTGCCAATCTGCACAACCGTTTTGGCTACAACAGTGCGGCGTTTGCTTTGTGCGCCCTGTTTGGAGGTGCCGGTCTGACTGCAGAGCCGATGCACTGTGTACCCGGATTTTTTGCGCTTTTGTGTGCGTTTCGCTGTCTGCAGCTAAAAAGTGTGCTGTTGGGAAAGCGTAAGGTATGTCTTTCGGATTTTCTGTATATCGGCTGTATTTTTTATCTGGTTTCCGTCTTCCGCGAGCTGGTGTCTCCGGCATCGGATTATTTCGCCATGCTGATTCTGTTCTGGGCAGCGATGTGCTGGGTGGAACAGCTGGAACAGAAGCAAAAGAATCTGACACCCTTTTGCCTGTTGGCTTTGGTTTTAGTCTGGGCAGTTTCGGTAAAGCTGTCCACAGCAGTACTTCTTTTGCTGGTTTTGTATCCGGCGGTGCTGCTTTTGCGTCAGAAGAGATGGAAGGAGATCGGACTGTATCTGGGACTTGGCGTTTTGATCGTGCTGCCCTGGCTGATCCGCAATGTGCTGATCTCAGGATGGCTGCTGTATCCCTTTACGCTGTTTGATGTGTTTGAGGTTGACTGGAAGATTCCCAAAGGCTATGCCGATTATGACCGGTTTGAGATTCAGGTCTACGGCAAGGAAATCTTTGATGTAAACCGGAAGGATATGCCGTTCTGGCAGTGGTTTCCCAACTGGTTTGCAGCGCAGGCGGGAATGGACAAGCTGCTGGTGCTGGCTGGCTGGATCTGTGTGCCGCTGGGCGGTGCCATGATATTTCTGACCCTGATGTTTAAGCTGTGGAGAAAAGAGGGAGCGCTTGTCAATCCTCTGGGAATTGCGCTGGAGCCGTTTCTTTTGCTGGAAGTGACAGCGCTTGCAGGATTTTTGGCATGGCAGTTTGGTGCGCCGCTGGTCAGATACGGATGCTTTTTTGTGCTGTTTCTGCCGCTTGTCATGCTGGGAAGTCTGTTTTTATGGATTTTCAGAAGCAAAGCAGGACTGCGGATTTTTCAGGTGATACTGGTGGCATTTTTGCTTTACAGAGGGTATAATTTAACCAATATGGTACTGGAAATGGCAGATGAGCCTTACTATGTATACCAGCAGGATTACGGTACCTTTGATGCCGATACCTATGAGATTGACGGGATCACCGTTTATGTACCGCAGGTGCAGGGGCAGATCGGATATGATAAGTTTCCTTCCTCTCCTGTGGTGCAGGATATACAGCGGCGCGGCAAAACGATCCGATCCGGTTTTCGTGCGGCGGATAAAAAATAAATGAAGAATATAACTGTGAAGCTGTAAATCAGCTGGATATGGAGTGTGTATATGAAGACTTACGGTGTGATCATGGCCGGAGGAGGCGGAACCCGTTTCTGGCCGCTTTCCACGAAGCGGGAGCCCAAGCAGTTTTTAAATCTTTCCGGACGGGATATTTTATTAAATGAAACGATTGACAGACAAAAAGAACTGATGGATTTAAAGGATCTTTTTGTGGTGACCAATGTGTCACAGGTACCTTTGGTGCTGGAGCGCACACAGGGACGTATTGCCAAAGATCATGTGCTTTCTGAGCCTGCAGCCCGCAATACGGCAGCGTGTATCGGCTATGCGGCGATGGAGATCGTGCGCAAGTATGAAGACGGTGTGATGTGCATTTTTGCGGCGGACCATCATATCCGCGATGAAAAGACCTATACCGCAGTGATGAAGGAGGCGGTGCGGATTGCAGCCGGGGAAGATGCGCTTGTGACCATCGGTATCAGACCCACCTATCCGGCAACCGGATACGGCTATATCCGCAATGTGAAGGCGGAAGGCAAAGCCTACCGCACAGTGGAAGAATTTGTGGAAAAGCCTGACAGGGATACGGCGGAAAGCTATGTAAACAGCGGCGTATACGCCTGGAACAGCGGTATGTTTGTGTGGAAAGCATCCACCATCTTAAAGTATTATGAAAAGCTTTTGCCCGATGTCTATGAATGTCTGGTAAAGATTGGCGATGCCATGGGAACAGAGCAGGAAAAGGCAGTGATCGAAGCGGTATATCCCACGATCCCTAAGATCTCTGTGGACTATGGCATTATGGAACGGGCAAAAGGCGTTCTGATGCTGGAAGGTGATTTTGGCTGGAGCGATGTGGGCAGCTGGGACAGCTTAGACAGCGTCAAGCAAAAGGATGAACAGGGCAATATCACCAATGGAAAGACAGTATTGCTGGATTCAACAGACTGCGTGGTATATGGAAAGCACAAGCTGATCGCGGCAGTGGGCGTGAAAGACTTGGTGATCGTGGAAGCAGATGATGCGGTGCTTGTGTGTCCTGTCAAAGAAGCGCAGCGGGTAAAAGAGATCGTGGAAGCGCTTCCGGGACTTTCACTGGAGCGTTACCTGTAAAGAAAATCGGTGAAAAGCAGTAGTTTACAGCATTCGACATCCTGTTTTGTCGAACAGCCGCGAAACTTCACGAGGGGTTTTCGTGGGAATCATGACTGTCCGATGTTAAGATGAAGAAAAAACATTGCATGTCTGCATACGGCAGGCAAAAGATCTGCATCTGACAGGAGGAAAAAAATGATTGCTGAAAATACGAATCTTATCGAACTGGAACGTTATGTGTCAAAGATGATGCTGGAACTGGGAATTCCGGCGCATTTAAGAGGATATTATTATCTGCGGGAGGCAGTGCTGCTTTCCGTGGAAGATATGGAACTGGTAAGCAGTGTGACCAAGCTTTTATATCCGGTGATCGCGCGCAGCCATAAGACCACTTCACAGAGAGTGGAACGGGCAATCCGCAACGCGATAGAAGTTTCCTGGGAACGCGGCAATCCGGAGGTGTTTGAAGATCTCTTTGGATTTTCCAGAGAGACCCAAAGTCCCAGACCGACCAATTCCGAATATATAGCACGGATTGCAGATAAAGTCCGGATAGACGGATAAAAATACGGATTTGCAGAGAGGATAAACATGTTATTAAGTGTGATCGTACCCTGTTATAATGAAGAAGAAAATGTAGAATGTTTTTATGAGGAACTGTTGAAGCTGGAGTCTTTTTTTTCACAAAAAGAGCTTGAGCTGGAGATCATCTATGTGGATGACGGTTCTAAGGACAGCACGGTGCCCAAGGTGCGCAGTCTGCATCAGAAGGATGAAAGAGTGCATCTGGTTTCCTTTTCCCGTAATTTCGGCAAAGAGGCAGGCATGTATGCCGGCCTGCAGAAGGCAAAGGGTGACTATGTGGTGATCATGGATGCTGATCTGCAGGATCCGCCGTCACTTTTGCCGGAGATGTTTTCCTATATTGAGCAGGGATATGATTCGGTTGCCACAAGACGTGTGACCAGAAAGGGCGAGCCGCCGATCCGTTCCTTTTTTGCAAGACTGTTTTATAAGATCATGAATAAGATCTCCAAAACAGAGATCGTGGACGGGGCAAGAGATTACCGGCTGATGACCCGTCAGGTGGTGGATGCGATCCTTGCCATGTGTGAGTATAACCGTTTTACCAAGGGTATTTACGGCTGGGTCGGTTATCAGACCAAGTGGCTGGAATATGAAAATGTGGAGCGCGCCCACGGCGAGACAAAATTTAATTTCTGGAAGCTGTTTTTATATTCCATCGAGGGCATCACGGCATTTTCCACCGTGCCGCTGGCGATTGCTTCCTTCATGGGTGTGCTGTTTTGCATCGCGGCATTTGCAGCGATTGTTTTTCTGATCATTAAAAATCTGATCTATCATGATCCGGTGGCAGGATGGCCGTCCTTGGTATGCATCATTTTGCTTGTCAGCGGTGTGCAGCTGTTTTGCCTGGGAATTGTGGGACAGTATCTGTCCAAGACTTATCTGGAAGTAAAACGCCGTCCCATCTATCTGGTAAAGGAAGAACTGTAAGTTATGACAGCCAATGAAAAAGTAAGTATTGTGGTGCCGGTTTACAATGCGGCAGCTTATCTGGAAAAAACGGTGGAAATGGTGCGCAGCCAGACATTTTCTGACTGGGAGCTGATCCTGGTCAATGATCATTCTGCAGACGACAGTCAGAAAATACTGGACAGGATGGCAGCGCAGGATGCGCGGATCCGTGTGTTTTTGCAAAAAGAAGGCGTCAAAGGGGCTGCCAATGCCAGAAATCTGGGCACATCCCGGATGACAGGCAGGTATCTGGCATTTCTGGATGCAGATGATGTATGGATGCCGGAAAAGCTTGCAAAACAGCTGGCATTTATGAAGCAGGAGGATGCCGCTTTTGTATTTTCCGCCTATGAATTTGGAGATGAAAATGCGGTGGGAACCGGAAAAATCGTGGAAGTTCCGGACAGGCTGAGCTATCGGAAAGCATTGTCCAGAACGGTGATCTTTACCAGCACCGTATTGTTTGATACCCAAAAAATACCCGCAAAGCTTCTGTATATGCCGGATGTGGCAAGTGAAGATACCGCCACCTGGTGGCAGATTCTGCGGGAAGGCTATACTGCCAGAGGCTTGAATGAAAATCTGGCGATTTACAGAAGACCGAAAAAATCACTGTCTTCCAATAAGTTTAAAGCGATGACAAGAATCTGGAATTTATACAGAAAACAGGAAAAGCTGTCTGTGATATCCAGTGCCTGGTATTTTTGCTTCTGGGCGCTGCGTGCAACACTGCGCAGAATTTAGGAAATACTGTGAAACAACGGAACAGTGAAGTGAAAGGAACAAAGGAAATGACACAAAAAGGTTCAGCGAAGCGTCTGATCATACTGGCGCTGGCCCTCTTGGGACTGGTGATCTATACAGGATTTTACGCATACATGTGGTATCATTATTTTTACCACCAGATTGCATGGAAAACACAGAATCCGTTTTACAGAAACGGACATCTTTTGGTGATCGGTATTTATTTTGTACTGCTGTTTTTCTTTTCCAATACCTATGGAGCATTGAAAATCGGCTATTTAAAGCCCTTTGATGTATTTTTGTCACAGATTTTTTCCCTGATCTGCGTAAATGTGATCTCCTATGCACAGCTGTCTTTGATGTATGGCTGGCTGATCTTAGGCGGCGAAAAGATGATCCCCATGACGATCTGGCAGATCGCGGCGGCAGGTGCATGGTCCTGGCTGTGCAATCTGATCTATAAAAAGGCATTTCCACCCAGAGAGCTTCTTTTGGTGCACGGTGAGCGTACCATCGATGATATTCTGGCAAAGTTTGCCAGCAGACCTGACAAATATCATGTGAGAAACTGTATGAACATCGAGGCCGGATATGAAGCGATCGAAAAAGAGCTTGCAAACGGATATGATGCTATCGTGCTCTGGGATGTGCATACAGAGGCCCGCAACAAGCTGTTAAAATACTGCTACAGCCGTTCCATCCGCGTTTATATGATGCCGAAGATCCCGGATGTTATCGTAAAGGGAAGTGAACAGCTGCATCTGTTTGACACCCCGATCCTTCTGACCCGCGAGTATGCCCTGTCCATTGACCAGCGCATCGCAAAGCGTATCATCGACGTGATCTGTTCCCTGATCCTTCTGGTGATCGCATCCCCGATCATGCTCATCACTGCGATCGTGATCAGACTCTATGACGGCGGTCCGGTTTTGTATAAGCAGATCCGCTGTACCAGAGATGCAAAAGAGTTTGAAATCTTAAAATTCCGCAGCATGCGTGTGGATGCGGAAAAAGACGGTGTTGCCAGACTGGCCTCCAAAAATGACTCCCGTATCACACCCATCGGCAAGTTTATCCGTGCGGTGCGTATCGATGAGCTGCCCCAGCTGATCAATATCTTAAAGGGTGAAATGTCCTTTATCGGTCCCAGACCGGAACGCCCCCAGATCATCGCACAGTATATGGAAGAAATGCCGGAGTTTGCGTTCCGTATGAAAGTAAAGGCCGGTCTTGCCGGATACGCGCAGGTGTACGGAAAATACAATACCACCCCGTATGATAAATTAAAGCTTGATCTGTTTTACATTAAAAATTATTCGGTATGGCTGGATATCAAGCTGATGCTTTTGACCTTAAAGATTTTGTTCACCCCCGATGCCACAGAGGGCGTGGACGCAAAACAGGTAACAGCACTCAAACAGCAGGTGGAAGAGAAAGAGAAATAAATATTTATGCAGGATAAGGAAACAAAAGCCTATTGGGAAGAAAGATTTGACGAAAAACGTTTTTTCCTCTGTATGACAAAAAGAGCGTGGGTAATTTTAGCGGCAGCTTTGGCTGGCGCTCTTTTTGCTGGGGGACTTTATCTGATGGTGCGGCTTCTGACGCAGGGGCCTGCGCAGTATCAGGCACAGGTGCTGTATGCCATCCGTTACAATGTGCAGGAAGAAGATGAGACTTTAAAGGCTTTTATCAATGAATACAACGCCCATACCTGGGGCGACATGATGCGTTCTGATAAGGTGATGGTGCATGTCATGGCGCTTTTGCCGGATATGGACCGGGCAGAAGTGGAAGCGGCGGTTTCCACCTCCATTGCATCCGATCCAGAATTTTTGTCGGCGCAGTTTACGGCAGACAGTGCAGAGACCGCAGACAGAATGGCAGAAGCCTTTAATACAGCCATGCAGCTGTTTGGTGAAACGCTGACAGAACGCGGTCTGACCGCCATTGAAGCATGGAAGACCACAGCGGCGCAGCAGCTGCAGCCTGAGAACCGCGTGAAAAATGCAGCGTTTCTGGGAGCGGTTTTAGGTGCCCTTGCAGGATGCATCGCGCTGATGGCATGGTATGTGCTGGATGATTCCGTGCGGACCCATCAGGATCTTTCCGGTGTGGATATGGGATATTTTTCTGAAAAAATGAAAGGACAGGATCTGGCTTCCCGTTTCTGGGGATATAAAACCAATGCCCCGGATTCGGTGTGGGATCAGGAGTGTGCTGCCAATATCGCCTATGCGGCACAGACAATGGCTTTCCGTGAGATCGATCTGCACAGTGCACTCAATGCGCAGACGGATTATGAACTGTTGCGTGAAGCACCGGTGGTGCTTTATCTGAAATGGAGTAAAGTAAGCAGACGGCTGCTTCTCCATGCAGTCAGCCAGCTTGCAAGGCAGGATGTGGAAGTGGCCGGAATTGTGATCACAGATACCGATGCCCGTTTTCTTGCGCTTTACTATGGAAAGAAAAAAGCGGGGATCTGGGCAGACGACAGGGAGGAACAGGTATGAGCAGCGCAAAGAAGGAAGCACTGAGCGTGCAGTTTCTGATCTCCATGCTGACAAGAGAAAAGACAGAATCTGCGGCACTTGCCAGTTATATCAAGGCTCATGTGGAGAATATGAAGCTTTCTGCGGAGAGCATCCTGATCCATCAGTGTGATCGCAATGCCTATGAAGAACTGAGCTGCAATGGGCATAAGGTGCGCTGTTATCATTTTGCGGAGCGCGGTGTGGGACTGTCCCGCAACAATGCACTGATGCGCGCAGATGCAGATATTTCCGTGTTTGCGGATGAAGATATTGTCTATGAAAAGGATGCCGCAGAGCAGATCCGTCAGGCATTTATGCAGCATCCGGAAGCGGATATGCTTTTGTTTAATGTAAAGGTGGCAAAGGAGCGCAGAACCTACTGGAATGACAGCTTTCACAGAGTGCGCTGGTACAACTGCGGCCGGTATCCGGCATACAGCTTTGCGCTGCGTACCGGTAAAATGCATGCGGCCAATGTGAGTTATTCCCTGCTCTTTGGCGGCGGCGCCCGCTTTTCAAACGGCGAGGACAGTCTGTTTATCAGCGACTGTTTAAAAGCCGGACTCAAAGTTTATGCAGTGCCGGTTTGCATCGGCGAAGAAATTCCAAGACCTTCCACCTGGTTTTTTGGATATAATGAGAAATTTTTTTATGACAGAGGGGTACTCTATCATTATCTGTACAAAAAAATGGCACCTGTGTGGGGCCTGCGCTTTATGCTGAAAATGAAATCTGCGCTGGCGGTGCAGAATGTGACGGCACAGGATGGGGTTATGCCGGATGGGAAAACGGCACTTACCTGGAAAATGGCATGGAGCCTGATGCTTGACGGAATCAGGGATGCCCGGAAAGGAATCTGAGAATGGTTTTTTATGCTTTTTTTGCGGCTCTGACCATCGGGATTTCCTGTCTGGTTTCTGCAAAATCTGAAAGATGGCAGCCGGAGAGTACAGCAGTTTATGACTGCCGTATCGGCGGCTGTTCCAGAAAGCAGGCTTTGTCTTTTGTGATGCTGGGAGCTTTGTTTATCCTCCTGACAGCGCTGGCAGCCCTGCGGATCCAGGTGGGCAATGACTATGTCAAGTATGTGGAAATTTTCAGTGAGATCTGGAAAGGAACCGATGAAGCCTATGTGGTGACGGAGCCGGGATTTAATTTTGTGGTGGACGCACTTTATACCCTGTCCGGCTTTGAAAATTATCTGCTGGTGTTTTCGGTGTTCGGCGCGGCGACGGCTTTTGTGTTTTTAAAGGCCATGTATGAGCAGAGCGACGATTTTGCGGGCAGCTTTGCCATGTTTATGCTGCTGGGCCTGTATTTCAGAAGCTTTACCACGGTGCGCTATTATTTTGTGCTGGCGCTGACTTTGTACAGTATCCGGTATATCCGGCGCAGGGAATTTGCAAAGTTTCTTTTGCTGATCGTGTTTGCCGCATTTTTTCACAAATCCGTGCTGGTGGTGATCCCACTGTATCTGATCGCGGCTTTGCCCTGGAAAAAATGGATCATGATATCGGGTGCTGTCTGTGCAGCTTTGGTGGTGGTGTTTCAAAAACCGCTTCTGGAGCTTGCGCTGTGGTTTGTCCCGACCTTTAGGGGAACTGTTTATCTGACACAGGATGTGGGGCTTTTGGCCAATGCGTCGGGCATCCTGCGCTGTCTGCTGGTGCTTTTTTTGGCATTGTGGTGCGCAAAGGAGCCGGTATGGGAAAAATGGGAATGCCGTTTTTACCTGAAACTGAGTGTGCTCGGATTTTTACTGTATACCTGTGGGTCTTTTCTGCCGCTGGCAGACAGACTGGCCTATTATCTGATCACGCCGCAGATCCTTTTGGTGCCGGCAATGTTAAAACAGATCGTTTCTGACAAAAAAAGAAGGATCGCTTATGTATGTACAGGGCTGTGCCTGCTTGTTTATTTCGGACTTTTCCTGATGGAAGCCCAGGGAAGCGGCATCAGCGTATTACCTTATAAATCCTGGATTTTTACAGACAAGGAATGGATCAATGCTTCAGAATTCTTTTAGTATTGTGGTGGTTTGCTTAAACCCCGGTGAAAAACTGACCGAAACTGTAAACAGTATTTTGTCCCAGCAGTACGGCAATTATGAGATCATCATCAAGGACGGCGGTTCTGCGGACGGCAGTCTGGAAAAGCTGCCTGCAGACAGCCGCATCCGGCTGCTTACCTGCAAAGACAGCGGAATTTATGATGCCATGAATCAGGCACTGCCTATGATCACGGGGCAGTATGTGCTGTTTTTAAACTGCGGGGATCTTTTTTACAATGATACCGTCCTTTTCGATATGGCAAAGGTGATCGAAAACAAAAAGAACGCAGACAGAGAGCAGTCTGCCGGCTATAAGGAAAAACTCCGCATTTTTTACGGAAACCAGTACAATGAGATGCAGAAATGCGTGGTGTATTCTGCACCGGAGGTCAATGATTTTACCTGCTACAGAAATGTGCCCTGTCATCAGGTATGTTTTTATGATGCGCGGCTGTTCAAAGAGCGCGGATACGATACAAAATACCGCGTCCGGGCAGATTATGAGCACTTTTTATATTGTATTTATGATAAAAAAGCAGAGGCAGTCTATACAGAGACGCTGGTTGCCCGCTATGAGGGCGGCGGTTTTTCTGAAACAAAGGAAAACAAAAGACGTTCTGCACAGGAACATGATGAGATTACAAAGCATTATCTGGGACGGGATAAGGCGATGCGCTACCGTGCCATGATGCTTCTGACGCTGGCACCTTTGCGTACCTGGCTTGCAGAAAACGAAAAGTATGCGGAAGGCTACAATAAAGTAAAAACAGCGGTTTACAAATGTCTGCGGAAAGGAAAGTAGACACGGATGAAAGTTTTATGGGTGTGCAATATTATGCTGCCGGCAATCGCGCAGGCACTGTCAGAGGAATACAGTGTGCGGGAGGGCTGGCTTTCCGGAATTCTGGGAAGAGTTTTGGAAACAGCCGACGGTGAGGCGCAGAAGGAAGAAACAGTAGAATACGACCGTAAAGAGCAGATACAGAAAGCTGCCGGCAATCTGGAGCTTGGCATCTGCTTTCCGGGCAAGTCCGGTGCTGACCTGTCGGTGCGGCTGCCGCTTGGAACAAAGAAAAAAGAAGTTGCCTGTTACAGTTTTTATGAGGACCTGACATCTCCTGAAAACTATGACGACAGGATGGAAGCGCGTTTTGCGCAGATTTTGGCCGATTTTAAACCGGATCTGGTTCACATTTTCGGCACGGAATTCGGACACGCATATGCCTGTGCAAAGGTCTGGAATAAGCCGGAAAAGACACTTCTTGGCATCCAGGGTCTGTGTGGCTCCATTGCAGAGCATTATTACGCGGATCTGCCGCAGTCTGTGATCAACAGCGTAACACTGCGGGATTTTTTGAAGAAAGACAGCATCAGACAGCAGCAGAAAAAGTTTGAAAAAAGAGCACAGACCGAAAAAAAGACCATTTCCCTGGCCGGTCATATCACCGGAAGAACTGCCTTTGATCAGGCAGAAACCAATAAGATCAATCCCGGTGCGCAGTATCATGCCATGAATGAGACCATGCGCAGCGGATTTTACGAGGGAAGCTGGTCCCTGACAGACTGCAGACGTCACGAGATCTTTGTCAGTCAGGCAGATTATCCTTTAAAAGGTTTTCATTATCTTCTGCAGGCGATGCCTGCAGTTTTGGGAAAATACCCGGATGCACAGATTAAGGTGGCAGGAAACAGCATTTTAGGAACCGGCGGCTTCAAAAGCCGCTTAAAACTCCCGGCTTACGGAAAATATCTGCGCAGGCTGATCAGGCAGTACGGTCTGGAAGGACATGTCACAGTTCTTGGCAGAATGCAGGAGGAACAGATGAAACAGGAATATCTGTCTGCCCATCTGTTTGTCTGTCCCTCTGCGGTGGAAAATTCACCCAATTCGGTGGCGGAGGCACAGCTTCTGGGTGTGCCGGTGGCAGCTGCACGTACCGGAGGCATTCCCAGTGTTGTAAAGCATGAGCAGAGCGGACTTTTGTTTGATAAAGGAAACAGTCAGCAGCTGGCAGAGGCGGTTTTAAGAATTTTTGGAGATGACGCCTTTGCAGAAGAACTGTCTGAAACTGAAAAAGGGCTGGCGCACAGTCAGTATGACGGAGATGTCAATTTCCGCCGCCTGCTTGAGATTTACGGAGAAATTGCATGAAGACGGTTTTTATTTCCAATTATATCAACCATCATCAGATTCCCTTCTCGGATGCGCTTTATGAAAAGCTGGGAGAGGATTACCATTTTATCCAGACAGAACCCATGGAAGAGGAACGTGTCCGGATGGGATGGGCTGTGGATGCCAAAAAGATTCCCTATGTCATTTTAGCTTATGAAGAGGAAGAACGCTGCAGACAGCTGATCGAAGAGGCTGATCTTGTGCTGGCAGGCTGGACGCTGCGCACGGATCTGTTTGAAAAAAGACTGGGAAGCGGGAAGCTGACACTGCGGATTTCAGAAAGAATCTATCGGGAAGGCCAGTGGAAATTTTTATCTCCCAGAGGTCTGATCGCCAAATATAAAGAGCATATCCGCTATCGGAATAAGCCGGTGTATCTGTTGTGCGCCGGTGCGTATGTGGCTTCGGATTTTTCCCTGATCCATGCTTATCCGGGAAAAATGTTTCGTTTTGGATATTTCCCAAAGACAAGATATACCGATATGAAAGCGCTTTGGGAAAAAAAGCCTGACAGAGAAGAGCTGCATCTTGTCTGGGCAGGACGCATGATCGCGTTAAAGCACCCGGAATTTGTGGTGCGTGCCGCGGCAGCGTTAAAAGCACGCGGTTATCGTTTTGTGGTACATATGGTGGGCAGCGGCAATCAGGAGGAAACACTGCGGCAGCAGATTGCGGCAGCAGGTCTGGAAGAAAACTTTAAGATGTACGGTTTTCTGGAGCCGGAAGCGGTGCGCGATCTGATGGAAGGCTGTCATATTCATCTGTTTACCAGCAATTATCTGGAAGGCTGGGGCGCGGTGGTCAATGAGGCCATGAATGCAGGCTGCTGTGTGCTGGCAAATGCGCAGACCGGTGCAGCCCCGTATCTGATCAAAGACGGCGAAAACGGCTGTTTATATCAGGATGGCAGTTATGAGGCCTTTGAAGAGAAGCTGCTTGCACTTTTTGAGGACAGGCAGGCAGTGCGTCTGATGGGGGAGAACGCGTATCGTACCGTGACAGAGCTTTGGAATGCAGAGCATGCGGCAGCAGAATGCATCCGTTTTTATAAAAACTGGGAAAAAGGCATTATGGATCTGCCGGCGGAAGGACCTTTTTCAAAAGCAGCTAAAATACCGGCGAAGTTTTCCTACAACGAAGGAAAGCTTGAGTAAGGATAAAAGGAATTGAAAAAAGATATGAGGAACGAACAGGTATTACTCAGCATTATCATACCCGTATACAATATCGAGGATTGTCTGGAGCGCTGTGTGGAAAGTGTGCGCAGACAGACCTGGCAGAAGCTGGAGATTCTGCTGGTGGATGACGGCTCCACAGACCGCTCCGGCGCCATCTGTGATGCCTTTGCGGCAAAAGATGAGCGGATCCGGGTTTTTCATAAGAAAAACGGCGGTTCTTCTTCTGCGCGCAATCTGGGGATTGCCAATGCAAAAGGAGAATATCTGGGATTTGTGGACAGTGACGACTGGGTGGAACCGGAAATGTATGAGCAGCTGCTTCTTGCAGTGCAGACTTATCAGGCACCGATCGTGTCCGCGTCCCGCGATGAGATTGACGAACAGGGAAACCGCCGGCCGGATGTGTGTGTACCGCCGGAAACGGTGACAGCCAGCCCCAGCGCCGATTTTATGAGAGAGTTTTTAATGCACCGAGGGGACTGTTCTTTTTGCACCAAGCTGATCAAAAAGGATCTGTTTGCAGGACGCGGTTTTCCGGAAGGAAAGTTAAATGAAGATTTTTATCTGCTGGTACAGATGCTTCGGGATGTGGACTGTGTGGTGACGCTGCCGCAGCAGATGTATCATGTGTTTTACCGCATCGGCAGCAATACGCGCAAAAAGGATAAAAATGACTTTTCCCGTGTGTTTATGGACATTGTGGAAAATGCGGATTATGCGCAGCAGGTTGTGGAGGATGTATATCCGCAGTTGAAAACAGAGAGTATCCGGTTCGGACTTTACCAGCGTCTGGATTATATGCTGCATATTCCGGTGGGCAGAATGGTAAACAGCGATCTTTTTTATGTAAATGTGAAAAAATGGCTGCGCAGTCATGTAAAGGACACACTGACCAATCCGCTTCTGACAAAGCGTGACAGAATGTATCTGCTTCTTCTGACGATCGCGCCAAAATGCGTGCGCACGGTGCATGGATGGAGTATGAAGCTGAGAGGAAAAAACTGAAAATAAGTTAAAAAAATACCAGCCGGTTATCAAACCGGCTGGCTTTTTTAATGCGCATTCACGCACGTTTTTTACTTGACGGGTTTTGCACCTGCTTTTTCCTGCAGTTTTTCAATGCTGCGTTTCCACCAGCCCTTTTTCTTTGCGGGAGCCTGGGGAAGAGCACCGCGGATACCCTTTACGGAAGTAAGGTAAATACCGCTTACGGTAGCTTTTACTTCTTTTTTAACGGGAACCATGTCAAAAATTGCTTCATCACAGACCAAAGATACGATCTGGGGACCAACCTTGGCTTTGACGATGGGAAGTTTGCTGTTGCGCATCAGCTTCGGTGTGCTGTCAATAACTGCCTGGGGAAGCCCTGCTTCTTTTAACTTCATACGCTTTTTGTCGATGACCAGCATGGTGACATGCTGCTTGTATGCTTCAATCTGTTTCTGCTGTTCTTCCTGTTTTTTCTGTGCTTTGCGGCCTAAGAAATAAAGTACCACAATGGCTGCGATAAGCACGATCAATGTGATCAGTAACACCCATTGCCATGTATTCATTACGGGTTCCTCCTCCTGTTAAGTGACAGATCATTAGGATAATCTGTCAAAGATATCGAAAACATTGTATCAGAATTTTCGGTATAAAACAAGCGCTTTATGACAGAATCAAAGGGAATGTTTCCGGAAACTATACCACAGGTTGCAATCTCCGGTATTGTAAGATAAAAAAAAGTGTGTTATACTGTAATTTGTTTAGCCGAATTACGGCACTTGCTAAGGAAAGATGAGGAGTATATATGAAAAAATTAGCACTTTTTATGGCGGCATCTGTTCTGGCAGCGTCCATGCTGGCAGGATGCAGCGCAGCCAATGAGATTGAAGTGGATGTGGAGAATCTTCCCACCTATGAACAGCTGGCTTCCAATGTTTATGAAGATAAGGCATATGCAAAGAATCTGAATACTTCCAAGCTGGTTACCCTGGGAGAATACAAGGGGATTGAAGTGGAAGTTGAAAAGGTGAATGTGGATGACAGCGAAGTGGAAGAATATATCAATCAGCAGCTGGAATGGTATCCCATGCAGATTGAAGAGACTGACCGTACTGTAGAAGAGGGGGATACCGTCAATCTGGACTATACAGGTCTTTTGCATGGCGGCATTGAGTTTGAAGGCGGTACCGCGCAGGATCAGGAACTGGTAATCGGCTCCGGTATGTTTATTGAAGGTTTTGAAGATGGCATGATCGGTATGGAGATCGGTGAAGTCAGACATCTGGAACTGGTATTCCCGGAAGAATACGGCAGCGAAGAACTGGCAGGTCAGGATGTTGTGTTTGTAGTAACCTTAAATAAGATCTTTACCGAAGAACCCGCTGAGCTTAACGAAGAGTGGCTTGCACAGCAGGCGATCGAAGGCGTGCAGACTCCTGATGAATACCGTGAATATGTTTATAACATGAAGCTGGAATCCGATCAGGCAAGATATGACAGTGACGTGATCAACGGCGTGATGGATCAGGTTCTGGGAAATGCTGAGCTCAAAGGTAATTATACAGAAATTCTGCAGCGTTATTTTGACGCGGCTCTGGCTAATCTCCAGTATCAGTTGCTGATGTACGGTATGGACTTTGAAACCTTCGGCATGCTTTCCGGCGGCCTTAGCGAAGAAGATATGGTAAATGAACTGAAAAACAGCGCATTGACCGGTGTAAAGCAGACCCTTGTAACTTTTGCGATCGCAGAGGCAGAAGGCATTGAGCTGACAGAAGAATATATGCAGAAATCTCTGGAGGAAGCAGCGGCATACTACGGCTTTGCAACTGCTGAAGAATACAGTGCAGCCATCGGCGGTGCGGATCAGAATGATGATTACAAAGAAGTGATGCTCACTGAAATGGTTATGGAATTCTTAAAAGACAATGCTGTGATCACAGAAACTGAGCCTGCAGCAGAAGAAGCTGAAACACAGGCTGCTGAATAAAAGGAAAGAAGGAGCAGATTATGGAACTGACGAATGTAAAACAGCTTTTCCGCGAAAAAGACAAATTTATCGACCAGAAGATCAGTGTCGGCGGCTGGGTAAGAAGCAACCGCGATTCCAAGAACTTCGGTTTCCTGGTAATTAATGACGGTACTTTTTTTGAACCCCTGCAGGTAGTTTATGCAGCTGACAAGATTGACAACTATGCTGAGATCGCCAAGGTTGGCGTTGGTGCTGCCGTGATCGTAACCGGTACCATCGTTGCAACTCCCGGCGCAAAACAGCCTTTTGAAATGCAGGCTGATGAAGTAGTGGTAGAAGGCGTTTCCGGTCCTGATTACCCTCTGCAGAAAAAGCGTCACAGCTTTGAATATCTGCGCACTATTTCTCATCTGCGTCCCAGAACCAACACTTTCCAGGCGGTATTCCGTGTGCGTTCCCTGATCGCATACGCAATTCACCAGTTTTTCCAGGAAAGAGGCTTTGTATATGTACACACTCCCCTGATCACCGGCAGTGACTGTGAAGGTGCAGGCGAAATGTTCCAGGTTACCACCATGGATCTGAACAATATCCCTAAAAACGAAGACGGTACTGTGGATTTCTCCCAGGATTTCTTCTGCAAGCCCACCAACCTGACTGTAAGCGGTCAGTTAAACGGTGAGACCTTTGCAATGGCATTCAAGAACATTTACACCTTTGGTCCTACCTTCCGTGCAGAAAACTCCAATACCACCCGTCATGCGGCTGAGTTCTGGATGATCGAGCCCGAGATCGCTTTTGCAGATTTAAAGGATGATATGCTGCTGGCAGAGTCCATGCTCAAATACATCATCCGTTATGTGCTGGAAAACGCTCCCGAAGAAATGGCATTCTTCAACAGCTTTGTAGACAAAGGCCTGCTGGAAAGACTCAACAACGTGCTGAACTCCGACTTTGGTCATGTAACCTATACCGAAGCGATCGAGATCCTTTCCAAGCATAACGATGAATTTGATTACAAGGTATATTGGGGCTGCGACCTGCAGACTGAGCATGAGCGTTATCTGACCGAGAAGGAATTCAAACGCCCTGTATTCGTAACCGATTATCCGAAGGAGATCAAGGCATTTTACATGAAGCTCAACGAAGACGGCAAGACTGTTGCTGCTATGGACTGTCTGGTACCCGGTATCGGCGAGATCATCGGCGGCAGCCAGAGAGAAGACAGCCTGGAACTGTTAGAGACCCGTATGGATGAACTTGGACTGAACAAAGAAGATTATGACTTCTATCTGGATCTGAGAAAATACGGTTCTGCAAGACATGCAGGCTTTGGTCTGGGCTTTGAACGCTGCGTAATGTACCTGACCGGTATGGGCAACATCAGAGACGTACTTCCCTTCCCCAGAACTGTTAAGAACTGCGAATTATAATCGATAAGTTTGAAATACCCTGTTCACCGCGGCAGGGTATTTTTTTACACTTTTTTAAACTTTTCCGGCGGGAATCTGTGGTTTTTGCATGACAAACACATCATCTCTTGGTAAAATAAAATTGATAGGCATTAAAGATAAGAAAAACCAGCAGGTATTTTTTGCGTCAGATATAAAGGGGTATGTGAATTTGAGATATATTGACAGAGTGATAAGAACAGGAAGTATGTTACTGGCAGCGGCAATGCTTTTTCTGACATCTGTACAACCTGTGTATGCAGACCGTACCATTTCGCAGGTTCAGCAGGAGAGGGCACAGCAGGAGAGAGAAAAGGCAGCAACGGAAAGCCTGTACAATGAAGTGCAGGGGGAACTGGGCAGTCTGCAGGAGGAACAGGCCGGCATTCAGGCTGAGATCGAAGAGCTGGATGCGGGGCTGGTGGAGATCATTGCCAGTGTGGCTTTGATGGAAGAGGATATTCTGGTCACACAGGGAGAGATTGAGATTGCGCAGCAGGAATACGATGCGGCCAAAGCCCAGGAAGAAGCCCAGTACGCGGCAATGAAAAAACGCATCAAATATCTCTATGAAAAGGGAGACAAGGATGCGATCGAAGCGCTGACACAGGCAGCCGGCTGGTCTGAGATGCTCAATCAGGCGACTTATGTGGAAAAATTATATGAATATGACAGGAAGATGCTGCTTACTTATATTGCACTCAAAGAAGAAGTGGCATTTAAGAAAAGTGATCTGGAAAGTATCATGAGTGAGCTGGAAGCGCAGAAACAGCAGCTGGAAGAAGAGCAGATGTATTTAAACGAGCTTCTGGCAGAGAGAAAAGAGGCTTCTGCAGACTATGCGGCGCAGATTTCCAGAGCAAAACAGGAGGCGGCTGCATATAAGGCGCAGATCAAACAGCAGAATGCTGCGATCAAAAAGCTGATGGAAGAAGAAAATGCCATTATTAAGGCCGAGGAAGAACGACGCAAGCGTGAGGAAGAGGCCAGACGCAAGGCAGAAGCGGCAAAAAAAGGTTCTTCATCTTCCGGCGGTTCCAAAACCGTGCCCAAGGCCACGGGAAGCGGCGGCGCGGCCATTGCCCAGTATGCCTGCCAGTTTGTGGGAAATCCCTATGTGCTGGGTGGCACAAGTCTGACAAACGGTGCAGACTGCTCCGGATTTATCCAGTCTGTTTACAGACAGTACGGTTACAATATTCCCAGAACTTCAATCCAGCAAAGAAGTGCGGGCAGGGAAGTTTCTTTCAGTGAAGCACAGCCGGGTGACATTATCTGTTATGCGGGACATGTGGCACTTTATCTGGGAAACGGCAGGATCGTCCATGCCAGCAACAAAAAGGACGGAATCAAATACGGTTATGCGACCTACAGAACCATTCTGACCGTGAGAAGAATCGTGTGATAAAAGAGCAACAGCAAAAAAGAAAAACTGGAACGGATGCGAAACCTGACGCTTTGTTCCAGTTTTTTTATATCATTTTTTTGATAAACCGGCCGCCCTCAAAGACAATGTCCTTTCCGTTCTCATCTTTGTGAAAAGAGGTGGGTTCGGTATACAAAAGCGCAAAACCAAGCTTTTTAAGAAGGCTGACGGAAGGAATATTGCGCATGGCAGTTCCGGCGGTAAATGCCTGAACATGCAGATTTTGGTGCATAAGCTCCATCAGAAAACAGAGTGCTTCACCGGCATATCCCTGTCTGTGAAAGGAGGAATGAAAGCAATAGCCGATGTCAATGCTTTCACCGTCATCATGCAGGCAGATATATCCGATCATTTCACCGGTTTCTTTTAGCAAAACAGAAAGAAACGTGCCGGTTTTTGAAAAATGGGAGGCGATCGCCTTAAGCTTTTCATCTTCGGAAGGAAAAGGATAGTCGTACATCCAGTAGGGAGAGGCCGCAAAATCGCGGGTTATTTTTTTGAGTGCAAGCCAGTCCTGCGGAATAATGGGGCGCAGGAGCAGGCGGGAAGTGGTCAATGCATTCATAGCAGTTTCTCATAGGCACGGCGCAGGCCGCTGGTATATTCCACAATGCCGCAGAAGGTAAATCCGCTTTTTGACAGAACATGCTGCATTTTGTGATTGTCGGCATGGGTATCGATACGCAAAGCCGGAATCTTACGTGTACGGCAGAAGTCGTCTGCAAGGGCAAAGACGCTGCCGGAAAGTCCTTTTCCGCGGGCGTTATCGGATAAAACAATACGGTGGATGACCGCATAGCCGGGAATAAGCTGTGTGTGGCAGGCATTTTGGCAATCAGCGGACAAGTATTTTGTCAGCCATGCGCCGTCAATTTGGTCGTAGGCAGGTTCACCGGACTCAACAATGCAAAGATAGCCAAGAATGTCGGAACCGTCGGTGATCAGATAGCCGATCTGTTCGCAGATATCCTGTTCAATGCGTGCTTTGTCGGGATAGCCGTTCTGCCATTGGTCGATCCCCTGATCTTTTAAGTGCTTCTGCCCCTGGCAGATGATGGAAAAGATTGCGTCAGCATCGCCGGAAGCGGCAGGTTTGAGTGTCAGCATGGGAATTTCTTCTTTCTGTATGGTATTAGTTTTCATGAAAAAGGATGGCACCGAAAAAGGTTACGGTGTTGGGGCCGTTGTTGTAAGTAAGTCCGGCAAGCTTTGCTGCAGCGCTTACCGTAAACATATAGCTGGACATGGAGTGGAAAATCTGATCCGGAAAACGGCAGGGGGCGTCAGGATAGGTGCAGGGACTGCATTTGTGACAGCCGCCGTTTGCCATCATCAGATATTTTGGAAGAAGGCTGCTGACAGAATCGGCAAGCTGTTCTACACGGCATCTGAAATCTGCACCGCCTTCCTCTATCCCTTCAATGTCGAAGGAGTCTTCCAGCGTATATACTTTGGAAAACAGGAGCATCCTGTCATAGGAACGCAGGCGGGCAATGCATTCTTCTTCCGTGCCGACGCCGGGAGGGCATGCCCAGGTAGTGCCGTAGCAGCGGCAGGTATTCTGACGGCAGATCTCTCTGTAATCAGAATGAAAATTGATGTCGGATATTTCAACATAACCGGATAAAAGGTCCAGATTGCTGACAAGTTTTTGAATGGTGGTGCAAAGGTCTGCCATGGGAAATTCCTCCTTGCTTTTTTTTCAGTATAGCATGTAAAAAAACGGATTGCCATGTAATATTTTGCTTCACTGCACCAAAAGTGTGTTTTTGTATTGTGAAAAAATATTGAGTCTGTTTTCAGGATGGGATATAATAGACAAGTACGTAATTGTGTAGGCGCTGAATCATGATTGGATTTAGCAATACGACAGATAACAAAATGGAGTTGCAAAAATGTGGATGAAACTGAAAAAGAAATTTATCGGTGACAGAGATTTTTACAGAAAGGTGCTGCTGATCGCAGTTCCCATGATCCTGCAGAATCTGATCACCAGTTTTGTGAGTTTTCTGGATAATATTATGGTTGGACAGATCGGAACGGAGCAGATGTCCGGTGTTGCCATTGTCAACCAGCTGATGTTTGTATTTAACCTGTGTATTTTCGGCGCGGTTTCCGGTGCCGGTATTTTTGGTACGCAGTTTTTCGGAAAAGGCGATTATGAGGGACAGCGATATGCCTTCCGTTTCAAAATATACACCATCGTGATCGTGGTCACAGCGGCGCTGGCTTTGTTTTTCTTTGGGGGAACACAGCTGATCTCGCTGTATCTGAGTGATTCGGGCGATGTGGGCAATATTGCGCTGGCGCTGGAATACGGTGAAAAATATCTGGCAGTGATGATGTTTTCCCTTCTGCCCTTTGCGCTGTGTCAGACCTATGTGAGCACGGTCCGTGAAACCGGCGAGACCTTTGTGCCCATGGTTGCCAGTATCATATCGGTATTTACCAATCTGTTCCTAAACTGGCTGCTGATCTTTGGTAAGCTGGGATTTCCGGAGCTGGGCGTACAGGGTGCGGCTCTGGCGACTGTGATCGCACGTTTTGTGGAATGCGGTATTGTGGTGATCTGGACACATGCGCATGCCAAAAGGAATATTTTCATCCGGACTGCTTACAGAAGCTTTTATATCCCTAAGCAGATCTGCGTGGATATCATCAAAAAAGGTGCACCGCTGATGATCAATGAGCTGATGTGGGCTGCGGGAATTGCCATGATCGCACAGTGTTACGCGGTGCGCGGACTGGAAGTGGTGGCGGCGCAGAACATTTCATCCACGATCACACAGCTGTTCAATACGGTTTATCTGCAGCTGGGATGCGCGATTTCGGTTGTGGTGGGGCAGCTCCTTGGCGCGGGCAAAGTGGAAGAGGCCAAAGATGCCAATACCAAGATGACTTTTTTCTGCGTGGCAAGCTGTGTGGTGTTTGCAGCATTGATGGCGAGTGTGGGGCGCCTTTTCCCCTCTATTTATAATACAGAAGAATCGATCCGTGAGATCGCCCGTAAATTCATTGTGGTGGCGGCGCTGGTGTCACCTCTTTGTGCGTTGTCCCACTGCAGTTATTTTACCCTGCGTACCGGCGGCAAGACGATCATTACGTTCTTTTTTGACAGTGTGTTTACATGGTGTATCGTGGCGTCACTGGCATTTGTGCTTGCCAGATTTACGGTGCTGGACATTGTGACGGTATTTTTGTTTGTACAGCTGACGGAAGTCATCAAGGCCGTGATCGGTGTTTCCATGGTGAAAAACGGTTTCTGGGCGCAGAATATTGTGGATAAACAGGAGTAAATATGAATTTATTAACAATAGAACATCTGACAAAATCTTATACAGAAAGACTTTTATTTGATGATGCCTCCTTTTCTTTGCAGGAAGGGGAAAAAGTAGGTGTGATCGGTGTCAACGGTACCGGCAAATCCACTCTGTTAAAAATCCTGGCAGGGCAGGAGGAGCCCGATGAAGGCAGCTATATTCTTGCCAATCATGTGGTGATCGGCTATCTGTCCCAGCATCCGGTATTTGAGGATGAGATGTCTGCACTGGACTGTGTATTAAGCGGTCACGGAGAGCATGTGGATCTGGAGGACCTGACCACCCGTGCAAAGACCATGATGACAAAGCTTGGCATTCAGGATTTTTCCCAGAAGGCAAAGACGATGTCCGGCGGTCAGAAAAAACGTCTGGCACTGGTTTCGGTGCTGCTTCATCCGGCAGATATTCTGATCCTGGACGAGCCCACCAACCATCTGGATCATGAGATGGCGGACTGGCTGGAGGAAACACTGAAAAAATGGCGGGGTGCCCTGATCATGGTTACCCATGACCGTTATTTTCTGGACAGCGTGTCAAACCGGATCGTGGAAATCGATAAAGGACGGATTTATTCTTATCAGGAGAATTATTCCGGCTATCTGGAAGCAAAAGCGCAGAGGGAAGAGATGGCTCTGGCCAGCGAACGGAAACGTCAGAGTATTTTAAGAACAGAGCTGGCGTGGATCCAGAGAGGGGCAAGAGCACGTTCCACCAAGCAGAAAGCCCGGATCGAGCGTTATGAAGAACTCAAAAACCAGAAGGCGCCGGAGGCTGACAGCAGCGTGGAGCTGGGTTCCGTATCCAGCCGTCTTGGCAGAACTACCATTGAGATCTCCAATCTATGCAAAGGCTATGAAGACCGCCGCCTGATTCAGGATTTTAACTATATCTTTTTAAAAAATGACAGAGTGGGCTTTATTGGACCAAACGGCTGCGGAAAAAGCACACTGATGAAGATGCTGATCGGGCAGGTGGAGCCGGATGCAGGCGAGATCGTGATCGGACAGACGGTAAAGATCGGTTATTATGCACAGGATGTGGTTCATATGGACCCGCAGCAGCGTGTCATTGATTATGTAAAGGATGTGGCGGAATACATTCAGACCGAGGACGGGCATATTTCCGCATCCCAGATGCTGGAGCGCTTTTTGTTTGACGGAAGTGCACAGTACAGCCAGATCGGCAGACTTTCCGGCGGCGAAAAAAGGCGCCTGAATCTGCTTCGTGTTTTGATGGAGGCACCCAATGTGCTGATCCTGGACGAGCCCACCAATGATCTGGATATCAGCACACTGACGGTTTTGGAGGATTATCTGGATCATTTCAGCGGTATTGTAATTGTGGTTTCCCACGACAGATATTTTCTGGACCGTGTGGTGCGCAGAATCTTTTCCTTTGAAGGAAACGGCGTGCTTGTCCAGCATGAAGGCGGATACAGCGATTACGCGCTCCGCAAGAGTATGGAGCAGGGCGAAGCAGCACCGAACTCTGACACAGCCGGCAGAACAGCCGAAACAAAAGTGAAAGCAGAACGTACGCGTGCACCCAGAAAGCTCAAATTTACCTATCACGAACAGAAAGAATACGACACCATTGAAGCTGATATCGCAGCTTTGGAAGAAAAAATAGAAAATCTGGAAAATGAGATTCTCAATGCGGCAACAGATTTTGTCAAACTCAATAAGCTGACCGCGCAGAAAGAGGAATGCACTCAGAAGCTGGAAGAAAAAATGGAGCGCTGGATGTATCTGGAAGACAAGGCGGCCCGTATCCAGGCCGGTGAACTGGAGGAATAACATGGCAAAAGTAGAAAGAAACGATCCCTGCTGGTGCGGGAGCGGGAAAAAATATAAAAAATGTCATGCGGCATTTGATGATAAGCTCAAAGCGTTTGAGCTGCAGGGGCATATGGTGCCGGATCATGAACTGATCAAAACACCGGAGCAGATCGCCGGAATCAGGGAAAGCGGAAAGGTCAATATCGCGGTACTTGATTATGTGGCAGAGCATATCCGTGCCGGTATGAGTACGGAAGAGATCGACCGTCTGGTGGAGAGCAAAACCCGTGAATTAGGCGGGATTCCTGCGCCTCTTGGATATGAAGGTTTTCCCAAGAGTGTATGTACTTCCATCAATGATCAGGTTTGTCATGGCATTCCCTCAGAAGATATCATTCTGCAGGAAGGCGATATTGTAAATGTGGATGTATCCACGCTTTACAACGGTTTTTATTCGGATTCATCCCGTATGTTTATCATCGGACAGACCACGCCGGAAAAGGAAAAACTGGTCCGTGTGGCAAAGGAATGCATTGAAAAGGGACTGGAACAGGTAAAACCCTGGCAGTTTCTGGGAGATATGTCGGAGGCGGTCAACCGTCATGCACAGGAAAACGGCTTCAGCATTGTGGTGGATATCGGCGGCCATGGCATCGGTCTGGAATTCCATGAGGAACCCTATGTCTGCTACGTGGCACCTGCAGGTACGGAAATGCTGATGGTTCCCGGTTTTGTTTTTACCATTGAGCCGATGGTAAATGCCGGTACGGAAGATATCTACATTGATGATAATGACGGCTGGGGAGTTTATACAGAGGACGGTATGCCCTCTGCGCAGTGGGAAGTGACGGTTGCAGTGACAGAAACCGGCTATGAGATCCTGGCTTATTAAGCTTGCATAAAAGGACGGCTGAAGAACGCAGATTCTTCAGCCGCCGCATATTTTTTTTGCGAACCCGGCGCAGAGTGTGCACAAGGCGCACACTATTTTGGATTTTGAGTGCATACTGCGTCTTTTAGCTGGGCATTCAGCTTGGCTACCACAGGCGCATGCATTTTCAGTACCTTTCTGTCGTAGGTGTAAAAACCGTTGGTTTCTTCTTCAATGTCGGATACCTGGGTGTAGATGGAAGCGCCGATGCCGTTTTTGACCGCAGGCAGGATCGTATTTTGGATCAGCTGACGGTATCCGTTTGTCAGATCATCACAATTCTTGAATTTTTTGTATCCATATTCTTTGGAACAGGAGCAATGTCCCCTGATCTGGTGGGAATAACCTCCGAATTCTGTCAGCGCCAGTGCGCGCACAGCTTCCTTTTTAAAATGAAGTGAAAAGAAGTAATAATGCAGGCTGATGATATCACCGGCTTTCTGGTCATACCATCCGCTGGCATGATCCACAAGCCTTGACGGGTCCAGTTTTTTGATCTGTTCTGTGATCTTTGCCGATTCAAACTGTCCCCATCCCTCGTTGAAAGGCACCCATACCACGATACAGGGATGATTGCGCAGAAATGTGACCGTTTCCGTAACTTCCCGGCAAAATTCGTCCCGTCCGTTACTGTCTGAGCGCGACAGCAGTCCAAAATGAGATTTGCCGTCGCCAAAGGGAGGCCAGTGGCGCCAGTTCATTACAGTGGCAAGATAGGTGACAAACCAGCTTTTATAAGAGGAGCCGCCGTTTACCATGTCCTGCCAGACAAGCATGCCCAGACGGTCACAGTGATAGTAGAAGCGTTCCGGCTCAATTTTGGCGTGTTTGCGCAGCATGTTAAAGCCCAGCTCTTTCATTTTCAGAATGTCAAAGATCAAAGCCTCGTCAGAAGGGGCGGTATAAAGGCTTTCCGGCCAGTACCCCTGATCAAGAACGCCCGCCTGAAAGTAAGGCTTATCATTCAGGAAAAATCTCCGGATTCCCCGGGAATCGGTCTGGATATCGCATTTGCGCATGGCAAAATAGCTGGTGACGCAGTCTGTGTGAGTCTGTATTTTTACCTGATAAAGAAAAGGATCTTCCGGACTCCAGGGATAAAATTCGTCTAATGCAACACAGAGTTCTTCATTGGTCTGTCCTGAAAACTGCACAGGTGCCATTTTTTCACCGCTGATATGGCAGGTAAAAGGCGTACTCAGACGTGATACAGCTTTGAACCGGATCTGCCGTGCGTCAAAATCCGGGATGAAATGAATGGATTCGATATAATTTTCAGGGACATATTCCATCCATACCGTCTGCCAGATACCGCTCTGGGCAGTGTAGTACATACCGCCCGGCTTTAATACCTGCTTGCCGCGGCTGTGGTAAGAGGTGTCCGTTTTGTCCCATACCCGTACCAGGATCTCATTGTCTCCGGTCTGGACAAGATCAGTGATGTCAATGGAAAAAGGCAGATATCCGCCCATGTGTGACCCGGCCAGGATACGGTTGATGTAAACTTCCGCATGCTGGTCAGCAGCGCCAAAATGCAGCAGAAGATGTCCGCCGTCTTTGGGTCTGCAGACGGATACCGTGCGCCGGTACCATAAAAGATCATCGGGAAGCACAGCACGTTCCACACCGGACAGACGGGTTTCGGGGGAAAACGGAACCAGGATCTGTCCGTCAAAGGAAAGCGGGATATGGGATTCTTTTGTGATCGCATATTCCCAGAATCCGTTTAAGTTGATCCAAAAATCCCGCGCCAGCGTGGGGCGGGGATATTCGGCGAGGATACTGTCAGGATGCAGCTGTTCCGAAAAGGGAGACTGCAGGGGAATCTGTTTTTTCATAGGTAAATCTCCTGTCAGGATGAAGATATCTGTGATCGGTTATGTACAGATCGGCATGACAGCACATTTGCTGTGCGGGCATACTTAATTTTAGTGTACAGGATAGCGGCCAGATTCGCAAGAGAACACATTTTTGTGAATTTGTCAAGCAGTTTGTAATTGAATGACATTTCTTTTTGGGTGATGTATGATGGCACTAACAAAAAGAAATGCGTACATGGAAGCGAACCGGGAGGCAGAGATATGGAAAACAGAATGCTGTTGGTACAGGCACTTGACGAGAGAGACCTTCTTGTAAAGAAGATTATGGACAGGACTGAGGATGCGCAGTTTGTTGACTGCCGCAAGCCGCGGGCGGTCAACGGATGGAAGAGCAGACTGCCCCTGGATGTTTTTGAAAAGGAAGCAAAGCGGCAGCTGCAGCAGATACAGGATCTGATCCGGCGTTATGACAGGATCAATGAAGCGATCACTATCTGCAATGCCAGTACGATGATCGACACCAGCCGGGGAAGGATGCCGCTGTCCTGTGTGATCACGCTGCGCAACAGACTGCGGGGAAACGGACCCTACGGAAGTGCAGGAGATTTTGAGGGAGCGCTGATCCGCAGGATCAGGACAGCATATCAGGATATGCAGGAGTCTCTGGATGATATCAATGGTCTGAGTGAGGGAAAAGCCCGGCAGCAGGCTCAGTTATGCGATCCGCTCCATATCCTTGGACGGGCACAGCGTATCGGGGAGGAGAAAGAGGCACTGCTGATGGAACTGGAAATGAAGATCAAGGTGGCCAATGCGACCACGTATCTGAATGTTGAATAGATGCAGCAGACCGGTATATCTGCGCATCTGATGCACCGGCAAGGATACCTGCAATACGAAAACCCCAAACCCGGAAAGGCGGGAGCTTCTCTCCCAATCAGTCTGACGGCCGGAGAACCGGCAGGTTTTTTGAATTGTTTATGAAATCCATGGGACAGGTTTATGTGTATTTTCGGTTGACAGCGGGGCTGTTTACAGCGACCTCATGGCTGTATTGCAGGTATCCTTACCGGTGTATTGTTATCTTACCGATAAAGAAAGGTTGAAAAATAATATCTATGAGGAACTATCCGGTCATTGATGTGGAAAAGACGGGAAAGAAGCTGCTGAGAGAATGTGAATTACGCGGGATTTCCACAAAAGAGCTGCAGCAGTTTCTGGGGCTTTCAGGGAGACAGTCCATATATACCTGGTTTCAGGGCAAAGCATTGCCGACACTGGATAATTTTTATGCTTTGAGCCGGTATCTGGGTGTATCCATGGATGAACTGGTGACAGAGAAAGGGAAAACTGTACAGGAGGAAGGGCGCGTGGAAGGACAGAACTTTACGTACGATGTACATGCCCTGATCAGACGTATGATGACGTATTTAAACGGTCTCCTTCAGATGTATTAGATTTTTTACTTTAGCAGTTCAAATCAGAAATTTAAAGGAATAAGCGGTTGTGCGGCGGCTGTTTCTGGTTTACAATAAAAGGTAACCCATATGGCAGAAGCATGTGTTTTGCGATTCAGAAACAGGAGAATTTATGTTCAGCAGAGAAGATATCAAAAAAGCAGCCGGCTATTCCTATTCCAAAGGTGTTGAATTATATAATCAGAACAAGGTACATTCGTTTTCTTATGATGAAAAGGGACGATATGACCTGATCGAAGGCTGGGTAAAAGGCAGCAGCAGAAATCTGTATTCGGTTTCCATAAATGTGGACAGAGAAAAAGGAAAATTAGAGGATTGTGACTGTGAATGCAAAGCCTTTCTGAATTATGGAGGTCTTTGCAAGCACTGTGTCGCTGTTCTTCTGGCATATATTGCGCAGAAGAATCAGAAACAGGCAATTCTGGAATATCTGGAGAGTCTGCGCGGTAATTATGCTGAAAAGAATAAAAGCAGCAGCTTGGGGATGACATACATGGGAAGCACGCAGACGGCACCTGCGGTCAGAAGAAGAGAGACTTCGGAAGAAATGAAGGAGCTGATGGGGCGTCAGGCGAAGCGACAGGCTATGCCGCTTTTAAAAAGCGACACTTTTGGAAAAGTGCGTCTGGAGCCCTGTCTGACAATGGATGAAAATACACGTCTGGTCGAATTCCGCATCGGCGTGAACAAGATGTATGTTTTGAAGGATATTCTGGCATTTGCAGAAGCAGTCCGTCAGGTTCAGGAGGTTTCTTACGGGAAAAATTTCTCATTTCTGCATGTGCCGGAGATGTTTGATGTACATTCCCGGAAAATGGTCAGCTTTTTAGTGGACTGGAGCAGTGAGTATGAGCGCCGCATCAAAAAAGATACCATCGGCGGCAGAACCTATGCAAACAGAGCGAAACTGCGCAATATGCCTCTGGATGCACAGGCGGCGGAACAGTTTCTGGAAGCGGTCGGCGAGCAGCCATTTCTGGCAAATATAGCGGGAAAAGGAGAACAGATCTGGCAGATCGTTTCAGATCCTTTCAGACGAAAACTGTTTGTAAAAGGAGTATCGGACGGTATGGAAGTTGGTCTGGAGGATGTGGTTTGTCTGCAGGGTATCCGGTATGATTTCTGTTTTAAGAACAATAAGATTTACAGAATTCCTGCAAAAGAACAGGCAGAAGCCAGTGAGTTTGTGAATTGTCTGGAAAGAATGCCCGCAAAAAGAGCATTTTTCCAGAAAGAAGATATTACCTCCTTTTTCAGACAGATGCTTCCAGCGTTAAAAGGATGCATGGACTGCAGGGTAACGGGACTGCAGGCATATGAATATTCCGTGGAACCGGCAGAATTCCGTTTCTATCTGGATATGCCGCAGAATGGTCTTGTAACCTGTCTGCCGAAGGTTTTTTATGGTGATGCTTCATACAGTGTATACGATACAGAAACAGATCTGGAAATGCGGGATCTGTATCAGGAACGGGAAGTGGCGCGCGAAGTCAGCAGCTTCTGCAATGCGTTTGATGAGCAGTTAAAGGCGATGGTCATCAGTGATGACAGCGAGCTTTTATATGTTTTTCTGACGGAAGGCACGGAGCGTCTTGGAAAGCTTGGACAGGTGTATATCTCTGAGGCATTAAAGAAAATACGGATTCTTCCGGCGCCCAGAGTATCTGCCGGTATTTCACTGTCGGGCGATCTGCTGGAGCTGTCTTTGGGCGCAGAAGGAATGAGCAGGGAGCAGCTGGCTGAGATCTTGTCCCGGTATGACCGGAAAAAGAAATATTACCGCTTAAAGGACGGCAGCCTGCTGAAAGCGGAGGATGAGCAGATGGCTTATCTGGCTGATCTGACATCCGGACTGCAGCTGACAGCACAGGAGCTTTTACAGGAACGGCTCACGTTGCCCAAATACAGGGCGCTGTTTGTGAATGAACAGCTGTCGGATAAAGAGGGGATTTCCTTTACGGCAGGCGATGATTTCCGGAAGCTGGTTCAAAATATGAAGCTGGTGGAAGAGAGTACCTTTACAATTCCCGAAAGTCTGGAAGGTACGATGCGTGAATACCAGAAATATGGATATCGGTGGATCTGAACGCTGCAGAAGAATGGATTCGGCGGCATACTGGCCGATGATATGGGATTGGGTAAAACTTTGCAGGTGATCTGTTTTTTGACCAATGTTTTTGCAGAGGACGGAGATTTTCAGGATGATACATCCGGACTAAGAAGATGCCTGATCGTGTGTCCGGCTTCTCTGGTCTATAACTGGAAAAGTGAACTGGAGCGCTTTGCACCGCATCTGCCGGTCAGAATGATCACGGGAACCGCTGCAGAACGGGAGAATTTGCTGCGCAATCTGCAGGACAGAGAAATCGTGATCACTTCTTATGATCTGTTAAGAAGAGATCTGGAATATTATGAAGACTGCCGGTTTTTTGTGCAGATCATTGATGAAGCCCAGTACATCAAAAATCATGGAACACAGGCTGCAAGGGCGGTTAAGATGATACAGGCAGGCTTTAAGCTGGCGCTGACAGGTACTCCTGTGGAAAACCGGCTCAGTGAACTGTGGAGTATTTTTGACTATATGATGCCGGGATATCTGTATGCATATCCCAGATTCAGGGAAGAGATAGAGGTTCCCATTATACAGCAGGAAGACGAGAGGACAGCACAGCGTCTGCAGAAGATGATACGGCCTTTTGTACTGCGCAGATTAAAGCAGGAAGTGTTAAAGGACCTTCCTGAAAAGATGGAAGAGAATCTGTATGCCAGAATGGAAGGGGAACAGAAACAGCTTTACGATGCACATGCTGAGCGGATGCGGATCATGCTGGATCAGGAAGACGATGCGGTATTTGCAAAATCAAAACTGCAGATACTGGCGGAACTGACCAGGCTGCGTCAGATCTGCTGTGATCCGGGACTTTTGTTTGAACAGTATGCAGGAGGTTCTGCCAAGCTGGATATGGCAGTGCAGCTGATCTGCGATGCGGTGGCAAACGGGCATAAGGTACTGCTGTTTTCGCAGTTTACCACGATGCTGGAACGGCTGACAGAGAGCCTTTCACGGGAAAATATCACCTGGCATCTGCTGACTGGTGCGACAGCCAAGGAAAAGCGTGCAGAGATGGTGGAATCCTTCCAATATGATGATGTACCGGTATTTTGTATTTCCTTAAAGGCGGGCGGAACAGGGCTGAATCTGACAGCTGCCGATGTGGTGGTGCATTTTGATCCCTGGTGGAATGTGGCGGTACAGAATCAGGCCACAGACAGGGCACACCGTATCGGGCAGAAAAACACGGTCAATGTATACCGGCTGATCGCCAAGGACAGTATCGAAGAAAAAATCATATCCCTGCAGGAACGGAAACGGGAGCTGGCAGACCGGATCCTGGGCGGAGAAGGTTTTGACAGTACCGGTTTTACAAGAGAAGAACTGCTGGAATTATTAAAATAAAAATCAGGCGCCCCATCCGATGATGAACTCATTGGACGGAGCGCCGTTTTTATACGCGCACTTTTGAACATGCACTTGGTTTTATAAGTGTCTTATTTTATGAGGATTGTCCAGTTTTGGAAAGTTACAGTATCATAAAACTTCTATCTGTGTGAGCTGATACCAGCCATTGTCATAATATTCCGGCTGCATACCCAGAAGGATGGGTGTATCATTTTCAAACAGTCCCAGCTCCAGCAGATAAGTACCGGGCTTGGTATTGCGCAGGTCAAGGCGTATCTGCTCGCAGACGGTTTCGTTTGGCATCCAGCGGCGGCAGTCAACACTTTCTGCATCAAAGGTGTATACAAGCTGTTTGTCAGAGTCTGCAGAGCAGAGACGGATTCTGCACTTATAATCCTGATAGCAGTGTGAGAAGCCGCGGTTAGTGAAGTAGACACCGATCACGTTGGAACAGCCGCTCTGCAGCGGTGTGATGCGCAGTCCCTCGATGAAGAACCAGTAACCGAGGCGGTTGGCAACGTATTCTGTGAGGGCAGGGAACTTTTCCAGCCAGGGGCGCGGATAGCCGTGGAAGCCGGCATAGGTGGCTTTGGTACGGCGAAGAGAGTCGATGAAGGGAAGTCCCTCACGCCACGCCTTCGGATTCTGCAGTACGCTGTGGTAGTGTTCAAATTCAATGTCCACGGGTGCATTTTCTGCCAGCTGGTCAAAAAAGCGGGGAGAACGGATGGTGTCGTAGCCGAACTTTTCACAGTACATGGCTACGCAGATAGAATCGTCTCTGGCACCGCAGCCCAAGGTTTTTGCATATTCCATGATGCGCTGCTTTTCCTCTTCCGGACAGACTTCTCTGTGGCCGATCATATCATCGTTTAACAGGATGTATTTGTCAGGAAAATATTTTGCGTGCAGCAGAATATGTTTGCAGATCACTTCCTCAGGATGGATCTTGTTGGTGCTCCATACAGTGTGGCCTTCTCCCCAGGTACCGAAGGTGCCGATATCGACAAATTCCACACGGGGGTCATTATTGAACTTGCGGCCGTACTCGCGCATGAAGTTTTCCAGTTTTTCCAGAAAAACCGGATCTCCGTAATCAGGTTCGATACAGCCGTTTTCAAACTCGAATTTGTTTGCGCCTGCTTCGTAAACCCATTTGGGTGTAGCGTAGAGAATGGATTCAGGGGAAGCTGCACATTCATAGGTACAGATACGGAAAGAGAAGCGGTAACCTTTTGCGCCCCATTCATTCATGATCTGATCGATGTAGGACCAGTCGTATTTTCCTTCTTCTTTTTCAATATCGCCCCAGTCAAAACGCAGATACAGGTGGTTTAAACCGGGGAAATCTTCCAGATAATCTCCGGCAGGATGTTCCTTCCGATAAGCCGGACGGCCGTATCCGTTGTCGATATAGTGCCAGTACCAGCCTTTGTGCGGGTTTTTTAAGACGGTTTTGTCATCCTGCATGGGTTCTAAGTCAAGGTAGTTTTCACAGGGGGCATATAAACCATAATAAGGTCTGGGTAATTTGGGCATATGTTTGCCTGCCTTTCTCTACAAGATAAGATATTGCCGGAGCAGATAATCTGCCCCGGCAAATAATTGCATAGGATTACTCAACAACTACAACACCGTTTTCTTTGATGGTTACGGTCATGCCGTCTTTGACATAATTTAAGAATTCGTCGCCGAGGCAGTCCACAACAGGCATGGAAATGTTGTCAAGCCATACATCAGCAAGGATCGCACCGGCGGCGGCCAGGGAGTCGATGTGATTGGAGAAGAGCATACATGCGGGCTGGCGTTCCATCGCGCATGCACAGTATAATACCAGACCGCCGGTGGTGGAACCGATGGTCTGCGGCAGGCAGAGTGCCTTTCCTGCCATGGGCTTGCCGAAAAGATCAGGATTGTTCTGATCGCCGCATTTTGCGGTTTTGTCACCAAACTGCAGAGGCTTCTGGAGTGAAGCCAGTGTATTGAAACCGTTGCGGGTTACAACTGCTTCTGCTTTTGCGGTGCCGGGTGTTACAACACGTCCCTGAAATGTTTTCATACTCAATTTCCTCCCTTCGTGATCTGTTCCAAGATCTCTGCATCCGTATAGTAACGGGATGTGGTGTATGTGCGCAGCTTGTTGGAGGAGGTGATAACAGGCATTTTTGCACACAGAGGGTTATTCATATACATAAGCGGGCAGATGTAGGAGGTGATGATGCCGGTTTTGCGCAGTCTTTCTGCATAGTCGGTTTTTTCAAACTCTTTGAGAACACCGGGGGATGCGGTAAAGACAGTGGGGATCACTACTTTGCTTTTGCCGGATTTTTTCAGTCCTGCTTCCACATTGTCGGTCCAGTCTTTTAACTGCTGCAGGCTCATGTGAGGGCAGCCGATAAAGCAGAGCTTGGGAGAAGCGTCTTTGTTTTTCCACATAACGGGATAATTGTTCTTAACGCGTTCCAGTTCCGCATCATCGATCACATATACCTTTGCATCTTCACGGATGAGGCTGCTGCCAAGTTCAACAGCTTCAGGGGTCAGACCGTCGATGTGATAAAGACCAACGGCACCGTTGGAAGCTGTGGCTGCACCAAAGTCCTTTAAGTAGGTCTTTACTAAGTCATTTAAGTCATTTCCAAGCCATTTGTCCAGACCGTATACGTAAGGAACGTCTTCCATAACCTTCATGCCGATGGCAGAACCCAAAAGCTGTGCTTCGGGCTTTTTGGTGGTTTCGATACGCACGATCCAGCTGGCTTTTCTGCCTTCATCGGTCAAAAGGCCGAAGTAGGGAACATAGCCAAGTACAGAACCCATGATATCCATGATACCGGAATTGCGGTTGCAGCGCGCGCCGAGAACGGAGTTGGCATATACAACGGCGGAGGATTCTGCCCAGCTGAGTACATCACCTTTTTTGGGAACATTGCCCACCTGATCCATGTAGCAGGTACAGGTGAAGGCATCTTCGTTCATAAGGCCCAGCTTGCCCAGCTGTTCTTCGTAAAAGTCCTGTTTGCTGTACATGAATTTGTGGAAGATCAGCTTCTGTAAAATGTTGGCGGGAACATTGGGGTCCATGGGACGGGGATCTACGGAAAACTTCTGCTGGGAGGGAGCGCCTGCCTCAAGCAGTTTGTCCATCAGTTCGTATACGGGTGCCAGCAGTTTTAAACCAAAGGAAGTTACCAGGTGATTGTAATCGGAAGTGACCGGAACCATTTTTTCGGCACCGAATGCTTCACCGAACATTACCTGGGTCTTCATGACTTTAGCCATGGTTTCGCCCTGGGAGCCGTTTAAGATTGCCTGTTGTTCGTCTGTTAATTTCATCATAGTGTTTTATCTCCTGTAAAGGGAATGGGGAATGCGCAATTACAGTTTCATTGCAACATCCCATGCGTTCCAGATAACGGTGCGCAGGTTGCCGACTTTCTTTGCATCGCCGACAATATGTACGTTTTTCGCTTTCTGTGCGATGGGAGCAGGGGTATAGCCTACGGAGAGGATTACGCTGTCAGCCTGGATGGGGAAGGTTTTGCCGGATTTGTCCACTGCAATGACGCCGTCTTTGGTCACTTCGGAAAGGCTGGTTTCCAGATAAACGGGAACCTTGTTTGCCGCAAAGAAGTCACGCAGGAAGCTGGAGTTTGCCAGACAGATACCTTTTACAGCGATCAGGTCGTCCTTCATTTCCACGATGGTGGGCTTTTTGCCCTGTAAGTACAGGTCGTATGCGATTTCACAGCCGGTCAGACCGCCGCCGATGATGGTTACGTTCTCACCGACTTCTTTTTCACCGAGCAGGTATTCGGTTGCGTCCATAGCCAGTTCAGCGCCCTTGATGGGAAGCTTTCTTGCTTTGGAACCGGTGGCAACGATGATCTCGTCAGCCTTTAAGCTGCTGATGTCTTTGATCTCGGTATTGAGCTTAACTTCGATGGAAGGGTATTTTTTGATTTCGCGTTCATACCATGCGATCAGGGCGCGGTCTTTTTCTTTAAAGGAAGGAGCAGCTGCTGCGATGAAGATGCCGCCCAGTTTGTCGTCCTTTTCGTACAGGGTTACGGAATGACCGCGTTTGGCAAGTACGATCGCCGCTTCCATACCGCCGATACCGCCGCCGATGACAGCAATGTTTTTCTTAACGGCAGCAGGTTCGATCTTATATTTTTTGGACTGCATAACGCTGGGAACAAGTGCGCAGCGTGCAAGGCCTCTGGTATCGCCGAAGCTCTGGTCATTTGCATGGCCTTTGTAGCTGGAGAAGTTAAAGCAGCCGTTGTGGCAGCAGATACAGGGTCTAATGTCTTCCAGACGGTCTTCGATGAGCTTGGTGATCCATTCGCTGTCTGCAAGGAACTGTCTGGCAATGCCGACACCGTCGATCTGACCGGCAGCAACAGCTTCTGCGCCCACATCGGGTTCCATACGGCCTGCGCAGACAACGGGGATGTCAACGAACTGCTTGATGTGTGCAACATCGGACAGGTTGCAGTTCTGGGGCATATACTGCGGGGGATGTGCCCAGTACCAGGAGTCATAGGTACCGTTGTCACAGTTTAACATGTCATAGCCTGCATCCTGCAGATATTTTGCGGCTTTTTCACTTTCTTCCATGTCACGGCCGATTTCTGTGTATTCTTCGCCGGGTACGGCACCTACGCGGAAATCTTTTACCTTGGATTCCACGGAGTAACGCAGGGAAACAGGGAAATCCTTGCCGCAGGAAGCTTTGATGGCTTTTACGATATCGGTGGCAAAACGATATCTGTTTTCAAAGGAACCGCCGTATTCGTCGGTACGCTTGTTGGTATATTTTAAGGTGAACTGGTCAAGCAGATAACCTTCATGAACAGCGTGTACTTCCACACCGTCAACGCCTGCTTCCATACAAAGCTTTGCGGTCTTTGCAAAAGCGTCCACGATCTCTTTGATCTCTTCTACGGTCATGGCGCGGCAGGTTACGTCGGGTGCCCAGCGGGAAGGAAGTTCACTGGGGCTTGCCAGCTGATAGGAGGTGTCGATGATAGGTTTTGCGATGGTACGCAGAACGGAATTGTTGTGCAGAAGCAGCACATGGTCGGTGATCGCCCAGGAACGGCCCATGCCGGCTGTCATCTGTACAAACAGCTTGGCACCGGTTTTGTGGATCTCATCCATAAAGGTTTTGAGTTCTTTGAACATTTTTTTGTTCTGCCACAGCCAGCGGTTGCCGAGGGTGTCTTTGATGGGGGCGATACCGGGAATGATCAGGCCGACATTATTCTGTGCCCGTTCCAGGAAAAATTTGGCAGCTTCCTTATCAAAATGGTTGGGTTCCATCCATCCAAAGAGGGAAGTACCGCCCATGGGGCAGAGAACAATTCTGTTTTTGATCTCTACATTGCCGATCTTCCAGGGCGTAAAGAGTGCGTCATACTTGGGATCTGTCTTTTGCATAGATAACGGTCCTTTCTGTAAAAAGTGTGCGCCGTACGCATATATCGCGCATGGGGATACCGGAGGTATCTTCTGAAACGGCGCAGCTGTTATCTTTATCATAAGGGATTGGGGCTGATTTCGCAATTAAATTGCATATGGAATTGTACAAGTTTTTATTATTCTTTGCACTTTGGTTCATCTTTTGCTATGATGGGAACAAACAGTAAATGCTGTCCGCTGTTTGGCGGCAAAAGGAGATATCATGGAACTTCATCAGTTAAAAGAAACTTTAAAACAGCAATATCCTTACAGAACAGAGCTGCATGCGCACTGCAGCCCGGCATCTCCCTGCGGAGATCTGCCGCCGGAGGAAGTGGTGCGTATTTTTCATGAGTCAGGATTTTCGGGACTGGCCCTGACCAACCATTTTTTTCCCAATCTTTCGATGCAGCTTCTGGGAGAGATGAATAAGGAAAAATATTTGGATATGTATATCGGCAATTACCATGCTGCGCTGGAAGAAGGCGAAAAGCTTGGCATGAAGATCTGGCTGGGAGCAGAACTGCGCTGGAGTGCTCTTGGAGACAGTGATTATCTGATCTATGGTATAGATGAGGCAATGCTTTCTGATATTTTTGATTATCTGAATACGGATCCGGCGACTTTTGTCAGAGAGTGCAAGAGTGAGAAGAGCTTTTTTATACAGGCCCATCCTTTCCGCAACAACTGTGTGGCGCTGGATGCAGAGCTTTTAGACGGCGTGGAGGTGTTTAATATGCACCCCGGTCATAACAGCCGTCCTGCCATTACCGCCCGTCATTATCAGCATACCGATCTGCGTGTGCTGATGGGAACAGATTATCACCATCCCGGTCATCATGACATCTGCGCGACCCGTATGGCATCTCTTCCGGCAGATTCCTTTGAACTGGCGGCACTGCTTAAAAGAGGAGAATATGTGCTGGAAGTTGGGAAAAGTATAATATTACCATAAATAATTCTGAAAAATATCTTATGAAAAAGTCAAGAAACAGCTAAGAAAAACAGGTATGTCTGCTAAGAAACGGATAAGAGAAGCCGCAAACTATATCTAATTACAGCCGGTTGTGCTAGTCTACAGGTTATCAATATTACATCAGAAAGGAAGTATGTACTTATGATGACTTTTATCTTAGGTGTGGTTATCCTCTTAGTGGGCGGCGCATTATACGGCCGTTTCTGCGAAAAGGTATTCGGACCTGACGACAGAAAGACACCTGCTTACGAAAAAGAAGACGGTGTTGACTATGTTCCTATGAAAGGCTGGAAAAACAGCCTGATCAACCTGCTGAATATTGCAGGTACCGGTCCTATTTTCGGACCTATTCAGGGTATCCTTTTTGGACCCATCGCATTCATCACCATCCCGATCGGTAATATTATCGGTGGTGCAATGCACGATTTCTTCTCCGGTATGATCTGTCTGCGTGACGGTGGTACCCAGATGCCTGCAATGGTTCGCCGTTACAGCAACCAGAAGATTTTCCGTATCTACCAGATTTTTGTATGTCTGCTTCTGTTGCTTGTAGGTGCAGTATTCATCTATACCCCTGGTGATATCGCTGCAACCCAGGTATTTGGCTTTGACGGCAAAGCTACTTCCGTATCCACCTGGATCATTTACGGTGCAATTTTTGCATATTACCTGATCGCAACCGTGTTCCCGATCGATGCGATCATCGGCCGCATCTATCCTGTATTCGGTGCGATCCTGATGTTCTCCGCAATCGGCGTATTTATCGGTCTGTTCGTAAAGGGCTATCCTCTGGTAAACCTTTGGGATGACTGGTATTCTCCTTTTATGGATGCATTTGTGAAAAACGCTGACGGCACTGCAGTTGCATTCAGCTACGGTGATTACTTCACTGCACAGCGTTTCTTCCCTACCTTCTTTATCACTGTTGCCTGTGGTATTCTGTCCGGTTTCCATTCCACTCAGACTTCCATCATCTCCCGTACCATGAAGTCCGAGCGTCAGGGACGTATGACTTTCTACAACATGATGATCCTGGAAGGCTTCATCGCAATGGTTTGGGCTGCAGCAGCTATGGGTGCTTACAACCTTGGTATGCGTGAAGCGCTTGCTTCCGGTGCTACCGGTACTGTAGGTGCTGTATGTAAGGATCTGTTAGGACCTATCGGCGGTATCATTGCTCTGCTTGGTATCATCGTTCTTCCTATCACCTCCGGTGACACTGCACTTCGCGGTTTGAGACTGACTGTTGCAGAATCCTTAAACATCGACCAGAGCACCAACAAGAAACGTCTGGTTCTTTCCGGCATTATCTTTGCTCTGGTAGCAGTTATCCTGGTATTTGCAAAAGTAAATTCCAACGGCTTCAACATCCTGTGGAGATACTTTGCATGGGCTAACCAGACACTGTCTCTGTTTGCATTCCTTGCTATTGCAGTTTGGATGTATGAAAACAAGAAGAGCAAATTCGTATGGATGCCTCTGATCCCCGGCGGTTTCTACGCATTCATCACCACTACCTACCTTGCAAATGCAAAGATCGGTTTCAACCTGCCCTGGGGCGTTGCTTACGTGATCGGTGCAGTTTGCTGCCTGGCTTACATTGCGGCAATCGTTTGGTACGGCAAAAAACGTGCGAAATAAAAATTGAATAACGGAACAAAAATAAGGAGCTCATGCCGGTTATCTGGCATGGGCTCCTAATTGTTTGCGGTAAAGACTCGGCGTGAATCCGGTCTGTTTTTTGAAAAGCTTAATGAAGTAATTGACATCCTGAAAACCGCATTCCAGGGCAATTTCCTGTACCGAGCGGCTGGAAGTCTGCAAAAGCATGATACCGTGGTCAACCCGCTGTCTGTTTATAAATTCTGTCAGGGTACATCCGTATTCCTGATGAAACAGGTTAGACAGATAACTGCTGTTGACATTGAGCTGTTCCGAAATGGTTTTTAAGGAAAGGTCTGCGGTCAGATCGTACTGTACCAGTGTGATGGTCTGACCGACATAATAGGAATACTGGCTGATGGAATGCTTTTTGACCAGCTGGCAGAAGCTTCGGATCATTTCTTCCTGTAAAGTCATGCTCTGACGGATCGTGTGTATTTTTTCAATGGCAGCAGCATAATGGGAGGACAGCTTATGGATGTGGAGAGGGTGTACACCTCCGTATTCCGCGGCCTTGCGCAGAAGTGTTTTTAACATGATCAGGTAGTTTTTCCGGTCCCGCAGAGAGTCGCTGAGTCTTTGCTCGGAGCCGTTGTTGAACACCGTGGAGGCAATGGTGGTCACCATGTGCAGCTTGCCTTTGCTGACGGCCTCCATCAGCTGGTTTTCATTGGCATAGTTTTGTTCCAGCGTGGAAAGATTGAAGGCGGCATTGTGTTCGTTCAGGGTGGTCAGCGAGTAAGGAATCGGTTCATGGCGGTCCGGGATGGCATAGTCTACATATTCCATGGTATATTGCTCAGGAGATCCCCACAGATGGAGAGCCAGTGTTTTGGTCATGCCAAGAAGCAGATTTTCATCCTCTATAAGAGGAAGCGAAGTGTAATACAGCTGCATCTGGCGGAGCTGGTCCTCGGTCAGATTCAGCATCTGTGCCTTCTTCTCCACCTGTTTGGCAGAAGGCAGGGAGAGCAGGTAAGGACCGATGAAAAAGTAAGCATCCTGTCCGGGAAGGCGCATAAAAATATAACTGCAGCTGTACTCATCATAAAAACGGTAAATGGTATTATCCCTGGCTAAAGCCATGGAATTCTGCAGAAAAACCGCATAATTATCCAGACCAAACAGATTGGCGCGCAGATGCAGGTCAATGCAGGGCGGAATCTGGCTGGAGGGGTTTTCGATGACGCAGCTGTCGATATTCATATCTTTAAGCAGCTGGCGCAAAAATGAAAGCTGTATCCGGTATTCCATGTTCTGATTCTCCTTTTGTCCATTATATGTGTTATTTTTGGTGATTTCAAGAAAATAGGCAAAAATAATACGATGATCACAAAAGGCTTTACGATTTTCCTTTTGTTTTTTCCTTTAGAATAGAAAATAACGAATATTCGCAAAGGAGAAACAATTATGAGCAAAATTCCCGCTACCTTCCAGCCTTTTGGATGGAAAGACAAAGTCGGCTACATGATCGGTAATGTGGCAAATGACTTCACCTTTATTCTGGCAAGCCTGTATCTGCAGGTGTTTTACACAGACGTGCTGGGTATCAATGCAGTCCTTGTAGGTACCATGTTCCTGGTAGCACGAATCGTGGATGCGTTCACGGATACCGCAATGGGCAGAATCTGTGACAAGACAAAGGCAACCAAAAACGGCAAATTCAAACCCTGGCTGCTGCGCGCCTGCGGCCCTGTGGCACTGGCATCTTTTTTGATGTACCAGACCTTTGCGGCAGGTCTGCCGATGACGCTGCGCGTTATTTACATGTTTGTGACCTATCTGCTGTGGGGAAGTATCTGTTACACCTGTATCAACATTCCTTACGGTTCCATGGCTTCTGTGATGAGTAATGAGCCTGACCACCGTGCAGCACTTTCCACATTCCGCGGCGTTGGCTCCATGATTCCCCAGATTCTTGTAGGTGTTGTGGTTCCTATGTTTTTGTATACCACTCTGGAAGACGGCACCAAAGTTGCCAATGCATCCGCATTCCCTGTCGTTGCGCTGGTAACTGCACTGCTGGCAGCGGCATGTTACATCATCTGTTACTTTATGTGTACGGAACGTGTGAAGGTAACAGAAGAAAGCACTGCGATTTCCTTTAAGGATACTTTAAAGGCACTGGCAGGAAACCGTGCCCTGATCGGTATTTCTCTGGTATTTATCTGCTACCTGGGTGCGCAGATGTTAAACCAGACCATCAACAACTATATTTTCAAGGATTATTTTGGAAATACCATGGGTTTGAGCGTGATGAATGCGGCAGGTTTTGCACCTGCGCTGATCCTTGCACCCTGTGCAGTTCCGCTGGCGCGTAAATTCGGTAAAAAAGAACTGGGTATCTTTGCCTCCGCTCTGGGAACCGTGGCATTCGGCGGCCTGTTCATCATGAAAACCACCAATATGTGGGCCTATACCATCATCAATATCGTAGGTCTTTTGGGCTTTGGTCTGTTTAACCTGATCATCTGGGCATTTGTAAGTGACGTTATCGACGATCAGGAAGTACGCACCGGCAGCCGCGAAGACGGTACGATTTATGCGGTCTGCTCCTTTGCACGCAAGCTCGGTCAGGCGATCGCCAGTGCGCTGGGCGGCTGGTCTTTAGGCTGGATCGGTTACATGGAGGGCTCCATGACCGGACAGACAGAAGCAGTAAAAAGCGGTATTTACAACATTGCTACTTTAGTTCCCATGATCCTGTATCTGACAGTGGGTATTTGTCTGCTTGTCATTTACCCTCTGGGCAAGAAAAAGGTTGCTGAAAATACTGCCTTCTTAAAAGCAAAAAGAGGCGAATAAGTTTCGGTATCATATCGGAGAGATTGTATGCGAAATATAAAAAATATCAATCAGGAATGGTTTTTTCATAAAGGCGTGACAGAGATTGCGGCCGGTCTGTCTGAATCCGGTGAGTCTGTAAGCCTGCCCCATACCTGGAATGCAAAAGACGGTCAGGACGGCGGAAATGATTATTTCCGCGGCACCTGCTGTTATGCAAAAAAAATGATGAGATCTGAGCTGCCTGCGGGAGAAAAGTGTTTTCTGGAAATCAACGGTGCCAACTCCTCAGCGAAGCTGTATGTAAACGGTACTTGTCTGGCAGAACATGACGGCGGTTATTCCACCTGGCGTACCGATATCACGGAGGTTTTACAGGAAGAAAACACAATCTGTATTTTTGTGGACAATGCAGCCAATGAAACCGTGTATCCCCAGACTGCGGATTTTACCTTCTACGGCGGTCTGTACCGTGATGTAAACCTGATCGGACTTGCGGCAGCGCATTTTGAACTGGAAGAAAACGGCGGCCCCGGCCTGCATGTCACTCCGGTGATGGAAGGCGCGGATGCAAAGGTTTCCGTGAAGGCTTTTGTGAAAAACAAAGGCGCAGAGGATGTCGTAGTATACCGCATTTTTGACAGGGAAGGCAATGAGATCGCTGCACAGGAAAGTTGCGGCGAATTTGTGATCAGACAGGCACATCTTTGGGACGGCGTAAAAGACCCGTATTTATATACCGCGCAGGCAGCACTTTATCGCGGTGAGGAGGAACTGGACTGCGTATCCGCACGTTTTGGCTGCAGAAGCTTTTACGTGGACCCTCAGAAGGGATTTTTCTTAAACGGCCGCAGTTATCCGCTGCGCGGCGTGAGCCGTCATCAGGACCGTTGGGAGATCGGCAATGCGCTGCTGCCAGAGCATCATAAAGAGGATATGGACCTGATCTGTGAAGTGGGTGCCAACACCATCCGTCTTGCACATTATCAGCATGACCAGTATTTTTATGATCTGTGCGATGAGCGCGGTATGGTGGTGTGGGCGGAAATTCCCTATATTTCCCGCCATATGGCGGATGCCAACGAAAATACCCATCAGCAGATGAAGGAGCTGATCACCCAGTGCTATAATCATCCCAGTATCTGCATGTGGGGCTTATCCAACGAGATCACCATGGACGGTGCCAAGGATCCTGATCTGATCCAGAATCACAGGGTGCTCAATGATCTGGTGCACAGTATGGACGCGACCCGCCCCACCACCATCGCCTGCATTTCCATGTGCGGGATGGAGGAAGAATATGTGCACATTCCGGATCTTGTCAGTTATAACCACTATTTTGGCTGGTACGGCGGCAGTCTGGAAGAATACGGCCCCTGGTTTGACAAATTCCATGAAAAGTATCCCAATACTCCCATCGGTATCAGTGAATACGGCTGTGAGGCATTAAACTGGCATAATTCCAAGCCTGAAAGCGGTGATTATTCCGAAGAATATCAGGCAGTTTATCATGAGTCCCTGATCCGTCAGCTGTTTTCCAGAGAGTATATCTGGGCAACCCATGTCTGGAATATGTTTGATTTTGGTGCGGATGCCCGTGCCGAGGGCGGCGAAAACGGTCAGAACCACAAAGGTTTGATCACCATTGACCGTAAGTACAAAAAGGATGCTTTTTATGCTTACAAGGCATGGCTTTCCGATGAACCCTTTGTACATCTGTGCGGTAAGCGTTATGTGGACCGTGTGGAGGATGTGACAAAGATCACGGTTTATTCCAATCTGCCGGAAGTGGAACTGTTTGCCAACGGCGTGAGTGTGGGCAAAAAGACAGCCAAAGACCATTTCTTCTATTTTGAAGTGGCAAACAGCGGTGAAACCAGACTGGAAGCTGTTGCCGGAGAGCATCGGGATGAAGGTGTGATCCGTAAGGTGGACACCATGAATCCGGACTATATTTTAAGAGAGCAGGGCGCTGTCTTAAACTGGTTTGATATCGTTGAGATCGAGGGGCGTTTTTCCTTAAATGACAAACTGGGCGAGATCATGAAAACCTTCCGCGGTAAACTGTGGTTTGCGGGACTGTTTATGACACTGGCAAAGAAAATGAGTCAGAATACCCCCCAGTCCAAGGATAAGGACAAAAAGAAAAAGAAGAAAAAGGCCAAAAACCCTGAAATGAACAGCGGTGTGATGAATATGATCGGCGGCTTTACTGTGCTGCGTTTTACCGGTATGCTGGGTATGCGCAATGTCACCTTTACCAAGGAAGAACTGCTGAAAATGAACGCACAGCTTAACCGCATCAGAAAACCTGCAAAGAAATAAAGTTGGCTGTCAAAACCTCCAACTGAATATTGCAAAACCTCCTGTGTCTGTTATGATGAAACTAAGAACTGCACAGGAGGTTTTTTTATGGAACTTTATTATCAGCCAAACTGGGAAACCATCAAAAAAAGACTGACTTTACTTTGGAATAAAGAAATCTTGGATCGCCCCTGTGTGGCGGTTTCTGCGCCGAAAGAGAATTACGAACCTTATGTTGGCAGAATACCGCAGAATGAGGCGGAATGGAAAGCGTTTTACACAGATCCGGAGTGGATCTTAGAGCGCAGCCTGGCGGCTTTTGAAAGAACGTATTTTGGCGGAGATGCGCTGCCTATGATCTTTCCCTACTGGGGCTGCGGCGGACATGCCAAATATCTGGGCGGCAAACCGCATTATGTACCGGATACGATCTGGATCGAGCCCGCATTTGAAGATTACGGCAGCTTTGATTTTTCCTTTGATCCGCAGAATGAAGCGCTGCAGGCAGAGTTAAAGGCTCTTACCTATCTGGCAGATGCCGGTAAGGGAAAGTTTTTTGTGGCACCGCCTGATAACTGCGGCAGCTACGATGCTCTTTCCCAGCTGCGCGGCGGAGAGGATTTTATAACCGATCTGCTCGATGAACCGGAGCTTGTGAAAAAAAGCGGCAGTCAGATGGTGGATGTTTTGATCCAAAGCGGCGATAGGATATTTGAGGTGCTTCGGGAAAATAATGACGGCGGTTCTGTGCACAGCTGGATGAACACCTGGTGTGAGGGAAAACATCTGCAGCTGCAGTGTGATCTGTCTGTCATGATCTCGGCGGAGATGTATCGGGAATTTATCTTGGAGGAATTGGAACGGACCTGTCAGTGGCTGGATCATGCGATCTATCATTTGGACGGTATGGAACAGATCCGGCATATTGATGCGCTGATGTCTGTTAAGAAACTGGATATGATCCAATGGACGCAGGTGGACGGACAGCCCGATCTGACACATAATTTTGATTCGCTGATAAAAATTCAGAAAGCCGGAAAAGGATTGGTGCTTTTGCCCCGTAAGGAACAACTGAATGCGATTGTGAATGAACTGTCTTTAGAGGGTGTGATGCTTGTTGTGAGCGGTGCTTCCAATCAGCAGGAGGCCGATGAGATTGTGGATTTTGTGGCAAAACACAGTTTTAAGAAAAGAATATTCTGATATGTGCAGAAAAACGAAAAAGGGGGAAATCGTAATGAGTAATGCAGGAAGTACAGAACAGCTTCGCGTATCGCGTATCGAGCAGATCAATGGAGCACCGGCACTCACAGTGGATGGAAGACCCATCCCTATGATGTCCTATCAGTGGGGATTGGGAAACAGAATTGATGATGATCCGGCACATGACACAAAATGGATGCTGGAAAATGTGGTCAAAGCGGATACGGAATTATTTTTTAACTGGTTTTGGATCGATGACCCGGAAAAGTTCGATACCTATTATGACAAATTTATCGAACAGATGAAGCTTTTGACAGATATCCGGCCTGATGCGCTGGTGATACCCTGGATCAATATCAATGCCTATGATGCTTTTCCGGAAAAATATCCGGGAGATGTGATCTATTTTGACGACGGCAGCAACAATGCGTGGACCCGTTCCCGTGACGGGCAGCTTTCCAGACCGGACGGTCCCCGATATACTTTTGCGTCCACAGCATGGAAACGTGAAGTGGCCGGACAGCTTCGGGAGTTTATCAGACGTCTGAATAAATCTGATTATGTAAAAAATATTGTGGGTTATTTTTTCTTCCCCAGAGATTTTGAATTCAGCTATTTCTTTGAATTTGATACCTTAAACCGCTGCATTGATTTCAGCCCTGCCATGCAGCAGGCATTCCGCAATTACCTGGTAGAAAAATACCGCGGAGATGTGCGGCTGCTGCGCAAAGCATGGAAGGACGATGCGGTTACCTTTGAAACAGCGCAGATTCCCAAACTGGAAAAGCGTATCACGGGTGATTTCGGATATTTCCGGGATCCTGCTTTATCCATGCAGGTTTATGACTATGTGGCATGTCATAATGAAGCAAATGTGGATGCATTTATTTATTTCAGCCAGGTCTGCAAAGAAGAGACAGACGGAAAGCAGGTTGTGGGTGCTTTTTACGGCTATCTGATGAACCAGGATCTGCAGATGGGCGGACAGACCCAGATCAAAAAGGCATTGAACTGTCCGTATATCGATATTATGGCAGCGCCTTATACCTATGAAAACCGCTGTGTGGGTAATTTTGCTTCCATGCGTATGCTGATCAAGTCACTGAACAAGCACGGAAAGTTTTACTTTGCAGAATCAGATGCTTTTATGAGTGATTCCAACCGTTGGAGCAAGGTGGGACATAATTACCCAGATCAGACATTTGAAGAAGACAGAGCGATCCTGAAAAGAGATTTTGTATATCCGCTTTGTGAAGGAACCCATTGCTGGTGGATTGACTGGAGTTCAGGTGTGTCCGAATATCTGGAGGAAGGACATCTGCCGCTGCTTCGTCAGATCACGCAGATCAGTAAGGAGAGTTTTGGGCATCCGCGCGGTCCGGTTTCTGATATCGCAGCGCTTCTGGATCAGGAAAGTCTGCATGTACCTGCCTGCAATTCCAGAGATCATGATCACAGAGAAACGACGACCAATGCGATTCAGCTGATGCAGCACAGTCTTGACCGGTTCCGCGTGGATGAACTGCCGCGAATCGGCTCTCCTGTGGACTTTTATGAAACAGACGATGTGCTTGACGGAGAGGGCCGCAGCTACCGTATGTACATTTTTATGAATCAGTATGTTGCAACGCCGCAGGAACGTGAACGGATTGAGAAATATCTGAAAAAAGACGGAAATGTTCTGGTATGGATGTACGGTGCAGGACTGATCGATCCTGATGCAGACGAAATGCTGTCTCTTAAGAATGCGGAAGCCCTTACCGGTTTTAAGCTGGGATGCGAAATGCGGGAAACACGCTGTATCATGACAGCAAACACATGTGAGCTTCTGCCTTCTGTAAAAGAAGGGGAAAAGCTGGGTGATTATCTGCGTGACCGTATTAACCGGCAGTTTACCCAGGAAGAGATAGACAGCGGCCGGATCGGCACTGCGATTCCGCCGTTCCCCTGGCCGGAACCCAATCTGGTCAATCCCCTGATCTATGTGGATGATCCGGAAGCGATTGCAGTGGCACATTTTGATGACGGCGGAAAAGTCGGAATGGCGATCCGGCAGTTTGAAGACTGGACCAGCGTTTATGTGGGAGCACCCGGTCTGCAGTCTCATGTGCTGCGGGATCTGGCTAAGCTTGCCAAAGCGCATCTGTTTGTAGATGGGGATGAGATTGTATATGCGAACGAAGGGTATGTGGCAATCCATACCGATCAGGCAGGGGAACGCACGGTTCACCTGAAACAGGCGGCAGATGTGGAAGAGGTATTTGAAAAGCGCAGCGTAGGGAAGAATGTGATGGAATTTACGGAACATATTCCCGGACATGAAACAAGACTGTATAAGCTGAATTGACAGGAGGACGCGATATGTATATTAATCCTTATGAAAAACTTGACAACGCAGTATGGCATAAAGCAAATTTTCACACACATTCCGGTACAGGCCCCAAGACCTGCGGTGTGCATTCGCCGGAAGAAGTGACAGCTCTTTACAGAGAGTACGGTTATTCTTTCCTGTGCCTTTCCAATCACAATGAATTCCGGTCTTTTCAGAACTATTCCGATGAACAGATGACCCTGATCGACGGCGTGGAGTATACGACAGATCTGCACATGCTGACGGTTGGGATTCAGGAAAATCTGATTGATATGCCCCTGCAGGATGCCATTATCCGCACAAATCAGTTGGGCGGTTTTGTGGTGCTCTGTCATCCCAACTGGCCGAAAAAAGCCTGGTTTTCTCCGGAAATGATGCTGGAACTGACAGGATATACCGGTATAGAAGTGTTAAATGCTGTATGTTTCCGTCTGCAAGGCTCCGGCCGTGCAACGGATGTGTGGGACAGCCTGCTGTCTGCCGGTAAACTGGTAACCGGATTTTCAAACGATGATTTTCACGCCATGGCGGACGGCGGCAGATTTTTCAATCTGATCGCATGTGAAGAAAAGAACTATGATGCCATGTATCAGGCAATTCAGGATAATGCCATCTGTGCGTCCTCCGGACTTTATCCGGTATTCCATCGTCTGGAAGGTGAGACACTGCATGTCAAAGCAGCACTGCCGATTGAAAGCTACCTGGATAATTATGAATATACCTTTGTGGGACCAAATGGTCAGATTTTAAGCAGACAGGTGGGCACAGAGGCATCTTATACCCTTTGCGGCGAAGCCTATGTGCGCGTAGAAGTCAGGGCAGAGGGCGGTCAGCTTCTGTTTTTCCAGCCGGTGTATCAGGAAGGTACTCTTGTGAGACCGTGAGGGTTTGACTGTTTCGATATTCAGAAGGTGTCATTCCGGTTTTTTTCTTAAAATGTCTTGAAAAATAGATGTTGGACTCATAGCCGCATCTGGATGCAACCTCGCTGATGGGTAAAGATGTGGCAGCAAGCAGGGCTCTGGCATGATTCATACGACTGTGAAACAGGTCTGCCATACAGGAAATATGATAATATTTTCTGTAAACACTTTGAAAATAGGAAGGGCTCAGACGCATGTATTCTGCCATCATATTTACAGTCCACTTACGGGAAGGGGAATTGTAGATATGGTGGCGGAGTTCGTTTAGGTGTTGATACATAGCATGATCGTAACTGGAATAATCCGCATTCATGCATTCGCTTAGTTTGATCAGAAAATACCGAAGCAGGCAGTGCAGGGATTCCTCGCGCATGGGATTGCGGCTGATGAATTCTTCACAGATCATATTGTGGACAGACATAAACGGATGCGTATCCGGAAGCGTAAAAAGCTGATTACAGCAAATCGAGAGATGTTCCATAAAGTGCTGATCCTCTGCATTGCTGATGTCAAAAAACATATAATCATCAATATGATGTTTGTCTGACAGTGTTTCATAATACTGCGGGTCACCTTTGCCGTAGAGAATGATATCATTTTGCGCCGCATCAATGATTTCTCCGTTTAAATAAAAGCGGGTAGGCGTTTTCAGACGCAGAAACAGAAAATCTCCGAAGCCATACGGCTTTTCGATTTTGAAGGTGTTTGTGTGAGTGGAATTGATACCGCAATGCCTTACATGCATAAGTGATTCTCCTTAAATCGTAGAAATGTGTCATTGTTTCATACCTTTGTGTATTTCCTATTTTATCATAAATAGGTAAAATAAAAAGAAGAAAGCACAATGGAAGTTAGTGGAATGTATCATATTTATGTGTCATTTACGGATTTCTTGTTGCCGTAATTATGAAATCAGGAGGAAAGAAGAATGGAAAAAGTATATAAACAGCGAAAACTGGATCAGATTTCCTATCCCATGGGCGGTTTTGGAACAGGTATGATCTGTCTGGAGGGCAATGGCTCGATCAGTAAGGTTTCCTTGCATCATACTCCGGAATTTTACAATGAACCCAACATGTTTGCGGCGGTGACGATAAAGGGAAAAGAGAATCTGTCCCGTGTATTGGAAGGTTTTGTGCCTATCCCCAAGGTGTACGGCGGAAATGTACAGGGATTTACAGGTTCCGGCAACGGTATGACCGGAAAAAACTACGGTTTTCCCCGTTTTGGAGACTGCAGCTTTACCGCCCGTTTTCCCTTTGGAAAGGTTTCTCTGAAAGATGAAAAAGTACCTTTTACCGTGGAAATCGAAGGCTTTTCTCCGTTTATTCCCGGCAATGCGGATGATTCCTCCATTCCGGCAGCGTCCGTCACCTATACGCTGACCAATCAGACGGACGAAGATCTGGATGGTGTCTTTTATTACTCTGCACTGCAGTTTATGGGTCAACCCGGCGGTGAGGAGAAATGTTTTGTGAAGCCTGTGAAAAACGGATTTGTGCTGGAACAGGAAGTTTTCGATGACTGTCCTTACAAAGCAGGCGCGTTTATGATCAGCACGGACAGGGAAGCCTGTGTAAATGCCGATTTTTACCGCGGCGGCTGGTGGGATTGTCTGACCATGCGCTGGAATACCATTGCAGCGGGTGTATGCAGCGGAAATACGGCAGCGGATCTGCGTTCTCCAGGCGGCGCGATTGAAATTCCGTTTTGCCTGAAAGCGCGCGGGACTTATACCATTCCTGTTTATTTTACCTGGTATGTGCCTGACAGCCGGATATTCTGTTATGGAAGTGCCCAGCCCGATGAAGAAGAATTGAAAAAACTTTCCGGAGAAGGACTTAGGTATTATCGTCCCTGGTATGCGGGAAAATACACCTCTGCAGAGGATGTGGCGGCAGATTTTACAGGCAGATATGCAGAACTGTATGACAAAACGAAGCTGTTTTCCAACACTTTATATGAAAGCAGTCTGCCCGATGAGATCATGGATGCAGTAGGGGCCAATCTGACAATTTTAAAATCCACTACGGTGCTTCGGCAGACTGACGGCAGATTCTGGGCCTGGGAAGGTTCCTGTGATACTCTGGGAAGCTGTCATGGATCTTGTACCCATGTGTGGAACTATGCACAGGCATTGTGTCATCTGTTCCCGGAGCTGGAACGGACACTGCGCGAAGTGGAATTTACGGAAGACATGGACGAAAACGGTCATCAGCAGTTTCGTACTTTGCTTCCGATCCGGAAAAATGATCATGATTTTCATGCAGCCTCCGACGGACAGCTGGGTGGTATCATGAAAATGTACCGGGAATGGAAAATCTCCGGTGACACCGCTTGGATCGCTTCTTATTGGGATCGTATTGTCCTGTCTATGGAATACGGTATCCGTACCTGGGACAAAAAAGAGGAAGGCATTTTAAGAGAACCTCATCACAACACCTACGATATTGAATTCTGGGGCGCAGACGGCATGTGCAGTTCCTTCTATCTGGGGGCCTTAAAAGCGATCAGCGAGATCGGTAAGGCGCTTGGCAGGGATGTGACCAGATACGAAACCCTTTACCAAAAGGGCAAAACCTATATGGAAACCGTTCTTTTCAATGGAGAATATTTTATACAGATTCCGGAATGGACTACGCTGGAGGCAGAATTTAACGCAAACGGCGATTTGGTGATGGAAAAAGAGGGGCCTAAATATCAGTACGGCAGCGGCTGTATTTCAGACGGCGTATGCGGTGCATGGCTTGCCAAGGAATGCGGTCTGGGAGATATTCTGGATCCGGAAAAGACAAAATCTCATCTGCTTTCTGTATACAAATATAACATGCGAAAGGATCTGAGCGAGCATGCGAATCCCCAGCGCCCCGGCTATGCGCTGTGGGATGAAGGCGGCCTGCTGTTGTGCTCCTGGCCTTACGGCGGCAAGCCTTCCATTCCGTTTGTTTATTCAGACGAAGTGTGGACCGGCATCGAATATCAGGTGGCAGCCCATCTGGCATCCTTTGGCTATCAGGAGGAAGCGCTGGATATCGTAACCACGCTGCGTGCCCGTTATGACGGTGAAAAACGCAATCCTTACGATGAATACGAATGCGGTCACTGGTATGCAAGGGCTATGGCATCCTATGCATTGCTGGCATCCTGTACCGGTGTGCGTTACGATGCTGTGACAAAGACCCTTTATGCGGGAAGTGGCGATTATAAGGTGTTTCTGGCAGCGGCCGGCGGCTACGGCCTGGTAAGCTGCAAAAACGGAGAAGTTAAACTGGATGTGGTTTCCGGTGAGATATTGATTGAACAGATCGTGATGGCAGGGTAGGATAAAGGTCATGGGAAGTTTATTGCTGGCACTTATTTATGTATGTTTTATCAGTCTTGGCCTGCCGGATTCCCTGTTGGGTTCGGCCTGGCCGGTGCTCCATCTTGCATTGCAAGTGCCGGTATCCTATGCGGGTATTATTTCCATGGTTATCTTTGTCGGTACGATTCTGTCAAGCCTGTTCAGTGATAAGCTGCTGCACAGATTCGGCGCAGGGAAAGTAACAGCAGTCAGTGTGGCAATGACAGCGATCGCCCTTTTGGGATTTTCAATCAGCAATCGCTTCTGGATGCTGATTTTATGGGCTATTCCATACGGTTTTGGTGCCGGCGGCGTGGATGCGATCTTAAACAACTATGTTGCCCTGCATTTTAAACCACAGCATATGAGCTGGCTGCATTGTATGTGGGGTGTAGGTGCATGCATCAGCCCGTATATTATGAGTTTTGCACTGGTAGAGCTTGATAGGTGGAATTACGGATACCTGATCGTATCTGTGATACAGATTGTTTTGTCAGGAGTCATTTTTGCCAGTCTGCCCATTTGGAATAAGGAAGAGGATGCGGCGGCAGCTGTGCGTGACAAGGAACCGACGCCTGAAAATGAGGAAGAGAAAGCTCTTTCTTTTAAGGAGATTTTTGCGATTAAGGGAGCGGTTCCCTGTTTTCTGCTGTTTTTTTGTTATTGTTCCCTGGAACTGACCACATCTTTATGGGCAAGCACCTATTTGGTACAGAAATGGGCATTTTTGCCGGAAACAGCCGCGGGTTATGCGAGTATGTTCTATATCGGCATCACGCTGGGAAGACTTATCAATGGATTCCTTGCCATGAAACTTGGCGACCGCTTCCTGATCAGGATGGGAATCGTGATTGTAGCGTGTGGGATCGGACTATTGAGTATACCTTTTCATGCAGGTTTTGCCCTGGCAGGTTTTATTGTGACCGGACTTGGCTGTGCCCCTATTTACCCGTGTATCATTCATATGACGCCCGATGTTTTTGGAAAAGATAAATCACAGGCAATGATCGGGGTACAGATGGCGTTTGCTTATATTGGTTTTCTGGTGATGCCGCCTTTGTTTGGTGTGATTGCAGAGAAGGTTTCCATTTCACTTTTGCCCGGATATCAGTTTGTTTTTCTTGTACTAATGGCTGTGATGCATGAGCTTGTGATCAGAAAGTGTAAAAAAGAAATCAAATAAAAGCTGTTTTGGCAACAGCAGAGAAGAGGAATGTATGGATATTGAAAAAAAAGGAAATGAAAAGGATATTGAAGAAATTATCGCACTGCTGGATGGCTATGTGAAATCCGAAGGCAGCCGCTTGAAAATTCAGGTGACAGAAGGCGAGGGAAAAGTGATAGACAAAAAGTATCATCACGGCAGATGTGATGTGGGAAGTCCCTGGGCAAAGGGAGAGGCTTTTGATTTGTGTGAATAATCCGGAAACGGTTAGGAAAGTCAGAAAAAAGGAGAGGCACATGGGAAAAAAAATAGTTGCAGTCAATGCAGGTCCGCGAAAGGGATGGAATACGGATACCCTGCTTACGGAGGCAGTAAAAGGGGCTGAATCTGCAGGCGCAGAGGTTGAGAAGTTTGATTTGTTCCGGCTGGAAAAATATACAGGATGTATTTCCTGTTTTGGATGTAAGAAGGAAAACAGGAAAGGTCATTGTGTCTGCAGAGACGGACTGACGCCGGTTCTTGATGCGATCAGGGAAGCAGATGGTCTGATCATCGGTTCCCCCAATTATCTGTCAGAAATGACCGCATCTTTCAGGGCGCTTTATGAAAGATTGATTTTCCAGAGTCTTACTTATAATATGGAAAAGCCGTGCTGTAATGAACGGCCGATTCCGGTGCTTTTGATCATGACCAGTAATGCGCCCGACGCCGCATATGCCGGATTACTGCAGAATTACAAAAATACACTGAGCCGTTTTGTGGGACCGACCGAAATTTTTGTCAGCGGAGATACGCTTCAGCTGAAAGACTACAGTAAGACAGACTGGCCATGGACGATGTTTGATCCGGAAGCAAAGCATCACAGACATGAGACTGTTTTCCCGCAGGAATGCAGTCGTGTATATGAAATGGGAAAAACATTTATACTGTAAATATGCCTGCAGCTGCTTGTGAGGCTTTTGATTATGTCCATAATGATTATTGATCATAAAGGAAGGGCTGAATAGTATGTAAAAATACAATTGTTCGAGATGTTTTGCTAAGATTCTTCGCGGGGGCTGTCGGTTAGTAGACAGCCCCCTATTGACATTTGCAATATATGCAGGAACAGATAACGTTTATTGTCAATTCATGGATTTCGGATTCTCCTTCAGGAAAAGTTTGCATCTTTCTTCAACCTGCAGCATCGGTTTGTGATTATAACCGATGGCTTTCTGATACCAGTAACTGGTCATTGCATAGTCGATCCAACCGCCGCCGTTTTCCAGTGTTTTTGTGAAAGTCTTCATGAACAGTTCATTTTTGAAAAAATATTGTTCATTACTCCAATTGATGGTCAGGTCCAGGCTTTTATCAAAACGGATTACATTATTCTCCATAAAACGGTAGATGCTTAACAGGGAGTGTTTGGAGACCGAATCACATTTGATGAAATTCATGCCGGCATAAGGCCCGTTATATTCTTTCTGGAAACCCCAACTGAATGAGAAGGAGTCTTCCGTTCCCAGATAATCCAGACTTGGCCTTTCCTCTCCATCAATACGATATTCATTGTTTGCTTCCATAACAAAATTGAACTGATCAAAAAAAGGTTCATCCGTACAGATACTGTAGGAACGTCCGAGAAGGTGACCGCTTCCGTCGATATGCAGAGCGGGAAGTCTGGTCTGGGTATTCAGCTGGAAAGACGTACGCTCCCAGGTGGCATGAAAATAACCAAAGTGGTTCTCCCATTCCGGAAGCTGTTCGTATTCCACGAAGCTGTAATTGGAATAATTGTATTTTGTTTCATTTACCAGCACAACTTTGACAGATTTTTCAAAGGGCATCGGGATAAAACAATTGTAGGATTCCGGTGCTTTTTCAATAAACTGATTACCGAAATGGAGTGCCTGGCCGCAGCAGCCATCGCCGAAGAAATCTGCCAGTGGAACGCGTGCGGCAGGTGTCGGAACATCATTATAATAAATTTCAAGAATGATCCCTCTGGCAGCATAAGCTTTTTTCTCAAAGGCAAGTCCTTGCGGGAAAATATCGGGCTCATCGGGAGTAAAATGCTGTGTGGAATGGATACAGGTGATCACACCGGGACCTTTTAGGTCGGCAATTGTGATTCTGGAAAAAGCATCCAGTGTTTCTAAGTCCGGGTAGGCATCGTAAGCCCATCCACCGTTGGACATAGTAGTTTTTCTGCTCTTTAAGCGGCATAAATCTTTCCAGTTTGACATAAGCGATTCCTCCTGTAGTCAGCGAGTTTGAATGCTGACATTTTATTTACGTTAAAGTATCATGTTCAGGAAAGAAAAGGTAGAGACACATATACTTTTTTTTGGTATATTTGTACTGTGTCAATTGTTTTGGATTGTTTGACAGCGAGACCTAAAATAGAAAAATGTATTAATATGGAAGACGGCCGAAATGGAAGAAAAAGGATTTAATGATAAAATAGAAAACTCGATTTTGGACATAATCGATCGTTCACTGGAATTTCATTATGTTTATGGAATATCCATGCGCGAATGGCAGCCGCACAATGAGACCACATGGAGAGTTTTGCCTTATACAACAATTGTTGCAAAAGGAAACTGCATGGCAGAATATACTGTTGAAGTCAGAAACAAAGGTGTATTTTACCTGAAAAACAATTCGGTATTTGTGATACCGGCAGGAGAAGAGTTTAAAATCGAATTAAAAGAACCGGCACTGCTTGGGAATGCCCATATCAATTATACTGTTTTGGGACAGATTGATCTTTTGTCTTTTTTTCAGTTTCCCGGTCCGATCGAAGGCAGGGCAGCAATAAGGATGATCGAACTTATGGATGAACTGGCGGAGTGTGACAGGGCATGCGGAATGGAAAATGGAGATTTATATCACCTGATCCATAGAAAACAACTGGCATTTGGATTGTTGGAACAGTTGGTGCAGATGTCTGGTCAGCGTATGGATATAAATGATAAGATATCTGATATCAAACGGATTCATGACGTGATCCGCTTTATAAATGAACATATGGCAGAAAAAATCAGCAGAAAGAATTTGGCAGATATTGTCCACCTTTCAGAGACACGTTTTCATTATGTTTTTAAGGGAATTATGGGAGCTTCGCCCATGGATTATCTGATGATGCAGCGGCTGCAGGAAGCTCAGAAAAGGCTTTTGGTCACAAATGATGCTGTTGGGGAAATTGCCAAAGGAGTGGGGATTGATGATGTTTCTTATTTTGGCAAGCTATTTAAACGAAAATTTTATGTCAGTCCGCTGCGTTATCGGCAGATGGGATTGGGAAGGGGAGAAAACTGTTCCGGTAAATGAATGTAACAGTTTAGCACAAAGCAAAAAGTTTCCGGGAATCATCATTGAATTGAAGGTATTAGAGTTTCTTTTTATAAGAAAAGCGTGAAGCTTGCAAGCAGAATGGAAAGGTTTTTGTAGAATGGGTGCATTCATGGACATAAGTGACTATAAAGAAGATTTAGAATATCGGAAAAGAAGGCACTATTAAGTATGCACCTATTCACTTAACTCCATTTTTCTGCAAATAAAAAGTACAGATAATTTATTGGAAAAAGGCATATACAGTATCGGAAGCTGTGAACTTTCGACAAGACAGTTTCCGCTCTATATAGGTCTAACCCCATCATCGTTGTCATACAATGTAAAAAATGTATGGCGGGGGTCACCCTGTGAAAGAATATATTGAAGAACGGGCGATGGCGGTCGCCGGGTATATTATCGATTGCAATGCGACGGTGAGACAGGCGGCAAAGCAGTTTGGGATCAGTAAGAGTACGGTACATACGGATGTGACACAATGGAACGGTTTTGGTGGGTGATAATATGATTATCAGATAAGAATTATACCATAGGTATTATTGACAAGAATTTGAGCAAGCAGTATGCTTTAGAAAAAATAAAGGAGTACCATCGAATGAAAAACGTACATCATACAATGAATCATATGTATATGCATTACGGACGTATTTGTTCGTGACTGTAAGAATCTGATGAAGGATGCGCAGTCACAGCAATTAGGTCTGATTTGTCTGTGCATATAATTCGGATGATGTAGGTTTTATCGATTTTATATAACTACATGTGAAGACATGCACCAGACATTTCATTTGTTTGGTGCATTTTTTATTGTTTTGCAAATGATAAGCCAAACGAGAAAAACTAGCATTATCACAGTTGAGGAAAGGAGCAGAAGAAAATTATGGTACGGTTTGCAACAGAAAAAGACATTGAAAAAGTCAATGATTTGAGGAGACAAGTCAATGAGATTCATGTATTGGGACGTCCGGATATTTTTAAAGCAGGTTTTGGCAGGGAATTGCAGGATTTTGTATATATGCTGCTCAATGATGAAAACAAGGATATTCTGGTCGTTGAAAGAGTGGGGGTAATCTGTGGTATGGCGTGTGTTGACTATGTTTGTAGACCGGAATCGCCGTACATGATAGCAAGGAATTTTTATCACGTTCAGGAGATAGCTGTGGACGAAGCTTTCAGACGCCAAGGAGTTGCCAGAGAATTATTTGAATTTATGAAAGAAGATGCCAGCAGGAGAGGTCTTGATAAAATTGAACTGGATGTATGGGCTTTTAATGAATCTGCAATAGAATTTTATGGGGCAATGGGATTCAGAGAAACGAGAAGATGGATGGAGTACAAATTAAACTGATTGGAGGAACGTGATATGAAGTTAAAAATAATTGGTTCCGGCGGCTGTGTCAGTACGCCAAGACCGTGCTGTACATGTCCGGTGTGTGTGGAGGCACGTGAAAAAGGTTTTCCTTATGCAAGAACGGGATGTAGTTTATTGATAGAGGATGCTAATATTTTGATCGATACACCGGAGGATATCAGTTATGGGTTAAACAATGCGGGAGTTGGGACGATCGATTATATTCTCTATAGTCATTGTGATCCGGATCACACGATGGGAATGCGTGTGATTGAACAGCTTAAGATGGATTGGCTGGAGGTGTCTTTGGGGAAGAATGTTCAAAACCCCGTTAAAATAGCAGCTTTGCCGACGATATTAGATGATATCAGACTTCAGAGAACTAGATATGGATCTGTATTGAATTACTATGAAATGAGAGGTCTGGCAGAAACAGAAGCATTATATGAACTGGATATAAACGGGATAAAAATAGAATTGATTCCAATTGATGATGCAGAACATGTTGCGATTTTTCTGATATCGGATGTACATAGAAAAGTGATTTATGCCCCCTGTGATGTGAAACCATTTCCTGAGTGTCCAAAATTTTACGGAGCAGATTTGATGATTATCGGAAATACAATTATCGGAGAAACCTTGAAAGGCGGATTTGCATTGAGTACAGATAATCCACTCAGAAATGAGTTGTTTGTAATGGAAGAGGTGGTTGAAATACAGAAGAAGTACAATATTAAGGAAGTAATCATCACGCATATCGAAGAAGACTGGGGAAAGTCCTATGACGATTATAAAGAACTGGAAAAAAGATATCAGGGAATTCGCTTTGCATATGATGGGATGGATATACCATTGTAGTTAGATTCGCCTATTGTGATAATCGATTCGCAAATTGATCGGCAGACGAATCCCGCTACTGATTGTTATGATTAAGAAAAAAGAAAGGCGGTATGTTAATATGATTCATTTTAAACTTGCAGAGCTTCGAAAAAAGAATAATCTTACACAGCAGGAACTGGGAGATATTCTGAATGTTTCTTATCAGACGATCAGTAAATGGGAGAATAGCGTAGTATTCCCAGACATATCTGTTTTACCTCAGATCAGCAGCTATTTTGGGGTATCTGTCGATGCGTTGCTTGGTCTGGTTCCTTTAGGAGAAGAATATTCTCCGTCAAATTCAGGAACAGTAGAATATTGGAACCAAAGATTGGATTATCTGAAAATGACGCGTAAGAGTATGTGGAATGAGGATTATTTTCAGTTTTTGATTACGGCTGTGTGGAACATAAATAAACCGATAACTGTTCTGGATTGTGGATGTGGATATGGAGCCTTAGGGTTATTGATTATGCCGTTATTGCCGGAAGGAAGCAAATACACTGGAATCGATTTTTCCGAAACCATGATTGAGTCAGCAAAAAAGATATACCGGGATTCCGGGATAAGTGCAGAGTTTGTTCTTTCTGATATTTTATCTTATCAGCCCAAAGAAAAATACGACATGGTTATCAGCCAAGCGGTATTGCGGCATGTAGATGATGGAGAAAGGTTTTTGCGAAAAATGGCAGAGTTCTTGAAGAAAGATGGTATTTTGGTCAGCATGGAATGCAATCGGGAGTTTGAGGCAGACGGGTTGTATATCAGAGGAATGGATTACAGCCGATTATGTCAACATGAAGGATTGAATAAACTATGGCAAACAGAACTGCAGAGGCAAAACAGAGATTATTCTATTGCGATGAAAATTCCCCATTATATGAAGAAAATGGGATTGAAAAATATTTCCACAAGAATGAATGACAGGGTAACTTTTTTAGAACCTGAACAGGAGATGTATGATGAACTACTGGAAAGTATCATCAAAGCAGATTATTGGGATGATGAAAAAACAGATGCAGAAATCGAAGCAGATATTTCTTATTTTATGAATCATGGAATGAGCAGAAAAGAGGCAGAAGATTATTGCCGACAGCAAAACGGTATTGTGAAATACTTAAAGAAGAACAGAGAGAAAGCAGCAATTACGAAAGCTACGGGATATATGATATCTTATGGGTGGAAAGTATAAAAATATGCAGTAAGGTTGAATTCAAAGGCGGGGCAAAAGACTCCCCGCTTTTGGATTCAACCGGTGGTAGAGTAAAAATATATGATTAAACTATCCAGTTATTGGTTTAACGATCTTTTTGATATATGGTTATATCAGGAGGTGGCGTGAAGATGAATATAGGATCGGTTATACTGAATAAAAGGAAGGCGCTTGGTTATACGCAGCAAGTTTTGGCTGATAAACTGCATGTTTCATTTCAGGCTGTTTCGAAATGGGAGAATGGAACAGCTTATCCAGAAGTAGAATTACTTCCGGTTATAGCTGCAATATTGGGAATCAGCGTAGATGCACTTCTTGGGTATCGTTCAGCGGTGGTTACAGAGTATGAGAATCGATATCAGACAGAGGATTATTATTGGGGAGTGGTTCCGAATCGTTTATGCTATGAAATTATGAAATTGCGGCCGCCTATAAAACCATTGAAAGTTTTGGATATGGGGTGTGGAGAAGGAAAAGATGCCGTATTTCTCGCCAGAAACGGATATATTGTGTCAGCGTTTGATGTATCAGACTCCGGGCTTGAAAAAGGAAAAAGAATGGCTGAAAAATGTGGGACTTATGTGGATTTTTTCAAGGCAAACATATTAGATTATCGGCTGTCTGAGAATTTTGATATTATTTTCAGCAGTGGAGTGTTTCACTATATTGCTCCGAATATACGAACTGAGATAACAGAGAATCTGAAGCAGTATACAAATAAAAAGGGAATCCATGCGATAAATGTATTTGTGGAAAAACCATTCATTGAACGCGCTCCGGATGAAGAAGCAGCGGAAAGATATCATTGGAAATCAGGTGAACTTTTTACATATTACCATGATTGGTTATTGTGGCGGACTGAAGAAGTTATTTTTGACTGTAATAGCGGTGGGAAACCGCATCAACATTGCATGGACATTATGATTGCGGAGAAAAAATAGAAGGAAAATCTCAGAACATGGATAAAAAAGTTTTGTTATTTGATTTGGATGGAACTTTACTCCGAAGTGATAAAAGTATTTCGAAGTACACGTTAAATGTTCTTCATAAATGCAGAGAACAGGGATATTTGATAGGGGTAGCCACTGCCAGGAGTGAAAAGAATTCGGAGAAATTTGTAAAGGAACTCTGTCCGAATATCGTAATATCTTGTGATGGTGCGCTTGTGAAATATAATGATGTTTATATTTATATAGCAGAGTTTACTGTTGATGAAACAAGAAACATGATTGATACTGCAAGAAAGATATGCGGAGAAACATGTGAAATTACCATTGATACAGTGAATGAACATTATTGGAATTATAAGATCGACCCTAAAGAATTTGATGACAGTTGGGGAGATACCATATATACAGATTATGGAGATTTTAATAATAAAGCACTAAAATTTTGTGTTGAAATATTGGAACCAAACAAGGCACTGGAATTGGCGAAAATGTTAAATGAGTGCGATTGTGTTAAATTTTCGGATTCCGCTTGGTACAAATTTACTCAAAAATCTGCCACCAAAGAAAATGCAGTAAGAAACTTATGCGCGAAATGCAAGATTTCTCCGGCCAATATCATTGCATTCGGAGATGATTTGGTAGACATGGGGATGCTAAGATTTTGTGGGAAAGGAATTGCTATGGGGAATGCAGTGGATGAAGTGAAGAACATAGCAGATTTGGTAATCGGAAGTAACGATGATGATGGAATAGCAGATTATTTGGCTGAAAGTTTTATGGAACTTTTATAGTTACATGTGAAGACATGCACCAGACATTTCATTTGTTTGGTGCATTTTTGGTTTTACTATTGAGTCAGGAAAGTATTATTACAATTTGGATGTAAAAGATGTAAGTACATCTGGAAATCATGGATTCAGAAAATTTTTCAAAGTTGTTTTCGGTGATTTTTCGCAACTATAGGTTTCCCAAAAAAACTTTAAAGTTGGTGGAATAAATAATGAGAACTCTGTACAATTAACTTTATAAATACGTCGGAGGATTATTTATGAAGTTATCTGAAAAAATAGTAGAATTACGGAAAGTAAATGGAATGACTCAGGAAGAACTTGCATCCAGGTGCAATGTAAGCAGACAATCCATATCCAAGTGGGAGGCAGATATTGCCTTGCCGGAAACTGAAAAATTGTTGATGCTGGGTGACATATTTCATGTTTCTATGGATGTGCTGTTAAAGGACGAACTGATATTAAGTGAAGTTAAAGAAGTACATACCTGCGGGCATAATGCAATTCAGAGAAAGAAACAGGAAGTGTTCGAAGGTGTGCTGATTAAAGAAAGTTTATCGGATGACACCATTATAGATTTGATAAATGTTCATAAGATAGAATTATGGAATACTGGAGGAAAACCAAAGTATTGGACTGTATTATTTTTTACCAGTGATATAAAGGATTTTCCGGAGCAAATAGCCAGAGTAATGCGTGAAGATTCTGATAATGATGGTAACTGGTTTGTTGATTTTAAGTCGGGAAATATAAAGTATATTGTATTCAAAGATAAAATATTAAAATATCATATTGGAAATCAAACTGAAAAAATGAATGTATGTGCTGAATGCAGAAAATTGGGAATTTCCGATGAAGAAATGAAGTGGTCAGAATAGGAGAAGGCATGAGAGTATTATTAACATCTGCTGGTTTGGAAACTGAGAAGATAAAAGAGTATTTCATAAAAATGTCAGAAAAAGATATGTTGGATGTAAAGGCTTTATTTATACCGACTGCGGCTATAGATCCAGGAGCAATTGCAGTGTTGCCAAAATGTATGAATGATTTGTTGAGGTGTGGTATCCAAGATAAAAATATCAAAGTTTTTGACTTATATACCGGAATAAATTTAGATGAATTATTGAAATACGATGTGGTATATATCTGCGGTGGAGATACCAATTATTTGTTGGAAAGAGTTAATGCAACAGGGTTTGGCATGACATTAATGGAGTACATTAAAGCAAATGGAATGGTAATCGGTGTGAGTGCGGGAAGCCTTATTTTCGCAAACAATTTGCCGGATAATTTAGGTCTGATAGATACAAAGCTGGAGGTACACTGTCCTGAAGGGGAAAAGAGTGGTAAATTGAAATATCCTCTAAAGGATAATTTGAGATTGACAAATACCAGCGCTCTCGCTATGTGGGGATTTCCGGATGGATTAGAAGTAATTTAAAAACAAGAAGAAGCCGGCAAAAAAGCTGGCTTTTTTGATGGGGCAATTTGGGGGAGAAATCTACAATCACTTTTTCTATCCCCAAATGGTTGACACTGGTAAAAAATAATTCCATTGTATGTTCACTTTTCTTGAAGTAAAATGAAGACCAAAACATTTGTTGTGAGGAGGTGATTGACTGATGGACATGAACATATGTCAGACGATAAAGAAGCTTCGCCTGAGCAGAAATTTAAGCCAGGCTACTTTAGCGAAGGCACTCGGTGTTTCCACACAGTCGATCAGCAAATGGGAGAACCAAAAAGCATTGCCGGATATCATGCTTTTGCCAGAGATTGCCAGGTTTTTTGAGGTTTCTATTGATGATTTGTTTATGGGAAATATTGTGGCAAAAGATATTTTGCCTGCGAGTATCAGCGATAATATTTCAATTAATCATATTGCATGGGATGGGATTTCATCAGGAAACTGGACAGGAACAATACTTCCTGAGTGGGGAGTTTATATACCGAATGAAGAAACACTTCACTTGTTGGAAGATATTCCGGGAAAGAAAGTTTTGGAAATCGCCTGTGGAGATGGACAGTCGCTGGTCTATTGTGGGAAAAAAGAGGTGAAAGAGTTATGGGGGCTGGATATCTCAGAAGTACAGATTCGGAAAGCGAAGAAGCTGATGAAAGAAAACGGACTTAGAGCCAATTTATATCTTTCTCCGATGGAAACCAATCCGGGAATTCCGGAACATTATTTTGATTTTATTTATTCTATTTATGGAATTGGCTGGACGCAGGATCTTGAAAAGACTATTTCATGTGTGGCGAAATATTTAAAAACCAATGGTATCTTTGTTTTTTCTTGGGACAATCCGATGATCTCTTGTATCGACACTATTAATGGACAGTATGTAATGACCAGGTCCTATGTAGATGAATGGAAAGTACGACGTAAACAGCGTGGAGAAACGGTGGTTTTAACAAACTGGAAGCTTGCATCTTATGTGAATTTGCTTGCAAAATATGGTTTCAAAATTGAACGTTTGATTGAAGATTCCAGTGAAGTTAGCGAGAATGTGATCTTTACAGAAGAGTACTATTCGGAACACAAAGCCAGATATATTCACCATACATTTGTGATCAAAGCCAGAAAGCTATAGAGGGCGAAATGAAAACGGCGGGAAAAATTTATAAAGTGTATTCCAAATATAAGGTTTCGGTTTTGTTGCTTTTAATTGGAATCCCTGTGATATCAAAATTAGATGTGTTTTCTCAAACAATGCTTGGGAAAATAGTAGATAATATATCAGATGCAGATTTATGGGTATCGGCGGCAGGAATTTATGCGGCTGCGGTTGCTATACTCTTTGCGGTGAAGCAGGGATATGCAATTGTGGAACAGAGATTATCTTTTAAGGTTACCTATGATCTGCGGGATGCTATTGCTAAAAAGGTTTTACATATGAGTAGTGAATCTCTCAATCGACATTCTACGGATGATATTTTGCAGATGTGGAATGAGGATGTACGGGATATTCAGACGATATCGGTGCAAAGTATTTTTAATTTTCTGATTCTTACAATCAGCGCAGCGATAGCATTGATTGAGTTGGGCAGAATATCCGTTTATTTTCCAGTGATTGCGCTGGGAGTCAATATATTGGCAATCATGCCAGTGAAAATATTAGGTAGGAATAATAAAAATAAGTCGCAGAATAAACGGAACAGCCAGATTGCTATGAATGAGAAATTCTACACAATCTTGAATGCTATCCGATTGATAAAGAACTTTGGGAAAGAAGAAAAAGAAATTCAGGAATTCGAGCAACTGAACCATAAATTTGTGGATGATAAATTAGCGTTTTCCGTATCTGCCCGTATATATAAAAGCGTTGTGAATGCAGTGAATGCCATTGCACCGACAGTAATTTTGCTTATAGCCAATTTTCAGATACGCGATGGGTATATGAGCATTGGTGACATTGTTTTGGCAACATCTCTGCTTGAAACAATCAGCAAACCGTTTAGTAAAGGCGGAAATTTCCTGGTAGAGCTGAAGGGAATCGGATTTAAATTTGATCATCTGTTTCAATTTTTGGAACAGGAGAACGAACAGTCGACAGGAAAGAGTCTGGAATTGAGTAAAGCCTGTTCGGTTGAATTTCGGAATGTCTCTTTTACTATGAATGAAAACAGTATTGTTGACAATATCAGTTTTTCTGTTGGTCCGGGTGAAAAAGTGGCGATTGTAGGAGAAAGTGGTAGTGGAAAGACAACGTTGAACAATTTACTTTTAAGGTTATATTCACCTACAGCCGGTCAGATTTTGGTAGAGAATAACAATGTGGGAGATTTGAATCTGCAGTCTTATCGAGGAAATATTTATTATTCTCAAAGTAATACATATGTGGCAAATGCGTCAATCATGGAGAATTTAACTCTTTTGGGGGCTAAAGAAGACCAGTGTATTCAAGCTGCAAAAGAAATTCAGTTTCACGATGAGATATGCATGATGCCGGAAGGATATCATACGATCGTGGATGCCAGCGGTGCCAATATTTCAGGTGGGCAAAAGAAAAAAATGGCGATCATCAGGGCTTTGACACATCAGAAACCTTTATATGTGTTTGATGAAATAACCCGTGGAATCGATGAAAAAACAGCAGTTGCTATCATGGAGTATTTGGTGAAACGTATTACGGCTACTGTGATTTTCACAATGCATAATTTTTATTCCATTGAACATATGGATAAGATCATAGTTATGCAGTCAGGAAAAATAATCGCACAGGGAAATCATGCAGATTTGTATCAACACTGTAGCTATTACCGGGAACTATTCGACAATAGGAAAAGAATTGGCAATGGATAAGAACTTTGAGAAACTTTTTTACGAGAAAATAGAAGAAAAGAAGTATCGTGTCATCATGTCATGCATTTCGAGTATGGTCAGAAGTGTGTTAGTACTTTTGCCGACTTTGCTGATGCGATATGTATACAATTCTCTGGAATTAGGATTGGACTCTAAAGGAATCGTTGGGATTATTTTGATTACTTTTGTAATTCCGGTTATTGTTGGTGTGACTTTCAGCGTAGATATTCATCTGAGCAAATATATTTATGTAATCATCAAAGAAATCAGAGTACAGGTGATGTCGAATATCGTTCATTCAAAGCTTCGCTCGGTTCTGAAACAGAATAAAGGTGAACTTTTTAGCCGGATTATCGCATCGCTGGAAGAGCTGGCTGATTATTATTACTATTTTATTAATACGACGACATGGTTTATTACAACATCAGTCGTTGGCATTGGTCTGATGCTCTTTATCAATTTTCGGATTTCTTTGGTGTTACTTGTTTTTTCTGCGCTTCAAACATCCTGTTCATTGCTGATACAAAAGAGAATTGAACAGGTAAAAGGCATGGAGAATCAGTTGCAGGCAAGGGGGACAGATTACATCGTTCGGATAAAGAACCACAATGCTTTTATTAAGACAGCTTTGTTGGCAGATAGAGAGATAAGTGCTGCAAAAGATTGGGAGCAGGATTCCTGGGAGATATGTAAAGCAGGAATACGAAACAGACAGGTTGTGGCATTTCTGTCTTTCATACTGACATTGATGCGCACCTTGTATCTGTTTTACGCGGCACATTATCTGTTCCTGGATGGCAGCATGCTGAGAGGTGATTTTATTGCACTTAACAGTTATATCGTATGGTTGTCTCCTGTTTTTGAAGGGCTACAGGAATGTGTCGAGGACATGATAAAGGCGCGCGAAAATAAGAGAAGAGTGAGCGGCTATTTACAGGAAGAGTCAAGGAAAGAGTGCGGACAGAATATGATACCAGCTTCTGCACCGGAATCCATAGAAGTTTCAGGTTTGGAATTTTCTTATGAGGATTCTAAAAAAGCGCTTCTCGAAAATGTGTCTTTTCAGGTGAAAAAGAATGAAACGTTTTATATCACCGGAGCATCTGGATCAGGTAAGAGCACTTTGCTTAATATCATGTCAGGTTTAGAAACGGAATATGGTGGTGAGATTTTATATGATGCTTCCGAACTGAGATCATTGGATGATGCCTGGCTGCATCAAAATGTGATCATGGTCGGTCAGGAAGTGGACATTCTACCTACAACACTGCGCGAAAATATTCTGTATTCTGGTGTGGCTGCATCGGACGAGGAAGTGATTAATCTATTGACATCCCTAAAAATCGAGTATCTTCTGGATATGCCGGGAGGGTTGGACTGGAATATGAAGGAGATTCCAAGGGCATTATCCGACGGTGAGAAAAAGAGAATTGCCATTGTGAGAGCAATATTGAGCAAACCTTCCGTTTTGCTTTTGGATGAACCTACTGCGGGACTGGATAATATTAATAAGATGGCAGTGACGAAGTTCATTGAGAAAAGTATGGATGGAATTCTCGTGATTGTTACACATGATCGAGTGTTCCCGGACGGGGCAAGGGTGTTATATATTTAGTATGATGTTATACGGTGGCATAAACGATATAGGGATGGCCGTTCTTTTGATGGTTAGAATATTTTGTGCTAATGTGCAAGCAGTGTCCAGATGGACGTTTACCGGATTTTCCGGTGCTTGTTGGGAAATTCCCAAACCCTTTTGAACACACAAGTGTGGCTGCGCGTTCTATGGAACGCTGAAGAAGACACAACTTTATTTTTACTTGACTCTCCCCTCAACTGTAATGATATAACCAAATTGCAGATATAATTAATTAGAAAGGGGCTACGATATGTACAAGATTGGTGAATTATCACGGCTATGTCATATACCTGTCAAAACTCTGAGATACTATGATAGTGAGGGATTACTTGTTCCAGACGAAATAGATCGCGTTACCGGATATCGTTACTACTCTGCCGCACAGCTTGCAGATTGTTACCGTATTATTTCACTCAAGGAACTGGGATTTTCACTTGAAGAAATAAAAAAGCATATGCATGCAAGTTCAGATGCGGATATCCTCGAATTAGTAGAAAACAAATATACAGAGCTTACGGAAAAATCAAAGGAACTTTCATTACAGATGAAAAAATTGTATCACATCAAGAAATCAATATCGGAAGGGGCGAAGACGATGTTTCATGTGTCAATTCGAAGTGGTGACACCATCAATGTTATCTTTCAGAGAAAGATTTATGCTGCCAAAACTGATGCGGAAGAAATGGTGAAACATATAAAAGCAGCTCTGCCTCAACATATGATTGGTGAGCGTACTATAATTGTCAATTATGAAATGGAATATCGTGAAAGTGACTTGGATCTTGCTGCTTGTGTGGAAGTCACAGGGAAGTTTATAAATAACCTTGAATATGAAGAAATGACATTTACCTTTTCGGGTGAATTTGCAACGTTAGCTTGCAGGCGAGAGCAACTTGATGATGGATATCATGCAATGTTATCTCAAATCCATGAAATAGATTATCAAATTATTGGTGCCTCTTACGAAATTTATTATGATGACGGTACAGTAGAATTAAAAATACCTGTGTGCAAAAAAGTGAAATGCATAGATGCACCGATAGAAAGACAAACATTTGAAAATGACGAAGCTGTTGTCGGCAAATGGGAGATCAGAGATATTGTCACGAGTAAAGAGCAATTTGTTTATGGAAATCCGAAATGTCCTGAAGCAAGAAATTCTGTTTGGTGCGAGTTGTATTTTCCGGAAGGAGGCGAGCCTTATTGGTTTCTTAAGGGGTGGACAAAGGGATTTCTATATTTGGAGGCAACAACTCCAGAACCGCACATTGTGGCAATGCCATATATTATTGAATCGCTAAATGAGCGAACAATTATGTTTCTGCAAATACCGCGTCGATATTCAGACGGAAGCAAAGATGCTGTTCCGCAATTACTGGTGTTTGAGAAGGTATCAAATCAATCGATTTTAGCAAAAGATATTCAGATCTCCGCTAATTAAATATTATGATTGAAAAGAATTTGACAGAAAAACTCCAATTGAACTGAATAGTATATGTCAAAAAGGAGCAAGGTTAAGATATACTTTGTTCCTTTTTATTGAGTATTTATTAATAACAAATCAATGGGTCAGTTATACAGATCAATACTTATTTCGGACAGAGAGTTAGAAAAATATTATATTACTTTTACAAAGCTGGGTGAAAAATCACCTGGCTTTTTTTGTCAAGCCACAAATTGGGTCCCTAAATGGGGGTAAGGGACACTACCAGTACGCCGAAATAAAAGTAATTATAATTTATAATATACACACACCCATCTAATGGAACGAAAAACATATCCGAAAACTTAAGGAGGTTGTTTCATGGAATGTTATTTTATGCAAGTAGAAACACAATTACCGATATATTATCCATTGCCCAAATTTATTCTGAAATTAAAAATTTCCAGTACAGCGAAAATATTGTATTCATTGCTGCTGAACAGAATGAACCTCTCACAGAAGAACGCATGGGAGGATGAGAGCGGGAATGTATTTATTGTGTATCCGTTGGAAGAGTTGGCACGGGATATGGATAGGGGAATGACGGCAATAAAAACGGCATTAAACGAATTGGGAAAAATGGGATTGGTAGAGCGAGTGCGTCCTGAATTTGGCAGGGCAAATCATTTGTATGTCAAAATTCCACAGGATGTGGACATGGTCGGAAAACCGCCTGTAGTAAGGTCAGAAAACCGCCTTTCAGTTGGTCAGAAAACCGTCTCTAAGATAGCCGGATTTCAGCCTCCTAATAACAATACAAAATTACTTTACGGAAATAACCAGAGAGAGATAGGGTATGTGGATTATTCATATGAGGAAGGTGAAAGTCTGTGAGAGTTACAGATAAAACGGTTGAGAGAAGTATAATGGCAGAAACCAGTGACTATAGGGGAAACGATGGGGTACTACATTGTGGGATTTGTCATGAGGCAAAAGAAGCATTTTATCCCGCTGGGATGGAGTGGCTTGGAAAGAAAAAACATCCGCGGATGTGTGCTTGTTACAGAGAAGAATGTGAACAGGAAGAAAAGCGGGTACGGCATAAGGAACATGAACTGTTTGTGGAACGGTTGAGGGCCAATTGTTTTTCAGCATCTCATATGTACAGATGGTGTTTTCGGAACGACAATGGCAGAAATCCTAAAATGAAAATAGCAAAAGAGTATGTTGATGCCTGGGAGGAAAATGAAAAAGGAAATCGGGGTCTGCTCTTTTGGGGAGGAGTTGGTACAGGGAAATCTTTTATGGCAGGATGTATTGCCAATGAACTGCTGGAAATTGAAGTTTCCGTGCGTATGACAAATTTTGCAGAAATTCTGAATGAACTTAACCGTTCTGATACGGATCGGAATGCATATATTCAGAAATTGTGTAAATTCAGATTATTGATCATAGATGATTTGGGCATGGAACGTGGGACTGATTATGGTATGGAGCAGGTTTACAATGTGATCGATGCCAGATATCGTTCCGGAAAGCCTTTGATCGTTACAACAAATCTATCGCTGCAGGAAATGAAAAATGAGACAAATATGGCACGAAAGCGTATTTATGACAGGATTTTGACTATGTGCATTCCTGTTCAGATACAGGGGACCAACATGCGGCAGGAAGAACAGCGGGAGAAGTTCAGGGGATTTTCGAAATCTATAGGACTATTTCAAAAACAGGATTCATAGGATTGGACAAAGGTTAAACAAGAAGGAGGTGGATGCTTCGCTGTGAAGAAACGAAAATTGAATTATCGCTTTCATAATCCCAATACAGTAGAAGCAACCGCTGATGTTTTATTAAAAGTTTTTATTGAAGCGAATTCGAAAAAGGTGGAAAATGCAATTCAGGAAGCTGCGGAGCAGATTTCGGGAGAAAACAAGTCTGATGAGGGGCATTCGGCGTGATATGTGTCGGATGTCCTTAATTTTTTTGTTTTTGAGAATTACAACGATATATATGAGATAAAATCTCATATATTGTTTACAAAATATAAAAATAGGATATAATAAAATATGAAAAGGAATAAAAGTGGAGGTGACGATTATGTTATGCCAATTTACCGTAAAAAATTATAAAAGCATTAGAGATGAAGTGACTTTCGATATGCAGGCTGCGGCAATTTCTGAACACGAAGATAAAATAATTACAGATAGAGATGGAGAAACGTTTTTACCCGTTTCTGCATTGTATGGACCTAATGGTGGGGGTAAATCAAATGTGTTGGAAGCTCTGCATACATTAGCAGCGAAAGTACTCCGTCCATTATATGCAACTGGCGATAATGATGAGCGTGTCTTTCTTCAGAGGAAATTGATTATTGAACCTTTTGCTTTTTCGGAAGAAGCAAAAAGTGAACCGACAGAATTTGAAATCTTTTTCCGTACAGAGATGGCGGAATATAGATATATCCTGCACGTGAAACGTGATACTGTTGTTTATGAAAGTCTGGATCGAGTGAAGTTAGATACAGGAAGAAGATCAGCATTGTTTGAGCGTGATACAGAAATTGCATTAAAAGGTGGATTTGCTAAGTTAAAGATTAGTGATGAATTATCATCTACATTGCCTCTGTTGTCATATCTTGGAATCACATATAAGAAGAATGAAATTGTAAAAGATGTTTTGGAATGGTTTGAATACGGAATTGATTTCCTGAATTATGGCAATCCAATAGAAGAACTTCGGATGGCAGTATCCAATTCGGATGATGTAAAACAGTTGATGTTAGATATGATTCAGGAAATGGATTTAGATATTGTAGATTTCCGTGTAACTGAAGACGAAAATGACAAAATAGACGTATATACAAAACATCGGGTAGAAGGATATGAAACGGAACTGAATTTGCTGGAAGAATCCAGTGGTACCAAGAAGTTATTTGGATTAATGCCTTTTATTGCTGCAAGTTTATTAAATGGAACTGTTCTGGTGATTGATGAATTGGATGCTAAAATACATCCGGTATTGTTACGGCATATTATTATGATGTTCAGTGATATGGCGATCAACAAGAAAAAAGCACAGTTGATATTTACATCCCATGATTTATCTACTATGAACAGTGAAGTGTTCCGTAGAGATGAAATTTGGTTTGTGGCGAAAGGAAATGCTCAGAATTCTAAGATATATTCCCTTGTAGAGTTTAAAAATGAAAAGGGAGAGTCTGTTCGCAAGGATGCAAAATTCGATAAACAGTATCTTGAAGGAAAGTATGGGGCGGATCCATACCTGAGAAGAATTATAGATTGGGGGAAAGTTAATGCCTAAAAAAGCAGAAATGGAGAAGTGGAAAAAGAAGCGCCGCCAGGAGCATCTGGAATTAAAGAAATACCGCTACTATATATTCTGCGAAGGCCAGCAGACAGAACCTCAATATTTTGCAGGATTTAAAAAGCTCATAGAAGAAAATCCAGTGTATAAGGACATGGTTCTGATTGGGATAGAACCTTGTCAGGCGGAAACCATGCGTGTAATTGGTATGGCAGAGGAATATGTGAGAAAAAATAAAATAAAAAAGGGACAAATTTGGTGCGTTTATGATAAGGATAGCTTTCCTCCGGAACGCTTTAATGGAGTTGTAGAACGGGCTGAGAGTTTGAATAAAGAGAATCCTGAACTGCAGTATCACACCGCATGGAGTAATGAGTGCATTGAGTTCTGGTTTCTGTTGCATTTTGCCTACTATACTGCAAATAATCATCGATCAGAGTATATTTCTTTTCTGAATAATAAGTTCAGAGAATTAGGAATCGGGAAATATCAGAAGAATATGAAGAACATTTTTGAGATTCTGATGGATAAAGGTAATCCAAAGGTGGCAATTCGGTACGCAAAGAGGATATATAAAGAAGGGGAATATAGAACGCCAACTGAAATTGCTCCGGGGACGAAGGTGTATGAGTTGGTTGAGGAACTGGCGAAGTATTTGCCGGAGGAAGTGAAAACAAGGTTTTAACGGAAACATCTGTGATAATAAGGCTAAAATAAGGAGGGGTAAGGTATTATGATTGAGTATACAAAAGATATTGTGATGAAAATGTGTAATGATCCATTATTGCTTGGAGTGCTGGCTATATTAAGTATTGTGATTTCGATAGTGGGAATAATTCCAGCTTTTAGAGGAAGAAGATTATCGTACAGAAGGTTAGATTTCCCTTTTTTGAAAGCCTCTTTTGGTAGTGATGCTCTTAAAAAAGTGTTTGTGGAACCAATAGGGCAAATAGCAGGTGTAGAGTTTGCAATTTGGAATAGTGGAAGAAAATACATTAATTGTAGTGATATGGCAAGAAAGGAACCACTGCGGATAGTTGCACTAAATGGTAGCAAAATTTTACAGGGGGAATTGTCATATTCATCATGTGAATATTGTGATGTGAATTGTATCATTAATGAGAATCAAAAAGAAATATTGATTGATTTTGATTATTTAGAATGCGAAGAAGGTTGTATTGTAAATGTAGTTTATGAAGGTAATAAAGAAGATATTAAGGTGTTGGGAGTTATAAGGGGAAAAAAGCAAATAGAGGATTCGCAGTCTGTAATGGAATGTTTCAAACGAAACAAGATAATTTATAAAGTGTTAACATCCAAGGCGTTTAGTTGGATAGTAATTTTCTTTTGCTATTTTATGTGCCCAGTAGCATTCTTGCAGTCGGGAAATTTTTGGGCTATAGAAAACAATTTTTTTGATATTCCAAATACATTAGGTGGAAGAATAGTTGATTTCATTGTAATGGGACTTTTAATATTGTTTTCGATAGGGGTCTCGATACCGTTTGCTATGCGTTTGTTTAAACCTAGATTTCCAAAGGATTTAGAGTCTCACTTTGGAAAATAGTTAACTAAAGGTGATTTTTATACACTTTTCTCAATTTTCTAGGAGGAAAACCAAGTGTTCAACCAAGGCATTATTGAATGATTTCGATAATGCCTTGGTTTTCTGTTTACAATCCCCTATTTCACGATATAATAAAGATGTAACAGAACAATAAAGATATAACAGAAAGGTATCCATATATGAACATCGCAGCATACTGCCGTGTCTCCACCGACACAGCCGATCAGTTAAACAGTCTGGAAGCGCAGAAAGAGTTTTCCTCCGAATATACAAAACGCACCGGTGACATCTTAGTTAAATTATATGCAGATGAGGGCATTTCCGGAACCAAAATCAAAAATCGTAAGGAATTTCTTCGCATGATGGCAGATGCGGAGAAGGGATTATTTGATATGGTGGTGGTAAAAGATATTTCCCGTTTCGCCAGAAATACAGTGGATCTGCTGCAGAATGTCCGTAAATTAAAGGCTCTTGGCATTGAAACCCAGTTCCTGACAGCCAACATGACCAGTATGGGCAACAGCGAATTTGTTCTGACCATTTTTGGAGCATTAGCCCAGGAAGAAAGCGCCAATACCTCCAAGCGTGTGAAGTTTGGGAAGAAAATGAATGCAGAAAAAGGGCGGGTTCCCAACATTGTATATGGTTATGACAAAACAATCGGAGATTATTTCAATTTGGAAATCAATGAGGAAGAGGCGAAGGTTGTAAGACAAATTTATGAATGGTACATAAGAGACGGACATGGTGCCCTGAAGATTGCGAACATGCTCAATGAAAAAGGCTATAAGACAAAGCGCAACTGTAAGTGGAGCCAGAATGCCATTTGTCGTATCCTGACCAATGAGATTTATACAGGAAAGATCATTAACGGAAAACAGGAAGTAAGCGATTTCCTGACAGGACAGAGAAAAGAGAAAGATGAAACAGAATGGTATGTGGTGGAACGTCCGGAAATCAGAATTATTGATGATGAATCTTTTGAACGGGCACAGGAGATCATGCACGGGCGGTATGATGCGTTCAAACTTACCCATGAACGGGAAAGCAATAAATATTTGTTTTCAACGCTGATTAAATGTAAGGAGTGTGGATGGTCTTTCCGCAGAACAGTTCGTACCTACAAGAATACGTATGTGCGTTGGGTTTGTTCCGGCAGAAACGGAAAAGGGGCAGACAGCTGTCCCAACAAAACAACAGTAGATGAAGAGGAACTGATCGAAGTTCTGCAGGAATATTTTGCAAATGTATTGAAGCAGAAGAAAAAGGTTATCAATTATGTAGTGAATGAATTTCAGCGGGTTTATAAAGCGAAGGACGAAAATCTGGAATACGAAAAGGAACTGAACGTACAGCTTACTAAACTGAAAAAATCCCGTGAAAAATATATGGATATGTATACCGATGATCTGATTTCCAGAGAGGAATTAAATGAAAGAATCGGTGGAATGCGTAAGGAAATCGAGCGTCTGGAAAATGAACTGAAAATGGTGTCTTATCATCTGACCAAAGGCAATCAATTGGAAGCAATCCTGAATAATACCTTTAAAACCATCGAAGATATTACGGATGTACATCAGATGACGAATATACAGTTGAAGAAACTGATTCAGAAGATTGAAGTGGATAAAGATGGAAATGTGGATATTTATCTGCGTTTGCTGGGAGATTTGGGATTGGATGAGACCATACTGATAGAGGATGCTCCTGGCAGTAATCACAATGATACTTGTGAAGAGGAGGGTATTGGATTTGAAATAAACACTGTCAAAACCGTTCCAAATGGTAACGACCACACATAAAGACATCACCGAGCGCTTGGAATCCATCAATCCATCCTTAGCCCGGCAGGCCAGAACCGTGTTGGATGTTAACAAATCCGAACGTCACATCCGCGGCGGTCTGGCGACCAGAGAAAAATATCTGCATCACAGTGCAAAAACGATGTGAAAAGCAGCATTGCTTCCCGGGAGAACACGATTGTATAATTATAATATAGAGATAAAACTATTCATTTCATCCGGGAGGAAGATCTATGTACATGCAGGAAAAATTGCTGTTTGCGTCCCAGGGACGTTCCAATTACAGAATCCCCAGTATTGTGGCAGACCGTCACGGGAATGTATTTGCGTTCTGCAATGACAGAAAGGACGGACTGGAGGATCATGCGCAGGAGGTAGCGCTGGTCTGTGCCAGAAAACCGTATCAGAAGGAATGGGAAACCGTGCAGATCGTGGATGCAGTGGAAGGCTGGGCCTGCAGCATGGGAAGTGCTGTTTATGATGCAGATACCGATGTGGTGATGTGTTCGGCCCGAAGGATTCCCACAACCCGGGACGAATTTAAGGCATATACAAAAGAGGAAGCAGAATCCATTGAATCTCAGGCGGCAAAAAAGGCGCAGGAACTGGGAATCCGGAGAGGACCGGTTTTGTTGTACTCAAAAGATCAGGGAGAAAGCTGGCAGGAGCGGGCATTGGAAATTGCGCCGGCAGAGCATATACACTGGGATGGGACTAAAGCGCTCATTCAGGGAAGCTGTCACGGTTCTGCGCATGGCATACAGTTAAAAAACAGCAGATATAAAGGGCGTCTTTTATGTCCGTCCCGCATTCAGATCGGTGAATACAGTGATTGGGAAGGGCTGCGTAAATGTGTTTACAACAATGCCATTTACAGTGATGACCATGGAATGACGTGGAAAGCTAGTATGCCGGTACAGCTGGCAACCGGTGAAGGAACACTGATTGAGGACGGTGAAGGAAATATTCTGTATAATTCCAGAGCTTATTTTCAGGATCAGAAGCGCTATCTTGCCTCAAGCACAGACGGCGGCGAGACTTTCGGAGAATTCCGTACAGACTCTTTTTTGCAGGAAGAAAAATATATTGGCTGCAATGCTTCATTTCTTCGCGTGGAGCGGGCAATGATTCGGGATGCCTCTCTTTTGCCTTCCGGCGCAGATTCTGTTACATTGTTTGTAAATCCCAGATCCGCGGCTCGTGAAAATATGACCGTATGCTACAGCTTTGACAGCGGGAAAACCTGGACCGGAACAAAATGTATCTATGAAGGCGCCTGCGCCTATTCCAGTCTGGATTTTAACGAGGCAGATCAGAAGTTTTACCTGCTGTATGAAAAAGGGATTTCTTCCCCGTATGAACACGGAATAGCGGCAGCAGAATTTGATCTGGAGTGGATTTTAAACGGCAGGTAAAACGGGGGAGAAAACGCCCATAACGGGAGCAGATCAAAAGTACGCATTGCGGGAAATCGGTAAGTATAGTATGATGGTATCGTAAAGGATGAACGCGGCAGGCAGCTGATACTAAGCTGCCTATTTCCTGTATCATCGTTTTGCGAATACCAACATACAGAAGGTATCACGGATTATGCGTATGGATAATAAAAAATTCAATTTCAGACTGGCATGTATTATGGGCGTCGGAGGATTGCTCCGGTTTTTTTACGTCCTTTTTTCTACTATATATGAAAGACAGTACGATATAGGAATGATTGATCTTGACGCCGGACACACGGTATCCGGCGGGCATCTGGCCTATATCCAGTATCTGTACCACAACTGGCATTTGCCGGATATGGATCCCACCACAGTATATCAGTTTCATCATCCGCCGCTGCATCATTATGTCTGTGCTGCATGGATGAAGTTTTGTTCTGTGTTTATCAAAAACACGGATATACTGGAAGAATCCATTCAGGCTGTGCCTTTTTTATGTTCTTTGCTGATTTTGTGGGTGCTTTATCTGATCGTAAAGCAGTTTGCACTGACAGACAAAACCAAACTTTTTGTGATGGCTTTATTCTGCGTGCATCCTTCTTTGATCCTGCTGTCGGGCAGTGTCAATAATGACGCTATGGCTTTGCTGTTTACCCTGCTGACGGTGTATACCACAATGGTCTGGTGCCGGACAAAGACCCTGGTATCTCTTATGGGAATTGCCCTGTCCATTGCCCTTGGTATGTGTACCAAGCAGAATGTGGCGGAAATGGCGTTTCCGGTTGCTGCGGTATTTCTGTATGAGTTGATCAAAGAATGGAAAAAAAGCGGATTCCCGGCAAAGCGAATCGGTCATTTTGCGGTTTTCGGACTGGTATCCATACCGCTTGGCATGAGTTTCTATGTCAGAAATCTGATCAAATACAACACTCCTCTGGTCTGGGTATATGAACTGGCAGAGGATTCCTGGCAGTATACCGGTCATATACCGGTGATAAACCGCTTTTTGTGGCCGGTTCCGACAGAACTGGTGGATAATCTGACTCATTTCAGGATTGGCTGCGGATATAATGTATGGATGCAGATCATCCGTACTTCTGTGCTTGGCGAGTGGGATATGGACGGTGTAGGCAGGAGCGTAAAGCTTCTGGCAGTGGTTTTGATGCTGTTTGGCGCATTGCTTGCTGCCTGGTCGCTTGCTGTCTTTGTGGATGTTTTTGTGCTTCGATGTAAAAAATACAGCATTGCAATGCCGAATCGGATCCTGTTTTTAGGCGGTTATGTCGTAAATATGCTGTTTTATCTTGTGTTTGCGTATCGCTATCCGCAGGAGTGCAGTATGCATTTCCGTTATATTGAGATCACACTTCTGTTTCCGGCAGTCGCCCTTGGGTTCTGGCTGCAGGGTACAGACAAAACGTGGATGAGATGGGGGGCAGGTCTTTTGCTTGCAGCATTTGCTGTGTGCAGCGCATGTATGACCATTGTCTGGGGAGTGACGGCAGGATGAAACAGTTAACATATGAAAAACAACCAAAAAGCATATATCGGCAGCTTCTGTGGACAGGATGCGCATCTGCGGCACTGTTCCTGATTTTGTGCGCTGTCAGGGGGCTGTATCCTCTGGGAGACGGTTCCGTTTTGATGATCGATCTGCATTCTCAGTACACGCCGCTTTTGTATCGGTTTTATGATGTGGTGTGTGGACAAAAAAATCTGTTTCTGGATTTTAGTGTGTCAGGCGGTGCCAATCTGTATGCGGATACTGTCAATGAGGTGATAAATCCTTTTAATTATCTGCTTGTTTTGTTTGGACGTGAGCGGATATGGCAGGCGATCAATGTCCTTTTGGGAGTATATGTGACGGCAGCGGCATTGTCTGTCAATTTTCTTTTACTGCAGCTGTGGCCGGCAAAACGGCAGTGGAATCTGGTTTTTTCTCTGGCATATGGGTTTTCGGGGTTTGCAGCGTATCAGTTTCAGATTATCAAATGGATGATCTTTCCGGTATTGTTTCCCCTGTTTGTGCTTGCGTTTGTACGCCTGATCCGTGAAAAAAAAGGCGGATTCTATGCTCTGCTTTTGGCATATCAGCTGATGCTCAATCTGCAGCTGGGAGCGATGACGCTTTTGACGACACTTTTTGCAAGCGGCCTGTATTTTTGGTTTTGTGTAAAAAAAGAACAGCGCCGTGAGGCAATGTGCCGTCTGGCAATCTGGACATTGCTTGGAATGGCTCTTTCTGCGGTCGTGCTCTGGCCGGGGATCGTATATCTTTTGACATCGGCAAGGGGCAGTCAGAACGCCTCTTATTTTGCAGTCATGAAGCAGCATGGCCTGGATGATCTTTTTGAAAGACTGTTTATTTCTGTTCACCCGGTATTGTTAGGAATGTTTGCGGCATATGCGGCGCGCGGAAGTATTGATCGGGCTGCAGGACGAAAGAATGCATTAAACAGTTGGAAACAAATGCCGGGCGAGGGCAGATTCCTGTTAATTTTGAACGTATTTTTGCTGCTGACGGTAGTTGCGCAGCCGTCCAATCTGTTATGGCACTTAGGTTCCTATATGTGTTTTCCGGTTCGTTACGGCTATATATTGACACTGTCAGCGATCTGCCTGGTAAAATGGCAGCGTCTGGAACGGGATGATCAGCGGGAAACAGAAGAGGAAAGGAAAAGCCTGCGCGCCTGGCAGCTGGGCTTTGAATTGCTTTCCGTACTTTTGTGTATCGGTGCCCTGTTTTTTACGGTAAAATATGCCGGTCAGATCTCGCAGGCATTTTCTACATTGGCCATCAGTCTGACATGTCCGGCTCAGACAAAAACAGTGGCTTTGATCTTTGTGGTTTTGACAGCAGCGGCACTGCTGGCGTTTTTATCCGGAAAAAGAAGACAGCTGACCATGACGGCTGTGGTCTGTATATCCTCTTTGTGTCTGTTTTTATTTATCCTGCTGCCGCAGGATTATGCAGTGCGTCTGATGAATGAAGACGCCTACAGGGAAATGAATCAGAGATATCAGACATGGGAAAATGCAGAGGGAAGCTTTGTAAGAACCGCCGATGAGGAAGATCTGCCTTTGAATGCGGCGCTGGTGGCAGGAAATCAGACACTGACCGGCTATTTCCCGGCGGGTTCCCAGCAGGTATATGCGCAGGGACTTGAGCAGCTGGGATATCTGACACCCTGGGTTTCCACCAGAAGCTGGGGCGGAACCATGATTTCGGATGGTATTCTGGGTGTAAAAAAAGAAGAAACACCTTTGACATTGGGAAAGGCGCTGGCGATAAACAGTTCTGCAGAGGAACTTGCAGCCAAAACGCAGGAAGCGGCAGCGGCAGGAACTCTGGAACTGCAGGCATATCTGGGACTGGCAGTGACCGGTCGGGAAATGCTTTCTTATGTAGAAGAAAATGAGATTTTGGAAGATGAAAACGGCGGTATCGCAATCTGTGTCGATGGGAAAAAGGCACTCTATCTGGATGCCGGGACACCGGCAGCCAATCTGCAGGTGCAGGTAAACGGCAAAGAAATGCAGATTCCGGAGTCCTCTTCCAGAGAAAGTGAACACCGCCTGTTATATCTGGGAACTTATGAAGATCAGCAGATTTTACTTCAGGTGACAGCGCAAGACGGCAGCAGCCTTTTGAAGGCATCAGATGCAGAACAGAAAAAAGAAGCGGCATCCTGTCTGGGCCTTGTGGATGTGGAGAACTGGAAACAGGCAGCAGGCACAATTATGACAGCAGATGTCCTGACAGATAACCGTAAAGGAAGTATGCAGATCGATGTAAGCAGTCTGGACAGGGGACAGACGCTGTTTGTACCTGTGGCAGCCATCGATGGATGGACTTGCCGCAGCAAAAATAAAAACGTGGAAATCACGCCGGTTCTGGGCGGTTTTATGGGGATTTCCATACCGGAAGATACAGAGATCCTGCACTTCACATTCTGTCCGCCGGGCTTAAAAAGCGGTGCAGTGATCAGTGCGGCGGCAGTTTTGCTGATGCTGTTGATGGTATGGTTTGAAGAAAAGATTTGTGAAAAAGGCAGCCGTTTTTTTGCAGTAAGTTATAAAGCGGTATGGATTGCCGGGATCATAGTTGTCTATCTGATTCCCAATATCGGTATGGTCTGTTATATGGTCTGGAAGATCTTAAAAGGTTGAACATGATGAAAAAAAATGCAAATAAAATACGGCGCGCCTGGATATTAGGGTGCTGCCTGTCTCTGTGTTTTCTGGCAGGATGCGGCAGCGTGCGTAAAAAAGATCTGGAGCAGCCAAACTGGCATCTTTTGTCTGCACAGCGGATGCAGCAGGGTATCGAAGTAGAGATCGGTGCACAAAATCTGCTGTTGAAAAAAGGGGTGCGTATCACTGCTGACAGTCAGGAAAGCGAGGCTTTTGGCGCGCAGCTTGCAGCTGACGGTATTTCTGATGAAGACGCTCTTCGCTGGTCCTCCGAGAATGACTGGGAAGACAATGAACACTGGCTGCAGGCGGATTTCGGACAGGAAACACAGATTGGTTATGTGAAGCTTTTCTGGGAGAGAACAAATGCATGTACCTATAGTCTGGAATACTCCAGGGATGCAAAGACATGGAACGTGGCAGCAGCTTTTGATACGGCACCCGCACAGAAAGAGCAGAACATCTGCCTGGATGAGCCGGTAACAGCCCGTTATCTTCGTCTGCATGTGACGGATGTGACAAAAGAGGAGGCTGATTTAAGTCTCTATTACCAGAATGTTTCTGTTCTGGAAATGGAAGTGTATGCAGAAGTGACAGACCGGTTTGTAATAGAAACACCGGTGATCGAAAACGGGCAGGACAGAGTGCTGACCCTGCCTAAAGTGCCGGGGGGATATGAGATAGCCTTTGGCGGTGCCGATTATGAAAATCTGATCACGACAGAAGGCGGCATTGCCGATACCTTGTCAGAGGTCTGTGTGGAAGCCGGATTTGTGCTGAAAAAAGAAGAACAGAGCTGGGAACTGCCGGGGATGGCAGTTTTGATCCCGGAAAGTCTGGAAACGGCTGCCGGAGAGCAGCAGACTGTTTCAGACTGCATCGCACCGGCAAATACAGCAGAATGGAAAGCTGCCGGGGAAACGGTGATGCTTTCACAAACAGTGATTTTGCAGACGGCAGAGGATCCGCAGAACACATTGCACAAAACAGAGGAGCTGTTTTTGCAGGAACTGCAGGAGACACAGCTGTTTGAACAGGTTCTGCCATTTACAGAAGCAACCAAACAAGCGGCGGCAGACAGCGGCACAGTGATCTGCCTGCAGCTGGCAGACAGTACACAAAACAGCCTGGGAGACGAAGGATTTCAAATCTGTGCGGAGCCGGGACAAATCACGGTTTTGGCCAATACTGTGCAGGGTATGCGTTGGGGATGCGTCACTTTGCTTGACTGGATCAAACAGGCGGCGGAAGACGGCAGCATGGCATTGGCTGCAGGAACAATGCGGGATTACCCCAGATATCCGGTCCGCGGTTTTGGCATTGATGTGGGACGCCGGGCAATTCCTATGGAATTCCTTTATGAATTGGTAAAGGGATTATCGCAGCAGAAGATGAACACACTGCAGATACATTTGAACGACAACCAGATCATTGCCCAGAGTGAATATGACGGCACTGTAGAAGGGGCAAGAGCCCTGTATGCAGGATTCCGCCTGGAATCCGATATCCGCAATAAAGAGGGAGAAGGAATCACCTCTACAGATCTGTATTATACAAAAGAGGAATTTAAAGAGCTGATCGAAACTGCGGCAGCCTACGGTGTGGAGATCGTGCCCGAGATTGATACTCCGGCGCACAGTCTGGCTTTGACAAAGGTATTCCCGGAACTTGGTTTTTCCAAAGATCCGGAAAGCATCGATCAGCTGGATCTTTCCAAAGAAACGGCCCGTCAGCTTGGCATGAGCATCTGGAAAGAATATCTGACGGCAGACGGCGGAACGGACAGTGCTTTTGAAAACTGTACCGCACTGCATCTTGGCATGGATGAATACTACGGAAAAAGCAGTGCCTATGTGGCATATCTGCAGGAACTTTCCGAGTATGTGAAACAGCTGGCACCGGAAAAAGACCTTCGTATCTGGGGCAGCCTTTCAAAGATGGATACCGATTACAGTCAGGTTTCCAGACGGCTGCAGATGCATGTCTGGGATACGGACTGGGCCAATCCGCAGGATATGTATGAGGAAGGATTTGGAATCATCAATTCCCAAAGCAGCAGCCTTTACATCATTCCCGGCGGCGGATATGACTGGCTGGATATTGAAAAGCTGGAAAAAGAGTGGCAGCCCAATCTGTTTTTAACAGCGCAGAGAAACTGGGAATTGCCGGCATGGTCAGACCGGATGCTGGGGGCAGTCTACATGATGTGGAATGACTGGCACTGGGCAAACGGCGATGAGATCACAGAGGAAAGTCTGTATGAACGCTTTGCGGCACCGCTTCCGATACTGGCACAAAAACTGTGGGGAAAAGCTATTTCTTTTTCGGAATAGTTTCGCTATAATATTGATACCGGCAGGGCAATCCTACGGGCCTACGGGCATTGTTACACCTATATGAATAAGGGAGGTTACTTATGAATATCGTACTTTTGGAATCTTTGGGGATCCCGTCATCTTTATTGGAAGAATACGCAGAATCTTTCAGAAAAGAAGGACATACTTTTACAGCTTATCAGAGAGAAACCGACACACAGATCCTGATCGACCGTGCTAAGGATGCGGATGTGATCATGATCGCCAATATGCCTTTAAAAGGTGAAGTGATCTGCGCATGCAAGAACTTAAAATATATTGATATTGCTTTTACCGGTGTGGATCATGTAGATCTGGAAGCGGCTAAGGAATGCGGCGTAAAAGTAAGCAATGCAGCCGGTTATTCCACCCAGGCAGTAGCGGAGCTTGCCGTGTGCATGATGCTTTCCCTGCTGCGCAATGTACCTGCTGTGGAAGAACGCTGCCGCAATTCTGCGACCAAGGACGGTCTGGTTGGCAGCCAGCTTTCCGGAAAGACAGTTGGTATTGTGGGTGTGGGTGCCATCGGCGGCCGTACCGCAAAGCTCTGTGATGCATTCGGCGCGAAAGTGATCGGTTATAAGCGCAATATCAAGGGTGACGAACCCTCCTGCGTGGAATTTGTTTCCATGGACGAACTGCTTGAACGTGCAGACATCGTTTCCCTGCACTGCCCTCTGACGGCCCAGACAAAAGGCATGATCGGTGCAGAACAGATCGCAAAGATGAAAAAGAGCGCACTTTTGATCAATACTGCCCGCGGTGCCGTAGTAGACTCTCAGGCACTGGCAGATGCGCTCAATGAAGACCGCATTGCAGGCGCAGGTATTGACGTATTTGAGATGGAGCCTCCGATTCCGGCAGAGCATCCGCTGTTAAACAGCAAACATACCCTGGTTACTCCTCACGTGGCATTTGCGTCTGCAGAATCCATGGCAGACCGTGCACGTATTGTTTTTGACAATATCCGTTACTGGATGAACGGCGAGCAGAAGAATATTATTGTCTAATATCTGCCGCATAACAGAAAGGATCTTTATGGAACTGCAGACACCTTATTTTGTCATCGAGGAAGCTGTTTTACAAAAATACTATGACATGCTGACTGATTCTCTGGAAAAAAACTGGGGGAATTATCTGGTGGGATATTCCTTTAAGACCAATTCCCTGCCCTGGCTGGTTTCTTTTATGAAAAAACAGGGAGCCTATGCGGAGGTGGTTTCCCAGGATGAATACAGTCTCGCCAGATATATGGGCTTTCGTGACGATGAGATCGTATACAACGGACCTTACAAGAGCGTGGAATCTTTCCGCAATGTGCTCATGGCGGGCGGCTATATGAATCTGGACTCTCAGATGGAATTAAACTGGCTCATTGATCTGGCCAAAGAATATCCGGAGAAGCATTTTTACACGGGTATCCGTGCCAATTTCAATCTGGAACAGATGTGCCCCGGCGAAACCACCATGGGTGAGATGAGCGGCCGTTTTGGTTTTTGTTATGAAACCGGAAAGCTGGCACAAGGCATTGCTGCCATCAAGGCACTGCCCAATGTGACACTGACAGGTCTGCATCTGCATTCCAGCAGCAAATCCAGAAGCGTAAAGGTATTCCGTTCCATCGCACAGATGGCATGTCAGTTAAAAAGAGAGTTTGACTTAAAGCTGTCCTATGTGGATCTGGGCGGCGGCTACTGCGGCGGTATGCCCGGCAGACCCGAATACCCGGATTATTTCCCGGCAGTGGCAGAGGAGCTGGCAAAGGAATTTGACCCGAAACAGACAAAGATCATCGTGGAACCCGGTATTTCCATGATCTCCAAATGTACCAGCTTTGTGACTTCCGTATTTGATACCCGCGATATCAAGGGAACCCGCTATGTGATGACAGACGGCAGCCGTTTCAATATCGATGCCACCATGATCAAAAGTTCCTACTTTTTTGAGATCGAAGAAAACAGAGCATACGCAGCAGAGCGTCCTGTGATGGCAGAGCAGGTGATCAGCGGTTTTACCTGTATGGAAGTGGACCGCCTGTTTATCCATAAAGACAGACAGGAGCTGGTGCCTGGGGATAAGATCGTTTATGAAAATGTGGGCGGCTACACCATGAGCCTGAATCCTTTGTTTATTCAGTATTTCCCGGCAGTCTATGTAAAGCGCGGCAATGAGATGATCCAGGTGCGCAAGAAATGGACACCCGAAGAATATGTACAGGGTTCCGTCTGGGAAAAGGAGTGACCGGTATGAATCTTTTGATTTTAAGCTGCGGCACCAGAAATAAGCTGGTTCGCTATTTTAAGCAAAACAGAGAGCTGATCGGCAAGGTGGTGGGAACGGACTGCAGCGAACATGCACCGGCTCTGTATGAGACCGACAGTCATTATATTGTCCCCCGCATGAAGGAGCCCGGCTATCTGCAGGTGATTCTGGATATCTGCAAAAAAGAACAGATTGACGCGGTGCTTCCTTTGCAGGAGGATGAACTGTATCTGATCGCCTGCAACAGGGAACTGTTTACGAAAGAAGGTATCACACCGATCATTTCAGAGGCAGAGTCCATCGAGCTTTGCCGTGACAAATATGCGTTTTTTACCTATATGCGTCAAAAGAACATTCCGGTGATGATGACCTGCAGCGGATATGAAGAGTTTAAAGAATGTCATGCGCGCGGAGAAATCGATTTTCCTGTGTTTGCCAAGCCCTGCCGCGGTGCGGGCAGCGTGGGGATCAGCAAAGTGGATCATCAGGAACTTTTGGAAGTGCTCTGCAAATACAGTGAAGAGGACATGATCATCCAGCAGTTTGCAGATGGGGAAGAATATGGTGTGGATGTGTATGTGGACATGATCAGTCATGAGCCTACAGCCATTTTTACCAAAAAGAAGCTGCGCATGCGTGCCGGTGAGACGGAAAAATCCGTATCTGTCAAGGATGAAAAGCTGTTTGCACTGATCAAAGAGACGGTTTCTGTGCTGCAGCTGGCCGGTCCCATTGATATGGATGTGTTCTGTGTGGACGGTAAGTATTATATTTCCGAGATCAATCCCCGCTTTGGCGGCGGTTATCCGCATGCCTATGAATGCAGTGTGAATTTCCCGGAATACATTGCGAATAATATCGCGGGAAAAGAAAATCCCGTGACCATCGGCGCTTATAAAGAAGGAGCTGTCATGCTCAAATATACGGATCTGATGATTCTGTAAGACAACATAAATAAGCCGCATATCGGCAGAGGTATCACAAAAAGTGAGATACCGCCGATATGCGGCTTTTATGTTTGATCGAAAAGGGGAGCTTTATTTACAGATCATCTCCCAGGCAAGCGGTGTGCCTCTCTTTACATCGCAGGCTGCGGTTTTGCCAAGCACCTCTTCGTAGTACATGGTATGCAGGCCGTGGCCGGGACGGATGGAACGGATATTTTCAGGAGTCAGAATTTCACCGGCGCGGATATCCTTTACCACAAAGAGGGAACGGGAACCGCTGCGTTCCTTTACCTGTTTTTCGGTAAGTTTGTATTCGGAATTGCCAAGTGCTTTTTCCAGAATGCGGATGTTATCCACCATTTCCTTAAATTCAGCGGGTTCCATGGAGAATGCGCCGTCGGGGCCGCCGTCAGCGCGCCGCAGGGTCAGGTGTTTTTCTACCATTTTGATGCCGAAGGGAACAGCGCCCACGGGAACCACGCTGCCCATGGAATGATCGGAAAGGCCCATGATGCAGTTGTATTTTTCCTGTAAGGTGGGGATCATGCGCAGGTTGATCTCTTCGTAGGGACAGGGGTATGCAGAGACGCATTTTAACAGGATCACCTGATCATTGCCTTCTTCGCGGCATATCTGCATGGCGCGGTCGATATCCTCGATATGGGCAACGCCGGTGGCAAAGATAACGGGCTTTTGCAGCGCGGCGATTTTACGGATCAGCGGAATGTCGTTGATCTCATAGGAAGCCACCTTGTAGGCGGGCATATTGCAGGAGGTCATAAAGTCCACGGAAGCAAAATCAAAGGGAGAGGAGAAGCATTCCAGACCGATTTTGTTGGCTTCCTCCATCAGACGGGGCTGCCAGTCCCAGGGGGTGGCAGCTTCCTGATAAAGCTTATATTCGGTCATGCCGTCCCAGAGTCCGCCGTGGATCTGGAAATATTCGTTGTCACAGTCCAAAGAAAGACTGTCTGCGGTGTAGGTCTGCAGCTTGATGGCGTCAGCGCCCGCCTCTTTGGCAGCGTGGACAAGCTCGATGGCTCTGTGAAAGTCCTGATTATGGTTGCCGGACATTTCTGCCACGCAGAAACAGGGATGGCCTTCGCCGACCCATTTGTTGCCGATCTTAAATTCTTTTTTCATAGAAATCTCCGTTTCGGATGCCGGTTTTAAGCTTTTGCCAGCATCTTTTTATATTTTAATTCTGCGATCTCCCAGTCGTCGGGGGAGTCGATATCCTGCACTTCCAGTTCGCTCATGATCATGGGAACCATGTTGGGCATATCGGTGGTCTGATATTTGTAAAAAGGCGCGGTACGGCAGAAATAGAACTGACCGCAGTCATGATAGTAGGGCTCTAAATCCTGAGAACGTGTCTGGGCATGTTCCGGCCATTTCATACGCAGCTGACCTTCTTCATTTAAGATCATGCAGCGCTGGGGCGGGAAAGAAAATGCAACCACGGGCATAACGGAATCTGCGGTGTCAAGCAGTGCTCTGGCATCCTGCAGTTTCTTTGCGGTGACAAAGGGCGCGGTGGGATAAATGCAGCAGAAGGTTTCAAATTCTCTGCCGGTTTCGCGGTACTGACCGAGCACCTCTCTTAAAACGTCGTCCATGGTGGCATAGTCGTTGGCATTTTCAGAGCTTCTCATAAAGGGAACGCTGGCACCGGCTTTGCGGGCGATCTCTGCAATCTGTTCGTCGTCGGTAGAAACCATGACTTCGTCAAAAATGCCGGAAGAAAGGGCAGCCTGAATGGAATATTCGATGATGGGTCTGCCGCAGAAATTTTTTATATTTTTATGAGGAATGCGCTTGCTTCCTCCTCTTGCCGTGATGATGGCGATTGCTTTTTCCATGTGTAAAAACCTCCTTGCCCTGTCGGTTGGCGACAATAGGCTTAGTTTAAGTATATCGGATCGTTTCCATAAGTCAAGGTGCTTGTTTTTCGGAATTTATGGTGATATGATGTTGGTTAGATACCGGGGGCAAAAGTGCGGAGCACGGAGCAATCCGTCAGGTATTTATTTATACTGATGCAGTCAGAGGCAGAAGGTTTTGCCGACGGTCTGGAAATATAGAAAAGAGTTCATTTATGAAAGAAAGAATTTACGTTTGCCATACTTTTTACCACGCCTATGTGTCCTGCTTAAAGGAACTGGCGCTGCCCAGGGAAAAACAGGGAAAGGCGACACTGGTCTTAAGCACCATGTCCAATAATTTCGGCAATCTGAAAGAGCGCGCCGAAAAGTCGGGGCTTTTTGAAGCGGTTTATATGTTTGATGAAAAAGAAGCGTCCTTTTTCCCGCAGCTGGAAAAATACCATAAGGACCGCGGCAATATTGTGATCAATATGTTGGCGCGTATTGTGTATACCAAGCTTCTGGGTAAGCTGCAGCAGCCCTATGTGCCGGTGGATTTTAAAGAATATAAGGACATTTATGTGTTCTGTGATTCCGATCCCATCGGTTATTATCTGAGCTATAAAAAGATCCCTTATCATGCGGTGGAGGATGGTCTGAACTGTATTCAGTATTATGACACCGCCCGCTATGACAACCGCGGTCATTTTGAATTTAAGGCATGGATGTCCTCAAAAAATCTGATCTTTATCCAGAACGGTTACGGCAAGTATTGTCTGGATATGGAGATCAATGATCTGAGTGTGGTTCCTTACCCTTGTGACAAGTATATCGAAGTGCCCAGAGCTGCGCTGGTGGACCGTCTGACAGAGGCAGACAAGGATATTCTGATCCATATGTTCATTGAAAATATGGATGAGCTGCAAAAGAAGCTGGACTGCGGTGCCAGAAACAAGGTGCTGGTGCTTTCTGAACCCTTGTGTGATATGGACACCAGAAAACAGATCTTTTCTGATATTATCGAAGAATACGGTGTGATCGACGGGGAGAAAGCCCAGATTCTGATCAAGCCCCATCCCAGGGATATTCTGGATTACACAAAGGAATTTTCACAGCATATCGTGCTGGACGGAAAGTTCCCGATGGAAATTCTGAATTTTATTCCGAATCTGAAGGTGCGCAGGGCGGTTTCCGTGCTGACTGTGCCCAAGGGAATTCAGTTTGCGGAGGAAATCCTGTTTTTGGGCGAAGACTTTATGGACCGATATGAAGAACCCAGCCTGCACCGTCAGAATGAACAGATTTAAGTGAGGTACAAATCGATGTCTGTAATGAGAAAACGTTATGTGATCCGGCTTGTGTGCCGGATTCTGATCCTGCTTGCAGGTACTTATATGTGTCTGGCACATCCGGAAAAATTCGTTGTATTGGATGGAATGAATTTTTTCAGGAAGATCACGATATTTCATGTGCTCTGGCTTATCTGGGTATTCGATATGCTGCAGCAGATTATTCCCTTAAAAAACAAAATTCCGCTGGGTTCCCAGAAGCTGTTTGCAAACCGCTTCAAACCGATCCGGGATAAGATCAACTATGAAGCACTGCGTCAGTATGTGGTGACCACCACCAAAGCAGCGTACAAGGTCTTTATTTTATGGTGCCTTTTACTGGCAGTGATCGGCGTTTTACATAGAGTGGGCGTTCTCAATGATATGTGGCTGTTTTGGATCTCCCTTGTTTTTTATGTATGTGACCTGATCTGCGTGCTGATCTGGTGCCCGTTCCGGCTGATGATGAAGACACGCTGCTGTACCACCTGCCGTATTTTTAACTGGGATCACTGGATGATGTTTTCCCCTCTGATGTTTGCGGGAGGATTTTACTGCATGTCTCTGTTTGTTCTGGCATCTGTGGCATGGCTTGTATGGGAGCTGTGCGTGATGATGTATCCGGAGCGTTTCTGGGAGCAGTCCAATTCCGCACTGAAATGTTCTGAGTGTACGGATAAGCTCTGTACCCAGTATTGTCAGAAGCTTCGCAAATAGACGGAGGATGTCATGAACAAACTGCTTTCTTTATTCCGGCCCAGAAAAGATATCGATATGACACAGGGGGCGATCGTGCCGCATCTTCTGCGTTTTGCGTTTCCGCTGCTTTTGGGAAATCTGTTTCAGCAGTTTTACAATACGGTGGATTCCTGGGTGGTCGGCAATTATGTTTCCAAGGAAGCTTTTGCAGCGGTTGGTTCCGTAGGTCCCATTACCAATGTGCTGATCGGCTGCTTTATGGGACTGGCAAGCGGTGCCGGTGTGGTGATCTCACAGTATTACGGTGCCAGACAGCATGAAAAAGTCAGCCAGACCGTACATACTTCGATTGTCATGACTCTGGTGATGGGCGTTGTGCTTTCCATTCTGGGCGTTATTGTTTCCCCGCTTCTTCTGCAGTTTATGAAAACACCGGAAAGTGTTATGCCGGAAGCAACTGCTTATCTGCGTATTTATTTTGCCGGTGTCATGGGTCTGATGATCTATAATATGGGCTCCGGTATCCTGCGTGCAGTGGGGGATTCCCAGCGTCCTTTTATTTCCTGATGTGTTCTGCGCTGCTCAATATTGTGCTGGATCTTGTGTTTGTTCTCGGGCTTGGCATGGGGGTGGAAGGCGTTGCGCTGGCAACGGTGATCGCGCAGGCGGTTTCTGCGCTTTTGGTGCTGCGGACATTGTTTCAGTCTGATTCCTGTATACAGCTATTCCTTAACCGGCTGAAATGTCATTTCGATGTGTTAAAACAGGTGGTGCAGGTGGGAATTCCGGCAGCGATCCAGATGATGGTGCTGAGCTTTTCCAATATTTTTGTACAGTCCTATATCAACTATTTCGGCGACAACTGCATGGCAGGGTGGGCTGCTTACAATAAGATCGACATGTTTATGTTCCTGCCCATGCAGTCCATTTCCCTGGCTTCCACTACCTTTGTGGGACAGAATATGGGAATCGGACAGCGAAAAAGAGCCAGACAGGGTGTCACCATTGCTGTCTGGATGACGATGGTGATCACGGTTGCGATCATGATCCCGGTGGTGGCCTGCGCGCCGTATCTGGTGGGATTTTTCAACAGCGATCCCGAAGTCATTACCTTTGGAACAATGTTTCTTCGCTACATTGCGCCGTTTTATATCATCTGCTGTGTGAATCAGATTTACTTCGGTGCACTGCGCGGTGCGGGCAACACCAAGGTGCCCATGGTCATCATGCTTCTGACCTTTGTACTGCTGCGCCAGATTTATATGTATATTATGGCGAATTTCATCTCCAATACCCTGATTCCGGTGGCATTCGGATATCCGGTAGGATGGATCGCATGTACCATACTGACATTTACCTATTATCATAAGGTACCCTGGGATCAGAAAAAGCTGATTCAGGTTGCAAATATAGAAGAATAAAAAGAAAAAGGCAGACAGGCAGTGTATCCGTCTGCCTTTTCCAAAAATCCGCCAAAGGAGTTGGGATCATGAAACTGTTCCAAATGCTTGATCAGGAATTAAAAAAAGAGCCGGCAGGTACATATGCGCCTTACTACTACCGGTATCTGGGATATAAAGAAAAGCTTTCTGCGTCTCCGGCAGTGTTTCGGGCAAACGGCATTTATGCGCTGTTTGCACAAAGCAGACCGGTTATTTTGAAAAATGAGCTGATTGCCGGAAATCTGCGCTGTCTGTACTGTGAGAAGGAGCCGCTTACGCTGGAATACAGTAAAAAAATGACAGAAACCTTCGGGGAGCGCACTTTTATCACCAATAAGGATCACTATGCACCGGATTATGCCCATATTCTGCGTGTGGGTGTTCCCGGAATGATCAAAGAGATCGATGCTTCCTGTGAAAAATACAAAGAAGATGCCGACAGAATCGAAACCCTGCGGGCGATGCGGCATGCGCTTTGCGGATTTTTACAGATGATCGAAAACTATGCGGCTGCCGCAGAGGCTGCAAAAAGCGCTTTGCTGAATGGCTTGGCCGGTGATTCGACCGGTGATTTGGCTGGTGATGCAGCCGGTGATTGCGACAGACTGCAGTTTATCGCTGATAATTGCAGGGCGCTGCTGGCGGGAGCGCCGCAGACCTTTGCCCAGGCGCTGCAGCTGGTGTGGTTTTGCCACAATGCTTTTTTGATGGAAGGGCGTTATGCCATGGCGTTGGGGCGCATGGATCAGTATCTGTATCCGTTTTACGAAAAGGACCTGCGTGACGCTGCTGTGACGGACGGACAGGTTATTGAGCTTTTGGAGAATGTCTTTATCCGGCTGCAGAATGATGTGGTCAATATATGTATCGGCGGGCAGAATCCGGCAGGAGAATGTCAGGTAAACGGCTTAAGCCGCTGTATTTTAAAGGCAGTAGGAAACTGCAATGTGCCGGGACCGAATCTGTCATTGCGTTATACACAGAATACCCCGGAGGATTTTCTGGATGAGTGCTTAAAAACCATCGGAACAGGTCTGGGATATCCGGCGCTGATGAATGATGATGTCAATATTGCGGCACTTAAAAAATACGGGTACGCGGAGGAGGATATTTACGACTACTGTATGGTGGGCTGCATCGAAAATTTCATTACCGGCAAGCAGCCGCCCTGGTCTGACGGACGTTTTGACACCCCGCGTTATCTGGATTATATCTTTTTTAACGGCATCAGCAAGACGAATCAGTCTGTGGGACTGGATACCGGAGATGTGGAGCAGATTACTTCCATGGAAGAATTTATGGCTGTTTTTGAAAAGCAGCTGGCAGCCGGAGCAGATGAATACTGTGGACTGTTTTTCAAAAATAATGCTTCCATTGATCAGACCTATTATCCGGAGCCGTTTCTGTCCTGCTTCTGTCAGGACTGTATCGGCAGAGGACTGGACATCAACAACGGCGGCAGTATTTATCCTTCTGTACACGGGGCAGCGGTGATGGGAATTGCCACGACGGCAGACTCTCTGGCGGCCATTGAAAAGGTGGTTTTTGTGGATAAAAAAGCCACACTTACCGATATCAGACATGCGCTTGAGGCAGATTTTGAAGGGTATGACGAGCTTAGACAGCTGCTTTTGGAGGCACCCAAATATGGAAACAACGATCCTTTTGCGGATAAGTATGCGGTCTGGTTTGTGGATTATCTGGCAGAACAGTTTGCAAAGTATCAGACCAGAGACGGCGGCGGCATTTATATTGCGGCGGCGGCCAATACCAGCAACATTTATGCGGGACAGGTGATCAATGCCACGCCCGACGGACGAAAACGGGGAGAGCCTTTGTCTGACGCGGCATCTCCCACCTACGGCAGGGATGTGCGCGGCGCAACAGCGGTAATAAACAGTATCTCCAAACCGGACTATACAAAAGTTGCCTGCGGCTCTGTGGTCAACCAGAAATTTTCACCGTCCATGTTTGAAGGAGATAAGCTGATCAAACTGCGTGCCCTGATCCGTACTTATTTCAAAAAAGGCGGGCAGGAGATCCAGATCAATTCCACTTCCCGGCAGGTGCTGCAGGATGCGATGGAACATCCGGAAGCATATCAGAATCTGGTGGTGCGCGTGTCGGGATTCTCAGCTTTTTATGTCACACTTGAAAAGGCTGTGCAGCTGGATATCTTAAACCGCACCCAGCAGGAGTAGGCAAATGAAGATAAATATTTCCAATATCCAGCATTTTTCGGTGGGAGACGGTGAGGGCATCCGGACAACGCTGTTTGTCAAAGGCTGTAATCTGCACTGTCCCTGGTGCCATAATCCTGAAAATCTGAGTTATGCGCCGGTGCAGCTGCATTATAAAAATACCGGAAAAACGCAAAGCTGCGGCAGATGCGTGGAAACAGCGGAGATTTTGCCGCAGCTTTTAGAAGACCGTGACTTTTTTGAGGAAAGCGGCGGAGGCGTTACCTTTTCCGGCGGTGAGATCATGCTGCAGGCAGAGGCCGCGGCAGAGCTGGCAGCACTTTTGAAGCAGGAAGGTGTTTGTGTCCTGATTGATACCGCAGGCTGTGTTTCTTATCAGGAATTTGAAAAATTAAATGGTCTTGTCGGGGGATATCTGTTTGACGTTAAGACTGCAGATGCAGAAAAATACCGGCAGATCGGAGGAAAACTGGAACTGGTGGCGGAGAATCTGCAGCGGCTGCTGGCAGATAAACAGAATGTGACGGTGAGAATTCCGCTGATCCCGGAGTTTAATACGGATACAGATTCCATTGCGGGAATTTGCAGCATGCTTTCGGCGATGGGGATCAAAAAAGTGGAGCTTTTGCCCTTTCACCGGCTTGGAAGCGGCAAATATGAGGCACTTGACATGGTTTATGCCTACAAGGACTGCAAACCGTTGTCAAAAGAGAGTCTTGCAGAGATCAGGGCAATGTATGAGACTTGTTTTGAAGTGAAAATGGAAGGGTGATTAAAAATGGATCTGATTGTTTTTGGCGGTCAGAGCAACATGCAGGGGCAAAGTGAATGTCTTTCGGAAAATGATGTTGTAAAAGACGCGTATGAATATAAGTGGCTGACGGATGAAGTTGTACCGCTTAAAAATCCGGTGGGCGAAGATATTACCTATGAGGAAACATGCGGCAGTGTGTTTTCGGAAGAGGCAGATCAGGCAGACTGGCTGCAGAAGCATGTGACAGGCAGTGCCTGCTTCGGACATACCAATCTGGTTCCTGCATTCTGCAGAGCATATACACAGATCAGCGGCAGGAACGTGACGGCAGTTCACATTGCAAAAGGGAGCACTGTGATAGCAGACTGGCTTCCGGGCAGCAGAGGGTATGAAATATTGGTTAAAAAGGCTGCTGCAGCCAGAAAAAAAGTAAATCCCGACCGTGTTTTCTTTGTATGGCTGCAGGGAGAAAGTGATGCCATTTTTAAAAGTACTGCAGGGTATTACAAAGAGGCTTTGAACAGATTTTGTGATGCTTTGAAAAAAGAAATCGGAATTTGCGTATTTGGGCTTATACGGGTTGGCAAATTTACCAACGATGAACGTGATGAACAGATTATGGCGGCGCAGAATGAAATCTGTAGGGAAAATCCGGATTTTATGATGCTCACTGATATTGCGGCGGCGATGTATGAACAGCCGGTTTATATGAATCCGTATGTGCAGGGGCATTACAGCGCAAAAGGACTTGAAAAACTGGGAAGGGAAGCCGGAAAAGCTCTGGCAGAAGGCTGCATGTTATGAAAATAGCGGTGATCACAGGCGCATCCAGTGGGATGGGCAGAGAATTTGTATATGCTGTGGACAAAGAATATAAACTGGATGAAATCTGGGTTATTGCCAGACGGCGTGAAAGACTGGAAGAATTGAAAAGAGAATGCAGTACCCCGATCCGCATCCTGGCACTGGATCTGACTGACAGGGACAGTTTTGAAGTATATCGCAGCTTGCTGAAGGAACACAGACCGGATGTTGAACTTCTGGTCAATAATGCGGGATTTGGTCTGTTCGGTACTTTTGCGCAGATGGATCTTGAGGAACAGCTTAAAAGTATTGAACTGAATGTGACAGCGCTGACGGCACTGACCCATATCAGTATTCCTCATATGAAAAAGGGCAGTAAGATCGTCAATCTCGCTTCCAATTCTTCCTGGCAGCCGGTACCGTACATCAATGTATACGGTGCGGGAAAGGCATATGTAATGAATTTTTCACGTGCACTGGGCGTTGAATTAATGAACAACGGCATTCATGTCATGGCGGTGGCACCGGGCTGGATCAAAACGGAATTTTTTGATCATGCGGTTCATGACGATACGATCAAATATTTCGACCGGTTTTATACGGCTGAGCAGGTTGTAAAAAAGGCCATGAAAGACCTGCGTAAAAATAAAAGTGTGTCCATTCTGGGACTGCCTGTGCAGATGCAGGTTATGCTGATCAAGTTTTTACCGGTGAGTCTGGTTATGAAGATCTGGTGCGGTCAGCAGGGAAAATGAGAAGCTGCAAAGCGGGAATACATAAACAGGACAGGGGCGTGAAAATTCACGCCCCTAAATTAGTTACATAATAAGCTATCTTTTATTCGCCTTTTTTCTGTGCCAGGATCCAGCTGAGCGTTTCTTCTGAAAATGCGATTTCCCAGGAACCGTGGCCGACATTTTCATACAGATCATATTTCAGATAAGGATTGCAGCCTTTTAAGGCTTCCACCATTTCGATTGTCTGGGAGGGAGAAACCACGGTGTCGTCCAATCCGTGGAAAGCCCATACAGGCATGGTAAGAGTTCCCGCATTCCATGCCATACCGCCTCCGCAGCAGGGGGCGATGGCTGCAAACAAAGCAGGATATGCCATTGCGGTGTACCAGGTTCCGAAACCGCCCATACTCAGACCGCACAGATAGATGCGGTTGGTATCAACAGAATATTCTGCGATGATCTCATCAATAAATCTGCGGATACTTTCTACCCTTGCTGCCCAGAAAGAGTCGGTGGGACACTGGGGCATCACTAAAATACAGTCTTTTAAGTTGTCATCGTTTACAATTTTACAGAAGCCATGAACCAGCACTCTGTCCAGATCAGCACCGCCGTTTCCGCGTTCGCCGGCACCGTGAAGCTGGATCAGCACTGCGGGATGATCGCTTATGTTTTCGGGGACATATGCAATATAGGGGAAAATCGTTTCGGGATTGTCTTTTCTTATTATTTTCATTGAATTTACCTCCGGCAAGTAAGAAATACTATATATTGTCAGCATAACACAACTGACAGATTGCAGTAAATCCAAATATGGCAAAGATATCTGCCTTTTTTCAAAAACTGGTAAATCAGCTTATAATTTCTGAAAAATGAGTGATACTAACTCCACAGCATTAATTAGTGAAAAGGAGTTTTTATATATGAAAGCAACCGGAATTGTACGCCGTATAGATGATCTTGGTAGAATCGTAATACCCAAGGAGATCCGCCGCACATTAAGAATACGTGAGGCAGATCCATTGGAAATATTTACCGACAGAGAGGGGGAAATCATTTTGAAAAAATATTCACCCATCGGAGAAATGAGTACCTTTGCAAAACAGTATGCGGAAAGTCTGGCGCAGGTATCCGGCTATGCCGCACTGATCGCTGACAGAGACCAGTTTATCGCGGCGGCAGGCGGCGCAAGATCCATGACCGGAAAGGCGATCAGCAAAGAACTGGAAAAAAAGATCGAAAACAGGGAAAGCGTGATGGCAGTAAAAGGAGAAAGCGGATTTATTGCTGTTTCCGCAGATGCAACAGAGGATTTTGGACAGGAAGCGATCCAGCCGATCATTTGTGAAGGCGACGTGATCGGAGCCGTGCTTTTGCTGGGACATGACGAAAAAAAGAGGATGGGAGAGGTAGAACAGAAACTGCTGTTGTCAGCTGCCGGTTTTCTGGGCAGACAGATGGAACAGTAGGTGAAAGATTTTGCATTAGGGCTTGAAAATCGGAGTGTAAACATTTACAATAAATATGTATGAGTATGTTCATTTCAGGATGGTTCGATAAAGGCGTCCTGACAGAAAGGAGATAAATCATCATGCAGAAATTTTCCAAAGAATACATCTGTACACATTACGCAGATGACCCCTCCCGTTACATGGGTGCGGTTAACCCTCCGATTTTCCAGTCTTCCCTGTTCACTGAATGTGAAGGCAACGAACCTGGCAAAGAAGGCCGCTGGGCTTATACCCGTGTAAGCAACCCTACCACCGATATCGTGGAAAGAAAGATCGCTGCACTGGAAAACGGTGAAGCTTGTCTGGCATTCTCCTCCGGTATGGGTGCTATTACCGCAGCTATCATGCACTACATGAAGAAAGACTGCCACGTTGTAGCAGTAGCAAGTGCATATGGCCCTACCAAGAACTTCCTTGAAAAGTATCTGTCCCGTTTTGGCATTACTGTTACCTGGATTACCGGTAATGATGTACAGGAGATTGAAGATGCTGTTCAGCCCAACACCACTCTGATCTATCTGGAAAGCCCTTCTTCCATGCTGTTTATCGTACAGGATCTGAAGGCTATTGCTGATATCGCTAAGAGACACGGTATTCATACTGTTATTGATAACTCCTATGCAACTCCTATTTTCCAGAATCCTCTTGATTTTGGTATTGATCTGGTTGTACATACCGCTTCCAAGTATCTTGGCGGACACAGCGACATCGTAGCTGGTGTTGTTGTAGGCAGCAAAGAAGACATCAAGTCCATCCAGTCCAACGAAAGAGAACTCTACGGCGCAGTACAGAGCCCCTTCGATTCCTATCTGATGCTCCGCGGCGTTCGTACTCTGGCTACCAGAATGAAAGCTCACTTCGCAAATGCTATGGATATGGCTGACTGGTTCGCAAAACAGGACTATGTAAAAGAAGTTGTATATCCTTACTATCATACCCATCCTCAGTACGAGCTGGCTAAAAAGCAGATGACCGGTGCCTGCGGTCTGATGAGCGTTATCCTCGACATGCCCGGTGAAAAGATGGTTCAGCTCGGCAAAGAACTGCAGCTGTTCCATGTAGGACCCAGCTGGGGTGGCTACGAATGTATGTACACCTGCGGCGGCGCATTCCTGACAGAAGATACTCCTACCTGCCGCAAGGGCATGGCAAGAATCCACATCGGCCAGGAAGATACTGCAACCTTAAAGGAAGACTGGGAACAGGCAATCAAGAAAGTTCTGTAATCAGGACAGATATTATCAAACAAAAATGGCGGGAAATCTTTCGGGGATTTCCCGCTTTTCATTCAGGAGGAAAAAATGAAGGAAGGGTTTATTCTGGGCGTTACCGCTCCGGTCATGACTGCGTTTGGTAAGAGTAAAGAAAGCTTTCAAAGAATGCATGATGCGGGGATTACTTTGGTCCGTATCAATGATTTCCCCTATCCGTTTGCAGATCCGGGTTTTGAAAAACTGAGTGAACGATACTTGGAACAGGTGGAATTTGTCCGAAAATTTTTGGAGGAAGGTCTCAATGTCATGATTATGCCGATGATCCCGGGAGGTTCCAGGGCAAATGCAGACGGACAGGTAACCTATGTGCGGAATTATCCGGAATGGATGGGGCCTGTGGACGAAGATTATTATTATGAATGCATGACGATTGGCTGGGAATATGTTGCCAGACAGTTTGCCGGAAAAGTGGAGTACTGGCAGATCGCCAATGAGCATGACCATATTAATTTCAGAGGGATTCTGACGCATGAGCAGAACGTCAGATGGATGCAGACTGTGGCGAGAGCGATCAAGAAATGGATTCCGGATGCCAAATGCGGAACGAATCTGTCAGGGGAAAGCGATGAAAGGCCTTACGCATCTTTGCACACCTATGCAAGAAAAATGCTGAAGGATACCTATGCTCCGGAGGGACTTTTTGATTATGTCGGTCTGGATGCATATTTTGGCTCCTGGAGTGACGGAGGTCCCGAACTGTGGACCAAATATATTGATGATGCCTATGAAGTGACCGGAAAACCGGTTATGATTCAGGAATGGGGATATTCTACACTGCAGAAAGGAACACCGCGTCCGCAGGAGGATAAGAACAGAAATTTCAATAACAGTGTATGCCGGGAAAAAGACTGGGCCGCAAAACCCAACGGCCATATGTGGCAGGGAAAAGAGCATTCTGAAGAATTGCAGGCAGAATATATTAAGGCATGTGAAAAAATCTTTATTGAACATCCGCATTGTATCGGAAATCTGTTCTTTCAGTGGCAGGATCAGGAGAGATGCTGGCAGTGCGGTGAACCGGATTGCCCGTCTGAATGCGGCTGGGGATGTTTTAGGACAGATGGAACGCCGAAAGCGGGGTATTATGCATTGGTGGATGTTTACCGGAACTATTTTAAAAAATAACCATTGCAGCACAAAAAAGAGAGGCGAAAAAACACCTCTCTTTTTTATCTGGTTTTATACGCGGTTCATTTCGTGAAGCAGATTGATCTTCATATCATACAGCTTCTGGGAAAGGTCAACATAGACATTATGAGGGTTAACCAGACGTCTGGTTTCATCCCAGAGAGTATCCAGTTCGGAAGCGCAGTAAGCGCGGATGTCCATTACCTTCGGGGAATCATAAACACATTCGCCGTTTTTAAAGATCGGGATCATCATTTCGCGCATGCGGTATTCGCCGGGCTCAAGGCGGGTCTTTTTCCAGGGCTCCTTGGGGCTGAACAGAACCAGAGGCTCATTCTCATCGTATACTTCGCCCACAAGACAGATCAGATCCGCTTTGATCTTGCCGTCTGCATCGTAAATACGGTAGATGGTCTTATTACCGGGATTGGTTACCTTTTCAGAGTTCTCAGACAGCTTAATCTTGGGAATAAATTCACCGGTTTTGCTGTCGTAGATTGCTGCCAGCTTGTAAACACCGCCGAAAGAAGGCCAGTCTTTACTGGTGATCAGATGGGTACCAACACCCCAGGAGGTGATTTTGGCTCCCTGTACTTTTAAGCTGTCGATCAGATGTTCATCAAGGTCGTTGGAAGCGGAGATGATCGCATCGGTAAAACCGGCAGCATCCAGCATTTTGCGGGCTTTTTTGGACAGATATGCAAGGTCGCCACTGTCTAAGCGGATACCGTAGTTGGTAAGTTCGATACCCTTATCGCGCATTTCCTGGAATACACGGATCGCATTGGGAACACCGGACTTTAAGGTGTCATAGGTATCTGCGAGCAGGATACATGCGGAAGGATACATTTCAGCATAGGTTTTGAATGCAGTATATTCATCAGGGAAACTCATAACCCAGCTGTGGGCATGGGTGCCTTTAATCGGAACGCCGTAAAGCTGACCTGCCAGTACATTGCTGGTTGCGATACAGCCGCCGATCATGGCAGCTCTTGCACCGAGCGTACCGGCATCGGGTCCCTGTGCGCGGCGCAGACCAAATTCCATGATTCCGTCTCCGCGGGCTGCATAACATACGCGGGATGCCTTGGTGGCGATCAGACTCTGGTGGTTCATGATGTTTAAGATCGCTGTTTCGATCAGCTGTGCTTCCATGATGGGCGCGATAACCTTGATCATGGGTTCTCTGGGAAACATAACGCTGCCTTCGGGGATTGCGTAAATATCGCCGGAAAATTTAAAGTTGGCAAGATATTCCAGAAAATCCTCGCCGAAGATATTCAGGCTTCTCAAATAAGTAATATCATCTTCTGTAAAATGAAGATTTTTGATATAGCTGATCACCTGATCCAGACCGGCACTGATGGCATATCCGGAGTCCATGGGATTGCTTCTGTAAAAAGCGTCGAAAATAACCGTTTCATTGCGGTCTTTGTTTTTAAAATAACCCTGCATCATGGTCAGTTCATATAAATCAGTCATCAGGGTGAGATTTTGTGCTTCCATTTGCCGTTGGCTCCTTTCAAAAAGATTATATCAGAATAAATCTATATCCGCCGGCAGAAAGCCGGGCGGAGTGTCAGTTGTGTGCAGCCTTTTCAGATTTGGAGATGAGATAAAGGCCGATCACAAACAGGACGATCAGAGAGAGGATTCCGTATTTGGAATTGCCGAAGAAAAATGCGCTTGCGGAAATCAAAAGCGGACCCATGAAGTCTGCAAATTTTCCGAAGATATCAAAGAAGCCGAAGTATTCACTGGAAGCTTCCTTGGGAATGAGCTTGCCGAAATAGGAACGGGAGAGTGCCTGAATACCGCCCTGACATAAACCTACACAAAATGCCAGTACCCAGAATTCCCATTCTTTGTCCAGACCGTAGCCAAAGACACAAATGGCGATGTACATGCAGATGAAGATTCGGATCATCTTCATGGAACCTGCTTTTTTAGCCAGCATACCGCTTAAGATCGAACAGGGAAATGCCACAAACTGGGTCAGAAGCAGCGCCAGTACCATGGCGTTGGAATCCAGCCCGACTTCACCGCCGTAGGTGGTGGCCATGGTCATGATCGTGTAAACACCGTCTATATAGCAGAAATAACCTATAATAAAGTACAGCAGGCTTTTGTCTTTTTTAAGCTTGCCGAAAGTATCGGCAAGATTGTGAAATGCACCGCTGATCACATGCTTTTGGCGGGGAACGGAATAAACCTGATGCACATTTTTGTACAGCGGAATGGTCATTACGATCCACCAGGCAATTGTGATGATAAAGGAGATCCGGGTTGCTGTCATCATGGCAAGTCCGAAACTGTCGCAGAACAAAATCAATACCAGACCGATGATAAATGGAATACAGCTGCCGATATATCCGAATGCATATCCGAATGTGGAGAGCTTGTCCATCCGTTCATCTGTGGTCACATCGATCAGCATGGCATCATAGAAAATGTTGCAGGCGGCATAGCCGATGCGGGCCAGGATAAAAAAGACCAGAAAAGAAATCCAGTTGGGGGCGAAGGTGAAAAGCAGCCCGCCTGAAATTCCGAGTATGAAGAAAACGGTAAATATCCGTTTTTTCATATTTTCAAAATCTGCAATGGCACCAAGGATCGGAGAGAGCAGTGCCAAGATCAGGATCGCAATGGATGTAGTGGTTCCCCATATGGAGGAAGCGTGAGCGGCACTGACACCGGCGCTTTCTGCCAGACTTCTGAAATAAATGGGGATGGTGGCGGTTACGATCATGACGAAGGCAGAGTTGGCAACATCGTAAAGGATCCAGCTTTTTTCGGCTTTGGTAAGCAGGGAGAGTTTGTTTTGTTCGTTCATAGTGTACTCCATATATTGATGATATATCGTATATGTTTTATCTGTTTGTGAGGTGACAAGACAGCTCCGCAACATATTCTACTTCATTCTTCTTCAGAAAGCAATGACATTTTTTCGATTTTTGCATGAACAATGGTCTGGGAATGATACAGGCTGACAGATCCGGACAGCATATAGCTGACTGCCACAGTGATCAAAAAGTACGGAGCATGGTCAAAGCCAAACAGTTCGAGGCCGATCAGAAGGGCTGTCACAGGGCAGTTGGTGACACCGCAGAAAACTGCGATCATGCCAAGGGCTGCACACAGGGACGGATTGACACCAAGCAAAGAGCCGTAAAGCACACCGAAGGTTGCGCCGGTGGCAAAGGAGGGAACGATCTCGCCGCCCTTAAAACCGGTACCGATGGTGACAGCAGTAAAAAGGATCTTTAAAAGGAAAGCAAACGGAATCACATGACCTTCCAGGGCTTCTTCGATCAGGTTCATACCGGGACCAAGATAAGCATCTGTCTGAAACAGAAAAGTCATTAAAATCACTGCAGTGCCGCCGATAAAGACACGGATATAGGCATTTTTGATCAGATCCTGGATCTTATGCCTGGCATGATGCACGAAAGTACAAAACAGGATGCTGACAAGGGCGCAGAGCGCGGAAAGAAGAAGTGTGTGCAGGGAAAAAGGAAGTTCCAGTGCCACTTCTTCTGTGATGTGCAGATGATCCATGGGAGATTTCATGCCGACAGCCAGAAGATATGCCACGATGGAAGACCATACACAGGGAACCAGTGCGGTATAATACATGATTCCCACATTGGCCATTTCCAACGCCAGAAAGGCAGCAGCCAGAGGTGTACCGAAAAGGGCGGAAAAGGCAGCGGCAACACCGCTCATAAGAAGGAGCTTCTGATCCTGTTCGTTGAAACGCAGGAAAGCAAAACGGCTGCCGAAACGTTCACTTAAGCGGTTGAAGCGTTCACCCAGCTGTTTGCCCAGGCTGCCGCCGATCTGTACTGCGGCACCTTCACGGCCCACAGAACCGCCGCAGAGAACGGTGAGGATGGTGGACGCAAAAATCAGGATCGCCATTCGAAGCGGAATATAGCGATGGTTCTGGATGCCTTCCACGATTTCATCGGTACCTTTGTTTTTTTCATAATTAAACAGCCTGTAAAGGGCAACGATGGCAAGACCGGCAAAAGGCAGACAAAAAAGCAGCCAGGGATTCTCGGTGCGCAGCTTATTGGCAAAGGTCATATCGTAATTGAATATGATTGCCACAAGTCCGATACCAAGCCCGGTGATAGTGGAAAGAATGATCCAGCGGATAAATTGCAGGGTATTGAATCCAGCGTTTTTGGATGTTTCGAGGTGATTTTGCATGGTACAGGCTCCCCCTTTTTGGAATGCATTTGATCGAAGCAGACAGGCTGCGCAGCAGGCTCCCGACAGAGAGCACATACTATAACATTATCATACCATTTTTTTTAATAGGGACAATAAAAACAGCTGAAAAAAGAACAAAAATATTTTATTCTGAAAAGAATGACAAGGTTAAGCAGATGTGTCAGGGGAGAATGCCCCCACAGCGTTGTCATGGCGCAGGAGCATGTTGCTGTACACACCTTTCCCCCTTACTGGGGAGGAAAAGCAGGCAAAATATCATTTTTTTATAATTTGCATGCTCCAGTCAGAGCGTTTGCGCTTGCAAAGCAGTCAAATTTCTTTAAAATTCATATTTGAATGCTCATTTTGGGTTTCAGAAAAAATGAAAGCAGTCAAAAACAGCAAAAATGGCATTTTTGACTGCTTGCGCAGGTCGATCAAAGCAGTCATATTAAAAAAATAAGAAATTTGAATGATTTTCAGCTTGTCCCGGATAATTTTAAGCAGTCATTTTTGGAAAAATTGAATATTTGCATGCAAAACAGCATGTCCGCATCGGAATTTGAACAGTCAAAACAGGAGATTTCCGGAATTTGCATGCTTGCCTGCACACATACCTGCATACCGTAACGAAGCGTTGTCATGGTGCAGGAGGATTTCCCAAAACGCCTCTTGACAAGCGGTAAAAGTCCGTCATATAATGACTCATGATATCGAAAAGACGTTGACGAAGACAGTAAGCAGCTGCCAAAAGCTTTCAGCGAGCCGGTGTTGGTGGAAGACCGGTGCAAGTAGGAACTGCCGAATATCCCTTCTGAGTCGTGAGGCCCAAAGATCAGACAGATCCTGTAGGCTTCAACGGTACCTCTGCCGTTACCAGGAGACCATATAACCTGCCGCTGCCGGGCCATGGCACATGACAGGCGTATGTTGTAACGGGTGGTTTAACGAGTCGTGAATGATGACCTCGTCCTTTTACAAGGACGGGGTTTTTTTATACGATAGGAAACTTCATTTCCTATCGTATAAAAAAACACGTTTATGCGCACTCGCGCGCGCGGTAAATGTTGCCTTACGGCAACCGCGCTCGGCGCGGAGTGTGCGCAAAGCGCACACTTTTTTATTCACAACATTACCTTATTTCATTTTTTCAGAAAGGAAGAAAGCCATGTACAACAAAGTAGACACAAACTTAAACTTTGTGGAACGTGAAAAGAACATTGAAAAGTTCTGGAATGACAATGACATTTTCAGAAAGAGCATGAACAGCCGCAAAGAAGGCCCTACCTACACCTTCTATGACGGTCCCCCCACCGCAAACGGAAAGCCCCATATCGGACATCTGGAGACCCGTGTTATCAAGGATATGATTCCCAGATACCGCACCATGAAGGGGTATATGGTACCCCGTAAGGCGGGCTGGGATACCCACGGACTTCCCGTGGAGCTGGAGGTTGAGAAACTTCTTGGCCTGAATGGCAAAGAGCAGATTGAGGAATATGGTATGGAGCCTTTCATCTGCAAATGTAAGGAATCCGTATGGAAATACAAGGGTATGTGGGAGGATTTCTCCGGTACCGTTGGTTTCTGGGCGGATATGGATGATCCCTATGTAACCTATGATGACAATTTCATCGAGTCCGAGTGGTGGGCGCTGAAGACCATCTGGGATAAGGGCTTATTATATAAAGGATTTAAAATTGTGCCTTACTGTCCCCGTTGCGGTACCCC
>JAFVXW010000030.1 GCA_017500935.1 Lachnospiraceae bacterium
GGCTTTTGTTGCCATTGCCTTTGGTATTTCCAATCAGGGAAATGTGGTGGCTGTCCGCAAACTGTGTGCAGGCATTGTATTGTTTTTACTTCTGGGAATCCTGTTTGAGCTTTTTGCAGGAAAGATATCTGTAATGGATGAATATTCCGTCAAGAGCTTTTATGAAACAGGTGCAAATGACAGGATCGGTGGCGGCGTTATCTCCGGATCGCTTGCCTGGGTGCTGCATCATTTTCTTGGAATGGTGGGCACTGTGCTGACTGTTTTGGTACTTGGAATCATATGTGCAGTTATCATTACCGAAAAATCCTTTGTTTCAGGTGTCAAAAAGCAGAGCCGCCGTGTTTATGAAACAGCAAGAAGCGACGCACAGTTTAAAAAGGAACGCAGGATCAAAGAAGCGGAAGTGCGCAAAGGAGAGGCTGCCTTAAGAAGAGAGGAAGCTTTGGCTGTCAGAAGACAGCAGGCGGATCAGCGCTTGAAAGAAAGAGAACAGCTTCTTCGGGAGCGTGAACAGAAATTTAAGGAAGAACAGGCCAGACAGGATGCAGAACACATCCTGCGTATGGATAAAAAGGTTTCCGGTGTTATGATGGATACCAGCTTAAAAGAAAGCACTGCAAAAAAAATGCGGGATGATATCCATGAGATCACACTGGATGAAAGTGAAACACAGGATATGCCGATGGATGAGCCTGAAGTGCGTCATGCGGCGCCCATTGGAGATCCGTCCATTGATTTTGACAAGATCCGGATCCGTACCATGCATCAGCAGACAATGCAGGAATATATCCCGCAGAATGAACCGGATACATATTCGGAGGCTGAAAATGAGAAAGCAGCCGATTCTTATGATGAAGATGTGGTGGAAGGTCTGGAAGCACTTCCAAAGACTGCTGCTGACACTGTGGAAACCATATATGTGGAAGAGGCAGATGTTTTTTCTGATATGAAAGAAGTCAGATGGCAGCAAATGGAAGAGTATGCCGCTGATATTTCTGATGAAGAAGACGAATTTACACAGGAAGAACAGGAAGCCCGGGATGTATTAAGAGAGTTAAACCGCAGCAATATCAGGGAGATCACGGACAGACGTCCCAAAGCGGTCATTCCGCGCGAGCAGCGTCCGCAGACAGCGGCTGAAGCTACCCCGCTTGGTCAGGAAATGCTTCGGAAGGAGCGCCTGGAAAAGAAAACATCCATTTTTGCAGATGATTCCGTGAGCAGAAACAGAGAGACATCTGCAGGACATCAGTTTAAAGACAACAGAACACAGCAGCAGAAGTCTGCGCAGACACCTGAACCTGCACCAAAGCCTGCACCCAGACCTTATCAGTTTCCTCCGCTTGATCTGCTTAAAAAAGTGGGAAATGCAGACGGGGCAGACGGTGTACGGGAGCTGAAAGAAAATGCGGTCAGACTGCAGCAGATACTGGAATCCTTTAATGTGCGCGTAACGATCAAGGATGTTTCCCAGGGACCTTCTGTTACCAGATATGAGCTTTTACCCGAACAGGGAATGAAAGTAAGCAGAATTGTCGGTCTTGCCGATGAGATCAAGCTTTATATGGAAACGCCGGATATCCGAATCGAAGCACCGATTCCCGGTAAAGCGGCTGTCGGTATCGAAATTCCCAACAAATCCAGGATTCCGGTAGGAATGCGTGAGCTTCTGGAATCAAGAGAGTTTAAGGAATCAAGTTCAAAGCTTTCCTTTACAGTAGGCAAGGATATCGGAGGCAAGGTCATTGTATCCGATATTGCCAAGATGCCCCATATGCTGATCGCAGGTACTACAGGTTCCGGTAAATCTGTGTTTATCAACTCCATCATTATGAGTATTCTGTATAACGCCAAACCCACAGAAGTCAAACTGATCCTTGTGGACCCCAAGGTGGTGGAAATGAACGTTTACAATGGAATTCCCCATCTTCTGATCCCGGTTGTCAGTGATCCCAAAAAGGCTTCTGCTGCACTGCAGTGGGCAGTTGCGGAAATGACTGACCGTTATAAAAAGTTTGCGGATCATAATGTAAGAGATTTAAAGGGCTACAATAAAAAAGTGGAGCAGCTGGAACAGAAAGGGGAAGCTGACTGTCCTGAAAAGATGCCGCAGATCGTGATCGTGGTGGACGAGCTTGCAGATCTGATGATGGTTGCTTCCAATGAAGTGGAAGAATCAATATGCCGTCTGGCACAGCTTGCAAGAGCTGCCGGCATTCACCTGATCATTGCGACACAGAGACCGTCGGTTGATGTTATTACCGGTCTGATCAAGGCTAATATGCCCAGCCGTGTAGCGTTAAAAGTATCCAGCGGTGTGGATTCCAGAACCATTCTGGATATGAATGGCGCAGAAAAGCTGTTAGGATACGGCGATATGCTTTTTTATCCGCAGGGATATACGCAGCCGGTCCGTATGCAGGGCGCTTTTCTGACAGACGAAGAGGTTGCGGATGTGGTTGATTTCTTAAAAAATCAGGCAATCGGCAATACATACAGCAATGATATAGAAGAACGCATCAAAAATATGGGAACTGCCGCTTTAGCAGACACAAAAGAGGGCGGACAGTCAGAATATGATTCCTATTTTGCAGAGGCGGGACGCTTTATCATAGATAAAGACAAGGCATCCATCGGTATGCTGCAGCGAGTGTTCAAAATTGGCTTTAACAGAGCTGCCCGCATCATGGATCAGCTGGCAATGGCCGGTGTTGTGGGAGAGGAAGAAGGAACAAAACCCCGTAAGATCCTGATGACTATGGATGAATTTGAGCAGCTAGTAGAAGAGATAATTTGATAAAAACCCAATCAAGGAGGACAAAGTACATGAAAACAGACATTCAGATTGCCCAGGAAGCGGTGATGGAACCTATTGTGAAGGTTGCAGAAAGAATTGGTATCAAAGAAGAAGAACTGGAGCTTTACGGCCGTTATAAGGCAAAGCTTTCCGATGAGTTCATCAATTCCGTAAAGGATAATCCCGATGGAAAACTGATTCTTGTAACAGCTATTAACCCTACACCTGCAGGTGAAGGCAAAACCACCACCAGTGTCGGTCTTGGTCAGGCTTTTGGCCAGCTGGGCAAAAAGGCGGTTATCGCGCTTCGAGAGCCCTCTCTTGGTCCCTGCTTTGGCGTAAAAGGCGGAGCAGCAGGCGGCGGCTATGCACAGGTAGTTCCAATGGAAGACTTAAATCTTCATTTTACCGGTGACTTCCATGCGATTACATCTGCAAACAATCTGCTGGCAGCTCTTTTGGACAACCATATCCAGCAGGGCAATGAACTTGGCATTGACACCCGTTCCGTTGTATGGAAACGCTGTCTGGATATGAATGACAGAGTATTAAGAAATATCGTTGTGGGTCTTGGAAACAAGATGGACGGTACTGTTCGTGAGGATCATTTTGTCATTACCGTTGCTTCTGAGATCATGGCAATTTTATGTCTGGCAACCGATATGAAAGACTTAAAAGAAAGACTTTCCAGAATCGTTGTTGCTTACAACTACGCAGGAAAACCCGTTACTGCAGGTCAGTTAAAGGCTGTCGGCTCCATGGCTGCACTTCTTAAGGATGCCTTAAAGCCCAACATGATCCAGACTCTGGAGCATACTCCTGCGATCGTACACGGCGGACCTTTTGCCAACATCGCACATGGCTGCAACTCTGTAAGAGCAACCAAACTGGCTTTAAAGATGGCAGATTACTGCATCACTGAGGCAGGATTCGGTGCAGACCTCGGTGCAGAAAAATTCTTTGATATCAAATGCCGAATGGCAGGCTTAAAGCCCGATGCAGTGGTACTGGTTGCTACCATCCGTGCTCTTAAATACAACGGCGGTGTTGCAAAGGCAAACTTAAGCGCTGAAAATCTGGAAGCACTTAAAAAAGGTATTGTAAACCTTGAAAAGCATATCGAAAACCTGCAGAAATACGGTGTGCCCGTAGTTGTTACCTTAAACTCCTTCGTAACAGATACAGAGGCAGAAACCGCATATGTACAGAAGTTCTGTGAAGACAGAGGCTGTGAATTTGCACTTTCCGAAGTTTGGGAAAAAGGCGGACAGGGCGGTATCGCACTGGCAGAAAAGGTGCTTAAAACACTGGAAGAAAAGGAAAGCAATTTCCGTGTTCTTTATGATGAAGAACTGCCGATCAAGGAAAAGATCGAAATTATCGCAAAGGAAATTTACGGAGCAGACGGTGTCAACTTCGTTGCTTCCGCAGAAAAACAGATTCAGAAGCTGGAAGAACTCGGATTTGGCAAAATGCCTGTTTGTATGGCAAAGACCCAGTATTCCCTGTCTGACAACCCTGATCTGTTGGGCAGACCTGAAGGCTTTGAGATCAGCGTGCGTGAAGCATATGTTTCCGCAGGTGCAGGTTTCGTGGTAGTGCTGACAGGTGCTGTTATGACCATGCCCGGTCTTTCCAAGAATCCTGCTGCCTATGGAATTGATGTGGATGATGACGGAAAAATTACCGGATTATTCTAAGAAATCATGTAAAAATGCGTGCGCTTTGCGCATAAACGTGTTTTTTGTGCGATAGGAAACTTCGTTTCCTATCGTTAAATAAAAGTATGCAGTACAGTCAGATGCTGTACTGCATACAAAAACGATAGTATGCTGAAAAAGGAGAAATATTCATGCCTGCAAAGATCATTGACGGAAAAGAAATAGCAAAAATCATACGTCAGGAAGTAAAGACGCAAGTGGAAGCGTATGCTGCCCGGAATATCACGGTAACACTTGCAGTGGTGCAGGTTGGTGATGATCCTGCTTCCAGCGTATATATCCGCAACAAAAGCAAAGTATGTGCCGAGCTTGGAATCCGGATGATGCATATTCATAAGGAAGCTGATATTTCCCAGAAACAGCTTCTTGAACTGATCGAAAAACTGAATTAGGATACGGAAGTTGATGCTGTTTTGGTACAGCTGCCTCTGCCTGCACATATTTCAGAAAAAGCGGTTCTGGAATCTATTCTGCCCTGTAAGGATGTAGACGGTTTTCATCCAATAAATGCCGGTGCGCTTGCAACCGGTGAAAAGGGATTTGTTCCCGGTACTCCTGCAGGCGTGATCGAACTTTTAAAAAGATCCGGTATTGAAATGGAAGGAAAAGAATGCGTGATCGTAGGACGCAGCAATATTGTAGGCAAGCCCATGGCACAGCTGATGCTTGCTGAAAATGCGACGGTTACGGTTGCCCATTCCAAGACCCAAAATCTGCAGGAAGTCTGTAAAAGAGCAGACATTCTTATCGTTGCGGCAGGCAAAAAGAAGCTGATCACAAAAGAATTTGTAAAACCCGGAGCAACTGTCATTGATGTCGGGATTCACCGCGATGAAAACAACAAACTCTGCGGAGATGTGGATTTTGACGATGTAGTTTCGGCTGCAGGCGCGATCACCCCGGTGCCCGGCGGTGTCGGTCCCATGACGATTGCCATGCTTATGCTAAATTGTCTGGAAAGCAAAAAAATGCTTCAGAAATAATTTGCTGTATTTATCTGACAGCAAAGCGGAGAAAGGAAGCTCCCTATGAAATGTCCCGCTTGTGGGGCGAAAATGAAGGACGGTCAGATGTATTGTGAAGCCTGCGGCTGTGAGATACAGATCGTTCCGGAATTTGAACCTGAAATAGAAAACAGTATCCTGGAAACACTTTCCGATGTGGCAAGTGAGATAGGAACAAATATACAAAACATGTCAACTGAAACGGAACTGTTTACCGGAAAAGAAGATAACAAAGAGGATAACCCAAAATCACGCCGGAAAACCAAAAAAACAGCAGGAATTTATATTGCTGTAAGTTCAGTTGTGTTATTTGCTGTGTGTATCGCAGTTTTATACTGGTTTTGGAGCAATCAGCCTGAAAAGATATATCAGAAAGCGGTTTCCTATATGGAAAAGGAAGCATACACACAGGCGCTGGCCGCATTTGAAAATGCAGCCGCAAAGGATGAAGATAATGTATTATATTTAAACAGTCTTGCGGACTGTTATATGCTGCTTGGAGATGAAAAACAGGCAGAAGAGACCAGCAGATACATTCTGACACTGGATGAAAGCGACTTAAAAACCTACAGCAGACTGATCAGAATCCTGAAAAACAGACAGGAGTATGAGCAGATCAATACACTTTTACAAAACTGCAAAAGTACGGAAATTACAATGCAGTATATGGATTTTATGGCAAATCCGCCTGCATTTGATCTAAAAGGTGATACCTATCGGGAAAAGATTGATGTAAAACTGATTGCAAACGCGTCCGGAACATTGTATTATACTTTAGATGGAAGCGTGCCGACACTTTCATCGGAAGTGTATACCACGCCGATTCCGATGGAATCCGGTCAGTATACCGTAAAGGCATTGTTTGTCAATCAATACGGCGTACAAAGTCAGGTTGCGGTGGAAAAGTATTATATTGATGTAAGCAGACCAGAAGCTCCTGTAGTTTCTCCTGCATCCGGAGAATATAAAAAGCCCGGCTATATCAGTGTTGAGATTCCCGAAAACTGCAAGGTTTATTTTACGGCAGATGGAACGGTTCCCGACAATACCAGCAGCAGATATGAAGCACCTTTTCCGATGCCTGCCGGAAACAGTACATTTCAGTTTATTGTATATGATGAAGGCGGTGTCAGCGGTGAATTGACAAAATGTCAGTACAACCTGAATCTGAATGCGTCTCTGAGTATGGAGGCTGCGGCAAACCAGCTTTTGCTTAAGCTCAAAGAAACGGGAATTCTTCTGAATTTAAACGGTGATGTTGCCGGAAAAGCCGGAAGGAACAAATATATTTACAAATATGCTGTAACCATCGAGAAAAATGATTATTATCTGTACCGTGAATATTATGAAGAGTCAACCGGAAACAGTTATGTGACGGGAACAGATTATGTTGTCAATTATATGACAGGGGAATGCTTCAAGGCAGTGCGCAGCGAAGACGGAAGCTATTCTCTTTATACGATTGAAAACAACGGACAGTCCGGTATGGTACAGCAAAGCAGAACTTAAAACTTGATTCTGACAGGAACTATCCTGAAATGATAATTAGCCATTTGGCAGAAAGGTTGAGAAGATTATGTATCAGATTTTACAGTCTAAAGAGCTTACCACCAATATCTATATGATGGAAGTGGAAGCAAAACGTGTTGCAAAGTCCTGTATGCCCGGACAGTTTGTCATTGTGCGTCTGGATGAGGAGGGAGAAAGAATCCCGCTTACCATTTGTGATTATAACAGAGAAAAAGGCACTGTTACCATTGTATTCCAGGTTGTCGGAGAAGGCAGCTATGAAATGGCTCAGTTAAAAACAGGTGATTCTTTCCATGATTTCGTAGGTCCCCTGGGTCAGCCTTCCGAGCTGGTTCATGAATCCAAAGAAGCACTGGCAGCAAAAAAGATCCTGTTTGTGGCAGGCGGTGTTGGTACCGCACCTGTATACCCTCAGGTAAAGTGGCTCCATGAGAACGGCGTGGATGCCGATGTTATTGTCGGTGCAAAAAATAAAGACCTGCTTATTCTGGAAGATGAGATGAAAGCGGTTGCCGGAAATCTGTATGTGACCACCGATGACGGTTCCTACGGCAGAAGCGGTATGGTTACCACCACTATTTCCGACCTTGTTACCAAGGAAGGCAAGCAGTATGATCTTTGTGTTGCCATCGGTCCCATGATCATGATGAAGTTTGTATGTAAGCTGACCAAGGAACTTGGTATTCCTACCATTGTATCCTTAAATCCGATCATGGTTGACGGTACCGGTATGTGCGGTGCATGTCGTGTAACTGTTGGCGGCAAGGTGAAATTTGCATGTGTAGACGGCCCTGAATTTGACGGCCATCAGGTAAACTTTGACGAAGCTATGCAGCGTCAGGCTATTTACAAAACTGCAGAAGGCCGCGCTTATCTGGCTGCCAAAGAAGGAGATACCCATCACGGCGGATGCGGTAATTGCGACTGATAATTTTTAGGATTTGCAATAAGCGAGAGGAGAAAGACGATCATGGGTGACGTTTTAAAGAAAGTCCCTGTCAGAGAACAGGATGCGCAGGTTCGCGCAACCAATTTTGATGAAGTTTGTCTGGGATATAACAAAGAAGAAGCAATGGAAGAAGCCAGCAGATGTATTGGCTGTAAAAATGCGCAGTGTGTAAAAGGATGCCCTGTTGCAATTGATATCCCCGGTTTTATTACCGAAATTAAAAAAGGTGATATCGAAGCCGCATATCAGGTGATCAGCAAAGCAAGTGCGCTTCCTGCAGTATGCGGACGTGTATGTCCTCAGGAAAGCCAGTGTGAAGGCAAATGTATCCGCGGTATCAAAGGTGAGCCTGTTTCCATCGGTAAGCTGGAACGTTTTGTTGCTGACTGGGCAAGAGAACAGGGAATTAAACCCGAAAAGGCAACCGAGAAAAAAGGCAAAAAGGTAGCAGTGATCGGTTCCGGCCCGGCAGGTCTTACCTGTGCAGGTGATCTGGCGAAGATGGGCTATGATGTAACCATTTTTGAAGCACTGCATGAGCCCGGCGGCGTACTGGTATACGGTATTCCTGAATTCCGTCTTCCCAAAGAAGATGTTGTGAAAAAGGAAATTGAAAACGTAAAATTTCTTGGTGTTGAAATTGAAACCAACGTTATCATCGGCAAGTCTGTTACCATCGATGAGCTGATGAGCGAAGAAGGATACAGCGCGGTATTTATCGGCTCCGGTGCAGGTCTGCCCAAGTTTATGGGAATCCCCGGTGAAAATGCCAACGGTGTATTCTCCGCTAACGAATATCTGACCAGAAGCAATCTGATGAAGGCGTTTAAGGAAGGTTCCAGAACCCCTATCATGAAGAGCAAGAAGGTTGCAGTTGTAGGCGGCGGCAACGTTGCTATGGATGCTGCAAGAACCGCTCTGCGTCTTGGTGCAGAAGTGCATATTGTTTACAGAAGAAGTGAAGAAGAACTTCCTGCCCGTGTGGAAGAAGTGCATCATGCAAAAGAAGAAGGTATTATTTTTGACCTTCTGACCAATCCTACCCAGATTCTGGTTGATGAAAAGGGTTGGGTAAAGGGTATGGAATGTATCCGTATGGAACTTGGCGAGCCTGATGCATCCGGCAGAAGACGCCCTGTTGTAGTACCCGGTTCCGAGTTTGTGATTGATGTTGACACTGTAATCATGTCTCTGGGTACTTCCCCCAATCCTCTTATTTCTTCCACCACAGAAGGTCTGGAAGTAAATAAGTGGCAGTGTATCGTTGCAGAAGAAGTAAACGGCCAGACTTCCAAAGAAGGCGTTTTTGCAGGCGGCGATGCAGTAACCGGTGCAGCAACCGTAATTCTTGCAATGGGTGCCGGTAAGGCTGCAGCAAAAGGTATTGACGAATATCTTTCCAACAAATAAAAACCATACAAACAGGAGTAATTTTATGGTAAATCACATTGTTTTATGGAACTTTAAGCCGGAGCTTTCTGCAGAGGAAAGAAAAGCGGCAGGTGAAACCATTAAAAAGAATCTGGAAGAAGTAAAAGCACAGGTGGAGGGCGTGATCGCTCTCCAGGTGTGCATCAACGAAATAGATTCCAGCAATAAAGATATTGCACTGATTTCTTCTTTTGAATCCGTGGATGCTTTGAATGCGTATCAGGTACATCCGGCTCATGTCGCAGCCGCAGGTTTTGTCAGAACTGTTACCTGTGACAGAGCATGCTTTGATTATGAAGCATAAGGAGGTATGACAAGATGCCCTGGTGTCCAAAATGTAAAAGTGAATATGTAGACGGTATCGAGGTATGTGCAGACTGCGGAAGTAAGCTGGTAGAATCTCTGGATCAGATCAAAAAAGAACCTACCCCGGAGCAGATGGCACAGATGCGTGCAATGATGCAGCAGCAGCTTCAAGCGCAGCAGATGGCGGCTGCCGCAGCGGCAGGCGGTATGCAGGCGCAGGATGATGCAGAAAGCCCTGAACTGATGAAGGCCCGTGCACAGAGTCTGGCTTCTATGGGAAGAGGTAAGAAAGCACCTGCCATGGGTGTATATGAAGATACATCCAAAAAGGCAGAAGAATTCAAATCCGGTGCTTGTACCTTGATCGTGGTTGGTATTCTCGGTATTATTATGCTGATCGTGCTTACATTGAATATACTGCCCGTAGGCCTTGATCTCAGATCCCAGTGGATCGTCCATCTGGTTATGGGTGGTCTGTTTATCTTCTTTATCATATCCGGTATTTATTCTCTTAAATCCAGTAAAAATCTGGAAGAGAAAGCCGTAAAGGAGAAGGATGATAAGAAAGAACTGATCAAATTCATCAAAGAAAAAGTGAATCTTTCTGCCATTGATGAAAGAGTTCTGGATCCTGACGGTGAAGATACGACAGAATCCCGCTATTTTAAGCGTACCAATGTATTGAAAGCTGTCATTTTAAAATATTATCCTGATATGGATGATGTATATCTGGAACATATCATCGACGAAATGTACGATGAACTGTTTGAAGATTAAAGCAAAAATGCCGTCTTAAAAAGGCGGCATTTTTCATACACAGGGAAACTAAGTTTTCCTGTGTATGAAAAACGCCTTTATGCGCACTCGCGCGTGAGGTAAATGTTGCCTTATGGCAAGCCGCGCATGCGATTACAATCGCTTAGGCGCGAAGTGTGCGCACCAGCGCACACTATATATATAGATTATATATATAAAATAAAAGGAGCTGTCTATGAAGATTACAATCCTGGCTGTGGGAAAGATCAAGGAAAAATTTTACCGTGATGCGATCGCAGAATATGCAAAACGTCTCAGCCGTTACTGCAAGCTTGAAATCATTGAAGTGGCAGATGAAAAAACGGATGAAAACAGCAGTGACACCGAAATGGAGCTGATTCTGGAAAAAGAAGCCCAGAGGCTTTTAAAATCCATCAAAGAAGATGATCATTGCATTGCGCTGGCGATCAACGGTAAAAAGCTGGATTCGGTCGGATTTTCGCAGAAAATAGAAAAGCTTGGTATCATGGGAAAAAGCAGCATTGTATTTGTGATCGGCGGCTCCCTTGGACTGCATGATTCAGTGCTGAAAAGGGCAGATGAAAAGATTAGTTTTTCTGATATGACATTTCCGCATCAGCTCATGAGAGTGATTTTGACCGAACAGATATACAGAGGTTTTCGGATCGCCAGAAATGAACCCTATCATAAATAAAGATGCAGCTGCATAGAATGAAGCATGAATCATTTGCCTCATAAATCCAAAAAACAACTGAAGGAAAGCCTGGTAGAATCCATAAAGCTTCCGCGTGATACCGTAATGGGTGCATCCATTGTGACTGTGACAGGAAATTGTCAGCTGATGGTGGAAAATTACCGCGGCATTTTAGAATATACCCCGGACAGGATCATTTTACAGGCAAAAACCTGCCGGATCATGATCTGCGGCGCTTGTCTTTCCATCGCATATTATACGAATGAGGATATGAAAATAGAAGGAAATATTACACAGATCTGTTATCTGTAAGGGAGGCAGCGTATGACTGGGTTAATTCGCTGGATCAAGGGGTATGTAAGGATCAAAGTCTGGGGCTATTCGCCGGAAAGATTCATGAATTTATGTACGAATGCAGGTATTTTACTGTGGGATATAGCCGGTTTTGAACAGTATTATGAGATGAACATCAGTGTGACTGATTTTTTTTCAATCCGGAAAATTGTCAGAAAAACAAAAACAAGGGTGGCCGTGTTGAAAAGGTACGGGCTGCCTTTTTTGATGAAAGATGCAAAAAAAAGAAGTATTTTTATAGCAGGACTGACAGGATGTATTCTGTTTTTAATCGTCATGTCCCGTTTTTTATGGGCCATTGACTTTGAAGGAAATGAGCAGATCACAGAGGATATGCTCATGCGTTTTTTGAGACAGGAAGGAATTACATATGGAGTGTCATTATCAAAGATAGAGTTTGAAAGACTGGAAGAGAATCTGCGGGAAACTTTTGATCAGATAACCTGGACTTCCTTTCGAACAGATGGCACAAAACTGACTGTCAGTATCCGTGAAAATGATCTTCCGGATAAAAAGCTGCAGAAAACAGAAGCAAAGACGTGGAAATACGGCGCCGATCTGTCTGCCGTAAAAACGGGAACAGTCTGTCAGATCCTGACAAGAAGCGGTGTTCCAATGGTGAAGGCCGGTGATATCGTGGAAAAAGGAAGTGTGCTTGTAAGCGGTCAGATACCGGTATACAATGATGACGGTACGGTAAAGGAATGGCAGTATTGTGTGTCTGATGCAGATATTTTTCTGGAATATGAACAGGAAATACAGATTGACCAGAAATTATACTATGAATATAAAAATTATACAGGCAGAGAAAAGACATCTTCTTTTTTGGTGATCGGCGGGAAAAAATTGATCCTGCGGCTGAAAAAACCGGATTTTGTCAAATATGATGAGGTGACGGAGTCAGAAAGGCTTCGTTTGTTTTCGGGGATCGATCTGCCAGTTTTTATAGGAAAAACAACTGCCCGTGAATATTTGCCAGTGGAAGCTGTTTATGACGAAAACAGTGCCTTGAAGCTTTTGGAGAAGGAATTTTCAAAAATTGTTGAAGGATTAAAGCAAAAAGGTGTACAAATCATACAAAAAGATGTTAAAATAATAAGAAAGACTGATAGAATGAGACTGACTGGTGTTTTGACGCTGGTACAGGAAGCTGTGGTGCTGACACCTACCAGACCGGCAGAAGTACCGCATATTTCAGGGGATGGAGAACAATAGAATCAGAATGACACATACAGTAAAGCAGCTGGATATGGAGGCTGCACATATCAGTAATGTTTTCGGGCAGTTTGACTGCTATGTTAAAAAAATGGAGCGGGCGTTTGGCGTTACGATCATTGACCGTGACGGTTCTGTCAGAGTAAGCGGTGACAGCGTTTCTGCGGACATGGCTATAGCCGTGTTAAAAGAGCTTCATGCATTATCAAAGAGAGGAAATCAGATCCAGGAACAAAACGTGGATTATGCGATAGCGATGAGTATGGAACATAATAATGATGTATTATTGGAAATGGACAGTGAGCTGATCTGTCACACCGTAAGCGGAAAACCTGTAAAACCCAAAACACTTGGACAAAAGTCTTATGTGGATGCCATTCGTGACAAGATGATCGTTTTTGGTCTGGGACCTGCCGGAACAGGCAAGACCTATCTTGCCATGGCGATGGCGATCACAGCCTTTAAAAATAATGAAGTGGAGCGCATCATTCTGACAAGACCTGCGATTGAAGCCGGAGAAAAGCTGGGCTTTTTGCCGGGAGATCTGCAGAGTAAGGTCGATCCTTATCTGCGCCCCCTTTATGATGCGCTTTATCAGATCATGGGTGCGGAAAGTTTCCAGAAAAACATGGAAAAGGGCCTGATCGAAGTGGCACCTCTTGCTTATATGCGAGGACGTACGCTGGATAACGCATACATTATTCTGGACGAAGCACAGAACACCACACCGGCTCAGATGAAGATGTTTCTGACCAGAATCGGTTTTGGTTCCAAGGTTGTCATTACCGGTGATGCGTCCCAGAAGGATCTTGCGCCGGGCATGCCTTCCGGTCTGGATGTGGCTGTCAAGGTTTTGGCAAAACTGGATGATATTGCCTTCTGTGAACTGACCAGCAAAGACGTGGTAAGACATCCTCTGGTACAAAAGATCGTCAAGGCATACGAAGAATTTGAAGCAAAACAGGAGCAGGCTGCAAAACGGGCAAGAACTGCTTCTGCATCCGATAAAAAGAGCAGGGATACCAAGACAACGCAAAGGAGCAGACGCGTATGACTTTTTATGTAGAGAACGAAACAGATGTGACATTTCCCTTTGATGCAGAAGAATTGGTTGCACTGGTTGCCAATGCAGTTCTTGACATGGAAGGATGTCCTTATGAGTCAGAAGTAAATGTTCTGATCACAGACAATGAAGGAATCAGAACTTATAACAGAGAATACCGCAATATTGATAAAGAAACCGATGTTTTAAGCTTTCCGAATCTGGAATATGAAGAGCCTGCCGGTTTTGAGATCGCAGAAGAGTATGAGGCAGATTGTTTTCAGCCTGACAGCGGTGAGCTGATCCTTGGAGATATCATTTTATCCACCGACAGAATTTATGAACAGGCTGAGAGTTTCGGACATTCCGTAAAAAGAGAATTTGCGTTTCTGGTAGCCCACAGTATGCTGCATTTATGCGGTTATGACCATATGGTAGCTGAGGAAGCTGCTGTCATGGAAGCAAAACAGAATGAAGTATTGAATGCTCTTGGCATCACAAGAGAGATTTCCGACTGATAATACAGGTGAGTTTGCATGAAAAAACGAAAGAAAAAAAGGCATCAGCCGACTGCTTTGTTCAAAGAGTTTATGCCGGTACTCTTTGCGGCAGTTCTGGTTTTGTGCGTGATAAACAGAATTTTTCTGCATGAATTTCTTACGGTAAGCGGACAGGCTTATTTTAATATTGCACTGCAGTGGTATTTGTTATTTCTGACTGTCGGTGCAGGCGGAATGTTTCATGCGGTTTCAAGAATGGTTTCTCTGCGGACGGAAAGAGGCAATACCAGAAATGCAAAACTTGTTGTAAGATCTGCGTTTACCCTTTCTGTTTGTATGGGTCTGTTTCTTGCGCTGCTTTTATATCTGGCGGCGGATGTTCTGGCTGGAAAAATAAGCGGACTGCCGGTGACAGTATCTGTTCTGAAATGCCTGTCTGTATCCGTGTTCCCATTTTGTGTTGCAGTAGTTTTTCTTGGCGGACTGGATGGATTTGGCTTTGAGAACACCTCGCTGTTTTGTATGGAACTTTCCGGTGTTTTATTTTTGGTTTCCTCATATATTACATGCGGCAGATTAAAAAATTATGGTGATAAGGTGGGAGCACTGCTTCAGAATCCGGAATACGGGCCTTCTTATGCAGCGCTTGGACTTGCGGTTTCTGTTGCTGTGACCTCGTGGTTTTGCCTGATTGTATCATTCATTGCCTGGCTGTCCAGAAAAAGAATGATACACACGCTTGCACTGCATGAATCAGGCGCTGCTGAGACACAGGCTGCTGTCACCCGCGGCATTGTGAGCGCAAGAGGAAGCAGAATGCTGCTTTTGGGATTGCCTGTATTGATCTTGATCTTACAGCAGGAAATATACCGTTTTTTCGGAAAACCGGAAACTGCCTCCTATATTCAGGACTGGGGTGTTCTTACGGGGACAGCAGGAACCTGCACTGCCTTACTTGTTTTGTGTGCAGCCGGATTTGCAATCCGTCAGATACCCGGCATGAAACTGTGTTTTGAAAGCAGAAATCTAAAAAAATGCAGAAATAAACTCATGACATCCATGCGTGCAATGGCAGTTATGATATTTCCGCTTTCAGTATACACAGCTGTATTGGCTAAAAATATCCTGGGGATGCTGTTTGGGGAAAATGCAGGAGCGGATATGGCAGTTTTGCGGATCAGCAGTGTTTCTGTCATCTTTTTAGCGGCTGCTTTGGTTTTGGGATGCGCATTATGGTGTATGCATCATGAAAAAATTGTTATTCTTGGTATCAGTATTTCAGGAGTTATCATTCTGCTGATCCAGTATTTGCTGCTGCAGTTTGGGCAGGCAGAGATTTCTGTTTTATGCTGGGCAGTTTTGATGGGTATGATCCTGCTGTCTGCATTGTATCTGACGGCAGTTACCCGCCTGGAAAAGATCAGGGCTAACTGGATCGCGGTATTTCTGGCGCCTGTGATCGGTACGTTACTGTCTGCACTGGTGTGCTGGTTTATGGGAGTGTTTTTAAGCAAAACACTTCCGGATACCATGACATGTATCATAAGTATTTTGGTGAGCGGCATTTTTTATCTGGTGACAGAATGTGTGCTGCATGGAATTGATGCCAGGGTTTTACAGGAATATCCCGGCGGCAGAACAATATATGTGGTGCTTCATCAGCTTAGACTGATGTAAGAGTTGGAGTGTTGCATGAAAAAAATAGGAATCATCGGCGGCGGCGCATCCGGTATGATGGCGGCAATCGCAGCCTCTAAAAAAGGTGCGTCCGTGATGATCCTGGAAAAGCAGGACAGAATCGGCAAAAAGATACTGGCGACAGGAAACGGTAAATGTAATTTATCGAACCTGTCTTTTTCTGCGCAGAGAGATTATCACAGCCGGGATAAAGAAAAACTTGAAAAATACTTTGATCGTTTTTGCGTACAGGATACGATTTCTTTTTTTGAAGAATGCGGTTTGATGATCACAGACAAAAACGGATATCTGTATCCCAGATCCGGACAGGCAGCGACTGTGCTGAATCTGTTTTTGGAGCAGCTTGAAAAATATCAGGTCAAAGTACAGACAGAATGTGTGGTAGAATCTGTTTCTCATACAAAAAAAGGATATCTGGTAAAAACAAACAAAGAAGAGTATTATTTTGATGAACTGATCCTTTCTGCAGGAAGCAGTGCCGGAACAAAGGAAAAGGACAAGCTTGGAGGCATGCAGCTGATAAAGGAGCTTCAGATCAAAGCTGATCCCATGCTGCCGGCCCTGACTGCCATCAGATGCAGCGGCGAACAATGGAAGGCGATGGCCGGTGTCAGATGTGACGGCGAGATCACGGTTATATTACAGGATAAACAGGGAAAGACACAAACCTTTCGGGAACGCGGCGAGCTGCAGCTGACGGAATACGGTATTTCCGGTATTCCGACCTTTCAGTTGAGCCGTCATGTAAGCAAAGCACTGCAGCAGCATAACAAAACAGAGGCATACCTTGATTTTATACCGGAGTTATCCTGGCAGGAATGGAAGCTTGTTTTTGAAAAACAGGTAAAGAGAAGTACCGGCAGAAATGTGCTCAGCTTTACGGAAGGCATGATAAATAAAAAGGTCGCACAGGTTCTGTTAAAAGAAGCCGGAATCCGCAATACAGAGCTGATTTGCTATCCCATGAATGATTCTGCAAAAAAACTGATGCAGCTTTTCAAAAAATATCCGATTGCAATAAAAGAAACCAATCCTGTGTTTGTATCCCAGGTATGTGCAGGCGGCGTATATTTAAGTGAACTGGATGAAAATTTACAGGTAAAAGCGCATCAAGGACTTTATGTCACGGGTGAGCTTGCAGATGTGGACGGCAGATGCGGCGGCTACAATCTGCAGTGGGCCTGGACCAGCGGATGAATCGCCGGAAATGCAGCAGCAGAAGCAATTCATCATAAAATGACAACTGACAGGAAAAAGAAATGATACGAATACAGCAGTTAAAAATAAAACCGGGTCATACCCATCAGCAGCTTTTGCAGAAAGCGGCAAAAACCCTGAAAATAAAGCCTGATGAAATTCGGGATATGCAGATCGCAAAAAGATCTGTGGATGCCAGAAAAAAGCCGGATATCTGGTATTCTTATGTGGTTGATATCACATTGAAAGCCGGAAATGAGGAAAAATGCGCCGCCCGCTGCAAAGATAAAAATGTTGCTGTGGTGCAAAAGAAAGAGTATCAGTTTCCGGCATACGGAAAACTTACCCTAAAACATTCTCCTGTTATCATCGGAACCGGACCGGCGGGGCTTTTTTGCGGATATATGCTGGCTCTGCATGGATATAAACCCATCCTGATCGAGCGCGGACAGGCTGTGGAACAGCGAATGCAGGATGTGGAACATTTCTGGGAAAGCGGAGAATTAAACCCTGAATCCAATGTACAGTTTGGCGAGGGCGGTGCAGGAACTTTTTCAGACGGTAAGTTAAATACCCTGATCAAGGATAAGGACGGAAAAAACCGTAAGGTTTTGGAAATTTTTACAGAATGCGGCGCGCAGGATGAGATTTTATATGACGCCAAGCCTCATATCGGTACGGATGTCCTGACCGGTGTGGTCAGAAATATGCGGGAAAAGATCATATCCTGCGGTGGACAGGTCAGATTTGGATGCAGGGCAGACGGACTTTTGATTGAAAAGGATCAGATAACAGGTGTTATCGTAAACGGCAGCGAACAAATTCCGACAAATCATGTAATTCTTGCCATCGGACACAGCGCAAGAGATACTTTTGCATGGCTTTCAAAGCTTAATATCGAGATGCTGGCAAAGTCATTTGCGGTAGGTTTTCGTGTGGAGCATCCGCAGGAACTGATCGATATTGACCAGTATGGCACCACTGCCAGGGAAGCAAAGCTTTCTCCCGCACCCTACAAAGTAACAGCCCAGACTTCCAACGGCAGAGGGGTATATTCCTTTTGCATGTGTCCCGGCGGTTATGTGGTAAATGCCAGCAGTGAACCGGGCAGACTTGCGGTAAACGGCATGAGTTACAGCAGGCGTGACAGCAAAAATGCAAACAGTGCCATTATTGTGGCAGTCACACCTGAGGATTTTGGCTCGGATGATCCCCTTGCAGGTCTTGCTTTCCAAAGACGCATGGAACAGGAAGCGTATCAGCGTGCTTTAGGAAAGATTCCGGTACAGAAATACGGATTGTTTGCAAAAGCAGCCGGTGAAGAAACGGCTGTCACCAGAGGAAAAATTGGGGATGGTTTTACGCCATGTATCAAAGGTATGTGGCAGGATGCAGATCTGACAGGTATTTTGCCTGCTGCTGCACAGAAAGCATTCTGTGAAGGAATGCATCATTTCGGCCGTCTGATCCCCGGATTTGATGATGAGAATACACTTTTAAGCGGCGTGGAAAGCAGAACCTCCTCACCGGTCAGAATCAGCAGGGATGAAACGATGCAGACAAGGATCAGGGGACTTTATCCCTGCGGCGAAGGTGCCGGATATGCCGGAGGTATTACCTCTGCCGCGATGGACGGTATGCGTGTGGCGGAAGAAATCGCTTCCCATTATGCTCCGTTTGAGAAAAAATAAAAAACAAAAGGATAAACAGTCATGTATGATCGTTCTTATTTAAAAGACAAAAAGAGGATTGTTGTAAAGATCGGTTCGTCCTCTTTACAGCATAAAGAGACCGGAGATCTGGATTATATCAAGCTGGATGTTTTGGTACGTGAACTGTGTAATTTACGAAATCAGAGAAAAGATGTAGTTTTAGTTACTTCAGGAGCCATTGCACAGGGAAAAAAAGCGGTAAATCTGGATCCCGAAGAGGGAAAAAGAAATCCCATAGCAGTCAAGCAGGCATGCGCCGCCATCGGACAGGCCCGTTTAATGATGACATATCAGAAGATCTTTGCAGAATATAATCAGGTGGCAGCGCAGATTCTGATGACCAGACAGACCGTTGACAATGATATCAACCGCAAAAATGCACAGAATACCTTTGAAGAGCTGTTTTTACTGGGAGTGATCCCGGTTGTCAATGAAAACGATACTGTAGCGACCCATGAAATTGAGATCGGTGACAACGATACACTGTCTGCCATTGTAGCAGCAATGATCGGTGCGGATCTTTTGATCCTGTTATCCGACATTGACGGACTCTATACAGACGATCCCAGAAAAAATCCGGACGCGGTATTTATTGAAACCGTGGAAAAGCTGGATGAAAGCTATATGAAGATGGGAAAGGCTACCACGGGAAGCAGCGTGGGAACCGGCGGCATGAATACCAAAATGATCGCTGCAAAGATCGCAACAAGCTGCGGCGCTGATATGATCATCGCAAACAGCGAAGATATCCGTATCATTCACAGAATCATTGACGGCAGAAATTTTGGAACTTTGTTTATCGGAAATAAAGATGAAAGCTTTGATCTGCCCGCATATGTAAATGAACTGCATAAATAAGAATCAGGCAAAAAGGAAGATATTATGGCAACAATTGAAGAAAAAATCAAACGTATCAATGAACTTTATCACAAATCCAAAACGGCAGAAGGTCTGACGGAAGAAGAAAAAGCTGAACAGCAGGCTCTGCGCAAAGAATTTATCGCCAATGTCCGTGCAAATGTGAGAAGTACGATGAACAATGTCAGCGTTGAAAGAGAAGACGGAACCATCGAAAATCTCGGGGATAAATACGGCGATCTGACACATTAAAAATAAGGAGGATTTTGTATCATGACTGATCTGATACAAATGGGTGAACTTGCAAAAGCTGCAAAATACAAACTGCAGAATCTGACCTCTGTACAAAAAAATCATGCTCTTATTGCTGTTGCGGATGCTCTTTGCGGTCATTCTTCCTATATTCTGGCTGAAAATGCCAAAGATATCCAAAAAGGCGAAGAAAACGGCATGCACCCGGGTCTTTTGGACCGTCTGAGACTGACGGAAGGCAGAATAGAGGCAATGGCTGATGGACTGCGTCAGATTGCAGAACTGCCTGACCCTGTGGGGGAGATCATGGAAACTTTTGAGCGTCCAAATGGTCTTAAAATCCAGAAAAAGAGAGTTCCCATGGGTGTGATCGGAATTATCTATGAATCACGTCCCAATGTGACAGCGGATGCGTTCGGGCTGTGTTTTAAAACCGGAAATGCGGTGATCTTAAAAGGCGGAAGTGATGCCATTTTTTCCAATACAGCGATCGAAACGGTGATAAGAGCGGCACTCCAAAGCATGGAGATAACAGCAGATGCGATCCAGCTGATCAAAGATACCGACAGAAGTGTGACCGCTGCTTTTATGAAGCTCAACCAATATGTGGATGTACTGATTCCCAGAGGAGGCGCAGGGCTGATACGCAGTGTTGTGCAGAACAGTACGATTCCTGTCATCGAGACCGGTACAGGCAACTGTCATATCTATGTGGATGAATATGCAGATATCGAAATGGCTGTCAAAGTGATCTTTAATGCAAAGACACAGCGCATAGGGGTATGCAATGCCTGTGAATCCCTTGTGGTTCACAAAAATATCAGAGCTGCATTTTTACCGAAGTTAAAAGCTGCACTGGATGAAAAAAATGTGGAATTTAGAGCAGATGAAAGTACCATGGAGATTCTGGACGGCTGTATCCCTGTAACAGAAGAAGATTACGGGACAGAATTTCTGGATTATATTCTGTCTGTCAAAACGGTGGAAAGCACGAAAGAAGCGATTGAGCATATCAACCGCTATAACACCGGTCATTCCGATGCGGTCATTACGGAAAATGAAGAAAATGCATTGGCATTTTTAAACGGTGTAGATGCGGCATGTGTATACTGGAATGCTTCCACACGCTTTACAGACGGTTTTGAGTTTGGATTTGGAGCAGAAATCGGTATCAGTACCCAAAAGCTCCATGCCAGAGGGCCGATGGGACTGAAAGAATTAACTGCTTACAAATATACGATCTGCGGTAATGGGCAGATCAGAGGATAACGGAGGAAAACAGCCATGAAAATGACAAAGAAAAAAGTGGCGATCGTCGGATGCGGACTTGTTGGTGCCACAACAGCATTCAGTCTGGAAACCCAGGGTGTCTGCGATGAAATTCTGATGATCGACATCAACCACGAACGAGCTGTCGGAGAGATGATGGATCTGAACGATTCTCTTGAGTATCTGGGAAGAAATGTCAAAGTAAAAACCGGAACCTATGAAGACTGCAGCGACGCAGATATCATTGTGATCACGGCAGGAGCTCCTCCCAAACCCGGACAGACCAGACTGGATACTCTGGAACTGAGTGCAAAGATCTGCAAATCCATTGTGGAACCTATCATGGAAAGCGGATTTGACGGTATTTTTATCGTGATTTCCAATCCGGTAGACATCATTGCACATTATGTACAGAATCTTTCCGGATTACCCAAAAATCAGGTAATCGGCACAGGTACTTCCATCGATTCTGCAAGACTCAAAAACTTTATCGGTCAGCTTGTAAACGTGGATCCCAGAAGTGTACATGCATATTCTATGGGAGAGCACGGTGATTCCCAGATGGTTCCCTGGTCAACCGTTACTATTGCAGGAAAACCTTTTTATGATGTTATTGCAGACAACAAAGAGCTGGTGGGAGATGTTGATCTTGAAGATCTGGTTTCCAAAACTGCAAGAGAAGGCTGGGAAATCTATAACAGAAAAGGCACTACTTATTACGGTATTGCAACTGCCTGTGCAGGTATTATCAAAGCTATTTTAAATGATGAAAACCGTATTATACCCGTATCCACACTGCTTGAAGGCGAATACGGCGAAAACGGTGTATATGCTGGTGTTCCGACTATCTTAAACAGAAGCGGAGCTTCCGATGTTCTGGAAATCCACATGACACCCAGGGAACTGGCACGTTTTAAGGAGTCCTGTGATCTGATCCGCGAATATACAGCAAGAATCATGGAAAAATAATGAAAAGGAGATAAAAAATGAGTAAAGTTGTTGAAAAATTTATCGAGTATGTAAAGATTGATACCGAGCCTGTACCCGGTGCCGGAGTTGTGCCCACCACAGAAAAGGAATTTGACCTTGCAAGAGTTTTGGTAAAACAGCTGCAGGATATGGGTGTGCCGGATGTTCGTCTGGATGAAAAGCATTGCTTTGTATATGCAACTATCCCTTCCAATCTTCCCGAAGATAAAAAAGTACCTGCCATCGGCTTTATGGCACATATGGATACCGCACCCGATATGTCCGGCAAGGATGTTAAACCCAGAGTTCTTTGCTATGAAGGCGGCGATATCGTATTAAATGAAGAACTTAACATCGTAATGAAGATATCTGAAACTCCCGAACTTCCTACTTATATCGGCAAGCATCTGATCGTGACAGACGGTACTACTTTACTTGGCGCAGACGATAAGGCAGGTATTGCTGAAATCATGGAAATGGCAGAATATTTCATGACCAATCCCGAAGTACCTCACGGTACCATCAAAATTGCATTTACTCCCGATGAAGAAGGCGGCGGCGGTATCCACTATTTTGATATCGAAGCATTCGGGGCAGACGGTGCATACACGGTTGACGGCGGTATTCTTGGCGGCATGGACTACGAATGCTTCAACGCAGCTGGTGCAGAACTGACTATCACCGGTTATGCGATTCATCCCGGCAGCGCAAAGGGACGTATGCTCAATGCAGCACTGATCGGTATGGAATTTAACAGCCTGCTTCCTGTAGAGCAGATTCCTGCATACACAGAAGGCGCAGAAGGCTTTTTCCATCTGTCCAGCTTTACCGGAAATGTGGATCAGGCTGTTTTGGATTATGCGATCCGTGACCATGACAGAACCAAATTTGAACAGAAAAAAGCACTGTTTTTGGCTTGTGCAGAATTTTTGAATACAAAATACGGCAGAAAAGTGGCAGAAGTAAAACTGACCGAACAGTACTGCAACATGAAGGAAATGATCATTCCCGAACATACCCATCTGATCGACAATGCTAATGAAGCGATGAGAAGACTGGGCATCACCCCCATCAATTCTCCCATCAGAGGCGGCACAGACGGTTCCACTTTATCCTTCCGCGGTCTGCCTTGTCCGAATCTCTGCACCGGCGGACACAACTGCCACGGCAGATTTGAATATGCCTGCGTGGAAGAAATGGAAAGCTGTGTAGAAATTCTGAAAAATATCATCAAGATTTACGCAGAATAAATCAAAGGAAAAACATCATTGAACGATATGAACAACAAAATGATTTCTGCTGCCGAGGCAGAATATGTGCAGGTTCCGGAAACGGAACCTGCACGTCAGTACTATTTTATTGAAAAAGCAAAAAAACATGTGGAAGCCCTTAAAAATGAGCTGGGCAGAACCCCTACCTGCTGTGTGACCACCTTTGGCTGTCAGATGAATGCCAGGGACTCCGAAAAGCTCACCGGTATTTTAAGGCAGACCGGATATGAGATCATCGAAAACGAGGAAGCAGATTTTGTGATCTACAACACCTGTACTGTCCGCGACAATGCCAATCAGCGTGTCTATGGCAGACTTGGATTTATCAACAGCATGAAGCGCAAAAATCCCCATAAAAGAGTTGCTTTATGCGGCTGTATGATGCAGGAGCCTTCCGTGATCGAAAAGATCAAAAAAAGCTACCGTTTTGTGGATCTGATCTTTGGCACACACAATATCTACAAGTTTGCGGAACTTTTGTGTACCATGTTTGAAAACGAACACATGGTCATTGATATCTGGAAGGACACCGATAAAATTGTGGAAGATCTGCCTGTAGAGCGCAAATATTCCTTTAAATCAGGCATCAACATCATGTTTGGCTGCAATAATTTCTGCAGTTACTGTATCGTACCTTATGTGCGCGGCAGGGAACGAAGCAGAAAACCGGAGGAAATCATCAAAGAGATCAAAAATCTGGTGGCTGACGGTGTTGTGGAAGTCATGCTTTTGGGACAGAATGTCAATTCCTACGGTAAAAATCTGGAAGAACCCATCAGCTTTGCACAGCTTCTTACACAGATTGAAAAAATAGAAGGTCTGGAGCGTATCCGCTTTATGACTTCACATCCCAAGGATCTTTCCGATGAACTGATCGAAGTGATGAAGCATTCCAAAAAGATCTGCAGACATCTTCATCTGCCCCTGCAGTCCGGTTCCACAAGAATCCTGCAGGCAATGAACAGAAGATATACAAAGGAACAGTATCTGGCACTGGCAAAGAAAATCCGGCAGGAAATTCCGGATATTTCCCTGACCACAGATATCATTGTGGGATTTCCGGGTGAAACCCTTGAGGATGTGGAAGAAACCATTGATGTGATCCGCCAGGTGGAATATGACAATGCCTTTACCTTTATCTATTCCAAACGAACCGGAACACCTGCTGCCGCAATGGAAAATCAGGTGCCCGAAGAGGTGGTAAAAGAGGGCTTTGACAAGGTATTAAAAACAGTTCAGGATATGGCAAAATCCAGAGTTTCCAGACTGACAGGCAAAGTCGAGCTTGCGCTTGTGGAAGAGATCAATGAACAGGATTCTTCCTTTGTCACAGGACGCCTTTCCAACAACACCATCGTACATTTCCCGGCAGATGCTTCCCTGATCGGCAAAATTGTACCGGTTTATCTGGAGGAATGCAGAGGATTTTACTATGTTGGCCGTATGACTGACATGTAATTGACAACGCTGTACTGGACTCATTCAAAAAAATATGGTATTATATTAGCGGATATGCGCATTTTTTCTGAAAGTGCATATCCGCTTAATTTGTTTAAGTGAGGTAGACAAAAGATGGCCGAAATGACGCCTATGATGCAGCAGTATCTGGAAACCAAAAGACAGTATCCGGATTGTATCCTTTTTTATAGACTGGGTGACTTTTATGAAATGTTTTTTGAGGATGCCATTACCGCATCCCGTGAACTGGACATTACCCTGACCGGCAAAAACTGCGGTCTGGAAGAACGTGCGCCCATGTGCGGAATCCCCTATCATGCCGTGGAAGGATATCTGACCAAGCTGGTATCAAAAGGCTACAAGGTAGCCATCGGAGAACAGGTTGAGGATCCCAAGCTTGCAAAGGGACTTGTAAAGCGTGAAGTGGTGCGAATTGTCACTCCCGGCACCAATCTGGTGACACAGGCTTTGGAAGAGACCAAGAATAATTACCTGATGTGTATCGCGCATTTTGCAGGTAAGACCGGAATTTCCGTTGCAGACGTAACAACTGGTGATTATTACGTCACAGAAGTGGAAGATCTGCGAAAGCTGATGGATGAGCTGAACAAATATCATCCTTCCGAAGTCATCTGCAATGATGCCTTTATGATGAGCGGAGCCGATATCACAGACTTAAAGACAAGGCTTAATATTGCCGTCTATTCTCTGGAACCTCATTATTTTGATGAAGATCTCTGCAGAAAATGTCTGCAGAAGCATTTTAAGGTTTCCACGCTGACAGGACTTGGCGTGGAGGAATTTCCCAGCGGTCTGATCGCGGCGGGAAGTCTTTTGCAGTATCTGTACGATACCCAGAAGACATCTCTTTCCCATTTTACGCATATCACACCTTATCTGACCAGCCGTTTTATGCTGCTTGACAGTTCCACCAGAAGAAATCTGGAGCTGACAGAAACACTTCGTGAAAAGCAGAAAAGAGGCTCCCTGCTCTGGGTTTTGGACAAAACCAAAACAGCCATGGGCGGACGCCTTCTGCGAAGCTATCTGGAACAGCCCCTGATCGGCAAAGACGAGATGAACGAGCGTCTGGATGCAGTGGAAGAACTGACAAAATTGCCGATGGCCAGAGAAGAGATCCGGGAATACTTAAATCCGGTATATGATCTTGAGAGACTGCTTGGTAAAGTCAGCTATAAGACAGCAAATGCAAGGGATCTAATCGCATTCCGCAATTCCATGGAAATGATGCCGCATATCAAGACGGTTCTGGAAGATATGCATTCCGGCTTTTTGCAGAAGATCAATGAAGAAATGGATGATCTGCAGGATCTGTATCAGATGATAGATACAGCCATTGTGGAGGAAGCACCCATTTCCATCCGGGAAGGCGGTCTGATCAAAGAAGGATTTGATGAAACCATTGATCAGCTTCGCAGCGCCAAAACAGAAGGCAAAAACTGGCTGGCACAGCTTGAAGAGGCAGAACGTGACCGTACCGGTATCCGTAACCTGCGCATCCGTTACAACAAGGTTTTTGGTTATTATATAGAAATCACCAATTCTTATAAGGATATGGTGCCTGATGATTATATCAGAAAACAGACACTTACCAATGCGGAACGTTACTCCATGCCCCGTTTAAAGGAGCTGGAGGATATGATCTTAAACGCAGAGGATAAGCTTGTAGGACTGGAATATGACCGTTTTTGTGAACTAAGAGATCATATTGCAGACCAGATCGAGAGGATCCAGAAAACTGCCAAGGCCATTGCAAGACTGGATGTTTTTGCATCCCTTTCACTGGTGGCAGAGCGCAATCACTATGTGCGTCCAAAGCTGAATGAAAAAGGGATCATTGATATCAAAGACGGCCGACATCCTGTCGTGGAACAGATGATCGAGCATGATATGTTTATTGCAAATGATACCTATCTGGACAATCAAAAACACAGCATTTCCGTGATTACAGGCCCGAATATGGCCGGAAAATCCACCTATATGCGCCAGACAGCACTGATCGTGCTGATGGCCCAGATCGGCAGCTTTGTACCTGCAAAGAGTGCAAATATCGGTGTGGTTGACCGTATTTTTACCCGTGTAGGTGCGTCGGATGATCTGGCAAGCGGCCAGTCAACCTTTATGGTGGAAATGAATGAAGTAGCCAATATTTTGCGCAATGCCACTTCAAACAGCCTGCTTGTGCTGGATGAGATCGGCAGAGGAACATCCACCTTTGACGGACTTTCCATTGCGTGGGCGGTGATTGAACATATCAGCAACCGAAAGCTTCTGGGCGCAAAAACTCTGTTTGCGACCCATTATCACGAACTGACAGAGCTTGAGGGCAAGATCGGAAACGTGGATAATTACTGCATTGCAGTCAAGGAAAAGGGCGATGATATTGTCTTTTTAAGAAAGATCATCCGCGGCGGTGCAGACAGAAGCTACGGTATTCAGGTTGCCAAGCTTGCAGGTGTTCCGGATATGGTCATTGACCGTGCAAAAGAGATTTTAAAGCAGCTTTCCGACAATGATATCATGGAACGGGTACAGAGTATTTCTGTAGAAACCGAAAGCTTGACCAAAAAGCAGAAACATTACGACGAAGTGGATCTGGAACAGATTTCTTTGTTTGATACCGTAAAAGATGAGGATGTTCTGGAAGAATTAAAGAGTGTGGATATCACCACCATGACGCCTCTTGATGCAATGAATACATTATACCGTCTGCAGAACAAGTTAAAAAACAGATGGGGACAATGACAGGAAGATAAAAAATGGCAGAAATCAATGTTTTAGACAGTAAAACCATTGACCAGATTGCCGCCGGTGAAGTAGTGGAACGGCCTGCAAGCGTGGTAAAAGAGCTTGTGGAAAACGCCTGTGACGCCGGTGCGACGGCAGTGACAGTAGAGATCAAAGACGGCGGAACCACTTTTATCAGAGTAACGGACAATGGCTCCGGTATTCCAAAAGATCAGGTAAAAAAAGCCTTTTTCCGCCATGCGACCAGCAAAATAAAAGATGCGTCTGATCTGACAAGACTATCAAGCCTTGGATTTCGCGGTGAGGCACTTTCCAGTATTTCAGCGGTTTCCATGGTGGAGATCATCACCAAAACAAAAGACGCACTCACCGGTATACGTTACTGTATAGAAGGTGAAAGAGAACGGGATTTTCACGAGGTAGGTGCACCGGACGGAACTACTATTATGATCAGGGATCTGTTTTTTAACACCCCTGCCAGAAAGAAGTTTTTAAAGACGCCTGCGACCGAGGGCAGTTATATCGTGGATCTGATGGAGCATATGGCCCTTTGCCGCCCGGATATTTCCTTTCAGCTTTTGGTAAATCGTCAGACACGTTTTAAGACATCAGGAAGCGGTGATTTAAAAGAAGTGGTATACCGCATTTACGGCCGCCAGATCGCTAAAGAAATGATTCCATTTTCTGCATATGAAGAAGGCATTAAGATCGAAGGTTATCTTGGCACACCGCAGCTGGTGCGCCCCAACAGAAACTTTGAATTTTTCTTTGTCAATAAAAGGTATATCAGAAGTGCCGTTTTATCAAAAGGGCTGGAAAGCGGCTATGCAGATTATCTGATGCAGCATAAATTCCCAATGGCATATCTGCATCTTGACATTGATACGGAAGCTGTAGATGTAAACGTACATCCGTCCAAGATGGAGGTGCGCTTTTCTGACAACAGAAAAATTGCGGACTTTTTGGAAAAATCAGTTCGGGAAGCCTTGAAGCAAAAGGAAATGATTCCGGAAATCACACTGGATGAGCCGGTAAAGCCTGCAGGTTATGCGGCAGAGAAGCCTGCCGTGTCGAAAGCTGCACAGAATATATCCCAAACTTCTGCGCAGAATGACAAAAAAAATGCTGTGCAGAATCAGGAAAAAAATACCATACAGAATGCGGCAAAAAACACCGCGCAGAGTATCGCGCAGAAGATTCAGGAACAGCCAAAACCGGTTTTGACCACAGCTGAGCCCAAAAAAGAAAGCAGTACGCCAAAGCCGTATACCTATACACAGTTTCAAAAGCCGCAGCAAAAGCCGGCGATCAAACCGCAGCAAGCTTTGCCGGTGCAGCCTTTTGAGAAAAAGACCTTTCAGAATACGGTCAGGGAAAACATACAGTCCTATCAGGCAGATACCGGTATTTCTGCTGCAGAAAGCAGACAGATGAATCTGTTTGAAGAAAAATTGCTGACACAGAAGGCAGTGGAACAGTATGAGCTGATCGGCCAGGTATTTGATACCTACTGGATCGCGACTTATCAAAATAAAATGATCCTGATTGACCAGCATGCGGCACACGAAAAGGTAAAGTATGAAGCACTGATCAAACAGTTTCAGGAAGGCTGCGTAATCAGTCAGAATCTGATGCCTCCCATGATCGTAACTTTAACGCCTCTGGAGGAGTCAGTGTTAAAACAGTATGAGGAATATTTTGTCAAGGCCGGATTCGAGATCGAAGAATTTGGAGGCAATTCCTATGCGATCCGTTCTGTTCCCTGTGACCTGTACGGCAATCTGGAACAGACGCTTCTGCAGGAGATCCTGGAGGAGCTGGGAGGAGATCACAGACCCGGAACACCAGCTGCTATTTCAGAGCGCATTGCCACCATGGCATGCAAGGCCGCGGTAAAGGGCAATCATAAGTTAAACCGTGAAGAGATGCAGAGTCTTTTGCAGCAGCTTCTGACTCTGGACAATCCTTACCATTGTCCTCACGGCAGACCGACGATGATCACAATGACAAAACAGGAGCTTGAAAAGAAATTCAAGCGGATTATCTGATAATTAGTTTCACATAAAAATTTGAGGAGAGATGCATAATGCAGGACAATGCATGTGTAGCCAAAAAAAAGCCTCTGATCGTGCTGACAGGTCCTACCGCAGTCGGTAAGACGGCACTTTCTGTCAAGCTTGCTAAGGCGCTGGACGCAGAGATCATATCAGCAGATTCCATGCAGGTATATAAGGGAATGGATATCGGTTCTGCCAAGATCAGAAAGGAAGAGATGGACGGAATCCGACACCATCTTATCGATATTCTGGACCCGAAAGAAGAATTTAATGTGGTTTTGTTTCAGAAGCTGGCAAAAGAGGCGATCGCCGATATCACCGGAAGGGGAAAAATCCCGATTCTGGCAGGCGGAACCGGCTTTTATATTCAGGCAGTATTGTATGATATCGATTTTACGCAGACACAGGAAGATACCTCTTACCGCGAAGCGCTGGAGCTTCTTGCCAGTCAGAAGGGGGCGCAGTATCTGCACGACATGCTGCGAAAAGTGGATCCTGCATCTGCTGAGGCGATTCATGCCAATAATGTAAAGAGAGTCATCCGGGCGCTGGAATTTTATAAACAGACAAAACAGAAAATTTCTGATCATAATCAGGAGCAGAAGGAAAATGAATCTGCCTATGATTCCTGTTATTTTGTACTGACAGATGACAGGGAAAAAATGTATGAACGGATCGACAGGCGTGTGGATCTGATGCTGGAAGACGGACTTGTGGAAGAAGTCAGACGTCTGCAAAGCGAGGGCTGCAGCAGGGAGCTGGTCTCCATGCAGGGCCTTGGATATAAGGAAATTCTTGCCTGGCTTGACGGAGAGCATGATCTGGAAAGAGCTGTTTATCTGATCAAAAGGGATACCAGACATTTTGCCAAACGCCAGCTTACCTGGTTTAAGCGGGAAAAGGATGTGATCTGGGTAGACAGACGGGAATTTAAAGATGAGAATGCTGTTTTACAGTTTATGATTGATACATGGAGGAATAAAAGAAAATGACACTGCAGAATGAAACTATGAAGCAGATGTATGCTTCTCTGGGTATTTCTGAGGAAATTTATCAGTATGGAGAAAAGGTTCTTGCCGCTTTGCAGGAGCGTTTTGCAAAAATTGACAAAATGGCGGAGCACAATCAGTTAAAGGTGCTTTCTGCCATGCAGAAGGCAAGAGTCAGTGAGGCCTGTCTTTTGGGAACCACAGGATACGGTTACAATGATATCGGACGTGACACACTGGAAGAAGTATATGCAGAAGTATTTCATACAGAATCTGCTCTTGTCCGTCCCCAGATCACCTGCGGCACCCATGCACTTGCTTTAGCGCTGATGAGTAATTTACGCCCCGGTGATGAACTGTTTTCACCTGTCGGAAAACCCTACGATACGCTGGAAGAAGTAATTGGTATCCGTGATTCCAAAGGTTCCTTAAAAGAATACGGTATCTCTTATAAGCAGGTGGATCTTTTGGAGGACGGCGGTTTTGACTGGGAAGGCATCCGTGCGGCGATAGGTCCCAAGACAAAGCTTGCAACCATCCAGCGCTCCAAGGGATATCAGACAAGACCCACCTTATCCGTTGAAAGAATCGGCGAGCTGATCAGCTTTATCAAATCTGTAAAGCCTGATGTGATCTGTATGGTGGACAACTGCTACGGCGAATTTACCGAAGATATAGAGCCTACAGACGTTGGCGCAGATATGTGCGTCGGTTCCCTGATCAAAAATCCCGGCGGCGGCCTTGCCCCCATCGGAGGTTATATCGTAGGAACAAAAGAATGTGTGGAAAATGCGGCCTACCGTCTGACTTCACCCGGTCTTGGCAAGGAAGTCGGCGCAAGCCGTTCCATTCTGCAGAATTTTTATCAGGGTTTGTTTTTATCCCCTACAGTGACGGCAGGTGCCTTAAAGGGTGCGATCTTTGCCGCCAATCTGTATGAGCGCCTTGGCTTTAAGGTGGTTCCCAACGCAACAGAAGAGCGTTTTGATATCATTCAGGCTGTGGAATTTGGCACACCGGAAGGTCTGATCGCATTCTGTGAAGGCATTCAGGCAGCAGCACCCGTTGACAGCTTTGTAACACCGGAGCCCTGGGATATGCCTGGTTATGACAGCCAGGTTATCATGGCAGCAGGTGCCTTCGTATCCGGCTCTTCCATCGAGCTTTCCGCAGACGGCCCTTTAAAAGCGCCTTATGCCGTATATTTTCAGGGCGGCCTGACATGGCAGCATGCAAAATTCGGTATTTTGAAATCATTGCAAAGATGTTATGAGAAAAATGTTGTAACACAGATTCCCTGTCAGATCTGATCATATCCTGTCGGATGGAGCGAAAATTTAAGTTTTTGTTCCTATACACTGTCATGGAATTATGTTACTATGAAAAAAGCAAAAGGAAGATGCATATGAAAAAAGTAATCAGTAAAAACGGATGGACCTGTCTGATCCTGATCCTGGCAGGAATTGTTCTTGGAAGCTTTATCGGAAGTCTGATGCCCAATTCTTTTTTAAATTACGGACAGACCTTTGGATTGAGCAGTCCCATGGTACTTGATCTTGGCGTTTTGTGCATTACATTTGCCTTTACGATCAAAATTACCATCGCCAGTATGATCGGTATTGTACTGGCATTGCTGATATACAGAGTAATCTGATCTTTTACACAAAAAATCCCTGCGTTTATGTTCCTGGAGAGACAAAAACGGAGGAAATATGAATCAGATTCTAAAAAAAGAAGATATGCCCTATGAAAAATACTTAAAAAAAGGGGCAGAATCCTTAACAGACGCAGAACTTTTGGCATTGCTTTTACGAACCGGATACACCTCTGACAAAGAAGAAAACAGGTCCGGAAAGTGTTCCGCACTGCTCCTGGCACAAAAGCTTTTGGAACTTCCTGTGGGAGACAAAAGAGGACTTGCCGGACTGTGCAGCCTGGCTCCCGAACAGCTTATGAAGGTAAAGGGGATCGGACAGGTCAAGGCAGTGCGTATCTGCTGTATCAATGAAATGGCACGCCGTATCGCACGCGGTCAGAAAACACAGGGGCCTGTTTTTACGCAGCCCCAGACAGTGGCTGATTATTACAGACATGATTTTGAAGGAGAAGACAGTCAGGTGGAAAAATCACTGCTTTTGATGCTTGACGCAAGAGGAAAACTGATCCGTGAGAAGGTTCTTTCCATCGGAACGGTCAACGCAGCCTTTGTCTCTCCCAGAGAGGTGTTTTTACAGGCTTTGCGTCACGAGGCGGTACATGTCATGCTTTTGCACAATCACCCAAGCGGTGACGTGATGCCAAGCAGAGAAGATGTGGAGATCACAAAAAAACTGACAGAGATCGGCGAAATGATGGAGCTTCCGCTTTTGGATCATATCATCGTGGGCGAAGACAGCTATTTTAGCTTTCAGGAGGCCGGTCTTATATAAGGAAGGAGAAACAAATGGTACAAGGCAACGCATTTGGTATCGATTTGGGAACAAGCAACATTAAAATTTACAGCCTGGCAGGCGATTCTATCATGATCGAAAAGAATATGATCGCCATTGCCAATAAAAAGGATGTTTTTGCATACGGTGATTCCGCATATGACATGTATGAAAAAGCACCCTCCAACATTCAGATCAGCTATCCGCTCTGCAACGGTGTGATCGCTGATATCAACAACATGGAAAAACTGGTAAAGTATTTTATCACGGATATGCAGGGCGGCAGCTTAAAACCCGCAGAGTTTTATATCGCAGTTCCCACAGATATCACAGAAGTGGAAAAGCGTGCTTTTTATGACCTGATCAAGGATGCCAACGTAAAAGCAAAAAAGATCATGGTGGTAGAAAAAGCAGTGGCTGACGGACTGGGGCTGGATGTGGATGTCAAAAATTCACAGGGTGTTTTGGTGGTCAATGTCGGATATGATACCACGGAAGTATCCATTCTTTCCCTGGGCGGCATAGTGTTGAGCAGACTGATCAAAACCGGCGGATTAAAGTTTGATGAAGCGATCAGACAGGCTGTGCGCAAGGAATTTAACCTGCTGATCGGTCAAAAGACTGCTGAAATGATCAAAAAATCCATTGTAAGCCTTGAAAAAGAGGGAAAAGGCGCAGTTGTATACGGCAGGGATATTGTGACCGGTCTGCCTGTAGAGCGCGAGATTCCCACTGACCTTGTTGTGAATTCTCTGGAAGAGCATTTTAATACCATTATTGACAGCATTAAAGTCATTCTGGAAAGAACTCCTCCGGAACTGGGTGCAGATATTTTCAGAAACGGTATTTATCTGACCGGCGGCGCTTCCCAGATCAGCCATCTTGCAGGTCTGATCCAGAAAGGAACCGGCCTTAAGGTAAACTGTGCACAGCATCCTGTAGAAAGTGTTGTTCTTGGACTTTCCAGAATCCTTAAAAATGATTCTTATAAATCTGTTGCATATGCCATTGAAGGGATGGGCAAATGAGTCCTGTAATCAAGAAAAAGAAAAAGACATTCTCAATATCGGCAAAACATCTTCTGGGTATTCTTTCAGGTGTCTGTGTCGTTTTGATGATCTTTACTTTTCAGACATCGCTGTTTGAAGGACCATTGAAAAAAGCTGCCGGTTATGTGGTGGTTCCCTTTCAGGAAGGTATCACATCGGTAGGAGGATATCTCATTGAAAGAGCCGAAAATCTGAAAAAACTGGAAGAAGTGCTTGCTGAAAATGAAGCACTCCGCGAAAAGATTGACAGTCTGACAATCGAAAACAGCCAGCTTTTGCAGGAAAAGTATGAACTGAATAATTTAAGAAGCCTTTACCAGCTGGATCAGGAATATGCCGATTATGAAAAAACAGGTGCAAGGGTGATCGCCAGCGAAACCGATAACTGGTTTTATTCCTTTATCATTGATAAAGGAGAAGAAGACGGTATTGAAGTGGATTTTAATGTCATGGCAGGAAGCGGTCTGGTGGGACGTGTTGTTTCAGTAGGTCCCAATTATGCAAAAGTATCCTCCATCATTTCAGATACCCATTCTGTCAGTGCAACTGTTCTTTCTACAAATGAAAATATGATCGTCACTGGCGATCTGGAAGCGGTTAAGGAAAAAGGACTGATCACCTTCAGTCAGCTGACCGATAAAAAGGGGAAAGTGGCCCAGGGTGATAAAGTTGTGACCAGTGCCATCAGTGACAAATATCTGCCCGGTATTTTGATCGGTTATATTTACTCTGTGGACACTGCTTCTGATAATCTGACAAAATCAGGTCATATCACACCTGCAGTGGACTTTTCGCATCTGGAAGAAGTACTGGTCATTATGGAAAGCAAAAGACAGATCAGGGAATAGGAGATCGATATGAAAAGAGTCATCGTAACCGGTCTTTTGATCTTTATTTGCTATGTACTGCAAAGCAGTGTGTTTCCTCATCTTGCATTTGTGGATATCATTCCCAATCTGATGATCATCCTGACAGCGTCCCATGGATTTATGAGGGGCGAAAAAAACGGAATCTGGACAGGTTTTTTCTGCGGTTTCATGATCGATCTGTTTGCAGTATATTCAAATGAAGCAATTGCCGGAGATCTTCTTGGATTTTATGCATTGATCTACATGCTGATCGGATATGTAAACGGCAAATGCAACCGTGTTTTTTATCCGGAAGATATTAAGCTTCCGATTGCAATGATACTGGCTTCAGACATTTCGCTGAATATCATTTATTACATCGTCATGTTTTTGCTGCGCGCAAAGCTGAAGTTTCAGTATTATCTGATACATATCATTCTGCCTGAAGCGATTTATACCATTCTGATCGCTTTCGCATTATATCCGCTGCTTTTATACCTCAATAAGAAACTGGAGCTTGCGGAAAGAGGGAGTGATGAATAATTGTTAAGTAAGATCAAAGAATCACTGATTTCATTTATTACTTCAAGAACCGTTTTTCTTTTCTTCTTATTCTGCGTCATGGGTGCAGTCATGATTCACAGAGTTTTTGAACTGCAGATTGTGGAAGGAGAAGAAAAACAGCGGGAATTTGAATTAAAGATCAAAAAAGAAAAAAATATCATAAGCACGCGCGGTAATATCTATGACTGCAACGGAAAACTGCTGGCCTATAATGAACTGGCAAATTCCGTTATCATCGAAGATGTTTACGAATCCGGCAGCACCAAAAATGCACAGCTGAATGCGACGATCAAGCGGCTTTTATCCATTCTGTATCAAAACGGCGACAAACTAAGCTGCGATTTTCAGATTTACATCGATGAAAACGGAGAATTTGCGTATGATGTGACAGGCAACCGCCTGCAGCGTTTTATCGCAGATATTTACGGAGAAGCAAAGATTACGGATCTGACGGAAAAACAAAAAAATGCCACCGCAGATGATCTGATCGAGTATCTTGGTTCAACCAAGCGCTACGGTGTTGGTGAAAGAATCGATCCTGAAGACAGCAAATCTGAATTTATCGTCGGAAAAGGGTTTACCAAGCAGGAATTACTGGAGATCATAACCATCCGGTATGCGATGAGCGCAAACAGTTATCAGAAATACATCGCTACCACCATAGCTTCTGATGTGTCTGAGGAAACCGTTGCCATTGTCAAGGAAAACAGCGAAGAAATGCCCGGTGTTGATATTGCCACGGAAACGATCCGTAAATATGTAAACGGACCCTATTTTTCCCATATCATTGGATATACAGGTAAAATTTCAACAGAAGAACTTGCAGCCTTAAACAGTGAAGAAGGCATGGAAGGGATTGAAAATACCGCTGATAATAAAATTTATGACCGTAATGATATTGTGGGAAAATCCGGTATTGAAAAACATATGGAGAAATATCTCCAGGGAACCAAAGGAAAAGAGACCATTTTTGTTGATAAAATGGGTAAGCAGATTGAAAGTCTGGACCGTGTGGAGCCCATTGCCGGAAATGATGTTTATTTAAGCATTGATGCAGACCTACAGGAGGATGTCTATAACATTCTGGAACAGTTCGTGGCAGGAATTCTGGTGGAAAAGATCAGAAATGTCATGAATTTCGATCAGTCTGATGTTTCCAGTACCAAACTGGTAACTCCCATTGACGAAGTGTACGGTGCTTTGTTTTTAAACGGCGTGATCGATTTGGACAAGCTGGAACGGGCAAGGGAAGGCACCAATCAGCATGCGGTTTACCAGGAGTATTTGGAAAAATATGCCGAGGTGACTGCAAGACTTAAGGACGAACTGCTCAACAAAGATACACCCTATGATCAGCTTTCCAAAGAATATAAGATATATGAGAGTTATATCATAAATACACTTCTTTCCGGACGGGATGTGCTTACGGGGATCGATACCACAGACCAGACCTATCTGGATTGGGCCCGTGAGGAAATCATCGGCATACGGACCTGGCTTCAGTATGCGATCTCACAGAACTGGATCGATGTGACGATGCTGGATCTGGATTCAGAATATGCAGATTCAGGCGAAGTGTATGAAAAACTGGTAGAATATATTCTGCTGGAACTGGATAACAAAACATTTGCAAAAAAAATCTATCAATACATGGTAAGTCAGGAACGGATATCAGGAAAGCAGATCTGTATGCTGTTGATCGAACAGGATATCATTAATCCCACTGAGGCAGAAATCCAAAAATTAAAAAGCGGAACGGTAAGTGCCTATTCCTTTATGGTGGAGCTGATCCGTACGCTGCAGATCACACCTGCCCAGCTTGCGCTGGATCCGTATTCAGCTTCCTGCGTTATCACAGATGTCAATACCGGTGATGTCAAGGCACTGGTAAGTTATCCAAGCTATGACAACAACAGACTTGCAAATGGAATTGACGCCAAGTATTACGCCCGTGTATCCAGCGGTGAAGACATGTCAAAACCGATGTGGAACTACGCCACACAGATGAAAACAGCGCCCGGTTCCACCTTTAAAATGGTGTCAGCAACCACGGCACTGATGGAAAATGTTGTGGATACCTCTGCAAAGATTGACTGTTCCGGTCTGTTTACACGATTTGAAGACAGATCCTTTAAATGCTGGGTTTACAGTTATGCAGCCCGTGAACACGGTGAGATCAATGTCAGCGAAGCGCTCAGACATTCCTGCAATATTTATTTTTATGAAGTGGGTTATCAGCTGGGACTTCAGGATGAAAAATTCAGTTCTGACCTTGCAAATGAAAAGATCACAAAATATGCAGATCTTTACGGACTGACAGAAAAATCCGGCATTGAGATAGAAGAATCAGAACCGCAGGTTTCTACGGATCTGTCAATTCTTTCTGCCATCGGTCAGGGTAACAACAACTTTACCACAGTAGGTCTTTCAAGATATGTGACCACCGTAGCAAACAGCGGCACATGCTTTAATCTGACGCTTCTTGATAAAGTAACAGATCATTCCGGTTATCTGATCAAAGATTATGCGGCAGAAGTCCGAAATTATGTAGACATGCCTGAAAAATACTGGAATGCGATTCATACTGGTATGCGCGGTGTTGTGGAAAGCAAATCCTATTTTAAAGATCTTGCTGTCAAGGCTGCCGGTAAGACCGGAACGGCACAGGAAGATTTATCACGTCCAAACCATGCGCTTTTTGTCGGGTATGCACCTTATGAAAATCCTGAGATCGCGCTGGCTGTGCGTATCGCAAATGGTTATACATCTGATTATGCAGCACAGATCGGAAAACAGGTTTTAGACGCTTATTATTCCGAAGAACAAGACGACAAAGAAGAATCCGGAGCACTTTCTCCGGAAGCTGTCGAAGGAGGAGGGGACTGATCATGGACAATACCGGGATCAAAAATACAGTTATCATCAAAAGCTATAAGAACGGTTTAGCCGTTTATCTGGATGCTGACATTGAATTTCAGCAGTTATACGAAAATGTTTCAGATAAATTCAAAGACAGTGCCAGATTTTTTGGTGATATGCGCGTAGCGGTTTCCTTTGAAGGAAGAAAACTTTCATCCAGAGAAGAAAACCTTCTTGTGGATGCGATCACAAGAAATTCCAGTCTGAATGTTGTCTGTGTGGTTGGAAAAGATGAAAAGAAAGACCAGATGTTTCAAAATACCATTGAAACATTTGAGAAATATTTTCCGAAAGCTGAAAATGCCGGTCAGTTTTACCGAGGCAGCTTAAAAAACGGTCAGATTCTGGAAACAGAAGGAAGTATTGTAGTGATCGGCGATGTTGAAGAAGGATGCAGTGTCATTTCTGCCAAGGATATTATCGTGCTTGGCAGACTTGCCGGTAATGCATATGCGGGGGGAGACAGAAATCCCGAGCATTTTGTCGCAGCGCTTGAAATGACTCCGTCGAAGTTAAAAATCGGAGATTTCAAATATAAAACAAAAGAAAAATCCAAATGGTCCTTAAAAAGCAAAAAAGATATGCCAAGTATTGCTTTTGTGAAGGAGGATAAAGTACAAATGCAGGCGATTACCAATGAATTACTGGATGATTTGATCATCTGATCTTTCATTCAGGGGACAAATATTTCATAACCGGAGGGTGAAAACCATGAGTGAAGTAATTGTCGTAACGTCAGGTAAAGGCGGTGTTGGGAAAACCACCACCACTGCAAATGTTGGTACAGGGCTTGCAGCTGCAGGCAAGAAGGTCATATTGATCGATACAGATATCGGCCTTCGCAATCTTGATGTGGTAATGGGACTGGAAAACCGCATCATTTACAATCTGGTGGATGTGGTGGAGGGCACTTGCCGCGTCAAGCAGGCATTGATCAGAGATAAAAGATATCCAGGTCTCTTTTTGATGCCGTCCGCACAGACCAGAGATAAGAGTGCTGTCAATGAAAGTCAGATGAAAAAGCTGATTGAGCACTTAAAAGAACAGTTTGATTACATACTTCTTGATTGTCCGGCGGGCATTGAACAGGGCTTTAAAAATGCCATAGCCGGAGCTGACCGCGCACTGGTAGTCACGACGCCGGAAGTTTCCGCAATCCGCGATGCTGACAGGATCATAGGTCTTCTGGAAGCAAACGGTTTTGAAAAGATCGATCTTGTGATCAACCGGATGAGAAACGATATGGTCAGAAAAGGGGATATGATGAATGTCGAAGATGTTGTTGATATTCTTTCGGTTCCTCTGATCGGTGTTGTTCCGGATGATGAAAATGTCGTGATCGCCACAAATCAGGGCGAACCTCTGGTTGGGAACCATTCACAGGCCGGAAAAGCATACAAAAATATCTGTATGCGTATTCTGGGAGAGGAAGTTCCTTATGCAGGTACAGAACATTCTGTTTCATTCTGGACGAAAGTAAGCGGCATTTTTCATAAGAATCAGGAGGTGAGAGTATGAAGCTTTCCCGGTTTTTCAGAAAAAAGTCTTCCAGAGATACTGCAAAAGACAGACTCAAAATCCTTTTGATCTCAGACAGGGCAAACTGCTCACCGGAGATATTGGATATGATCAAACAGGATATTATTGGTGTAATATCCAGATATATGAAAATTGATACACGCAATATGGAGATACAGATAAGTACCTCGACGGGAAAAGGAAGGGAAGGAAAGCTGCCGGCGATCTATGCCAGCATTCCGATTCTGGATCTTCATAAATAAAGGATACAGGAGAATCCATGTTAAAAAGATACCGAGTGAGAAATTTCGATCTGTTGCTGGTGCTTCTGGTGGTTTCCCTAAATATCATTGGGATATTTGCCATCGGAAGTGCCAAGGAAAGTGTGCAGGATAAGCAGATTTTTGGTATGCTGACCGGACTTTGCATGATGATGGCAGCTGCATTTGTTGACTATTCAAAAGTGCTGAAACTGCATTGGCTTTGGTATATTCTGATGATCGGACTGCTGCTTCTGGTTCATTTTTTTGGTGACACGGTAAACGGTGCGAAAAGATGGCTGGATCTGGGTTTTATACAGTTCCAACCATCTGAAACAACAAAAATATTGTTGATTTTATTTTATGCACAGTTTATTATGAAATATAAAGAGAAACTCAATACTTTCAGGATCCTTTTTTTGACCCTGCTTCTTGCCGTACCTCCAATCTATCTGGTTTTTGACCAGCCGGATCTTTCCACGACCATTCTGATCACGGTTGTATTTTGTGCAATCCTGTTTGTGGGAGGATTGAGCTGGAAGATCATAGGAACTGTACTTGCCGTGGCATTGCCGGCGATGATGGTATTTCTGACAATTATCATGCAGGAAGACCAGACACTGATCAAACCTTACCAGCGCAATCGAATTATGGCATTTATCGATCCTGTTGCATATGCGGATGCAGAAGCCTATCAGCAGATCAATTCCGTTATTGCGATCGGTTCAGGGCAGCTTTTTGGAAAGGGATTAAACAACAATGAGATCGCTTCCGTTAAAAACGGCAATTTTCTTCCGGAACCGCAGACAGATTTTATCTTTGCTGTGATCGGAGAGGAAATGGGATTTGTGGGAACGTCTGCTGTAATCGTCCTGATCATTCTTATCGCGATAAGATGTGTTATGATCGCAAGAACTGCCAAGGATACTGCCGGTATGATCATTGCGGCAGGAATCGGCACGCTTGTCGGTGTTCAGGGCTTTATGAACATTGCAGTTGCGACGCAGATGATGCCAAACACAGGATTACCGCTTCCGTTTGTCAGCTACGGTGTGACGTCATTGTGGTGTTTGTACATAGGTATTGGGGTAGTGCTTAATGTGAGACTGCAGCGCAGGAATCTTTATAATCTATGAGGGAAGGTATGACACAATGAATATCGCATTGATCGCACATGATGCCAAGAAAAAACTGATGCAGAATTTCTGTATTGCATATAGAGGAATACTGAGCAAAAATACACTTTTTGCAACAGGAACCACAGGAAGACTGATCGAAGAAGTGACAAATCTGAGTATTCATAAATATCTTGCAGGTCATCTTGGCGGTGAGCAGCAGATCGGTGCGCAGATTGAACATAACCAGATCGATCTAGTCATTTTTCTGAGAGATGCAGTTACTTCAAAATCCCATGAACCGGATGTCAACAATGTTGTCAGACTTTGTGATATGCATAATATTCCTCTGGCAACCAATCTGGCAACCGCCGAACTTTTGATTAAGTCACTGGACAGAGGAGATTTAGAGTGGCGTGAAATGTACAAATAAAAAGTTAACGATACTGCTGCTTGTGATTGTTTTTTCATTGTTTACAGGATGTGGCAAGACAGAAATTCCATTTGCCTATGACCCGGATTACGAAGTATCCAGTTTTCGTGTTTCGACAGAAGCCAGTGCACCTGTCGCAGATGCCTTTGCCAAAGATTTATGTGTGGTAACAGGAGATATCAATGTGGATGTCGGTACTGTTGACATGTCCCAGGCAACAGCTGCCGGTCTTTTTGATCTGAACAATCATGAAGTTTTGTATGCCAAAAATATACATGAGCGTCTGCACCCTGCCAGTCTGACCAAGATCATGACAGCATTGGTCGCTTTAAAATACGGAAAGCCCGAAGACCGCATTACGGTGACAGACGGGGTATATGTAAATGAAAGCGGTGCTGTAAAATGCGGTTTGGAGGCAGGTGATCAGCTTACCTTAAATCAGGCTTTGCATGCACTTCTTATGAAATCGGCCAATGACGCTGCCAATGCGATCGCAATACATATTGCCGGTACGGTAGAAGATTTTGCTGACTTAATGAATAAGGAAGCGATGGCGATCGGTGCGACCAACAGTCATTTTGTCAATCCCCACGGTCTGACTGCGGAAGATCATTATGTCACTGCATATGATATGTATCTGATGTTTCAGGAAGCGGTAAAGTATGAGCTGATCAGTGAGATCATTCATAAGACCAGTTATGAACTGGTATACACAGACAAAAACGGCGCACAAAAAAGCAACAGTTTGAATACAACAAATCTGTATCTGGAAGGCACCCAGAAAGCTCCTGATCAGATTTCTGTCATCGGAGGCAAGACAGGAACAACCAATGCGGCAAGAAACTGCCTTGTACTTCTTTCAAAGGATATTTCCGGAAATCCATATATCTCAGTAATCTTAAGTTCTGAAGAAAGAGGAGTCATGTATACGGAAATGTCCGATCTTCTGGATGAGATTCAGAATTGATTTTAAATTTAGAGGTTGTTTTTTTGGAAGTTATACTCTATAATAGACATATGTTTATGAAAGAGAAGCTTTCATAACGAATTTACTTTAGGAGGGATTACCAATGGTTCAATTGATCGTAGGCGAGAAAGGAAAAGGCAAGACAAAATACTTATTGGATAAAGTAAATAGCGAAATCAAACAGGTTGCAGGTAATATCGTTTACCTTGACAAGAGCACCAAGCATATGTTTGAGCTGAACAATAAAGTGAGACTGATCGATGTTTCTGATTACATGATCGACAGCTGCGATGCATTCTTAGGTTTCGTAAGCGGTATTATTTCTCAGGATCACGATTTACAGCAGATGTATTTTGACAGCTTCGTAAATATTGCAAAACTTGAGAATCAGAGCATTCTTACAGTAGTTAACAAGCTGGAAGCACTCAGCGCAAAATTTGATGTAGATTTCATCTTAAGCGCTTCTATCAACGAAGAAAACCTTGAAGACGAATTAAAGTCCAAGATTATTGTATCTCTGTAACAAAGGATAACAGGCAATACATAAAGTAAGCCCCGGGGTTCATTGCCGGGGCTTTTTTTACCTGAACATGACTGTACATTTTGGAGGATCCTCTTTGGCACAAGTACATGGTAGAGATAATATAAGAACATATCGAAAGCCACTCAATATCAATCTGGGAATGATGATATTTCTGGCTATTTTTATATATATAATCATATGCATTGTCATGTCACTCAATCAAAAAAAGATTGTTCCCTATGAAGTAAAGATCGGCTCTTTATCCACGGACAATTTATATACCGGAATGGCGATCCGGCAGGAGACTGTGATCAACAGCGAATATGCAGGCTACATCAATTATTATGCCAGAGAAGGCGAACGTGTCGGCTGTTACAATCTGGTCTGTACCGTAGATGAAACCGGTCAGTTAAAGGACATGATCAGTGAACAGAATGCAGAAAACAGCGCACTTTCCGATACCGATCTTCGGGAAGTTAAGGCAGGTATTATCAATTTCAGATCTGGTTTCCAGAAACAGAATTTTGACAGCGTATACGACATCAAATATGAACTGGAAGGAACCGTATTAAAACTTGCCAATATCAATGTGCTTCAGAATATGGAAGCATTAAACAGTACAGGAAACGGTATTGTCAATTTGTGCAGATCACCGCAATCCGGTATCATTTCCTATTTTACGGATGGATTTGAGGCTGTTACGCCTGAAACGGTAACCCAGGCTGATTTTGAAAGAGAATATCAGAAAACCAATCTGATCGGCAACGAGCTGGTTTCCCCCGGTGATCCGATCTATAAACTATCCACCAACGAAAACTGGTCCGTTATCATTCCGGTAACACGAACCAAAGCGGCTGAGCTGGAAGAAGCAGAATATGTGAAGGTGAAATTTTTAAAAGACCAGAATGAATCCTGGGGAGAAGTCCGTATCTGGGATAAAGGTGCTGACGGTGTCTTTGCCCAGCTTTCCTTTACCAATTCCATGATTTCCTTTGTAAATGAAAGATTTCTTGATATCGAGCTGATCATGGAACGGCAAAGCGGATTGAAAGTACCCAAATCTGCGATCACGACCAAAGAGTTTTTCCTGGTGGAAAAAGAGTATGTTACAAAGGGCGGCAATACCGGCGGGTATGGTGTTTTGCGTGAAACTGCCGGAGAAAACGGACAGCTTACCACAGAATTTGTCGCAACACAGATCTATCATGAAACAGACACCGATTATTATCTGGATAATTCAGCACTTCGTGTCGGTGATCACATTGTAAAGCCCGAATCTTCCGAAACCTATACCATTTCCAGAAGTGCAACCTTAAAAGGTGTTTATAATATCAATAAAGGCTATGCAGATTTTAAGGAAATACAGATTTTGTATGATGATAATGAAGAATATGCGATCATCAAATCCAATACCACATACGGTCTGAGTGAATACGATCACATTGTACTGGATGCACAGTCTGTTGATCTGAATGAATTTATTTATGAATAGTCTGCAACCAGAAAAGAGGATTTATGATTTCAGAGAATTTAAAGGATGTACATAACCGGATAGATGCTGCCGAATTAAGAGCCAATAGAAATGCCGGAAGCGCAAAGCTGATCGCGGTTACAAAAACCAAGCCGGTCTCTGATCTGATGGAAGCGTATCAGGCCGGTGAACGGGATTTTGGTGAAAATAAAGTGCAGGAAATGCTTGAAAAACAAGAACAGCTTCCCAAGGATATCAGATGGCATCTGATCGGACATCTCCAGACAAATAAAGTAAAATATGTAGTTGGTAATGTATTTTTGATTCACAGCGTGGATTCTTTACGTCTGGCTGAGGAAATCAGCAAAGTGGCTGTTAAGAAAAATGTGACTGCTGATATTCTGATCGAAGTAAATGCTGCAAATGAAGAATCCAAATTTGGTACAGCTTTGGAGGAAACGCTTTCTTTGGTCGAAAACATCGCCAAGCTTCCGAATATTTCCATTAAAGGTCTGATGACGATCGCGCCGTTTACGGAAGATGCAGAAAGCAACCGGAAATATTTCAGGGCACTGAAAGAATTATCTGTTGACATAACACGTAAAAACGTTGATAATGTATCTATGGATATTTTGTCCATGGGAATGACAGGTGATTATGAAGTCGCAGTCGAAGAAGGCGCCTCTTATGTAAGAGTCGGCACTGGAATCTTTGGCATGCGCCGTCTTTCTATATCAGAATAAAGGAGAACAAAACCAATGGCTGGAGTTATGGATAAATTTTTAAACATCATGAAGCTGAATGATGAAGAAGATTACTATGAGGATGATTATTATGACGAGGAAGAAGATGAACCTGTCGTAGAAAAGAAATCCTCTAAGATTAAGAATATCAATAAGTATGATGCCTATGATGAGATGGACAAGCCTAAGAAAAGCAGCTCTTCATCTTCTGCAGCGAAAGTAACACAGATGCGTCAGCCTTCCAAGAAGAGTTCTTCCGGAAGCGGTATGGAAGTCTGTGTGATCAAACCCACTTCTGTAGAAGAAGCAAGAGAAATCACAGAGACATTACTGGCAAACCGCACTGTAGTTCTGAATATGGAAGGACTTGATGTGGATGTTGCACAGAGAATTATCGATTTTACGTCAGGTTCCTGTTATGCGATCAATGGCAATCTGCAGAAAATATCACATTTTATTTTTATCATTACACCTGCAAGTGTTGATATTTCCGGCGATTTTCAGGATCTGTTAAACGGATCTTTTGAAGTAAAGGGTATGAAATAATTACAGTATCAGGATATAAGAAGAAATAATCAGACTTCCTGCCATTGGCAGGAAGTTTTTCGTGAATTATGAAAGGATGATCAATATGAACAAGAGAATGACCGTTTCACCCAGGAATTATCCCAGCTACGACATAGTTTTTACAAGAGGATTTGAAGAACTGACTGACGAACTGCAGGCAGATTCTCTTCATTATGGAGGAAAAAAGATCTGTATTGTAACAGATTCAAATGTTGCGCCTTTATATGCAGAAGCCGTAAAAAATGCAGTTAAAAATGTCGGCTGCAGCTGTGATATCTTTACATTTCAGGCAGGGGAAGCACAGAAAAATCTTGATACCGTAAAGGAACTGTATGAGTTTCTGATCGCGCGCAATTATTCCAGACAGGATGTGCTTGCAGCGCTTGGCGGAGGTGTTGTCGGCGATCTGACAGGTTTTGCAGCTTCCACATATCTTCGCGGAATTGATTTTATACAGATTCCCACAACGCTTCTTGCACAGGTAGATTCCAGCATCGGCGGAAAGACCGGTGTCGATATGGATGAATATAAGAATATGGTAGGCGCATTCAGAATGCCCAGACTTGTTTATATGAACCTGGATACCCTGAATACACTGGACGGCAGACAGTTTTCCAATGGTTTTGCCGAAGCGATGAAAGCCGGACTGATCAAAAACAGCAAATTTTACTGGTGGCAGATTCAGAATATGTATGAAATCTGCGAAAAAGATCCCGAAACCTTACTGGAACTGATTTTAAAAAGCTGCGATATCAAAAGACAGATCGTAGAAAATGATCCGGAGGAAAAGGCTGAAAGGGCGCTTTTAAATCTTGGACATACTCTCGGTCATGCTATTGAAAAAAGCAAAGGCTTTGAGCTTTTGCATGGAGAATGTGTTGCGCTTGGATGCGTAGGCGCTGCCTATATTTCATGGAAAAAAGATATGATTTCTATGGAAGAGTATTATGAGATCAGAGATATGTTTGTTCCGTTCGGACTTCCCATCACAGCGGATCAGCTGAACGCAGAGGAGATCATTTCCATTACACGTTCAGACAAGAAAGTAAAAGACGGCAAAGTCAGATTTGTCCTGTTAAAAGGTATTGGAAAGGCTGTTATTGACGATACCGTTACCGAAGAAGAAATGGCAGCTGCTGTTGAAGAGCTGAATTTTAAGGAAGAGGTATAAGCTGCATGAAACTTACCTGTAAAAAAATGTTTCTTCTGGATCTGTTACTTGTTTTTGCCGGGATTTTTCTGGACAGAATTACAAAACTCTGGGCTGTTTCCCGCCTGAAAGGACAGCAGGAAATCGTACTGATCAAAAACGCTTTGGAGCTGCGCTATCTGGAAAACAGGGGAGCCGCATTCGGCATTTTACAGAATCAGAAAACCTTTTTTATAATCATAACAACCATTATTTCACTTCTTTTGATTTATGTGCTTTTCTTGATGCCTTCTTCAAAAGAGTACAGATATTATCACATTGGCGGAAGTGTTCTTCTGGCTGGTGCACTCGGTAATTTCTGGGATCGTATCGCATACGATTATGTTGTGGACTTTATTTATGTTTCCCTGATTGATTTTCCGATTTTTAACGTAGCGGATATCTATGTATCCTGTACCTGTATTGTCGGTGTACTGGCTGTTATTTTTATCAAAGGAGAAGACCCTGATTTTTCATTTCTGACTCCCTGGAAGAAAAAAGAGGTTGAACAATAAATGGAACTGTTTCGTTTTCAGATCACGGAAGAAATGGAAGAGGAACGCATTGACAAAGCTTTAAATCTGTTAATGGAAACCTTATCAAGATCCTATATACAGAAAATGATACGGGAAGGCAATGTTTTTGTGAATGAAAAAGCTGTCAAGGCAAATTACCGTGTAAAGACAGATGATGATGTTTCTTTTTATCTTCCCAAAGCACAGGAGCCGGATATAGAACCGGAAGATATCCCTCTGGACATTCTGTATGAGGATGATTCTGTATTGGTCGTAAATAAGCCAAAGGGCATGGTCGTACACCCTGCAGCCGGTCATTACAGCAAGACTCTTGTAAATGCTGTCATGTTTCACTGCAAGGGCAATCTTTCCGGTATCAATGGATGTATGAGACCCGGAATCGTGCACAGAATCGATAAGGATACCACGGGCTCCCTTATCATCTGTAAAAATGATCTGGCACATCAGTCCATTGCCGCACAACTGAAAGAGCATTCCATTGTCAGAAAATACCGTGCTATTGTACATGGCGTACTCAAAGAAGAAGAGGGTACAATAAATGCCCCTATCGGAAGACATCCGGTTGAACGCAAGATGATGGCGGTCAATCATAAAAACGGCAAGGAAGCTGTGACACATTATAAGGTTCTGGAACGTTTTAAAAATTACACTTATATTGAATGTCAGCTTGAAACCGGACGTACCCACCAGATTCGTGTGCATATGGCTTCCATCGGTCATCCGCTTTTGGGAGATGAGGTTTACGGTCCCAAAAAGTGTCCTATTCCCCGCCTGGAAGGCCAGACGCTTCATGCCATGATTCTTGGCTTTATTCATCCGGTAACACATGAGTATATACAGACAACCGCTAAGCTGCCGGACTATTTTGAAAATATTCTGTCAAAAATAGAACGATAAAGTTAAGAAAACTTAATAAATGTTAAAAAAGAATAAAATATATCAACTGTCACCCGTTGCATATTGTGTCGATTTGTGCTAAACTTTGATTTAAGTTTTGCACAGGAGGCTTTGTTTGTGAAATTACATTCCCTTACAACCGCTGTCACTGATACAGATTCTCTGAAAAGAGAATTTGCCCAAGGACATGAAATCGGCATAATCCGGCTTGGTGACAGTTTTCTTTTTTTTAAGAAGTTTTTAAAAGTTTATTATATTCCATATAAAGATATCACCAGATGTTTTCGCAGAGTTATGGAAGTACCGATGAAGATGTGCTGCGGAAAAGGAGAATTCCAGATTGAGAATCTGGTAATCTGTTCCGGTGATCAGGAGATTGCACAGCTCCAGATTCCGGGAACGAAAGCAGCCAGAATTCTGATGGAAGAGTTGAAAAATAAGATTCCTCATGCACAGTTTTCTTCCCCGAAAGCAGATGATGAGCAAAAGACTGGAGATATTAAATGACAGCACAGGAAGCACTTGAAAAGCTTCTGCCCTCATATACGGCATATTACAATGTCAAAAGAGAAAATATTACTGTACCTTTTGACGCGGAAGCGGAATTTTTTACGCACGATGAAGCATATTTTCTGATGAAGACTGCAAAGCTTGCTCAGTCAGAATCCAGAGAATTTGTTTTCTTTAAGGCAATGGATCATCTTGACGAACAGACTCTTACAGAGCTTGACAGCTTGGCATGGGAGACTGGTTTAAGCAGAGTAGAGCTTACACCTCTGCATCACAGTACAGATATTGCACTGGTGATCATGGCAGATACCATTGATAAAGCGGCAGACAAAAAACTGAAAAAACTGTCGCATTTTAAGAGCTATTACTTCTCATTCAGAGGTTTTAGCCGTTACAGACTGATTGCACTTGAGACTTCGACAGGTAAAGTAACCTACAACCACCTGGGTTCCGAACTGAAAAAGCTCATCAGCAATATACAAAAGCAACCAAATAAGTAAAGGAGAGAAAAAAATGACAGCATTACTCATTATTCTCGCAGCATGCGCACTGCTTGTTATCGGTTATTTTACATATGGTAACTGGCTGTGCAAAGAGTGGGGCATCGATCCTAACAGAAAGACCCCCGCAATCGAAATGGAAGACGGTGTAGACTACGTTGCAGCTAAGCCTGCCGTACTGCTTGGTCACCATTTCTCCTCCATCGCTGGTGCAGGCCCTATCAATGGCCCTATCCAGGCATCCATTTTCGGATGGGTTCCCGTTTTCATCTGGTGTGTAGTTGGTGGTATCTTTTTCGGCGGTCTGCAGGACTTTGGTTCCCTGTTCGCTTCCGTACGCCATGGTGGAAAATCCGTAGGTGAGATCATTAAGACATCTATGGGTAAGAGAGCACAGAAGTTATTCATTATTTTTGCACTTCTGGTTCTGATTCTGGTAATCGCATCCTTTGTTAACGTTGTAGCTGGTACCTTCTTTACCGCTGACGGCGGTTTCGGTATCGCAGCAGGTCCTACCGGCAACCAGACAACAGCTATGATCTCTCTGCTGTTTATCGTTCTGGCAATTATTTATGGTTACATCACCACCAAGTGCGGTATCAAGACTCTGCCTGCAACCATTCTTGGTATCATCGGCATCGTTCTTATCACTGTTATCGGTCTGAACTTTGGTTTTGTTATGGGCCGTACCGGATGGATTGTTTTCATCGGCGCATACATCACCATCGCATCCCTGGTTCCTGTATGGATCCTGCTGCAGCCCCGTGACTATCTGTCCAGCTTCCTGCTTTATGCAATGATGATTCTTGCAGTAGCAGGTATCGCTATCGCAGCAATTGCAGGTACCGCAACCTTCTCTATCCCTGCATTTACCGGCTGGTCTCCCAAGGCTGGTCAGTATCTGTTCCCGACCCTGTTCATCACTGTTGCCTGCGGTGCATGTTCCGGTTTCCACAGCCTTATCGCTACCGGTACATCCGCTAAGCAGCTGGCTAACGAAAAAGATGCTAAGGTAATCGGATACGGTTCCATGCTGATTGAATCTGCTCTGGGTATCATCTCCCTGATCGCAGTTGGTATGGTATTCCAGAAATATCTGGATGGCGGTTTCGGTTCTCCCGCAGCAGCATTTGCGGCAGGTATCGCAACCATGTTCAACGTAGAAGGTTCTGCAGTTTACAACACCATTTATGCACTGCTTACCCTGGCAGTTTCCGTATTTGCTCTTACCTCTCTTGACTCCGGTACTCGTCTGAGCCGTTATCTGTTCAGCGAACTGCTGCTTCAGGAAGGCGAAGCAACCTGGAAAGATGCAAAGGGTGCTCGCAAGTTCTTTGCACATCCCATGGTTGGTACTCTGATCATGGTTCTGATCGGCTGTATCCTTGGCGGTCTGTCCTTAAGCCAGATCTGGGGTCTGTTTGGTGCTGCTAACCAGCTGCTTGCAGGTATCGCTCTGATGGCAGTAGCTGCTTGGCTTGGCAATATCGGCAAGAACAACAAGATGTTTATCTTCCCTATGATCTTCATGCTTGTAGCTACCATTTCCAGCCTTGTTATGACTGTAATCAACAAGATCAAAGCTGTTGGTGCAGGCACTGCTGCTTGGGGCGACTGGTTCCAGATGCTGTTTGCTGCAGCAATGGTAATCCTTGCTATGTTCTTGGTAGTTGAAGGCTTTACTACCTTCAAGAAGCAGATGAAGAAATAATTGATCTGCAAAAACGCAATTCTGTGAGAATTCGTATTTGGATACCGGCCCGTTAGAGCCGGTATCCTTATGTAAAAGAAGTGATGCTGCACTTTGTTCTCAACGAAATGGTTGCTTTGTTTTACAAAAAGAACAATTTGTTTTATTGACATTTTAACAAATAGATGTTATGATTCATGAGTATGCCGCGTAACGAGGTAAAAGAATGCTTGGAAGCATCACCGAAGTTAGCGAGTAACGTTAATTATTTTAACGCTTTGATAGGAGGTGTCCTAGATGTACGCAATTATTGCAACAGGTGGCAAACAGTACAAAGTAGCTGAAGGCGACGTTCTCAAGGTTGAAAAGCTCGGTCTTGAAGCAGGCGCAACTGTTACATTTGACCAGGTAATCGCAGTAAGCAATGACGGCCTTAAGGTTGGCGCAGACGTAGCTGGCGCAACCGTAACCGCAACCGTTATCGGTGAAGGCAAAGGTAAGAAGGTTATCGTTTACAAGTATAAGAGAAAAACCGGTTACCATAAGAAAAACGGTCACAGACAAGCATACACTCAGGTTAAGATTGAAAAGATCAATGGCTAAGCCATTTTAGTATGCGGAAATGACGACTTTTTTCTGTAAAAAGACTAAAAATGGTTATCGTGGATTTACGCTGACAGGGCATGCAGGATACGCAGACAGCGGATCTGATATCGTATGTGCAGCCATATCCGTTCTTGTGATCAACACCATCAATGCGATGGAGACATTTGCAGATGAGAAGATGGAGGTTGTGGCAGGAGAAGAAGACGGTGTGATTGATGTTGTTTTTGTAAATCCGGTCAATGAGAAGACAGTTCTTTTGATGGATACCATGATTTTAGGTCTGAAAAGTATTGCACAACAGTACGGTAAAAAGTACTTGAGACTGAAATTCGAGGAGGTGTAACAAATGCTTAATATGAACCTTCAGTTTTTTGCTCATAAGAAAGGTGTAGGCTCCACCAAGAACGGTAGAGATTCCGAATCCAAGAGACTTGGAGCAAAGAGAGCAGACGGACAGTTTGTAAAGGCTGGCAACATCCTGTACAGACAGCGTGGAACCAAGATTCATCCCGGCATCAATGTTGGCATCGGTGGCGATGACACATTATTTGCTAAGGTTGACGGCGTTCTGAAATTCGAAAGAAAAGGAAGAGACAAGAAACAGGCTTCCGTATATCCGGTAGAACAGTAAGCATGTAAGGACATAAGTCCAGTGGAGAGCCCACAGACAGGGATTGTTTGTGGGCTCTTATTGGGTTAATGGTCACAAAAAAACAGTAACTGTAGGGAAACCCAAGAATGACCAATGGAGAATGAATATGTTTGCAGATAGAGCGAAAATTTATGTCAGAAGCGGAAAAGGCGGCGACGGACATGTATCTTTCAGAAGAGAAAAGTATGTCCCCGACGGCGGCCCTGACGGCGGTGACGGCGGAAAAGGCGGCGACGTTATCTTTGTAGTGGATACCGGTTTAAATACGCTTACCGATTTCCGCCATATCGGAAAATATAAGGCCCAGGACGGCCAGGAAGGCGGCAAGAAAAACTGCCGCGGCAAAGATGGTGAAGACATCATCATCAAAGTACCGGAAGGTACAGTTATCAAAGAATTTAACAGTAAGAAAGTAATTGCGGACATGTCCGGCGAAAACAAGAGAGTTGTCTTGTTAAAAGGCGGAAAAGGCGGCAAAGGCAATCAGCATTATGCGACAAGCACCATGCAGGCGCCCAAATATGCACAGCCCGGACAGCCTGCGCAGGAGCTGGAACTTTGGCTGGAATTAAAGGTGATCGCAGATGTCGGTCTGGTAGGCTTCCCCAATGTGGGCAAATCCACCTTCTTATCCCGTGTCACCAATGCAAGACCCAAGATCGCCAATTATCATTTCACAACCTTAAATCCCAATCTTGGCGTTGTGGATTTAAATGACGCAAAAGGCTTTGTCATTGCCGACATTCCCGGTCTGATCGAAGGCGCATCAGAAGGTGTGGGACTTGGTCTGGAATTCCTTCGTCATATTGAACGTACCAAAGTGCTGATCCATGTGGTAGATGCGGCAGGAACCGAAGGACGTGATCCCATTGAAGATATCTATGCAATCAACAAAGAACTGGAGCATTACAATGCAGGTCTGACCGACAGACCGCAGGTGATCGCAGCCAATAAAACGGATGCAATCTACGATGACGGAGAGGAATCACCAATTGATCGCATCAGGGCAGAGTTTGAACCCCAGGGCGTTAAAGTATTCCCCATTTCTGCAGTAAGCGGACAGGGACTTCGCGAGCTTTTATATGAAGTTCGTCATATGCTTGACGGTCTTGATGAAAAACCCACAGTATTTGAACAGGAATACTTCCCGGAAATGGCCTTTATGACTTCTGATGAACCGTTTACCGTAACCTATGATCCTGATGAAGATGAATATGTTGTGGAAGGCCCCCGCATCGAAAGAATGCTTGGATACACCAATCTGGAATCCGAAAAAGGCTTTGTATTCTTCCAGAACTTCCTGAAAGATTCCGGCATTCTGGAACAGCTGGAGGAACTGGGCATCCAGGAAGGCGATACTGTCCGTATGTATGGACTTTCTTTTGATTATTATAAATAAGGAGACTTTAAGATGGTAGCATTAACAAGTAAACAGCGTGCATATTTAAAAAGCCTTGCAAGCACCATGGATCCGATCTTTCAGATCGGCAAATCCAGTCTGACTCCCGAAGTGACTGCTGCGATCGGAGAGTCTTTCAATAAAAGAGAACTGATCAAAATCGCAGTATTGAAAAACTGTTTTGACGATCCCAGAGAGATTGCGGAAATGGTAGCAGAAAGAACCAAATCCACAGTGGTTCAGGTAGTCGGCAAAAAGATCATTCTGTATAAGGAAAGCAAAGATCACAAAAAAATTGAACTTCCTCTTTGATCTGGTAAATGTAAGTAAAATACGGAGTATGAATCATGAAACATATCGGAATTCTGGGCGGCACATTCAATCCTATTCATAACGGACATCTGATTCTGGCAGAAACTGCAAGAGCACAGTTTAACCTGGATGAAATATGGTTTATTCCAAGCGGCTGTTCCTATATGAAGGATACTTCAAAGATTCTACCGGGCAATGTACGGATGGAAATGACTCGGCTTGCCATACGGGAAAATCCGCATTTTAAAGTTTCTGATGTGGAATTGAAGCGGGAAGGCAATACCTATACCTGTGAAACCCTTTCACAGCTGCATGAAATGTATCCTGACACCTGTTTTTATTTTATTGTAGGAGCTGATACCCTCTACAATATGGAAAACTGGAAAAATCCCGAACAGATTTTTTCACAGGCCGTGATTTTGGCAGCTGTCCGGGATGATGCCGATATGCAAGACTTACAAAAGCAGGCAGCTTATCTGCAGCAGAAATCAGGAGGCGATATCCGTTTTCTGCATTCCCTGCAGATTGGCATTTCTTCTACACTGATCAGGGAAAATTGTAAAAATGGTATTTCAAACAGATACCTGATTCCCGAAAGCGTAAGGACATTACTGGAGACAAGAGGTTACTACAAGGAGTGAGCACTGGTGAAAGAAGCAGATCTTAAAAAAATCCGGAAGGCAATGGAAAAGAATCTGGACCCCAAACGATATGAACATACCCTTGCGGTTGCTTACACGGCATCTTCACTGGCAATGAAATACGGAGAAGATACAGATAAGGCAATTCTGGCCGGTATGCTTCATGACTGTGCAAAATGTCTTACCAATGACAAAAAGATCAGTATCTGTGAAAAAAATCATATCATGATCAGTGAAGCGGAAATGAGAAATCCCTTTCTTCTTCATGCAAAGGTGGGAAGCTTTTTGGCGATGGATAAATATGAGGTTTCAGATCAGGATGTACTGAATGCCATTTTGCATCATACAACCGGACGCCCCGGCATGTCTCTCTTAGAAAAGATCATCTATATTGCTGATTATATTGAACCGGGCAGAAAACAGGCTCCCAATCTTGAACTGATCCGAAAGACGGCCTTTGAAGACCTTGATAAGGCACTGCTGATGATCCTTGAAGATACACTTGCGTATTTACAATCAGGTAAAAATGAAATCGATCACATGACACAGCTGACATACGAATACTATAAAAATGGAGATGTTTTAGTATGACATAGCAAAAAGAAATGGCACTTGCTGCAATCGCAGCATTGGAAGATAAAAAAGGCGAAGATATCATGGTTATTGATATCAGTGAAGTTTCTGTTCTTGCAGATTACTTTATCATCGCAAACGGCAATAACCACAACCAGGTACAGGCTCTGATCGACAGTGTTGGTGAAAAGCTTGCAAAAATGGGTTATGAACCTAAGAATATCGAAGGCTATCAGACCGGAAACTGGATTTTAATGGACTATAATGATATTATTATCCATGTATTTGACAAGCAGAACAGACTGTTCTATGATCTGGAAAGAATCTGGAGGGACGGTAAGATCCTCGATGCGGAAGCGTTTGGAAGAGAAGCTTAAATAAAATGATAAGAAAAAAAGACGTGTAGGGAAAAAATTCCTTCCACGTCTTTTTTGGTTGAAACTTAATGATAAATACGGAAAACGCCGAATACCTTACCAATGATCTTGCAGTCATCCACGATGATCGGCTCCATGGTATCATTCTCAGGCTGGAGACGGATATGACCGTTTTCCTTATAAAAGGTCTTAACAGTAGCGGAGTCATCGATAAGGGCAACAACCATCTGTCCGTTTCTCGCTTCATGGCAGCTCTGGACAAAAATCTGGTCACCGTCATAAATACCGGCATTGATCATGGATTCACCGCGAACTTTTAAGATGTAGGAAGGTTCTCCGTTGGGAACAAGCTCAGCCGGTACCGGGAAATAATTCTCGATATTCTGATCTGCAAGAATAGGAGTGCCTGCAGCTACATTGCCGATCACAGGAAGGCTTACCATCTCTGTTCGAACCATCTGGAAACTGTCGTCACAGATTTCGATGGCACGGGGTTTGGTAGGGTCGCGTCTGATAAATCCGTTCTTTTCCAGTGTCTCAAGATGAGAGTGTACGGAAGAAGTGGATTTTAAATTAACAGCTTCGCAGATCTCACGGACAGCCGGCGGATATCCTCTCTTTAAGATCTCTTCTTTTATATAATCTAATATTTCCTGCTGTTTGGCAGTGATCTTTCCTTGAGCCATATAAAAATTCCTTTCTTATATGCAGAATGTTTGTTTTTTAAAGTATAGCATAACAAGCCGGAAAAAGCAAACATATATTCCGAAAAAATGTTCGATTATTTTATTGGTAAGTATTGACATAAGAATGTTTGTTCGATATAATGCAAGCATAAAGAACAAGTGTTTGCAACAGATGTTCGGGTTGGCCGGACATTATACGATATGAGAACAGGGGATTACCAGTATGAGAGAATCTGAAAGAAGAAGACGCAACAACAGAATCAGAAGAAACAGACAGTTAAGACGCAGGATCCTGGGCACTATTTCTGCATTGTGCATGGTTTTCTTACTTGCGGTTTGCTTTGGCTCAACATATTCCAGTGCACATGAAGAGAATGATACTGTTTATTTTAAATATTTTGAGAGCATTCAGGTAGAAGAAGGAGATACCCTTACTTCCATCGCGCAGGAATATGCAGATTTCCACTATACTGTTCAGGAGTATATTTCAGAGGTTGTAAGCATCAATCACCTTGAAAGCCAGGATATGATCACTGCCGGACAATATATTGTTGTTCCTTATTACAGCAGTGACTATAAATACTGATACAGCCTTTTTCTTTATAACTTCACACATAAATCAAAAATGCCAGAGATTACAGAATCAATGGCATTTTTGATTTGAAATTTATTTACGGTTCTCTAAGCTTAACACTTTTAGCTGCTTTTCTCTTATTCTCATCTTTCATGGCAGCATAATGCTTACGTGTTGTGTTAACATCTTTATGCCCCAGTACATCTGCAACCAGATAAATATCTCCGGTTTCCTGATAAAGAGTTGTACCATAGGTAGAGCGCAGTTTATGCGGTGTGATCTTTTTGGTGCTGGTTACAAGGGAGGCATATTTTTTCACCAGATTCTCAACGCTTCTGACAGCCATCCGGCGGTTCTGCAAAGAAAGGAAAAAGGCTTCTTCGTGTCCTTCGTTGGGGACAACATGTTTTCGCCATTCCAGATACTGTAAAAGTGCTTCCTCGACTTCCTCTCCAAAGTATACTGTATCTTCATAACCGCCTTTTCTGCGGATGCGGATTGCCAGATTGTCAAAATCCACATCATTAAGATCAAGTCCCACACATTCAGAAACACGGATTCCGGTACCAAGCAAAAGGGTAAGAAGCGCAAGATCACGTACTTTGGTCTTATCATGAAAACGCTGCTGGTTTTTTGACAATTTGGTGCCTTCCTCCACCTGATCAAGAAGAAGGGCAACTTCGTTGGGATCCAGTCTTACAATTTCCTTTTCATGAAGCTTTGGAAGCGGAACAAGCACTGCCGGATTGGATGTGATCAGTTCGTTCTGGAAGAAATAATTGTAAAAAGTACGGAGACTGGCAAGCTTTCTGTGTTTGCCGCGTTCGTCGTTGGTGTATTCGACACCGTCTTTTTGGTAGAGGGACAAATATTCCAGGTATTCCAGAATATCTTCACGGCTGATCTGCTCTAAAATGGAAAGCGGAAGCTCTGTGACCTGTGTTTTGGCACATACGGGATTATTTTCCTTCAAAAAATCAAAAAAGATTCCAAGATCATAGGCATAGGCAATCCGGGTACGCGATGAGGTGATCTGTTCGATCCCGCGGAAAAACTGTCTGCAGAAAGGAGGGAGCTGTTCTGTAAGCTCCCGCAGTCGTATAACATTATTTTTATTGATTTCGTCGTGATAGTTTTTGCTGTTTTTCATATTTGGTTATTCTTCGTGATTTCGATTCTTTTTGGGAACCGGTTTGGGTCTTTCGATCAGATCCGGCCAGCCCTTTAAATTGCCGGTCTGGATAGCAGTGAACATTCGTTCTTTGACACCGGGATTTTCCAGATTCAGCTGTCGGAGCAGCTGCTTGACGTATTCGCGTTTGGTGTAGCCGTCTGCAGGGCAGGGGCTTTTGGCAACAGGTACGTCATTTTTATTTACAAAGCCTATGACATCTGCCTCATTCATGTACAAAAGAGGACGGATCACGGTCAGATCCATGCGGTCAAGATAGGTGACAGGTGAAAAGGTGTGAAAACGTCCTTCAAAGATCAAAGACATCAGCATGGTTTCCACTACGTCATCTTTATGATGCGCATAGGCAACTTTATTGCAGCCTGCGGCTTTGATGGCGTCATTTAAGGCACCTTTGCGCATTTTGGCGCACAGCGCGCAGGGATTGGTTTCTTTTCTCTGCTCAAAAATAATATCTGCGATATCTGTTTTTACAATGGTATAAGGAACCTGCAGCTTCTCGCAGAGGGCCTCTATTTGCCCCAAATCAAGGTTTTTAAACCCTAAGTCGACAGTTACCGCATGAATTTCAAATCGTTTGGGATAAAAGCGTTTAAGGCCGTTTAAAGCGTATAGCATAGTGAGAGAGTCCTTGCCGCCGGAAATACCGACTGCAATCTTATCGCCGTCCTGGATCATATCATAATCTTCAACGGCACGTCTCACATAACTGAGCACTTGTTGTAATTTCATAATTCCTCCGGAAGTGTAAAACATTTTTCTATCACAGTATACTATTTTTTTCAAAATTTTAACAGGTATTTTTTGGATTTTGTGTTATACTGGATATATGTATAAATTTGAGCAGCGAGGATACGGCGGATGAAGATTAACTGGGACAAAAAATATCTGTATTGGGGCATTACAGCTTTGTTGGTTTTGTCAGGAGCGATCTTATTCTATTATCTGATCTTTCACGGGCAGATACTGGGAGAGAGATGCATGCAGCTTATCAACATTATGACACCGGTCATTGACGGTGTTATTCTTGCATATCTGTTATGGCCGATCGTGCGTTTTTTCGAACGCAAATATCTCTATCCGTTAAAATGCCGGCTTATGCGCAGATTTCCAAAGCTTGCAGAGAAAGAAAAAAGCATGGACAGGCTGTGCCGCGGAATCTCCATCATTTTTACGCTGATCATCATGATCGCAGCCCTTTTTGGTCTGTTCAGTATCGTCATCCCGCAGGTGATCGACAGCATCAAGAGTATTGCGATGCAGTTTCCGGACTATATGAACAATCTGCAGCAATGGCTGGATAAGCTGTTTGAAATGAACCCCCAGCTTGAAAAGACAGTCAATGATCTTTTCAATGAGTATTACCAGGATATGGTCAACTGGATGGAGAGCAGTCTGTTACCCAAGTTAAACACCCTGCTTGTCTCTGTATCGACCAGCATGTTCAGTGTACTTGGTGCTGTGTGGGATCTGTTTATCGGTCTGATCATTTCCGTATATTTACTTGGCAGCAAAGAAGTATTTATCAGCCAGGGAAAGAAGATTTTATATGCCTTCTGGGAAAAAGAACGTGCAAATGCACTGCTGGATGATGCCAGAATGATCAACAAGACCTTTGGCGGATTCATCAGCGGAAAGCTTTTGGATTCCCTGATCATCGGTATTATTTGCTTTGTATGTGTTACCATTTTAAAATTCCCGTATCCGATGCTTATCAGTGTGATCGTCGGCGTCACCAACATCATTCCGTTTTTTGGTCCGTTTATCGGTGCGATTCCCTGCACCATACTGATTTTTATGGTAAGCCCTCTGCAGAGTGTATATTTTGTCCTGTTTATCTTTATTTTGCAGCAGTTTGACGGAAATTACCTTGGTCCCAAGATTTTAGGTGAATCCACAGGCCTGTCCGGTTTCTGGGTTATTTTTTCCATCACCTTATTCTCAGGCCTTATGGGCGTTTTGGGCATGATTGTAGGTGTGCCTACGTTTGCGGTATTTTACACGCTTGTCAAGAGAAAAGTAGACAACAATCTGGATAAAAAGGATCTTCCCACAGAATCCGTAAAATACAGACATCTGGAACATATTCACATGACAAGCGGTGAAATGATTTATGCAGATGAAGAAGCCAAATTCCGTGAAAAAACACAAAACAGTGCATTCCGCAAACTTTTTGCCGGAAAAAATAAGAATAAAAATAACGAAATGTGATTGTTAATATATTAACATTATAAAAGAACAGGAGATGACTGCAGATGAAATTTGTAATCCAAAGAGTCAGCCATGCAAGTGTTACGGTGGATGGCACACTCATTTCTTCCATAGAGAAAGGCTTTATGGTCCTGATCGGTGTATGTGACGCAGATACAAAGGAAACCGCCGATAAACTGGTAAAAAAACTGCTGGGACTTCGTATCTTTGAAGATGCTGACGGAAAGACAAATCTGGCGTTAAAGGATGTAAACGGCCAGCTGCTTTTGGTTTCACAATTTACCTTATATGCAGACTGTAAAAAAGGCAACAGACCATCCTTTGTAAAAGCTGGTTCACCGGAACATGCCAACAATTTGTATGAATATATTGTAAGTGAATGTCAGAAAACCTGTGAAGTTGTAAAAACCGGTGTATTTGGTGCGCATATGAAGGTTGCGCTTGAAAATGACGGTCCTTTTACGATCGTGCTGGATTCCGCTGAATTATAAGATATATTGTAAATTACAGCGCTATCTATTCGTTAAACAAGAGTTTTGCGCATAGTTGAATTTATGCGGTTACTGCTCTCAAACGCAGAATTTTTATGAATTTGCGATACATTTGGTGCAAATAAAAACCTCCCGGCAGTCAAATATTACCGGGAGGTTTGCTTTACTTAACAATTCTTATTTTAAATTCTTAACGTCTTCAAAATCTTCCACAATCTGTGCGATCAGCTTCACGGTACCTTCAATGCCAAGCTTAGCACTGTTTAAGCAGAAATCATAGGTGTCGGCGCGTCCCCATTTTTTGTCGGAATAATAGTTATAATAACTTTGACGCTGTTTGTCTTTTTTCTGCATCAGGTCAAGAGCCTTTTCTTCGGAAATTTCATACTTATCGACAAGACGTTTTACCTTTGCGTCTTCATCTGCATAAATAAAGAAATTGATGCAGTTATCAAATTCACTGAGCGCATAATCGGCACAGCGTCCTACGATCACGCAGGGGCCTTCCGAAGCGATCTGTTTGATGGTATCAAACTGTGCGAGGAAAACCTTATGGCTGATGGGCATATCCACAAAGGAGGACGCATTGTATCCAAAGGAATACGTATCCATCACAATATTATAAAGAAAGGAATTGGTAGGCCTCTCATCATGGCTTTTGATCATTTCCTCGCAGAAACCGCTGTCTTTGGCTGCACGTGATAAAAGCTCTTTATCATAGCATTTGATTCCAAAGTATTCAGCTACTCTTTCACCAATTTCATGTCCACCTGAGCCAAACTGACGTCCAATTGTGATAACAGTTTTCATATGATCAACTCCTTTTTTCATCCGGTATCCTGCAACATACCGGAATCATTCTTTATATTGTAATTATATACAATTTATTAATCAAATTCAACTGTTCTTTGTGAATTGTCACACATTTTAATTATTAATAATGTCTTAATCAGACATTATAGACAGATTGTTTTTAACTGTTCGGGTCTGATGCCGCATGTAAAAAACCAGGCTGCCATCTGGGAACGGGAACTGAAATGTTCTGTTTTCAACAAAGAAAGCATCTCTTCTCTGGAATAAAACTGTGCCTGAATCTGTTCGTTGTCAGAGGTATGATCTTCAAACTCTCCCTCCGCTTCCACAAATGCAATATAGGTTGTGGTGTCCGAAAATCCGACCGCAGAATAAGACGGCGGAAGGATATCGATGATCTTTTTTACTTTTAAGCCTGTTTCTTCGTATAACTCTCTGGAAATGCAATCGCGGATACTCTCTCCCTCTTCCAGCATGCCGGCGCAGAGATTAAAAATTTCCCGGTTAATGCTGAGTCTGAATTCGCGAAGCAGCATCATTTTGTCATCCTTGAATGCGACAATGGAAACACCGCTGGGCTTTTGACCAAGTTCTGAGGCGTCTTTTAAATCTTTTCTGCTTACAATTTCAAATTTTTTGAGTTTTCCGGCTTTGTTTTTATAGGAAAGTTCGTAGTTTTTCAGATATTTTCCGTCACGGACCTTTTCCATTCCAAGAAATTCCATTTGTGAATACTCCTTTATTTTCTGCCAAGCTGTTCTGCAAGGGACATATGCACTTTTTTGCGTGTGATCTCCACAAGGCCAAGAGGTGTCATATCGATCAGTTTTGCGGTGACCGGATCTTCTTTTAGCAGCTCACTCATATAGGAAAGCAGTTCCTCCTGCGCTTCTTTGGCGGATTCATTGATAAAGTCAATGATAATGATACCGGAAAGATTGCGCAGCCGCATCTGTCTGGCACTCTCCTGCGCCGCTTCCATATTGATGCGGTGAAAGGTTTCCAAAGCGCTCTTTTTGCCGTCAAATTTGCCCGTATTGACGTCTATTACCACCAATGCCTCAGTTTGTTCGATGACAAGATATCCGCCCGATTTCAGCCATATACGGCGTTCCAGGCCCTCCTGTATTTTGGAGCCAAGACCGTAAAGCGTATACAGATTCATAGACGGATCCTGATACAGCGTAAGGCGGCTTTCCATTTCCGGAGCATACTCCTTGATAAACTGAAGGATCTGCGTATGCACGGAGGGCTGGTCAGTTATGATCTTATCCGGCCAGTTTTTCCATTCTCTTAAGAGATTTAAGTAAGAAGGCTCCTGCGCAGAAAGTTTTGAAAAAACAGTACGCATACGTCCGGTCTGCAGTAGCTGTTCAGCCTGAGCAAGCAGCCTTTGCGCTTCTTTGCAAAGCTCATCCGGTTCTGCAAGCTCCTGCGCCTGTGTACGCACCACAAGACTGCAGCCATCCGGCAGCACGATCTGCTTCAACGCCTGTGCAAGCTTCTTTTTGCTGTCCTGATCCATTTTGTGGGAATAATGTATCTTTTTATTCCCGTCTGCCTGTACGGCGCAATAACGGCCCGGAAAGGAAAGATTGGCCGTCAGTACAGGATCTTTTGTTTTGACGGCATCTTTTTTTACCTGCACCAGAATTTCGTCGCCGGGAACAAGTTTTCCTGTGCTGACCCGGTTGGTCAGTATAGGGTTTTGTGCTTCCGGAAGCGGCAAAAAGCACATCTGTCCGCCTGCGATCTCGACAAAAGCGGCGTCAATGTTTTTTATGATATTCTTTACCTTTCCGATATAGATATTTCCAAGCAGCGAGGTTTCTTCTGAAAAAATCTGCAATTCAAAGATGCGGTTGTCCTGTAAAAGACAACCGCAGAGTTTATTCTCATAATTGGTGATACAATATGTGGTATTCAAAAATCTTCTCCTGCATCAATCAAAGGCTTTAAATGAACCTCTTCAGGGGTACCTGCATTGTAGAAGGTTTCTGCTCTGCAGACCTGAAGTTCAAGAGGATCCGGACTGATTCCGACAAATGCAAAGAAAGTGTCTGTCACAAAGCCGGGACGGATATTTCCGGCGCTGCTGGCGTCAACCGTAAAGACAAGACAGCCGTCTTCGATATGAAAATCATAAATGCCGGGACGGATATTCATCTGCGCTGTGGAGCGTTTGGTTTCCTTTTCGATCATGATCTCAGATTGTTTTAAATATTCTTCTACCTGACCGGTATAGTCATTGAAGTTTTTGGTCTGATCCTTCCAGGCAATCGCATAGGTTGCTGCAGCCACGCTTGCCATTGCATTGCGGGCGTTTTCGGGAAGTTCTTTGGCTGCAAGAATATCGATACCGGCAGGACAAACCGCCTGCAGACGCTGTACAAAGTCAGCGGAGCCGTTATGGGAATTTAATTCAATGTCCATATATTCTCCGGTACTGATCATGCCGATACCCAACGGAGACGCAAAGCTCATGACCTGATGCGGAGAAAAACCGGTGGTATATACCACATCAATCTCTGCTCTTCTCAATGCTTTCTGGAAAAAACGCATCACATCCAGATGTCCGATATAGCGCAGTGCGCCGTATTTTGCAAATTTTACTCTTACTTTCATAAAGCGCACACACCTTTCTCTTCTGTACATACACCGCCGCCAAAACGTGCAGCACCGCATCCCTGACACTGCATTCTGCAGTTGGGAGATACTTTTTCATCAATTGCCTTTAACCATTCCCGTTTTAAAAATTCTTTGGTTACGCCGCAGTCCAGGAAATCCCAGGGAAAGATTTCATCCAGACTTCTTTCTCTGGTGGTATAGAATGCGATATCCACATTGCATTCGTCAAACGCTTCCAGCCAGAGATCGTTTTTGTAGGATTCACCCCAGGAATCATACAGACAGCCTTTTTTATATGCAGTCTCGATGACATCTGCCACTTTCCGGTCACCCCTTGCAAAAACACCTTCCATCACGCTTACATCAGCTTCATGCCAGTTATATTTGATGCGCTTCTGGTTTAACTGGGAATGAATGCTGTGCTTGGTATAGCCGGCTTTTTTGATAAATTCATCCTTGGTGCACATCCTTGCCCACTGGAAAGGAGTAAAAGGCTTGGGAATAAAGAAAGAAGTGCTTGCCGTGATCTGGACAGGACCTGTTCTCTTTTCCTTGGGAATACGGTCATAATAGGTTGCTGCGATCTTATTGCACAGATCTGCAATGCCGTAAATATCTTCTTCGGTTTCGGTGGGAAGTCCGAGCATAAAGTAAAGTTTTACCTTATTCCATCCTCCCTCAAACGCCATACCGGCGCCTTCCAAAATGACTTCTTCAGTCAATCCTTTGTTGATTACATCCCGAAGTCTCTGGCTGCCGGCTTCCGGAGCAAATGTCAGACTGCTTTTTTTTACATCCTGTACTTTGCTCATAACATCAAGGGAAAAGGCATCGATCCGCAGGGAAGGCAATGCAATATTCACATGATTTTCACGGCAGGTATCCATCAGATAATTGACCAGTTCTTCCAGCCAGGTATAGTCACTGGAACTTAAGGAGCTTAGGGAAATCTCCTCATACCCGGTATTTTTTAGCATTTCAGTCGCATATTTTTTCAGTGTTTCCACGCTCTTTTCACGCACAGGACGGTACAGCTGTCCAGCCTGACAAAAACGGCATCCCCTGATGCAGCCGCGCTGAATCTCTAAAACCACTCTGTCCTGGGTAGCCTTGATATAGGGAACAACCGGCTTCATCGGATAAGGCACTTCGTCCAGGTCCATTACGATTTCTTTTAAAATCCTTTCGGGTACACCCTCCTGATTGGGGGTAAACGCTTTGATCGTACCGTCCTCATGATAGGAAACATCATATAAAGAAGGCACATACATGCCGGGGATCTCTCTGGCAGCGCGCAGTAAAAATGCATTGCGGCTGTATCCGTTTTCTTTACACTGTTTATAAAGATCCATCAATGCACGGTACTGGGTTTCGCCCTCTCCTATATAGAAGATATCAAAGAAAGCAGCGATGGGTTCCGGGTTATAGCTGCAGGGGCCGCCGCCGATGACGATTGGATCTTCATCGGTTCTTTCCAACGCATGCAGAGGGATCTGTGACAGTTCCAGAACCTGCAGAATATTGGTATAACACATTTCATACTGGATCGTAATGCCAAGGAAATCAAATTCCTTTACCGGATCCTGGGATTCCAGCGCAAACAGGGGAATCTTTTTCCGGCGCATGATCTGATCCAAATCTGTCCAGGGAGAATACACACGCTCGCACCATACATCTTCCCAGCGGTTGAACATATCATAAAGAATCTGCATGCCAAGATGAGACATACCGATCTCATATACATCGGGAAAACACATGGCAAAGCGCACATCAACCTGATCTTTTTTCTTGATAACGGCATTGACTTCCCCGCCGATATAACGGGCAGGCTTTTCCACTGCCATTAAAATCTCATCAGAAAGCGCAAGCTTACTGTCCATTACAGGTAACTTCATATTTCATATCCTTTCGTGCTTTTGCAGGTATGAAAATACCCGCGGATTAAAAGCTGTTTTGATTCATTTTGGGTTCATCAGATAAAGTATAAGGGAAAGCAGACATAAAATCAATCAGTTTTGCTTCCACAGACCAATCCAGCTGTTTTTTGACCCACTCACAGGTCTGTATCTGTACTTTCGTCCTGCCGGACAGATCAGCATACAAAACCAGTGCAAAAATAAGGACGGATAATACTGTTCTTGCTTTTATGCCGATATGTATGCTTTTTTTGGAATCTGCCAAAACCTGCGGTTCATATCCAAAGTCACTTGACGCAAAATACAGCTCCGGTGTCAAATCAGATCCTTTTCCGTACAAAATTTCTTCCCGTTTTCTCATATGCATCCGGTTGCGCATATTTTCTTCTCTTAAAAATCGATGAAGCTTTAATTTGCTGGCTGAATCGGTCAAAATATACTCCTTGATAACAAAATAGTTGACATAAATATATTATGTCAACTATTACTTGTTTTATTGGTTCATTATATGTATCATGTACCGTTTTGATGACATGCAGCAGTTATCTGTTGGCAAGTTCCGTGGTAATTTCTTCCCAGGTCACATTTTTTTCAGCCATCAGAACCATCATATGATACAAAAAGTCGGAAATCTCATATTTGATCTCATTTGGATTGGGATTTTTGGCGGCAATTACAATTTCAGTGGCCTCTTCTCCCAGTTTTTTCAGGATTTTATCAATCCCCTTGTCAAAAAGATAATTGGTATAGGAGCCTTCCTTGGGATGCTCCTTACGGTCTTTGATGACAGAGAATACTTCTTCAAAAACATGCATCGGATTATGATTTTCCTGTTTCTGGCTTCTGTTGGTGATCTCGTTAAAGAAACAGCTGTAGGAACCTGTATGGCAGGCTGCTCCCACCTGCGTTACCTTTGCAAGAATCGTATCCATATCACAGTCTGCTGTCAGGGAATGTACATACTGAAAATGACCGCTGGTTTCGCCTTTTAACCATAAAGACTGTCTGCTGCGGCTGTAATAAGTCATTTTTCCGGTTTTTACGGTCTGTTCATAGGCTTCCTGATTCATGTAAGCCATCATCAGAACAGCATCTGTTTTGATGTCCTGTACAATAACGGGAACAAGACCGTCAGCACCTTTTTTAAGATCACTCCATGAATAAGCGGCATTTGTCATTCTGACAGATATACCGTTTTCTGCACAGACTTTCTTTAACGCTTCCAGATTTTTATAGTTTTCTGTCACAAGCGCACCGGAAAGACCGCATACATTCGCAAAAGAAAGCACATCGATGATCTTATCCAGAGAAACTTCCGGCAAAAATGCAACCAAAGGCAGTTTGGATTCCATGGCAGCCTCTTTGATACCGGCACCGTTTCTTAAATAAATCTGTTCCGTATAAGAAGGCAGAACTTCATTCACACCAGAAATTTGACCGGCATGGTCAAGCATGCTGATGATCTTATCTTTGCCGAATTTCATGGAAACTTCTTTGGTCAGGGCAAGTTCCGGATCTTTAGCATATTCTACTGCAACCTGACTGCAGCCCGCATACAGAAGTTTTTTGACATCTTCCATACGCTTGATATTGCCGGTTCCGATGACAGGAACGGCAACATGCGCACAGATTTCCTTTATGACATCCAGCGCCTCTTCATGGGATTTATCGTCTGAGGACATGTCATAAACAAAAATACTGTCACACTGCATGCTGCTGTAGGTTTCTGCCAGCTGCACAGGATTTAAATCCACCTCTTTTTTATTGTCAGGACCTGCTACTGCCCTTTTTTCAAAAAGCCAGATACAGGGCATAAATATTTTGCTTTTCATGTCAGATATTTCCTTTCTGCATTAAAGTGTTCCTTTGGTGGAAAGGACATCGCCAATGCGCGGATCATAGGAAACTGCCTGATCCAGTGCTTTGGCAAAGGCTTTGAACATGGCTTCTGCAATATGATGGCTGTTTATGCCATCCAACACTTTGATATGCAGATTCATACCGGCGCTGTAGGATATTGCATAGAAAAATTCCCGGATCAGCTCTGTGTCAAGGTCACCGATCTTTTCTGTGGGAAAGGTAAACTGGTAATTAAAATAAGGTCTTCCGCAAAGATCCACCGCGCATAATACAAGTGCATCATCCATGGGAAGAATGCAGGAGCCGTAGCGTCTGATACCTACTTTATCGCCCAGTGCAGTCAATACAGACTGACCCAGAACAATACCGCAGTCTTCTGTGGTATGATGTCCATCCACACAAAGATCTCCTTTTACAAAGGCAGTCAGGTCAAAAAAACCGTGTTTTGCAAACCCTTCCAGCATATGATCTAAAAATCCGATGCCGGTGTGAATTTCAGAACTGCCTTTTCCATCCAGATCAATGGAAATTTCGATATCGGTTTCTTTTGTTTGGCGGATGATTTTGGCCTTGCGGTTACTCATTAGGCTTCCTCCTGATTCTCAAAACGGACTTTGATGGAATTTTCATGTGCTGTAAGCCCCTCGCTTCTTGCAAAAAGCTCTATTTTTTCATGTACACGGGAAAGTGCTTCTCTGGAATAGGAAATAATGCTGGTCTTTTTACGGAAATCATCCACATTTAACGGCGAGAAGAAACGTGCGGTTCCATTGGTGGGAAGCACATGGTTGGGACCGGCAAAATAATCGCCCAGAGGTTCTGAAGAGTATTCTCCCAGGAAAATAGCACCTGCATTTTTGATCTTTGTCATCAGGGAGAAGGGATCCTTTGTCAGAATCTCCAGATGTTCGGATGCAATTTCATTTGCAGTCTCTGCCGCTTCCTCAAAATTGTCCACCAAAAGGATATATCCGTACTGATCCAGCGATTTCTGCATGATCTCTGTTCTGGAAAGCTGACTGACAAAGTCATCAACTTGTTTGGAAACTGCTTCTGCCAGTTCGGCACTGGTCGTGATCAAGATCGCGCTTGCCAGTTCATCATGTTCTGCCTGGGAAAGAAGGTCTGCAGCCACATAGCGGGGATTTGCCGTTTCATCTGCGATCACAAGGATTTCGCTGGGGCCAGCAATGGAATCGATGCTTACATAGCCAAAACAAGCTTTTTTTGCCAGTGCCACAAAAATGTTGCCGGGGCCGGTGATCTTATCAACTTTTGGAATACTTTCCGTGCCAAAGGCCATGGCTGCGACAGCCTGTGCACCGCCGACCTTATAAACTTCGTTTACACCTGCGATATCTGCCGCAACAAGTGTTCCGGGATTTACCTTGCCGTCAGCTCCGGGAGGCGTTGTCATGATGATGCGGGGCACACCGGCCACCTTTGCCGGAATCACATTCATCAGTACGCTGGACGGATATGCTGCTTTTCCGCCGGGGACATAAACACCTGCAATATCAATCGGCATGATCTTCATGCCAAGAATAGAACCGTCTGCCTTGGGCTCAAACCAGCTGTTGGTCAGCTGCTTTGCATGAAAAGCACGGATATTTTCAGCGCTTTCTTTCATGACCTGAATCAATTCGGGGTCTACTTTTGCGTAGGCCTCCTCAATCTCATCCTTTGTCACGAGAATATTTGACGCATCGATATGGCATTTGTCAAATTTTAAGGTATATTCTGTCAGGGCAGCATCTTTTTGGCTTCTTACCCGGGCAATGATGTCTGCCACGACTGCTTCATACTGTCCGTAATTATTGGGGCTTCTTTTCAAAAGATCCTGAAGCAGATTTTCCCGGCTTTCTTTTGTAAGCTTTATGATTTTCATAGGGATCACGCTCCTTATCCAAGTTTTTGTCTTAATTTTAAAATCAGTGATTTGATGCGCTCCTGCTGCATCTGCATACTCACCTGATTGACGATCATGCGGGCAGAAAGCGGACAGATTTCTTCCAAAACTTCAAGTCCGTTTTCCCTGAGGGTGGAACCGGTTTCCACAATATCAACGATCACGTCGGAAAGACCGACAATGGGGCCAAGCTCCACGGAACCGTTGAGTTTTATGATATCAACGGTCTGAAATTTTTTATTGTAAAAATAGTCTTTTGCAATGACCGGATATTTGCTTGCCACACGGATTCTTTCATGATGCTGCAAAAGCTCTCTGGCAGAAGCCGGTCCGCATACGCACATGCGGCATTTTCCAAAGCCAAGATCCAGCACTTCATAGACTCTTCTGCCTTCTTCCAGCAGTTCATCCTTGCCGGTGACGCCGATATCTGCGGCACCGTATTCCACATAGGTAGGAACATCGGGACCTTTTGCAAGGAAAAACTTTAATTTCAATTCTTCATTTACAAAAATCAGTTTGCGGGAGTCTTTGTCTTTGATCTCCTCGCAGGTAATGCCGACCTCTTCCAAAAGCTCCAGCGTTTTATTTGCAAGTCTTCCCTTAGTCAGGGCAAATGTAAGATAACGTTCTTCCTTCATGTTAATCTTCCTCACAGATCGTCAGGATTTCCAGTGTCTGGTCTGCTTTAAACAGCTGGATTTCTTTCTGCATATGGCGTTTTGCCTGTTGAACATGACAGTCAATATTGCCGCAGACATGTGAAAGTTCCGCAGGAATGCCTCTGCTGCGAAGAGTGTTCGCCTGTTCAAAGGCACGTGCATAGGCAGCAGGCTCATAAATGATCAGAATGCCTTCTTTTTTGGGCTGCAGCTTTTTATCCTGTCTTTTCAGTGCTTCCATCAGATCATCCACAACGATGACAAAACCGATCGCAGGCGCGTTTTTTCCAAAATAAGATAACAGTTTATCATAGCGGCCGCCGGATACGATGGCATCACCAACGCCATATGTATATCCTTTAAAAAGAATGCCTGTATAATAATGAAATTTGCTTAAAAGTCCGAGATCAAAATGAACGTATTTTTCTGCACCGCAGTTTGCCAGCAGTTCATATAATTTTTCAAGACGTTCTATTGCCAGTAAAGAACGCTCATTGTCCACAAGCTGCTTTGCTTCTGCAAGACTGTCTGTGGCTGTCACGGTATCCGCAAGACGCAAAAGAACCTTCGCATAGTCCTTTCTGACACCGCTTTCTTCCAGAATCTCCCTTGCATTGAAATAATTCTTTGCAAGAATCGCATCGCGCAGTCTGTCTGCATCTGTATCGGAAATACCTGCCTGGGAACATACACCCTGGAAATATTCCACTTCGCCGATGGTGATCTGGAAATCCTGCAGTCCGCTTGCTTTTAGTGCTTCAATGACCATCAGAATCATTTCTGCATCCGCCTGTACGGAACCGTCGAGAATCAGTTCAGCTCCCATCTGTGTGACTTCCTTTAACTTACCCTGAAGACTGGAATTGTTGGTAAAAGTATTTCCAGAGTAAGTAAAGCGAAGAGGTGTTTTCTCATTCATGAAATATTTGGCGGCACATCTTGCGCAGGAGGGCGTAAAATCCGGTCTGAGCACCAGAGTATTTCCATCTTTATCAAAGAATTTGTAAAGCATGGAAGAAGGTGTGGTACCAATCTCCTTACTGAAAACATCAAAATATTCAAAAGTAGGTGTCTGGATGTCCTGATATCCAAACAATCGGATCGCATCATGCAGTCTGGACTCAAGCATAAGCTTACCTGCATATTCGGTGCCGTAAATATCGCGTACGCCTTCGGGCGTGTGAAGCAGAGACTGATACATAAGAACTCTCCTGTTCTTTATACTTTAGTGTGCTAATTTGCTAATACGTAAAACCTAATGTAGTATACCCGATTCCTAAAGGTATGTCAACATGACTTTGTTTCAAAATCAGGTCAATTTTTTATAATAGATACAGCGTCTGAGACCGCCGTATTTTTCTTTTTCGCAGACGCAGCAGAATCCGGCGGCATCCCCACTTCTTCTGCTGTATTTGTTGTCAGGATGCACCGTTGCACAAAAATGACGGTATCCATCAAGTGCTGCAAGGCGCATGCCTTCCAGAACCAGCTTTTCCTGCAGATGATGACCGCGGTGTTTTACAGAAACCGCAGTGGATTCCATATGGGCTGTATAAAGCATTTCCTCATCGGAAAGATTATATATTTCTTTGATATCATGAAAAAGATTATCAGAAGCCTCTTTGGGATAGCGGACCACCAAAAAACCGGCCAGTTCTCCGAAGGCACTGACAGCTTTTAAAATAAAACCTTCCCGGTCAATATGTCTTTCCAAAAAAGGAATATCATCTGTTACATACCATTCTTTGACAGGCATCTGTTCATAAGCGGTCTGCTCCAGTGCATAGATTTTCTCAACATCTGCATAATCCGCTTTTTCGATCGTATAAGTGTCCATGATCTCTTTTCCGTCAAGATTACAGGAAATCAGGGTATCGTCATGGTCATAGGTAAGTTTTAAGGAAAAGAACGGCTGATTTTTGCGAAGCAGTTCAAAAAAGACAAGATCGCCTTTCCATAGAGGCAGATTCGGGATCTTATCCTTGGAAATCCATTCCAGATTGCCCTCATTACAGTCGGATGCCAGCTCGCCTTTCCAGGCTGTTGCGGTATACAGACACATATACTGGGTTTCTTTGCCCAGAAGGCAAAACGTGATCAGCCCCCTGAAATGGTATTCGGTCAGCTCAACGCCAAGTTCTTCTTTGATTTCACGCAGCAGACAGTCTTCGGGGCTTTCGTATTCCTCCGCATGTCCGCCGGCGCCGATCCATTTATCTTTGTTGATATCATTTACTTTTTTGACTCTGTGCATCATCAGATACTGATCATCTTTTTCCAGATAGCAAAGAGTAGTCAGACTGCAGGTTACCATAGCGCCCTCCCATTTCGTCTAAAATTTCTATTGATCAGGCCGGTCATCAAGATCTTTTTGCAGCATATCCAGATAAGGAACCAAAACGCCCTGTTTTTTGGGCAGAAAATAGGCCGGATTAAGCTCCTCAAAGCGAAAGCTCTTTCTGCCGCCCTCCTGTGCTCTGTCCCAGAAAAAGCGAAGATGCTCATAGGGCAGATAATAAAAGAGATCTTTTGCAGAATAATAGATCAAAAAGAAAGAAACACCGCCCTGTTTTTCAAAATTTTCCATGAAACGGACCTGATGTTCATGGATATTCTGCAGGGCAAAGGTATCCTGTGCACATTCCTTTGCATCGAAACATACCGGAATTCCCTGCACCACACCGATGTAGTCAACGGTACTCTTCTGGTCAAAATATGCCAGTGTGATATGCCGGTTTTCTTTATCGATTCTGATGGGTGTGATAGGCGTAGGAATCTTCTGGATCAGCGCAAGATTGCTTTCCAGATATTTTTCATTGGTCCGGTTGATCAGATCTTCCAGTGTGGAACCTCGTAAACCTCTTGAGTTCCAGGTGGCCATATTCACACTTCCTTTCTGCCGGGTTTATTTTGTTTTTCAGCTTTTTGCCGACAGTATAAAATCAGCTGCTGATAGCTCTCCGGCTCCTTAGCTGTGATTGTTTTGCCGGAAAGATAGGAAAAAGTCCCTTCAATGCAGGTGGGGAATACAATCTGCCATGCATGCAGCATCTGACTGTTTTTGTGTATTGACTGGATCGGTCGGTTGATCGTCGGATCTCCGTATTTAGAATCACCGATCAGGCAATGTCCGATATGAGCCAAATGTGCCCTGATCTGGTGTGATCTTCCGGTAAAGAGCTCTGCCTGTGCATGTGTGATGACAGTACCGCCGGGAAGTTTGTAAGAGGAAATCGGTTTGATTCCGGTTTTGATCTCTGATACATCCTTCTTGTTTGTCGGACAGCTGTCAAGAATGGTCACCGTATTGGTTTTTTCATCTTTTTGCAGCCATCCTGTCAAAACACCCTCTTTCGGCGTTCCTTTTACAAACAGACGGTAATATTTATGTACACTTCTGTCTTTTAAACAGGAAGTCAGAAACTGTGCACCTGCAAGGCTTTTGGCACATAATACAAGTCCGCTTGTATTGCGGTCAAGGCGGTTGCAGACAGAAGGCCGGAACGTATGCAGATCTGCTGCGGTTATTTCTTTTTTGGAAAGAAGATATCCAACCAGCCATTCATTTAAGGAAAGGTCAGAAGGCTGGGCCTTCTGGGATAAAATTCCGGCGGGTTTGCTGACTGCGAGGATATGCTGATCTTCATAGATCACTTCCAGATTTCCGAAACGTTCAAAAGCATTCCCGGCCTCTTTTAACAGAGGGATATTGGAAGATGTTTTTTCTTCTGAAACGGCAGGTGCTCCGAATTTGACAAAGGTTTCCTCTGAAAAGAAAAGCTTTACACTGTCTCCCACAGAAAGAATCTCCTGTCCGGTACATTTCTCACCGTTTAAAACGATGTTTTTTTTACGCATCATCTTATAAAAAAGAGATGAGGGCGCATCCTTCATATATTTATGTAAAAATTTGTCCAGCCGCTGACCGGCTTCATTGCGGCGGATTGTAAGTTCGCGCATAGTTCCTCCGGGCCTTTTAAAGAGAGATGGCCTTAAGCAAAGCAAGACTTTCCTGTTCGTCTGCAGTTAACACCTCTTCTTCCAAAAGCTGTTCCTGACGATTGCTGTATTTGGAAATATCGGTAAAAATCTTTACGGTAACCTTTTTGCCGTTCTGGGCAAAAATGGAACGGATATGTTTTTCACAGGCCTGCGGATCGCACTTTTTATTTGCGGTATATCCTGTGATCACATCCTCTTTAACGGTTATGTGATGAATTTCAAAATTTTCCTTATAGCTTGTAAACACCATATCATACAGGCAGTGATCGTTGTCTGCATAGTCTTTTAATTTCTTTCTGTCAGAAGCCAAAATACCATGATAACGGTAATACATAATGGTGTTTACGGCACTTTTGCTGGCCGGAAGGCATCCTAAAACCGCAGCGATGGTCAGATAATTCTGATTGCTTCCGGTGGTCAGATATCCAAGCAGATAGACAGCAAGCGAGATTGCAAAAAAGAGAATTGTGCGGATCAGGCCCCGTTTTCTCTGTTTCTCAAGATATCCAAAACTCCCTTTTTGAACTTTATTTTTTATATTCATGTTTTACCCTTTCCGGTTTTTATTTTTTCCAGTTTCTTTAAGGCAGCAGCTCCCTGCAGCATGATTTCATGGGGGAAAATCCCGGCTGCAAGATAAAACAGTTTCATGGGAATACCTGTTATGCACACCCTGCGTCTTTGTGCACTGGCTTTGAGTGCATCCGATACAACCTCTGAGGCTTCCACCATGGTCAGCTTTTTGACAGCCAGTGTGGAACCAAATTTTTCAGCCCGTTCAAAAAATGCAGTGTTGACAGGTCCCGGACAGACTGCAGTGACATATATGCTCTTTTCCTTAAGCTCCTGTGCAAGCGCCCTCGAAAAACTAAGTACAAAGGATTTGGAGGCGGCATACACCGCAAAATCTGCCTGCGGCAAAAATGCGGCACTGCTTGCCAGCTGCAGGATACGGCTGTTTGGTTTCATATAGGGAATGCACATATGGGTCATCTGCACTAAAGCCTTACAGTTTAAGTCGATCTGTCCGCTCTGTTCTCCCATTGATACCCTGTCAAAGGCTCCCATAAGGCCATATCCGGCACAATTGACCAGCATGCGGACCACAGGGCATTCTTTTTCTAAAATCGCTTTAAAAGCGAAAATATCGCTCTCCAGAGTAAGATCCATATCAAAGATCCTGACCGGGTGCTCTAAGGTCTGTGCAAGCGCTTCAAGCTCCTTTTTCCTTCTGGAGATCAGCCAGAAAACATCCACACTGTATAATCTTTTGTCCAGCTGACGGGCAAATTCTCTGCCGATCCCTGAGGATGCCCCTGTTATGATGATAATGTTCATGAATTACCTCTGCGAAAAAACTATTTTTTCTTTTTATGAACGTTTCGGATCGTCTTTTTTGGTTTTTGTTCTTTATTGGCCGGTCTTTGCTGCCCTTTTGTCTCACTCTGGGATTTGTTGAAAGCTGCAGGTCTTGCACCGTCTTTGCGCAGCATTTCCTTTTTGGGACGTACCAAACATTTTTTATCAAAACCGATCAGGTCAGTTCTTCCCGCTTTTTCCAATGCTTCCACCACAAGATCGTAATTGGAAGGATTCCGGTACTGGATCAGGGCTCTCTGCATTGCCTTTTCATGAGGGTTATGGCATACATAAACCTTAGAACCGTCTCTGGGATCGATTCCGGTGTAATACATTACAGTTGACATTGTGGAAGGCGTTGGATAAAAATCCTGTACCTGCTGCGGCATATATCCCAGATCACGAAGGTATTCCGCAAGCGCAACGGCTTCCTTTAAAGTAGAGCCCGGATGGGAACTCATCAGATACGGTACAAGGAATTGTTTTAATCCCAGCTGGTCATTTAATTTTTTATATTTCTGCTGGAATTTTTCATATACTGTATTTTCGGGTTTGCCCATGCGGCGAAGCACGGGATCTGCAATATGTTCCGGTGCCACCTTTAGCTGTCCGCTTACATGGTGCATGACAAGCTCTTTAAAAAAGGTATCGTCAGCATCTGCCAGCAGATAATCGAAACGGATTCCGGAACGGATAAATACTTTTTTTACCTTCGGAAGCGCCCTTAATTTGCGCAGAAGCTCCAGATAATCGCTGTGATCTGCTTTCATATTGGGACAGAGCTTGGGAAACAGGCACTGTCTGTGTTTGCATACGCCATGTGTCATCTGTTTCTGACAGGAGGGCTGTCTGAAATTGGCGGTGGGGCCGCCCACATCATGGATATAGCCTTTAAAATCAGGGTCCTGTGTGATCAGCTTTGCCTCTTCAATGATCGATTCGTGACTTCTGACCTGAATGGTTCTTCCCTGATGGAAGGTGAGCGCACAGAAGCTGCAGCCGCCAAAACACCCGCGGTTGCTGATCAAAGAAAATTTAATTTCACTTATGGCAGGAACACCGCCAAGTGCTTCATAGGACGGATGGTAAGTGCGCATATAGGGAAGTGCATACACATCGTCCATCTCCTGCATGGTAAGAGGCGGCTGCGGCGGATTCTGCACCACAAAAGTACCGTTGGGATAGGGTTCCACCAGTGTTTTTCCGTTAAAGGGATCAGTGTTGTCATACTGCACTTTAAAGCTTTTTGCATAAACTGCCGGTGTTTCCTTCATTTCTTCATAAGAAGGCAGAATTTCAGGTTCGTAAATACCTTCGATCGATTTGGTCTTGTAGACAGTTCCGGCAACAAAGGTAATATCCTTTACTGCGATGCCGCTGTTTAACGCATCTGCGATCTCCACTATGGATTTTTCACCCATGCCGTAGGAAATCAGATCTGCCTGGGAATCCAGAAGGATGGAACGCTTAAAGGAATCGCTCCAGTAATCATAATGCGCCATACGCCGTAAGCTGGCTTCAATGCCGCCAATGATGATCGGTGTTTCGCGATAGCTTCTGCGGATCAGATTACAGTATACAACAGTGGCATGGTCAGGCCGTTTTCCCATAACGCCCCCCGGTGTATAAGCATCATTGGGACGCTTCTTTTTGGAAACAAAATAATGATTTACCATGGAGTCCATATTTCCGGAGGACACTAAAAATCCCAGTCTGGGCTCTCCGAATTCACGGATGCTGGCATCGTTTTTCCAGTCAGGCTGTGCAAGAATACATACTTTATAACCGTGCTGCTCTAAAATACGGCTGATGATCGCCGTTCCAAAAGAAGGGTGATCTACATAGGCATCGCCGCTGACATAAACAAAATCAGGCTGCTGCCAGCCGCGCTTTTGCATTTCTTCTTTATTGATCGGTAAAAATCCTTTATCCACTTACTTTCTCCTGTCAGGACTGCTTCATACAGTCCATGATTTCATGAAAATCTTTGATATAGTAATCTGCCATTTTGCTCTTGGCATCTTTCTGGTCCAGTGAATAGGCATCTTCTACGGCACACACTTTCATGCCGGCAGCTTTTCCTGCCATGATCCCGGGAATGATATCCTCAAAAACAAGACAGTTTTCACAGGATACATCCAGTGCTTTTGCTACTGCCAGATAAATATCGGGAGCCGGTTTTCCCTTTCCCACATCACATCCTGTCATGATACAGGAAAAAGCATCTGACAAGCCGTATACTTCCATCAGCATGGAAACAAGCTCTCTGGAATTGCTTGTTGCGATCCCAAGCTTGATATCATGTTCTCTGCAATATGCCAAAAGTCTGTCTGCACCCGGCTTAAGCGGCACCTCATACCGGTATTTATTCCATGCCATTTCATTCCAGGTTCGTTTGATGGTATCCAGATCATCCGGAATCTGAAAACGTTCTTTAAAATAAACAGCAGTTTCAGAAAAACTAAAGCCCTCGATATCATGCTGCAGACCTTTTGGAACCTCCAGCCCGAAACGACCCAGATATTCCACATCGATCTGATACCACAGCCACATGGAATCCACTAACGAGCCGTCCAGATCAAAAATGACAGCTTTTATATTTTCAAGCATAAATTATAATACTCCAAGTTCTGCTTTTTCTTTCTCTGTTAACGGTCTGAAGCTCCCTTTTGGAAGCGTTTCATCCAGAACAAGCGGTCCCATGGAAAGACGTTTTAAATAGACAACCTCTGTTCCAACAGCGATCATCATGCGTTTTACCTGATGAAAACGGCCTTCCGTAATGGTCAAAAGCAACTGACAAGTCTCAGAAAGTAAGGTTACTTTTGCCGGCAGTGTCGGTTTTTCATCGCCGATATCAACCCCATTTTCCAAAAGCGTTGCCATCTGTGCAGTGACCGGATCTTTGGTATGCACAAGATAGGTCTTGTCCACATGCTTTTTGGGAGATAAAAGTCTGTGCGAAAGTGCACCGTCATTGGTGATCAGAAGAAGTCCTTCCGTATCTTTGTCAAGCCTTCCCACCGGAGCAAGATCTTTTCCGGGCGCATCTGCCAAAAGATCCAGAACCGTCTGGTCGCGGTCGTCTTTTGTTGCGCTGATATATCCGGCAGGTTTGTGAAGCATATAATAAACAAGTCCGCAGACAGATACTGCTTTTCCATCAAACAGAACATGATCCTTGTTTTCATTCAGTTTTAAATCTGCATTTTTGACAACGCTTCCATTGACGCTGACCCGTCCCTTTTTGATATAATTTTTTACTTCACTTCTGGTTCCGATTCCTGCGTCACACAGATATTTATCAAGTCTGGTCAAAATATCCTCCCTTGTGCGTCATGACTGTTTCTCACTTCGCATATCCTAAAAATAAAATGTTCAAAAAAGTATCTGCTTTCCTGATGATCCTTATTTTTCTGGGTCTGACAGGCATGTTATTATGCTTTCCTGACAAAGCGCTTGTATATGCCCTGAGTGCTCTGGATCTGTGGTATGAAAAAATGATCCCGGCGCTTCTTCCTTTTATGATTCTCTCCGGAATCCTTCTGCGTATGGATCTTGCCAGACCGCTTGCCTCGTTTTTCAGACCGATTTTTGGACCGTTTTTTCGTCTGAACGATTCCTGCCTTTTTGTGATCGTTTTTGGCTTTCTCTGCGGTTTTCCCATGGGCGCACGTCTTTGTGCTGACATGCTCAGGCAAAAAATGCTCACAAAAAAACAGGCACAGTTTCTTCTTTCGTTCTGCAACAATATCGGTCCTGTATATATAATCGGTTACGCTGCCCCGCTGTTACATATCTCAAACACAGCCTATTTACTGACCGGTATCTACGGGATTCCTTTCTTATACGGCATTTTTAACCGGTATACCTTTTACCGGAGCCTAAATTCCGAAGCTTCTGTCTTGTATAAGAAATCCCAAAATGCTCTGTCCTTTTTATCTGCGTTTAATCAGTCTGTGCTTGCTTCTTTGGACAGTATCACGGCACTCGGAGGATATATGATCTTTTGCAGTGTCTTAAAGCTGATCCCATCAGTGTTTCTCAAAAATCCGCTTTTTCTTGAGATTTGCGCTGGTCTTTTGGAAATCGGAAACGGAATCAGTCAAATGAAGCTTACACCTGAATGGCTGATCTGGGGACTTCTTACCTTCGGAGGACTTTCCTGTATTGCACAGACCTGTTCCTGCATTCAGGATACCGGTCTTTCTGTCAGAAAATATGTTTTTGATAAAATCATACAGGCGACTTTGGTTTCGCTGTGGTTTTATCTTCCGGTGCTGTTACAGTAAAAACGCCGGTGCATCCACACCGGCGTCATAAGTATCTTCTCTGTCAGTTACCGTTGTCTTCGTCATAATCGCCCTGCATGTACTCTGTCTCATCATTCTGTGCATGAAACTCGGCACGGTTGCTGGCGATAACATCATTCAGACTGGAAAGGTCATGAACAAGATTGCCGTAATGAGCTTTGGCAACCTCAATTCCATGGCTCAGCATTGCTTCAAGCTGTGCCATCATATCATCTGCATACTGCATCATGGATTCACGGATCGCATTGGCTTCCATTGTCGCATTGTCAACGATTTCCTGCGCCTGATTGGTTGCAAGCTTGATCACTTCATTGGCCTGTGCATAAGCCTGCTGCATGATCTCCTGTTCATTCACCAGTTCGATCGTCTTTTCAGTGGCATCATCGATCAGTGCCTGTGCCTTGGATTTGGCATCGTTTAAGATAGCTTCCTTATTGCTGATGATCTTCTGATAACGTTTGATCTCATCAGGAGTCTTTTGACGAAGCTCTTTTAAAATATCATCGATCTCTTCTTTGTCTACAATGATCTTGGTATTAGAAAATGTCTGGTATTTACAACTGTCAATATATTCTTCGATCTCATCGATCAACTGTTCAATTCTGCTGCTCATGGCTGATCCCCTTTTTGGATAGTCTAAAATGATCCTGTCACAGATATATTATACCTGTTCTTATTCGGTATGTCCATATTTTTCATAGACAAGTTTGGCTACATAGGGCGGAACGCACTGGGAAATATCACCGTTGAAACTTGCGATCTCCTTTACGCTGGAAGAGCTTAAATATGCATATTCCAGACTGGTGTTTAAAAACATGGTATCCAGTTCACCGTTGGAAAGAATGCGGTTTGTCTGGGAAATCTGCAGTTCATATTCAAAATCCGTAATCGCGCGCAGTCCGCGGATGACAACTTTGATATTCTTTTCTTTGGCATGATCGATCAAAAGTCCGCTGAAAGAATCTACTTTGACATTGGGAATATCCTTTGTCATTTCTTTTAAGATCTCCACACGTTCCTGTACAGAAAACAGAGGACGTTTTCCAACATTATTCAGAACGCTTACGGTAAGTTCATCAAATACAGATGCCGCACGGCGGATAATATCCAGATGACCATAGGTCACAGGATCAAAACTTCCGGGATAAATAGCTGCTTTCATATCATTACTTCCTCATCATAAAGACATGTTTGTTGGTTTTGTATGTTTTTTCTCTGGTCACGGTAAAATCAGTATTTTCCACCCAGGAAAAATCATGCTCCAGATCAGCTTCAAAAATGATCAGCGTATCTTCAGTTACATAGGGAGCCTGGGAAAGTGCATGGAGTACAGGTTCCTCCAGTCCGGCCTGATAAGGCGGATCCATAAAGATAATGTCTGCTTCTTTTTCATGGATTCCGGAAACCGCACTTACCACATCCTGTTTTAACAAAATACTTCTGTTTTCAAATTTGGTGAAATGCAGATTCTCTGTGATGCATTTGACAGCATCCTTGTTGTTCTCTACAAAATAACATTTACGGGCACCTCTGCTGATAGCCTCAATGCCGATGGAACCGCTTCCGCTGCAAAGGTCAATAAAAACACCGCAGGGAATTCTTGTCTGCAATATATTAAATAAAGTCTCTTTGATTCTGTCGGTCGTGGGTCTTGTATCCATACCCTGAGGCGCTTTCAAAGGCATGCTTCTTGCTTCGCCTGCAATTACTCTCATATTAAGTTCTCCTTTAATATTGAACTTTGAACTTACTTTAGTTTACTGCATTCAAACATGTATGGCAAGATTTTTTTGTCGCTTATGTATTCCAAAAACAGATTAAACTCTGAGTTTTGTTCCTTTGGTATCCCGTTTGTTAAGACGGATACTGTTTAAACTGATTTCCTTTTCTTTATAGGAAATGGCAGAATCGGCACCTGTTTTTGTAAAATAAACAGCTTCCAGCTCGTCTTTTTCGCCAAGCTTCATGCTTCGCACACCAACGGCATTCTTTTTCTTTTCCGGAATCTCTTCGATCGTAAACCGCAGGAAATAACCGTCCTTTGACTGCAGGATCATGTATTTCTGATCCTTAAATACAGTTACATCAATCAGTTCATCGCCGTCAGCAAGCTTTGTCGCAGCTACCGTCTTTTTTGACACATCAAACTCACCGCCGTCTACGATCTTAGCCATAGCCTGTCTGGTGGTAAACAGCAGTCTGTAGAGATTTAAGTCACTCTGACTTGCCGCCAAAAGCAGCAGCTCTTTTGAAGAATCCAGATTGCTGACATTGTCAAGAGGAATTGACTTGTCGCGGAATTTTCCGAAGGGAAGATCTGAAACCTTTACCGTATATAACTGACCGGTATTGGTAAACAGACAAATCTTTCCTGTATTTTTGCAAAGGAATACAAAACGGTTCTCTGCATTGGCAGCTTCCTGATTGCGCTCATAAGTGGGAACATCGATGGTGCGGGCATAACCAAAACGGTCTACCAGACAATAGATATCCATCTCTTCCACTTTCTTTTCTTCAAAAACAGCTTCCTCGCAGTTGTCGATCACGGTACGGCGTTTGCGCGCATACTGTTTTTTAAATGCATCAAGCTCGTTCATGATAACCTGTGCCATGGAACTTCTTCTTTCCAGAATATCTTCATAACGGAAAATATTGGCAAGTGTATCTTCGTGTTCGGAAATCAAAGCTTCGATCTCCAGTCCGATCAGCTTATACAAGCGCATGTCCAGGATCGCATTGGCCTGATTTTCGGTAAAACGCAGATATCCTGCCATCACTTCTGATTCTCTTGACTTAAAATGAATTCCGTCCGTGATGCCCTCTACAAGACAGTTCTTTGCCTGATTGCGGTCACGGCTTCCGCGCAGGATCTCAATGATCAGATCGATAACATTGCAGGCTTTGATCAGGCCTTCCTGAATCTCTTTTTTGGCTTTTTCCTTTTCCAGCAAAGTTTCATATTTGCGTCTGTTAAACTCAAACTGAAATTCTATATTGGCCTGAATGATCTGTTTTAAGCTTAAAGTTTCCGGTCTTCCGTCAGAAATCGCAAGCATATTGACGCCGAAGGTATCTTCCAGACGGGTCTTTTTATAAAGCATATTGATAAAATGATCCACATCCGCATCTTTTTTCAGCTCGATCACAATTCTGATGCCTTCTTTGGAGGACTGGTTGGAAATATCTACGATATCATTGGTCTTTTTGGTTTCAGCCAGTGCGGCAACATCGGATAAAAACTTGCCGATATTGGCGCCGATCATGGTATAGGGGATCTCTGTGATCACCACATTGGTCTTGCCGCCTTTTACTTTCTCGGTTTCCACCTTTCCTCTGAGACGGATCTTGCCGGTGCCGGTCTCGTAGATGGAAAGCAGCTCATCTTTGTTGATCACAATACCGCCGGTGGGAAAATCAGGGCCCGAAATAAAACGCATCAGTTCCCGGTTGGTGATATTTTCATCCAGCATATATGCTTTGGCAGCATCAATGACTTCTCCAAGATTATGCGGAGGAATGCTGGTAGCCATACCAACCGCAATTCCCTCTGAGCCGTTTACCAAAAGATTGGGGATCTTTGCAGGCAAAACAGAGGGTTCTTTTTCTGTTTCATCAAAGTTTGGCACAAAGTCTACGACATTTTTATCCAGATCTGCAAGAAAAGCTTCCTGTGTCAGCTTCTGCAGTCTTGCTTCCGTATAACGCATAGCCGCAGCACCGTCACCTTCAATATTGCCGAAGTTGCCGTGTCCGTCGATCAGAGGCTGTCCCTTTTTAAAATCCTGCGCCATCACAACCAGCGCATCGTAAATGGAGCTGTCACCGTGGGGATGGTATTTACCCATGGTATCGCCTACGATACGCGCACTTTTTCTGTACGGTCTGTCATAACGGATTCCCAGCTCGTGCATATCGTAAAGTGTTCTGCGCTGTACAGGTTTTAAGCCGTCTCTGACATCGGGAAGTGCACGCGCCACAATAACGCTCATGGCATAGTCGATAAAGGACTTCTGCATGACCTCGGAATATTCTGTTTTTATGATTCTGTCTTCCATAAATCGTTAAAATTCCCTTCGTGATTACTTACAGGTCAAGCTGTGCTTCCGTGGCATTGCGGTAAATAAACGCTTTTCTGGGTGCTACATCCGTACCCATAAGCAGTTCTGTCATTTCGGAGGCCATTCTTGCATCTTCAATTTCCACCTGCTTTAAAAATCTGGTCTCAGGGTCAAGTGTAGTCTCCCAAAGCTGCTGCGCATCCATTTCACCCAGACCTTTATACCGCTGCAGCGTAAACGGTCCTTTATGTCTTTTGCGGTATTTCTCCAGTGCTTTGTCGTCATAAAGGTACTCTTCTTTCCCTTTTGCAGGCATTGCCTTATACAAAGGAGGCATCGCAATATAAACATGTCCTTCAAAGATAAGCTCAGGCATAAATCTGTAAAACAGAGTCAGGAGCAGGTTTGAAATATGAGCACCGTCCACGTCCGCATCGGCCATGATAATGATCTTGTCATAGCGCAGTTTGCTGATATCAAAGTCGTTTCCGTAGCCTTCCGAAAAACCGCAGCCAAAGGCATTGATCATGGTCTTGATCTCCGCATTTGCAAGCACCTTATCGATACTTGCCTTTTCCACGTTCAGGATTTTGCCGCGGATGGGAAGGATTGCCTGATACATGCGGTTTCTCGCCATTTTTGCAGAACCGCCCGCAGAATCACCCTCTACGATGAAAATTTCGCATTTGGAAGCATCGCGTGATTCACAGTTGGCAAGCTTACCGTTTGAGTCAAAGGAAAATTTCTGTTTGGTCAAAAGATTGGTCTTGGCGCGTTCTTCGCTTTTGCGGATCTTAGCTGCTTTTTCCGCACAGCCGATGACGCTTTTTAACGCATCCAGATTACGGTCAAAATAGCGGACAAGCTCTTCACCGGTCACCTTGCTTACCACTTTTGCGGCATCCTGATTGTCAAGCTTTGTTTTGGTCTGGCCTTCAAAGCGGGGATCGGGATGCTTGATGGAAATAACAGCTGTCATGCCGTTTCTGACATCGGCACCGGTAAAATTGGCATCCTTATCTTTTAAGATATTAAGCTCTCTGGCGTAATTGTTGATGATCATGGTCATCTGGGTCTTAAAACCGGTCAGATGGGTGCCGCCTTCAGAGTTATAGATATTGTTGCAGAAACCAAGCACATTCTCATGAAATTCATTTATGTACTGGAAGGCTCCTTCCACGGAGATTCCTTCGCTTTCGCCCTTAAAGGAAACCACATCTGTAACGGTTTCGCAGGATTTGTTCATATCACGGATAAAGCCGACAATTCCTTCCGGCTCATGGTATTCGATCAGCTCCGGTTCTTCCTTGCGCTTATCCTCAAAAATAATAGTCAGGGCAGGGTTTAAGTACGCAGTCTCGTGAAGACGGCTTTTTACTTCATCTTCTTTAAAACGGGTCTTATCAAAAATGGTATCATCCGGCAAAAAATTGATGGTGGTACCTGTTTCTTTGGTCTTACCAATGACAGGAAGCAGACCGTCGATTAAATCTGTGGTGGGAATACCTCTTTCGTAGGTATCCTGATAGATCTGTTTTCCGTCCTTTACACGAACCGTCATGCGTGTGGAAAGTGCATTGACAACAGAGGAACCCACGCCGTGAAGACCGCCGCTGGTCTTATAGGAATTATTGTCAAATTTACCGCCGGCATGAAGGGTCGTAAAAACCAGACGCTCTGCACTGATTCCTTTTTCGTGCATACCAACAGGGATACCGCGTCCGTTATCCGAAATGGTGGCGGAACCATCCGCTTCCAATGTCACCGTGATCCGGTCACATACGCCTGCAAGATGTTCATCCACCGCATTGTCAACGATTTCATAGATCAAATGGTTCAGACCCTTGGTGGAAACGCTGCCGATATACATACCGGGACGCATTCTCACCGCCTCAAGTCCTTCTAAAACTGTAATACTGGAAGCGTCATATGTGTGATTGCCTGCCATCTTCCTCTTCCTTTCGTAATGCTTCTAAATATAATAAAATACTTTGTCAAAAAACAATATGGTGATTATAACACATATGTTCGATTTTGAAAAGTTCAGATTGTCCGATAATCGATGCTCTTTTTTATAAAAAAAGGCGATTTTTCGTTTAAAACAGCTTTTCTGTCCAAAACCTCGTCAGCCGCCTGACTGGCATAAAGAAGGATATCGGAGTCCTGATAGATATCTGCCAGCGCAAATTCCATCAGACCGCTTTGACGGATTCCAAACAGATCGCCGGGGCCGCGAAGCTTTAAATCCTCATTTGCGATAAAAAATCCGTCATTGGAGCGGTTTAATACATCCAGCCGCTTATTTTTTCCGCCGCTTTCATCTCCTGTCATAAAAATGCAGAAACTTTGTTCTTTCCCTCGACCCACACGGCCTCTTAACTGATGAAGCTGCGCAAGGCCAAAGCGTTCCGCATTCTCAACCATCATGACCGTTGCATTGGGAACGTTTATACCAACTTCGATAACGGTTGTGGAGACTAAAATATCGATCTGATGGGCTGCAAATGCATCCATGATCTCCTGCTTGACAGCTGCTTTCATTTTTCCGTGAAGCGCCGCAATCCGGACAGATTCCGGGAAAACCTGTTTTAGCTTATCCGTATAATCCGTCACATTTTCAAGCCCTTCCATTTCGCCTTCTTCTACCATAGGACAGATCACATACACCTGACGTCCTGCATCTATCTGTTTCTGCATAAAAGCATAGGCTTTGGGCCGATAATCCGTGTTGACCACACAGTTTTTGATCGGAAGTCGGTTTGAAGGAAGTTCATCTAAAACGGAAACATGGAGATCGCCGTATAAAACAATCGCCAGTGTTCTGGGAATCGGCGTGGCACTCATCACCAGAATATGGACATTATTGCCCTTGTTTGCCAAAAGCTCTCTCTGGCGCACACCGAAACGGTGCTGTTCATCCGTGATCACAAGACTTAAATCTCTGTATCTGACTTTTTCCTGTATCAGCGCATGCGTACCGATAATGACATTTGCCCTGCAGGAAGCAATTTCCTCATAAACTTCTCTTTTTTGTTTTGCAGTCATGGAACCGATCAGCAAAACAGGATTTACAGGCAGATCATAGGTTTCCTTTAACTGCATCAAAGATTCCAGGTGCTGCGCAGCCAGCACTTCCGTGGGAGCCATCAGACACCCCTGACGGCCGTTGCAGGCACAAAGAAGCAGTGCCAGAAATGCCAGAATGGTTTTGCCGCTTCCCACATCTCCCTGTATCAGACGGTTCATTGCGGTATGTCCCTGCAGATCCTGTTCGATTTCGCGCCATACCCGTTTCTGTGCATTGGTCAGTTCATAGGGAAGTGCTTCGATCAGCTGATCCGTTTCTGATGCCGCAGAAAGCATATCATCCACAAAAAGTGTTTCATTGATCTCTTTTTGTCTTTTGATCTGAATCAAAAAGGCAAGAAATTCATCAAAAACAAGCCGTTTTCTGGCATTAAGCATTTCTTCAGCCGCAGTAGGAAAATGTATTTTTTCAAAAGCTGCAGGCAGGGACATCAGTCTGTAGGCATCTGTCATTTCCTGCGGCAGATATTCCTCAATCGGAAGCTGATCCAATACTTCCCGCATACATTTGCTGATCATATGATTGGTCAGGCCGTTGGTCAGCCCGTATTTTGGCTGCATGGTTCCTGCAAGCTTACTGTATTCTTCCAGGGAAAAAATACGGGGATGCTCCATGGTAATCACATTCTGGCCTGTTTTTTTCACCATTCCGCGAAACACAAAACGCATACCGGGTTTTAACGTGCTTTTGATATACGGCATCCTAAAATATGTAAGCTGTATCATTCCGGTACTGTCTCCGGCTTTGACTCTGGTGATCACAAGATTTTTGGCACGGACCGTAGCCGGTGTTCCGATCACAGCTGCTATGATGGAATATGTTTTCCCTGCTTCCAGCTGACTGATCGTTACCGGCTCTTCAAAATGATCATAATCGTGCGGGAAATGATAAAGAAGATCCCCCACAGTTTCAATATGAAGTTTTGAAAAAAGCGCAGTGGTTTTAGCCCCTACGCCTTTTATCATGGTAATCGTATCCTGATATTTCATATACGTTTCAAAAAAATGCCTTATTCTGCAGAAATGATATAGTAATAGATCGGCTGTCCGCCATACTGAAGCTCTACATCACAGGAACCGTACTTTTCTTCCACTTTGCTTCTGAGTGCTTCTGCATCCTCTTCGGAAGTGTCTGCACCGTAATAGATGCTGATCAGTTCGGTATCTTCGTCAACCATCTCGTCAACCATAGTTGCAGTAACATCTTCGATCGCAGTTCCCACAGCGAGAATGCCGGCATCGCCGATACCCATGTAATCGCCTTCGTGGATTTCCTTGTCATCGATCACGGTGTCACGAACGGCATAGGTAACTTCGCCGGTCTTAACCATGCTGATCGCTTCTGTCATGGCAGCTTCATTGTCTTCTGCGCTCATGTCAGGCACATAATTGATCACAGCGGTGATACCCTGTGCGATGGTCTTGGAAGGAATCACAACAATATTCTTATCTTCTGTCAGGTATTTTGCCTGGTTAGCAGCAAGAATAATATTTTTGTTGTTGGGAAGCACAAAAACAGTCTCTGCGTTCACCTTTTCAATGGCATTGAGCACATCTTCCGTGCTGGGATTCATGGTCTGTCCGCCTTCGATGATATAGTCAACGCCCAGATCTTTCATGATGGCATTAAGACCTTCACCTACAGAAACCGCAATAAAGCCAACTTCCTTTTTCTCAGCGGGAATTTCTTCCTCAGCAGGAGCTGCTTCTTCCTGATTCTCAGACATGCGGATCACCTTTTCCTGATGCTCCAGTCTCATGTTGTCGATCTTCATATTGGAAAGTGCGCCATACTTTAATGCCTTCTGGATCGCAAGACCAGGGTCATTGGTATGTACATGCACCTTTACCACATCATCATCCGCAACCACAACAATAGAATCACCGATGGACTCTAAAAATGCCTTGAAATCAAGTTCCTGCTTGATATTAAAGGTTTTGTTCAACAGAATGATAAATTCTGTACAATATCCGAATTTAATGTCAGCATCTGCCTGTGCTGCAGCAGCATCCACAGCGGGCTTTTCAGTCTTGACAGGTGCAGCTACGGTAAAATCAACTTCCTTGCCAAGATAAGCATCGTATGCACCCTTTAATACCTGCATAAGACCCTGACCGCCGGAATCCACAACGCCTGCCTGTTTTAAAACAGGAAGCATCTCCGGGGTCTGGCTTAATACATAATCTGCATGTGCAATGATCTCACCCAGATATTTTTCCATGTCGGTTTCACCGGCATCTGCCAGTTCACGCGCCTTTAAAGAAGCACCCTTGGCAACGGTCAGAATTGTTCCTTCCTTGGGCTTCATAACTGCCTTATATGCGGTCTCAACAGCACGCTCGCATGCCAGTGCAATGATCGGAATATCAATTTCATCGTATTCTCTGATCACCTTGGCAAAACCGCGGAACAGCTGGGAAAGGATAACACCGGAGTTGCCGCGCGCACCGCGCAGGGAACCGGAAGAGATAGCCTTTGCCAAAGAAGGCATGTCCAGATCATTGGTTGCATTCATGGAAGCCACATCCTTTGCAGCAGCCATAATGGTAAGTGTCATATTTGTACCGGTATCACCGTCCGGAACCGGGAAAACGTTTAAATCGTTAATCCACTCTTTCTTGCTCTCAAGATCCTTAGCACCTGCTAAGAACATCTTTGCAAGCATCTTAGCGTCGATAGTATTTAAACCCACCGTAAATTCCTCCTTAATCAATCACTCGTACACCTTCTATAAAGATGTTGATCTTCTCAACTTCGATGCCGGTAAATTCTTCTACTTTATATTTTACGTTGCTGATCAGATTATCAGAAACAGCAAGAATGCTTACGCCATAAGCAACGATCACGTGAAAATCCATGGTCAGTTTGTTGTTGTTAATGTAAACACCAATTCCTTTGGTGACACTGTCACGTTTTAACAGTTTAACCAGACCGCCTTTAACAGAAACGCCCATGCCTACGATACCAAAACATTCCATGGCAACATTTCCCGCATACTGCGCAATAACTTCTTTATCAATGGTAATATTGCCCATATGTGTGGTCATTGAAGAGCTCTTCATGCCAAAACCTCCTTTTTGCATAAAAATCTAATGCTATTATAACCGCTTTCTCAAAAAAAGGAAACAATTATTTTAACTTTTTAAAATTTTGCTAATATTTCACTTGCCAAATTGACAAATTTCTGCTATCATACTGATGTTGTCAGTCAAACGACTAATATAGTTTGAGGAGGTGCAATCATGGCAAAATGCGATATCTGTGGCAAAGGCGCTCATTTTGGTAACAACGTAAGCCATTCCAATAGAAAAACAAACCGTATTTGGAATTCAAACGTAAGAAGCGTTAAGTGCAAAGTTAATGGTGGTGCACGCAGAATGCACGTATGCACAAGCTGCTTAAAATCCGGCGCGATTGAGAGAGGTTAATTAAAAAAAGATTTTTTTAAGACTGTGTAAATCACAGTCTTTTTTTTATCCATAAGGCTATAACAATTTCATATACTCTCTTACCAGCACTCATGCCGCAAAAAGAAACAGATCAGCAGGATGACAAGCGCGATCAAAAGCCCCACGATTCTGAATCGTATAAAAATCATGAGCAGCATGCCAACTGCCATCCAGAATAACGCAAAAACCACGATCCGATTCAGTCTCATACTGCTCACCACATTTTAAAAGTATTCAGTTATACTCTATGCCGAAGCTGCTTAAATATTTCCCGGATTTTAAAACTTATTCTGCTTTTTCTTCCGGAAAAGCTGCATTGACAGCTTCTTTATCACTTACCATTTCTTCTTTTTTGGCGGTAAACTTGTCAACGATATCAGGGATCATATCAACGATCTTACCGATAGTATCAGAGTTTTTGACGCTGATCATTCTTGTCTGACCGTTTTTGATCATCAGCACTGCGCTGGGGGACATTTTTCCGCTCACACCGCCTGCGCCTCCGTTTTTGGAAGTACAGGAACCATTATTGCAGGTGGCACCCGCACCGACACCGAAAGAAACATCCACTAAAGGGATAATGATGGTATCATCGATTTTTGTAGGTTCTCCAACCACAGTTTTGGTTGTGAATACGGCATCTACACTCTTCATCAGTGCTTCCATAACGGAACCGATATTATTGTCCTTATGCTCTGCCATTTTTTGGATCCTCCTTTTTACGAAGTAACCTGATCAGTGTCAGGAAATCTTTATTCAGAATCATTCTCAGCACCAACACCAGTAATACGCTGAGTATGGTATGTCCGGCCAGATAAAAACTGCCTTCCAGTTTCTTTTCTTCAAAATATGGAATGATCACGACTTTCTGTGCGACCCAGGGATACAAAATACCCTGTACTGCCATGATGCTTCCTGTCACAGAAGGGTCTTCCATTCCGACATGTGCGATCACGGATAATTTGCGCGGACGTATATGCATCAGCATTTTGGAAAACATCCGGAGCACTCTTTTTATAAGCCGCTGTACTTCAGCTCTCTTTAAGATCGCCAGGTAATGATCCGCCTGTTTGCGCACATTCTGTATCGAATTTTTAATGTCTGCAATCTTATCTTTCCACTTTTGTATCAATGCTGAAATTTTTTCGGAAACAGATTGTTTTTCCTTGGTTTCCGTTGCATTTTCAGGTATTTCGGCTGTATTTACAGATGTTTCACTTGTATTTACAGGTGTTTCACTAGTATTTACAGGTGTTTTTTCTGTTTTTACATGCTCTTCATCAGATGTATTTTCCTGCTGCAGATGCTCCTGCGTTGCATTGTCTTTTTTTGCCTTTACTTTGCGGTCTTTTTTGGGCATTTGGGGGGCAGCAGGATCTTTTTTCTTTCCGGGAAGGATTCTGAAACCAAATACAGTTACTTCCCATTCAAATAAGTCATTGTATCCTGCATTTACTTTTAAAATACCCAGAAACCAGCTTATTTTAGCACGAAAATGTATCTTTTCCTGATAGGACCCTTCTGCCTGATAGCGGATCGGACACAGAAGAACCAACAGGATCAAACATAATATGAATCCTAAAACAGAAAGCAGGATAATTCCGATCCATTTTAAGATCATCAGAACAAACATCAATACTTCCATTTACCGCTTCCATCCGTTCTGTAAAGATATTCCCGCAGCTGTCCGGGTACTCCAAGTTCACAGGAATCCTTTGCCATCTGTTCGACAAGCCCATAAGCTTCTCCCATGCTGCCGGCAATTCCTGCGATCTGCAGTGTTTTTCTGTCATAGTGACGCTTGTCTTTTAAATATTTACTATCAAAAATATCCAGCTGATCGCTGTTTTTGGAAACGGTGATCAGATAAATATCAAACTGCCCTGCCCCGATCCGAAGAAGATGCCTGACATGCTGTACATGTTGGATTGACTGCCCTACATAGAGCTTTTCATGAAATCTCATAAATTCCTTCCTGTACGATAGTATAAAAGCCGGTAATAGATACCGGCTTTTCATTAGAAATATTTGCGGTTGCCCCAGAGATTACTTTTCTTTAAATCCAGATACTCATGATAAGCTTTCTCCAGAATCTGCTTTTCATTCGCAAATTTTAAAAGATGATACGCTTCATGATATTTGTAAAATCCGGAATCTACAAAATACTCTTCTCTTTGCGGTTTGCTGTAATAACTGTCCGCCATCATAAGATACCAGTGTACTTCCTTCTCCACAGTATCTTCGGGTACATTGAAAGTGTACTCGCTCTTGCCAACATATTTAATAATGGAGGCTCTTGCTCCACTTTCCTCAAGAACTTCACGGAGAGCGGTATCTTTAAATTCTTCTCCTTCTTCCACTGTTCCCTTTGGTAATACCCATCCTTCATACTTATTCTTATAATTCTTGTAAAGAAGGAGTATCTTTCCACGGAAAATTACCACACCGCCGCAGCTGGTTGCTTCAATCACTGCAATTCCTCCTGTCCGGCGATAACATATTCTGAACTCAGTATACAGCAGAACACACGTCAGGGCAAGTCCTTTTTTCAAGAAAGGATATTATTCATGACTGCATGCGGATGCAGCGTAATCACTTTTCAAACCAGGCATCAAAGATCCTTCTGGCAAGAGGAACTGCATAATCGCCTCCGGAACCAATCTTTTCGACAATGACAGTCACTGCGATCTGCGGGTCTTCAACCGGAGCAAACCCGGTAAACCAGGCATGAGAATCTTCTTTTACTTTGTTAAATTCCGCAGAACCGGTTTTTCCTGCACTTGTATAGGACTGGCCATTTAATTTTTTAGCGGTTCCCGACAGCACAACTTCCTGCATCAGCTGCTTTAAAATATCAGCTTCTTCTTTGCTCATCAGTTCCTGATACGGCCTGGGATCATTTGTTTCCAAAACTTTTCCCTCTGCACTTTTGATCGAATCCACAAGGATCGGTTCCATCACCACACCTTCATTGGCGATCGCCTGCGTGATCATATTTAAAAGCATAGGCGTGATCTGCGTCTGTCCCTGTCCGATGGAAGTCTGAATGACTGCTTCTGCGCTGCTGTTTTGATCAAGTGCAACTGATGTGATCTGCTGCGGCAGCTCTATCGGAAGCGCCTGGTTAAAAAGCAGACTGTCAATGGTGTTTCTGAACTGTTTTTTCTCTGTCATCATACCGATATTGGCAAAGGAACAGTTGCAGGACTTTGCAAAGGATCTGATCATATCAACACTGTTGTGAACGGAACCATGATAACACTGTATTTTGTTTTCACCGTTTTGATAGACACCGTTACACTGATAATGGTATGAATTCCAGTCGTCAGGATGCATCTGAATATAGGAAAGAGCTGTCACGATCTTAAAGGTGGAGCCGGGTGGATAAAGTCCCTGGGTTACCCGGTTTATTAAAACGGCACTTTCGGTATCTTCGTTGACCTTATCCCAGATCGCAGCGATCTGATTCGGATCATAATCAGGCTTACTGACCATTGCAAGGATTCTTCCGGTTTTTACTTCTGTCACAACAACTGCGCCCTGATACATGCCCATGGCATCATAAGCCGCCTGCTGCAGTTTGGTATTTAAGGTGGAATATACATTGTTTCCCGGATTCTTTTTCTGATCGGCCTCATTTTGTGCCTGGGTCATCTCAGAAACCGCGGTATTGGTCAGCCAGTAATTTTCAATACTTTCTATGCCGGTCTTTCCTTTGTCGGTATAACCAACCACATGAGAAAACAGATTTCCATAAGGGTATACCCTTGTGTCTTTTTCTTCCTTTTCCACTGTCTGTGCAAGAACATAACCGTCTTCCGAATAGATGGTGCCGCGCGTATTCTGCGCTGCCACAACACTCTGGCGGCTGTTATAACTGTTATTAAACAGGATTTCCTGCTGACTGTTTACATATCCAAAAAGATAATAAAACAAAAATCCAAAAACTGCCACAAAACATGCGCTGCAGAAATAAAGCTCCCTGTTAGCCTTCCGCTTCATTTTCCGAAGCTGTTTTCTGGATATTTTTTCGTTCTTTTGCAATGCGTTCTCCCTCCTGAAAGCGCAAAGTATAAATGCCCTGTATCACAGCAAACATAAAAATACTTGTCATGATACTGCTTCCGCCGTAACTGATAAAAGGTAATGTTACTCCTGTCAGCGGAATAAACTTGGTTCCGCCTCCCACCGTCAGAAAAATCTGGAAAATATAAAGCATGGCGGTACCGGCTGCAAGATATTTATAAAATCCGTCCGAGATCGTACCTGCGAGTTTTATCATATTCAAAAAACAAAGCAGACAAACCGCGATCACACCTGCTGAAAATAAAATTCCCATTTCTTCTGTCATCGCCGCAAAAATAAAGTCAGTTTCCACAAAAGGAATATCCTGCGGCGTACCTTTGCCGATTCCAAGTCCCCAAAGTCCGCCTCTGGACATCGCAAATAAAGACTGGGTGATCTGATAGCCCTGGGCATCAATAAAGGACCACGGATCTTTCCAGGCAAGTACACGGACTCTAACATGGGTAAAAATTTCATAAGCAGCTACACAGGCAAATGATCCTGCCCCTGCTCCTAAAAACAGATAGACAAATCGGTGTGAGGCAATGGTGACAAGTAAAATAAAAGCCGCAAAATAAATCAGCGCACTGCCCAGATCCTTTGAAAACACCAAGGCAAGAACGTGCATGGCCGCTAAAATCCCGGTCAGAAAGACCCTTAAAAAAGAGCTGCTTTTTGCCAGAAAGGATGCCAGGAAAAACAAATATGTAATTTTGATCAGTTCCGAAGGCTGAAAGGTAATACCTGCAATGGTAAAAGTAATTCTGGAGCCATTGGTAACCTGTCCCAGCACAAGAACCGTCATCAGCACCACAATGCCGAATACCGCATACAAAATGCCGCATTTTGACAGAAAACGGAAATGACAGATCAGCGCCGGAATACACATTGAAATCACAAAAGAAATGGCTGCGATCACAAGCTGTCGTATCGCTTTATCCATATCCAGTCTGGTCATCAGGATCATGCCCACCGCGATCAAAAGACTCATCTGATTCAATAAAACTTTTGAAATACCGGGATACAGATAGGCAAATATTTCCGGCAAAAGAAGAGTCAGTATCTGCAAAAACAGATAAAAAAGCAGATACTGTATCATACGTGTCCGGATCACGATCGTTATATATGCACTAAACTGCATCAGAAACAAAAACACCGACTGTGCAGCTGCATATTTTTTTTGTTTTTTGACATTGTTTTTAGGAAGTGCCAGTAATGACACTCCCAAAAACAGATATAAACAGATTGTAATAACATATTTTGCGTAAACTGTAATGATATGCGCCAACTTACTGCGCTCCTTTTTTATAATGTCCTGTGGTGAATGCGATATCAGGCATTTCCCTGATCTGCGTAAAACCATCCAGCAATGCAGAAATCATCTCAGGTTTTTCATCCGTAAATGACAGAAGCATTGCCTGCATCTTCAGCCTTTTGATCTCGTCCAGATAATTGTGCAGAGAAAGCGGCACAGAATTGTAAATCGTATTCATACAGTGCATACAGTTGATCAGAACCGGAAATTCTGCGTGATAACGGTCTGTCAATGTCACTTCAATGCTTCTTTTATCAAATCCATTGCTGTTATTGTGATGCTGTACTTTGCAGATTCCTTCTGTTTTTCGGATACAGTTGGCACTGATCATCATGGGAATCCGTCCATATACCATCATTTCCATCTGATCGGCGGGAAGTGATGCCAGATTCGCACGGTTGCATTCCAAAGGTGCACCATATGTACAAATCTGAGCCAAAGAATGATATTCTTTGAAAGCTTCCTGATTCCACACATAGACACCAGCAGACACAGCCAGTTCTTTGTTCCATCCATATTTCTGACAGACAGCAATACCTGACAGACTTCCGGCACAGATTCCGTCAATACAGCTGTCATAATCTTTGATGATCTGATCCAGCTTTTCCAGCCAGCTTTGGCTGCAGCTTCTGATAATAGACGGAAGGGTCAGATAAAAACCAAAAGAGGGATCCTTTTGCTTTCTCTCACGGATTTTTTCAAAAAATCCGGAAACATTTTCTTTTTCCGAAATAACAGCATCTGCTGAAAGATAGATCCTGGAAACATACTCTTTTTTCAAAGCTTCTGCTCCCTGATTACAAAACAAGGCAGATACGCGGATCGCATTGCAGATTCTTTCAGTATTTTCCTGTTTATAGGAAATCTCCCTTTCAGCATCAGGCTTTTGATAAACTCTCTTTTCTACTTCATAATGCGCACTGATCTTTGCAGAAAGCTTATCCAGTGTGCTGCGGCGAAGCTCATTTAAAGCACTCACCGGCATAAAGATATCATTGTCAATATCATATTCAATATTTTCTGTATAAAAGCCGCTTCCGCCGGTTTTTAACATCTGCTTTTTAACATCTTCACAGGTTAAGGGACGCTTCTGGGCAGGACTTACCGTAATTCCTTCACCGGTTGCTTCCAGTATGACACCGTCTTTAAGTCTGCATACCGCTTTTAACAAAGACGGCTGTTCTTTTTTTAAGGTGATCTGGAAAGAAAGTGCGCGTTCCGGTTCTTTGTTTATAATTTCCTCGCGGATCTTTTTTAATAATTCGTCAGAGCATCCTGCATAGCCGGGTTTGTCAGCCGTCACCATTTCTGCGCCATTGCGGCGGTCATAATATCCCTGTTCCAGACTGGAACGCACATATAACTTTGATAAAAAGGAAATGTCTTCTTTGGAAACCTGAAAGCTTTTGGGGGAATCAAAATACAGATCAATGTATTTTCGATACATCGCTGTAACACCGGCTACATATTCGGCACTTTTCATACGGCCTTCAATCTTAAAAGAATCAATTCCGGCCGCGATCAGACGCGGCAGGATCGGAAGAACACACATGTCTTTTAAGCTCAGCGGATAATGTTCCTCTTTTTTTCCTTTTTTCTGTAAGCTTGTCTGATACGGCTGCCGGCAGGGCTGTGCACATCTTCCGCGGTTGCCGCTTCGTCCGCCCAAAAAGCTTGAAAACAGACACTGTCCGGAATAACAGTAACACATCGCGCCATGTATAAAAGTCTCGATCTCCAATCCGGACTCCTTTTTCAGCTTCTGAATTTCATCAAGCGTCAGTTCTCTGGCAGGTACGATCCGTTCTGCACCAAGCTCTTTTAAAAGGTTTGCGGCGCCGCTTTCTGTCACGGTCATCTGGGTGCTGATATGCAGGGAAAGTCCCGGAAAATGCTGTCTGCATAACCTAAGAACCCCCATATCCTGAATGATCACGGCATCAAGCCCCGCTTCGTAAAAGGGTTTCAGATAAGAGACCAGCTCTCTGATCTCATCATCCTTTAACAGTGTATTGACAGTCAGATACACTTTCTTATTCCAAAAATGAGCCAGCCTTATCGCTTCAATGACTTCCTCATCTGTAAAATTACCGGCAAAAGCACGTGCACCGAATTTTTGTCCGCCGATATAAACAGCGTCTGCACCGGCATTGATCGCTGCTTTAAAGCATTCCATATTCCCGGCAGGTGCCAAAAGTTCTGGTTTTTTCATATAACCTCTCAAAAAAATTTGTATGGGTTAAAAAAGGCTGTCGAATGACAGCCCTTTTATTATCTGTTCTGGTTGCGCAGTTCTGTTTCCAGTCTGACAATAAGCTTTGAGCTCTCCTGCAGTTCCATCTTTGCACTGCGGAGAGATTTTTCCGTATTCTCAAGCTTAATCTGCGCTGCGATCAGTTCATGCTTCAGATCATACAGCTCTTTTTCCTTGGTAAGAGCTTCTTCCTCAAGCATGGCAATCTGCTTTTTGGCCTTAAAATAATCGTCCGCAATATTAAGTTCCAGCAGGATGTGCTGCTGTTCCACATTCTGTCTTCTGAAACTTTCCACTCTTGCATATTCTGCGATCTTACTGTTGATATAAGATGCAACTTTCTGCAGGTATTCTTCACTTTCATATCCGCTCAATGTAAAAACATTGCCGCCGATAATAACTTCTGTATCTGTCTTGATCGCCATGGTATTCTCCAATCTGCTTTCTTTTGCTGTTTACTGTCCGATGATCGCTTTTACTGCAAGTTCTTTGTATAAAGCATACATCTCAGGAGTCAGATCGCAATGATCTTTGTCTTTTACAATATAATAGGAAATATCTTTTCCGGCCGCCTTCATGTTGGCGATAAAAAGATCGGAATGCTTGTTGATGTTGACTGCCTGATCTTTATCACAGTGGAAAATATGATAGGTAACCGAAGGCATGGTATCTGCAAGATGTACCGGAGAAAATTTCTTTAATACATCGTTTAACGCTCCCTCTTCCTTGCAGAATGCACTGTAAATGGTTCTGGGAAGATCCGGGCGTTCTGTATAATGATAAGGAAGATCACATACCGGACAGTTTGCAATGCAGCATACAGGAGTCCGTTTTGCATATCTGGTATAAACCAGACTGGAATGACCGCCCATACTTCCGCCGTTTACCACGATGGGAAGATCTTCTGAAAACCCGTATTTTTCAAATAAGACATCTATAATCTCATCGGTATAAGCAATGGCCTGCGGATTCATCCAGCACCAGGGATTGTTATAGGGAAATACATAAATAATGCCGTTTTCCGCATAATAAGCAGCTTCTTCATTGTCTTCGGAATACATAGCGGTACATCCAAGTCCAAAGAAAGAAATTACAATTCCGCGGATTGGTTTTTTTACAGTTTTGGTCATTCACATAGGCGAAATTTCCCAGGGTCTCATAAGTCATGATCTTATTCATAATTTCTCCGTTCCGCAGATGTACTGCTGCCTGTTTTACTCTATGTGGCCACAAAGATGCCAGACGGATTGTTCCGTGCTTCGCACTCCCACAATCCTGCCCGCTATTCGGATATCGTGGTGCTTACGCCCCACTTTTATCCTCATATCGAGGCCGGGTCATAAAGCCATAAAACCACTCTTGTGCAGGCACATCGTGGTTTCAGGCTTTTGACCCTGTCATTATAAATTAATTATAGACAGGTCAATTTGCAATTTCAAGTCCCAAATGTTTGTAAGCTGCTTGCGTTACCACACGTCCTCGGGGCGTTCTGTCGATCAGACCGTTCATTAACAGATACGGTTCATAAACATCTTCAATGGTTCCTGCATCTTCACCGATCGCCGCTGCCAGCGTATCTAAGCCTACCGGTCCTCCCTTGAACTTCTCGATCATGGTCATGAGCATATTGCGGTCTACTCTGTCCAGACCCATACGGTCCACGTCCATCAGATCCAGTGCGGTCTGTGCCACTTCCAAAGTGATCTTACCGTCATATTTGACCTGTGCAAAGTCGCGCACTCTTTTTAAGATACGATTGGCCAGACGGGGCGTACCGCGGCTTCTTCTTGCCAGCTCCATTGCGCCTTCCGGATCGATCTCTACATTGAGAATCCTTGCGGAATGCTGAATGATCAGCTGCAGCTGTCTGATCGTATAAAACTCCAGACGGTGAATCACACCGAAACGGTCACGCAGCGGCGCTGTCAAAAGACCTGCTCTTGTTGTTGCACCAACAAGTGTAAATTTGGGAAGATCCAGACGAATGGAACGTGCTGTCGGTCCCTTTCCGATCATAATGTCAATGCAGTAATCTTCCATTGCCGGGTACAGAACTTCCTCCACCTGGCGGTTTAAGCGGTGAATCTCATCCACAAACAAAACATCGCCCTCGGAAAGATTATTCAAAATAGCGGCCATTTCACCGGGTTTTTCAATGGCAGGACCGCTTGTTATCTTTAAATTTGTTCCCATCTCATTGGCTATGATACCTGCGAGCGTGGTCTTTCCAAGTCCGGGAGGTCCATAAAACAGCACATGATCCAGCGCATCATTTCTCTGTTTTGCAGCTTCTATATATACTTTTAAATTTTCTTTTGCTTTATCCTGACCGATATAATCCTTCAGATACTGAGGTCGAAGATTTCCCTCAATTTTGATGTCTTCTTCGGTCACGTTCGTCTCGATGACTCTTGCCATTTATCCCTCCGACTCCAGGGCATAAACCTATGACACTGGAATTACGTTCTCTTTGCTCATACAAAACACTTTACACTATGGAAACCCTGTTCGTCAACCCAAACCCGAACACACTTTTGGATTTTGCCCAAATCATAAGCAATACACAAAAAAACAAGGTGAAATGACTTCACCCTGTTTTTATCTGTATCAGTATTTATTTCTGTTTGTAACCATCCAGGAATTCACCCATACGTCTCATAGCATCTGCAAGCTCATCAGCCTGAGGAAGCATTACGATTCTGAAATGATCGGGTTCATGCCAGTCAAAGCCGCTGCCGGGTACCATCAGAATGTGGGTTGCATGCAGCAGGTCGCGTGCAAACACCTTATCGCTTGTGATGTTGAATTTCTTCACATCAAGCTTGGGGAACATATAGAATGCTGCGTCATTTTTTACAAAGGTAAGACCGTCGATCTTGCTTAATTCGCGTACAGTTGCTTCTCTCTGTTCATAAATTCTGCCGCCGGGCATGATCATGGAGGTAGGAGTTTCCATATCTTCCAGCGCTGCAGGAATTACGATCTGTGCAAGGGTATTGGAGCACAGTCTCATGGAAGTAAGCTGTACAATACCCTGTCTGTATTCCTCAGTCAGTTCTCTGGGACCGCTGATTACCATCCAGCCGCATCTGTAACCGCACAGGCAGTGAGATTTGGAAAGACCGTTCATGGTAACGATGGGAAGATCATCGCAAAGAGAACCAACAGATACATGCTGCTTGCCATCCATAACCAGACGGTCATAGATTTCGTCAGCAAAGATCAGCAGGCCGAATTCTCTTGCCACTTCGATCATCTCTTTTAAGATTTCTACGGGATAAAGAACACCAGTAGGGTTATTGGGGTTAATGATTACCATAGCCTTGGTCTTGGGGGTAATCTTGGAACGGATATCTGCAATGTCGGGATACCAGTTAGCCTTTTCATCACAGGTATAGAATACAGGCTTGCCGCCTGCAATATATACGGAGTTGCCCCACAGGGAATAGCTGGGTGCAGGTACTAAAACTTCGTCACCGTCATCAAGCAGAGGAAGCAGTGCAAAAGAAACTACTTCACTGACACCGTTGCCGATAAATACATCGTCGGGATCAATGCCTTTGATGCCTTTGCTGGTTTCATAATCAGCGATAGCCTGTCTTGCCTTGGGCATACCCTTGAAATCACAGTAGCCAACGCCTTCGTCGATATGATTGTTTAATGCATCTTCAATGCTCTTGGGCAGTCCGAAACCGAAAGTAGCCGGATTACCGGTATTTAAACGAAGAACATTGATACCCTGTTTCTGCATGTCCATTGCTTCAAAAAACAGAGGTCCTCTGATATCAGAGTGTACATTCAGCATTCTGTCTGCTCTTTTAATAATTCCCATAATCTCAATCCCCTTACTTTTTTTAGTTTTTTGCATTTACAATAATCATACCAAAGAGGTATGATATAATCAAATATCTATATCGATATAATTGTTATATTATTTTAACTATAAGGAGTCTTCTGTATGTTTACCTGGAAAAAATATGTACTGGAAGTCTATAAAGAAAAAAGCTTTTCAAAAGCAGCCCAGAATCTCTATATCAGCCAGCCTTCATTAAGTGCGCGTATCAAAAAGATCGAGGACAGGATCGGTTCTCCGCTGTTTGACAGAAGCACCAGTCCTTTAAAGCTGACAGAAACCGGCCGCATCTACATTGATGGCGCAGAAGAAATAGAACGGATTGAACAAAATGTGGAAAATGCGATCAACAATCTTAACACTCTTCGCTCCGGCCATCTTTCCATCGGTGCCAGCAATCTGTTTGCCGCTTACGCACTTCCGGCGTTGATCACTTCATTTAAGCAGCGATATCCCCATGTGGAAATCGAACTCAAAGAAGGCAATACCACACAGTTAGAAGACATGCTTGCCCAAAATACGCTTGATCTTGTTATCGATAACTATCATTATGATGAAAACTTATACAGCAGGGAGCTTTACTGCCGTGAAAACATTCTTCTTGCTGTTCCCAAAAGCCTTGCCTTAAATGATCACTATAAAGAATACCAGCTGTCTTATCTGGATATCAGAGACCGGGATTACGAAAGCGGCCGCATTCGTCCGATACCCTTACAGGACTTTTCACAGGTTCCTTTTATCATGCTGACACCCGGCAATGATACCCGTATCAGAGGCGACCGTTTATGCAGGGAACACGGTTTTCATCCCTCCATCGTTCTGGAACTTAATCAGCAGGCTACCGCCTATATGGCGGCCTCCACACAGCTTGGCGCCACTTTTATCAGTGATCTTTTAGTAAGCAGGCTGCCCTCTTTTGAAAATCTGGTCTATTACAGACTGGCTGGTGAGGCTGCTAAAAGAGATGTCTTTTTCTATTATAAACGAAGCAAATATCAATCCCGTGCCATGGAAGAATTTATTTCCATGATGAAACTGCAGAGGATGCAGAACTGATTTTTAAAACAAATGTTTCAATGCCGCTTTTAAAAGCTCTTCCACATTCATATCTTCTGCTTCCACCGCTTTTACAGCACGCAGTGCATCTGAGGGTGCATATCCAAGTGCTGTCAGCGCTTCCACCGCTTCTGTTCTGATCTGACTGCCGCCTGCCGACACAGCCTGTGCTGCTTTAGACTGCTGGGTGATAAGGGTATCTTCCATGGAAACCTTATCTTTCAGATCAAGAATGATCCTCTGTGCTGTTTTGGCACCGATACCGGGTGCTTTCGAAATTGCCTTTGCGTCCTGTGAAAGCACTGCCAGACGGATACTGTCCGCGTCCATCACGGATAAAATCGCCAAGCCTGCCTTGGGACCGACTCCGTTTACCGTAATCAGAAGCTTATACATCATAAGATCATCTTTTGTCAGAAAACCAAAAAGAGAAATGGCATCCTCACGCACACTTGTATAGGTATAAATTTTAATCTCTTCACCGATTCCGGGCAGCTGACTGATCACGCTGGAAGGCACTTTAACGTTATATCCGATATGCCCGGTTTCTATTACAATCGTATCCGTCTCAACATCGGCAAGTTTACCGATCAGATATGCAATCATATATTCCTCACCTTACCCCCTTCTCAGCCAAACATCACCGGCAGGGCTGCAATCCGGGGATCCCTGATTTTTTTCATAATATCGTAAGCATGGGTTTCCAAATACATATCATGTACCTCTGAAAGCCCCTGCTCATGCAATTGACGTATCACAAGCTGACATATCGTTTCGATCAGAACAGCTTTCGTGTCAGCCGTATTTAAAAAGCCATACAAAAATGCAGAAGAATCTGCATTTTTCCATGCACCTCTGTAATCCGTATCCTCTGTCAGCTGGTCCAGCAGATCATAAATTTCTGAAAGCAGCGGCATTTCCTTTAAACTTCTGTGCATCCATTTGTAAAAAGGAACATATCGTTTATTCAGAAGATGCACCATATGACAGGTATGTTTTATAAATTCATGCAAAGCAATGGATGCCCCTGTCCATTCTCCCCTTTTACAAAGGCGACTGTAATTATACTGGCCTGACTGTGCCATCAAAACAGCCTGTGCCGCAATCTTTTTTAACCGGATATCTTCCGGATAATAAGATAAAAGTGTATTGCGCATAGAGGAAAAATAGCCGTTTTCATCCAGAAACACTTTACCGTTTACCGCCGCTGCCAGCGCAGAATCCTGTAAAAAAAGCCAGTCTCTGTTGGTTTGGGGAATCTGATCTGTTCCGATCAGGGAATGATAAAATGCCTGCGCATTTAAAACACCTACCCGGCCGCCTCCCTGTTCCATGGTATTTCTGGGCAAAAATCCGGCAAATTCTTTCGGCAGACTGTCGTAGGCTTTTTGGCAGACATCTGCATATTTTTCATAGACAGGCTGTGTCAGCCAGATGCAAAAAGAAGGGCCAAAATCGTGATCTGTTGAAAGCTGATCATCAAATCCCAGGCATTCTGACCCCTGACCAACAAGACCTGCTGCAAACTGCCCGTCCAGTTCCGGATATGTTTCTTTTAAAGACCGGAGCATGGAAATCCCATAGGTTTCAAAGTATCTTTCTGATAATTCAAGTCCTTTCATGAAATGGCCCCGTTGATTACCTGCTGCTGTTTTTCATAAAAGGCAGCTTTTTCGTGATCTCCCAGCTGTTTTGCCACTGCTGCGCAGTTGCCGCATAACAGGGCATAGCTGTCGTTTTTGCCAAAATGCTTTTCTACTTCTGCCAAACTCTGCTCGTAAGCCTCAAGTGCTTTGGAAAGACGCCCCTGGCGATACCAGGCCTCTCCCATTCCTGCAAGTGCTGCCGAAAAATGAGGATCTGTATTTTCACCGTTTTCTTTGAAAACAGAAATTGCCTCATCCAATTTATGTTCTGCTTCGGAAGCTTTGTCGAGTTTAAAATAGATAAGTGCCAGATTTGTCAGCGATGTGGCATATTCCATTCTGCTGTCGCCTCGTTTTGATACGATCGCAATCGCTTTTTCCAAAAACAGAGCAGCTTTTTCATTTTCACCCATCTGCTCCAGCAAAATACTCATATTATTGTAAAGTCCGGCAAAGCGGTAATCATCCGCCGGAAGCTTCTTTTCATAGATCATCAGGGCACGCATATAATACTGATAACTCTCTGCGGTCCGTCCGGCAGCCCGGTATGCAGTTGCCACATTTAAAAGTGTGGTTGCAAAATGCTCCGTATCTTCAAGCTGCATCTCTTCCATCAACAAAAGTACATCTTCTGATATATTAAAGGCTTTCTCAAACCAGGATACACTTCTGTAAAAACCGATCATCTCATTGCCTACGGAGATATAAATTCCGTATGCCTGTTCTTCCTTTGCCTGCTCCAGACAGGAGATTAAAAAAGGCTCTACTTTTTCAAGCTTATTTTCCGCAAATAAAGTATCCAGTTCCTGATAAATCTGTTCTATTGTTTTCACTCAGTTTCCTCACTTTCAGTATTTTCCGGAATCAGACAGCTTTCCCATCCGTCTCCCAGATCATAGGCGATGCATCTCCAGGCTATTTTTCGTTCTTCATTATATCTGGGAGCACTTCTTTGCCTGTTCATCGGCAGTTCATATAACAGTGATATGATCTCACCGTTTTCAGAATAAGCACAAGTATATATCAGATATTGTCTCATGGGATCTTCAGAATAGGCAAAGGGCAGAAAAACACTGTCTCCCTGACTGTCTGCAAAGGAAAATACCGGAGTTTTGATCTCATAGCGTTCATAAAGTTCCTCAATCGTTTCCTCTGTCTGCTGTGTCTCATCTTCCTGTGTCTGTGTATCTTCTGCTTCCTGCACTTCTTCGTTTTCTTCTGATGTGTTTTCTCCAGATTCTGTTTTCTGAAGATATTCTATCATTTCTTCCAGCTTCTTTTTCCTGATTTTCTCTATTGCCTGCTGCGGGATCAGCTCTGTCCTTCCAAACAGATCCTTTTGAAACCGGTCAAGCTTATTGGTATCTGTAAAGGCAGCATAATCCTTCCACTGTGTACTGAGTTTTTCCAGTGCTATGTTCTCAACACGAAGGTCATAATTGATCTCTCTGGAATCGATCAGATCCGCATTCAGCTGGGCATTCTCCTGTTCCATCACCTGCATCCGGTTCCGCTCACTCTGCAGCATATAAGCTTCAAAAGCAATAATTCCAAGCAAAACGATCACAGTAATATAGTTAAAAATCTTGGCAACCACTTCTTCCCGATATTTCATGTTTCCTCCGAAAAATCACATATTTTATTTATCATACACCTAAAATACCGAAAAATCAAATGGGGCTTGCCTGTATGTGAAATTTACTTACACTCACATCCAAACACGCCCCGAATTTACAACTGTTTTATTCCGAAAGCTGACCGTCTATGATATGTACGATCCTCTGCGCAGATGATGCGACGTTCATATCATGAGTGATCATAACGATCGTATTTCCCATTTCATGAAGCTGGAAAAAAAGTTTTAATACTTCTTTGCCGCTGGCAGAATCCAATGCACCAGTCGGTTCATCGGCAAGCAGGATAGCAGGTTCCCCAACCAAAGCTCTGGCAATGGAAACACGCTGTTTCTGACCGCCGGAAAGTTCGTTTGGTTTATGTTTTAAACGATGGTCAAGTCCAAGAAGCTTAATTGTGGGCATCGCTTTTTCTGCTGCTTCCTCAAAACTCATACCGCGCACCAAAAGCGGCATGGTTATATTCTGCAAAATATTGTAAGTGGAGATCAGCTGATAGTTCTGGAAAATAAACCCGATCTTCCGGTTTCTGATCACATTCATCTTGCTTTCCGGCAGTTCATGAATGGCTTCTCCATCCAGAAAATAAGTTCCGCTGTCCGGAAGATCCATGCATCCGATCATGTTCATCAGTGTTGTTTTACCGGAACCGGACGGACCCAAAATCGCTGTATATTCCCCTTTTTTAACGTTAAAATCAATATCGCGCAATACAGGAACCTTTTCATCTCCCAACATATAGCCTTTATTGATCTGATTCATGATAATCATATTGGTTCCCTCTCTTATTCCTGATTCAGTGCTGTTACAGGAAGCAGTCTGGAAGCCTTATACGCCGGATAGAATCCAAACATGGTACCTGTCAGTACACCAAACAACAAAGATAATACTGCTCCGAATACAGAAAGTTCAACTCTGACTGACAGCTGTTCAATAACAGGTGATATTGCCAGTGAAAACAATGCGCCAAATACTGCACCAACAAGACTGATACAGCCTGCTTCAAGCAAAAATTCAAGCAAAATATCCTTTCTGCTGCATCCGATCGCTTTTAAAATACCGATCTCATTGGTTCTTTCACGCACGGAAACAAACAATACGTTCATAATACCAATACCGCCGACAATAAAGACGATGACTGCCATTGCTGCAAGCAGCATGGTAAGTGTTTCATTGGATTTGGAAGCTGCTTCCATATCACTTTCATCAACAGAAAGGGTAATGGTAACTGCTTTATAATTGTTTACGCTGATCAACTCCATATTTCTGGAAAGACTGTCACCAACGGCTACAGAGACACTTGTGACTACACCGTCATTTTCAGCCAGCAAACATCCGTCAGGAAGATAACTGTCCAAAACAGAAAGCTTTTCCTGTGCTTCTTCGTAATCGGTCAGTGCGGTCTGATGAGTAGGTAGATCGGACTGCAGGGAAATAATTTCTTCCTGCAGATCAGCGATTGATTCATTTTTTATAGTAAAAACCCATCGCGGACATATCCATGTCAAAAGCGACGGAAAGACCTATACCAGTTTTATTGTGACGCTTCCATAATAGAAAAACGCTGCCAGCTACTGTGTTCTCACAGTTTTGACAGCGTTTTTTGATTATTTTTCGTTAATATAATTGATCAGACCGCCTGCGGCAATGATCTTTTGCATAAAGGGCGGAAATGCCTGTCCTTTAAATGAAGTACCTTTTGTCTTATTGATAATGATACCGGAATCAAAATCCACTTCCACTTCATCACCTGCTTCGATGCCTTTGGAAGCTTCCGCACATTCAATGATCGGAAGTCCTATATTGATGGCATTGCGGTAAAAGATTCTTGCGAAGGTCTCAGCAATGACACAGCTTACGCCGGCAGCCTTGATCGCGATCGGCGCATGCTCTCTTGATGAGCCGCATCCGAAGTTTTTATCTGCAACAATGATATCACCGGCTTTTACCTTTTTGATAAAATCCTTATCAATATCTTCCATGCAATGCATGGCAAGTTCCTGCGGATTGGAAGAATTTAAGTAACGGGCAGGAATGATAACGTCGGTATCAACATTGTCTCCATATTTGAAAACAGTTCCAACTGCATTTTTCATTTTGTTGTCCGCTCCTTTCTATAATCTCTCAGGGCAGGAAATCACGCCGGTCACAGCACTTGCAGCAGCTACCGCAGGGCTTGCCAGATATACTTCTGATTCCACATGGCCCATTCTGCCGACAAAGTTTCTGTTGGTGGTGGAAACACATCTTTCACCGGCTGCCAGAACACCCATATAGCCGCCAAGACAGGGACCGCAGGTAGGGGTACTTACCACCGCGCCTGCTTCGATAAAGATCTTTAACAATCCCTCTTCCATTGCCTGCAGATAGATTGCCTGGGTAGCAGGAATCACGATACAGCGCATGCCGGGAGCCACTTTTTTGCCTTCCAACACCTTTGCTGCAATACGAAGATCGTCAAGACGTCCGTTGGTACAGGAACCGATCACAACCTGATCGATACGGATATCTTCTGTGATTTCATCAATTGTCTTTGTATTTTCAGGCAGATGCGGGAATGCGATCGTAGGACGAAGCGCAGACAGATCAATCGTATATTCCTCGTCATAAACAGCGTCTTCATCCGCTTCATAAACAGTCCATGTTTTTGTGGAATGTTCTTTCATATATTCAATCGCTTTTTCATCCACAGGGAAAATACCGTTTTTGCCGCCCGCTTCAATCGCCATATTCGCAATGGTAAAACGGTCATCCATGCTCAGACTTTCAATTCCGTCACCGGTAAATTCCATTGACTTATATAAAGCACCGTCTACACCGATAATACCAATAATGTGCAGGATCACATCTTTTCCGCTTACCCATTCGGAAAGCTTTCCTGTCAGATTGAATCTGATCGCAGAAGGCACTTTAAACCATGCTTTTCCGGTTGCCATACCGGCTGCCATATCGGTACTTCCAACACCTGTTGAAAATGCGCCAAGTGCACCGTAAGTACAGGTATGGGAATCTGCGCCGATGATCACATCACCTGCAACCGTGAGTCCTTTTTCCGGCAAAAGTGCATGCTCAATACCCATCTGACCCACTTCAAAATAATTGGTGATCTGGTTTTTATAAGCAAACTCTCTGACACATTTGCAGTGTTCAGCAGATTTAATATCTTTATTCGGGACAAAATGATCCGGAACCAGTGCGATCTTATCTTTGTCAAACACACCGGATACGTTCATTTTTTCCATTTCCTTGATCGCAACAGGACTTGTAATATCATTTCCAAGGACAAGATCCAGATCAGCTTCGATAAGCTGACCTGCTTCCACATAGTCAAGCCCTGCATGTGCAGCAAGGATCTTTTGTGTCATTGTCATTCCCATGGCTGTATCTCCTTAATAAATGGGATCGTTCCCTGAATATTCAGTTCTGATTTTCTTCCTCTGTTTCCACCTCTTTTTGAAAACGGGGAAGCACAAAAATCATAAATAATCCAAACAGACAGATAAAGAGGGAAATAAACTGTGAAGTCGTAAAGCTTCCCACATTACCTCTGATCAGATCACCGCGGAAATATTCCAGAACAAATCTTCCGATACTGTAAAATGTCAGAAAACAACCTGCAATCTGACCGTCTTTTTTAAGCTTTTTTGACAGAATCATCAGCACTGCAAAATGAAGAAGGTTAAGCAGACTTGATATCAGCTGTGTCGGAAGAAGCGGAACATTGTTTGGAGCATATGCAGAGTTTGTAAAAGTAACTGCGATCGGACAGGAATTTGAAACTTCCATTCCGTAACAGCAGCCTGCAAGAAAACAGCCGATTCTTCCTATACCCTGTGCAAGTGCAAAAGCAGGCGCCGTAAGATCAAAAAGCTTTAAAAAAGGCATTTTTTTGTTCCGGCAGTAAATATAAGCCCCCAGCACACCGCCAATAATGCTTCCGTATACCACAAAACCGTCTTTCAGACAATCCATAAAAATGGAGGGATCTTCGATCAGATCCTGCAATCTGGTGAAAAGGTAAAGAATCTTTGCACCCAGTAAACCACAGACCACACCGGTCAGTGCCATGTAAAATACATGATCACTGTCACTGATTCCTTTCTTTCTGGCACGGTAATCCACCATCCAGTATGCACTGATAATTCCAAGAGCCATCATCAGGCCGTAACCGTAAAAGGTAAACGGCCCAATGCTGAAAAGTTCATTTTTCATTCTTTATTCCTTAAAAGTCTTAGTTATCGATGAATTTTTCTTCGCCGTTCCAGCTGTAAAGCTTACGTACATCTTCACCAACCTTCTCAGCGGGATGCTCAGCAGCCAGCTTTCTCATAGCCTTAAAGTGTACCTGACGGCCTGCAGGACTCATATCAAGCAGGAATTCTTTTGCAAAAGTACCGTCCTGAATATCAGACAGGATCTTTTTCATGGTCTTTTTGGTTTCTTCGGTAATGATCTTGGGACCGGTGATATAGTCGCCGTATTCAGCGGTATTGGAGATGGAATATCTCATTCCTGCAAAACCGGACTGATAGATCAGATCAACGATCAGTTTCATCTCGTGGATACATTCAAAGTATGCGTTTCTGGGATCATAACCAGCTTCCACAAGAGTCTCAAAACCTGCCTGCATCAGAGCACATACACCGCCGCAAAGAACTGCCTGTTCACCAAAGAGGTCAGTTTCTGTTTCGGTACGGAAAGTAGTCTCTAAAACGCCTGCTCTTGCGCCGCCGATTGCCAGTGCATATGCTAATGCTTTATCCAGTGCTTTACCGGAAGCATCCTGTTCTACTGCAACCAGACAGGGAACACCCTTGCCTACCTGATACTCGGAACGAACGGTATGGCCGGGACCTTTTGGTGCTACCATGGTAACATCAACGTATGCAGGAGGCTTGATGCATCCGAAGTGAATGTTGAAGCCATGTGCAAACATCAGCATGTTGCCGGGTTCCAGATTGGGTTCAATGTCTTTTTTGTACATGTCAGCCTGTAATTCATCATTGATCAGGATCATGATGATATCAGCCTTTTTAGCTGCTTCTGCTGCAGTATATACTTCAAAGCCCTGTGCCACTGCCTTTGCCCAGGATTTGGAGCCTTCATACAGACCAATGATAACATTGCATCCTGATTCCTTTGCATTTAACGCATGTGCATGTCCCTGGCTGCCGTAACCGATCACTGCAATTGTTTTGTCCTCTAATAAAGAAAGGTTACAGTCTTCCTGATAATAAATTTTTGCCATAATATTTTCTCCTCCAAATTTTATTCTTTTTATGCAAGTACATCATCATCAAAATAGATGACTTTGTCTACGCCTCTGAACAGTCCGGCAACACCGGTACGTGCCAGTTCCAGAATCTCATATCCGTCAAGCAGCTTTAAAAACGCTTCAATCTTACTCTGGGATCCTGTCATTTCAATGATCAGGTTTTCAGCTCCCACATCGATAATATTTGCTCTGAAAACATTAGCCACGGCAATAATGCCCTGTCTTTCCTGCGCAGATGCTTTTACCTTGATCAGTGCCAGTTCTCTGAAAACACTGTCTTCTGCGGTAAGCTCTCTGATATCGCGTACATCCACAAGCTTTGAAACCTGTTTTTCGATCTGTTCCAGAATTTCAGCATCACCGCTTGCCACAATGGTGATACGGGTAATTCTGGGATCTGCTGTTACACCTGCAGAAATACTTTCAATATTATATCCTCGTCTGGAGAACAGACCGGAAATACGGCTCAGTACACCGGATGAGTTATCTACCAGAATCTGGAACGCTTTTTTCATGGTTTACCTCCAAATACTTATTCGTTATCGCGGCATTTGGGAAGCGCAACCGTACCTGTACGTGCAACTTCTGCAATGCTAACTGACTGCAGCATGTTGATAAACAGCTGAATTCTTTCAGGTGTATCACATAACTGGATCAGCATCTGATTCTTTGACATATCGACGATATCAGCCTTCATAATGCTGCAGATTTCCATAACATCCTTACGGTTGTTACGGTTGTATTTCACCTTGATCAGCATCAGTTCACGGATAAAACATTCTGCTTCTTCAAATGTTTTGACTTTGATCACATCCAGCTTTTTATTCAGCTGTTTTTCGATCTGCTCATGAGTATGCGGATCTCCTGTGGAGACAATGGTCATACGGGACATGGACGGATCATCAGTCTCTCCTACAGCCAGGCTGTTAATGTTAAAAGCTCTTCTTGAGAAAAGGCCGGAAACTTTAAACAGAACACCGGAACGATTCTCTACAAGAACGGAATAAATCTTTTTCACAAGTGTTTCCTCCTTTTCAGACAAGATCCATGGGATCGATCACACATTCCATCAGGATAGTCTCATCCTTTTCAAGGAATCTGTCGATCGCTTCATCCGCCTGCTCCATATTGGTTACCCTGATAAAGGGAATTCCATATGCTTCGGCGATTTTGGAAAGATCCGGACTTCCGGAAAGATCCACAACCGAATATCTGCCGTTGTACGTCTTATACTGATACTGACGCACCATGCCAAGATACTGGTTCGACATTACGACAACCTTGGTACGAAGATCATGCTGACACATAGTCGCAAATTCCATCATGGACATCTGGAAAGAACCGTCGCCGCATACTGCAACAGACTGTCTGTCAGGCGCCCCCGCCTTTGCTCCCATTGCAGCAGGGATGGAATAACCCATGGTTCCCATACCGCCTGATGTCATGAAAGTACCGTTTTTTACGATATGGTTTTTGCAGGACCAGATCTGATTCTGTCCTACGTCAGCCACATAAATGCCGGTATCCGCCATCTTTTCAGAAAGCTTTTTGATAAATTCTGCAGGATCCACAAAAGCAGGATCAGGATTTCTCTTAAGCTTCATGGATTCACGGTATCCGTTCAGAGTATCGATCCATTCCTGATGATTGCAGGAAATATCAATATTGAGCATTTCTTCGAAAATACTCTTCGCATCGCCAACAAGAGGAATGGTGGGGCCTGCATTTTTACCGATTTCTGCAGGGTCAACGTCCATATGTACCAAAATCTTGTTGCGTGTTATGATCTCGGGCTGATTAACAGCACGGTCAGCTACACGTGCACCGACCATGATAAGCATATCAGCTTCATTCATGGCGCGGTTTGCATAAGTCGCACCGTTATTTCCTACCATGCCATAACAGAGCGGATCCTTTGTCTGCATGGCACCGATTCCCATCATGGTGGAAACGACGGGCACCTGATATTTCCTGGCAAATTCTCTCAGCTGATGCTGCGCATCACTTAAAAGAACACCGCCGCCTGCACAGATAACAGGGCGTTTTGCCTTTTCAAGCTCTGCCATTACTTTTTTAATCTGTACAGAATGTCCTTTAACGGTAGGTTTGTAAGATCTGATGGAAATATTCTCAGGATATTTAAACTTTTTAACTGCTGCATTCTGTACATCGATGGGAACATCGATCAGTACCGGTCCTTTTCGTCCGGTATTGGCAATATAAAACGCTTCTTTGAAAATCTGGGGAATATCCTCAGGATTTTTCACCAGATAACTGTATTTTACAAAAGATTCGGCTGCTCCCGTAATATCTGCTTCCTGAAATACGTCACTGCCGATCAGCTCAGAATTGACCTGCCCTGTGATACATACAAGCGGAATGCTGTCTGCATACGCTGTCGCGATACCTGTGATCAGGTTGGTGGCTCCGGGACCGCTGGTTACGGCACATACACCGACTTTTCCGGTCACACGCGCCATACCGCTTGCAGCATGCGCCGCATTCTGTTCTGTTCTGATCAGGATTGAACGAACACTGGAATCAAGTACAGCATCATAAAAAGGACATATTGCAACACCGGGATAGCCAAATATCATTTCAACGCCTTCGTTTTCAAGGCACTTAACCATAGCCTGTGCACCATTCATACTCCGACTTCCTCCTTATACCGGTAATTTCTTTTCTCAAATTATTATTTTACCACTATAAAGTATAAAACTATGGTTCGTCAACTCTTATTTTTAATTTATAGTCTTTTTATGAACGAATTTTTTCAAAATAACGTGATACCGCTTCTTCCTTTGCGGCAAAAAGATCTGCTGTAATAACAGCATCACTGACTGCCTTCTGGGAAGGATTCATAAATGCCATATGAAGTCCGCTTCCGGCAGCAAGAGTCATAAAGGCAGCGTTTAACTGGCTTCTGTTGGGCATGCCATAGGAAATATTGGAAATACCGCATACACTGGCAATTTGGTTTTCCCTGCAGTATCTGATCACTTCCAGGGCTTCTTTTGCTGCTTCCGGATTGACAGCAAGGGAAGTCACAAGGGCATCGATCACAATGTCATCTTTGGAAAAACCAAGGTCATATGCTTTTTTGAGTATATTTTCAATGATTTCTTTCTTTTCTTCAAAATCAAGAGGTACTCCTGCCTCTGTATAAGGCATCACGATAAACATGGCGCCGTATTTTTTCACAGCCATAAGAAGTCTGTCTGTTTTGCCCTCTTCCAAAGTAACAGAGTTTACCAGGGCTCTGCCGGGATATCTGCGCAGTGCTGCTTCCAAAACATCTGCATCAGAAGAATCCAGTACAAGCGGAAGTTTTGTCACGCCTGCAGCTGCATCCATTGCCAAAAGCATGGTTTCCTTTTCATCGATACCGGGCATACCGCAGTTGATGTCCAAAAGCTGGGCACCCATTTCTTCCTGCTCAGATGCCATATCTTCCAGGGTATAGAATTCCCCTTCCATAAATTCTTCCTGCAGGTCCTCTTTTCCCGTGGGATTGATACGCTCGCCGATCACAACAAGCGGATCATTTAAGCCAAAGCTTACTGTTTTGCGCTCTGAGGTAAGGTAATGCATACCTGCAGCTTTGCGTGAAGGCTTTACATCAGGCATTTTTACTGTTTTAGTCAGCGCACGGATATGATCCGGTGTGGTTCCGCAGCAGCCGCCAAGGATCAAGGCACCTGCATCCGCAAGAAGCTGCATTTTCTCACCAAACTCCTCTGCGCCCATTTCATATACGGTCTGTCCGTTTTCATCCAGACTTGGAAGTCCTGCATTGGGTTTTGCAATGACAGGAATTTTGGTTACAGCCACAATTTTCTTTACCACTTCAGCCATTTTTTCAGGTCCTGTGGAACAGTTGACACCAATGGCATCTGCGCCAAGACTTTCCAGCACCACCGCAGCAGTCACCGCATCCGTTCCATAAAGAGTCTTGCCGCTTTCTTCAAAGGTCATGGTAACCATAATCGGCAGATCGGGTGCGGTTTCCTTTGCTGCGATCAGCGCAGCACGGCACTCCTGCAGGCTCATCATGGTTTCCACAATCAGAAGATCAACGCCTGCCTGCTCAAGACAGCCGATCTGCTCTTTGTAAATATCGATCAGTTCCTCAAAAGAAAGTGTTCCAATTGGCTCTAACAGCTCACCGGTCATGGTAAGATCACCGGCTACATACGCTTTGTCACCGGCTGCTTCTCTGGAAATGGCAACCAGTGTTTTATTCAGTTCTTCTGTTCTGTCTGCCAGACCGTATCCGTCCAGTTTGATGCGGTTTGCAGAAAAAGTAGGGGCATAGACAACATTGCTGCCGGCTTCCACATATTCTTTCTGCAGACCGATCAGCACTTCTTTATTCTCTGTGATCCATAATTCCGGGCAAACACCGGAAGGCATACCTCTTTTTTGAAGGTTTGAACCGGTTGCGCCATCCAAAAATAAAAACTTATCCTTTAAAATATTTTGAAATTCCTGCTTATTCATGGCGACCTCCTTAAAAATATTAAAAATTATCTTATCACAATTTTCCCCAAAAAGGAAGAGATTCTTGCTTTTGTATGCACTTTATGATACTTTTTAAATATCCTTTCACACAAACATCCTCAGGAGGCATTCATCTTGAAACATACATACAAAGCACTTACCCTTACACTTGCCTTATCTTTGTTTACAGCCGGCTGTACCCAGAATCCTGCCATGACAGCCTTTCATGAAGAAATGAACGGTTTTTATGAATCTCTTTTTGCCGTAACCTCTTCTCTCAATGCCATTGATCCTGTTTCTGAAACCGCAGCATCCGAATTGTTAGTCCAGGTAGACCAGATGGAGGCTCTGTTCCAGACTCTTGCAGCCATCGAAGTTCCCGATGACTTTGAAGACCAGTTCGGCAACATTGAAGAACTGGCAGATGAAGCGGCTGAATACATGGTGGAAGCAAGCGATCTGTATCATGAAGTTTATGAAGATGACGGTATAGACGAAAGCGTACTGATGGCTGCTGATGAATACTATTCCCGCGCCATGAAGCGTGTCAACTATATCGCACAGTATCTGCAGGGACATGTTCCTGAAGGCTCCAATATTACCGTTATCGAAAATACCGATGAACCTGACTGGACCGGCGGCGATCTTCCGGCTCAGGAGTGATTTACGATCATAGAATTTATATAAAAATATGCGCAAAAAACAGCTGTACTCCCATCAATGAAGTACAGCTACTTTTTTGCGCCTTGCACGCTTTTTTTCGATTTTTTATCTTAAAAATCCTTCCACAATCTTTTCTTCCGCTTCGCTTTCTGTCAGACCAAGGGTCATAAGCTTAATGATCTGCTCACCGGCGATCTTACCGATCGCAGCTTCATGGATAAGTGCTGCATCGGTATGGTTTGCCTCAAGCTGCGGGATCGCGCTGATCTTAGCATTGTCCATGATGATCGCATCACATTCCGTATGACCGCTGCAGGCTTCATTGCCGATCAGGGTAGACACAAACTTCTGATAGGAATCTTCCTTGGCAACTGATCTGGAAATGATGTTGGCGCCGCAGTCCTTACCGTTACAGTAAACATCAAAATAGCTTTCCGCATGCTGCCTGCCGTGGGTCATAAGGCGTTCCATCACCACAAGCTTTGCGCCTTCTCCCAGTGTTGCGGTGGTTTTTCTGTTGGTGGAATCCACACCTTTGATCTGAACGGTATCCATCTCCATATAACTGTCAGCGTCCATATGGATAATGGTTTCGGGATTCATGATACGCTCACCGTTGCCGTCACCGCTTCCGTAATGCTTTTCCACATATTTTACTTTTGCATTTTTTCCAATATAAAAGCTGTGAATGCCGTCATGTTTACTGGGATCTTTTCCGGGATTATGGATACCGCAGCCTGCAATAATGGTTACATCCGCATCCTCTCCCACATAAAAATCATTGTAAACCACCTCAGAAAGTCCTGACTGACTGATCACAACCGGCATATGAAGACTTTTTTTCTTCGTACCGGGCTTAATGCGGATCTCCAGCCCCTTCTGATCTTCTCTGGATTCGATCAGAATCTCGTCTGTAGAGACTCTGCCGATGCTTTTTCCGTTTTCTCTGATATTATAAGCGCCTTCCGGAATGCCGTGAAGCTCTGCCACTTCCTCCAGAATATGCTGTGTGATCTTTTCCATACTTATACTCCTTAGAATCAGATTTATGCTTCCTGCATTCTGCTGCAGCCGCAGGCAATGGAATTCTGCAGAATAGAAGGCAGAATTTCATCCTTTGAACCTCTGTTGACAAGCTTACCGTCTGCGATCAGCAGAATTTCATCTGCAATGTTTAAAATTCTTTCCTGGTGAGAAATGATCAGAATAGAACCCTGATTCTTATTATGCATTTTCTCAAAAACAGAGATCAGCTTCTGGAAACTCCACAGGTCAATGCCTGCTTCCGGTTCATCAAAAACTGTCATCATGGATTCTCTGGCCATAACAGTGGCAATCTCAATACGCTTTAACTCACCGCCGGAAAGACTTGCGTTTACTTCTCTTTTTACATAATCCTTGGCACAAAGACCTACTTCCGCCAGATAATGACACGCTTCATCAAAGGTGATCTTTTTTTGACAGGCAAGTTGGATCAGATCAAAAACCGTAATTCCCTTAAAGCGCACAGGCTGCTGAAATGCATAGCTGATTCCCATTTTTGCACGCTCTGTAACGGACTTGTCCGTAATATCTTCCCCGTTAAAGAAAATCTGACCGCTTGTGGGCTTTTCAATACCCGCGATGATCTTGGCAAGGGTAGATTTACCGCCGCCGTTTGGACCTGTAATGACTGTAAATTTATTATCTTCCAGCGTAAAGCTGATATTTTTTAAAATATCCTTCTGTTTGCTGTCCTCTGACACGCCAAAGGATACGTTGCGTAATTCCAGCATAATTTAACCTCCGGTATCTTTTGCGTCTTAAAAATAAGCACAATCGCATTATAAAGCATTGCCACGAAAAATACAAATAAACTTTTTATTTTGCTGATAAAAAAATGTGCGCACAAAAAAAGAGCCCGAACTTTTCATTCTGACTCTTTTTGTCATGATAGAAACGAATAGATTAAAACTTCTCGTATTTATCTACATCAAGTACAAATACGGTACATCCGCCAACCTTGGTATCGATCGGAATCATGGAATTCGCAGAGGGACCGATATTGCCGGTGGACATAGTCGGTGCGGTATATTTGATGGACTGACGCTGTCCTGCACATTCATGAAGGATCTGAATCGCACGCTCTACTTTGTCATCATCCGTACCAATTACCAGCGTTACGTTCTTATTCTTTAAAAAGCCGCCGATAGTGGAAAGCTTGGTAACCCAATAGGAATTGCGGTTAAGTTCTTCTACAGTATCATCTACATCTTCGCCATGCAGCATTGCAAAAATCATTTTCATGGTGTATACCTCCCCGGAAATTACTTTCAATTTCTTCTATTATATCATTAAAATCAAAAAAATCCACAAAAAAATACTCTCTTTTATAACTTTTTTGTCAGATAATAATAAGTATGACCCTTGGGCATATCCTCGATCATACCGCAGACCTGATACCCGCATTTTTCATAAAAAGGTTTTGCCTGAAAATCATAGGTATCCACCACGCTGCGGTAGCATCCTAGTTCTATGGCCTCATCTTCCACTTCTGATAAAAGCTTTGCTGCTATGCCGTTTCCGCGGTATTCTTCACTGACCCAGACGGATTCTATATGCAGTACATGCCACAGCACCATACATGCAAGTACACCGCCGATCACATTTCCGTCTTTATCCTTTGCGCAGCGGCAGATCTTTAAAAACGGTTCTTCCTGCGTTGGCGGCACACTTTTAAGATTATGCACCATCAGCTCATCGTCGATAAGCTCTTCCTCTTCCTGATCCGGTATGCATATCTGATATTTTTTAAGTTTCATGGTATTGTTCCCTTTTGCGGTCAGCTGATGATCATCGCATCTCCAAAGGAGAAGAAACGATATCTTTCACGAATGGCTTCTTCGTATGCATTCAGGACATTATCACGTCCTGCAAGCGCAGAAACCAGCATCACAAGAGTTGATTCCGGAAGATGGAAATTGGTGATCAGGGCATCTAAAATCTTAAAGGTATAGCCGGGATAAATAAAGATATCCGTACTGCCGCTTCCGGGTAAAATCGTTCCATCAGCTTCCGCAGCACTTTCCACTGTTCTGCAGCTGGTAGTTCCCACACAGATCACCCTGTTTCCGTTCTTTTTTGCACGGTTTATCTTTTCTGCAGCATCTGCTGATACCTGATACATTTCGGTATGCATATGATGTTCCAGAATATTGTCAACTTTCACAGGGCGGAAGGTTCCAAGTCCTACGTGAAGTGTTACATAGGCAATCTCAACACCCATATCTTCCACCTGCTTTAAAAGTTCAGGGGTAAAATGCAGTCCCGCAGTAGGAGCAGCCGCAGAGCCTTCAAATTTAGCATAAACCGTCTGATAACGGTTCTTATCCTGCAGCTTATGGGTAATATAGGGAGGCAGCGGCATTTCACCCAGAGAATCCAGAACCTCTTCCCAGATTCCGTCATAGAAAAACTGAACCAGGCGGTTTCCTTCTTCCACAACCTCCAGAATTTCCGCTTTTAATCTTTCGTCACCAAATGTCACTCTGGCACCCGGACGCAGCTTTTTGCCGGGTTTTACAAGTGCTTCCCAGATATCATCCTGATGGCGTTTTAATAGAAGTATCTCAACTGCTGCGCCGGTATCTTCTTTCACGCCTAAAAGCCTGGCGGGAATGACCTTGGTGTTATTCAGCACCAGGCAATCACCAGGCTTTAAAAAATCACAGATATCCCGGAAGACATGATGGGTCACACTGCCGCTTTCTTTATCAAGTGCAAGGAGTCTGGAAGAGCTTCTGTCCTCCAGCGGGTCCTGCGCGATCAGCTCCTGCGGCAGATCAAAATAAAAATCAGATGTCTTCAGAGTTGTATTCATATTACAGGCACGCTTTCTCTAAGAATGCTGCATAACCACATTTTGTTTCATAAATGTCTGCTTTGCTGGTTACTTCCCAGGGTGCATGCATGCAAAGAACGGGCACGCCGCAGTCAATTACATTCATACCGTAAGCAGCCATAATGTAGGCAATGGTTCCGCCGCCGCCTGCATCTACACGGCCAAGCTCTGCAGTCTGGAAGTTTACGCCTGCATCATCCATGATCTTTCTGATGTGTGCAATATACTCCGGATTTGCATCGTTGGAACCGGATTTGCCGCCTGCACCGGTGTATTTGTTAAATACCATACCGCGTCCGAAGAATGCAGTATTTTTCTTTTCAAATACAGAAGGGAAATTGGGGTCAAATGCAGCACTTACATCGGAAGAAAGCATGTCGGATGCTGCCAGACATCTTCTTAAGTTCAGTTCGCTGTATTCTCCTGCCAGATTCAGCACTTCTGCCACAACATTTTCAAAGAATCTGGAAGTCATGCCGGTTGCACCGCGGCTTCCGGTTTCTTCCTTGTCACAAAGGATGCAGCATGCGCATCTGTCAGTCTGACCGATTTCCAGCATTGCCTTTAAAGAGGTAAATGCGCATACTCTGTCATCCTGACCGTAGCCCATGATCATACTTCTGTCAAAACCGGCTTCTTTGGTCTTGCCGGCAGGTACGATCTCAAGCTCAGCAGAGAGGAAATCTTCTTCTTCAAAATCGTATGTATCCTGTAAAATCTTGAAAACGCCTGCCTTTACAGCTTCTTTTTCTTCGCCTTCAAGAGGCTTGCTGGCAATGATCAGGTCAAGCGCTTCACCGCCGATGATGTCTTTTGCAGATTTGCTCATCTGCTCGCCGGCAAGATGGATCAGAATGTCAGAAATAAAGAAAACAGGATCGTTTTCATTGTCACCGACATTGATCTCAATGATGGTTCCGTCTTTTTTCACAACGACACCGTGCAGTGCAAGGGGATGTGCGATCCACTGATATTTCTTGATGCCGCCGTAATAATGGGTATCAAGAAGTGCAAAACCGTTGTCCTCAAACAGAGGATTCTGCTTTACGTCGATTCTGGGGGAGTCGATATGTGCGCCCAGAATATTCATGCCTTCGGTCATGGGTTTTGTGCCCATCTGGAACATAATGATAAATTTATTCATTAATACAGCATAAACCTTATCACCGGCAGAAAGCTTCTTACCGCTTCTGATCAGCTCTTCCAGTTCCACATAACCTTCTTTTTCGATCATGTTGACAGTGGTGTCAACACATTCACGTTCTGTCTTGGAATGATCAAGATATTCCATGTATTCTGCAGAAAGTGCATTCACAAAGCTTAATTTTTCTGCATCATAGGTTTTCCATGCATTCTTTCTTTCCATTTATCTCTTACCGTCCTTCTTTTTAGGATTTTTCTTCTCGCCCAGCACAGAGCTTACCAGCTTCTTGGCACGGGGAACTTCTGCATCATGAATCCGGAATACACAGACAATCTTTTCCGCAGAACCAAAAAGCGGAATCTTATTCAAAAGTCCACGGTCCTCAAAACGGCAGCAATAAGAAATTCTGTTGGCCAGAAGGATTTTCTCCACCTTATTCTTTGTTTCCATGTCGTAAACTTTACAGAAATCCACTTCATTATTCACGGTCTGGTTGATAAATGCATTCTTTTCCATAACTTGTACAAAGCCTCCGCTCTACTGAGCTTTCAAAAATATTTCATTATGTATCTTATTTTATGAAATTTCACCAAAAAGGTCAACACTTTTCCTGTCGCGTTTTTTATGATTTCCATCGATACAAACCTACAAAATGATTCAGATGCGCACCTGCCAAAAGCAGATACATACAAAAATAAAGCCAGATCATGACAACCGCAATGGCTGTCAGACTTCCATAGATACTCAGTCCGTTAAAATGATCGATATAGACTGAAAAACCAAAGGAAAACACATTCCAGCTCAATGCAGCAAAAATGGCTCCGGGTATCTGATATTTTAAATTTCTTTTTCCTGATGGAACATACGTATACAGGATCACAAAGAAAAAGGTCAATAATCCCCACATTAATACCGGACGGAATACTACAAAAAGCTTCATCATATCCTCCCAGACCGGAAACATCCGGCTAAAGAATACCATGATCACATTTCCAAATACCAGGATCAGCAAAGAGCCCAGAATCAATGCCAGCATGATCAGCGTATAAAAGGAGGCCACCAGACGCTGCAGAAAATATCCTCTTGTTTCAACGGTGCCGTTTACTGCATTCAAGCCCTTCATCAAAGCCAAAATCCCTTTTGCCGCAGACCATACCGTTACCAGTGCGGAAATACTGATAATTCCAACGGTACTGCCATAGACGGATTCTATCATTCCCACCAGATACGGAATCAAAGTGGAGGGCATAAAGGAAACTGCATAGAAAAGATCCGATTTTGTCAGCGGTGTATACGGCAGCAGGGAACATAACAGGATTAGAAAGGGAATCAGGGAAAGAAATGTAAAAAAAGCTGCACCTGATGCATAAATGGTCACATGCAGATGGTTCATCTGTCTGAAAAATCCGCGCAGCAGCCGATAGCTTTTTTTCATTCTCAAATTCCCCTTTCCACATATCAGTAAGATCCGTAAATATCCGCCTGTTTGCAGCCCTCAAAGAAAAAGTCCAGGATCTCCTGATGATCCATTCCAGCCAGTGCCATCTGTCTGGCAGCATTCTGGGACATGCCAACACCGTGTCCGTATCCGCCGCCCTCTAAAAGATAGCCTTCTACATTTCCGTTCTCTGCTGACACCTGCATGTCAAAAAAAGCACTTGGCAGAATTGTCGCCATTTTGACACTGCTTCCGTCATTTCGAATCACTTCACAGTCCGGATCACACAGCAGATATCTGATATTATATTCACCGCATACGAAAAATATTTCTTTTTCTCCCTCGATCATGAGAGAAACTGCAATATTTCCCTCTCCTTTTTCTGTAATTTTCATATCCTTTATCGCTCCCGGCTCCTGAATCGGCACCGACAGAAAGGTTCCATCCTCTTGTTTTGTCAAAATGCTGTCTGGATCAGCTGCATACCGCGCCTTAAGCCGTTTTGTGAACTGATCGTGATTCATGTTCTTTACTTCATATTTCCAGCGATACCAGGGCTCAGTTTCTTCAAAGTCCGTCCGGGTCTTCTCATCTTTGATGATTAATGATTTCAGATACGGATATTTATCTGCATTTCCCTCCTGCCAGATATCCGGATCAGTTCCCACACCGCAGGATGTGGAATAGTAAAATACTTCCGCCGGCTGCTCTTCCCAAAACAGCGTAATTCCCTGCGTTTCCTTCACCGCTTTGGTGCTTTCTGTCTGTTCGGGCTGCGCATGATAGACCTGAAAAGCCGTACTGTCATCTACATGGGCTCCAAATCCGGGCAGACCGGCATTGCACATTTTCTGATAAGCATAGGTTCTCGCACAGACTGCCTGACTTTTTAATGCTTCTATTGGGTAGGAAGACGGCATTTCACTGGGAAGCACCGCATACAGATACTCCTCCAGCAAAAGCTCATTGATCACAACCAGTTCCTCGCCGCTTTTTTGAATCTCCATACAGCCGCGGTAACCGCTATTATTTTCATAACGTCCGACTTTTGGCAGATAAATAAGTCCTGTCAGAACCTGCGGTACGATCCGGATTCTTTTGTTTGCATTAAAAATGCTGTTTTTTGCTGACAGCTTTAAGGTATCATGGGCTTTCAGCAAATGTGATGCTCCGGTTTCTTCATATATGATACAGTCACAGTCTGCATACAGTTCAAGCTCCTGATGCTTATGTCCGGAATAATCAGAAGCCTGCAGCAGCACACGTATATATTCCATTTTTTCTTCTTTCACAGTCAGGGCCGCCGCAATTTTCCCTTTCTCAAGTACAAAATCAGAAAATGCATACCCTATCTTTAAGTCTTTTGCCTCCAGATTTTTAAGAGTTCCATACAGTCTGTAAAGGGCCGGTTCCTCTGAAAACGCCAAAAATCCGCTGCCTTCCAATTCTATTCCTTCTGCTGTGACAGAGATGAGCTTTCCCGATACTTTCTCTTTCTTCTGCTCTTCGATTCTTAGTTTTCCGTTTTCGATCACAAGATCTGCAACCGTTTCCTTACACCTGCTGTCTTTTTGGTTTTTTAAAAAATTCCCGTTTACTGCTACCTCACAGTTTTTCCAGAAAAAAACAGCTTCCTGTTCATCTGCATGCAGAATCCATGCATTTTTCAGTGTTTCCTTCTGCTCGCCAAACACTTCTCTGATGGCATAAAGCGCGCCGTTACAGCTGATTGCTTTCAGCTTTTTAAATAAAAATGCTTCCTGCTCAAACAAAGGTGTATGATACGGAAAAAGCCCTTTTTGTGTCATTAGGATATTGTTCCGGTTCTGATCTTGTGCAGGCTGTATCTGATCTTTACTTCCTAAAACCACAATTTCTTCATCCTTTATCACATCTAAAAGACCACGCTTTTTTCTGATCTGATCAAACCAGTCCATAAAATCCTGCGTTTTCACATGTTCCTTTTGCCGGTATCCGGATAAATCCCCAGAAAACTCATCCAGACATGAGGAAAGCTTTAAAAACTGTGCATAATTTAACGGCGCATCATATTCTCCTTCCAGCGCATACACTGCCTTTTGCACACGCAAAAGCTCTGCAGAATCCGTCTTTTCATCCGTGTCTGATACATCAGCCAAAAGCCAGACAAGATTTCCCGCCTCTTGCAAAGTAATGTATACATGCTGTTTTTCAAGAATCGGTTCCGTGATATGTACAATACTTTTTCCGATCAAAAACAAAAAGAAAAAGCATCCGCCAAGAAATAAGAGAAATTTTGACCAGATACGAATTTTGGTTCCCATAGTACCTCCTGACAGCAATTTTACCAACGTAAAAAGCAGCCTTACGGCTGCCCTTTTCTTTCGTATCCCCAAAATGACGCCCCCTATATTCTGACTCCTAGCCTAAGCCAGGTGGGTAACCGCAACCGGCGCTTCTGCCTTCCCCTGCGCAATGAGGGCCTGACATCTACCCGGCAATATAGGAATCCCGTTTGAAGTAATGTAGGTTCAAAACAATAGAGGTTATCGTTCATCTCAGGTTACTTTTATTATATCCAATCACCCATAAAAAAACAACAAAAAATTGCCCGGAAACTTCTGGAATTAGTATTCGGGCAATTTATGATCAGTTATTCGATTATGGTATACTGTAAAAACTCGTATTTAAGCTTGGTGCCTTCCCTGATGGTATCGGGCAGCAGCGCTCTTGCCACAAGCTTTAATTCTTCTTCATATGCATCCGTTCTCTGCAGATGTGCATAATCTCCGTCAATGCTGACTACAACATATTCACAGCTTAACATCGCCTTTTCTCCTTATCTTGCACCATCCTTGGCAAATACTGCCATTACCGTCTTTAACAGAATCTTGATATCCAGTCCGATGCTCCAGTCGTCGATATACTCCACATCCAGACGCACAATTTCTTCAAAATCCGTGATATCACTTCTGCCGCTGACCTGCCACATACCGGTAAGCCCCGGTCTGAAGCTTAAACGCTTCTTATGGTAGGGACTGTACTGTACAAATTCATCCAGTGTGGGCGGGCGTGTTCCCACAAGACTCATATCTCCCATCAGGATATTGATAAACTGCGGAAACTCATCCAGGCTGGTCTTTCTTAAAAACTTACCGATCTTTGTAATTCGGGGATCATTTTCCATCTTAAACATCAGGCCGCTCATCTCATTCTGGGACATCAGCTCTTTTTTGCGGGCTTCTGCATCGGCATACATGGAACGGAACTTGTACATTTTAAAAATACGGCCGTTACGTCCCACACGTTTCTGGGAAAAGAAAATCGGTCCGGGAGATTCCAGCTTGATCAAAGGTCCCACTGTTACTGTAAGGAGCGCAAGAATCACACAGCCAAACAGCGCACCGCAGATATCCATAATACGTTTTAATAAAACCTGTCCCACCGGCACAAAACGATGGGCATAAGTAACCGTCTGATAGCCTCCAAACTGGGAAAGTACCTTTCTGCGCGCTTCCTTTAATTCCGGAACATTGATGCGGTAATGGATCGCAATTCCCATCTGTGCGATCACTTCCATATCAGCAAGCACTTCACCGGTGCGTACAGATTCAACTGCGATCAGCACTTCATCCAAAGAAGCATTTCTGCAAAACTCCAGCAGATTCTTTTTGTCGGTCACAACCGGAATACCGGAAATCTGCTTGTCCTCCTGCCCACCGTCAAGAAGTGCACAGCCAAACAGCTCGTAGGAAAAGTCCATCATACTTTTTACATTCTTAACAGCATCTTCTGCATTTGCCTTATCTGTGATCAAAAGCAGCTTTCTGGTCTCCCAGAATTTTTCATACAGATACGGAAGGATCGCCTTCCAGATCTGATGCACGACAAACATAAACAGCGTACTCAGCACAATAAAGTAAACAAATACCATACGGGAATACGCATCCAGAACCTTCAAAAAGTACAGTACGATTGTCACACCGCCAAGCAGCATCAGATTGTTGGCCACGATACAGAAAAACTCGTCCAGCGGACCTCTTAAATGCATCTTTTTATAAATATTGTGGAACAGATTAATGGCCAGAAACAGCAATACACATACAGTATAGAAAAAGCCAAAATTTACCCTGTCCAGGTTGTAAAACCAGAATTCATTTCGGATATAGTTACCGATCATCAGGGAAAGCAGTATACAAAGGCAATCTAAAACCAGAACGATCATGCCCTGCAGTCCGGACTTTCTTTGGTACATAATTTTTATCTCCTTTTACAGTCGATTCCTTAACTGTATTATTATAACACCAATTTCTTACATTAACAACTTACTTTTAAAATCTGTGCCCTGCCATGCAGCTTAAAGGCTTCACAGCCTGCCGGCACGAAAATACAGTCGCCTTTGAAAAAATGAAGAGATTCCATCTCCTCTGCCATCAGCACGCCGCAGCCTGCGGTACACAAAAACACCTGAAAGGAATTGCTGCTTCCAAAGAATTCTGCCATATTTCTGCACCGTTCCGTGTTGATGATCTGACGTTCCACCTGAAAATACTTACAGCGGCATAACAGTTCTCCAGCGCAGCCTTTTTTGTAATGCAGCACACGCATGGGCTGTCTGGGTGCCGCAGAGCCTTTTAAATCCGCCACTTCCAGAGCCTTTTTGATATGAAGCTCACGTTTATTTCCGTATTTATCCACGCGGTCATAATCATAAAGCCTGTATGTCAGATTAGAATTTTCCTGAATCTCTGCGATCAGCGCTCCCGCACCGATTCCGTGCACAGTACCTGCCTCAATGTAAAAAACATCATCTTTTTTCACAGGTACTTTCTGCAGATATTTTTCCACCGTTCCATCCTGCAGACTCTCATATAAAGTGTTTTTGTCGATATCATGGTAAAAACCGTAGATCAGGCTGGCATCCCTGGTGGCATCCAGCACATACCACATCTCAGTTTTTCCCAGACTTCCGTTTTCATGTTCAAAAGCATAGGCATCATCAGGATGCACCTGCACAGACAGATTCTGCTTTGCATCAATGAACTTGATCAGGATTGGAATCTGCCCTTCTTCATTATATGGATGTGTCCCCAGATATTCGGGATGTTCCTTTAAAATATCCGTAAGCAGCATACCCGCAAATTCTCCGCTGGCAGCAATGCTTGGACCGTCAGGATGTGTGGAACACTCCCAGGTTTCTGCCAGAGGCTGTAAGTCGATTTCTTTGGAAAAATCATCGTTTAACCGCGATCCGCCCCAAAGATAATCCTTGGCAGCAGGTTTTAATAAAAAGGGCTTAGATTTCGAGTTCATATTTTTTCTTATCCTCTACATTGATCTCTCTGCCCAGCTGTACCTCAATCACATTCAGTTCTGTCTCTGCAATGATGGTATGACGGCATCCTGCCTGCATGGTGATGACATCCCCTGCACAAACTGGCTGTTCCATACCGTCCACAATGATCCTTCCTTTTCCGCCGATGATATTCCAGACCTCATCTCTTCTCTCATGGCTATGGTAGTTCATACTGTGACCGGGATTTAAAGTAACCTTTATGGTCATACTTTCCTCTTCGACATCAAGAACCCGGTAACTGCCCCATGATTTTTCCGCGATCATGACCTTTTCATCGATCTGATCCACAAAAGGCTCAATATAACTGGAATTTTGCTTGTCTGATATCAAGATTCCCTGCGGTCCGACAGAAACCACCACATCAGAAAGACCCATACACAATACGGGCATATCCAGTTCATTGATCACATGGATATTTTCACATTTCTGATCCATGATCACATTGCCGATGAACGCATCCTCCATGGACTCTGTCAGTGTATTCCAGGTACCAAGCTTTCTCCAGCTGCCCAAAACGCCAACTGCCTGCAGGGTTTCCTTACCTTCCAGCACCTGTTTTTCCCAGGAAATCTCCGGCAATTTTGCAAAATCATTGTATAAATCTTCAAAATCATAAAAATCCCAGTATTTGTGGGAAAGTTTTAAAAACCATTCCAGTTTTGCCCCAAAAACACCGCTGTTCCAAAGAGCACCCTCGTCCATATATCTTAGAGCCGTCTTTTCATCCGGACGGTCCCGATAGATATACTGATTTTCTTTCACAGGCAAAAGATATCCGTACTTTTCGCTTGGATAGGTGGGAACCACCCCTGTCAGGATCGGGAACTCATCCGCCTCCCCGCTTTTTTGACAGAGCTTTTCCAAAACACAAAAAAATTCATCCTCCACAAAAAGATCTGCCGGACATACAATCACGGTTTCTGACGGATCGGTTTTCCTTTTATCAGCAAGGTAAGATGCTGCAAGACCGATCTGCCAGAATTTTCCCTTTTTACCGGGGGTATCACATACAAAAACAGATTCGCCCAGCTGATTGATTACCGCAGAAACCTGTGCGCGTCCGGTCACCACCGTGATCTTCACATCCTGATACTGCTTTTTGATCTGTTTTACGGTTCTCTGGATCATGGACTCATAGCCGCCGTCCTGCGTTTTTAACAGTTTTAAAAACTGCTTGGAACGGACACCGTTTGATAAGGGCCACAATCTTTTTCCGGATTCCTCCGAAAGCAAAATAATATTCATCTTCTTATCTTTCCGCACGCATGGGATTGTTTAAGAAATCCTCATAAGCGAGTCTGATACCGTCTTCCAGTTCTACCTGATACTTCCAGCCTAATTTTTCAAGCTTGGATACATCCAGAAGCTTTCTGGGAGTGCCGTCGGGTCTGTCGGTATCCCAGAGTATTTCACCTTCGTAACCGATGACTTTAGCGGTCAGTTCGGTCAGTTCCTTAATGGAAAGCTCTTTTCCGGTACCCACATTGACAGTTTCATTGCCGGAATAGTTGTTCATCAGAAACAGGCATGCATCTGCAAGGTCATCCACGTATAAAAATTCACGCAAAGGTGTGCCGGTTCCCCAACAGGTCACGGATTTTACACCGTTTACCTTCGCCTCATGGAAACGGCGAATCAGCGCAGGCAGTACATGGCTGTGCTCCGGATGATAGTTGTCATTGGGGCCGTAAAGATTGGTGGGCATCGCAGAAATATAGTCGGTTCCGTACTGTTTGTTTAAGTATTCGCAGTATTTCAGACCGGAAATCTTTGCCAGCGCATAGGCTTCGTTGGTCTTTTCCAGTTCAGAAGTCAAAAGACAGCTTTCCGGCATGGGCTGGGGCGCCATTCTGGGATAAATACAGGAAGAACCTAAGAATAACAGCTTCTTGCAGCCATTTTTCCATGCAGAATGGATTACGTTCATCTCCAGGATCATATTTTCATACATAAAATCTGCCAGTGCGGTGGAGTTTGCAATGATGCCGCCTACTTTTGCAGCTGCCAGGAATACATAATCCGGCTTTTCTTCTTCAAAAAAACGTTCCACCTGATCCTGTCTGCAAAGATCCAGTTCCTTATGGGTTCTGGTAATGATATTTTCATAACCTTCTTTTTTGAGTGCACGCACGATTGCGGAGCCTACCATGCCGCGATGGCCTGCAACGAAGATTTTTGCATTTTTTTCCATCATATTTTTATGCCTCTAATGCTTTCTTTAAAGCAGCTTCTCTCTTAGCCAGTGCTCTGTCGTGTTCTGCCATGATTCTTACCAGTTCAGGATAGCTGGTCTTTTGAGGATTCCAGCCAAGAACAGTCTTTGCCTTGGTGGGATCGCCCCAAAGATTGTCTACATCGGTGGGTCTGTACCAGATGGGATTTACGGATACGAGGAGCTTGCCGGTTTCTGCGTCATAACCCTTTTCGTCAACGCCTTCGCCTTCCCAGCGGATGGTCATACCGTTTGCCGCAAAGGCACGCTCGGTGAAATCTCTTACGGTGTGCTGTTCGCCGGTTGCGATCACGAAATCATCGGGAGTATCCTGCTGTAAGATCAGCCACATACATTCCACATAGTCCTTTGCATAACCCCAGTCACGCAAAGAATCCATGTTGCCCAGTTCCAGATGATCCTGTAAGCCTTCTGCGATACGGCCAGCAGCCAGTGTGATCTTTCTGGTCACGAAATTCTCACCGCGGCGCTCGGATTCGTGATTAAATAAGATACCGTTTACCGCAAACATGCCATATGCTTCACGGTATTCCTTGGTGATCCAGAAGCCGTACTGTTTTGCAACCGCATAAGGGCTGTAAGGATGGAAAGGTGTGGTCTCTCTCTGCGGCACTTCTTCTACTTTGCCGTAAAGCTCGGAAGTGGATGCCTGATAAAATTTGGTCTTCTTTTCAAGGCCAAGAATTCTGATTGCTTCCAGCACACGCAGAACGCCGATGGCATCTACATCACCGGAGTATTCAGGCACATCAAAGGAAACCTGTACATGGGACTGTGCTGCCAGGTTATAGATTTCATCGGGCTGAACCAGATTGATGATGCGGATCAAGGAAGAAGAATCGGACAAATCGCCGTCATGTAAGGTGATCGCCTTTTTCTCGATCAGATGATCAATACGTGCGGTATTGGAAATGGACGCACGGCGGGTAATGCCGTGTACTTCATAACCTTTTTCCAATAAAAACTCTGCCAAATAGGAACCGTCCTGACCGGTGATACCGGTGATAAGTGCTTTTTTCATGATTTAAAATCTCCTCTATGTTAGTTTATACAAAAGTGGAATCCCATACATCCACGCCGCTGTTCTGGAAAATATTCTGCAGACGCACACGTAAGTCTTCCTTGGTCACGCCTTTTTTCAGAATTACCTGTAAAAATCCGCCGCCGCCGGCACCGCAGATAAACTTGCCGTCGATCAGATCCTCACAGGCTAAGAAAATCTGGTCGATACAGGTATTGGTGGCAGAAGGGTCAAGCTGCTTTGAAAGCTCCCAATGCTGATTTAACAGTTCTGCAAAGGCATCGATGTTGCCGCGCTCTAACTCAAACTTCATTAAAATACTCAAAGGCTGCATATCATGCAGTGCTTTTCTGGAAGCGGGTCTGTTGCCGATATAGTTACCGATCACATTGCGCAAAAGATTTCTTGCAAGGCGTCTCTGACCGGTATAGATCAGAGCAAAACGCTCCTGCAGTTCTTGTGCCGCATGTTCATCCAGCGTTACCTGTTCCACATGGATCTTTTGCTGAATGCCGGGTCTTGTGGTGATAAACTTGATGCCGTCAGTCAGACCGCCCACCTGATCCTGCCAGCCGCCGCCGGTGCTCATGATCTGCTCCATGCCAAGCACGGCTTCATAAATCTCATCATTGGTCAGAGGCTCGCCCAGAAACTCAAAGATTGCCTTGATACATGCACCTGCTAAAATACTGCTGGTGCCAAGACCGGAGCCTTTGGGAATGCCGATTACCTGTGTTGACAGGTAAATACCGCCGCCCAGCTTTTCCAGTAAATCCTGCAGACAGATATCTCCCTCCATGGGAATCAGACCGGATGCGATCAGCGCTGCTTTATGCAGTGCAAAGGAATCAAAGGGATTGTGACAGTCCCTGATCTCTTCCACGGTATTTGCAATGCCGAATACGCCGATATCGGTGCTTTCAAACTCGATATGAAGCTTGTCCAGCTTTCTGATTTCCACCTGTACCGGATATATGCCGTTTAATTTCAGCGCCGCATTCAGCACGATACCGCCGCGCTCATTGCAGTGAGGAGGCGTATCGGTCCAGCCGCCGCCCCAGTTGACACGTACAGGAAGCTCCACCTTTACCTGATCCTTGCTGATCTTATATTCATTGCCATTACGGATATGCTGCAGCGCAGAATCATAAATTACCTGCTGAATCGTTGCAAAACATAGATTTTCTGTCACTTCATAATTATCTTTGCCGAACTTAAGCTTATTATCCAGCATAAAACGGGATACCGCGTAATAGATACGGATCTTTAAGCTAAAATCGGATTCTGCCGCATCCTCCAGAAGGGTTCTGTAAATCTCTTCCGTGATCCCTCTTTCCCCGAATACTTTCAATGCTTCCTGATAATAAATATCCGTCTCTAACAGATTGATAAACTTTCTGGACAAAATCCGCTGCTCCAGCTCCCGCTCCCAATCGGTGGCCGCTTTGGTATCTGCCTTGTTAAAGCTGGAATAGAGGCTTTCTCTCTCTGCCGCTTTCCATCTTTCGATTTCTTCTGCAGATGCACTGCCGCATGCCATTTTATAAAGGATCTGGGCAAAATCAATGGCTTCCTGCATGGTATCACATACCGGATACAGATCTGCAAACCACAGATAATGCTCTTCATTGGACCAAAAATCAGCAAGCGCCAGGCCGTTGTTTTCTATCAATGCAGGCAGGGTTGTGCCCAGGAAAGGTGCATTCTTCTCATAAATGGACTTGGGATTGTCCTGCACACCGTAAATACGCACCACATGTTTGCCGCCCTGCAGCATCAGCCCGTGCAATACGACGTCTTCGGGTACATTTTCGTTGCGCAGCTTCACATTGGAAAGAATGCTGCGGCTGCCTACTTTTGAATTTTCCAGCACATAGCAGTTTTCCAGATAAGTATCTGAAGCAACCTGCGCACGCTTACCCACATAGGCATTATAGGCACCGTATTTTTCCTCTTCTTTGGCAGTGGTAATGACATGTCTGTTCCAGTCAAGGAAAGTATAATCACCAATATCCTCAGTCATGAGCTTTAACAGCTCTCTGGTGGTGCCAAAATGAATAAATTCTGCCGGAGACAGACATAACAGACGCATGGAAAACTCATGAAGCACTTCCCAAAGCTTTGTTCTGCAGTCGATCAGCTGCTCGTTGATGGTACCCTCTGCTGCTTCCTTATAATAATCTTCCAGTGTGGAATCCTTTGCCAGCGGATACAGGAAATCACCATAAAAGCTGATTCTGGAGGTCTCATTGACAAACTGTGCAAACTTTACATCATCCACCTGATTATCCGTACTGATCACAGAAAACAGGGAATTTAACAGGGCGGCATCAAACACAACCGCACCGGTGTCCAGATCCACATTTCCCTGCTCATTGACCGCGCCAAGGGCTGCCAGCGTCTCTTCTGTCTGCTTATGTAAAAACTTACCCACAAAACCATTGCCGTCATTTAAGAAAACGCCATGATTTTTACCGGTAGAAACATGCTCTTTGATAGAAATCGCTGCTGCGCCCTGATACTGTAAGTCAATCTGTAAAGGGTTAAACAGCAAAAGCACATCGCCGGAAAGTACCAGCATACCTTCTTTGATACGGGAAGGGACACCTGCCATGGCAACCATAAACTCATCAAACAAAGTAGATGCATATCCATTGGGCAGTTCTCTGGGAACGGGCGAAAATAACTTGCCCACTGCAGAATACTGGGGCACACGCTTAGAGTCACCGCCGGAATGAATGACTAAAATACGCTTGTTGGCAAAATGATCCTCTGCCTTAGGAGACTGCTCTGCGATATATTTTAAGACATTAAAAGTCGCACCGCCGCTTCCAACACGCTTGCCGTCAGGATCAGGCAAAATCACATACTCTGTCTCAGCCGGCAGCTGATGATTCTTTAAACGGTATGCAATCTGCTCCCTGTAGGTCTGCGCCTGCTCCTCATTGGAGGCAGTCAGGATGATGTAATCCCATTTGATATAGTTTTCCTCGCGGAGACTGCGCTCATAGTCTTCCCAGGAATCCAAGTAACTTTGACGTAAAAATAAGTTTTTTAAGGTTTTGTAGGTCATGTTGTTTCCCCCGATTTTTAAGCAAAACTCAAGATAATATATTTTACTCCTAATTCATTTCTTTTTTAAGTGTTTATCTTGAAACATTATAGCACAATCTTGCGTTTTGTGGTATTCTTCCTTTATATACTACAAAATGTAACATAATCACATTAAACTTCCATGCCGCCTGACGGCGGCTCCACTATAAATGCAGGAGTCTCCCAACAATGCACACTTCCCTCTTTACCGGCGACCTTGTCCATTCCAACCGTATCCTGTATACCCCCTCCAATTTCGCAAAAACCAACCTCCTTCACTTGCAGGAAGTCGGCAGCCTGCAGGCAAAACAGCCGCATATCAGCCGCAGAAGCAATCTTTCCTCCTATTTATTCTTTGTGGTGGAAAAAGGAAGCGGCATACTTACCTATGAAGAACAGACATACACACTCCATGCCGGAGACTGTGTCTTTTTGGACTGCCGCCATGCCTATTCCCATCAAACTGCAGAAAATGATCTCTGGACACTGCACTGGGTCCATTTTTACGGTCCCAACATGGCCGGTATTTATGAAAAATATGCCGAAAGAGGCGGCAGCTGCACCTTTGCACCAGAGGATTCCAGCGCATATATAACTTTATTGGAACAGCTCTATACTCTGGCCGCATCCTCCGACTATGTCAAAGACATGAAAATCTGCGAAAAGCTGACAAGCCTTCTGACTCTTCTTATGCAGGAAAGCTGGCAGCCTGAAAAACGCAGCATTCCTACCGCAAAACGCCGCAGCCTGCAGGATGTTAAGGACTATATTGACCTCAACTATGCGAAAAAGCTGTCCTTAGACAGCCTTTCAGAAATTTTCTTTATTAATAAGTTCTATTTATCCCGTATCTTTAAGGAACAGTTCGGGGTAACCATTAACAATTACCTGCTGCAGGTTCGCATCACCCACGCCAAACAGCTCCTGCGCATTTCTGACCTGAACATCGAAAAAATCAGTCAGGAATGCGGAATGAATGATGCCAACTATTTTGCACGGGCGTTTAAGAAGATTGAAGGGGTGACACCCGGGGAGTATCGGAAGCGATGGTAAGTTTTAAACCACAGCCTCTACCAGCAGCTTTTCCCCTACCATTACATGCTTTACGCCAATTTCCTTATTTTTATTGAAACTAAAACTCAGCATATACCCTTTGGTCAAATGATAATGTTCCAGATATGCCGCCAGCTGTGCCTCCCCCCGTTCATGATAGGAATTTCCGCGCCAGATCTTTAATTCGACAATATACTGCTCGCCATTGTAATCTACAATGACATCTGTCCGCTCCATATTCCGGGTGCGGGATTCAATATAATAGTTTCCCGTTCCATTAATGATCGGTCTGAGATATAAAAGGAAATATCGGCGTCCGTCCTCTTCCTTGAAAGAATCCGGCTGATCCCCGTACAATTCATCAAAATGCATCACAAACCGTGCCAAAATACGTTCCATATTCAAATGACCGTTTTCGATAAACTGGCTCTTATCCCGGACAGCTTCCTTGTAAATTTCTGTATTGTGAAGTTCTGACGAAGTCAGAAACATATTGTAAAAGACTGTTTCAAAAATACGATTGGCGACCGTTACCAATCCATGAGTGTTCTTTATAAACCCGAACATGGCTGCCATATCTATCACAGGATCCAATGCATTGTAGGAAATACTCCTGCCCGTAAACAAAATCGCCTGAATTATGTCTTTTAATTCTGTATATTGTGAAAGCTTTGCCGTCATGGATTCAAACAAAGTATTCTTATCAGAGACCAGAATTTTAACAGCCTCCAAAAAGCCTTCTGCTGTCCAGGCAGCAGCACCACAAATCTGCTCATCCAGAATCTTACACAATCTTGATACAAGATAGGGATACCCTGCTGTATAATCATAAATCAGTTCCGACATCACATTTACATCCATACCAAACTTATGATCCGAATCATATTCCTGCAGCATCTGCGCAATTTCCTCTGCAGAAAAACTCATATCAATCGTAAAATCCGCGGCAATATTCCAGGGACTGTTTAACCTGTGCTCATCTTCCGGCCGCAATTTTCTTCTCAGATTCTTCACATCATGAACACCGGCTAAAATGACAGACTGAAATGTTGCACTTACATCACGCTTAATAAACAATGCGCGCAGCTGCGACAAAAAATCAAGAAATACCTGATTGTTCGAAGCATTATCCACCTCATCGATCATCAAGACAAGCTTTTTATCCGCACAGGCACAAATATTACTGATGTGTTCAAACAACTCCTGTAACGAAAAATACGGATTACCGTAATATGCATTTTTCTTTAACTCATTACAGGCTGCCTCTAAGTCAGCTGACTTTATCATAATATTATCCAGTAAATTTTTGAGAAATTTTTTGGCAAAGGAAACTGAAAAAATCATTCCATCCGCAAATTTTGCATCATCAAATTCCTGAAAGTCCATAAATACCGCATGGTAATCCCGCCGTAAATAATGATACAGCGCCCACAAAGTCGTCGTTTTCCCATATTGTCTGGCTCTGTTTATCGTAAAATACGCACCATTGTCCACCATTTCCTTAATCGCCAAAAGCCTTGTATCAAGGCTGACCATATAATGCTGATCCGGTTTACAATGTGCCGTAATGTTGAAATACTTATTCAATCAGAACATCTCCTTTAAAACTTAATCTGCTGGATCCCGCCAATCGCTGACATCACAAAAGAGAAGCAAAAAAGATTTGCTTCTCTTTATTTTACTATAGCCTTTATTGATTCGCAAGAGAGGATGTTTACTCTTCTCCATAGATAATCTCCTGCAGCGCATCCTGATTCTTCTTTAAATCAATTCCCAAAACCGCCATTCCGTTGATACGCATATGCTCATAGGAGCCGTCAACAGGCAGCCGATAGGATTCCAGGTCATATTGGAGGTAGGATAAGGCATTGACCATCAAAGATAAAATCTCACCTTCGGTCAGGTTTGTCTTGATCTGCGGTAAAAATGCATTTAAAAGATCATTCATTTCCAACAGATTCAGCGTCTTTACCTTTTCAAATACCTTTGTGATCACGGTTCTCTGACGTTGTGTCCGTTCAAAATCTCCATTACCCACATAACGGATACGCGCATAGGCAAGCGCCTGTGTACCGTTTACATGCTGTGATCCGGGCGCAGAAACCAGATACGCATTCGGATCTCTTCCATTCAAATTATTGATGGATTTGATATACTTGTTGAGCACCGGAATCTCCGCTTCACTTATCGAAAGCTCTATGCCGCCGATACTGTCAACAATATCTACAAATGCATAAAAATCAACTGCAACATACTTGTCCACATCCACCGCAAAGTTGGTTTCTATGGTATCCAAAAGCAAACTGCCGCCGCCAAAGGCATAGGCTGCATTTAAGCGGTTATTGCCTTTGCCCGGAATCGATACATAACTGTCACGCATGATGGAGGTCATGCTGATCTTCTCTGTTTCTTCATTTAACGATACCAAAATCATGGTATCAGAACGACCGACACCGCCTTTTTTGCGGGTGTCACAGCCGATCAGAAGAATATTGAAAACATCCTCGCTTTTCTGAATGATTTCGTCTTCTGCGTTTGTATCCAATTGTTCTTCCATCTGAGATTCTAATTGCAGAATTTCTTCTTTAGCAGAATCTTCCGCATCTGTTTCCGCTTCCTCTTCCAGAAATTCTTGCATGATTTGTTCATCCGTTAATTGTTCTGTATGAATAATATTGTTTTGATCTGCTTCATTTTCAATTTTTCCGAGGTATGATTTAGCTATTAACAAAAGAACAAGGAGAAATAATATAACCAAAATAAATATAAAAATACTAAATCTTTTCAAATTGTTTTTCATTACTTCAATTTAACTTTCTATATTATGCTCATTATATAGTGAATTACTGATAAAGAAAGAATTAAATCATATCGTAATCGATGAATAAATCAGCGTATATACTTACCGATCACAGAAATTCTTTTGCCGTCTTTATCGGGCAAACATTAACACACTGGTAACACCGAATACATTTACTTTCACCAATCTTTGGATAATCAAATCCCTCTTCATCCATAACCATACTTATTGCATTCTTCGGGCAGATAGCATAACAAGCTGTACAGCCACAACATTCTTCTTTTTTATTGTATAAAATTGGAATCATCTTTTTCACGTTTATCACACCACCGTCACGCTCTTTTACTATTTTATTCTTCTATCATCGTTTTATATATCGCAATTTCATTTTTCTTTTCACCTCAGCGCCAACATATACATACACAGCACTTATAGTAAATACAACTCTAACATAACCAACACTTTCTAATACCAATTCTGCATACAATAAAAGTAAGGATATTACCAAAACTGGGTGTATGATATAGAGCCATGCAGACCAATTACTAATTTGGGCAAACCAGTTATTTATGCATCCCTTATATTAAAGCACTAAGCTCAACACCGATATTCACAGTGATATACTGTTCATTTGTAATATTAAGTCAATTCCTTACAAGCAGAAATCATTCGAGTATGGTTCATTGCACTCTCTTGATTATAAAAATATCCAGATATCATCAAGAAAATTGGAACACCAATTCTACATACTACTACGCAATACCCTCCTTATGATTTTCGCAGTCATGTGAATACACACTATAAAGAATCAATAAATTGTTTTATCGCGTCTATACTCTTATTTCTTCAGCAAAGCTTTTACAGTTTTTTTCATCTTTCTAGCAATACGTCTAATTAGCGAAGGCTTAGGAGCATATTTTTTAAGAACAAAGTTAATGCCCTTGGTTTTGTAATCTTTCCAAAACTCGTCTCTATGCGGCGACCTCTCTGTTGGCTTAACCAGATTTGGCTGTAGGCAATCAATTACATGACTTTCTCTCCATTCAACGTCATTCTTAACTTTTTCAAATACTTCTAGCCCCTTCTCCGTATGAACTAGAACCAAGGAAACGCCTCCGGAGATATCGAAATCTGGTAGTGCTTTTTCAACCCCCCAGAAATCGCCGATTGTTAAGTCTACTTCCCTTTCCGTTGTTGCATATGGACATTGGTAGCAGGATGGCCGAAGTGCACATTTGTTGTAGAAAATGGTAAGATAGTCCTGAATACTTTTTTCTCTGCCATTAATTTCTACATGAGCAACTGGTCTATGCCAATCATTTCTCTTGTCTCGGAAATTCAGATTGGCTATGCTCCCCATTTTCTTGGCATAATCCTTCCATATCATTGGTGACGAAGATCCATGGCAGATGATTCCGACAATCGTAGCTCTATCTCGCAGTCCACGCACTTCCATATATCTTCGAAACCCATCCGCTTGGCATCCAACTCCAACAAAAAGTAAATCTCCATCATTTTTCCTCAACCATTTTTCTGCTTCCCTGAAGGTATTTAGAGGATATGACTGCATATATTTTGATCCTCTAGCTTCATCCCGTTTCTTGGGTGATCGATATATTTCAAATTCGGTCTGACAAGTTTCATAATTATAAATTGGAGAAATAACAGCATCACCATTGGTTAAAAATACATCCGAAATTGCTGTAAAAGCGCCTCCTGATGAACTGCTCTGTAATTGCTGCTTATCCTTTAGTTTTACAGCAAATGCTCTAGTTTCACGTAATCGGCTCATGTATTATACCTCCAAATATGCTGAATAACAACGAAGCATCAACTCATAACGTATCTTGAGTAACTCAGTGGTTTCCTCTGAGAATGCTCCATAATCTCTTTCTATATAGAGATTTGTAATATCCACCAAGTACAGCATGTAGCTAAAATAAACATTTTCAAATAGCGTGCTCAGCTTTCCCCGGACAAACAACTCCATGAAATCTTTCCAAATCTTTTCTGCATTCTCTCCATTCTCATACATTTTGACTTGAGTGAAAAAATGAAAAATATCCAATAGCTTCGGGTACGTATACTTCGCATACTCAAAATCAAAAGCTTCCAAGGTGTCGTTTTCTGTTAAATATGTATTCCAAGGTGTAAAATCTCCATGGTAAAAGAAGTAATCCTTCACCTTCTGCATCTCGCACTCAATAATTTGTATCAACTTCTCGACAGACTCTTTGTCATAGGCGAAAGGGAATTTATGGTGATTCTTCTTGAAATCACACAAAAATTTGTAGTAATCTGTTTCTGAAAACTCACATTTTTGCCGTGTCTTTTCGGATACATCTAGCAGAAATAAGATTTGTCGTTGCGTAATCACATGCTGCGTAGAGGCGCCAAAACGTTTTCCCGTACTCTGTATGAAAACTGTCTGTCCATCATCGATTTCTTCAAGCAATAATACCTCCGGAACTGCCCTTATACCTTTTCGGTGGAGATTCTTTAAGCACTCAGCTTCTCTCCGAAAAGCATCACATATTCTAGGATTTGCAGAATATTTACAATAGCCTAGTATTTCCTTTGCTGTATACAATTGAATTGTCGGTTTATTATCTCTTCCAGGTGTACCAAGAAATATCGAGTAATAAATATCTTCTTTGTCAAACAAATCGTCGATACTCTGAGCAAAATCCTCATCTATATGAATGTGTACAATATGAACTCCAAATTTCTCGATTATGAAAGGAAGAAATTTGAAAACTGAAAGGTACTTTTTCAGTATATTCCCTTTCTTTGAGGATGGCTGATACAGTTCTAACCCTTTTCTTACGCTGGAAAAGGGAACAAGCCACACTTTCCCTCCTGAATTTCGGATCTCCAAGTATTTAATTCCCATATCACAGCGTTTAAATATCGTTTTCATATATCACTTCTTCCTTATCTTGTACACCAGCTGTTTCAAAATTATTGAAAAGTCCCTCATGAAATCTCTCTTGATGAATAAAACCACCAGCATTAGGATGAGCGAAAACCAGAATTCTTTACTGTCATCTGTGCAGGCGTTGCACACCTGAATCAAAAGAATAACATTACAGATAATCTCTTTGCCCCAGTTTACTGAAAGCTTCATAATCTTCTGCGAATCTACAACGCGGATCATCCACACAATCACATAGCTGATACAAGTAGCCCAAGCTGCACCAAGACCTCCATATAACGGAATAAAGATGATGTTGAGAACGATATTTGACAACGATGCAATTACCGTCGATATAAAGACCATTTTTGTCTTTTTTGATGTGGTGTAAATCGTTCCTAAAAATCCGGACATGATCTGAAATGTTACTGCGTAAAGTAATACTGGCACATTTATCCATGCCTGATAAAAATCCTTGGAAAAAGCAATCCTGCAAACTGCCTTATTAAACGCTATTAGCACAGTAGCCAGAAACATGCAGATCGTGGAATATTTGTAGTAGATATCACTGAAATACCTTCTATTCTCCTCGCTGCCAAATCCATCTACCGCAGATATCTGCCATGCGTTTGAGAAAATACTCGAACATGTCGTAATTAGTGATGGAATCTTGTAACTTACGGAGTAAATACCATTTGCAGCAACACCACATACATAAGATACAAGCAACTTATCAGATGAATTACTGATCCACCAGCTAATGGAATTCGGAATCAGCGGAAGCGCATAACTTATCATTTCTCGTCGCTTGCTTTTATCGATAGCAGAGAGAGGTATAATATACTGCCCAAATTTTCCAAGAGAAAACTGTATGATTCCAGTGAACAGAAAGGAAAGAATAAATGACAGCAGATACCCGCGGACCCCCCACTTGAACACCAGTAAGAACAATAGGTTACAGGAAATGGCAATGAAGCTGGAAATAATACCTGTCAACGAGAACAGTTTTGTTTTCTCCAGTCCCCTAAGTGCATATGAGAAAAAACTATTCACAGAATATGTAAAATAGTACATCACAAAGAGTAAATAGTATTCTTTCAATACATTTACCAATAATACAAGGGGAGACATACACAGCATAATTAAGAAACCAAACAGATTAATGTAAAACCCAATGCTGATTATCTGCTCTTTCTTTTCATTTTTATCCAGGGAAAAGCGAAGAACTGCGTCATCAATCAATAAGGTAAACAATGGCCAGATCATGGTGCTTATGGTAATAATCAAATCTGATGTTCCATAGTCTGATGTAGACAGCAGATATGTGTAAAATGGCACAAGCAAAAATGCCATTGCTTTTTGCGTAAAACTCCCCAATGCAAATAGGAGCGTGTTCTTACCTAGTTTTTTGTAATCTGCTTTCATTTTTAAGTACTCCGTTTTCTCATTGGAGACATTCTTTTCAGAACAAGACTAAATAGGTAGGCAATCAACAACGCAAATAGATAAATCATTGCTGTATATGCCACTCCCCCCAAAATTCCGTTGTAGAAGACTAAATGACACTTTTGTAACAGTCTTAATACCATCATATGCAGTAAGTAAATATCAAAACTATACTGACTGCAGAGCTTAACTATCCGAGTATTTGACATAGACCAATCTTGCCCCAGCGCGGAAATAAGTACAATCGACCAGGAGAGTAAGTTTTTCACATTCTCAAGAAAAATACTATCCATGGAAACAAAGAATGCCAAGAAGAAACCGAAAGCAAAAACTCCTAAAGAAAGAAGCTTGCTCTTATCAATCCATGCGCCAATCTGGTCTATGTACAGATATATAACCACTCCTGCAATAAAGTACTGTGCCCACATAGCTATGTTGCAATTTGTTATGCTTCCAGCATTTGCAAAATATGTTCTTGCGCTGTATGACAAGAAAACAGCAACGAACAGACTTATCCATCCTCTCTTCTTTGTCCATGTACAAAATACGATAAATGGATATATAATGTAGAATGCAAATATCACGTCCAATGCCCAACCAACACCAACAATGGAAATACTTGAAGCTGGCAGGAACGAGTATACCAGTGTCAAATCAGCCATACTCTCAAAAACAATTCCTATTGTCTCCAGATTGTGAGTAACAAAGAGATATCCCGCTTCTACTAAGACAATGGCTGCAAACAACGGTAGAATTCGACGATATCTTTTGGAAAAAAAATCGTTCATAGAAATGTTGCCATCTTTTACTCTGTGATAATAACCACAAGAGATAGAAAAGCCACTTATGAGGAAGAAAAGCGACACAAACTTTTCCATCCTCATCAAAAAGAGGGCGTAAATATATCCATATACTCCTTGTGAAGGCATATCGTAAAAATCGATGTTCTTCAGCACATGAACCATCACGATTCCCAAGGAAGCTATGAATCTCAAAGAATCTATGTTTATGTATCGTCTTTTCAATTACACCCTCTCCTTTGCCTTCCTAATCATATATCTATAGTAATATGTAATGATACCGCATGATGTCACATACGGGAATAACGTCTGAAAATCGTACAAAGGGTTACCTGTCATCCCATACAGTAAAAAAAAGGTTTCTATCATAAAGGATGCACAAATCACAGTCTTTTCATTTATGGTATAGTCGAAATGCTTTACTCTTTTTATCATTCTCCAAGCTATAACATAATTGTAAATAAAGAAAGAAAAATACAGGACTGCTCCAATAATACCAGTTTCGCAAAGCAATTGAATATATATGTTGTGTACATTGATAAAATAAGTCAACGACTGTGCAAAATAATACGAAGACCCGTTCCACCCAATTCCCAAGATTGGGTTGCTCAGGAAAATCTGCATCGACTCAGCAAACCTTGCGGCCCGTCCGAGTGTTACATCACCCATTTTAGCAGTTTGCTGGAATCTTTTTATAAAGTTCGCTAATTCAGGCACAAACTGTGCCGCAATATTGAAGATAACAAGTGAAACAATAACAATCCCGCACAGCTTAAAAATCCTAGTAACCTTCTTATCGCTATTATAGAGATAGTACATCAACAGGAAGGCAAACACAGATACAATCAACTGAGACCTCTTTCCTGTTAACAATAAAGCAGAGATACAAATCAGCACTGGAATATAACGCCTCGTTCTTGAATTGTTCATGAGCAAGCTTACTGCTGTACAGAATCCCATTGCTATGTATACCGCATTTGTGCTATATGTAGGTGCTATACCGGGTGCCCATCCATTCTGAAACTCTCGCAATGCTGAACTTCCCCAAGTTCCAAGAAGTGGTACTACAGTCGCACTATAAAGTCCCGGCACTATTTTGAAAAGCCAAGTAGCCATTGCATGAAACAGTCCAAAAAACATACACAGCCTAAGAAAAGGCTTGTGCCACCTACAGTCTCTCAGCGTGAGTATATAAAACAACCATGCCAACATATATGTTAATGTATTATAAACCAGAATCGTTCCAAACTGACGATTATCCTGATTATTATACAACATTATCGCAACCAATATGAATGCCCATATCGACAGGTTATCACGAAGAAATCCTGTTCTCAGGTCCCACACCAGAAAAATGCCAAAGAGCAATACAAGGATTGCATTATTCAGACCGCCGAGCAAAACAGGATGCAAACCTGTTGTAAAAGCAAACAAGCAAATCATGAACATTCCAAGATAAATTCTTAACGTCTTTTTTCCAATGATCATCTGCTTGCCTCTTTTAGATAGTGATAGAGATTTGTTGCAAAACTAATACAATTGGTATTTGTATTAATTTCTTTCAGTTTTTCTCTGTAGAAGAAATAGATAGACTTATCAGCAAAGTTCTCATCCGGCCTTGCAGCACCAACTACGGAACCACCAATATCCAAATAACGGTCTCTGAGGCGCACATACATCAACACATATTGCTTCAATCTCTTCGCCCTTTTTTGTCTGCGACAATACTCAACAATCCAGTTTTGAGAAGTAACCATCATCGGCAGTTTCAAACCATTTTGTTTCGCATATCGGATAAAGTTATCCTCAATCTCCATCCAGAACGGTCCTGAACCCGGACTAGCTGGGAACAAGCATATATTGGTGTCTACATAAATCGGGCTGATCCCCGCCTGTGCATTCAACATCAGCTGAATCGTGTTAATTCGATAGGTTTTATTGAGGATTACAACCCTGGTATCCGGCTTTGCAAAAACAATATTATGCGGGATTGTACCTGATAGCGAGACAAACTCTTTGCAGTTCGAAATATAGAAAACCAGTTCTTTAAAACTACACCGTTCTGGATAAATAATCTTGTATCCGTTTTTACGATATATGCGCTCAATCTCGGGTTCTCCAATTTCCGTCATAACAGCCTTTTTCAGCTTGGAACGAGAGAAATATATCTTTTCATATATTGGATAGCTTCTCGTTGCCGTCGCTTTCTCTACGATGTAGCGGTACAACTCTTCAGATTGTTTTGAATAATAAACCGGCCTTACCATAGACATTTCAGGAACAATGATGCTGCTGTATCTTTCTGGCTCATAAACATAATGAATCTTATCCTCTGTAATACCAAAAAGGCTGAGCAACTCTAAGAAATTCCCATTGATTCTCGATTTCCGATTGCTGGTTAGTATCAGCAATTTTTCACCATGATAATTTTGCTGAAAAAACCAGAGACGGGGAACAATATCAACTAAAAAATGTCCCCACTGCATAATATAGTAGCCCAGATAAATCACTGATTCATCATAGAACTTAGGCTCTCGCTCCAATTCATAGCCGCAGGGCATGAGATTCTCCTGTGAAGTTGCAGAAATATTGACATATTGGCCATTTTCGTCCAGAACACCTCCCATCCCCTTGGTAGAACAGTTCAAATCGGGCCGAAATGGAAGCACAATAGCATTGCGATATTTCTGGGCATAAATATCATCTCTGTATGAATATCTTCTTCCCGAAAGCGTAATAAACTCATCCCGAAAGAAATCATCAATAAAGTCTAAGTTGTATTTCATTTTCCTGCCTCAACTTACTTACCGCAGCACTTGTTTTTTAAGTGATACAGGTAGGCTTTCTCCACAATTTTTCTTTTGATGCCCAGTTTTTTGCAGTCCATGGGCTCTATTGTTATTCCATCATCCATTGACAAAATAATGATTTCATCGTTTTCAACTAATTCCAGAGGGCCATATTCTCTACGCGCCCTGTAATCTTTAACCAGCTTCCATAGCTTGTCAGAATCAGATAGCAGATCAACAAGCTCGTCCCTTCCCGACAAGACAATTCCATTGCAATTTTTGATTACCTGTTTAGCTATATTCCCGCTCAAAGCATTTGCGAGAATGAACGTGTTAGCAGCAAAACACTCATAATACACATAGCTGTAGGTTTCAGGCCACCCTGACCACAGGATAACACAATCGGCCTTTAACTCCCGCAACATTTCTGTCATCGTTTTGCGCCCATTTTGGAACCCAACAGGGCAATTAATGATGTGCACATATTCTTTGTCTTTTTTACCTAGATGATAAAATTGAACATTCGCCCCTCTCTGTGTAGCAATCTCAGTTGCATAAAGAAAGTCTTCCCATCCTTTGATCCGAATGGGAAGTCCGCAAAAAGCGACTCTCAATGGTTCTCCTGGAACAGAATCTCGATTCCCTGTATATTCGCCAATTGCCTTTTGGTGGTAAATAATACGAATACGACTTCTGATCTCAGGTATCGTATCTCCGATGATCTCTGCAGGACATTCCGAAGGTGCGATGAAGATCATCCGATTGAGGTACTTCTGTATAAATTTTCTTCTTTCTTCCGCATGCCAGTGGAACTTCCACAAGGCACAGTCCCCACATTTCTCCTGGGATGGTACACCAAATCCGCAATATTTGTCCGAAGAATCCATGAGTGAATACGAATCACATACCAGGTAGTAATCATGCAGATAGAAAAAAATCTCTGCCTCTCGGATGTAATCCAGAATTTCTGAAAGCTGATCCAGCAAAATACTTCTAAGATGATGAATATGTACCTTCATCAAAAAATACTCGCCGTTCTCCGAACAACTCAGGAAGGATAGCAGCGCCTTTGTTTCAAAGATACCCACCATCGCTCCGTCTAACACAACACCCCAGTAGTAGTACAGCTGAAATCCTGCAATTTTCTTCGTCACTGGGTAAATATAGACGTAAGATATCCCGGATGCATTGAACATTTTCTGATGAGTTATAATAACCTTCTCCGTTCCACCCAGTGATGTAAGTATATTCCCCCCAGAAATGGATAAGATATACTTTTTATTTGCTAATTGCATACTCTGTACTCCTCGTTATTATATCAATGTTTTCGATAGAAACTCCTTGCCTGTCTGGCCATAAGCCGCAATACTACTTTCCGGTATGTTTACAAGGTTATACTCATTTATGCCATCGAGGAAATTCATCCCCAAAAAATTAAATAGGGATGCTACTCTGCTCCCAAGACCCTTTACAGAATCATATACCAATGTCTTTCCGTACAACGCAGAAAAAGCAGTGGCATGGAAAGAGTTCGAGTACACTTTTTCCGCATGCTGTATCAGCCACACAAACTCCCTTGGCCCTACATCAACCAGGTGAATCCCTTTATTTGTCATCCTCTGGGCAGTAGGATGTATTACATACATTGGGATTCCCTCCGCTTCAGCATAACAGGTAGCGGCTTTTTCCAGACTATTGTTTTCAGACAGTCCGTACATCAGGATAAATCTGTCAGTATTTGTCACAGATTCAGGCTTTCTTGCGAAGACATCCCAGTCCGCTCTGTTCAACAAGAACACTGGATCGCAAACCAATTCTGATTGAATACTATTTCTTTCTAATATTCTCTGTGCCTGTAATTCCCTGACTGATACTTTTGAATACATTGGAAGGCTTTCATTTACTGCATTCTTCTGGAATTTATTTAGATCATCCGTACCAAAGCTGGCTGCGTAAGAAATTTTCTTTACATATACATCTTTTTCCAGAAAGTAGCTCTTGATCTCTCCAGTGATGTCAGTATTCCAGACTTGATCGCTGCCTACAGATACAATATCACAGGCATTCAGGGCAGTAATCAACTGATCTACGGCAAAAATCTTCTGCCCCAACCCGAGTTCATTGTTCTGGAACTGAATGAACAGTCTGTTCTGTTTTCTTCTTCGATAGTTTCTCACCGTTAGGCTCAATACAATCTTGAGATTCTTCGAATAGTCAAAGGGATTCATTGAGTATTCCTTGCGCAGCTTATCCGGGATATAGTTGACAACTACAGCATTATGTCCCAATTGATCCAGATAGCATTTCAAAGCATATGTCTGTAATATAGCCCCATAATTATGGGCAAACTGAAAAGTCAATATTCCTATTTTCATCACTTGCCTTCATCCCATGTATGGAACTCTCCATTATCCATCAGTACGTTTCGAATTGCTTCAAGATATGCAGTACCATATCGTTCTGTGGGCTCAAGGATACCACCTTCAGCCCACTCGTTCCATGCAAACATGACAAGCCAGTCAGTTTTATACTCCTTCTTTACATGCTTTATCTGCAGGTCAAAATAGTACTTAAACTTTTCCGGAGAAGCCCCAACATATACATCTCCACGTTCTGCTTTCCGCGGTGTATTGTCCCAGTCAACAAATGCGCCGGGTATACAGGTATCATCCTGTGGATGAATTGCCAGAACCTGCTTCCACTTTTCATCGTAGCTACTCTTATGAACTTCTTTTTTGGGAAGCTTGATATAAATGTGGAGTTTGTTCTGAAGGAACAGAGACAATTTTACTTTCAATCGAATCCACATTGCGCCTTTTTTCCCTTTTTCCAGATGGTTGATCATGGAAGGTTGGAACTCAATTGCATAATCAAATCTGCTCTTGTCCACGCTTTTATCCAAATGCCAGAAGGGACTCTGTGAAATAAACTTGATTCCCGGCAAGCCATTCTGTTTCGCTAGTTCCTGCCATCTATCCAGCATCTCATTCAAGGGGCCAATGATATTGGGGAGATAGATAACATACAGGGGCTTTCCATCTTCCTTGATGTATCGTTCATCCTGGAAAAAGGGCAGCATATAATAGAAATGATTATCCCAGTCCTCCCTATCTTCGAAATTCTGCGCCATCAGGATCTTGTTTTCTCCAGATACCCAAGCATTGCTCCAATGTTCATTTGCCCAACAAAAGCAAAACGGAAAATCCAGAGACTTGTCTTCCAGATATTGCTCCATAGGCTTTTCCAGCAATTTCTTGCCACAAAACCAATAATGATATACACAGAATCCATAGATTCCATACTTCTTCGCCAGATCGATTTGCCACTTCTTAACTGAATTATCCAACAGATTGTAGTAATTCTGTTTCAATGGAGTTCTGGGTTGATAATGCCCTTCAAACAGCGGTTTTGCCTTTTTTACATTCACCCACTCTGTAAAACCTTTGCCCCACCATTCATCATTTTCAGGAATAACGTGAAACTGAGGTAAATATAACACCAAAATTTTCATAATTAACTCCTTATTTCTTATTTTCGCTTCCGTACAACTCTTGCCGGACTACCAGCAGCAACGGAATAGTCTGGAATATCATGTATATCGACAGAATTTGCGCCAATGATGACATGGTTGCCAATATGTACTCCAGTTCCAAAGTAGGCCATGCTCTTTATCATAATGTTTTTTCTGTATTGTTTAAAAAGCTTACGGGCACACCAACTTCTTAAAGCATTACCTGATTTATATCCTTGAATCGGTTGATATGGTAGTCTTCTGAAAAACGAATAATACAGCGCAAAAAGAATCTTTTGTTCTATCTTCTTCATATATTTATTTCCCCATTATCCTATCGTATTGATCGAGTAACCATTTGCATTTATTACTATACAAATACTTATCGTTTATACTGTTGTACGCCAGTTTTCCCATCGCCTCTCTTTTCTCCTTGTTCTCAATCAGAAAAGCAATTCCTTCTGCCATTTCTTTCACCAGTAGGGAATATGGTTTTGGATCAATTTTTACTGCATATTCATCTTCTGTCATGCACTTAACACCGCCTGTATTCAGGCAAACAATTGGCAGTCCAACACTCATTGCTTCCATTGCAACCAGACAGCCAGAATCTCTCATTGCCGTGTTGATGAGAAAATCGTGTTCTTTATAAAAATCTGATATTTTATCATGGGGCACTTTCTCAACAAAACGAATTTTTCGACCTATATATTTCTCACATTTCTGTTTGTATTCTTCTTCATATGGTCCATTGCCTAGAATCGTGAAATCAACATTATCATAACGGTCAATGATTTCTAGAATCGCATCAATGCCAATTCTGACACCTTTCAAGTAGACAAACTTTCCGCTTAACAGAGCCTTTACCTTATCATTCTCCTCATGGTTTCTAATTGACCTAACTCTGTCTATTCCGATTGCTGATGTAATAACAACCTTATGCTTATATTCTTCTGGAATCAAGCTTGCTGTTTCTTCTGTCGTTACCAGAAGAAGAGAAGATTTCTTCATCGCTGTTCGAATTCTATGTGAATACATTGCCTTCTTTTGTACAAGCCCTCTAACAAATTCATACATCTTCTCTTTGACAGTCATCTGATACCCTATGTCTTTGCTGATGTTCTCTCCTCCGGCTACAGTCCATACAAAAGGTGCGTTCAGCTTATACAGGAAACAGGGCTGCGTCAGGGAAACAAAGGTAACGCTATGCACAATATCAAATCTTTCTGCCTTATGCAGCTCTTTAGCAATTGCATATGCCTTCTTAGCCCAAAGATAATAATACATTCTCATTCCGCGGTTTCCTTTTTTCCAGAATACCATCCACTTAGGCAAATGCACATAAAGAAAGTGCATATTGTCCCATGGAATCTTCTCAGAAGTACTACGTTTATATTCTTCTATTGTTTCCTTGTTGTTTTCTTTCGTAAGTATCCAGACTTCATGCTTCTGCGCAATATTAATTGCCCATTGCCACCCCACTTCGGGTTCAGAGCCTTTATTCGGCTCACACGCATATGCAGATAAAAGAATTTTCGCCAATGCTGAACCCCTCCTTTTATTTAATCATTATTAGGCGTTTGCGAAACGCCAACCCCCGCATATAATGGGGATTTTTCTTGTTACAGAATAAAATAACTCCTCACTGGATATGGTATAATAGAATTGTCCAGAAACCATTAACCATCACCTAAGAAAGGAGTTATTCTGATACTTATTATACCATATAAACAGCTTTCTTTAACAGATATTTTTCAAGATTGTCAAAATAAATTGGATAATGACAAACCTGCGTTTCTGTCTCTATTGGAAACTCATATTGACATTGATGAAATTATTCCGATTTCATTTAGAAATTATTTCTATGCATCAACGGGCAAGACCCGTAAATACCCTTTGCAAGCTTTCCTGTGTGCTTTGATCATTCAACGCATTTTCTCTATCCCTACAGACCAGCTTCTCTTGACTTTTCTCTCTTACTCAAAACCTCTTCGTGAGTTCTGTGATTTTACTAAAGTCCCGGACGCTTCCAAAATCACCCGTTTCAAACAGGATTTTTTGGATGATTAACAGCTCGTTTTCGATAACCTTGTTGATGTTACAGAACCTATCTGTCAAGCTATTGATTCTGTCAAAGCTGATATAACTATTTTTGATTCTTCTGGTATTGAAGCTTTCGTGACGGAAAATAATCCTAAATACGCAAACCGGATCATCAAGCAGTTAAAAGCCTTTGCCAAAGCCAATAACATCAATAACAATTATGACCCATATAAAGCTGCTTATAGCAATATGCCCTCTCATGCAGCTGCAAATCCCGAGATCAAACAGCTCTATATTAATGGTCATTTTTGTTATGTTTTTAAGTCCGGCTTCGTAACCAACGGGCTTGGCATCATCCGCCATATTTCTTTCTATGATAAAGAATTCATGGACTGACTCCCTGAAATCGTGATTGAGAAGAAGTCTGATTCTCCAGATGAAGATAAATGTGTACACGATTCAAAACTGTTGATCCCTACACTGAAAGATTTCTTTGCAAAACATCCGCTTATCAGCCCTAAAACTTTCCTGGGCGATGCTGCTTTTGATACTGTTCAGCTATATAAAGACCTTCTTACTGGTGATACTTTTGGTAATAACCGGCACTTCTCACAGGTTTACATACCACTTAACACCAGATCACACCTTGAAAATGTTGATTATACTATTAACGAACACGGAATTCCCTGTTGTCCCAATGACGATTCACTTCCAATGAAACTGGAAGGAACCAAAATGCGGGGCACCGTTAAAACCTTTAAATTTGTATGTCCCAAAGTCAAGTGGATCTACGATAAACATAACAAAAAGTACACAGGGAATGTCAATGCGAAAATCCTTGTACTTCATCCAAATGTGGACGTATGGTGTATATTTATCCAGAAAAAGATCTCCGTGCTTATCCCGGCACCATTCGCGGTACCAAAGAATGGGATGATACATAGAAAGTTCGAACGGTTATTGAACAGGACATAAACCATATCAAAGAGAATCTTTGCCTTGTCGGCCGCCGTACGCAGAATGAACGTACCTTGTATGCTGATCCGATCCTTGTAGGAATTACCCAGTAGATTACAGTTGTGTTAGCTGACAAAATACATCACCATAAATTTATCCGCAGCTTAAAGCCTCTGATTGTATAGGACTTACCACTCAATAAAGCGAACAAAGTTTATTAAAGTGCGCCTAAAAATCAAATCCAAATCTTATCTTTGAAATCCTGCACAACAGGATTTCTTCCTTGTTTGGAATCAAGATTGCGAACTTGTTTCGCAATTACCTATTTAATCATTATCTTTTCCGTTTGATTTGCTTGTTTCTTCAGAATTTTTTCTGTTACCACAGATAGTACACTTTCCTTATCAGCATTGGTATCGATCACAATGACATTTGAATATATCTTTGTCAGTTTTCTATACTCAGTACGCTGTCTATCGATTTCAGAGATGGGCAGTTCCTGTTTTCTTCCGAATATAACGTTGCTCGGTGCATCCAAAACAAATATCAAATCAGGCTTCGGAATTATATATCGAAACGCCTTGGCCCACTTGGAATCAATGGAATATTTGTACCGTTTCATATCGACAAAGTAATCATAATAGTAACGGTCAAAAATCACTAACTTTTTTTTCATCTTGTCAACATTCACTTTCAATGATGTTCCAATAATGAAATCCAAATTATAGAAAAGAAATCTGATAATTGACTTTAACTTTCCATCAGGCACGACACCATGTGGATCATTGTTTGATGTTGCTTCTTCAGAAGGGTTCAGTTTGTTATAGTGTCCCAGGTTCTTAAAAAAATGCGGACGAAAATAATAATTGCTTACACCGTAAAAACTTCCCGAACAAGTCTCATTAATACCGCTAATTATCGTAGATTTGCCCGCCCCATCTGGAGAAAGGAATACAACTGATAACCCACATTTATGAAAAATGCGCTTCGTTGGATAATTAATGGCAATGAATGCACTTCTCTTAATTCTATCTATCATGCGGTAATTACGATTACTCATTGCTTTCACGGAGTTCCTGATTACATCGTAATTTTGCTCAAAAACAGATACCGATTCTGTCTTAATCATGGTTTCAATCAATTCCGAAACTTGTTTCCCAAAATCTGACGATAAACGCTCTTGATCGCCTTCCATAAACAAAGTAATCAATTTCTGCAAATGCCCCACAGAGAAATCATTTTTTAATGCTCTGCGTACAATTATATATCGCAGTTCCTCGTACCTGCCGGGAATATACATATTTTTATACAATCTTTTATTAGCAAGCAAATCCTCTGCAAGCAATGCATTGTGAATATCACCTTTTGAAATCACTCTATAAAAATCTAATTGCAACTGAAAAAAACTTGCAGGAAATGGATCAGACAGAATATACGTATATTCACCGTAGTCCTGTACGATTTTCTGTGTAACCAACAAGTCATTTTGTTTGGCTATTTCCAATACAATTCTGTCTAAATCTCTTTCACTAGCATTCCTGTACATCATATCGATGTCAGAAGGAATTTCCTCCGGCATCATTTCATACTTATTCTGGACACAGTAGTCCAAACCACTTTCATTTATTATCTGAAACACGCTTTCAAGAAGCAGCATTTTCTGTCTCCTTTACTAAAAAACTGTAGATTTCTAAAAGCTGCTGGTAATTATCCTCTGGGAGATATTTTCTTTCATAATCCAGTCTAGCATTTTCACCCAAGGAGTGAATCTGCTCTTGATTAACCCATAGCTCACGAATTGTCTTTTTAAAGCCCTCTACGCTGCCGAGAGGTACTTTGAATCCGTTGGCTCCATTCTCAATTGCTTCCTGAGAAAAGCCCAAATCTGTAGCGATTATTCCCTTTCCAAGACTTTCCGTTTCAATTTCAACCATCGAACAGCCTTCATACCAAATGCTCGGGAAAACAACAAACTCAGCTCTTTTCACAATACCGAGGCACATATCATGCTGCGTATACCCCAGATAAAACACATTTTCCTTCTTCTCAGCCCAATTCTGAATTTCCTCTTCAAGTGGTCCTCCGCCCATAACCACCAGTGGAATGTCATGGATTTCATTCCAAATCTGCATTAAAATCCGAATTCCCTTTTCTTCTCCAATCCTTCCGTAGAAGACAACATAACGCTCCGGCAGTTCCGTAGTTGCTGCGTTTTCAAGATTTACATCTACATCTGGAACAAAATTGTATTTCTTTACGATTTTTTTCTCATCAAATCCAATGTTCTTCAGCAACTGAATCTGATTCTCATTAAGGCAAATATAGCAATCAATCTGCTTATAAAAACTCTTTCTAATTCTATGATAAGTAAAAATACATGCAACAATAAGGCTCTGTAACCTACTGCCCTTGAAGCATCCATATTTACACATACGGAAATAGTTCCCATCACCGCATTGATTACATAGTTCGGTTCCTCGCAGTGATGTTGCACACGGACAGATAAACCTTGTATCATGTAATGTGGCCACAACCTTGGCACCAGCCCTTTGGGCTGCATATAGTACTGCTGGAGAAAGCAGCGGAAAAAAGGTATGAATATGTACAATGTCTGGTCTTTCTGACTCAACTAATCTTTTGACCCTTTTGTAATTGTTAAAACTCCACATCATTCCAAATGTTGCTGCAACTTTCCCAATGAATCCGGACTTATCAAATTCATCATTTGTAACCGTATATCGAATCACATCGTGACCATGTTCTTCTAACAAAGCTGTCTCGCTCTTAAAGACTTGGTCGTCACCGCTTGCGGATCCTTTCCGATGAAAGTTATGAATAGCCAATATCTTCATTATCTCAATTTCTCCATCCTCCAAATGCATCTTCATACTTTCTGCATATTCTTTGCCATGTATACTCTTCTGCTACACGCTTTCTGGCTTTACGTCCAATCTCAGCTATATCATTGGTACTCATGGAATCTGCGTAATTAATCAGATTCGCCAGAGCGCCATCATCACAACTCCAGTACAAAGCACAATCTTCTGCCACTTCTTTATTAAAACAAACATCCACCACTAGATTCAAATCCGTACTTCCCAGCGCTTCAATAAGTGATGGATTTGTTCCCCCGACGGTATGTCCATGAAAATATGCATACGCTTTTTCTCTAATTTTTTTCAGCAACTCATGGTCATATACCGTACCAACGAACTTAATTCTCTTATCACTTTTGAAATGCAGTTTTCCCTCAAGCTCATTCAGGAACCTGTCATTTACATTCGTAATGATGGCCAAGTCCTTCTTACTGTTACTCATCATGAACTCATGAATCATAATCTCAAAAGAGTTTTCCGGTACAAATCGACCGACGACAAGGTAATAATTCTTTTTTGTCAGTCCTTTTTCCTTATACCAATCCATCAACTTCTCATCATTGTCTGCCAACTTACTGAAAGCCAAATCCGCACCATAAGCAATAAACTTAGTCTTGGGATTTCGTCCTTTTATTCCCTTACCGTCATACTCTTCATGTATGTACTTTTCTATATTCATCGAATCGCAGATAACAAGGTCAGACCATTTGACCATCATCTGTTCTGAAATTTTCCAATATTTCCTTACTGGAGCAGACCACTTTGCTCTCAACCACTCATGTCCATCAGGATTCAAATACACCATCCCCCCAAATTTGTGGATTGACTTATAAAAGTGTTTCATAAACGGCCCGATACGGCAGGCCATAATATAAACAATAGGATGTTCAATCTTCTGTTCCCGAATGATTCTACAGCACTCCAGCAAAGAAACAACATCATAGTAAATCGCCTGAGCGGGTCCTAACTTCTCTGGGACGTGAATTCTAAAACACTCCGCATTGTGATATACAAATTTTCGTTCTGAAACAATTTCTGCGCCGCCTGTATTATAAGGGTCCATGCAGCCATCACCGTTTGCTTTACACGCCACATGATATTCGATTTTTTCATTATTCTGATGATACTCGGTTAACTTGTTAATGAAAGTCTCGTATCCACCATATGCACCAAGACTTTTTGCACCCACCAGAAAAACGTGCTGTACTTGATTCCCCTGCATTATTTCTTCTCCTCAAAACTTGAATATATCCTTCAACCCAAGCCATTTCTAATCTTTATCGCTTTGCTGTAAAAATAGTACTAATAAAAATGAGGTTTCTCCTAAAACCTCCATGCCCGCACATCAAGCACCACTTTAAATGAAATTATGCAGGCTACTGAATATTTATTTTGCTTTTCACACCGTATATATTTTATAGCAACGGCAAAGATCGTTTTCATTTTTGGCACGTAACTAGTTCCCAAAACTACTTACAGGCACTCTCATTTGCACTATAATATCTTCAGCTTTTAGCTGAAGGACGTATAATAAAATGATAACAGCCATAATGCCGTGCTATAAGTTCATCCTGGAGATGCCTTCATGGATAAAATTTACGACAAATGTTGTTTATTAATGTGCACAAAAAATAATTGTTGCCTGTTATAGATGCCACCTAAAAAAGGAAATAGGAGAGTTTAGTGCAATGATCAAAGAACTTCTAAAACTGGCTGAATAGATCAAGCAAAGCGGCTGTCAAATGGTCGCCACAGAAAGCACAACTTCTTATTGAAACCTCTGTATTACATTATTGAATCATCAGACCAAAATTCAATTTTATGGTAATCATGCACACCATATCCAAAATGTTCCCGCTGTATTTTTAAATATCTGCTTACAGTTGAATCCATTGACTAGGCATAATATGAAGAGATGTATACCAGAAAATCATTGTTAATAACCTCAAAACTACCAAGACACAGATTTTTGATAATCTAATAGTGTCATGTCTCCTCCACAGCGACGGATAACGAAAGAACTTCTCGTTCATTTGGATGAACAGAATATGCACATCAATAATTCAGATGATGAGATTGAAAACTTTTTACAATAGTAACGATGTACGCTCAACTTAAATATCTACAAAATCTATTTATGAAATGGATAACTTAATCTCTGATTTAAACTTTCTTGAACTTTTAACTACATTATTTGAAGAGTCCAACGCTGCATAAGTAACAATCGCTTCTCCCTCAGCAGTAATAGAAACCTTCTCAATAATCAGGCTCTCCGTCACATCACCATCTACAGCATCATATGCAGTTACACCTTCCAGCAGCTTCTCCATATCCATGTCGCTTTTATAGACAATCTCATTTTCTTCAAATGTAATCACCGGTGCATTGTTGTCCACCTGCATATAAAGGTAGACTGACAGCGCGATCAGCAGTATATCTAAAATAAAGAAAGTGATTGTAATTCCTTTACCTTTCATCTTCTTTTATCTCCCATCAATCGATTTGCTCAAATTCCAATCCGGAATCATCCCGTTCCGGTGTGCTTTGTACCTCAATTTCACTTACAACAGGTTCTGATGCAGCTGCAGCATCTGAGGGCTGGCTTTCACTTTCCAAAACTTCAGCGCGATCACTGACAACTTCATCATCTTTTGCCTTTTTGCTCTTTGTTAAGGTTTCAGCATTGTCATTTCCATAATATTTTCCATAATACTTGCCGTAGTATTTTCCGTAATAAGCATTATGCTTCATATCCACTTTATTGAGGATACAGCCTAAGATACGGCAGCCTGCTTTTTCCAGCTGTTCTTTGACGCTCTGGGCAAATTTATAGCTGATGGCATTGGATTCAATGACAATTGCCACACCGTCACATTCTCTGGAAATAATGGCACTGTCGATAACACTTCCCAGCGGAGGGGTATCCACTACCACATAGTCATAGTCCTCACGCAGTTCATGGATCATGTCCTTAAACGCTTTGTTTCCCAGAAGTTCACTGGGGTTGGGCGGTACGGGACCGGCAAAGATAATATCGAAATTTTCCACATTGGTAACGCAAATGGCATCATCCAGCTCTGCCTGTCCGCTTAAGTAATGGGACAGACCGTATTTCTCATGGGTTGCCTTGTAGCGGCCGCGCATAACGGATTTTCGCATGTCGGCGTCAACGAGGATCGTTCTTTTTCCAGCTTCCGCTAAAGAAAGTGCAAGCTGGAAGGATACACTGGTCTTTCCTTCATTAGGGGTACAGCTGGTCAGCGCCACTACCCTTACTGATTTTCCTGCGAACTCCAGATTGGTGCGCAGGGTTTTGTATGCTTCTTTTGTTCTGAAATCCTGTTTATCTATTGATTTGATTACTACATTTTGCATATTTTCTTCTCCATTCCGCAGTGTAGGAATCGTGCTCTAATTTCTGCGATTTTTCTTTTTTGATTTTTTCTCGCCTTCACCCAGAGGAATCAGGGCAAGGGTAGAAAGACCCAAATATTTCTCAACATCTTCTGAGGTTTTGATGGTATCGTTTAATAAGAACAGAAGAATTGCGATACCTGCAATCAAAAAGACACCTAAGACGCCGCCGATAAAGGTATTCTTGAACACGCTGGGACTTGCCTTTTCACTGGGAAGATTTGCGGTCTCAGCCACATTGACAGCTTCAATATCCATAACATTGGTGATATGTACAGAGGCAGCTTCACGAATAGCATTGGCGATATTCATCGCCAGCACAGGGCTGCTGTCAGATGCCTTGATGGAAATGATTCGGGTATCGGAAGGAGTGGTCACTGTCACTTTACCCACAAGCTGTTCGTAAGTAAGATCCAGATCAAGCTGGTGGATAACCTCTTCCAGCACATAGCGGCTCTTGATCAGCTCCGCATAGTCCTTGGTCAGCTGCGTACCCATCTGCAGGTCGGAGTAAGTGACATTGCTGTTTTCCTGTTTATTTAAGATATAAACCTTGGTGGTGGATTCAAAGGTAGGTACAAGCACAAATTTGCTCACAAGAAAGGTTACAAGCGCAAAAAACAACCCCACTGCCATCATCATGGGGATTTTTCTTACCAGCACCATAAAAATGGCGCCAAGGTCAATTTCCAATTCGTCGTTTTCCTGATTATAGGTATTAGCCATTTTCAGTTCCTCTTTTTCTCTTTATAATTCTTCATCGGCAAATATCGCTTCCGCATTCTGATACAGTAGTTTTGCTGCTGCCTGGCTTCCAAGCTTTTTATCCAGCCATTTTGCACAGTTTTCCATCTTCGGAACGCGTTTTCCTTTATCGGAATGGGCATCCGTTCCCAGAAAATGCACCAGGCCTTCTTTCATGATTTTTCTTGACGCATGTTTTAAGCCAAATCCCCAGTCACCGGTAAGGCTTCCGGCGTTCATCTGGATATAGCAACCCATCTGGATGAGTTCATCAATGTTGTCAAGATCTTTGACCAGTGCGTGGCACCGCTCTGCGTGCGCAATGATCGGCCAGTAGCCGGCACAGATCAGATCATAGAGTCCGTTTCTGATATACTGCATGTCTTCATTGGGCAGAAACTCCGTAAGGGCATAATGAGACCCGGCCATGGTACATACTTTTTGTGCTTCGAGTCTTTCGGTAAGTTCTGAATGATAAAGCAATTCACTGCCGGGGTACAACTTAATATCAATATGATTCTGCCTTAACGTATCCTGCAAAACTGCAATTCTTTTATAGGTTCCTTCCACGGAAACGCAGTGTCTGTCGGGCTTTTGGTGAGGGGTCAAAATGATCCTTCCAATATTTTCCTTCTCCGCTGCTTTCAGCATGCGCAGACTGCATTCCATATCTTTGGAGCCATCATCCACACCATATAAGATGTGGGAATGAATGTCTGTATAACGAGGCATCTTTTATCCTTTTTCTTAAATCTTTATTAAATATAAACTATCAAGATAAATAATATACAACTATTCCTGCTTTGTCAACTTTTATGAAAAATTGGTACAAAATGTCATAATTTGTATAGATAAATTGATTCAGATTCGTCATTTTTTAATACTATATGCGTTTTAGCGCAAAAAAAGGGGTAATCAAAGTTTTTGATGGGCAGTCTTTTTGATGGTTTAGTTTGATGGCTAAACTTGATGGTCTACTTTGATGGGCTGGGTTGATGGGCAAACTTGATGGTTTGATTGGAAATTTAATATTTAACGTAAAAACCAGGGATATCACATCGATTTCCCTGGTTTTCTTTTTGAGGGTA
>JAFVXW010000031.1 GCA_017500935.1 Lachnospiraceae bacterium
CCAGATCTTCAATGATGAGCTGATCACTTTCCCGCATCCGCCACAGCTGTTTCCAGTCCAGAGGGAAACCCATGCGGCGTGCCATCTGGTATTTTCTCTGTTCCAGTTTAGGCAGTGCCAGGAAGGAATCGATATATTCCAGCATCCAGGGAATATCTGTATCCATATTGCCTGTCACTTCCTGCAGAAGGTTGATGATATGGTCGCTGGTGATCTTGCCGTTTGCCTTGCTGGGGTCGATATGGGCGATCAGTTTTCTGATCTCCAGCAGTTTATTCATATCTGTATCTTCTGTCCAGTGACCGGAATCACGTACTTCTTCCATCAGGGAACCTGTTCTGAGAACAAAGGTACGCAGACGTACAAAGTTAGGATTTACTGCATTGATGACCTTTGCTGTTTCAATGGCATTATCCTCGGAAAGTTCTTTGCCGCCTACACCGGGCATGAAGTAGATAGACAGTTCAATACCAGCCTCTCTTACCTTTCTGCCGCCGATGATCTGTTCTTCCTGGGTACATCCCTTTTCGATCAGAGCCAGAACTTTATCGGAGCCGGATTCGTATCCGGAGTGGATTCTGTCCAGACCTGCTTCCTTCAGCATTTTATAATCCTCAGGGCTGATCTTAGCCAGGGTATTTGCTCTGCCGTAGGATGTGATACGTTTGATCTCAGGCAGTTTCACACGAACATAACGGATAATTTCTGCCAGCCAGTCAGGACGCAGACACATGGTATTGGCATCCTGCAGGAAAATGGAGTTGCAGCCCCCTTCTGTCATCCAGCGGAACACCATATGGTAGCACCATCTCTGGTCATCGGTAGTCAGTGTCTGATAGTCTCTGTTGATGGCTTCGATATCCCAGTCGCCGTCAGCCGTTTTATACTGTTTGATACGATCTCTCAGTTCCGCCATTGTGTCGATGTCTTTTTTCACATCTTCTACAGGGCGGGTATGGAAATCATATTTTTTATATAACATACAGAATTTACATTTATTCCAAGGGCAGTTGATCGTTACCCGCAGAAGCAGGCTGTTTGCTTCACTGGGTGGACGAATGGGCCCGATCTGAAAAACCATTTCTTCCATTTATATCACCTTTTCTATATCAAAAACAGTTTACGAAAAATAACAGTATTATTTTATCAGATTCCATACAAAATTCAAGCACTATCCAAGTTTCTCCCCATTGCGAATGAAAAAATATAAGATTTTCCTCTGATACCATAGAAAAACACGATTTCTTATGTTAAACTGATACCGATGGTCTAAACAAAAAGTGTTGAATGCTATAGATGAAGGGGGTTATATCATGAAAACACTCAAACAGATCATTCGCAGATCCATATTGATTATCACAACCATTTTAACCACTCTGCTTTTGATCTCAATCGTGGGTATACAGATCTTCAATGAACAGAACAGGACTTACGAAAATGCATCCCGCACGCTGACGCAGATGGAGCATCTTCTGGCAGAAAACCAGACTGACATGACGGAAACTGTGCATTCCTATGCCCAGACCTGTCTGCTTCATGCAGAGTCCATTGCTTATATCCTGGAAAAAGATCCCTCTCTGATGAAAAATATGGAAGAACTGAAGAAAATCGCCGCTTTTACAGAAGTTGATGATATCCATATTTTTGACCAGAGCGGTACGCTTATTGCCGGAACCGTTCCATCCTCTTACGGACTTACCTTCGATTCCGGGGATCAAATCAGTTATTTCAAGCCCATGCTGGAGGATAAAAGCCTGTCTCTGGTTCAGCCCATCACGCCAA
>JAFVXW010000032.1 GCA_017500935.1 Lachnospiraceae bacterium
CAGACTTTTGCATCTTTGCTATGAACAGTTTTCCTGGGCGGATTATGAGAGATTTTACAGCCAGTATATCCGGCAGGATTTTGAATGGGCGAGGGAAGATTTTCGCAAACCGGGAATGGAGGAAGCGGCAAAAGAACATTATTTCTTTGAACCCTGCAGCGCTGAGATTTTTTATGATGAACAGCGCATTGTCGTGAAATATGCCTTTGATTCGACAGCAAGTGATAACTGCGGCTGCCCTAAGCAGATGGAGCTGATCATTACCGCTGAAAACGAAAAACTATGGCTTGATCTTGCCTGGTTTGAAAAGCCTGCAAACCGTATTGCGGAAGCAGTGTGGATCGGATTTGAACCGGTTGCAGAGAGTAAAAAAATCAGCAAGTTAGCGGCTTTGATCGATCCGCAGAAAGTCGTGAAAAAGGGGCAGTCCTGTCTGCATGCCACTGATTATGGCGTGGTATACGATGAACTTGCGATCCGGTCTCTGGATGCGGCCCTTGTCGCGCCGCAGGAGCCGATGCTTTTAAATTTCTGCGATCATAAACCGGGGGATTCCAAGGTATACTTCAATTTATATAATAACATCTGGGGAACCAATTTCCCGATGTGGTATGACGAGGATGCGCGGTTTCGCTTTGAACTTGAAATGAAATAAAAAGGACAAAAAAGACCTCCGGTTGCTGCATATGCAGACAATTGGAGGTCTTTGACATAACAAGACGATGTGTACGGCACGATACCGCCTGTTTTTATTCACCGGGTTTGTTGGTATAGAACTTTTCAAGCCAGGAATCCACGCGCTCTCTGGAAAGCACCCAGTTGATTAAAAGTGCCACAAGCACGCCGATGCCGGTATCGAGCATACGGTTTAAGGAATAGGATATGTAAGTTGCCACCGGAGTGTTAAATAAAATAATACACAGTACCACACCGCCGGGCTGTACCGCACCGGGCCAGCGGAACAGCTGGCTGGCAAGGATCAGGATGATCACACCGATAAACAGCAGTAAAAGAAGCAGAGCATGGTATCCGCCGTCCGGATAGAAGATAATGTAGATGCGAAACAGGATCATCCCCAGAAAACCGCCGATCACAGTGCCAAAGAAACGGTTGCCGCCGTTTAACCAGGAATTGCCCATGTCACTGCCGACACCAAAAATAGCACCGATGCAGGCGAAGGTGGGGTTTCTGTCAATCAGAAAATAACCGATCGCACAAAGTGTTGCGGCCAATGCTGTTTTTAAATTACGCTGGCCAATATGAAATTGAAAATGATGCTGGGAAGAGTTCATGAAAGTATTACCGCCTTTTGTTAAGAAACTGTTCATTTTACAAAAAAAGTATAACATTTGGTCGGATAACTGGCAACGCAGGAAAGAAATGTTTTCAAAATAGTACAGTCCGCGTTTGGATTTCCGATGATTGCGGAACGTCTGGTGCGTATAAAAAACAGCCGCGGTCACATAGGAGGGTGACTGCGGCTGTATGGTTTTTTGCGGTTACTTTGTAGGCGGGCACTTATTTTTTCTTTTTTGCGTCAGCTTCTTTTACAGAGGTGATCACCATTTTTGTCAGGGCAAACAGTGCCATGGCGTTGGGGATAACCATCAGATAGTTAAAGGCATCGGTCAGCTCCCATACAAGGTTATTGGAGAACTGTGTGCCGATAAAGATAAATACCAGAGCGATCAGCGTGTAGATCACGGTGCATTTCTTCTGGTCTTTCTTGCCGAACATATACAGGACATTAATCTTTGCAAACATATTCCAGCTTAAAATGGTAGAGAATGCAAAGAAGAACAGGCAGATTGCAACGAAAACGGCACCGAATTTTACACCGAATACAGTACCGAATGCAGTCTGCGCAAGATTGGATTTGGTGATGGCAGTGTTTGCTGCTGCCGCACCGCATTCATGCAGAGGACCGTCTGCGGTATACAGGGTGGAGATGATAACCAGCGCGTTCAGGGTAAGTACAACGAATGTATCAAGGAAAACACCGATCATGGCAACAACACCCTGATCATGGGGATGTTCTACGTTGGCAAGTGCGTGTGCGTGGGGGGTGGAACCCATACCGGCTTCATTGGAGAACAGGCCGCGCTTTGCACCCTGGCTGATGGCTGCTTTTAATGCTGTGCCGACCGCACCGCCGATGATCGCCTGAGGCTGGAAAGCGTAACCGAAGATCATGCCGAAAGTTGCAGGCAGGTACTGGATACGGCAGATCAGGACAATCACGGAACCGATCAGGAAAAGGGCTGCCATAACGGGAACCAGTTTTTCGCAAACGGATGCAAGACGTTGTACGCCGCCAAGGAAGATGGTGGCGCAGATTGTTGCCAGAATCAGACCGGATACCCATGTAGGGATACCAAAAGCAGTTTTGATCGTGGAACCGATGGAGTTGGACTGTACCATGCTGCCCATAAAGCCCAGAGCAAGGATTGCGACGATTGCAAAGAAGCCTGCCAGGAATTTACCGAAGCTGCCTTTAAAGGCTGTGGTGATGTAGTAGACAGGACCGCCGTTCACGGTATTGTCCTTATTGACGATTTTGGTTTTCTGAGCAAGAGTTGCTTCTGCGTAAATGGTTGCCATGCCCAGAAATGCAATGACCCACATCCAGAAGATCGCACCGGGACCGCCGGTTAAGATTGCCCCGGATGCACCGACGATATTACCGGTACCAACCTGTGCTGCAATCGCAGTTGCCAGTGCCTGGAAAGAACTTATGCCGGCTGTCTGTTTGCCGCCGCGTAAAGAGAGATTGCCAAATACCTTTTTCATGCCTTCGCCGAAACAACGGACCTGTACAAAACGGGTCTTGATAGAATACCAGAGACCAACTGCCACAAGCAAAAAGATCAGGATGTAACTGGACAGATAATTGTTGATGTCTACCACGATGGGATAGAGTGCATTTTCCAATGCTGCAAACATAATTTTTTCCTCCTCAAAATAAAAACGGAACAGCTGTGATACAGCTGCTCCGGAAAAGACAAAATCAAAATAAAGGGCGCACAGTAATACTGATATATGCCGGCCTGCGCAGTTTACCGGCATAAACTGTTCTCTGTCCTTTTACCTGAGAGATTCGGCTGTGTGTACAGCCTTGCACCTTCGGTACTCATTTGATGAGCTTCTCCAGAGCTGCATCCATTCTTAGTCCTCACCCGCTGACGGGCACCTGAGAGTTTTACTCCTTCGGCAGGCATACGCCATTCCCCTAAGAACTTCAACTGCCGTTTTTTAATTGTTGAGCAATACACTACCACTTTAATTTGGTGATGTCAACGGCTTTTGGAGAAAAATAATAAAAATAAGCGCCCTTGCAAGCAAGCTTGTGAAGTTGCCAGGGGACGCCATGCCATTCGGATTCCGCTGCGCTGCATCCTCATGGACGGCTGTCGCCGTCTAATCACGTAACAATAAAAGCCCCTTTCCAAGTGAACTTGGAGGGGGCCAAGGAACGCCATGCACCGCTCGAAAATGCTTTGCATTTCCTCGCTGTCGGGCTGTCGCCCTATGAACTAATAAAAATAAGCGCCCTTGCAAGCAAGCTTGCAGAGCGCTATTTTCATTAGTTCGCATGGCTTGTAGTGTATACCATATTGCATGACTTGTAGCTTATGCAAAGTATCTCTTCAGAAGTCCTTCAAATGCTTTGCCGTGGCGGGCTTCGTCGCGTGCCATTTCATGCACGGTGTCATGAATCGCATCCAGATTCAGAGCTTTTGCGCGTTTTGCCAGATCGAATTTGCCTGCGGTAGCGCCGTTTTCAGCGTCTACTCTCAGTTCCAGATTCTTCTTGGTGGAAGCGGTAACAACTTCACCTAACAGTTCTGCGAACTTAGCAGCGTGTTCAGCTTCTTCCCATGCAGCTTTTTCCCAGTAGAGGCCGATCTCAGGATAGCCTTCTCTATGAGCCACTCTTGCCATAGCAAGGTACATACCAACTTCAGAGCATTCGCCTTCGAAATTAGCGCGAAGGTCAGCGATGATATCTTCGGGAGCGCCTTCAGCCACACCTACAACGTGTTCTGCAGCCCAAACTTTCTCAGCAGCCTGTTCGGTAAACTTGGAAGCGGGAACCTTACAAACGGGGCAGAACTCGGGAGCTGCATCGCCTTCATGAACGTAACCACATACCTGACATACAAATTTAGCCATAATCTTAATCTCCTTTTTCAAATAAGTTGTTTTTTGTTTGATTAATATTAGTAACTCTTACTGATATTAAGATATCACAGCAGTTTCTATTTGTCAATAGAAAATCAGGAATAATTACTGAAATTTTCGATTTATTTATAAACACCATATTCACGCCAGAGTTTCCGCATGCGTTCATATTTTGCCAGAGGCAGTCCGGTATACACGCAGTTGGAGGTTGAGAAGATGTAGCCTCTGCCGTCGGCCATGCCTTCTTTGAGCGCTCTCAAAACATCCGCCTATGGGGTCGCATTTTAAAGTCCGGATAAAAGCTTCTCTTTTGGTCATGGTCATGAATCCTTTCTGGTGTGATTTTTGGAGAAACTGTGGTATGATCTTAGTATAGCAAAAACACAGGATCGCAGGAGGGGTTGTATGGAGAAATTTTTACAGGAACTGACATATGCGGTGCCAAGCAAACGGCAGATGAGCTGGTTTGATATGGGATTTTATGCGTTTATTCATTTTGGGGTAAATACGTTTACGGACCGGGAGTGGGGAAACGGAGATGAGCCGGAGGCGGTTTTTAATCCCCAAAAGCTGGACTGTGACCAGTGGGTGCGCGCTGTCAAGGCGGCCGGCATGAAGGGGCTTGTGCTGACAGCCAAGCACCATGACGGTTTTTGTCTGTGGCCTTCCAAATATACGGAGCACAGCGTGAAAAATTCGCCCTGTAAAAAAGATATCGTGCGCGAGGCGGCAGAGGCCTGCAAAAGAGGCGGTATCAAGTTTGGTTTTTATCTGTCACCCTGGGACAGAAACAGTAAACTGTACGGAACGGATGCTTACAATGACTATTTCTGCAATCAGCTGACGGAGCTTCTGACAGAGTACGGCGATATTTTTTATGTATGGTTTGACAATGCCTGCGGTGAAGGCCCCAATGGAAAAAAACAGGTCTATGATTTCCCCAGATATTTTGAACTGATCCGCAAATATCAGCCCGATGCCGTGATTTTCAATGATTTTGGTCCGGATATCAGATGGTGCGGCAATGAAGCGGGCAGCTGCAGGGAAGCTGAATGGGCAGTGATTCCCGGCGAGCTGTGTCATTACAGCAAGGTGCAGACCGGTCCCGGTCCTATGGCCGCAAAGGGTGATCTTTCTTACCTGTATAATTCCACGGAAAATCTGGGCGGTCTGGATGTGGCGATTTTTTCAAAAGGTCTGACCTTTACGCCCGCCGAGGTGGACACTTCCATCCGTAAAGGCTGGTTTTGGCACAAAGAGGAGGAGCCCCGCACGCTGGAAGATCTGTTCCATGTTTATGTAAATGCGGTGGGAGGCAACTGCTGTCTGAATCTGAACATTCCGCCGACAACAGACGGACTTTTGGATGAGCGTGACGTGAAGCGTCTGGAAGAGCTGGGAGAAAAGATCCGCACGGAATTTGGCAAAGAGATTCCGGTGACACTGAAAAAACGGGAATGCGGTGATGTGTTCCAGGAAGAATATGAGATCATTTTCGATACACCCATAAACCGCATCGGCTATGTGGTTTTAGAAGAGGATCTGACCTGCGGTCAGCGTATTTGCGGCTTCCAGATCATCAAGGAAAGAGAAGGTTTCCGTGATTTTCCCGTATACAGCGGAAAGACTGTAGGCAACCGCAAAATCTGTATGCTCAAAAAAGGAAATGAAGGGCAGAATCCCCTTTTATTCGGAGAAGAAAATACACCTCTTGATCATCTGGTGCTGCGGATCACGTCTGCCAGAGCAAAAGCAGTGTTAAAGAGTGTGAAAGTATACTGAACGATCAATGACAAAAAGGAGAAAAGGCATGAATATCGATCATCTTATTTCAAACTACAAATACGGAAAGCCGGTGCTGACCGGCTCCGGCGTGGAAGGCACTTACAATTACAGAGCAGTGGACTGCCCGCATGTATTTTCTCACAATGGCCGTTTTTACATGACCCATGTGGGATTCGACGGTAAGGGATATCAGACTGCACTTGCGGTATCTGACGATCTTCTGCATTGGGAAACGCTGGGCACCATTCTGCAGAGAGGTTCCAATAAAGAATGGGACAAGGTCGGCATGGCTGTGACAACGATCCTGATGGACAGAGATCTTTACGGCGGCAACAAACTGAAAAAATGGAATGGAAAATACTGGCTTTTATACCATGCATATCCCGGAGAGGGCTATGAGGCGGGTTCCGCTGAGATTGGACTTGCATGGACTGAGGATGAAACATTGATGGACTGGCATTTTTACGGTGATCCTGTCTTTTCCTGGAAAGACGGTGCTGACTGGGAACACGGCGGTCTTTATAAGGCGGATCTGGTACAGTATGACGGAAAATTTTATATGTTCTATAACGCCAAAAACCGCGACCAGGACGGCTGGATGGTAGAAAATGTGGACGGTGAAGGCTGGATCGAGCAGACCGGTATGGCAGTGTCTGAGGATCTGATCCACTGGACACGCCCCTTTGATCATCCGATTCTGCCTGTCGATAAAAATGCATGGGACAGCGTTTTTGCAAGTGATCCCCAGGTGTTCTGGGATTCCAAAGAGGATCAGTGGGTTATGTTTTATTATGGTCTGGGCAATCTTTCTGCCTGTGACGGTATTGCTGTCAGCCAGGATCTGTATCATTGGACCAAATTCCCCGCACCTATCCTGACTATCGGCGGTGCAGGAACTATCGATTCTACTTACGCGCACAAGCCTTATGTAATCTGGCATGAAGATGCGCTGTATCATTTTTACTGTGCGTGCCGTCCGTATCAGGAGGGCGATCCGGCCAATAATGGCGGGGAATTCCGCTGTATTTCCGTGGCACGGACAAAGCCGTGGTAAAAATAGAGCTTAATAATGGGGGCTGAGTCAATACTCAGCCCCCTATTTATGGATTCAAAGCAAAATAACCTTATGCCTGCTGTCTGCTCTGCAGTTCGGACATGATCTGCGGCATTTTTTTCTCCAGATCATAAAAGGCAAGGAGCAGCGCGATCAGGGCAAATACTGCGAAAGGTCCGAAAATATAAATGTTTGTGATCATGGAAAGAACACTTGCAGGCTGTGTCTGGGCAACATCTGCGGTGGTGCTGATATAACCGGAAAGAGATAACAGTCCGGTGGTGATCGCGGTCATAACGCCGAAGCCGATCTTTGCGCCGACCAGACAGGATGCGGTGATCAGACTTTCCTGACGGATATTGTTTTTCCAGAAGCCGTATTCCACGGTTTCGCCGACAAAGGAATATAAAACAGAGTTAAAAGGTCCGAAACATGCACCGCGCAGTGCGGCGTTTACAATGATCAGCGGCATGCTGGTGGAGGCAGGCAGAAGGATCAGCTGTCCGGCAGCGCCGATAAAGCAGCTGGCAAGACAAACCTGGCGTTTGCTGTATTTTTTCAAAAAGAGCGGTGTCAGCAGCATGGAAACGATCATGGCAACGGTTTCCAGTATGTATAATAAGTTGTAGATCATACCGTCATTGCCAAGCAGGTATTTGTTAAAATAAGTAAGGCTGGTGCCGCCTGCAACAAAGAAGCAGGACTGCAGTGCCAGAAAACCTGCGGATGCCCAGAAATATCTGTTTTTCAAAACGCGGCCAAAGGATACGGCAAGCGGTTCTTTGACGGTGTCGGCGGCAACCTCAACGGTTTCTTCGCAGAAGAAAAAGCAGATCAGCAGCAGCACAATGGCGGCAGCGGCAAGCAGCGCGGAGGTGGTGATCCAGGAGGATTTGCTGTCTCCCAGAAAACGGATCAGGGACATGGTGCCGCACACGGTCATGAGTTTGCCGATATTGGCACAGCACATGCGGATAACACCCAGCATGTTCAGCTCGTCGGAATCACGGGTCATCACGTAGGACAGGCTGGCATAGGGCACGTTGATCGCGTTATAGAATACGCAGGTACACAGGTTATATACAATAAATACATAAATATACTGAATGACACCTGTGGACATGGGAACGGTAAACAGAAGGATCAAAGAAACCGCAAAGGGAACGGCAGACCATAACAGCCAGGGTCTGTATTTGCCGTAACGGGATCGGGTCTTGTTGGCGGCAAAGCCCATGATCAGGGCAAAAGCACCGTCCACAAATTTGGAAATGAGCATGATGGTGCCGACAATGGCAGCATTTAAGCCCACATAGTCTGTGTAAAAAAGAACAAGAATGCTGCTGAGCATGCCGACAACAATGTTGCAGGCAGCGTCACCGCCTCCGTAGGCAAAACGGCGGCTCCATAAGGTTTTGGGTGAAAGCTTGTTGGAATTCAAGATACATACCTCTCAGGTGAAATTATTGCGGGAAAACAGTAAAAATAAGTTTGTTCCTTGTGCGTCCGTAACTTTTACAATATCATTATTTATAAACATTGTCGAGAAGCTGTATGAGCGTTTTTTAACAATAAGGAGAGAAAAAATGGAATTCAGGGAAGGGTACAGAAAGCTGATGAGCAGACTGGGTGTTTTCGGAACATCGGAAGAGTTTGAGGTGCAAAAGACAGTTGCCAGCATTGATACCCTGCTTCGGCGGGCGGACGATCTGTATCGCGGGGCAGTTCCTGTATATAATGAGGGACTGGATATTGAAAATCTCAAAAACAGAGCCATTGCGCATCTGGAAGCACTGGAACGCGGAGAAAGACCGCTTGCCGGACGTTTTACCGAACCCGGTGTGACATTTGTGGATCACAGCTTTTTTGAGCATGACGGCAGATTTTACATGATGTATACCGGTGTCAATAAAAATAAGCGCCCTTGCAAGCAAGCTGGTGGAGTCGCCGGGGTATGCCATGCCATTCGGATTCCGCTGCGCTGCATCCTCATGGACGGCTGTCGCCGTCTAATAACGCAACAATAAAAGCCCCTTTCCAAGTAAACTTGGAGGGGCTTTATCGTTACGTTATTGCATGGCTTGTAGCTTATGCAAAGTATCTCTTCAGAAGTCCTTCAAATGCTTTGCCGTGTCTTGCTTCGTCTCTTGCCATTTCATGAACGGTGTCATGGATCGCATCGAGGTTCAGAGCTTTTGCGCGTTTTGCCAGATCGAATTTGCCTGCGGTTGCGCCGTTTTCAGCGTCAACTCTCAGTTCCAGATTCTTCTTGGTGGAAGCGGTAACAACTTCGCCCAACAGTTCTGCGAACTTGGCAGCATGTTCTGCTTCTTCCCATGCAGCTTTTTCCCAGTACAGACCGATTTCGGGATAACCTTCTCTGTGAGCCACTCTTGCCATTGCAAGGTACATACCAACTTCGGAGCATTCGCCTTCAAAGTTAGCGCGCAGGTCAGCGATAATGTCTTCGGGAGCACCTTCTGCAACGCCTACAACGTGTTCAGCAGCCCAAACCTTCTCAGCAGCCTGTTCTGTGAACTTGGAAGCGGGAACCTTACAAACGGGGCAGAATTCGGGAGCTGCATCACCTTCATGAACGTAACCACATACCTGACATACAAATTTAGCCATAATCTTAATCTCCTTTTTAAAAAAAACTGTGTTTTTAAATAATATCTGACAGTCTGTACTGTCTGTCAGGAGGCATCGCTGCCGTCCTGTGCGCTGCATTCGCTGCAGCTTCCGTAGAAGTAGGTGATATGACCGGTGATCCTGTTGCCTTCCAGGTCAGTGCCGGTAAGCTTATCTACTTCTGTAAGTGCTTCCAGCTTCAGGTCTATCACCCGTCCGCAATCCTTGCAGATGAAATGATAGTGCGGGCTGGTATCGGCATCAAAATGGTCTATGCCGTCGCCGAGTCTTAACCGGGCGATTTCTCCGATATCCGCCAAAAGCGTCAGATTCCGGTATACGGTTCCGAGGCTGATGTTGGGGAATTCGTTCCTCACAGAGCTGTAAACAACGTCTGCGGTGGGATGATCCTTGCGTGTCATCAGAAAGTTCATGATCGCTTCTCTCTGACGACTGTATTTTAGAGCAGGCATGTTCAACTCCTTCCTCGCGATTGCTGCAAACAGTAATCATTATTGTTATCGTGTTTGTATTATATATGACGAAAAGTGATTTGTCAAACGGTTTTAGAGATTTTTTAGAAAATAATTTTTTCGTTTTTATAAATAGAAGCTGCGAATATGGTATACTGATTACTGTATATAAATATTGGCATTAAAGCCCTGAAAAACAGAGGATTTATTCATGAAGTTCAAGACAAAACTGGCGATCACCTTTCTGACGATGTTTTTGCTGCCGCTGGCATTGTCCTGTGTCGCATTTTTTGCGATCGGAACACTTCTGCTTCGTTCCATGAATCTGTATCCGGGAATGGTAAGCTCCGGATTCAGTATGTTTTCCAATACGGTGGAATCCTACAGTCAGGCGACCAATGAACTTTTTAATGAAATTCTGGAAACTTCCAAGTTCAGGCCGCATGATTTTGAAGACAGGGTATATCTGGAGATCCTGAATAAAAAAGCACAGGAGCATTCCTCTTACATTATTATAAGAAGAGCAGACACGATTTTTTATGCCGGTGATCAGGATGCGGCGGAAAAGATCTTCCGGGTATTGCCCGCTTTTGGACGGGAAAACGAGCGGGCAGATGCGGGATTTTATTTTAACGATCTGAAAAAACTGGTCAAGCAGGTGGATTTTTTGTTCTCGGATCAGGTTCCCGGCAGCGCCTTTATCGTAACCCGTGTGGGCAGTGTTTTTTCACAGTCGTTTCTGATCGATATGATGCTGGCGATCGTGATTATTTTGCTGATCACGAGTGTCGTACTGACACAGTGGATCCACAAGAGTATTTTTTCACCGGTCAATAAGCTGAATCTGGCGATGAAGGAGATTTCGGAGGGCAATTTTGATTATGTGCTGGAATCGGAGGATGACAGTGAGATCGGCGAGCTTTACCGCAATTATGAGGATATGCGGCTTCGTCTGAAGGAGTCTACGGAGGAGAAGCTTCATAATGAAAAGCAGAATAAAGAGCTGATCAGCAACATCACCCACGATTTAAAGACCCCGATCACGGCCATCAAAGGTTATGTGGAGGGCATCATTGACGGTGTGGCGGATACGCCGGAGCGTCGGGAGAAGTACCTGCGCACGATTTACACCAAGGCCAATGATATGGACAGACTGATCAATGAGCTGACCTATTACTCCAGTATCGACAACAACCGCATTCCCTACAATTTCAAGCGCCTGGATGTGGTGGATTTCTTTGAGGACTGCGTGGAAGAGGTTGGATTTGAACTGGAGTCCAAGAATATTGAACTCAATTACACCAATGTGGTTACCCGCGGCACAAGGATCATTGCGGATCCCGAGCAGCTCAAAAAGGTGATCAATAATATAGTAGGAAACAGTATCAAATACATGAACAAGCCCAAAGGTGTCATAGACATCCGGATTCTGGACGAGCTGGATTCTATCCGTGTTGAGATTGAGGACAACGGAAAGGGCATCGCAGCCAAGGATCTGGGCAATATTTTTGAACGGTTTTTCCGTACGGATGCATCCCGCAACTCCACAAAGGGCGGCAGCGGCATCGGACTTTCCATTGTTAAGAAAATCATAGAGGATCACGGCGGCTATATCTGGGCCACCAGCAGGGAGCATGAAGGCACCTGTCTGCATTTTGTGATCAGAAAATACAGGGAGGCAAGTGAAGAATGAGTAAGATTTTAATTATTGAAGACGAAATTGCGATTGCGGATCTGGAAAAGGATTATCTGGAATTAAGCGGCTTTGAAGTGGAAATTGAGACTGCCGGAGATACCGGACTTCTGCGTGCGCTGCAGCAGGATTTTGACCTGATCGTGCTGGATCTGATGCTGCCTGTTTTGGACGGTTTTGAGGTATGCCGCAGAATCCGAGAGGAAAAAAATGTGCCGATCCTGATGGTCAGCGCCAAAAAGGATGATATCGACAAGATCCGCGGTCTGGGACTTGGCGCGGATGATTATATGACCAAGCCTTTCAGCCCCAGCGAGTTGGTGGCGCGTGTCAAGGCACACATGGCACGCTATGAGCGTCTGACCAGCTCTCACCAGAAGGTAAATGACATTGTGGAGATCCGCGGCTTAAAGATCGATAAGACCGCCCGCCGCGTCTGGATCAACGGCGAGGAGAAGGCATTTACCACCAAGGAATTTGATCTTCTGACTTTCCTTGCAGAAAACCCCAACCACGTATTTACCAAGGAAGAACTGTTCCGGGAAATCTGGGATATGGATTCCATCGGTGACATTGCGACCGTTACCGTACACATCAAAAAAATCCGTGAAAAAGTGGAAATGGACACCGCGCATCCGCAGTATATTGAGACGATCTGGGGCGTTGGCTACCGGTTTAAGGTGTAATATATGACCAATCAGGATATATGGCGTATCGCTCTGCAGCAGTCCGCATACGACTGTAACTGTGAGCCGGAAGATTTTCTGGCAGATGAAAATAAAGTCGTACTCTCTCAGAAGCATGAAAAAGCCCGTGTCTACCTGCCTTTGCCTTTTGAATGCGATATGGTATCTTATGGCAGCAATATTGTGGCGCAGGTCAGCCCGCGCATGAAAGAAACAGTACAGTGGTATCTGGACAAATATCCGGTTGAACACTGTTTTGAGTCTCCGCATGTGATCGCATTGAATGAAAAACTGGCAGAGTTTGGCTATAAAGTGTGTTTTATGGCAGAATATTTCCTGCCGGATCTGGACGTGTTAAAGGAACTGCCCTGTGATTATGAACTGCGTGTGCTGCATCCGGCGGATTTTATGCGGTATTATACGGATACCTGGAGCAATGCCCTGTGCAAAAGCAGAATGCATCTGGACATGCTGGCAGTCGGTGCCTATGACAATGGGGAGCTGATCGGACTGGCGGGATGTTCAGCTGACTGTGAAGATATGTATCAGATAGGCGTGGATGTTTTGCCTGCATACCGCAAAAAAGGCGTGGCATCAGCGCTAACCAGCCGCCTTGCGCTGGAAACCTTAAAGCTTGGAAAGGTGCCTTTTTACTGTGCGGCATGGTGTAATGTCAGATCGGTGCGCAATGCCATCCGTTGTGGTTTTAAGCCCGCGTGGGTGGAGCTGACTGCGCGTGACAGTGCTTTTGTGGATGAAATGAACCGGTGAAATCAAAATGCCTGTATCAATCAGGCATTTTTTTCATTTCCTGCAAGATTATACATGGTATATGCAGAAAAATAGGTGTACAATGATCATAATTGAGATTGTATGGGAGGCACTGTATCATGGGGGCTACAGCAGAAAAGAAGATGCCGCAGATGGCATTGGATCTGGTGCCGGAAGGCACCTATGCGCAGGAAATGGAGCGCAAAGAATAGCGCAAATGGAAAATGCCGGAGGAAGTTTCCAGCAAGTATGTTTACAGGGATATCGTCAGGATCGCATGGCCCTCTCTGGTGGAACTTTTGCTGACACAGCTGGCATCTATGGTGGATATGATGATGGTAGGACAGCTGGGAAGTGCGGCTTTGTCTGCTGTCGGTCTGACCACACAGCCCAAGTTTTTATTAATGACACTGATCATGTCCTTGAATGTCGGCGCAACCGCGATGGTGGCACGTCATAAAGGGGCGGGCAATAAAGAGAAGGCCTTTTTGATTCTGCGTCAGTCCCTGATGCTCAATACGATCATTGCAGTGCTGATGACGGTAATCGGTATCTGGGCGGCAGAGCCGCTGGTTATTTTCATGGGTGCGCAGGAAGATACCGTAAAGGATGCCACCATTTATCTGCAGATTCAGATGGCAGGCTTTATCAGTATCGGTATTACTTCGTCCATTACGTCCTGTCTGCGCGGTGCAGGTGATTCCAGAACGGCGATGGTTTATAATGTTACCGCCAATGTGGTGAATGTAATCTTAAACTACCTGCTGATCTACGGTAAGTTCGGATTCCCCCGCATGGAAGTTGCCGGTGCATCCCTGGCGACCATTATTGGTCAGTTTGTGGCAATGTTTATGGCAGTTTATGCAGTCATGAAAAAGAATGACAAGCAGTATCTGCAGTTACATATTAAAGATGGCTTTCTGCCGGATTTTGCAGCGTTGAAGGATATCGTGCAGATCGGTCTGCCCGCGATGATGGAACAGCTGGTAATGCGCGCCGGTATGATCATTTTTGCAAAGACCGTAGCCGGTCTGGGAACCGTTTCCTATGCGATCCATCAGGTCTGCATGAATATTTTGTCCATGTCCTTTATGCTGGGACAGGCATTTGCGGTATCCGCAACCTCTCTGGTAGGACAGAGTCTTGGCAAGAAGCGTTCTGATATGGCTAAAACCTATGCCAGCCGCGTAAGCAGTATCGGATTTGTATTTTCCTTCATTCTGGGTATGGTATTTTTGTTGTTTGGCGAGCAGATCGTCAGTCTTTACAGCAATGAAACCGAAGTTATTGAGACCGGTGCGGTCATGCTTCGCTATGTGGCATTGGTACAGCCGTTCCAGGGGGCACAGTTCATACTGGCAGGTGCGCTGCGCGGTGCCGGTGATACCAAGGTGACTGCGATGATCACTTTCCTGACAGTGCTTCTGGTTCGTACCTCTGTGGCAATCGTCCTGATCAATGTGGTGGGAATCGGACTCAGCGGTGCATGGATCGCAGTAGCAGCCGACCAGCTTTTACGTTCCACACTGGTATTTTTAAGATATCGCGGCGGAAAATGGATGTATATGCGGTTAAAACCGGAAAATTAAAAAGGATGAAAGCCGGGATGCAATATCCCGGCTTTTATAGAAAGGAAACCGTGTTCATCTTCAGGCAAAACTGCGCTGAGCAGGATGGACACACTATATGCTGTAAGGGTAGTTGAAATATGAAAAAATCAGTGTATATCCGTCCGGCAGTCGTTTCTGATGCGCCGGAAATCGAAGCGGTGCGTTTATACACCTGGAAAACAACCTATTTGGGGCTGATGCCGGAGGAAATGCTGGATCAGCGTATTGCTGATATTGAGAAGAGAACAGAAATTACACGGCAAAAAATAGCAGATGGTCAGCCTTTTTTTGCGGCGGAATATGATGGGCAGATCGTGGGAATGGCAGTCTGTACACCGTCCCGTAACCCGGATTATCCCGGAGACGGCGAGATTCAGGCAATCTATATTCTGAAAGCATTTCAGGGACTGGGAATCGGCCGGAAGCTTTTTGACTTTTGCTGCGAATATCTGCGGGGCTGCGGACATACAGAAATGATCGTTAATTGTCTGGACGGCAATCCGTCGGCTGCATTTTATGAAAAAATGGGCGGACAGGTCGTTGGAAAGCGGCAGGATCCGCTGGGGGACACGGTGATAAACGAGATAATTTTCCGTTTTGCGATCTGAACATTCAGGCTGTCTGACGTCGGTTTTACAAAAAAGAAAAGTGATGGAGGAAGATATACTATGAAATATACAACCGTTCTTTTTGATATGGATGGAACAATCCTGGATACACTGGATGATCTGACAGACTGTGTCAATTATACCATGAACGTAATGGGATGGCCGCTGAAAGAAAAGATGCAGATCCGTTCTTATCTTGGAAACGGTATCCGTCGTCTGATGGAACTGAGTGTTCCGGATGGAGTCGGTGAAGCTGATTTTGAAAAGGCTTTTGCAATTTTTAAGGAATATTATGATATACATAATCAGGACAAGACCGCGCCCTATGCAGGTATTGTGGAAGTGATGGCACAATTAAAGGAACAGGGAATTAAAATGGCCATTGTATCCAACAAGGTGCAGAGTGCAGTGCTTGCCTTGCGGGATCAGTTTTTTCCTTATGTAGAGGTTGCTTTGGGCGATCTGCCGGGTATGGCAAGAAAACCGGAGCCGGATTCCTGCTATAAAGCACTGGAACTGCTGGGCAGCACGAAACAGGAGGCTGTGTATGTGGGCGATTCCGAGGTGGACATGCTGACGGCAAAGAATGCAGGACTTGACTGCATTACCGTGCTTTGGGGATTTCGGGATAAGGATTATCTTGTGGAGAAAGGCGCAGCTGTGTTTGCGGAAACGGCGCAGGAACTGCTTGCTGAGATTTTGGGATAAAGAGATTTTCAAAATAGCGGGAATGAGATGTCCTGTTTGGGGCTTGAACGTAACACGAGCATGCAAAATCTGGTATTTGCGGATTTTGCATGCTCGTTTTGGCGTTTTTAGTGTAAAACTTCAAATGCGGTATTTCAGATTCTTATCAAAGGACATTCTGAAATCAATCTCGGCAGCGGGCGGGCAGGTATCCCAGGCCTCGTCCAGAAGTGCCTGCATCGCGAAGGTGTCGGACAGAGAAATGCCGCGTTCCTTTGCCATGCGGCGTGCACAGAATTCAAACCAGATATCGGTCAGGGAAACTTCGCCTTCGCGGATGTCATGGTGTTCCTGCGCAAAGAAAAGTTCCAGATAGTCAAGATGATCGAGCTTGACGGCTGCCTGTGCGGCGCTGATGCGGATGCGGTCCACGTTGCGGCAGTTTAAGGGCAGTGCAGAGAAAATTTGCCATACTTTTTCCCATCTTGCCTGACTGCACAAAAAGATCAGGTACTCGGAAACCAGCGCAAAATCGTCGTAAACGCCGGGAAGTTTGAGGGCGCAGTCATAATAGTGCTCGGCGAGCGCGGTGTTGCCGCACTGTTTTTCCAAAAATGCCAGATTGCGGTATGCCCATACATTGGGGGTCAGAGTCACGGATTCTGTCCAGGCCTTTCTGGCAGCTTCGGTCTGCTGAGTATCAGCTTCTTCGTTATAGGAACTGTTGGCGAGTCTGGTCAGATCGCTGTGTTCATAAACTGCAACGCCGTAATGGAGCAGGCTGTACCAGGTGCGGCCGTTTTCTTTTTTCAGAGAGGAAGAAAGAAGCGGGAACCATTTTTCACTGATCATGTAGGAATCCGGGATCACGCGCACATCTTCAGCGGGAAGGATGCCGGTTTTAAGCAGATTGTACCAGGGATATTCTGTTTTGCCGACAGAGGAAACCGGGAAATACATGGAGGCAGGAGCACAGGCTTTTCCAGTCTGTTCCATGCGCATGATTTCGAGAGCGCCGAAACCGGAGCCGTTATGGCAGAGGGCAGTGGGCGCAACCGGAAGATCAGCCAGTTTGCAGAGCTTGTCATTTAATGCAAGGATATCTTCGGTGGATAAAAAGCTGTTTAAACTGTCGTCAAAATAGGAACATGCCTGATGGAAATCCGGTGCAAAAAGTGCGTCGCGATCCAGTTTTATGCCGCCGAAACACTGGGTCCATTCATAGGTGCTGTGGGCAGGCAGGATTTTGTCGTGCAGCTGGGAAGGCGCGATACCTGCCTGGATTTCTGCGTAATAGCCGGTGCCTGCGCCGTCTGAGAGAAATTCCTGCCAATGGCGCCCGGCATGGTGATTGCCCCAGCCGAATAGTTTTTTATAAGAAAGCGGAGCGGTGGAACGTTCATAGAAAACAGTGCCGTTGGGATAAGCGGCTGCCTCCCAGGTGCTTTCGTTTTCAAAGTTTTCCTGAATGAAGTAGTCAAAGCTGCGGGGCGCATTGGACGGATAGGAAAGATCCTTTCCGGGCATGGAATCGATATAGGGCAGCAGCTCATAGTCGCATTTGCCTTCGGTAAAGGACATGATCTTTTTACCGGAAGCAAGAATTCGTGTGGAACCGTCATCAGGAACAGCCACATTGCTCCACCAGTAGGTGGTGGTATCCTGGTCAAACGGATTGATCATGCGAACATGGGTGATCAGATAGGGGGTATCCTCGGGAAGATGGAAGTCAACCTGCCAGAAGATACTCTTTAAACGTTCAAATTCATAAATACGCAGGAAATCATTGCCGTCATCATCCTGCAGAATCGCACTGAAAACATTGTCGCAGGTGGTATAGCAATGGCCCAGATTGCCGATATTCCATTCAATGCCGCCGGAAAGCCAGGCATTGCGGATCGCCAGATTACCGGGCTGGATCACGGGATTGGAAAAAAGCAGTTCTTCATTTTTATCCTTGTCAAACAAAGAATAGAGCCTGCCGCCGTATTCAGGAAGAAAGCGGGCAGTAAGGTGCTCATTTTCCAGAACAAAACTCTTTAATTTTAAGGGGAGACGTTTACGGGAGTAGCGATCCTGTGTCAGATAGGGCAGCACTTTGGTGTTGGTTCCCAGAGTGGTCTTTAAATGCTCCGGAAAACGGTCGCTGGTGACAGGTACGTCGGGTTTGCGGTTGCGAAACGCCGGAAGGGGATTGGTGCCTTCAAGCGGTGCGCCTTTGATGGTGAAAATTTCAGTTCTGATCTTCATGGAAACCTCCCGGAGAATTGTTCGCGTTTTTGAGACGGCAAAACAGTAGTTGTCGTACTTTCAGAGTAAACCATTGAGTGGGACAAGTCAATCAATATGAAATTTTTAAAAAAGATATTGCTGACGGAGGGAAAATCTACTATTCTGATAGAAAGAATGTACAAAGGAGACAATACATATGGCACCGGTAGCACCCGTAAGAGTAGCAAACGTAAATAAAGACAAGTGTGTCGGCTGCGGCGCATGCATGAAGGCGTGTACCAGAAATGCAGTGACAGTCTGGATGGGAAAATTTTCAGCAGTAAACGAAGCAGCCTGCATCGGCTGCGGCAGATGTACAAGAGTATGTCCCAGAGGATGTATCCAGTTAAAGGAAGTAAAATAAAACGAATCGGGCAGGAGAATTCTCCTGCCCGATGTTTTTTTACGCACTCATGCGTGATTTTTACAGCGTTAAATCATGCGCATTTTTTCAAATGCTGCCTGATTTCCGCAATCTCCCATCAGCATGAAGGAGAAGGAAAATCCGGATACGGGCAGTTCATATTCTGCCTCCGGATCAGGTCCGCAGGAGAGGCTGCCGATACCGCGCTGTTTTGCGTCCATATATAAGTATTTGGTATCTGTGTACAGAAGTTCGTTTTTATGGCGTGCCGCAGTCAGATTTTCCAGTGTGAAATCGTGACAGGAGAACGCGAAGTCGCCAACGGCACAGATGCCGGTATTGTCACCAAAGATACGGACAAATCTGGTATTTTCATGGCTGCCGGTTTCCTGAGGCACATCATATGCAAAATTCAGTTCATGGATGGGCAGTTCATAAAGACCCACCGGCGCAGCGTGTTTTCTGTCCGGATAGGAATCGCCGGCACCGCGGCCAAACCAGCAGGCATTCTGCATTTCTTTGGGCAATCCCATGTACATGCCGATTCGGGGCAGCAGTTTGGGAGGTGTGCCGTAAGGTTTTCCGTCCATGGTTACGCGTAGGGAACCGTCAGCATACAGGGAGTAGGTCAGTGTCATATCAAAGCCCCAGTAATAGGCCTGGGGAAGCAGACGGCCTTTGGCAGTCAGGGTGCAGACCGTGTCGGAGTCTGTGATGGTATGGCTGTGAAAGCCAAAGCGCAGATCGTGTACCAGCGCTTTTTTCCACTCTCCCCTGTGACGGGGGTCAATGTTTTCAATACCGTCATTGTCAGTAGCGGCTCTCCAGAGATTGGGACGCAGGGGCCTGGTCAGAAGTTCGTGACCGTTGAGGCAATAGCGGGTGAGCAAACCTTTGTCAAACACAACAGCTGCATGTTCGGAGGTGATGCATACCTGATAATTATCATCTTCCGTAATCGTATGGGTAAAGGCTGTTACAGGCAGTTCCTGTTTTTTAGAGCGGCCCAGCAGAATCTGTTTGTGTGCCAGTGTCTGTCCGTTTTTTCTGAAAATAAAGTCTGCACGGTAGTCGCCGGTAAGACCGTCCACGGAAAAATCAAGAGAAAAGCGCTTGTCCTGACGGGGACCGATGCCCTGTAAGCGGATCGTTTCTGTGCGGACTGGGGTATTGTCCGCATAAAGTGTCCATTCCATTTCTGCATCATCAAGAGAAAGGAAGTCGTAGGTATTATATACACGGACACCGTTTCCTTCCCGCTCGATCCATACAGGTGCAGAAACCTCACGCAGCTCATCCCATACAGGTTTTGCAGTACCGTCGCTGGTGTGATAGCCGTCCATGGAGAAATTGCCACAGTGATAAATGTCATGGAAATCACCCCCATAAAGGTAACGTTCACTGCCGGCTGCATCAGGAGCGGAAAATCCGTGGTTTTTATATTCCCAGACATAACCGCCGCAGATGTGATCGTGGGTGTATACAAAACGCCAGATATCCTCCAGACCGCCGGGACTGTTGCCCATGGCGTGAGCGTATTCCACCATCAGGACAGGCAGGCCTTCAGGGATGTAGTTTTCCAGCGTTTCCATGGGCATGTAGCCGGTAAAACGGAAATCTTCGGCAAGGGCTCTGCTGTAACTGGTGTAATGCAGCGGTTTTTTTACATCCTGACTGCGCAGCCACAGGGCACAGCGGTCTGTGATCTGACCGTTGCCGTATTCATTTCCCAGAGACCAGATGTTGATGCAGGTTTCATTTTTATTCTGATAATACATACGGGAAATGCGGTCAAAGTATGCGTCATACCAGTCATCCATCTTGGAGATCCAGCCGATGTCTCCCTGTCTGCATGCGCCATGGCTTTCAAGGTCGGCTTCATCCATGACATAGATGCCAAGTTCGGATGCGATTTCGTAAAAAACAGGTTGATTGGTGTAATGAGAACAGCGAATGGCATTTAAATTGCAGTTTTTGATATCTTCCAGTTCACTGCGGATCTGGGCAGCCGTGATGGCCCGGCCTTCCCAGGGCGTATATTCGTGTCTGTTGACGCCTTTTAAGCGAATGGGTTTTTCGTTAAGCATCAGATAATGGCCGCTGACGCAGGAAAAGCGGATACCGGCCTTTTTGGTATGAATTTCGCAGATCGTGCCGTTACGGGAAAGGGTCAGCACCAGTTCATACAGATAGGGCGTTTCGGCATTCCAAAATATGGGATTATTGAGCGTTAAGGAAAAATCAGTCTTTTCACAGGCCTCTGCGGACTGACGGCATACCGGTGTACCTTCCGCATCATACAAAACTGCTTCCAGAACAGCACCGCTGTCTGCAGTATGGCAGATGCAGCTTAAGGAAAAGCCGGTTTCTGTGGGCAGAAGGGTATAATCCCACAGGGAATCTTCGCCGGTACAGATCAGCTGCACATCACGGAAAATACCGCTGGCCAGCAGCATATCCTGATTTTCCAGATAAGAACCGTCACAATAAGTATGTACCTGAACGGCCAGAAGATTGTCGCCGGATTGTAAAAAAGGCGTGATGTCAAATTCAGCGGTGAGGCGGCTTCCTTTTGAAAAACCCACATATTTGCCGTTTACATATACAAAATAGGCACTGTCTACGCCGCCGAAACGCAGAATGGCATGGGCGGGAATATCCTGTATTTCAAAATGTCTGCGGTATAATCCCACGGGATTTATGCAGTGAATATACGGGGGATCCACCGGAAAGGGATAGGCATCATTGACGTAGAGGCAGTTGCCGTATCCATGATACTGCCACATGGAAGGAACCGGCAGAGTATCCCAGTCGGAGTCGTCATATGCAGGTGTAAAGAACGTTGTGTATTTTTCAGTGAGCTTTCCGTCTGCCAGATAACAGAAATTCCAGTCGCCGTTTAAGGAAGTGATCATGGCAGAATCCGTGGGATTTTTGTGGGTTACGCTGCGTTTGTCCGCAGGTAAAAGCAAAGAACGGGACGGCAGGCGATTTTCCGAGAGTAAATGCTGGTTTTCGAGATACTGTCGAAGATTCATGGCAACCTCCTTGATTTCAGATATTGTATGTTTGAATAAATGCTTCCAACTGTGCCAGAGAACGCTGGGTTTCTGCGTTTTTCCAGGCAGCATGTTCATAGTCAAAAACATACTCCATGGTGGGTTCAAAGCCGATTCGGCTGTCTGTCTCATAATAACGGAGTGCCTGCAGGGTGTTGGCAGTTTCTTCATCGGCAATCTGCCGCATCAGACCAGCGAGAATGTTGATTTGGGAGGAAGTGTCACCGGTTTGCGGTACTCCGATTGCCTCCAGCAATGCCGCATCACATGCATGCTCACAGCCTTTTGCCAGTGCTTTCAACAGACATTTTGCGATATTCCAGCGCATGACATTGGCACAGGTCACATAGGTACTGTGCAAAAATCCGGCAACTGCCGCCTGACGGGCCACATCGCTGTCGGGCATTGCGCTGCATTCTGTCACTGCTTCGTTAAGCAGCGCGCATCCCTGTCTGAAAAGTTCTTTTGTCTGCAGGACACGCCTGTAACGCATGAGTACAGGGGCAGGATTTTCAAAATCCACTTCCGGATATTCAGGGAACCAGATTTCAAAACCGCCGTGGGTTGCCCAGCCGACAGAGGGCATGGCCAGATCGGATTGCGTTTGATCAAATAAAAGCGGGTATGTGGGACCGCTGCGGTAGGGACCGTACTGGTCGCATCCTGCCGGGATCACTTTCCGGATTCCTTCACTGAAAAGATTCCAGGCCTGCAGCGCTTTGTCTGCTGCCGGACCAAAATCGCGGATCGCGATACGGCGCAGCATTTCACCGTCAGATATGGTATTGGTGGTAAAGGCATTTTTTTCAAAGAGTGTCAAAAAGGACGGCATCCATCCGTAGTGATGATTTTCCATCAGACCGCGCAGGTTGTATTTGTCATGAGCTTCCCGCAGCTTTTCGTAGCGGCGCTGCCATTGCTGGGGGACGGGAAGATAGGGGGTAATGCCGCTGTCCCAGGTGCGTCCGCCGGTGTTTGTCTGGCTGTAGAGGCGGATTCCCTGCTGCATAGCTTCCCTGGCTTCATCAATGAAAACCTGTGCAGGGCCCTCAAAGGAGATGGAATAATCGTCAACGGTATAAGGCGTACCGTTTTCGTCTGTGAATTTTTCGAACATGTCAAACGTCACATGGAGCGTAATGTCTTTTGGGAGATTTTTGATCAGCGCCAGGCGTTCTTCTTTGGGTGCCCACCCCCAGTTATAGGTCCAGAACAGAATATCTGCATCAGGATTATAGCGGAAAATGGTGTCGCGCACCATCGTCACCAGCTCCGGATAATCAAAGCAGGGATACCATCCGGGAGAGGGGCGGGGATCGGCGGGATCCTTTAACTGCGCGCGGATACCGCTGGTATGGGAATCCAGAGACGGAAACTCAAAGGTTTCTCCTACAAAAATGATACCTTTCAGGCCAGGGGCTTTTCTGAAAAGGGTACCGAAGGAGGCTTCGTAATACTCCCGTGCTTTCGGATCACGGGGATGTACATCGCACCGCATATGGCTGTAAACATAAACATCCAGACCGTAGCCTTCCGCACGCCATACCAGGTTGTTGAAATCGCAGTAACCAATGCCGGAACCGGGCCATAACGGATCAGGATCCGGGAAGCCGTGGAGCGTGGTGTCAGGGTGTCCGGCGTAGACAATGATCGCGTCCATTCCTGCATGGGCACAGGCTTCCAGAAAGGTATCCGGAAATGTATCCAGTTCCACGCCGGAGTGGGACATACGGGGAGAAAACAGCGGCGCATGTTCCTGCGCTTCTTCTTCGAGTTTTGCTTCACCGCGCAGCTTCATATGGTCTTCCATGTAGTAAACACCCTGAGCGGTTCCGCGTTCACTTCGTCCGATCACGATAACGGATTCCGGGGTCACAGTAATATGAAAGGCATTTTTCATATCAGAGCAAACAGGTGCATCTGCGACATCCTCAGCTTCCAGCAGAAAAATCTTATGCAGCGGATTTTTGAGTGCTGCCTGCACATCCGTCACGCGGCGGACGCGGGGATAGATGCCGAAAGCATCGTTTAAAAAGCGGCAGAGGTCGCCGGAATAATATTTGACCAGCCGGGAATCTGTGTCCTTTGTAATGATCTCCCAGGTGTCATCCAGCACACAGACGGGTTCTTTCAGTGCGTTCAGGGGCGGCACAAGGCGTTTTACTGCGTTTAAATCTTCATTTCGGAATTCATAATTGCAGGTTTGGCGTCTGTTCATAAGAAAATCCTCTTATTTACGGTGCGTTTTGTAATAGTGCAGGCCTTCCAGCAGTGCAACGATGTTTGCGGAAGAAACACCGGGAGCAAGGCTGGAGGAGCAGCCAAGAGTCAGCGCAGTATCGCCGTGAACGCTCACCAGATATTCCAGTTCTTTGCGCACATCGGCGGGAGTGCCAAAGGGCAGTGTCCTTGTCACGGACACACCGGCGATCATAAAAAGGGGCTGTCCGTCATTGCCCCGCAGTTTGCACAGTTCTGCAAAGTCAACGCCGTCTTCGTACTGGAAGCCCTGAAAGCCTCTGACGCCCACATCCAAAAGTCCGGGAACCATGGGCATGATATTGCCGTCGCAGTGCCAGATCAGGCGCACACCGCAATTTTTCAAAACCGGCTCCAGACTGCAGGCAAGCTGCGGAAACCAGATTTTTTCCAGACTCTTTAAGCTGACCAGTGTGGAGCGGGAGTCAGTCATATCGTGGTCGAGGCGGTAAAGTTTGGGCAGATCATAGCGGTTATAGGCTTCTGCCGCCGCCAGATTGTTTTTATAGGAAAGTTTGGCCTGCAGTTTGAAGTGCTGTTCGATCACATCTTCGTATAACTGGTAAGCACAAAAGTAATTTTCATAGCCGTAGCGGTAATAATCAAGGATTGGAAAGGTGATGAAATCATAACCGGTCTTTAAAACATCCAGACCGATCTCATGCTGCTGGTTATACTCGCTCAGACCGATCTCGCGGACTCTTTTTTCATGGTCAAAATTGTCGATCTTACGCTGCAGACGCGGAAATTCCACTTTTTCCAGATGTTCCACCACATCCTCGGGTTCCTTGATCTCCATGCCGTCCACGATGATCTTCGCATCGCCGGTGGTGGCATTGAAGCTGCCGCCCTCATAACCCTGGTCACGCATGGAAAGCGGGTTGTCCGGAATCCACTGGTCGCAGAAATCACAGCCGATCTCGCGCTGCGCGCGGGCATATACGGCCACATGGTCGTTGACATAATCGGGATTTTCCATACCGTTTCGGGCTGCCAGACGGTTTAACTGCGCATGTTCCATAATATTGGCACCGGGACAGGGATAGCCGTTTTCGTTATAGCCTGCGATGGCGGCGGTTATTTCGGTGTGACGTTTGTTCTGGGAAGAAAAAAGGTCACGGATCTGGGCATCGGTAATGTTGGGATGATCGTTTTGCATGGTTGTGTACCTCCGTTTTCATTATACCATTTGAGGGAAGAAAAAATAAGATATTTCTCCATTTTCACGCTGTATTATGATAGAATAGTAGCAACCTAAAAAGACAGCAGGAGGCGTTGGTTATGGGTATGGTGGAATTAAAACAGGAAGGCAGTTTTTATGTATATGAAAATGTAAAGCTTACAGAAACATGCTGGTTAACGGTACGTTTTGCAGGCAAAGAAGGCTGTTCCATTGTCAATCTGGCGGCAGATACGCCGGAGAACATCATCCTGTCCTTTTCTGTGATCGACTGGATTGGATTTCCGGAAAAGAATATTGCGCATGTAACGATAGAAGGTATGGCAGGAGTGCATACGCTGTATTTTATCCCTCATGATGAGCAGCTGCAGATTTTATCTGCAGAGATCGGGGAAGAAAATCCTGTTGCAGAATATGTGCCGGTACCGGATGAAGCACTGATCGATATGGAGTCCTCACAGTGGGCGGCAGTGGATGAACTGGACAGAAAGGTGGCAGACGCAGAGGATGTGCGCGGCTATCGTTCTGACCGCAAGGTGGGTATTTTTTACTGGACCTGGAGATCCGGCGAATACGAGATGGAGCCGCTGAATCTGAGCAAAATGCTGCGGGAATATCCGGCTGCGGAATACAATGAAAATCACCCTGCATGGGGCGGAAAGGATATCAGAACCAGCACTTCCTGGAATGAGCCGCTGTATGGTTTTTACAGAAACAGCGATCCCTATATTATCCGCCGTCATGCGCAGCTTCTGGCAGATGCAGGCGTGGATATGGTAATGTTTGACTGCACCAACGGCAGTCTGGTCTGGAAAGAGTCCTATGAACCGCTGCTGGAAGGATTCAGGGCGGCGCGTGCAGACGGCATCAATGCTCCCAGGTTTGCATTTATGATGAATTTTGGACCCTGCCAGACCACAGAGGAAATGCTGCGCGCAGTGTATCAGGAAATCTATAAGCCCGGCAGATACAGGGATCTTTGGTATCTGCACGAAGGAAAACCTGTTGTGATGGCATATCCGGAATCCCTGCCGGAGACCGGAAGCTGTGAAAAAGATACCCGGCTTTTAAATGAGATCAGAGAGTTTTTTGCATTCAAGCCGGGACAGCCTTCCTATGGTTTTGGCCCGACACAGAGCCGGATGTGGGGCTGGCTGGAAAAATATCCGCAGCATAAATACGGCTGCAGACCGGACGGAAGCTGTGAGATGATGACTGTCGGCGTAGCACAGAACTGTAATGACGAGCTTCTTTGTACCTATTTTAATAATACAAAAACATACGGAAGAAGCTATACCCATGCTTACGGACATAAGCTTTTGGATGAAACTTCCTATAAATATGGTTTTAACTTTGAGGAACAGTGGAACCGTGCCATTGACTGTGATCCGGAATTTGTTTTTGTCACCGGATGGAATGAATGGATCATGGGACGCTGGCATGAGCCCTGGGTAAAAGACCCCAACAGCACGCAGCTTGCTTTCGTGGATCAGTTTGACTTGGAACACAGCCGCGATATCGAAATGGACCGTGACGGCATCCGTGACAATTATTATCTGCAGCTTTGCTCCAATATCCGCAGATTCAAAGGTGCAAAGCCCCGTGCGATCCCTTCTGCACCCAAAACGATTCAGAAGCTTGCAGATTTTGAGGATGTAACGCCGGTATACAGAAGTACGAAAGGCACCACGATCCACAGAGATCATCCGGGCTTTGGCTCCACCCATTACACCAACTTTACCGGACGCAACAATATTGTGGCGGCAAAAGTGGCGCGGGATGACGAATATCTCTATTTCATGGCTGAATGTGCAGAGGATATCACGCCCAAGACAGGTGACAATCACATGACCCTGTATGTGAATCTGACCTGCGACAGAAGCAGCGGCTGGGAAGGCTATGATTTGGCTGTGGGACGTACGGCAGCAGGATGCTGTCAGGCGGATGGCGCGTCAGGCTGCGCAGAAAATACCGGTAAAAATGTAGTGCCCGTGGAAATGTGGGGGCCTGTCGGCTTTGAAGTAAAAGGCTGTGCCGAATATGTACAGGAAGGCAGACAGATCATGTACAAGCTGCCCAGAGAATTTATGGGCGAATTGTTTGATCTTTACGGCGTGAAGTTTTTGAACTTTGAATTCAAATGGGCGGACAATGTAGGATGCGAAGATATCATCAACTTCTACTGTGACGGTGATGTGGCGCCTACAGGCCGTTTTAACTATGTATTCCGTGAGATGGGATATCCTCTGAAAGGAGAATAAAAGATGAACAGAACAGATCACAATGTGATATCTTTTGGACCTGACAAAGTGTATACCCGTCATAGCGAAGGTGCGTTTTTAAGATTAAAAGACGGACAGATTCTGTTTGTATACAGCCGGTTCAGCGGTTCCTATGATGACGATGCACCATCTGATCTGGTGGCGATCCGGTCTGCAGATGAGGGAGAAACCTGGTCTGAGGCAGAATTGGTTATTCCGGCCTCTTTCTATCAGACAAAAAATGTGATGAGCGTTTCTTTAATGCGCATGGCAAACGGTGATGTGGGGCTGTTTTATCTTGTGAAGCAGAATGCGACGGTCAATCGCGTTATGCTGTCCCGATCTGCCGATGAAGGGAAAAGTTTTTATAAACATGTGGAATGTTCCATGCCGGACCGCGCAGGATATTATGTACTGAATAATGACCGGGCAGAAAGGCTTGCCAATGGCAGGATCATACTGCCGCTGGCTTTTCACAGGGGAAATTTTGAGGACGGCGGCAGCAAGGGATATTTTGACGGCCGCGGATTTACCTGTTTTTTATATTCCGATGATGATGGGGAAACATGGAAAGAGAGTGCAGATACGGCATACCCGCCGTTTGCGCATTCTGAGACCGGCCTGCAGGAACCCGGCGTGATCGAAAAGAAAAACGGTGTGCTCTGGGCGTACAGCCGTACAGATCAGATGTATCAGTACGAATATTTTTCTCTGGACAACGGAGAACACTGGACTCTTCCTCAGGCATCACGTTTTACATCGCCGGCATCGCCGATGAAAATTGCACGGAATCCGTATACACAGGATCTGGTTGCAATCTGGAATCCGATTCCCAATTACAATGGCCGCCGGATTTTTCGTGCAGGGTGGGGAAGAACGCCGCTTGTATATGCTGTGAGTGCAGATGACGGTATGACATGGAGCGAATATACACTGATAGAAGGCGAAGAAGAACACGGTTACTGTTATCCGGCAGCCTTTTTTACAAAGGATAATGCGATGCTGACAGGTTACTGCAGCGGCGGTCCCAAAGACGGAATCTGTCTGGCCCGCCTGACGATCCGGAAAGTATGGTTATAATAAGGAGGAAAAAATGCACAACTTTGAATTTTATGCACCGACAAGAGTGATTTTCGGCAAAGGTACCGAGATGCGTACCGGTGAACTGGTAAAAGAATATGGCGGCAGTAAGGTTTTGATTCATTACGGCGGACAGAGTGCTGTGCGCAGCGGTCTGCTCGACAGAGTAAAAGCTTCCCTAGAAGCGGCAGGAATCTCTTATGTGACACTGGGCGGTGTTGTGCCCAATCCCCATCTTTCCAAAGTAAGAGAAGGCATTGCGCTGGCAAAGGAAGCGGGTGTGGATTTTCTTTTGGCTGTGGGCGGCGGCAGCGTGATCGATTCGGCAAAAGCCATTGCCTATGCGCTGGCTGAGCCTGAGTATGATATCTGGGAGCTGTATGCACATACCAGAAAAGCAAAGAAATGTCTGCCGGTGGCTGCAGTGCTGACCATTGCGGCGGCAGGAAGCGAAATGAGCAATTCCAGCGTGATCACTAATGTGGAAACCGGCCAGAAGAGAGCCTACAACGATAATCTGGCACGCCCGAAATTTGCGATCATGAATCCCGAACTGACAGTGACTCTGCCGGATTATCAGACCCAGTCCGGCTGTGCGGATATTATGATGCATACTATGGAACGCTATTTTACAAACGGCGGCAATATGGAGCTGACCGATCAGCTGGCAGAAGGCGTCCTGCGCACCGTGATCAAAAATGCAAAAATTCTGCATGAACAGCCGGATAATTATGAGGCGCGGGCAGAGGTGATGTGGGCTGGCAGTCTGGCGCACAACGATCTGACCGGATGCGGCAACGCCGGCGGTGATTTTGCAACTCATATGCTGGAACATGAAATGGGCGGTATGTTTGACGTGACCCACGGTGCAGGACTTGCGGCTATCTGGAGCAGCTGGGCAAGATATGTATACAAAAACTGTCTGCATCGTTTTGTGAGATATGCACTGAATGTTATGCAGGTGGAACCCGGAGCGACCGACGAAGAGACCGCACTTAAGGGTATTGAAGCGATGGAGGATTTTTACCGCAGTATCGGCATGCCTACTAATATGAAAGAACTGGGTATTGCGCCTACAGAAGAACAGATTCTTGAGATGGCGGAAGGATGTTACCGTGCAGCAGGCGGTCCGAAAGGGTCTGCAAAACTTCTGCAGGTAGAAGATATGGCAGCGGTTTACCGTCTGGCAAGATGATGCCATACAGATGAAAAACAGATGCAGGATGAAAGAACCTGCCGGGGAGTTATTTTATGAGAACAAAGATCCTCGCAGAGGAAAAGGAATATCTGGTGTGTTTTAAGCCTTCCGGACTGGCGGTACAGAGCGCGAAGGCTTCGGAAACAGATATGGTAAGTGAATTGAAAAACTATCTGGCAAGGCAGAATCGGCAGTCCGGCGGTGCAAACAATCAGGCAGGCGGTGCCAGCCGTCAAGCTGCCGGTTCCAGACCTTGTCCGGGCAATGTTTATCTTGGGCTGATCCACCGGCTGGATCAGCCGGTTTCCGGTCTGCTTGTGTTTGCAAAGACGCAGAAAGCGGCAGCCAAGCTGAGCAGTCAGGTTTCCGGCAATGGAATGAAAAAAACATATCATGCCGTGGTGTACTGTAAGGACAGGGAACTGGCAGAAAATGCTGACGGACAGAAACTGACCGATTACATGATCAAAGAAGCCGGAGGCGGCGCGCGTATCGCACAGCCGGATGAAAAGGATGCCAAAAAAGCAGAACTGATTTACAGATGCCTGAAAAGAGACGGCGACCGCGCTTTAGTGGAAGTGGAGCTTCTGACAGGCAGACATCATCAGATCCGGGTGCAGATGGCCAATGCAGGACTGCCGCTTTTGGGAGATGCCAGATATGGCTCTGCAGAAAGCAGGGCGGTTTCTGAGGAGAGCCGGATACGGGCGGTACAGCTGCAGGCGGTAAAACTGGAGTTTTTACATCCGGTGACAGGGAAGAAGGTTGCATATGAACTGGATGAAAAACTTGGGCTGTAAATGTGATGCAAAGCCGAATGTGCAGTATGGATCGCCGGAAGGCAGTGTACAGCTGTATGGATCGGCGGAGGGCAGTGTACGGCAGCGAGGTGTGTCATGGCGTGTTGTTCCGGGACTGATTGGCAGTGCGTTGGTCAATCTCTGGATTCTGGCGATGGTGACGGTGTTTCCGCTTTATGCACCGGACCGGTATTTTGACCTTGGCGCGCATAAATTTCAGTTTTTTTACAAATGCAGTCTGTGGTGTCTTCTGCCGGCAGCGGTTTTGTTTCTGCTGCAGGCGGTGGGCTGTCTGTTGGGAAGGCAGCGGTCGGGTTTGCGGCAGGTAAAACAGCAGTCATCCGGTGACAGAAAAAAAATAAGAATTTCCGGCATTGATCTGGCGTTTTTGGCGTATCTGGCGGTACTGGCAGGTTCTTTTGTCAGCAGTGATTACCGGCAGCAGGCGTGGACCGGCGCGGAAGGCTGGTATATGGGCTTTCGCACCCAGCTTTTGCTGGCAGCGGCATGGTTTTGTGTTTCCAGGGCAAAGCTTTGGACAAAGGTTTTGCTGGCAGGGCATTTTACCGGCTCTGCGGCTGCAGCGCTTCTGGGAATCCTGCACCGGTTTGGCGCAGATCCGCTTCGTATGTACGAGGGAATTTCGGAAAAATATTATCTGGAATTTCTGTCTACATTAGGTCAGGCAACCTGGTTTTCCAGTTATCTCTGTACGGTGCTGGTGATCGGAGCGGCGTGCTTTTTTCTGGAGCAAAACGGAAGAAAACGGTTTTTTTACGGTATTTACTGCGCGGTGATGTTTGGCGCAGTGGTGACCCAGAACAGCGACAGCGCCTTTTTAGCGATGGCGGTGCTGGCGGCAGGATTGTTCTGGATCTGCTGTTTTCATACGGCATGGATGGAGCGTTTTCTGGAATTTTTGCTTTTGATGCTGGGCAGCTTTAAGGTGATTGGCATTTTGCAGCTTCTTTTACCGGCGCAGGCAATGCAGCTGGGGGCACTTTCTGTTTTTATGACGCAGAGTATGGAAACCTGGTATCTTTTGCTGGCAGTTTCGGTGATTTACACGCTGTTTCAGGCTTATAAAGGACGGATCGGCACTGGGGCAGCGCGGCGGATCGGGCGTGTCCTGTTTGGGACGACGGCTGCGGCAGCAGGATTTTCGGCTGTCGGCGGCGTGTTGTTTATCATATGTAATACTGCCGGTGTACTGCCGGTGAAAAGCAGCAATTCTTATCTTTTGTTTGACGATGCCTGGGGAAATTACCGGGGTGTGATCTGGAAGGTTTCCGGAAAAATGTTTGCCAAAATGGATATCTGGCAGAAGCTGATCGGCGCAGGACCGGATTGTTACTGGCCGCAGTGTGAGGAAAATACCGGACTTCGGGAGCAGATTGCGGTTTATTTTGGCTGGGATCAGGTGTTGACCAACGCCCATAATGAATTTTTGAATGTACTGATCTGTCTGGGCGTGCTTGGTCTGCTTGCGTATGCAGCATATCTGGTGACGGCATTTGTGCGTTTTTTAAAAGGGGTTCTGACATGGAAGGAGCCGGTTTTGCTGGCAGGATGTCTGGTGATTTTGACTTACTGTTCCCATAATCTGTTTTGCTATCAGCAGGTTTGCTGCACGCCGTTTCTGATCCTGATTCTGGCAATTGCGGAAAACCGCAGGCGGGACGTTATGTAAATATTGGTTATTCAAGAATTTCATTCATATTCAGAGTACAAATACCTATACTACCTTCAAATGGGAGGGATGTATGGGTATTTTTGTGGAAAAAAACAGAAAAATGCTGTTGTTTTTTGCCATCTATGCGGCTGGACTGTATCTGGGATTCCGTTATCTTCTGCCGCTTGCGGCACCCTTTGTGCTGGCGTTTCTGGCTGTTTTTTTAGTGTGTCCGGGACTGGAAAAACCGGCCCGCAGGCTTCACATACGCCGGGAAATCCTGTTTGCGCTGGTTTTGGCGGTCTGGGCGGTTTTGACAGGTCTTGTCTGTGTGTTTATGATACGCTGGTCAGCAAACTGGCTGCCGGGACTGGGCGAGGGTTTATATGTGCTGGAAGAACAGCTGGGACAGTGGATGCAGGATGGCTGTATTGTGCTGGAAAACAGCCTTGGGATCGATGCAGGGCAGCTGGAACAGATTATTGTGGAAAAAATCGGTGTTTTTGCGGATAAAATGCAGATCAATATCTGGCCGGCAGCGGCAAAGCAATCTCTAAACTGGCTGAAAAAATGCGGAAAGGCGGCGGCTTTCTGGGGGATCACCTTTGTGGCGGCGGTGCTTTTGTGCAGGGATTATGACCGGATGACAGCGGCAAAAGAAAAGAATCAGATTTTGAAGATTGTTTGGGAGTTTGCGGAAAAAACAGTAAAGATGATCGCAGGTTATGTGAAAGCACAGCTTGTGATCATTGTGGTTATCTGTGTGATCGCGGCGGCGGGATTGTGGATGATCCGGATAAAAAATGCCTTTTTATGGGGATTGCTGGCAGGCTTTCTGGATGCGCTTCCCTTTATCGGAACCGGAATCGTACTGCTGCCGCTTGCTTTGTGGCAGCTGTTAAGCGGCCGGGGCTGGGCGGCAGCAGCGGTATGTCTGCTTTATGTATTGTGTATTGCGGCAAGGGAACTGCTGGAACCGCGTCTTTTGGGAAAGCAGCTGGGAATTTCTCCTGTGTGGATGCTGTTTTCTGTCTATGCCGGGGTAAAAGTTTTTGGGCTTGCCGGACTGTTTTTAGGACCGCTTTATGCCATGCTTTTGCGGGAGGGCTACCGGATGTATGCAGACAACGGCGGCAGAAGCTAGATCAGCTGCAGACTGCGCAGTACAAACAGCCAGAAGGTGAGCGTAACGGAGCTGAAAAAGGTGGTGGACACCACAACGCTGGAGGTCAGCGCGCCTTCATGCTGCAGATTTTTGGCCATGATATAACAGCTGACGGTGGTGGGAGCGCCCAGCATGATCAGAAGAGCGATCAGTTTCTGGGGAGAAAATCCCATCCAGACTGCCAGCGGCATGAAAACGGCGGGCCACACAAGAAGCTTGATCACGGAACAAATGATGGTGGGCTTGATGCAGGAAATCGCTTTTTTTCCTTCAAAACCGGCACCAAGACCGATAAGGGCCAGCGGAGAAGCAAGCACTGCAAAATTATTGACAGTTTTGGTCACGATCACCGGCAGGGAAAAGGGCAGCAGGGAAAACACAATACCCAGCAAAATGCTCAGAATGATGGGGCTGGTCAGAATGTCTTTGGCTGTTTTTTTAACCGCAGCGCGGTCCATGCCCTGCGCGTGTGCGCCGTTAAAGGACAGCACCACAACGGCAGCCGCGTTGTAGAGCGGAACGGAACCGATGATCATCAGCGGCGCAATGGAAGAATCGCCGTAAATATTCTGGATCAGGGCAATGCCAAGCACCGCCGCAGAGCTGCGGTATGCGCCCTGAATAAACTCACCGTGCAAAGATACATCCTTTAAAAAGAGGCGCGTGCCGATCCAGGAGACCGTGATGCTGATCAGGGTGGCGATAAAGCAAAAAAGCACGTAGCTGGTGTCCCATACCTGTGAAAAGTCCGCCTGTGAAATGTCGCGGAACAAAAGCATGGGCAGCGTGATCTTGTAGTTAAAGGCGTTGAGGGTTTTGACAAAATGCGGGTCCAAAAGACCGAAATATCTTAACAGATATCCAACCACCATGACCAGAAAGACCGGCAGAGTGGCATTTAAGCAAAAAAGAAGATTTTCCATGGGTACTCCTTAAAGTTTGGGAGATGGTAGGCGTTGTGGACATGAGTTTACATGCCGGATTCATGCAATTTTGTGAAAAAACACGATTTTGCATGCTCTAAAATGGCAGAAACCAGGTCAGGTTCATGCAAATTTGAAAAAAACACGATTTTGCATGCTCTAAAATGGCAGAAACAAGGTCGGATTCATGCAAATTTGAAAAAAACACGATTTTGCATGCTCTAAAATGGCAGAAACCAGGTCGGATTCATGCAAAATAACAAAAAATGTGTTTTTGACTGCTCAACTTAGCCTGCATAAGCATGCAAAATGAGGAATTTTGAGTATTTGCATGATTTTTCAGTTTTGTACAAGCATTTTCAGCATGCAAATGTTCAAAAAAATAAAATCTGCATGCTTGGCGTTTGGAAAATACAATTTTCAGGCATGCAAAATTGCCGAATTTACAGATTTGCATGCGCCAGGCATTAAGAGCAGTTTCAATCGTCCAGCTACCAGTATAAAATTACGGCCGGTTGTTGTCAACACTGCTCAAAACATGCATGAACTGCCGGATTTTGCGGAATGCTAACGCAGATAACAGCTGAAAGAAAGAGTAAGGAAGCAGGCGCAGGGAGAAATTAGCAAAAAGGGGTAAAACGATTTGACCGCAGGAGAATAATACGATATCCTTTTATCATAGCAATATCCGCCCGCAGACAATGCCTGCTTCACAAGGAGAGATGCATGAGCAAAACAAAGATTGTCTGTACAATAGGCCCTTCTTCACAGGATGAGGAAACACTGCGAAAGATCATGCTGGCGGGCATGCATGTGGCAAGACTGAATTTTTCACATGGAGATCATCACGAGCAGGGTCAGAAGCTTGAAATGATCAGAAAGCTTGCCAGAGAGCTGCAAATGCCGGCAGCGGTACTGATGGACACCAGAGGCCCTGAGATCAGGCTGGGGCAGTTTGCCGACGGCAGGGTTTTGTTGCAAGCAGGTCAGCGGTTTGTGCTGACAGCAGAAACGGTGTCAGGAACCGCTGAACGGGTGTCCGTGTCATATACAAAGCTGCCCCAGGATGTGCAGCCCGGTCAGATCATCCTGATCGATGACGGACTTGTTGCTTTGCGTACAGAGCAGGTGACCGACACGGAAATTGTCTGTAAGGTACTCAATGATGGGCAGATTTCAGACCGCAAAGGAGTCAATCTTCCCGGTGCGAAGCTTAATATGCCGTTTTTGTCTGAAAAAGACAGGGCAGACATCCAGTATGCCGCTGAGCAGGGATTTGATTTTATTGCAGCGTCCTTTGTGAGGACGAAAGAGGATATTTTACAGATCAGGGAGATTCTGAATGCCTGTAGTGCAAAAACACAGATCATTGCAAAAATAGAATGTCTGCAGGCGCTTGATAATATAGAAGAAATTCTGGCAGTTTCCGACGGGCTGATGGTTGCCCGCGGAGATCTGGGGGTGGAGATCGCGCTGGAAGATGTGCCGTCAGTACAAAAAAGACTGATCGCCATGGCAGTGCAGGCCGGAAAACATGTGATCACAGCGACGCAGATGCTGGATTCCATGATGAAAAATCCGCGTCCTACCCGGGCGGAGGTCACGGATGTGGCCAATGCGATCTATGACGGAACCACGGCGATCATGCTTTCGGGAGAAACCGCAAACGGGGCGTATCCGGCAGAAGCAGCTGCTACCATGGCGCGAATCGCAGAAAGAACAGAGCAGGAGCTGGGATGGCGGACGGCAGCGATAGGCGCGTGCAATCCCCGGATTGATGCTGCCACAGCGACAGCTGCCTGCAATACGCGGATCGATGCTGCCACAGCGACAGGCGCCCACAATATGCTGATTGATGCTGCCACAACGGAAGCAATCTGCCATGCGACCTGCACGATCGCAGCCAGACTGCATGCGGCAGCGATCATTACGGTTACCATGACCGGATTTACCTCCGCCATGGTGGCAAGGCATAAACCGGGATGCCGCATCATAAGCTGCACCACCAGCAGAATGGTATGGCGGCAGATGAACCTGCAGTGGGGCGTAAGCCCGCTTCTGATCGCACAGGAAAACACCACGGAAGATCTGTTCCGCGAGGCTGTGGATGCAGCGGTGAGAGCAGGATTTGTAAAAAAAGGAGATACAGTGATCCTGACAGCAGGACTGCCCCTTGGGGAAGCGGGCAGAACCAATATGCTGCGGATCGTTGAAATAAAGGACTGAGCCTGCAGCCGGATTTGAGAAAAATCTGCAGGTGCAGACCGGGACTGGAGGGTTATCGATGAAAAAATATGTGATGGCACTGGATCAGGGAACCACAAGCTCCCGCTGTATTTTGTTTGACAGGCAGGGACAGATCTGCTCGATCGCACAGAAGGAATTTACCCAGTATTATCCCAAGCCCGGATGGGTGGAGCATAATCCGCTGGAAATCTGGTCCTCCCAGCTTTCCGTGGCGGTGGAAGCGATGGGAAAGATCGGGGCGGATATAGAAGAAATCGCGTCGATCGGCATTACCAACCAGCGTGAGACCACCATCTGTTTTTCCAAAAAGACCGGAAAACCGGTTTATCCCGCCATTGTCTGGCAGTGCCGCAGAACAGCGGACATGATCGAAAAAATGAAAGCCGACGGTTTTGACAAAATCATCAAAGAACGCACCGGACTGGTGCCGGATCCTTATTTTTCCGGCACCAAGATCAAGTGGATTCTGGAAAATGTGCCGCAGGCGCGCCGGATGGCTGAGGATGGAGAGCTTTTGTTTGGCACGGTGGACACCTGGCTGATATGGAATCTGACCAAAGGCAGGGTGTTTGTGACAGATTACACGAACGCATCACGCACCATGTTGTTTGATATTCATAAAAAAGAGTGGGATCAGGAGATCCTTGACTATTTTGGTATTCCAAAGACCATGCTGCCGCAGGTAAAAGCATCAAGCTGTGTATACGGCATGACCGATGAGACTGTGATCGGCGGAGAGATTCCCATTGCGGGAGCGGCCGGTGACCAGCAGGCGGCGCTGTTTGGACAGTGCTGTTTTGAGGCGGGGGAAGCCAAGAATACATATGGAACCGGCTGTTTTCTTCTGATGAACACCGGTGAGACACCCATTGCATCTGAAAATGGTCTGCTGACCACCATCGCGGCAAGCCCGGAAGGACAGACACGCTATGCGCTGGAAGGCAGTGTGTTTGTGGCAGGTGCTGCGCTGCAGTGGCTGCGCGACGAAATGCGCATGATCAAAAGCGCGCCCCAGTCGGAGGAATATGCGGCAGAAGTCGAAGATACGGAGGGCGTTTATGTGGTACCGGCCTTTACCGGTCTGGGAGCCCCTTACTGGAATCCCAATGCAAGAGGTATCGTGGTAGGGCTGACCCGCGGTACTTCCAAAGAACATTTTATCCGTGCAGCGCTGGAATCTCTGGCATATCAGACCTCGGACGTGATCGAAGCCATGGAAAAGGATGCGGGAATGCCGCTTTCTGTGCTGCGCGTGGACGGCGGGGCAAGTGCCAACAATCTGCTGATGCAGTTTCAGGCGGATTTATTAAACTGCAAGGTGCTGCGGCCGGAATGCATCGAGACTACTGCGCTGGGTGCCGCATATCTGGCGGGACTTGCCACCGGATTCTGGAAGGATCTGGACGATGTGCGCACAAACCGGGCGCTGGGCAGACAGTTTGTGCCTGCAATGGAAACGGATATCAGAAAAAAACGTTTAAAAGGCTGGAAACGCGCAGTCAGATGTGCGCTTGCCTGGGCGGATGACGAGGAATAGACAGATAAGATGGGCAGAATTTTTTATATCATGGGAAAAAGCGTATCCGGCAAGGATACGATCTACAGACAGCTGATACAGGATGAGGAATTTGGATTCCGCAAACTGGTTCCTTACACCACAAGACCGATCCGCAGCGGGGAAAAAGACGGAGAAGACTATTTTTTTACCGATGAGGCAGGTCTGGAAAAGATCCGGCAGGAAGGAAAGCTGGTAGAGCTGCGCACTTATCAGACTGCGCACGGACCGTGGCATTATTTTACAGTGGACGACGGGCATATTGATCTGGCACAATATTCTTATCTGGCGATCGGAACGCTGGAATCCTATCAGTCCCTGCGGGCATATTTTGGAAAAGAAATGCTGGTGCCGGTTTTTATCGATCTGGATGACGGCGTCAGACTGCAGCGGGCGCTGGACCGGGAGCGTATGCAGGAAAGTCCTAAATATAAGGAAATGTGCAGACGCTATCTGGCAGATCTGGAGGATTTTTCAGAAGAAAAAGTGGCGGCGGCCGGCATTGAGAAGCGTTTTTTTAATAACAATGAATTGACAGAATGTATCGAAAAGATCAAAATATATATCAGAGAAATTTGGAATGAGGAGGGGTGACTATGGCAAGATTTTCAGATGTCATCGGACAGGATGCGATAAAGGAGCATTTACAGAATGCGATTTCGCTGGGAAAGGTTTCCCATGCTTATATCATCAATGGCGAGCGCAATGCGGGCAAGGAATTTATCGCAAAGCTTTTTGCCATGACCCTGCAGTGTGAAAAGAAGGGAATCGAGCCCTGTCAGGAATGTCATTCCTGCAGACAGGCGCTTTCCGAAAATCAGCCCGATATCATCCGTCTGGTGCATGAAAAACCCAACACCATCGGTGTCGAGGATATCCGCAGCCAGATCAACAATGATATGGCGATCAAACCCTACAGCAGCCCTTACAAGATCTATATCATCAGCGAAGCGGAGAAGATGACGGTACAGGCACAGAATGCCCTTTTAAAGACATTGGAAGAGCCGCCGGAATACGGCATCATTATGATCCTGACTTCCAGCTTGGAAACCCTGCTTCCCACCGTGCAGAGCAGATGTGTGATCTTGAATGTGCGCCCGGTTGCCGATGAACTGGTGAAAAAATATCTGATGGAAACCATGCAGATCCCGGATTATAAGGCAGAAGTCTGCACTGCGTTTGCAAGAGGCAATATCGGCAGGGCCAGAATGCTTGCGTCCAGTGAAGAATTTGAAAAGGTCAAGGAAGAAGCCCTTATTTTACTGAAAAATATCAACGGCATGGAGATCGCGGAAATTGTAAGTGCGATCAAAAAGATCAATGAATACCAGCTGGATGTCAGCGATTATCTGGATATTCTGGCAATTTGGTATCGTGATGTGCTGTTATTTAAGGCGATGAATGATGTAAACCACTTGATTTTCAGACAGGAAATACAGTATATTAAGAAAGTGGCTGCCAGAAGCTCCTATGAAGGCATTGAAAAAGTGCTGGAGGCTCTGGATAAGGCCAAAGTGCGCCTTGCGGCGAATGTGAATTTTGATCTGACGATGGAGCTGATGCTTCTGACCATTCAGGAAAATTCCTGAGAAATGTTGTTTCTTGGGGGCCGGCGGATGCAGATACTCGTCAGGCAGGGAGGTTTATAGATGATTAAAGTAATTGGTGTAAGATTCCGTACAGCGGGCAAAATCTACTATTTTGATCCGCTGCAGTTTGATGTTAAAAGAGGCGATCACGTAATCGTGGAAACCGCCAGAGGCGTGGAATACGGTACGGTTGTGGGCAATCCCCGTATGGTGGAGGATGACAAGGTGGTACAGCCCCTAAAGCCTGTGCTGCGCATTGCCACCGAACGTGACGACGAGCAGGAAATCGCCAACAAGATCAAGGAGCGCAACGCATTCAAGATCTGTCAGGAAAAGATTTTAAAGCATAATCTGGATATGAAGCTGATCGACGCGGAATATACCTTTGACAACAACAAAGTGCTGTTTTATTTTACAGCGGACGGACGTATCGATTTCAGAGAGCTGGTCAAGGATCTTGCAAGTGTGTTCAAGACCCGTATTGAACTGCGCCAGATCGGTGTGCGCGACGAGACTAAGATTTTAGGCGGTATCGGTATCTGCGGCAGAGTGCTGTGCTGTCACAGCCATCTGTCCGAATTTGTTCCCGTATCCATCAAGATGGCCAAGGAACAGAATCTGTCCTTAAATCCCACCAAGATTTCCGGTGTATGCGGACGTCTGATGTGCTGTTTGAAGCATGAAGAAGAAACCTATGAAGATTTAAACCGCAGACTGCCCAATGTGGGGGATTTTGTAACTGCAGATGACGGACTGAAAGGTGAAGTTGCTTCCGTCAATGTGCTCCGTCAGCTGGTAAAAGTGATCGTGGATGTCAACGATGAAAAAGAAATCCATGAATATAAGGTAGAGCAGCTGCGTTTCAAACGCAAACACCGCGGCAGAAGAAATGACAGCGCGGATGAAAAAGAATTAAAAGAACTGGAAAAGCTGGAACGCGAAGAGAAAAAGGGAGGCAAGTCAAAACTGGATGATTGATAAGGTTTTGTTGAAACCGACTGAAAGACTGGATGACTTACAGCGCAACGGCTACCGGATCATACAGGATCCGGGGCGTTTCTGCTTTGGGATGGATGCAGTGCTTTTATCCGGTTTTGCCCGTATAAAGCCCGGCGCAAAAGTGCTGGACATGGGAACCGGAACCGGCATCATTCCCATCCTTTTGGAAGCACGCAGTGAGGCGTCACATCTGACCGGTCTGGAAATACAGGAAGAAAGTGCAGACATGGCACGCCGCAGTGTGGCACTTAACGGCCTGGAAGAAAAAATAGCAATCGTACAGGGTGACATTAAAGAAGCAGGCGTCATTTTTCCGGCTGCTTCTTTTGATGTTGTGACCTGTAACCCGCCGTATATGATCGGACAGCATGGACTGCCAAATCCCGACAGCCCCAAGGCGATCGCACGGCATGAAGTGTTATGTACCTTTGAAGATATTGCAGCGCAGGCACAGAAGGTGTTAAAGCCCGGCGGAAGTTTTTTTCTGGTGCACAGACCGTTTAGGCTGGCAGAACTGATCACTACGCTTGTAAAGTATAAACTGGAGCCCAAGCGTATGCAGCTGGTTTACCCGTATGTGGACAGAGAACCCAATATGGTGCTTCTGGAAGCGGTACGCGGCGGCAAGTCCCGCATGCAGGTGGAAAAACCCCTGATCGTGTATAAGGAGCAGGGTGTTTATACGGATGAAATTTATGATATTTACGGGTATTAAACAGGAGTAAAAGTATGGCAGGAACTTTATATTTGTGCGCGACTCCCATCGGCAATCTGATGGATATGACGCCCCGTGTGATCGAGGCGCTGCAGAACGCAGACCTGATCGCGGCAGAGGATACCAGAAACAGCATTAAGCTTTTGAACCATTTTGATATCCATACGCCCATGACCAGCTATCATGAATATAATAAGGTAGAAAAGGCACATTATCTGATCGAACAGATGCAGCTTGGAAAAAATGTGGCGCTGATCACCGATGCAGGAACTCCGGCAATCTCTGACCCGGGTGAAGTGCTGGTGGCATTTTGTCACGAGGCGGGAATCCGCGTGACCAGCCTGCCCGGTCCTGCGGCATGTATCACGGCGCTGACGCTTTCCGGGCTTTCCACCAGACGTTTTTGCTTTGAGGGATTTTTGCCCACAGATAAAAAAGAAAAAACAGCGGTGCTGGAAGAGTGTGCCAATGAGACACGCACCATGATTTTTTATGAGGCGCCCCATCACTTAAAAAAGACGCTGGATGAGTTTAAAAATGCCTTTGGAAACCGCAGGATCACCCTCTGCCGGGAACTGACCAAGAAATTTGAAACCGTCATGCCCACTACAATTGAGGAAGCGATCGCTTATTATGAGGAAAACGAGCCCCGCGGTGAGTACGTGCTGGTCATTGCAGGCCGTGACAGAAAGGAAATGCAGCAGGAAGCGCAGAAAGCCTGGGAGGAAATGTCTGTTGCAGAGCATGTCAAGCTTTACGAAGATAAGGGAATGGACCGCAAGGAAGCGATGAAACAGGCGGCAAAAGACCGTGGTGTGAGCAAGAGAGATATTTATCAGGCGCTGCTGGAGGAATAATGGGTTGACAAAAAGGAATTTTGGCACTTTTACCAAAACGCGTGCAAGCGGTTGGAAATTGCCGGAAACCTGTTGACAACCTGTATATGCAGATACTATACTTTGGGTAAATCAGAGGAGGAAAACCTCCGGAAATAGTGCGGACGGGTGAACTATGCCCGCAGCTATATACAAGAATTTGTAAGGAGAATGAATTATGTTTGAAAGAATCGTAGAAATTATCCGTGAACAGCTTGGTCTTGCCGATATGGACATCACCGAGGATACCTCTTTTAAGGATGACATGGGTGCTGACTCTCTGGATCTGTATGAACTGGTTCTTGCATTCGAAGAAGAATACGGCGTAGAACTTCCCGTAGAAGATCTTGAGAACGTGAACACTGTTGGCGATATCATGGAATTCATCAAAGATCAGGGCATCGACGCTTAAGAATCTGCGAATTTTGCATATGAATTTTCAGGGCACTTCCGTCTGGGAGTGCCTTTTTGTGTGATTAAAAAGCGGCGGCGATTGACAGAGAATCGCCGCCGGGTCATCTGTTTTCTTAAATTTCTACTTCCAGTCCGTCATAGGCAACTAAAAGTTTGCTTTTTTGGGCTTTTTCAACCGTTTCCTCATGGCTCTTATGCAGGGAAGGCGCGATATGGGAAAGATACAGCAGCGCGTCTTTCTTATAGACATTGAGCTTTTTTAAGGATCTGCACATGGAGCGGATCATGCGGATGCTGTTGTGCTCAGCTACGCGGAAATCACCCTCGTAGTCACCGCAGGTGGCATCAAACACGATCATGTCCACGTTCTGCCCCCACAGATAGTACAGGGCATCATACATGATCCAGGCACCGTCGGTGGCATAGTAGAGTTTTTTGCCGCCGATCTCAAACAGATAGTGGGCGGGAAAACGGGTGTGGTTGGCAGGCAGCGCGGACACATAGGCATCTTCGCCGATCTGCACTTTTTCCAGAAGGGTAAGACCGATGATCTCTGCGTTGGCGCCTTCCAGAGCCTGCGTCAGTTCGGGAACGGCAGCAGCCTGGGCATAGACCTTGAGCCTGCGGTCAGCGGCAGCAGCGATACTGCGGATGCTGTCGGGATTATAGTGATCGTCATGCAGGTGGGTCAGAAAGATCATATCAATGTCGGACTGTGGAATGTTCTGAATACGCAGGGAATCCAGTGTGTGATGGCCGCAGTCGATCTGGATATGACCGTCTATCAGCGCGCCGGAGCTTCTGCGGGCATCTTTGTCTAAACAGTCTTTGTATACAGTCTGTAAAAGAGGGGAATAGTCACGGGCACAGGTGCCGGTAAAGGTGATTTTCATTTATGTCTCCTTGGGATAAATGCGCACTTGCGCACACTGTTTTATGGGCGGCGGCGATTACTATTTGTAAATGCGGATATTTTCAAAAATAACCTCTGTATTATGCGTATACAGTCCGATATCGCCGCTTTCATGGTCAAACATGCGGGCGCTCATGGCGATGCGGTCATTGACATAAACAGTCAGCACGCTGCCTTCGACGATCATCAGCAGCGTATTCTTTTTGCCAGGAATAAGAGGGCAGAAGCGTTCCACATCCACATGACAGTGAATGGTGGCGTCTTTTCGGGGCATTTTGTCAAAGGTAAGTCTGTTGAAACGGGGATCGAAGCGAACCAGATAATACTTGTCCAGCTTTTCGTCCGCGCGTAAAAATACACCGAAATCGCCGATCTCATCGGCAGTGGTAAATTCCATTTCCACTTTACAGTTTGTGGGAAGTTCGCCCAGCATCTGGATGCTTCTGCCGCAGTTTTGGCCAATTTTGTATCCGTTTTCGGAAGCGGTCACCTGATTCATGGAAAAACCATCGCTCAGTGCTGCAGGAGAAGTGTACTGGTTTTTGATCTCTTCGGGGCATTTTACCCAGAGAGTGCCGTCAGTGTCCTGCACGATCTCATGGGGGATAATAGTGCCGCCCCACTGCCAGAATTCCTCGTCTTTTTCATGATTTTTGATGGGATTCCAGCCAAACAGAATACGGCGTGTGCCGTCAGAGGTGCTTTTTGCAGCATAATATGCATGACCGTCAAAGGTATCTACCTTGGGCGTGATCCAGGGACCATTGGGACTTTTTGCCATGCGGTAGCAGGTGGCAACCTTGTCTGAAAATTCACTGAAAAGCAGATACCACCAGTCGCCCATTTTGAAAAGATCGGGACACTCATGGGCAAAAAATGCCTGCGGCGCATAGAACGGCGTTTCATCTGCGGTCCAGTTCCACAGATCATCGGAATACAGGATCATGGTAATGCCTTTGTTGTTGGAAGGAATGTCGGTTTTGACTCTTCCGACCAGCAGCATACAGTATTTTTTCTTTTCTTCATCATAATAAACGAATGGATCACGGAAATCATGGGGTTCTACCCAATCAGGGGCTTCCAGACGAAATTCCGGCACTTTTTCCCAGTGAATACAATCTTTGCTCTTTGCCATCATGATCACTTCCTGCGCGAGACCTTTTTCGGGCAGCAGATGGTTGTGACCGGTATAAAAAATATAATATTCGTCATTAAATTTGGCACAGCTTCCGGTGAACACTGCCAGATCCTGTTCTTGTGTGGTGCCGCGGTCGAGCACTGTGCCGTGTTCTTCATAATGCACCAGATCGGTTGTGGTCAGAAGATGCCACGGGATACCGATGCCGTATCCGTCCGGATCGCGGTGGTCTTTTAAATAGAAAAGATAAAATTTGCCGTTTTCATAAAACGGGATGACATCTGCGCATACGGATTTGTTTTCTGATCTGTAATACATAAAAAGTCCTCCTTGCTGTCGGGGTAAAGGGCAGTTTTTTGCCTGTTGTAATCAGTATATGATGAGAAGAATGGTTTGTCTATAGAGGGTGTGTTTTACGTTTCAAACGATAGCGCTATCGTAATCGTACATAAAATAAAAATTTCGCAGAGTATGACACTCTGCGAAAAATAACAGCTTTGGAGTACCGCCACCAAAATACAGGTGGCGGGTATTGTCGTCTGGTATCTATTTCAACAAAAAGAATCAAAAATGGATCGCGCAGATCATGTTTAAGAAAAAAACACATTATCTTGGAAGTTTCCGAACGCTGGAAGAAGCGGCTGAAAGCCGGAAAAAGGATGAATTTTCGGTCAATCAGCTTTTTTAGACTGACAGCATAATGCGAAGCGTAAAAATGCCGTTTTCTGCTTCAAAGCTGTATAAACCATGATGCTGCTCCACAATGGACTGTATACTGCGGCAGCCATAACCGTGACCGGACTGTGAGGAAATGGGGATTCCGTCCTGTAATTGAATCTCTCCAAGGTAAGGATTTTTAATTTCGATCAGCAGTTTGTTTACGCGAATATCGCAGTAAAAATCCACCCAGCGTTGCGTGGGTTCCAGTTTGGCGGCAGCGTGCAGGGCATTTTCCAGCCCGTTTGATAAAAGAGAACAAAGCTCTGTGTTGGGCAGAGAGAGCTTTTGCGGAAGCTGTGCCTTTACGGACATACGGGTTTGCTGGCGGGCAGCTTTTTTAAAATAGGAAGAACACAGCAGATTAACGGTATCGTTTTCACAGAAGCGTTTGGAAACAATGCTTTCGACATCCTGCTGGACTTTTCGGATGTATTCTCTTGCCTGTTCCACATCGTTACGGGAAAGATAACTGTCCAGAAGAACCAAATGATGGCGCATGTCATGCTGATAAATGGCAGCCTGTTTCTCGGTGTGCCGGAGGCGTTCCAGCGCTGCTTCGGCCTGGGTAAGCTCTGCTTCCAGCATGGATTTTTGGAATTCTGCCTGCTTTTGTGTTTCTGACCGGGTATGATAGGCGGAAAGAAACAGGAGATAGAAAATAATAAATGCGGTGGGCAGAAATTCCTTTGCAATCTGCGAACCGTCATACAGCGCATTGGAATAAACGGTTGCAGCATAATCAAAAAGATAGTATGCAATCGGCAGACAGCCAAAAAGGAAGCTGGACTGTGAAGAATGAAGCAGTGCTTCCGACGCGGAATTGATAAAACCGTGACAGAGCAGGGCAAAAACAGGTACAATAAAGATACTGTAGCTAAGTTCGCCGATAAGGGCAGAACCGGTAAGCGTTTCAAATAAAATGCTGATCCATCTGGGCAGCTGGCAGCAAAGATATGCGGTGCAGACACTGATAATGGCAGTGCTGCACTTTTTTTTGCATAAAAAAATCAGAATCAGAACAACGGGCAGATGGACGATAAGAGGATAAAGCTGCCGGACCGCATCTACGCCTGCCACAAGACAGCCAATCCCCTGAATCAGTAAAAGAAATGGGCATGACAGGATAACAAAACGCCGTTGCCGCTGCTCTTTCCAGCAGCCAGCAATCATCACACTTAAAAAAAGCCCATAGATCAGAACAAGCGCGTAATTGATAAGTTTAAGAATCTGTAAAAAATCCATAGAGTCAATCCTCCCGCTGAGAAAACAGCAGCTTTAGATAATCCTTTTGCAGCTGCGGATAGGAGAGCCGTGATACCGGCAGGAGCTTGCCGGAAAAAGTACGGATGCCGGAGGGCGAAAATTCGGCAGCCTGCAGCATGTTTACGATATAAGAACGGTGAGGCTGCATGAATTCAGGGCGGCTGAGCAGGGCAGCTTCATATTCACGCAAGGTCCCGTAAACTTCGCGGACACTTCCGTCGGTCAGATTGAAAAACAAATGCTTTCCGTTGACTTCTACATAGGAAAGAGAGGAAAACGGGATTCTGATCCATGCAGAACCGCATTTCAGGGTGAGACCTTCTTCGGGCTTTTGCTCGCGCAAAAACAGCCGGTCCAGTATAGGGAAAAGCATATCCCGACGCACAGGCTTCAAAAGATAATCCAGAGCGCGGACACTGTAGCTTTCATAGGCAAAACCGGGGGAAGAAGTCAGAAAAACAATATCTGCCTTCTCATCAAAACGGCGGATCTCACGCGCTGCTTCCAGACCATCCATTCCGGGCATCATTACATCCAATATATATAAGGAAAAAGGTTCTTTCTCGGCGGCATCGAGCATAGCAGAGGCGCTGTTGAAGGTTTTCAGCCGCAGCGCATGATTTCTTTCACTCTGCCAGCGGTCAAGAAGATGGATCAGAAACTGCAGTTCTGATTCCTGGTCATCACAGATTGATATGTACATGCTAATTCCTTTCGCAAATATCGGTATAGTTGTATTCTATCACAAAGGGATTTCCCGTGAAAAGCATCTTGTCTGCATTTGAGGACGGAAATAAATACATTTCAGGGAGCGCCCGGTTTTAAACGGTTTGAATCTGTTATTTTTATCATGTATTATCCTGTGAAATATCAGAGGAAGGAGAACCCAATGTTATCCTGGATTGCATGGCTGATCGCGCTCATAAGTACAACAATATGTATCTGTATCTGGTTTTATGATGTGCGGCGTATTATGAAAAGTCAGATGAGTACAGTGGAAAGTGCTTCCATGCAGCTGTTGTCATGCCGGAAAAAAGAAGAAAACTGGCGCAGCAGTCAGCAGGGAATCGCGATTATGGAACGAAGCGAAAGCATCTACAGTCAGGCAGTTGACCATTATAATACTACCCTGCATAAATTTTGGATCTATATTCCAGCCAGATTGATGGGATTTGAAGAGGTGGAAAACAAAAACTGTTGTATAAACAGCAAAATTGCTTGAAAACAGTGTGTAATAGTGTTATTGTAAATTGACTAACTAGTATATTTCGCAAATATTTTATAATAAGGAAGCGCATTGTTTTTGGTGCAGGAAAAGACAGGATATGAGAGCAATTAAAAAAATATGGAATGTAATCACCACTTTACTGGTAGCTGCCGCGGTTGTTCTGACAGTCGCTCTTGTGGGTGTCAGACTGATCGGTTTTCAGCCATACATGGTTTTATCCGGCAGTATGGAGCCGACCTATCATGTAGGTTCCCTGATCTATGTCAAAGCAGTGGACTACAAGACACTCAAAGCCGGTGACCCGATCACATACATGATCAGCCAGGACACGGTAGTTACACATCGAATCGTGGAAGTGGTGGCAGATGAGAAGGAGGCGGAGACAATCCGCTATGTAACAAAAGGCGATGCCAATGATGCGGCGGACGGCAGCATGGTCCACTACAAGAACATCATCGGCAAGCCGGTTTTTTGCATTCCTTACCTTGGTTACGTGTGCAACTACATACAAAACCCTCCGGGCATGTACATAGCAATAGCCGCAGGAGCACTTTTAGTATTCTTTGTATTCTTGCCGGATGTGTTTGCATCTGATGATAAAGAAAAAAAGAAAAAGAACGAAAAGGATGCGTAAGAATTGGAATAGGGAAATTACACGCGATGCGTGTTGATATAGATAACTATTAAAAACAAATAAATGAAAGGAAGAAAACAAAATGAAGAAAGCAAAAAAAGTTTTAACTCTGCTGCTTTGCGCAGCGCTGCTGGTAGGCGCAACCATTACTGGTACTTTGGCATTTCTGACTCAGACTACTGAAACTGTTACCAATACCTTTACTGTAGGTAAGGTTCAGTTGGGTGAGGATTCTGATGGAGACGGTATTGTTGAGGGCGGTCTGGATGAAGCTAAGGTTGATGTGTATGGTAGACGTCTGAAAAGTGATGACACTGTTTTTGATGAAGAAAATGACGATGAAAAGGATCTTGCAAAGCGCGTTACAGTTAATACCTACAAGCTGATTCCTGGACATACTTATGTTAAGGATCCTACTATTCATGTGGCTAAAGGCAGTGAACCTTGTTATCTCTTTGTGAAAGTTACAAATCCTATTACAGGTATCGAAGCAACTGGAGATACTACAATTGCAAAACAGATGGAAAATAATGGTTGGGCACCTCTTGCTGGTGTAACAGATACTTATTATAAGACTACTACAGTTTCTACAACTGAAGACGCCGGAGAGGATGTTGATGTTTTTGGTAGTTTTACACTGGATGATAATGCAGATGTATCTACTTATGCAGGTCAAACCATCACTGTAGTTGCGTATGCGATTCAGGCTGACGGTTTTACAACAGCTGCGGATGCATGGAGTGCTGCACCTAGCACTTGGGGTGTGACTACTCCTTAAGAGTTTGAAGATGAAAAAAATCCCGATGAAGGTTGGATTTGGATGTTTTTGGAAAGTTAGAAAATAATCAATCTCAAATTTTAAAGAAACGAGGAAACTCAAATGAAAGTAAAGAAAAGTATAAACACAAGAGTAGTGGTTCTTCTTTTAGCGCTTGTCCTTATGATCGGCGGTGTTGTAGGTGGCTCCTTGGCATTTCTGATGACAAAGAGTGATGCTGTTGTAAACACTTTTGTTGCCGGTGCTATTGGTGAATTGGATTTGGATGAAACTGAAACCGCAATAACGACTGCTGGTAATAATACCTATCTTATTGTACCCGGTAAAGATATTGCCAAAGACCCGTATGTTACTTATACTCCTACTACTGACGGTACTGATGTTGGTGAGGTTTATATTTTCGTCAAAGTAACTGGTGGTTCCTGGATGTATAACACCACTAACAGTAAATTTGAGGCAGATAGTTTAAGCTGGGCTGTGGATAGTAACTGGACCTATCTTAGTGACAATGTAATTTATAGAACTGCATCGGCTGCTATTGCTAAAGACGCTGGTTATATTATTGCTGATAACAAAATTGAAGTTGCAGATACCATCAAAGAAGATGATATCGATAATACAGTAACAGCAACTACTGGTTTAACTTTTACTGCTTATGCAATTCAAGCAGAAGGATTTACTGGAACTACTGCGGCTGCTGATGCATGGAATGCAGTTAAAGATCTTCCGTAATCCAACTTCACTGTAACTTACTCACTAAAAAGGAAGTAAAACCATGAAAAAGAAACTTTTTACCATCGTGCTGTGCGTAGCTATGTTGGCTATTGCCATCGCCGGCGGCACAATGGCCTATTTCACAGACAAAGATGATCAGACCAATACCTTTACTGCCGGTAAGGTAGACATTACCCTGTTTGAACACACAGTAGAGAAACAGACTGATCCTGAAAAAGACAGATACGGTGATCTGGTTAAAACTGATGTAGAAACTCAGGATACCCAGAATTACCATCTGTTCCCCGGCATGACAGTGGATAAGGATCCCACCATTCGTGTTGAAGACGGATCAGAGGATGCATACCTTGCAGCAAAGGTTACTGTAAATAATGTTGAAGGTAAAGATGTCCACGATCTGATTGGTATTGAGTATGGGCATATGCTGGCACTCCAGGATTTCCTGAGCGGCGGTTGCGCAGTTGTTTCCGTAGAACAGAAAGAACATAAACTTAATGAGCGTAACGGTATTCGTGTATACGGTGACGGTACATACTCTGTTTGGCAGGAAATCATCAATAATAACGGTCAGTACACCTATGTATTCTATGTCTTTATTGAAGGCGCTAAGTCTGCCAAAGACGAAGTTACATTGTTTGAACAGATGAAGATCAAATCTGACTGGACAAATGAACAGATGGAGATTATGAATAATCTTTCCATCGATGTACAGGCATTTGCTGTACAGGCTAACGGCTTTAAGGATTGTTACACTGCAATGACCAGTGCTTTTGGTCAGAAGGCTGGAGATCCTTTCTATTTTCCCTGAACCGTAACCTACATACCTGCGCCCTTTTAAGGGCGCAGGGCATACAAGGACACCCAGAAATCTATACTGGATGCCCTTGTATGTCCTGCGTTTTGGGACTGAAAACAAAAAACTCCGCATTAGTGGTTTTCTAATATTCATGATAGGAGAGTTTTGCTTATGAAAAAGAGAATCTTTTATATTGCAGCAATCCTGATTTGTCTGTCGCTTACGACAGGCGGTACACTCGCTTATTTTAATACAACTGAAACAGCAACCAATGTCATTACCACCGGCGGTGTTTCCATTGATGTGCTTGTAAACGGCTCTTTGGAGTCTGATTCCGACGAGCCGATTCCTGTAATGCCTGCCACGGAAGTTGACAGAAGTATCACTGTCCGGAGCAATAAGCAGGCTGCATGGATTCGGGTAAATTACACCCTTACAGTTTATGATGCAGAAAACAAAAAAATGGAAATTCCGGCAGATGAACTGAAAAAAGTAATTGTGATTACGCCTGACAATACCAACTGGACACAAAAAGACGGCTGGTGGTATTACAATACAGCAGTAAAAAACGGCGAAACCACAGCTCCGCTTTTTGAAAAGATTGCATTTTCCGGCCCGGATATGGACAACAAATATCAGCTTTGTACTTTGGTGGTTGATATTAACGCACAGGCAGTACAGCAGGCAAACAACAAAACTTCTGCAACAGAAGCTTTGGGATGGCCTGAAATTGGAGAGGAGGAATAGTATATGATAAAAAGAATACTTGCTTTGGCATTAGCTCTCCTGCTGGTAGTGAATATAATGCCGATGTCTGCTTTTGCAGTCAGCGGTAATGATATGCCTGATACTGCAGTGGAAAGTGAAATAGAAACTGCTGCAGAAGAAGCGGAAAGTACAGAAGAAAAGTCTCTCTGCCCTACCTGCGGTCAGTACGACTGCGTTTCTGACCATTTGACATGGTGCAGTGAATGTAAAAAGGATGACTGCGGCAAAACCCATGTGTGGTGCGAAACCTGCCAGAAAAATGACTGCGGTGTGGAACATAAAACATGTGAAATCTGCAATACGGTTGACTGTACTGCCGAACACAAGGTTTGCGGCACTTGCAATACCATGGACTGTAAGAGCAGTCATGAAACATGGTGCACAATCTGCTTAAAAGATGACTGCGGCACAGAGCACAAGGCATGTGACACCTGCGGAAACCTCGATTGCACCAAAGAACATAAAGTTTGCGACAAGTGCGAAAAAGTTGATTGCACCGCAGATCACACCAACTGGTGCAAAGAATGCAAAAAAGATGACTGCGGCGTAGAACACAAAAAAGAGATTCTTCGTGTTCCTGTAAAATCTGCTGGTCTGACAACAGCTTCCAGCGGGAAAGAATTGACGCAGGATTTCAGCGGTGATATCGGAAAGTATGTAAGACTGAGTGACGCTGTAAGTTCTATTCAGGTTTATGAAAAAGAAACCACTATACAATCAGCTTTTTTTCAAGATAGTTTCACAGAAGATACCATTCTGAAGATCGTTGATTGGGAGGTAAACGGAAAAGGTTTATGGTATCTTGTTGAATTTTATTCCGGTGAAGTTACAGGCGATCTGGCTGGAGGATGGCCTGCAAATCCCTGGATTTTGCAAACTGATGGCAACAGCTCCGATGCATTGGTGTTTATTGACTGCTGTGAAACCTGTGGTAAGCCGGACTGTGATTCTTCACACGAAAACTGGTGCGAAATCTGTGAAAAGGATAACTGCGGACTGATCTGTGAAGAATGCAAAGAACATGGCTGCGAAATTGACCATGATGCACAAAAACCTACAGAACCGGAACTTCATGACCCGGACAGCGGCGTGACCGTTTATTTTGAAACAATTCCGGAAAACATGAGTTTGAAGGTAAAAGAAGCGGATCTTGGGGAAAAGATTGGAGACTTCTTAATTCCGGTTGAAAAGCAGGTTTTTGCGTTGGATATTTCCCTGCAGGATGAAAATGGCACTTGTCAGCCGGAAAGCACAGTAGGTGTAAAAATTCCGGTATCTGCTCCGGTTGGTTCCAAAATCGGTATTCTTCATAAACACGGAGATACTACCGAATATGTGGGATGGGTGGAAGTGTTGTCTGATAATACTGTAGAGTTTGCCACAGACAAATTTTCCGAGTTTGTAGGCTTTACGGTGGACTTCCACTATAACGGCATTGATTTCTCTATTGACGGTGAAAGCAGTATCCTGCTGTCCGAATTATTTGAAGCACTGGAAATAACTGACAGACCGGCAACGGATGCAGAATCAGTGGTTTTCTCTGATCCGTATTTATTGACTGTTGATCGGTTGGATGATGGTGACTGGGTATTAACTTCAACAGTTGCGTTTGATACGGAAGAAACATTGGTTATCACATTTAGTGATGACAGTGTAATGGTTATTGATGTGACGGATGAACAGGGTAAGGTAGAAGTTGGTGACTATAATCGCTATGGCCTATTCCAAACTAAGATTACTGCAAATGGTGACAGTGTAGTTGCTTCTGATGGTAACCATTACTTTTGGTTATATTATTCTTCTAAATGGAACGCTATTTATCGACATATTACTTTTCATTATAACAATGGAAGTGATCAAACGGATAAGGCAGAGCATTATCCATATTCTGATTCCACTTCAACGCGATTCGGATCAAATGCTAATAATAGATGGTTTGAAATATATGATTTTGAAAATGTAAATATATCTGCAGAAACAAATGATAGTTTTAGAGAAACGGCATACCAAATTAGTGCTAAAACAGGTATTTCCATTGGTAATAGTGACAGACATATCTATTTTTATGTACATGACGCAACGATTTCCATTCCTAAGGCAGAAGAAAAGTTGTGTACTGTATCTGTAAAACCCCGTGTTTGTAATACTGCAGCAAACATTAATAATAAGGAACCAAGGGATATCAAGATTTATCTGAATGGAGAGTTGATAGGAGAAAAATACGATGTATATTTCCCTAATGACGATTCATATGACGATGCTGGTGGTTTGACAGTAACGCAAAATAATAAGTCCAGATATAAGCTCGAACAAACATATGATGATACTAATAATGTGTACATCCTGAATTTTTACGATTATGCTTATAAATTAATCTATAATACAAACGGTGGAAAAACAGCTAATTTTAATACATCATATAGTGCACGTGCCAAAGAAAGTATGACTTTTACAATTTCTGATAAAGTACCGGAAAGAGAAGGTTATGACTTCCTTGGCTGGTCTAAGAGTAAAACTGCCACAGAAGCTGAATATGTGGCAGGAGATAGTTATAAGATTACTGGTCAAAAGCAAACGAAATCTCCTTACACCACAATTACTGCAACAGAAACATTATACGCAGTCTGGTCCCCAAAAACAGATACAGTATATAAGGTGAAAATTTACCATGAAAATGCGGATGATGCTGACTATACCAATGTCAGCACAGAGGATAAAACAGGAACTACAGATAAAGAAGTATCTGTGACACCTCCGGCAGCTCCTACAGGTTTTGAATATAATTCAAGTAAATCTGTGGTTAAGGGAACAGTTACGGGGGATGGTGAACTGGTATTGGAAATTTATTATGATCGTATTGAGAGTAAACTGACATTGGAAAAAGGCACAGGTATTTCTAGTGTTACAGGTGCAGAAACCTATAAATACGGTGCCAGCGTTACGATCAATGCGTCCTGTGCTACAGGTTATGAATGGTCAAAGTGGACTAATGGAAGTAGTCAGGTTTCAACAAATCAAAAGTACACATTCACCATGCCTGCGTCTGCTACAACCTATAAAGCAAATGCAAAACCGGTTCAATGCGATGTTGAATTTGATATCAATTATGAAGGAGGTACAGATCCTGCAAAGGGTGTTGTGGAATACAGCGGTAAATACAGTAACTTACCCATTGTACAGCGTGTAGGTTATAGTTTTGACGGCTGGTATACTGCTGCTTCCGGCGGCTCAAAAGTCACTGCAGACACAGTCTGCAAACAGACAACAGAACATACGCTGTATGCACACTGGACAGAGAATGTTTATAACATCACCTACGATCTGGATGAAGGAGAACTTCCTGAAGGAATAACAAATTATGAATCCTACAGGGCTTCTTCAGCAGATTTTACTTTGAATAATCCGGAAAAGACCGGTTATACCTTCACCGGTTGGACAGAAGAGATTTCGACATCCAACTGGACGGATGGATTTGTTAATTTGGAATCGGGAAATTATGAGTTTAATAATACTTATCCGAGTTCAGTTTTCAGTGAAAAAATTTATGTAGAAAAAGGTGTGACATATACAATAAACGGATCTGGACTTGAGAATATTCGTTGGCGGCTTTTTAAGACGGATGGTACTTATGTTGCTAGTATATCTAGTTCTAAAACATGTACGCCCTCTGAAAATGGTTATGTTCATGTTCTTCTTCATATGGGATGTACAGAAGCTAACCGTAATGCAGCCAGAATTACCTCTTCTCAGGGAGATTCCGTTACTATTGTAAGTGGTTCCACAGGTGACCGTAAATATATTGCCAACTGGGATGCAAATGAATATACGGTTGCGTTTGACGGTAATGGTGCTACCGGCGGTTCTATGGAAAGCCAGAGTTTTAAGTATGGTGAGAATGCAAAAGAACTGACTGCCAACGCATTTAAAAAAGAGTACACGGTTACTTATCATAATGAAAGTACCACTTCCACGGCAGTTGCAGAAGCAAAATTCAATGGCTGGGCGACAAGTGCAGACGGAGACAAGGTTTATGATGACAAGCAGTCTGTAAGCAATCTGACATCTGTTAAGGATGAAACAATTACCCTTTATGCAGATTGGGAGGCGGCAGAAGTTACCCTGCCTGAACTGGAAGAGAGAATCGGTTATAGTTTCAAAGGATGGTATGCAGATTCTGAATTTAACACCTTTGTAGGTAATGCCGGAACGAAACTTTCGATTACAGAAAACACCGATCTGTATGCAAAGTGGGAAAGAGGATTTGTGACTCTGACGGTTATCTATGACGACAAACAGGCGGAACCGCAGAACAACAGTCTGCAGGATTATACCCAGACCAATACAGGATGGGAACGCAATGTAGATACCGGGGCAACCATTTCACTGCCTGAGATTACGGCGAAAACCGGTTACAAGATCATTGGTATGTTAATTGATGATGTTGAGCAGCAAAACAGCGTAACCAGCCTGAAGATGGAACAAGATACTGTCGTTGAAATTCTGTCCTCACCCATCGAATACACCATCTGCTTTAACAAAAATGCGGATGATGCAGAAGGAAGCATGGCTGATCAGACGATGACCTATGATAAAAAGGAGAAGCTGACAGAAAATACCTTTACCCGTGCAGGCTATACCTTCATAGGATGGGCAGAAACAGCTGACGGAGCGGTTGAATTTAAAGACAAAGATGACGTCATAAATCTTTCTGCTCAGGATGGGGCAGAAGTAACCCTCTACGCCGTATGGGAAGTCAAGACCTTCAAGCTGGAAATTGAAACCCAAAATAACATTGACAATGACCAGACCTACCTCTTTACTGTTGAGGGCGAGGGCTTAAATGGTCAGGAGATCAAGATTGTCATCGCATTAGGCGCAAAGGATAAGAAGTCGATATCTGGTCTGCCTGCAGGTACTTATACCATCAGCGATCAGCAGAAATGGAGCTGGCGGTACAGCCCGCAGTCTAAAACAGTCAGCTTTACAGATTCTGCGCCGGAAAAACAGGTATTTACCTATAATTCCATGATCCCAGATAAGGTTTACTGGCTCAACGGTTACAGCAGTGTGAATTGAGAAAGGAGGAGTCATCTGTGAAACAGAAAAAACGTAAATGTTCTGCAAGGAACAGAAAACGGAATAAAATTGTTGTCGTGGCACTCTCCCTTCTCATGACACTTACATTTATTGCCGGTGGAACGATAGCATATCTGAGCATCAGCGGTGGACGTGTTACCAACACCTTTCAGGCAGGTCAGGTGGACTGTGAAGTAAACTATAATAACCAAAACTTTGAGTCCATTACCAATAAGGGAAATGTATCTGCTTACATTCGTGTTGCTGTGACCGTAAACTGGGTAGAAGACTGGCTTTCTGATAGAGATACTTACGCGATTGCACCGGAGTATACAATTACTGCAAATGAAAGCGGTGGATGGGAAGAGCGCGACGGCTATTTCTACTATGTAAATCCGGTTCCGGCTAAAGAAAATAATGTGATTTCTGCAGTACCTGCAACTGTTACGGTTACAAGCGAAAATCCGAATGACAACGTTTATGAACTGGAAATTCGATACCTTGCAGAAGCCATTCAGGCCGAAGGCGTAAAGGACGGAACCAATACCCCTGCATATCAGAATGCATGGTATGGCACTGAATAAGGAGGGAAACAGGAATGAAAAAGATACTGAAAAACATATTCCCTCTCCTTCTTGTGCTGGCAATGACATTTGGTTTGCAGATAACCGCTTTTGCTTCGGAATCTTCTGTAACCTATCAGGATAACAACTTTATTTTCAAACCCGGAAGTGACTATTCGGGAACGGACCTGTTTGAAAACTTTAAGGATGTTATGCCCGGTGATACGCTGACAGAGACGATCGAAGTCAAAAATGACTCCGGCAGAAGTGATTATGTCACAGTTTATCTGAAAGCACAGATACATGACAAAGCAGACGCTGCAATGCTGGATTTTCTTTCCAAGCTGCATTTGAAAGTGTATGACAGCGGCAATCTGATCTTTGACGGAGCTGCCAATGAAACAGACGGTCTGACAGACAATGTCCGCCTTGGAACCTTTCATAAGGGAGAAGGCACGACACTGCAGGTGGAACTGACAGTACCTATTGAGCTTGGAAACGAATATGCCAACCGCATCGGCAAAGTAGACTGGGTATTTCTGGCAGAGGAAGGCAATTATCCTCCGGAGCCTGAGTATGAGACCCGTATCGTCAAAAAGGTATGGCAGGATGACGGCATCAACCGCCCTAAAAGCGTCAAAGTAACCCTGATGCGAAACGGTGAGCCTTTTGAGACAGTAGAGATCAACGAAGGCTGTAACTGGAAGTACATCTGGACAAATCTTGCCAGCGGCTACAGCTGGACCATCGTGGAAAAGGACGTGCCGGAAGGCTATCAGGCGGCGTATAACATCGTGACAGATACCACCACCATCACCAACAAAAAGATCGGCATAAGCTATGAGGATCTGCAGGTGATCAAGGCATGGAGCGATAACCGTTTAAACCGGCCTGATTCCATCACAGTAACCCTGTTTTCCGGTGAGACTGCGGTGGAAACCGTAACCTTAAGTGCAAAGAACAAGTGGAGCCACACATGGAAAAACCTGCCGACAAACGGCAACTGGTCAGTAGTGGAAACATCCGTACCGATGGGTTACAGAGCCATGTACAGCAGACACGGAAATACCATTGTAATTACCAATGTGTCTTCACTGTTGCAGACCGGACAGTTAAACTGGCCCATTTACCTTCTGCTTATCGC
>JAFVXW010000033.1 GCA_017500935.1 Lachnospiraceae bacterium
ATTCTTCTGTTGCCGCTGGTCTGCCATCCCTCTGATAAGCATTCCGGCTTCACCAATCCGTTTTTAAAATCATAAATTCGGGTAATATTCTCACGTGTATCCCGTGAAATACCCAGGCAATAAACCAATGCTGCATGATAAGCATCATGCCTTCTGCATTTTTGTAAATAGTAGTAAAAGAATTCTTCGTGTTCTTTTCCATTAAAAGTGATTGCTGTTTTGTTTTCCGCTCTTTTCGCTGTGCTATTCATCTCATTTCCTCCTTGAAAATAAAAAGGACTAAATCAGTAAGCGATACTTCCTTCTCGCTGATTTAGTCCAACAATATACCTATGTGATTATTTACAACTTCCCTCCTTTTGGATATGCTTAAAGAAAGTCACATAGCCTTTAACCATTAAGTGTTCCATTAGTGACAAGTCAATTCAATTTTTCTTCATTCCGGCGCCGTCCTGACAAAAATTACTGACTTTTCATGTAAAAAGTTACATTTTTGCTTTGGACTAAATCTCTGGAAACCCTTGATTTTACTGCGGTTTTCTCGATCTGTCATTATAATATCTCAATCTCCTGCCGGGGTACAGGCCCAGCCCAGTCCCAGAATGTTAGCGATCAGATTCGTCGCGATATAGCCTCTGGCAGGATGATCGCGTGGAATGCGCGGGAACATAAAGGTTACAAAAGGTCCGATCCCTTTTGTCAGACGCTCTGTCAGTCCTGTTGTCTGCGCGATTTCCATCAGCCCCATCCAAAAGCCCATCACACCAATCATCGTGACACAAAGTTCCACCGCCTCCTGTGCAGAAGAAAGTGCCGCATCAGAAACTGCCTCAATATTTCCGGTAAATGCACCGTATAGAATACCGATCACGATCATACCCGACCAAATATAATTCAGCATAAGAAAACCCGCCCGTTTTTGACATCATATGCCAGAACCGGGCGGGGCATTCTATTCATTCTGATTTACACTGAAAATCCCCATCTTCTTGTCCAGGTAACTTCTTCGCCGGGCGCAAGATCAACAGGTGCAAACACTTCACAACACATTACATAATAATCGTTCCATACCTGCAGTCTGTCAGGTACAAAATCTACCTTTTCATAACAGGAAATACCTGTACTCTTTGAGCGCATTTCCCATGCCATACCGTCTTCCCGTACCGGTTTTGTGTCAAAGGTCTTGAAAAAACAGCTTCTGGTCGGATAATCATCATATGTAAATATGCCGTTTTCCATCACCATTTCTTTAAAAGAAAAGCTTTCCGGTTTCTGAATACAATACACCCTCATCTCATAATCGGTGCCAATATCCAGTCCGCCAAGGGAAAGGAAATTATGGTTGTACTCACTGCAGGCAAAGCGCTTGCTTCCGGTATTGCGCAGTGTCACGGTTTCTTTGATCTCATCATCTTCCAGCATAATCTTTCGGGTTTCAAAATAAGAATAACCGTCCACATCCGGAGACTGTGTTGTAAATACCGCATGCAGATCATCATAGGAAAACTCTGTAGGAAGTCGTTCAAATTCTCTTCCGGTATCCCCCGCTGTCAGCACACCCACACCGGGCATCAGATAACGCTGGCCGTCTGCAGGCTTTTCCATTTCCAGAGGCTCATATGCCGCACACATGCCGGAACCCTCTGTGGTAGGATCGCCCTGACTGCGCTCGTATTCGGAAAACTTCACATTTTTGTACCAGATATCTGTGATAAATCCGCTGTGACAAAAACGTTTTCCCTCATATTTTTTATTCACCGGAAATAAAATCTTGGCTCTGATCGTTCCGTTATCCAGATAAAAAAATTCTTTCATTTGGCTAAAACCTCCTTATGCTTACAGAAAAGTTTCCCCGTAAAAATACAGTCTGGTGGTTCTTCTTTCCATTCTGTCTGTGAAAACATGGGTATTTTCCGCTACTTTGCGGCCGGTGAAGGCATCCCAGACATTGGTCTTTTTGGGCAGACGGATGGTTTTGTCACCGCCGCGCACGGTATGCAGCATCACAAAATGACCGTTGGCATACATCACATCCTCTTCCTCTGTAAAGACATGAACACCCGCATAACGCGCCAGTTCACGCAGCACACCGGGAGGGATGTTGGGGCCTGCGGAATATACTGTTGTATAAGTTTCATTTTCACGGATCGCAAAACCGGTTTCGGAGCGGCCCTGCTGGATCACAACGGTGCCAAGCTCCCGTACAGCGGGATCTTTTTCCACGGTAAACAACGGTCCCAGACGCATATCGGTTCCCCAGTAGGTGGATGTGGGCAGATTTTGTGTAATGGGATGTTCAAAATCTGACAGATACAGATTCGGACTCCACTGACGGCTGTACTGACGCAGCGGCATTTCTGTCAGTTCACGGCAAAATGTCACATCCATACGGTCATCGTTTAAAAAGCCGGGCGCCCAGAGCCACAGGATCACCTTGTTGTCTTTATATAATCTTTCCCGGATCAGCGCTCTGTCTGCATCGGAAAAATGGAAGGTATTCATCATGAAATACAGCTTATATTCCTTCGCCTTACCGCTTAAGATATCGTCCAGCATGACATAGTCCGTGGGTACACCCATGCGGGCCAGCCCCCAGGCACGATTGCGCCAGTTAGGCATATCAAAATTGTTGCGGGTGGAACGGTAAAAAGAGCTGTAAGCATCGATGACAACCGCCACCTCCGCAGAGGAACCTCTGTCCGGCAGGTTCAGATCCAGATTTGCCAGCTTCATCATCTGCGCAAAGGCATCCATCACCTTCGGATCGTCAAAAACACCGATCTTTCCGCTGTGCCACCAGTCGCAGAACCATGCACCGGCTCCATGCACCAGCAGATTGGAAAACTGACGGGTCATGATGGTAACAGTTTCTTCCGGTGTTTCAGCTTTGCCGTAACCGGCATCCTCCGGATAATGAAAAGTTCTGATATCTTCTTCACTGATCCAGAGCTTGCCTGCCAGACGCACGCTTTCCTCGGGACTCATAAAACCGGCTTCGCCGCCGATGCCGCGGAAGCCATAGCCTACAGGACTGCAGAAAAAGTCAACTGCCGGGCTGTCCAGAGTCTTTCTAAGACCTCCGTGACCGCTTCTTGCTGCCGCAGAATGATCCACATCCGCATCCAGTCTGCCCTGCCCGAAAAAGCCGTTGTTCCAGACCATTTCATGCAGATAGCCGTAGAAGACGCCCATCAGATGTCTGTGATCAGTCACACTTTCTGCCGCTTCGCAAAGCTCGATGATATCCTGTGCCACAAGGTCAGCCAGGAAATGGAAATGATCGATGGAATCCCTGTTTTTGACAGGGTCCTTCATCAGATATAACTCAGCTGCGCCCTGCGCCTCAGGAGAAGGCACCGGATTTTCAAAATCTGCCTCCGGATTGCCCCATGCTTTACGCAGATTTTCCACTGTCTGATACTTGTTTTTAAGCCATTCGGAAAACGCCTTCTGCATGGGCGCGGAATAATCTGCCGCCCAGTCCTCCATGGGACCTATTTTAACCCACTCGCCGGAATCCGCGCCGCCGATCAAAAGTCCCAGCAGATTGTCTTCCAGACCAAGCTCCACCAAAGACTCCATCAGCGCGACCAGATAACGTTTGGCATCCTTCATCCAGACTCTGGACGCATAGGAAGGACAGGGATAAAAGGCATCCACGCCGTCCTGATTGATCTCCCATTCTTCGGGATGCATTTTTAACCAGGGAGAATCTGCGCCGCGGGGCTCGGGATGCACACGGATCAAAAATTTGGTATCCGGCCATTTCTGCGCATAAGCGCGAAGTGCCGCAAAACCGGCAAAGGCTTCTTTTTTAAAGGTATCGGTTTCCGGGTCCCAGGCTTTGTCAAAGTTGACAAATTCCTCTGACAAAACGCTCATCAGGCTAAATCCGGCATCTTTAAAGCTTTCCGTAAACCGGTCAGGACCTGTCGCCTCCTCGCCAAACACCTTGCAGCGCAGATGCAGCATGGCAGGCACCGGTTTTTCATTGATAAAAAGTGTGGGAGCACCGTTGTGATCGCGAACTGTAAGTCTGTCCATCACGTTTCCTCCTGTATAAACATATACCTATCGTACAAAATACGGCAGACAGTCTTTTACAAGACCGTCCGCCGCCACTTATTTTGCCATTATGTACTTCTTAGTCTTCAATCGCTGCTTTTCTTGCGTTGATCGCATGGAAGATTGCGGGATCGAATTTTGCCTTGCGGCCGTAAGTATACAGACCGTTTACTTCCTGCTCTACGTCGTAAAGCTGGGTGTAGCAGAAGCCGAACATATTGGGATTATCCAATAACACATCGGTCAGACCGCGGTAGCGCTCGATGAACTCTTCTTCGGTCTTGGGTCCGTTGCCGTAGCCCCAGCTGTCTGCGATGGTCTGATCCACATCCCACTTGATGCCGCCGTATTCACTGATGAAGGTAGGCAGGCCCATGATCTGCTTATCACCGGGCAGGGTCAGATGGCTGATCACGCCGGTAGTGCCAAATTCAGCAAAGTGAGCTGCAAATTCTGCAGGATCCTGAGTATAGTCATGTGCATCGTATACGTCGGTAACCACGTGATAACCGCCGGAAACATCCAGACAGGGTCTGGTGGGATCGTACTGCTTGGTCATCTGGTAAATAATACGGATCAGGTCTTCGTCATGCATACGTCCGTTGTATTTCCAGGATTCATTGACAGGGCACCAACCGATGATGGAAGGATGGTTGAAATCGCGTTCCACAGCTTCCATCCATTCAGGCAGGAAAGTCTTTAATCTGTCGGCAAAGCTGAAATCACAGCCCCAGTTTGCATGCTCGCCCCATACAATGTAGCCGAGTCTGTCGCAGTGATACAGGAATCTGGGCTCAAAGATCTTTTCATGGAGGCGTGCGCCGTTAAAGCCCACTGCCTGGGAGATCTTGATATCGTTGATGAGCGCTTCATCGGAAGCTGCGGTATAAATACCGTCGGGATAAAAGCCCTGATCCAGAACCAGACGCTGGAATACGGACTTGTTGTTGATCAGATATTTGTAGCCATCCAGACGTACACTTCTCATACCAAAGTAGCTCTTTACCACGTCTTCGCCAAAGGAAAGTTCCAGATCGTACAGATTGCCCACGCCAACTTCCCACAGATGCAGTTCGGAAAGTGCGATGGTTAAACATGCGCTGTCAGCAGAAAGGATCTTCACCTGACCGCAGCCGCATTCTTTGCCTTCATAGGAAGCCTTTGCTGCCAGAGTGCCTGTTCCAACCACTTTTGCTTCAATGGTCAGAGTCTGGTTGTCGATATCGGTAAAATAACGAACATTCTTAATATATGCCTTGGGCACAAATTCAAGCCATACAGTCTGCCAGATACCGGTGGTACGGGTATATACACATCCCCAGGATTCATAACGCTGGCTCTGCTTGCCTCTGGGCTGCATGGTGTCTCTGCTGTCGTCGATGGCATAAACAGTCAGGCTGTTGGTGCCGGGATTCAGCGCATCGGTGATATCAAATGCAAAGGAGCTGTAGCCGCCTTTGTGCATGCCTACTTCCTTGCCGTTTACATAAACATGGCTTTCAAAATCAACTGCGCCAAAATGCAGGATCACATGGCCGTTTAACTGTTCTTCGGTGATCTCCACATTTTTCTGATACCAAACGGCATTCATATAATCTTTGTAGCCGATGCCGCTTAATTCACTTTCAGGACAGAAGGGCACGATGATCTTCTGTTCAAAATCGGTTCTTTCATACCATTTACGGTCAACACCGCTTTTGCCGAAGTCAAAAGCGAAATTCCATTCACCGTTTAAGTTCTGCCAGTTAGCTCTTTCCATTTGGGGAAAGGGATGTTCAGGTCTGGGCATTGCCATGGGAATTTCCTCCTTATGTTGGATATCTTTTTTAAAAATAATACTGACTATAGTATAAACGCTATCGCCGGGAAAAGCGATAGATTTTTTTTGCACTTTTACAGCATTCCTTGTTGCTGCTTATGCTGTCTGCAGTAACGTTTCCTTACTCCAGCTCAGGTTCGTCTGTAAGAAAGACTGACTCTGCCGCCTTACCTTCCGTTTCAAACAAAATGATCTCGTTTTCCCCTTTATGCAGCAGGGCGCCGGGCAGATACAGGCGTTTCTGGGGACCAATTTCCCAGAATCTTCCCAGATTAAAACCGTTGACAAAAACAACGCCCTTGCCCCAGCCGGTAAAATCCAGGAAAGTATCCTTTGCTTCGTCTGCCTCAAAGGTAAATCTGTAAAAGGCAGGAAGTCCTTCTGTATAATCCTTTTCAAAGCTTAAGTTTTCCAGATTGTTCAACGGCAGACACCAGGCTGTCCAATCGTGCTGCGAAAAGGTCTGGTTGATATGTACGCAGTTATCAATGCCTTTTTTCTGGGTATTGAGCATCGGACCGTAATTGACGCGCCCCATATTTTCTGTCAGAAGCTTAAGTGTTTTGCCTTCGCATGCAGTCTCTTCAAAGCTCTGTTTTTCCAAAAGCTCCCTGTCAAAGGCAGTAAACAGCTTCTGTTCGTCCAGATAGCCGATGACACGGTCATTGGCGCCAAACAGGCGCACGCTGCGCAGTGTTTTTTCGGTATCCAGCACGGAAGTATACAGGGTATAGCCAAAATCCTGTCCCATCTGTTCCATGGACAGGGGTGTTTTGGTCTGCACCGGCTTGGAAAGCTCTGTCAGGGATTCAAACAGACCGGTTTTTTCGCAAACCTTTACTTCCCCGTAAGCTTTCGCATCTCTGCCGCCGAAGCTGTCGGGATCTGCCAGCGCTGCTTTCTTTTCTTCCGGCAGATATCTGCAGATGATATCGCGGAATCGTCTGTACTTGGGTGTGATCTGTCCGTCCTCTGTCAAAAGTGCATCGTAATCGTAGGAAGTCACATCAGGCGTCAGGAAATCATAATAGTTTGCACCATTGTAAAAGCCAAAATTGGTGCCGCCCTGGAACATATAAAAATTCACATTGCCGTGCTGCAGCATGTATTCCAGACACTCTGCCGCCACTTGGGCATCGCCGTAATGCTTTTGGCTGCCCCAGGCATCAAACCAGCCGATCCAGAATTCCGCACACATCAGCGGACCGCCGTGGTTGTATTCTTTTAACAGTGTAAACGCTTCCTCTGCTCTGGAGCCGAAATTGGCGGTGGGAAACACCCCTTCAATGGCAGTGTTGGAAAGCATATTGTGCTGGGGACCGTCGGAGGAAAACAGCGGTATCGTAATGTCATTTCTGCGCATGATATCGCGGATCGCACGCAGATAATCCTTGTCATTGCCAAAGGAGCCGTATTCATTTTCCACCTGCATCATCAGTACCGGGCCGCCCCTGTCGATCTGCAGCGGTGCCAAAACTGCCATCAGCTTTTCATAATACCGCTCCACATACGCCATAAATTTCGGATCGGATGTGCGCAGCTTCATATCTTCCTTTAACAGCCAGTAAGGCAGACCGCCGAACTCCCACTCCGCACAGATATAGGGAGTAGGGCGCAGAATGACCCACAATCCCAGCTTTTGTGCCTTTTTGACAAAGGCTGCGATATCCAGCATCCCGTGATATTTTTCACCGTAAAAATCAAACTGTCCGCTCTCCGGCTCATGCATATTCCAGGGGATATAGGTTTCCACGGTGTTGCAGCCCATGGCTGCCAGCTTTTTTAACCGGTCTTCCCAGTATTCGGGCAGTACACGGAAATAATGGATACTGCCGGATATGATCTGAAACGGTTCGCCGTTTACATAAAATTTGTCTTTGATCTCAAAGGTTCCCATGGCAAAATCTCCTTATTTTTCACCCTTTTTGCTGTCAGCAGCCGGTGCTTCGGCCAAACGACCGTAACGCTGGCTGACTGTACGGATTTCTTTTGCCAAGGCTGCCGTCAGTTCACTCTTTTTTACGCGCCACTGCCAGTTGGTTCCCATGGAGGAGGGGAAGTTGACACGGGCAGAATTGTCCAAAAGCAGATAATCCTGCATCGGGATCACACACAGGTCAGACACTGCCGCATGGGCTGTGCGCACCAGCTCTTTTGCCAGTTCTTCCTCATTCATGCCGGGGCGGTTTAAGTATTCGCGCACCATCTTTTTCTGTGCTTTGTCAATGCCCTTTACCCAGCCGTAAATGGTCTCATTGTCATGGGTTCCGGAATAAACCACGCTGTTTGGAGTATAGTTGTGCGGCAGATAATCGCCCTTGGCATTCACATCCGTGACATCAAAGGCAAACTGAATGACCTTCATGCCCGGATAACCGCTGTCCTTTACCAGTCTGCGCACGCCGTCTGTCATATAGCCAAGATCCTCTGCGATGATATCCCTTTCGCCCAGACGCCATTTCATCGTATTGAAAAAGTCCATGCCGGGTCCTTTTTTCCACTGACCGCTCTTTGCGGAAGGTGCATCCGCAGGAATAGAAAAATATTCATCAAAGGCACGGAAATGGTCGATACGCACTACATCGTAGAGCTGGAAACAGTACCAAATGCGGCCTGACCACCAGTCAAAACCTGTATTGCGGTGATGTTCCCAGCGGTACAAAGGATTGCCCCACACCTGACCGTCCGCAGAAAAGCCGTCCGGCGGGCATCCTGCCACATTTACCGGCTGTCTCTTTTCATCCAGTTCAAACAGTTCGGGATGTGCCCACACATCCGGGCTGTCATAAGCCACATAAATCGGGATATCACCGATGATCTTAATGCCCTTGTCGTTGGCGTATTTTTTCAGTTTTTTCCACTGCTGTAAAAACTTGTACTGCATCCACTCATGGAAGCCGATTTCCTTTGCATAGGTTTTCGCATAATATTCCATGGCGTTGCCCCAGCGGTAGCGGATATCCTCTGCCCACTTGTCCCAGCGGTCATTGAAGATCTCCTTGACGGCGCGGAACATACAGTAATCCTTTAACCACCACGCCTGGTCTTTTTTAAACTCCTCAAAATCAGGATCTTCTTTTTCCAGACTTCTCTCGTATGCTGTTTTTAACAGCGGTATTCTGTTGTTGTAAAGCTTGGCATAATCGATCTTTTCGCCGTCGCCCATGTCACAGGCATCCACCTCTGCTTTCTTTAACAGTTTTTCTTTTACCAGCTCATCCAGATCGATGAAATAGGGATTGCCCGCATAGGTGGAATAGGACTGATACGGCGAATCACCGTAGCTGGTAGGGCCCAGCGGCAGAATCTGCCAGCAGCTCTGACCGGCTTTTGCTAAAAAATCCACAAACTGATAGGCTTCTTTTGAAAAACATCCGATCCCATGCGGGGACGGAAGGGAAAATATAGGGAGTAAAACCCCTGCTGCTCTTTTCATGATGTCTGATCCTCCTGATGTTCCAGTTTTTGTCAGTTCAGCTTCAACCAGCTTACATACTGGCTTCCGGTCTCACCCAGATGATAAAAATCACATAATGTCACGCCGCAGGCAAGCGGAATACATATCTTTTCGCCGCAGATCTCTGCTGCTGCCGCGCTGATTTCTTCTTTATTTAATACCGGCAGATTTTCCAGATCATAGCCGCCTGCCAGACTCACATCCGTGCCAAACAGGATGGGGCCGCGGAAAATACTAGTGCAGCCGTCAAAGTCTTCTGCGCCTTTCAGATATCTTGTCGTAAAGTCAAAGACAAGCTCTGCCTTTGTCTCGCCGTCACAGTCGATGACAAAATAGCTGCATGCCTCAGGTGCTGCCGTGTTGCCGTTTACATTAATCTGTGTCTTTTCAGACCATTCAGGGATGCGCAGTGCCAGTTTGCCGGTATAACCTTTGGCAGTGACTGTCACGCTGTTTTTTGCCGGGTAGCCGCCGGTGATCTTAATGCTGATTCCGTCTTCTGTTTCAAAGTCTGCATCTTCATATCCGTTGATGTAAAGCACGTCCTCATCCTGCATCACAGCCCATTCGCCGTACATGCCGATGCCTCTTGCCGCATTGACGGAACAGCAGTTTAACTCCGGTGAGCCGGGACGGCTCTGGAACACAATGTCCTGAATATTGGCAACACGGATGCCGTTCATGGGCGTGTCATAGGTAGACCAGCGGCCGGTGGGTGACCAGAAGCCCATACATGCGTTGTAATGTGCCCTTTCCAGAAAATCGATAACACGCACATCTTTTGTCAGCTTGAAAATGTCCACGCCCAGCGCATCGTAGGCGATGACGCAGCAGGTCTCGATGGGGCCTTTTTTGAAGGGTGTGCCGACAGCCTGTTCCGTCGTGGAAAAACCGCCGGTATTGTGCACGTCTGTCTTTAAAATGGACCAGAAGATCTGCTCCACAACCTGTCTGTAATAATCCCTGCCGGTGGCATGGTAAAGCTCCAGAATGCCCAGAATAACATGGATGCTCTCCCAGCGGGGCTTGGGACACTGATAATATTCCAGTCCGTTGAGCGCATGCTGGATATAATTTCCTGCCTGCTCATCCGCAATATCAGTCTCGATCTCCAGTGCAAAATCCAGATATTCCTGTTTGCCGGTGAGATGGTACAGCAGCACAAATACATGGATCGGTGCCAGATTCATCTCCGCAAATCCGATGGATACCAGACGTTTTGCGCCTGTTTCAGGATTGAAAAATGTCTTTATAAATAAGGAAGCAGCCTTCTCTACTGCCTGCAGGTAACGGGCATCCTTTGTTTCGTCATACCACAAAAGCAGACCGAACATGATATGATAATGATTCCATCCATCCCAGGTTTCGCCGGATTTTTCCGGGTTCTGGGAATAGGCGCCGGTCAGCTGGCAGTCCTTTGAAAAGCAGCCCATATAGCCGTTATCCGCCTGCGTGGAGAGCAGTTCTTCAATAAAATTGAGGACATAAGAGCGCAGGCTCTCATCCAGTGTCATACGGTAGATGTAATAAGCACCTGTGATATATTTTCCGGCAAACTCCCCGGACCAGGGCAGCAGGCTGCGGTAAGGCAGTCTGTCACGCTCCATAAACATGTCCAGAATTGCCGGATTGGTCTGTCTTAAACCGATCAGCCAGTTTTTTGTGATATTCTGTGCCAGAGTACCTGTCATGCCTTTGAGCTGACTGGATTTCATACGAACTGTTTTCATAGGATTTACCGCCTTTTTCATTTCTACCTTGCTGCGCCTTCTCGGGTCTCTTTGCAAACGCTTCGCTTTTTGCAAAGCAGCGCCAACAGGCTGCGCCTTCTCGGGTCTCTTTGCAAACGCTTCGCTTTTTGCAAAGCAGCGCCAACAGGCTGCGCCTGTTGGCTTCATTATATATCTCTCTGGGGTTTTAAACCAGCGTTTTTTTCTTTCCATGTATTTTCTTGGGTTCAACAAGCAAGGTGCTTCTATTTCCGTATTCCTGCTGGCCCAACTTTACTTTACACTTATGTTTCAACAAGTATGCCGCATATTTCTGGCATATCTGCTGGTCAATCCATCCTCAGTGGTCATATTTCCACAAGCACGTCGCGCCTTTTGGGCATATCTGCTGGTTAAACCACTCCCAATGGCTATGTTCCAACAAGCAAGGTACTTCTTTTTTTACATGTCTGCTGGTCAAGTATCGATAAACACTTAAATCTCAACAAGCAAATTGCTTCTTTTTCCGCATCACTGCTGGTCAAGTACCATCAACAGCAATATTGTAACAAGCAGAGCTTATCATTTTTCCGATATTGCTGGTCTGACTCCAGCAACACCCCCGCATGTTCCTCAGACGGGCAAGTTTTCTTACACGAAATGCAAAAAACAAGTTCATTTTTTCACCACATTCTGTTATTATTAGTATCAATAAGGGGATTTTCTGCGAAAGGGATTTTGCGCCCATTTTTTCGCACCATATACCATCCCACATGATTAAGGAGGGCTTTCATATGCAATGGAATGCAAAATGGATCACCACATCCACAGACATGGGAGAAATCTGTCCCGTATTTAAAAAGGAATTTACATGCGCTAAAGAAATCGCGTCCGCGAAGCTTGCCATGACCGCTATGGGTACTTATGAAGCGATCTTAAACGGCGAAAGAATCAGCGATTACGTATTGGCTCCCGGCCAGACCACTTATCATGCACGTCTGCAGGTGCAGGAATATGATGTTACCGCTATGGTAAAAGAGAACAACGCGCTCAACATCACTCTGGGCAAGGGCTGGTACCGCAGCAGTATGGTAGGCGTGGAAGGCACCAGATTAAGCTGGATCTGGACTGAAAAAGCAGAAAACTTAAAAGGTCTCCCCGGCGGCATCACCGCAGAACTGACCCTTACATATGCTGACGGCACCACTGAGATCATCAGCACTGACGAAAGCTGGCAGGCAGCTGCAGGCCCTGTTCTTTACTCCGATATTTACGGCGGTGAAATCTTTGATGCTACCGTTGAGCCTGCAGACTGGGAAGCAGTAAAGACCTATGAAGGCCCCAACGAAACCCTGATCCCTCAGCAGGGCGAAAAGATCATCGAGCAGGAAAGAATTCCCGCAGCACGCGTATTTACCACACCCAAGGGTGAAGTGATCGTAGATTTCGGTCAGGAAGTGACCGGTTATGTAGAGATCACTGTTGATGCCAAAGCCGGCGATGTTGTGGATTTTGTTCACGGTGAAGTTCTGGACAAGTTCGGCAACTTCTATAACGAAAACTACCGCGCAGCAAAGACCACCTACCGCTATACCTGTAAGGACGGCGTTCAGACCCACAAGCCCGTACTGACTTTCTACGGCTTCCGTCTGATCCGCATTAACGAATTCCCCGGCGGCGCAGCAAATGCAAAACCCGGGAACTTTACCGCAATTCAGGTAAACTCCGACATCAAGCGCACCGGTCATCTGGCAACCTCTGATCCGACTCTGAACAGACTGTTTGAAAATATTATCTGGGGCCAGAAATGTAACTTCCTGGATGTTCCCACCGACTGTCCTCAGCGTGACGAACGCCTTGGCTGGACCGGCGACGCCCAGATTTTTGTACGCACCGCAAGCTATAACTACGACGTTGAAAAATTCTTCACCAAATGGCTGGCTGATCTGGCTGCTGACCAGAAGGAAAACGGCATGGTAGGCCATATCATTCCCGATATGCTTCCCACCAAAAACGGCAGTGCTGCATGGGGCGATGCTTCCACCATCTGTCCCTGGCAGATTTATCTGACCTACGGCAATCCCGCTATCCTGGCACAGCAGTTTGAGAGCATGAAGAAGTGGGTTTCCTACATCACAACTACCACCACCACCGAAAACATGTGGACCGGCGGCTCTCACTTTGATGACTGGCTTGGTCTGGATGCGCCCTCCGGCACCTACAAAGGCTCCACCCGTTCCGACTTTATCGCAACCGCATTTTACGCAAATTCCGTAAATCTGGTGATCAAAGCCGGTAAGGTTCTGGGCGAAGATGTTGCTGAATATGAAGCACTTTACGAAAGAATCGTTGCTGCATTCCGCGAAGCATTCCCTACCTGCACCACACAGACCGAATGCTGTCTGGCTATAACCTTCAATCTGGCTGCTGACTGCCAGGCAGTTGCTGACCAGCTTGCTGAAATGGTAAAAGAATGCGGTCACTTAAAGACCGGTTTCGTCGGCGCACCTTACCTGCTGCGTTCCCTTTCCGATCACGGTCACTTTGATCTTGCCTACGAACTGCTTCTGCGCAAGGAATATCCCGGCTGGCTCTACCAGGTAACCAAGGGTGCAACCACCATGTGGGAACACTGGGACGGCATCATGGAAAACGGCGATTTCTGGAGTGCAGACATGAACTCCTACAACCACTACGCATACGGCGCTGTGGCTGACTGGGTATACAGTGATGCTGCAGGTATCAATACCGTGGAAGAAGCTCCCGGTTTTGAAAAGATCCTGATTCGCCCTGTTCCCGATTCCCGCATCGACTGGCTGGAAGCTTCCATCGAAACCCGTCACGGTTATGTTTCCTCCCGCTGGAGCAAACAGGAAAACATGTGGCGCTACGAGATCGAAACTCCTGTTGACGCACACATCATCATCGCAGGCAGAGAATACGATGTAAAGAAAGGCCGTTACCTGTTCTTCTCCGAACTTGCATAAAAAAAAGGCACTTTGTACATTCCCCATCCGTGCGAGTGAACATAAAAACAATGATCCGGAGCGTCGCCTGTGCGGCGCTCTGAGCCCATTTCACCCATATTTTTCCGGCACTGTACCGGAAGATTCCAGAGTTATTTATGAGCAAACGTCAGATTGTCAACATCATCAACTTCATCCGCGGCGTCGAACCGCGCATGGACATGGACCTGATCACACCGGTCAGAGAGCAGATCAGGCTGATCGATCAATACCATTTTTCCGCAACCTTTCTGATCCAGTATGATGCCCTTTTGATGCCCGAATATCAGGAAATCCTGCGCGCGCTGGATCCTGCACGCTATGAGATCGGTGTCTGGTTTGAAATTCCCCAGCCGCTGGCTGAGCGCTGCGGCCTTACCTGGACCGGACGTTACCCCTGGGACTGGCACTGCCACTGCGGTTTTTCCGCAGGATATACCCACGGGCAAAAACAGCTTCTGCTGGATGAACTTTTCAGCCGTTTCAAGGAGATTTTCGGCTATTATCCCAGAGTTTTCGGTTCCTGGTTTTTTGATTCTTTTACCGCACGCTATGTGACAGACACCTACGGTCTGGATGCCATGTGCAACTGTAAAGAGCAGTACGGCACCGACGGCTATACGCTCTGGGGCGGTTATTACGGTCAGGGATACTATCCCAGCCGTACCAATGTTTTCATGCCTGCCCAGACTGCAAACATGCAGCTGAATGTGCCGCTCTTCCGCATGCTTGGTTCCGATCCGGTTTATCAGTACGACTTTGGTCTGGATGTATCGAACAGCCAAAATCAGGTGCAGGGCGTGATCACGCTGGAGCCGGTTTACAATGCTTCCACCGGAGGCGGCGGCGGTCTTCCCGAATGGGTTGACTGGTACTTAAATGAGAATTATAATGGAGATTGCCTAAGTTTTGGCTATGCACAGGCCGGTCAGGAAAACAGCTTTGGCTGGGATGCCATGAAGGACGGACTGATTTATCAGTTTGCCCGTTTTGATGAACTTTCCAGACAGGGACTGCTTACCGTGGAACCGCTCGGTGCCACCGGCCGGTGGTTTAAAGAGACATACCCCTCCACACCTGCCAGTGCCATCACCGCGCATTCTGCATTTGATGATGAAAACAAAAAAAGTGTCTGGTACTGCACCAAACACTATCGCATCAATATTTATCAGGATGAACAGGGTCTGCGCATCCGCGACCTGCATATTTTTGCAGAGGATTATGCCGATCCTTATGAAAATACACTCTGCACCGCCAATGATGCCACTTATGACACACTTCCTGTCGTGGACGGCAACTTAAACAGCGGAAACGGCATTTTATCCGGCCTGTATCTGCAGGATGCCGCCGGTTCTGCCCTGCAGCCTTTTATGCCGCAGTCAGAAATGACTTTTTCCGATCTGGAAAACAGCAGAGCCTCTGTCCTGTTTACCGACGGCAGCCGGGAAGTGATGTTTCTTCTGGAAGAGGACGCTGTCGAGATTCACAGTTCGCAAAAATTTGTCCTCAGACACGCCATCGGCAGAAAGAGCCATCATCTGCCCGCCGTCACAGCACAGTCATCTGACGAACTTGCCCTGACTTACAAAAATCATGCATACCGCATTGTTCTCGAATCCGGCAGTTTTTCCGACACCTGTACCGTTACTGCACAGGACAATGTCATCCGTGCCCATTTTATCAACGGGAACCGGTAATTTTGCACATATGCGGCATTTTGCCGCTCAGGATATCAATATATACAAAGGAGTTACCCCATGAACAGCACAGAAAGAGTAAAAAATACCCTTCTTGGCAAACCTGTTGACCGCCAGCCCATCTATGGCTGGGTTTCCGCCAACTTAACGGAGCAGATTTCCGAAGTTTACGGTTCTGTGGAAGCATTCGAAGACAAATATGAATTCGATGCTGCCCACATTTTCAGCGGACTGTCCCCTTACAATCAGGAGCTTCTCGCAAAACTGCGTGAAGAAAACGAAGAACTGACTCCCGATCTTTTACTGGATGTGGACTTTTTCACTGATCCCGATGCGGAAGGCGCATACCAGCAGCTGACCGATTCTATCAAATTCCACAAAGAACGTGACCGTTTCTGTTATGTACAGACCCCCGGCTTCTTCGAACCCTTCAACGATGTTTTCGGCATCGAAAACCAGCTGATGTACATGGCTCTGTATCCCGATGAACTGGCAGAGCTGTATGCACGTCAGGCAGAATGGACCATCAGATATGCCGCACACTGCATCGATCTGGGCGCTGACTGTATTCACATCTCCGATGACTGGGGCGCGCAGAACAATCTGATGTTCAGCCCGACTCTCTGGTGGGATATGATCTACCCCAACATGAAGAAAGTCATTGACTACGTTCACTCCCGCGGCGTATTCGCAAGCCTGCACTCCGACGGCTGCGTCTTAAAAGTAACCGACGGCATCGAAAAACTCGGTCTGGACATGGTTCATCCCTGGCAGGAAAACGCAGGCATGTCCCACGACCTTTACAAGGAAAAATATGCTGACAAATTTGCCATCCTCGGCGGTATCTGTGTACAGTCCGCAATCGGCATCATGCCCACCGAGCAGCTTGGCGAAGAAATCCGCAGAGTATTCAAAAACTTAAAGGGTCAGCGCTGGATCTGCTGTACTTCCCACTTTGTACAGGATCACTGCACCATCGACGATCTGACCTATGCTTATGATCTGATCTATAAACTGGCAAGAGAATAAAGCCAAAAAGAACTCTCAATGAGAGTTCTTTTTTTATGCTATTTCACTTTCAATCCGCCTTTCATGATTTTTACGTAAGCAATATAGGAAACAACCACATTCAGTCCATCTGCGATCAGCTGTGTCCAGACAATTCCAGACATGCCAAACAGGAAATTAAGCAAAATCACAATTGGAATATTTAGACACAGCTGACGGATAATCGCCAGATAAAAAGACAGCTTCCCCCTGTCGATCGCCTGCATGAAATGTATCATGTGAAAACTCAGAAACATAACAGGCGTTGCAAAACAGCGTGCCTGCAAAAATTCTGTTCCATATCTGACTGTATCCGCATCTGTGATAAATGCCCGTATAATATAAGGCGCGCAAAAACGGTATAAAATCACACACAAAACTGCCGTTACAAGCCCTGCAATACGAGCCGCCGCAAAAAACTCTTTCATGCGCCTGTGATTTTTGGATGCATAATTGTATGCCACAAGAGGCATCATTCCAAGACAGATCCCGATTCCGGTATTTAACGGAAGACGTTCCACTTTCAAGACAATTCCTATCGCCGCCAGTTGGACATCACCGTGACCGGCTGCCAGCCGGTTGATTACCATATTAGTCACATCAAACAACAGCAGATGCATTGCTGCCGGAACACCGACAGAAAAAAGCGACTGCAGTGAGTCTTTCCGTATTTTTTCAACTGTCCTCGGCATAGAAAGAACCGTGCTTTTTCTCAGTTTTCCATACACCAAGATAAAATAAATCAAAGTGATCACATTAGACAACATGGTTGCCACAGCAGCACCCACAACTTCATAACCATCCGGCAGGATTAAAAACATAAAAAGCGGGTCCAGGAGCACATTCAACAGTCCCCCCATACCAAGACCAAATCCCGCCTCCTTGGAATAACCGATATTTCTTACCATAAAACTCATAGTTGTGGAAAGAACTGTGGGCATTCCACCGATCACTACCACAAACAGTATATACTGCCTGGCATATCCGACCGTATTTTCACTGGCGCCTAACAGATGAAGAATGGGATCCATAAATAACAGGCACAATACAGAAAATCCCAAACCCGCTCCCGCTGCCATGATCAGGCTAAGCGAAGCCACTTTTTTTGCCTCCTCTTCGTCCCCTTTTCCCAAAAGGCGAACCACCAGATTTCCTCCACCCACGCCAAACAGGTTGGCAAGTGCCGTTGCGATCATAAAAACTGTCAGTCCCAAAGATGATGCTGCAACCATATACGGATTATTTGTCCGACCGATAAACCAGGTATCTGTTATGTTATAAAACAGCGTGATCAACTGACTTATGACTGTGGGAACCGCCATAGTCGCAAGCGCATACGCTATCGGTTTTGATTCAAAAAGTTCTTTAGTCTGTGTTTTTTCCTTTGCCATTGTAAATTACTCTTCCTTTCATACGCGAACCTGCCTGTACGGACTAAACAGGAAGTAAAATAACAGCTGCAAAAAATATAAGGGGAAAATCCTAAGATTTCCCCCTTTATCTTACACTATTTTATTATTCAGCAACAGAGTATTTGTCGGAAAGTTCACCAACAGTGCCGTCTTCGAGCAGCTTTTCGATGGAAGCATTGATCTTTTCAAGCAGTTCGGTGTTTTCTTTTGCAACTGCGATCGCATATTCTTCGGAAGCAAATGCTTCTGCATCTTCTACGATCTTAAGGCCTTCGTTGTCAGATACATACTTGCTTGCGGTAGCGGAGTCGATCACAACTACATCTGCCTTGCCGTTTACAAGCTCCATAACAGCGTCAGTACCCTTCTTGAAAGAAGTATATTCATAGCCCATATCGTTTACACAGATTTCACCGGTGTAGCCCTGGATAACTGCGATCGCTTTGCCTTCCATATCAGCAGCGGTTTCGATGTCGGAATCTTCCTTCACGATCATAACCTGGGTTGCCAGATAGTAAGGGGTGGAGAAGTTAACTTCTTCCAGTCTTTCTTCAGTCACAGTCATACCTGCGATAACTGCGTCAACCTGACCGTTCTGCAGTGCGATCAGCAGAGAGTCAAATTCCATGTTGGAGATTGCAGCGGTCATGCCGTTATCTTTCGCGATAAGGTCTGCGATCGCCATGTCGATACCGTCAAATTCGCCGATCACACCCTTGGATGCAACAAATTCAAAGGGAGGGAATTCTGCGTTGGTACCAAATACGAGTTCTTCTGCAGCTTTTTCTTTGCCGCAGCCTGCAAATGTGAGCATTGCCATCACAAGTGCCATTACAAGTGCGAGAGTTTTTTTCATAATATAACACTCCTTTAAAAAAATATTTATCAAGAGGATCTCACCTCTTTGATGACTAAATTAAAGTACCTTGCTTAAGAAGTTCTGGGTTCTTTCGTTACAGGGATTTGTAAAGATCTGCTCAGGAGTTCCCTGTTCCATCACAATACCCTGATCCATAAACAGCACTCTGGTGCCAACTTCTCTTGCAAATCCCATTTCGTGGGTAACCACCACCATGGTCATGCCGGATTCTGCCAGATCCTTCATAACATCCAGAACTTCGCCGACCATTTCAGGGTCAAGCGCACTGGTAGGTTCGTCAAAAAGCATGATCTCGGGCTGCATCGCCAGCGCTCTGGCAATGGCAACTCTCTGCTTCTGACCGCCGGAAAGCTGTGCCGGATAAGCATTGGCTTTGTCGGAAAGGCCGACTCTTTCAAGCAGTTCTTCCCCTTTTTTCACGGCTTCCTGCTTTGTCATTTTTTTCAGTTTTACAGGAGCCAGTGTAATATTTTCCATAATGGTCAGATGGGGGAACAGATTAAACTGCTGGAATACCATGCCCATCTTCTGTCTGATTTTGTTTACATCTGCTTTGGGGGATGTGATCAGCTCGTCATCCACATAGATTTCACCGTTGGTAGGCTGTTCCAGCAGATTCAGGCAGCGCAAAAAGGTACTTTTGCCGGAACCGGAGGGTCCGATCACCACCACAACTTCACCTTTTGAGATGTGCTCGTCGATGCCTTTTAAAACATCAATTTTTCCAAAGCTTTTATGCAGGTTTTTTACTGTGATCATCTGCACACCTCCTTATCGAACTTCAGACTTACGCAGGGCTGCTTCCACGCGTGCCATGGCAAGTGTGAGGATCTTGATCAGTACAAAGTAAATGATCGCCGTCGCGATCAGAGGCATAAATGCTTCAAAGGTCGCACTCTTGATAAAATCGCCGGCCTTCTGGATATCCACCAGACCAACATAACCTACGATCGCGGTTTCCTTGATCAGTACAATAAACTCATTGCACAGCGCCGGGAAAATATTCTTCACCGCCTGCGGAATGACAATGCTGACCATGGTCTGTGTCGCATTAAGTCCCAGAGATCTGCCGGCCTCTGTCTGCCCCTTATCAATGGAAAGAATACCTGCACGGATGATTTCAGATACATATGCACCGGAGTTAATACCGAATGCGATCGCCGCGATCAGCCACTTCTCCCAGTTTACCGTAGCAAACACAACGAAATAAATGATCATCAGCTGTGTCACGGAAGGCGTACCGCGAATGACATCTGTATAAATCTTACCGATGATATTCAGCAGTTTGTTCTTTGACAGATTGCAGAATGCAATGATCAGGCCGATCGCAATACCAAGTATCACTGCCAGCAGCGATACCTTGATGGTTACGCCGATACCGTCCAGTAAAAGCATGTATCTGTCATCTTTGATAAAACATTTGACAAAAGTGGCAGCAAATTCCTCCCACCACTGTGTAATTCCATTCATGCTGTATCTCCTTTTTCTTCAAATATCAACAATAGGACTCTATCGTATCACTCCTTTTTCAAGAATGCAAGTTCTTTGTATAAATATACACAATATTTCCAGCGGATGCGTATCAAAAAAACGGGCTTTCGTTTTTTCAGAAAGCCCGCCCGAAATAGTTCTGTCAAAAAGCACAGGTTTTGATATTCCAACTCCTGCCTCAATGCTCGTGATGATGACCGCAGCCGCAGTCGTGGTCATGTTCATGATGGTGTTCATGGTGATGTTCGTGCTCATGATCGTGTCCGCATCCGCAGTCATGATCATGGTCGTGATGATGCTCATGTTCATGGTGGTCATGGCCGCAGCCGCAGCCACATCCATGTTCGTGATCGTGATGGTGATGATCACAGTTTTCTTCACTTGCTGCCTCCAGAGTACCTGCCAGGTATGCTCTTACTGCATCGTCTGCATCGCCGGATACACCGCTGCAGATCTCAATGTCTGCGTCATCCAGCGCGATACGTGCGCCCATGCCGATGCCGCCGCAGATTAAAAGCTCTACACCCAGATTTTCCAGAAATTCTGCCAGTGCGCCATGGCCGGATCCGTCGGTGCCTACAACAGTAGCCGCCCAGACTTTGCCGTCTTCAATTTCAAAAATCTTAAATTCTTCGGTACGTCCAAAATGCTGATTGATTTCGCCTTCTGCGTATGTTACTGCAATTCTCATTTTTCTAATCTCCTTTTTTACCATTCCATCAGATTTACTTCTCTGCCGTTTTCATCAACAGTCTTTAATTCGTGGTGTGCCACGTTACAGGTAATATCCTTATCAAAAATACGGATTTTCGCCGCTGTATCCTTGCCGTTCCATTCGTTGAAACGAAGGATCACATCATCGGAGTCCTCCGCTTTTTTCACTGCGGTCACAACGATATCGTCACAGCTGCACTCATAACAGCTCATCTGCTCAGGCAGTGTGCCTGTATGGAAGCTTTCTGTCACAGACTGCAGGCCGAAGTTTAATACCTGTGCCCTGCGCTCCGCATCCGCATTGGTGGTATAAGGGAAAATACTGTAATTAAACTCATGAATTCCCTGATCCATATATTCACACAGGTCATCTCTGACACCAAAATGATCGGCATAGATCGCGCCGCGCAGAATGCTCATGCGCATTTCGCCGTTTTCGGTGTCATAACCGTATTTGGCATCATTTGCCACACAGATATCCCCGGAAGCCATCCAGCTGCCGAAAGGCTCTTCGCCGGTATAACCCACTCTTTCAATCGTGCCGTAAGGAATCTGTGCGATCACCTTTTCATCCGTCATCGGGAAGGTGAATTTGAGCAGTTTATGCTTTTCATGGAAATCTGCTTTTACGGCCACTTTCACTTCGCTGCTGCCTGCTGTCAGCATATAGTCTCTGACCAGTGCAGAATTGCCGTAGGAAGTGATCACGCGCAGCTTTGTCCTTACGGGCCCTTCTTCCACAATACGGAATACGGGATCACCGAATCTTCCCACTGTCTCACCAAGATAAATCTTGTCATGCGCCCAGGTGTCGCAGTCAGTTTCATCCACAAGCACCGCTTTGCAGGTCTTTCCGATCAGCTCTTTGTCGTTTTCCTTATCATAAAAACGGCAGATATCGCCGGTGGAAGCGTCAAATTCCACACGCACTTTGTCATTTTCCATAAATCTGCTGCCGACAGACATCGGATTTTCAAATGCCGCTTCGCTTTCCTTTTCCAGATACGCTCTGTAAACGGTATAGCCCATAGGAGGAACTTCTGCCAGGAATGCAGTATAATACTTATCGTTTTCGCAGTTGGTCTGCTGGCCGCGCACAATCTGGAAAGGCACCTCACTGCCGTAAACATCCGTCACCTTTTTGGCAACAGAATTCACATAGACAGGCATGGAAACAGGCCAGGTATAGGGATTAAATACCACCACAGGAGTGCCAAGCACCTCATGTCCCCACAGCTGCCAGTAGACACCGCCCTTGTAGGAGGGAAGCGTTTCACCCTGTAGGGTATCAATTCTGCGGCTGATGCTCTGCAGCGAAAAATTCATGATCTGCTCGGTCATGCTCATGGTCTCGCCGTAAGCATAGCCCGCATCTGTGTAAGCATCCTTAATGGAACAGCCGCCCAGAATATCATGGAACTGGTTAAACAGCACATTCTTCCAGCCCCTGGTCAGTTTTTCCTGTGGATATGCCACGCCTGCGATCTTATTTGCCATTACTGCAAACATTTCCGCACGCAGCAGATTGTTCTCACAGTTTCTGTTGGACTGTTTGACGAAGCTGCATGCGGTATAACAGCCCCTTGCGTGGTGCTGCAGCTCATCATGCACCACCTTCATGCCGGATTTATCCATTTCGTCAAAATATTCGTCAGGAGTGGAATACTTTGCATCGATCGTGGGCAGGGCATTGATCGCATCCATCAGTTCAATGGTAGGACCGCCGCCGTGGTTGCCCACACCGTAGAATGCCATATAATCCTGATTTTCTTCATTGGCTCTTTTCTGAATCTTTTCCATCCAGGGAAGTTCTTCTTTTTTCAGGCAATAAGAATAAGGAATACGGAAGGTATTCACCTGGCTGCCGTCATCGCTTTCCCATTTAAAGAAGCTTTCCTTAATATCCTTTTCATTGGGCATCGGACGCATGAACACATAGTTATCCATGCCGCTGTTTTTCAAAATCTTGGGAAGGCTGGCATTATGTCCAAAGGAGTCTACATTATAGCCGGTCTTGGCGGTCACACCGAATTTTTCCTTAAAATAACGCTGGGAGATCAGTGCATGGCGCGCAAAGCTTTCACCTGTGGGAATATTACAGTCAGGCTGAATATACCAGCCGCCCACAATGCTCCATCTGCCTTCTGCCACTCTCTGTTTGATCTCCGCAAACATATCGGGATCCACTTTTTCCACCCATTCATAGTAGCCTGCGCAGGCACTGGTAAACTTAAAATCATCAAAATCCTTCATGCGTTCCAGCGCACTTCTGTAAGTCGCCAAAATCTCCGCAAAACCCTCTTTCCATCTCCAAAGCCACACCGGGTCTAAATGTGCATTGCCGATCAGATATAATTTTGCCATAGGAACTCCTCCTTGCCGGTATCAGATATTCTGATTATAAAATTGCCAAACAGGAAAGTCAAGCTGCCCTTCCGTTTACTGCCGTGCCGCCTCTGCCTTTGCATCAAACATATCCACGATCTGCCCCATCAGCTCCTCGTCCAGCTTGTAATAGACCGTGTAATCTATAAATTCCTTCCGGAATGCCGCATGGATTTCTGTGCTGTCCGACAGCTTGTTTTCGTACAGATATCTGCTGTAGGCCGCCTCGTAATGCCTGCGGTTTTTGATGGTTTCCGTAGGATAAAACAGCTGGCTGTGTCCGCGGCTGCCATAAAGAACAAAATGAACCCGCTCCTTCCCACTGTGGGCTTTGTAAAACAGATCGTAACCGTTTTCCTGCAGAACAGTTTTGTCATCTTTGCTGTGCACGATCAGAATCTGCGCATCCTTTGCCGCCTCAATGCCTTCACTGGCTGTCGTCAGCGCATATTTTCCATATTTTGCCCACTCATAAACCCGCACAAAGGGAATCAGCAGATCTCCATATTTTCCTGCCTTATTGCGGCCTTCCTGACGCAAAAGCGCCGCTGAGCTGTCAATACCGGCAAACAGCACCGCGCCCTGAATATCCGTGTGAAAATTCAGCACATTTCCCACGGAATAACCGCCCCAGCTGTGCCCCATCAAAAAAACAGGCAGCCCCTGATAATCTGCGTCTTTTTTTACATAGCGCAGCGCATAATCCAGATCGATGATCCCCTGCGGAAAACCGCCTATGTATTTGCCTTCACTCTCATAATTACCCGTAATATCATAGGAAAAAACAGCATACCCATGTTCCGCCATATAGGCGATCAGAGGCATGTAAATACAGTGACTGCCGCCGCCGAAGCCGTGAGCAAACACCATGACCCCCTTGGGCGCTTCCACCTGTTCCATCCGGTATTTGTAACCGACAAGAGTATGCCCCTGTTTTGTCTGGAACAAAACCCGCTTGGCCTGCAGTCCTTCAAAATCTTCTGCCGTAAAAATCTCATCTGCATCCGGCTCAAACCGCACCTTAAAAACTGACTGATATACCATCACCGAAACAGCAAACGCTGCGATAAGCGCCAAAACCACGATCACAGCCAGAACAATTACACTTATTTTCAGCATTTTCTTTCCTCTTTCCGTATTCATGTCCAAAACTCCTTTTACAAGGTCTATTATACACCATGATTTACTGTATGCAATTGATTTCCTGCCGTTTCGGTGCTACAATGAAACTGATTGATATTCTCAGCAAACCTTCTGTTTTCAAGGAGACTAACTATTATGAACAACATTACAACCCAAAATGCTTTAACCCCTGAACAGATCAAATATGTAAAAAGTCTTGGCTGTCTGCGCGACAAACGCTATCCTGATGTCTTCAACGTGCGCGTCATCACCAGAAACGGCCGCCTCACTTCTGCAGAACATCATGCCATTGCAGAAGCTGCAGAGCGCTTCGGCAGCGCCGCTGTTGCCATGACCTCCCGCCTTTCTCTGGAAATCCAGGGTGTCAGATACGACAACATCGAAGCTTTGATCGCATTCCTGAAAGAAAATGGTCTGGAAACCGGCGGCACCGGTCCTTTGGTCCGTCCTGTTGTTTCCTGTAAGGGAACCACCTGTCAGTACGGCCTGATCGATACCTTCGGCTTAAGCGAAAAGATTCACGAGCGTTTCTATATCGGTTACCACAATGTAACCCTGCCTCACAAGTTCAAGATCGGCGTCGGCGGCTGCCCCAACAACTGTGTCAAACCCGATTTAAACGATCTTGGCATCATCGGCCAGAAAGTCCCCACTGTTGACCTTTCCAAATGCCGCGGCTGCAAAAAATGTCAGGTGGAAGCAGCCTGCCCCATCAAGCACGCTCAGGTGATCGACGGCAGGATCTGCATTGATCCTGCACAGTGCAATCACTGCGGACGCTGTCAGGGCAAATGTCCTTTCGGCGCGGTTGCGGAATACCAGCAGGGCTACAAAGTATGCATCGGCGGACGCTGGGGCAAAAAAGTGGCGCAGGGCCGTCCTCTGGGCAAAATATTTACTTCCGAAGAAGAAGTTCTTGATATCGTTGAAAAAGCGATCCTGCTGTTTAAAAACGAAGGCATTGCCGGTGAACGTTTTGCAGACACCATCAACCGCCTTGGTTTTGAATATGTGGAAGATAAACTCTTAAATTCCTAAAAAAACTGCGCATCGCGCAATCAAAAAAATATGCACTTTGCGCATATAAATATTGTCCCTATCAGGATCTGCCGGACCGCACAGACGGTGAATGGCTTTAAAACGTATCCGTAAGGACTGACACAATACAGACAGGGGGCTTTTGTTCCTTCTGTTTGCTGTGCCGGTCGCCGGAAAACCAAGGCCTCCACCGCCTGTACGGTTCTTTTGTTTTGCCCAAACTCTTTATGGAAAGGATATTCATTCATGTCAAATAATTCCGTTGCCCGCCGTCAAATGACTTTGATCGCGGCCCTCCTACTGCTTCTGACATCGATCCTCACCGGATGCAGCGCCAGCTCTGCTGTCCCCTCACAGGAGTCTGACACAGTTATCGGGGCATCTGCCGATACCGATTTAGAGGCAGCCTGCACCTTCACCGATGCACTCGACCGCAGCGTCACGGTCCATGCTCCCCGGCGCACTGCAGCCCTTCTGGGCAGTTTTGCGCAGATCTGGCAGCTGGCAGGAGGTGAAGTCTGTGCCACGGCCGATGATGCCTGGGATGACCTTGCACTTGACCTTGCCCCTGATACGGTCAATCTGGGCAAAACCAAGGAGCTGAGCCTGGAAAAGCTTCTGGAAGCCCGGCCCGATTTTATCCTTGCCAGCACCAACACGCGCCAGAACGTGGAATGGAAAGACACGCTGGAAGCTGCAGGCATTCCCGTGGCCTATTTTGACGTTTCGGATTTTGAAGATTACCTGCAGCTTCTCAAAATCTGCACCTCCATCACCGGGCGCAGCGATCTGTATGAAAAAAACGGACTTAATGTCCAGACACAGATCGAGGCTGTTCTGCAAAAAAGTCAGGAACGCATCGCCGTCAGCGACAGCCCAAAGGTTTTGTCTCTGGCAGCATCCGCCTCCAAAGTACGCGCCAAAAACAGCACCAGCAATGTGCTGGGCAGAATGCTGTATGCGCTGGGCTGTGAAAACATTGCCGATTCCGACCAAACACTGCTGGAAAATTTAAGTCTGGAACATATCCTGCAGGCCGACCCGGATTTTATTTTTGTGGTCCAGCACGGTGATGATACGGAGGGAACGCGCAGACTGTTTGAGCAGATGATGGACGAACAGCCCGCCTGGAAACAGCTTTCCGCTGTGCGCAGCGGCCGCATTTATTTTATGGAAAAATCACTTTACAGCTTAAAACCCAATCATCGCTGGGGCGAAGCCTATGAACTGCTGGAGGAAATTCTTACTGATGAATAAAAAGCTTCTCTTTACGGCCGCTGCATTTTTTGTCCTGCTTACGGCACTGTTTGGACTTCTTCTGGGCGCCGCCAGCTTGTCTTTGCCGCAGCTGGTACATGCAGTCATAAACGGCCCTGCCGATACCGCAGGCGCGATTTTCTGGTATGTCAGGCTCCCGCGCACTGCTGCAGCACTCCTTTCGGGTGCCGCCCTTGCCACCGCCGGCTGTATCATTCAAAATGTGTTAAACAGTAAACTGGCATCTCCCGGTATCATCGGTGTCAACGCAGGCGCCGGCCTTTTTGTCACACTCTGCTGTGCGTTTGGCGTTGTGTCCGGCTGGGCGATCGCTGCATCTGCCTTTTTTGGTGCGCTGCTTTCTGTTTTTCTGGTGATGTATCTTGCCTGCAAAACAGGTGCTTCCCGCACCACCGTCATTCTTTCCGGTGTGGCTGCAAACAGTATTTTAAATGCCCTTTCCGAAGCGGTCACCACTCTGGTTCCCGATGCGGCCGCCATGACAGTGGATTTCAGAGTCGGCGGTTTTTCCTCCGTGGCATATACGCGCCTGATCCCGGCAGGTATTCTGATCCTGTCTGCACTGGCTGCTGTCTTTACATTATGCAATGAACTGGATCTTTTATCCCTCGGGGAAGAAACAGCCCAGAGCCTTGGACTGCCAGTCCGCAAAACCCGCACCCTGCTTTTGCTTCTTACCGCCATGCTGGCAGGCGCTGCCGTCAGCTTCAGCGGGTTATTAGGCTTTGTCGGACTGATCGTACCCCACGCAGTCCGCAGACTTGTGGGAACGGAAAGCAGATATACGCTCCCGCTGTGTGCTTTGGGCGGCGCAGGCTTTGTCGCCTCCTGCGACCTGGCCGCGCGTCTTCTTTTTGCACCGTACGAACTGCCCGTCGGCATTTTAATGTCTGTGATCGGCGGTCCCTGTTTTCTGGTGCTTTTATTAAAAAAGAAAGGAGAGCCGCAGTATGAGTAATGCTGTACACATAAAAAACACCTGTGCCGGATATGTCAGCAAAGATGTCCTTTTTGATATCAATATGCAGATTCCTGCAGGAAAGATCACTGTCATTGTCGGTCCAAACGGCTGCGGCAAATCCACGCTTTTAAAAACCCTTTGCGGTCTTGTACCTGTTCGCCGCGGTGACATTCTGATCGGTGACCGTTCCATCCATGATTTTACGCCGCAGATGCTGGCAAGACAGATCGCTTTCCTGCCGCAAAACCGGCCTGTTTGCGCCGCCACTGCCGGACAGATGGTGCTTCATGGGCGTTTTCCCTATTTATCATATCCCCGCCGTTACCGTACCTCCGATCAAAAAATCGCACAGCAGGCCATGGAACGTATGGGAATCAGCGGCCTTGCCGATTCCCCCATACATACCCTTTCCGGCGGTATGCGCCAGAAAGTATATATTGCCATGGCACTGACACAGGACACACCCGTTATTCTGTTTGACGAACCCACCACCTATCTTGATATTTCCCACCAGCTGCAGATGATGGAACATGCCCGTTTTCTGTGCCGGGAAGGGAAAACGGTTGTGATGGTGCTCCACGATCTTCCCATGGCACTTAAACTTGCTGACAGAATTGCTGTCATGCAAGACGGCAGGATCACCGCCTGCGGCACACCGGAGGAAATCTATGCCTCCCAATGTCTTGATGCCGTATTTGGCGTAGGCCTGCGCCGGGTACAGACTGATGATGGATGGCAGTATTATACGGTTTGAAGTGCACAGCTGCACATCAACACTGCAGAAGCCTTGCGTTTCCCCTCAGGACTCTTCCACCAGTTTCCCGCAGATATGCTCCGGAACCAGCTTCATCAGTACCGTGCGATGCGCATGCTTCTCAATTTCATCTTCAATATATGCTTCATCCTGCGTAAACTTATAGCTGAGCTTTCTGGTGATCGCTTTAATGGTTTCCTGATCCTCAAGCAGTTCCATTCTGCCAAAAATAATGACACTCTTTACATTGAGCGCCCACTCGCCTTCTTTGCGGTATCCCTGATCATACACACAAAAGGAAACTCTGCTGTCCTTTTTCAGTGCCTCCAGCCGATGTCCGATGTTGCCGCCATGAAAATAGACACATCCGTCCTCTTCTTCGTACCAGTGATTCATAGGCATACCGTAAGGATAGCCGTCATCTCCGCACACTGACAGCACACCGCGCTTTTCACTCCTTAATACCCGCACGCAGTCCTCCATGGACAGCTGCTTATCTTTTCTGATCAATTCCCGAAACATTTCTCTTACTCCTGTCCACTCATAAAAATCAACGGATAAAGTTTGTAGATACTCTTTTTTCCTGTTCAGGCAGGCCAAACTTCTCTTTTCCCAGTGCAATACTCTTCATCAGGAATGCCATATTGGCTGCCAGCGTCCGCATGATCTGAAGCCCCTCGCCATCCTGCACTCCTTCTCCGGGAGCTGTCCCATGAATACTGTTCCAATACTGACCGGACGCCACAGGCATACCCGAAATCGTAAAATATTTGTTCAGCACATCAAAGCTGGAAGACAGACCGCCTCTGCGTGCTGCCACTACAGCCGCTCCCACCTTCATCCGCTTGTCAAAGCCGGTACTGTAAAACAGACGATCCAACACTGCGATCAAGGTTGCGTTGGGACTGGCATAATATACGGGACTGCCCACCACAAGGCCATCACATTCCTCAAATTTTGATGCCAGTTCATTCACAACATCATCCACCACACATTTTCCGTTCCGATAGCAGTAGCCGCAGGCCACACAACCGCGCACAGCCAGATGTCCTACCTGTACGATCTCCGTTTCGATTCCTTCTTTTAAAAAAACGGCTTCCATTTCCTTTAAGGCAATCGCCGTATTTCCGTTTGCCCTGGGACTGCCGTTTAGCAGCAATACCTTCATAACTTCCTCCTGTTATTACCCTTTGTATTCCCGATACTCTCTCACCGCATCAAACAGTGCCACGATATTTTCCTTCGGGATTTCGTAATTCAGTTCAATATTCAGCGCCAGACCGCCCTGGGGCAAATACATCCGCTGTACGCATTCCCGCACATGCTCACGGATCTGTGCCGGTTTTGCAAACGGGAACATCTGACGATCCAGATCCAGATTGATCGGAATCTTTCCTTTGCATACCTGTTCCAGTCTGTCCAGACCGTTGGCCCTAAACTGCGGATTGACCATATTGGCGCCAACCTCATACAGATCCGGGATGATCTCATGGATGCATCCGTCTGTATGCATATAAACATAGATGCCCTTATCACGAAATACCTTATAAATCTGCGCAAAGCAGGGTTTTAAATACTTACGCCATTTCGCCGCACCGATCGCCAGGCCGTTCTGCATCCCCAGATCATCGCCCAGATACACGATATCGCCCGGTTTCATTTTAGCTGCGGCAACCTCTGCCTGTATCAGATTATACTGAAGCACTTTGTCAAGCAAAGTTTCCAGCGCTTCTCCTTCTTCCGCAAAATCAATCATCGCCTCTTCAAAACCGCGCAGATCAAGAAGCCGCAGATACATAAAACCATGGGGCAGACTGCCGTCTCTGTTTTTAGGAATTTCCAGCTTGAAAATGTCGTCCTGTGTCGGCACAGGATGTCCTGTCACGATACCGTCCATGCCATGTTCCACATTGCTGAAAACACATCCCCACTCATCCACCCATTCACCGCAGCGATAACGGGCTGAAAGATTCTCTTCCAGATGCTCCAGATCCGGAAGCAGCATAATATCCTGATACTCACTGACCAGCTCTGCAAGCTCCTTTCCCCTTTTCATCCAGGCCGCCGGCAAAAAACCGCAGCTAACCGGAATCACCTCGGGATAGTCGTAAGTCATCGCTTTTTTCATCAGTTCCTGATGATATACAGGATCAAATTTTTTGTACATACTGTTTTCCCTCCCAGCCATACAGAGTCTATTCCCAGCCTGTGTGTTTACACCGGTCTGTGTCATTCCTGCTGCCTCTATTATAACAGCATCCCGGTTTAAATGCTATCACAAAGCTGATTTGCGGCACTTATCTCTTATAAAAAACAGCAAAATATGGTACAATGATGCAAACTGGATTTGAACTACTAATACTTGCGCATTCCCACCGGAACCGCAGACAGGAGGAACTATGTTTATCACAGATACCATCAAATATGCAGGGGTCAACGATCATGAGATCGATCTTTTTGAAGGACAGTATGTCGTTCAAAACGGCATAGCTTACAATTCCTATGTGATCCTCGATGAAAAAAACGCAGTCATGGACACTGTGGATGTCCGCTTCTGCGAGGAATGGCTTAATAATATCCAACATATCCTCGGCGGCAAATCCCCTGAGTACCTGATCATCCAGCACATGGAACCGGATCATTCCGGCAGTATTTTCAATTTCATGAAGCTCTGGCCCCAGACAAAAATCGTTTCTTCTGCCAAGGCATTTGTCATGATGAACAATTTCTTCGGCACTGATTTTAAGGAAAATCAGATTATCGTAGGTGAAAACAGCACGCTTTCTCTGGGCAAACATACGCTGACTTTTGTTACTGCTCCCATGGTACATTGGCCCGAAGTGATCGTTACCTATGACAGTCTTGACAAAGTACTGTTCTCCGCCGACGGCTTCGGCAAATTCGGTGCGTTGGATACAGAAGAAGACTGGGCATGCGAAGCCCGCCGCTACTACATTGGCATCGTGGGAAAATACGGTGCGCAGGTTCAGGCTCTGCTGAAAAAAGCAGCTGCTCTGGACATTCAGAAAATATGCCCGCTTCACGGCCCTGTGCTCACGGAAAATCTCGGTTACTATCTTGACCTTTACAACACCTGGTCAAGCTATGCCGTTGAAGAGGAAGGAGTTATGATCGCATACACTTCCGTTTACGGCAATACAAAAAAAGCGGTGGAATGCCTCGCTGAACTGCTCAGACAAAATGGCTGTCCCAAGGTTGTAATAAACGATCTGGCAAGATGCGATATGGCAGAAGCTGTGGAAGATGCCTTTCGCTACAGCAAGCTTGTTCTTGCCACTACCACTTATAACGGCAGTATCTTCCCCTTCATGCGTACCTTCATCGACCATCTGACAGAACGCAATTACAGCAACAGAACCGTAGCGTTTATCGAAAACGGCTCCTGGGCACCCACAGCTGCAAGAGTCATGCAGGGTATGCTTGAAAAGAGCAAAAACCTGATCTTCGCCGAGCCTTCCGTCAAGATCCTGTCTGCCCTGAACGAAGAAAGCGCCGCGCAGTTAGAGGCCCTGGCCGATGAACTGTGCCGCTGTGGCATTGAGGAAGATCCCTTTGCCGATTCTGTTATCCCCGGTATTTCCGTGATTCTGCCCAATAGTGCTCCCAACAAAAAATTTGTCTGCAGAATCTGCGGATATAGCCACGAAGCTCCTGAACTTCCCGCCGATTTTGTGTGCCCGCTGTGCAAAAAAGGGGCTGACTTTTTTGAGGAAGTAAAATAAGATTTTTTAGCAAAAGGAGGAATCGGCATCAGCCGATTCCTCCTTTATTTTGTTTGAAATTGCCTCCTGACATGTAAAACAGCAAAATTTCATTTTTTACTTGCTGCCATTATTCGCCGCCGTTGAACTCTTGTAACTACGCTGTTTTGATATACTATTCCGATTCCATCTTCATTATCACATCTTCACGTTCGCCGCTTCCCCGGCCTTCAATTCCAGCGACCACTCACTGTCACCGGAAATCACCTTCAGCACCTGATCCTCAGCGGCAATCACTTCAAATCCGGTCAGTACCCCATTTTTCCATGTATAGCTGACGGTCACATTATCCTGTGCCCGGAAGTTCTTCACGCTGCCATCAGGCCACGCCTTGGGCAGTGCCGGCAGCAGATACAGCGTGCCTCGGCGGGACTGCATCAACATTTCGCAGACGCACGCAGTACCGCCCATATTGCCGTCGATCTGGAAGATCCGCGGCGGATGCAGGTCAAGTAAAGACACCGTGGCAAAATCACCGATCAGTGCCATAAAGTGTTTCCATGCCTCCTCACCTCTTCCAAGGCGTGCCATCATACAGGCAACCCAGGAACGGCTCCATCCGGTATGACCGCCGCCGTTGCTCAAACGGGAATCCAGAGATTTCTCCGCAGCTTTCCATTCCCAGCTTCCGGGTTCAAACAGTTGAGACGGATGCAGACCGTAAAGATGAGAAAAATGTCTGTGACCGGGTTCCACTTCCACACGCTCTTTGTCCCATTCATTCAGTCTGCCCTGAGAATCGGTACTCAGTTCAGGCAGTCGTGAAACAATCTGACGCCACAGGCAAACCTTATCGCTGTCCACGCCCAGAATTTCTGCTGCCTCTGCGGCACTGTTCATTAATTCTGTGATCAGCTCCACATCCATAGCACTGTTGACACCAATGGAAACCGGCCAGTCACCGGTCCCTTCAAACCGGTTTTCCGGAGACTGGGAAGGTGCGATCCACAGCATACCGTCTTTTTCAAATAAGTAATCCTCAAAAAATGCCGCAGCCTCCTTTAAGAAAGGATAACAGCGATCCTTTAAGAAGTTTATGTCCTTTGTATAACGCCAGTGCATGAACATATGCTGTCCAAGCCAGGGCGCAGCGCCCAGCCAGACAGCCCATCCGCAGGCCTCGGGTGTCACTCTGCCCCATACATCGGTCTGAATGCACATGGTCACACCCTTACAGCCGTACAGCTTCTGCGCTACCACCTTTCCATAGGGCACATAGCGCTCGATCAGGTTAAAAAGTGTGTTGGCCGCATGCTTCATGCCCAGTGTTTCCACAAACCAGTAACACATTTCCAGATTGATATCCAGATGATAATCAGCTTCCCAGGGCGGCTGGAGTTCCTCGTTCCACTTACCCTGCAGATTGATGGGAAGCTCGCCCGAAGAACCGCTGACCATCAGATAACGTCCATATTCAAAATACAAAAGAGGCATGGCCGGATCGCCGCCTTCTCTAAACAGCCTGATCCGCTGATCGGTGGGCAGATCACAGTCCTCCACATCTACATCCAGCACCGCATCTCCCTTTAAAGTGCGGAATGTGTCCGCATGGCGTTTCAAAAGCAGCTCAAAATCCCATTCTGCCGGGAAAGTCATCTCAGCTTCGGGTGCTTCGCCTTTGGCATTTGTGCCTGCCTGAATCAGCAGCAGCAGCTTTGTTGCCCCTTTTACAGATATCCGGTTTTTCTCCAATATCCACGTACCGTCTGTGTTTATCAGAAGCTTAGCCTTAAAAGAAATTCCATCCAGAAATGCACCGCTCATACATACGCCGTCTGCGCATGCTTCATATCCGATCTCACATCTGGGATCCTCAATTCTTGACAGAATCACCGCCATATCACAGGAATTCTCAGCAGTCACATCCACTGTAACACAGCCGTCCGTACAGCTTACAAACAACCGCTGTGACACCTGACCGCAGGGCGCTGTAAAAACAGTTTCGGCCAAACCTGTTTCCAGATCCAGACGGCGAGTGTAACCGCCGGCCTCTCCTGCATCCATTTCAATCCACACATCACCCACCGGCTCATAAGGATCTACCCTGTGCTGTATGCCGCTGATGCCGCCGTTGCCGCCAAAATATTTATTGGCAAGCTCTGTTCCTTTCAGAAAATCCTCTTCCAGCAGTGCTTTGCGGACCTCTTCCAGATGTGCCGACACATCCTCCATTTCCCGGAAACGGTTTTCTCCCCGCCACATCCACTCGTGATTAAGCGCAATGCGCAATTTTTCCGGACGCCCCAGCATCATGGCTGCCAATCTGCCGTTTCCCACCGGCAGACCTTCCATATACTCTTCCGTCCATTTATCAAACCATAACTGTTTTTTCATACATCAGATTCCCCCTTATCAATATGCCGCCAAACTTTCGTACCGCACCTATTTCTTTGCTGCTTACTTAAAATACACAGGATTTGTGTATGCCTTAAGCCCGTTTGCATCGATCAGCTCAATACGCAGATAAGGCAGGTCCTTATTGACCGTGGCCTCTGCAGAAAATCTGCGTCTGCCGTCCACCAGTGTATATTCATTCTGGTAAGACCGCACTATCCACCCCTCCCTGCACCCGGGCATGAACACCACATCACAGGGGCGGTCAAAGGTGATACGCACTTTATCATCTGTGTATTCCAGATCAAAGATCTGAATACCCGCAGTCGCATAAAACCGCCCTTCGCGGATCGCCTCCAAAATAGCAGGAACAGTCTTTTCCTTTGCCTTGACTTCAATCCAGGCATGGCCAAACTCCGGTTTATGGCTGTCATCAGTGGCAAAACCCATGATCCTCTTACCGCGCATGAGCATGGTATCCCAATATATTTCATGATGCCCTCTGCCGCACTGCTCCTCACAGACGTAGTTGTAGGCTTCCATCCCCACATACCCCTGATATTTCAGATAGGGTTCCGTCATATTGATCATAAAATAAGGATGACACATGATCGCCATGCCGCCGATCACATTGAGATGGTCAATGATCTGCTGCGGACTGATCTTCGGATCATTTTTTACATGACCGGTCCTGTCGGGATCTAAAAATGCAGGCAGCTCTCTGATATTGATTCCCAACATATCCAGCGTATAAGTCGGCTCTTCCTCCGGATCATAGCCAAATTCCAGTCCGGGAATCAGAAGCATCCCTTTTCCGTCCAGCTTATCCACATCGGTGATCACGTCATGGTCTGTGATCGCCAGAAAATCATATCCGTTTCTCTGATACCAGCTCACCAGCTCCTCCGGTGTGGCATCACCGTCCGAATTGATAGTATGGGAATGCAGATTGCCGCGATACCACTCGCCCTCTTCCTTAAACACATCAAAAGCACGAAAATCCTTCATCGATTCTCCTTTCCAAATCATCTGACCGCACACCGCCGCTTCCGCCTTGCCTTATTTTTCCAGCGTCAAGGTATCAAACAGCTTGCCCTCATAATCAAATGCCTGCAGTTCAAAGCGCCAGGGAGTAATTGCCACATGCACGTAATTGGGACGTGCACAGATCTTGGCAGAAAGACCGTTCTGCTTTTCTCTGAACCAGTCATCCAAATCTCCGTAACCGCCTACCAGAATGTAACGCACACCGTCCTTGGCAACCTTACCGCCTTTGACCGGATGAGAACGGTCATATACGATCGCATGGGAATTAAATACCACATCCACACCGTACTTTTCAAAAATTGGCGCAAGAACCTGCAGCTGCGGCACATCAAAAATAGAAGATGTATAAGGCGGATAATGGAAAACCACAAACTTCCATTTTGCATTGCTTGCTTCCAGATCACTTACCAGAAAACGATAGGCTTCACTGTTTTCAAAATCGGGCTTCAGCACAGTAATATAATTGTCACTGTCACTGGTATTTACCGCTTCAAACATGGACGGGCAATCCAGTACCACAAAATGTGCACATCCGTAGTCATAGGAATAATTTCTGGGCACTGCAAAATAGTTTTCATAGTTATGATAATGCTTTTCCATCTCACAGTCCGGCACTGCAGTATCAGCAGCTTCATGATTCCCGACACAGGGATAAAAAGGCGTATTGCGCAGAAGGCCTCTGAACGGTCCGAAGAAATAAATATCCCAATCCGGTGCGTTCATGCCGTTGGACACAATATCACCCACAGACTGAATGAAGTCCGGACGTTCTCTTCTGATCAGTTCTACAATGGAACCCACATAGGGATTGGAAGGATTGCAGATACCGCCGTTTTCTGCCGTCAGTACAAAAGAAAAGGCTGTCTCTTCATCCGGTGCTGTCTTAAACAAAGCTTTATCACTGATCACACTGTCACCGTCAGCTTCCGATATCACTTCATAGTAATACTCCTGAAAGGTTTTCAAACCGCTCACTTCCACACTGTGTAGCAAGCCGGGCTCGCCACTGAACACAAGCGCTTCCTCATATGCAGGGAATTTGCTCGCAGGCACCTGTGCATGATACCCTTCATACACACGCACTTCGCTGGTAGATTCCACATCCGTTACCCAGCGGATGATCATGGAATTCTTAGCGGGTTTCTGTAAATAAGGTCCTTTTTCGATAAACATAGCAATGCTCCTTATATCTTCTCTCCGCGAATGATCCGCGCCATTTTTTCACTTAAAATCTGCCTGTTGTCATCGTCAACCAGACTGAAACGGTTGCCGTCATTGGGCGTACTCAGATAATTCCATACACAATACGGAATCTCCTGTTCCTTCAAAAATGCGATCACATCCTGCATCCAGTTCTCACGCCACCGGATATCCGCATGCCGGATCGTACCAAATTCACCGCACCATAAAATCTTGTCCGGATGCGCTTTGATCCAGTCTGCTGCCGGCTTAAGAAACTGCCGGATAAAGGCACTGTCCATCTGCGCAAGTCCACTGTAAGCATCATTCGCTCCAAACAACGTCCTGCGAAAATCCCGGTATCTCTCGATGTCACAGGGATACGGCATTTTCCGGTTGTAAAACAGAGTATCTGCCTGCAGAACACCTCTCTGATGCGTAAATTCAAAAGGCTCATACATATGAAATGTATAAATAACATTTGCATCTTCAAAAATCTGCAGTTTATCCAGTGTCTGTACGCTGTTCCAGCATGTGGAGCCAATGATCAGCTTTCTGTCCGGATTTTGCTGCCGGATCGCATTGATCGTCTTTTGGGCCAGCTGATTCCATTTGACCGGATCTACGTCGCGCACTTCGTTGAGCAGCTCAAAGGCAATGGAATTATCCTGCGCATAACGATTTTCAAAAGCAAGCCACAACGCGATAAATCTTTCCTGCAGTCCCTCATCATCCAGAAGCTCCACTTCCTCCTGAATATCGCAGTAATTTCCCACTGCCTTATGAAGATTGAGCACCACGTTCAGACCGTACTTGTTACACCATGCAATAAAATTGTCAATATGTTTAAAAATCTCTTCCCGATACACACCGGGCACTTCCTCCACCACGATCTGGTCAAATCCCAGCCGGATATGATCCATGCCAAGCTTTGCAATATATGCCACATCCTCCTCGGTAATGTAAGATGCAAAATGCTCCATATCGCCGATCGTCAGCATCAGACGTCTGTTTTGCGGCAGCACATTGAACCGCTTATAATTGGTCAGCCAGCCGCCGATCCCCATACCATGTTCGAAACCGGTAAATCTGCGCATTGCAGCAGTCCTCCCGTCCTTTATCGCTGTAACTCATCATAGTTTTTGTTTGGTTTCAGTGTACCGCAGGCTGTATCCGGGGTCAAGAAAAAAAACACTGCCCGTGGCAGTAAGTATACCGCCGGGCAGTGTCTGCTTCTCTGGTTATAAAAGATCAGCTGGCTGAAAATTTGTCGTAATATTCGTTGGCTTTTTCTTCTGACATATCAAAAAATGTCTGAAGTTTGGAAAGAATCGTTTCTCTGGTCAGTTCCAACGAAAGGCACACCCGAACCATCGCACGGATACCGTCCTGTAAACCGGCTTCCTTACCATTATTAAAGCCATCATTAAAGCCATCATTAAATACAAGCTGTGATAAATGGGTCATATTGTACTCCTCCTTGAATTGTTCCATTTTCTCTTTTCCAAGAAACTTTTCACCCAGCATGATAAGAATTGATACCAGACTTTTTATCTGTTCATATCCGACCTGCGGATACTGTTCCTTAAGAAACTGAAAACTTTTTCTCACCCTTTGTTCCATGGACATTTTGCCGCCCAAAAGCGGACTCAGTGCTATCGGAATGAGATCTTGACTCAGGATGTCAGATCCCGCTTTCCGCTGCAGGTTTTCAATGATCTCATCGACCGAAAAATCCTTCAGCAAAATCATGCGGACCCGGTAAGTATTGATACCTGTATTGAGTTCCTCGATCACCTTTTGTCCGGCATCAGAGCAGATGATGTATGTGACAACGTCAACATCATGCACATAACTGGTCGTCGCCTCGTATTCTCGAAACCGTTTGAGTGCCTTCCGGGTTACTTTGCCGCTCTCAAACTCAAAATGATACCACTCGCCATTCTCCATGATATAATTGAAATCCTCATAGGTATGACGTACTTTCGTCTGAACATGCTCCGTCGGTGCCGCGGCAACCGTTCTCTCGCGGATATTAAGCCACGCAAGAACCTCACTGCCAAAGTAGGCAACCGCCGCTTTCTGCGCCAGATCTTCGGCATGGCAATGCCCGTTGTCAGGCACAGGGGGATTAGATTGTGTGTTTTGTTTCTGCATTAACCTCTCTTTCCGGATCATGCAGAAATACTGCGAACAGGAATAAAACGCAAAGCAGTTAACCAATTATCGTTTATATGATAATTGTACAACCAAATCACGTAAAAAGCAACAACTATCCTTACATAAAATCTCAACAATGGTAATATGCCGAAATATGGCACGAAAAAAAAACGGCTCCGCAGAGCCGCTTTATCATATATTTATATTCTTTTCCGCCTATTGCTGCGATGCACCTGCATCAACCCGCTCACAATAAGCCGCCAATCTCTTTTTTCCGCCTGTCGTGCAGGTATAGAGCACCAAATCATAAGGATTGTACATGACTTCCTGCAGATCAGTACCTTTAATTGTCACCACTTTGCGTACCACATAATGGTTTACATACCCATCCATCTCGGTAAAAGTCACTTCGTCACCGTCTTTGAGCGTTCCCAGCGCCCCGAAATGTCTGCGGTAATTGTGTGCTGCAATCACCAGATCATCCGTTGCTGCCGCACCGAAATGTCTGGCAGGTGCAATTTTCAGCCCCGCTTCGCTCCACTCAGAAAGAACCGGCAGTTCCAGCCCCAACGCAGGAATATTCAGATATCCGATGTATGCATATCCGTCAATGATTGCCTCCTGCATCTGTAAGGGGCGCGTTTCCTTACTTTCTGTCTCCTGCTCGTTTTCTGCTTCCTGCGTTTCCAAAGCACTTTGCATGTCAGAAATCACAGTGTGGGAGGCATTTCCCGCAGAAAAGTCCTCCCACCAGTTGTTAAACATAAGCAGTAATGCAAGCAAGATTAGGATCAGTGCCAGTTTGATCAGCAGATTTCCCTTTTCTTCAGACATTATGTTTCCTCTTTTTTGATTTTGCGATAATTCCAGCCGTCAGAAGCATTGCTGCGGCGATAAGCAGAAGGTAAATGGGCCAGTTTAACTGTCCGGTCTGCAACAGTGAAGACACATTGGTAATTACAATGGTATTTCCGTGTCTGCTGTACATGGCTCTGTAACCCATCGGTACGGATGTTTCCACTACTGACCAG
>JAFVXW010000034.1 GCA_017500935.1 Lachnospiraceae bacterium
GTGAAGAACGGGAAGCACCAGATCCATGTTTCTCCTCTGCAGGAGGTTGAAAAATAGGAGGCGGCAATATGTTAAGCCATCGAATGCAACAAGAGCAAACCTTTGAAAACTTAATACTGGAAGCCAGAAATCAGATTCCTTTATATACAAAAGAATGGACGAATTTCAATCCTTCTGACCCTGCAGAAACCATTCTGGAAAACCTTTCTGCCTTTACCATTCTGCAGCAGGCTTATATTGACCGTATGCCGGAGGAAGTGCAGGAAAAACTCTTTGCCATGGCTGGTTTTTACAGGGAAAAAGGCAGAAATGCCCGTATCCTGCTGGAAGCAAAACAGGTGGATGAGCCTGTGAGAATCCCTGCGGGGCAGAGGTTTCAGGTGGGCGATCTGTATTTTGAAACAAACAGAGAGAATATTCTGAATGGATATCGTCTGACAGGTGTATATAGCAGACAGAAGGATGAAATTGCAGATTATTCTTATGTTCTGGATGATGATTATCCTGTGGACGGCGTGGTTTTTACGGACCATCCTCAAGAGGGTATGGAACTGTATCTGGTGATGGATGGTTTGGCAGATGCCGGCGAAGAAGTGATTTTCTATGTGCAGCTGGGAAAGGAATTCCGCAGAAATGCCTTTACAGGGGAAAATCATTTTGCGGACATCCAGTGGCAGTGCTACACGGAAAAAGGCTTTGTGAATATCCGCTGTAAGGATGGCACAGGGGATTTGTTGACCAGTGGCGAACTGCGTTTCCGTATGCCGAAAGAGGCAGCGGCGGTTTATGAAGAATTGCCTCAGAAGGGCTATGTTATCCGCGGCATTCTGAAACGGGCGGATTATGATATTCCCCCCAGGATCGCGAAAATCAGTGGTTTCCTGTTTGAGGTATGGCAGAAGGAAACAAAATCCATCTGTTATACCTATGGCAGAGAACAGAGTTTTGAACTGTTCAGCGACATTCTGGAAGAAGGCTATGTGCAGATTTACTGCAAGGAAACACAGGATGGCCCTTATTATCTGTATGAACAGGTGAAACCATGGGCGCAGGAAGGCAGATTTTACAGACTGGAAAGACTGGATTACGGCATCTATCGTTTTACTTTTGATCAGGAAGCCTTCGGTTTTGGCCCCGGCAGTTTTGAAAATGCCGTAAAACTGGTGGCATATAACGAAGAAATGATGCGTCAGTATGATCTGGGCGTGATTTATGGTTACGATGATCAGGAAATCATTCTGCCTGCTCAGCACGTGGTCAAGGAAGGGTTTACGGTCATCGCTGTAAGAACAGATGAAAATGGTGAGACCGTTTATGATTTTGTGAAGCCCTCCAGTGAAAAGGAAGGCGAATTCCGCTATACATTGCTGGAAAATGAAGGGCTTCTTCGTATCGATGATGCGGCGGATTATATCGGCTGCAGGCTGTATTTGGGCGGCTGTGCTGTTTCCAGAGGGCCGGAGGGTAATATTCGCGCAGGAAGTCAGTTCCAGCCTATCGGGTACGACAGTGATGTAATCTTCCGTAACCCCGCAGCAGGGACAGGTGGCTGTTTCCCTGAAACGGTGAAGGAAGTACGCAGAAGATTGATCGATGACTTGCGAAAACACTATACTGCCGTGGAAGCGAAAGATTACGAAGAATTGGTACATACTACCCCTGAACTTTGCATCCATAAGGTGAAAGCGGTCAGAGACGATGTACGCAACTCCATTCAGGTGGTCGTAAAACCCATGAGCGACCAGCCCTTCCCGAAACTAAGCAGTATTTATGAAAAAGCCATTCGGGAAAGACTGGAACAGGCTCGTCTCCTGACAGTAAATATTGATCTGCAGCAGCCGGTTTATGTGCCGGTTCATGTGAGAGGCACGATCTATGTGAAGCCTCATTACGAAGAAAGCAGAGAGCAGATCGAGGCCGTTATTCGTCGGGAACTGGATTATATTGCAACAGAACGAAATTTCGGGGACAGATTCCACTTTGATGAATTGTTCCATCAGATTGAGTCTCTGGAATGTGTAAAATATATTTACGATTGTCGGTAACGCCGCAGAGTCTTTTGAATGCCAGCCAGAAGGGGCTGGATATTCAGCCGAGAGATAACTGTCTGCTGTATCCCGGCGAGATCAAGCTGGAACTGAACACCACAGAGTAAGGAGGGGGATGTGATGGCAGAATATCGCAAATATTCCATAAAGAAAAACCGATTCCATCGTTCCTTCCTTTCCGGTATGAAAATAGAAGGAGAAAACAGCCTTCGTTGTGAAGAAACTGTTTATCGCCGTTTGTTTATCACAGAAGCCATTGACGGTATTGAAGATAATGCCCAGTGGGGCAGGCTGCATATGGACTGGGAACTGGAAGAGGATATGGTCGTAACGGTTTCTGTTGCGGCAACGAATTCCCGTTATGTGTGGCTGGAAGAGGAACAGTATTATTTTGATGAAGTGCTGCATGATGAAGAAACAGCACCGGAACTGAAGCGAAATTTCATGGAATATATCGGTGCAAAGAAGGCAGTCAATCAGAAGGACATCCTGCTGTATGAACTGGAAGGCAGATACCTGTATATCATGGTGGAAGTACTGGGACTGGGGAAAGGAAAGTTTTCTCATATTTATGTGGATAATCAGGGTGACCTGTTCATGGATACCTTCCCTGAGGTCTACAGAGACCACGGCAGCTTTTTCCACAGATACCTGTCTGTATTTTCTTCCCTGTACATGGATTTTCAGGAGAAGATTGACCATATTACAGAGATTCTGGATATCGATACTGCCCCTGCGGAGCTGCTGCCTACCTTCGGCAGATGGATGGGCCTGGATATCAGCGGTGATTTTCTGAAGGAAGAAAGACTGCGCCAGCTGGTGAAGGAAGCCTATCAGCTGAACCGCATGAAGGGCACAAAGGCTGCCCTGAAGCGTGTATCTGAAATTATCCTTGGGGAAGAAGTCATCATTCTGGAAAAGAATGTGATGCGGAGTGAAACACAGGCGGATACACAGGAATTATATGAAGATCTGTATGGTGATGGTACCTATGATGTGACGATGCTGGTGCATACCTATGTGCCGGAAAACCAGAAATCTCAGCTGATGTTCCTGCTGAATCAGTTCAAGCCTGTCAGAAGCCGCCTGAAAGTACGCTTCTTGGAACCCAAA
>JAFVXW010000035.1 GCA_017500935.1 Lachnospiraceae bacterium
ACGTGAGTCACCGCGCCAACCAATTTCCCATCCTGAATAATGGGGCTGCCGCTCATCCCCTGTACAATCCCCCCGGTCTGGCGTATCAGCTCCTCATCCGTCACTTTCAGTTCCATCCCCCGGTTCACATTATCATGATTCAGATGAATCCCGGTAATCTCAACCGAATAACTCTTGGGAACAACCTCTCCGTCTACATAGCACAGAATCTGTGCTTCTCCCAATGTAACTTCCTGCTTAAATCCGATGGAGATCACCTGCCTTTCTTCTATGTCCGGCACATTTCCCTGTATTGTACCAAAAATACCGCCCTCCGTGTTTGCTGAAACCACACCGATCTTGTTTTCCAGATTATAGTCAATAATACCTGTCAGCTCACCCGGAACGCCGTCCTCTCCTTTTTTCACAGAAATAATCTCCGTTTTGTACAGGCTGCCGCTTCCAATTTTCATCAGCTGAGCCGTATCCGTATCATTGATTCCATGTCCCAATGCTCCAAACTGCTGATCCTGTGTCATAAAGGTCATGGTTCCCACCCCCTGGGCATTATCCCGGATCCAGATGCCAAGACGGTATTCCCCGTCCTCATTTTTTTGCGGAAGAATCTTTACATCAAAAATTTCCTGATTTCTGCGGATTGTCAGGATCATTTCCTCCCCCTGAGCATTTTCCACCAGATTGATCACATCTTTTTTATCTGCGACATTTTCTCCGTTTACCTTTAAAATGTAATCTCCCGCCTGCAAAAGATATTTGGCAGGTTCCTGTGTATTTCCGTTTTCTCCGACAAATTCTCCTTCATTGATCACAAGTACCCCGTCAGTCCTGATATAAATACCAATCGGGATTCCCATGGGATAAATCTGTACATCCTCTATGACTTCCACATCCACTGTTTTCAATGGAAAAACGCCAAAAAGCTTTACATCCATCCGGTAGGACTGTTCCTGATTGGCCATAAGTGTAACGGGCCGGTTCAGATTCACCACCAATGACTCTGCATCTGCCGCTTTCCCTGACTGGAGCACAGGAACTGCCTGTAAATATTCCATATCACTTTCCCGATACAGTTCCCCTTTTCCGGGAACACCCAATTCCAGCTCCTGCTTTACACCGGCACGGATTCTGATCGCAGAAGGCACTTTATCCCATAAATGATATATCCAGATGCCAAAAATAAAAACACCGCCAGCCATACTTAAACTCAGGATCAGCTGGCGGACCCATTTTTTCTTTTTTTCCATATTGACTCCTCACCGCTTTATCCTAAAAAAATAAAGAGGACACTCTTCATGTCCTCTTTAGTATGTTCATTTCTCTTTATTTTTTTCTGCCAATTCTTTCATTTTACGGGCACTTTGCAGTGTTTCTTCCGTAAATTCTGCCGCGCCTGACAGTCTTGCCAGTTCCTGTAAGCTTTCTTCTCTGTTCAGACTGGTGATCGTTGTCGCGGTTGTGTCATGGTAAGCATTTTTTTCAATGTAAAAATGCCTGTCAGCCATGGCTGCGATCTGCGGCAAATGTGTGATACAGATGACCTGCGTATTTTTCGATAAAATTCCCAGCTTGTCCGATACTGCCCAGGCGGTTTTTCCGCTGATTCCGGCATCGATTTCGTCAAAAATCAGTGTTCCGATCTGTTCCTGTCTTGCTGTGATCGTCTTTAATGCCAGCATGATACGGGAAAGTTCGCCGCCGCTGGCAATCGCTGCCAGAGGCTTCATCGGCTCTCCGGGATTGGTAGAAATTAAAAATACCGCATCGTCAATGCCTTCTGCTGTACAGTATTCCTTTTCTTTTAAAGAAACCGCAAACTCCACGTGCAGAAAATTCATATCCTGCAGGGCATTGCACATATCCTTTTCAAAGGCATCTGCCGCTTTTTTACGCAGGTTGGAAACTTCAGCTGCAAGCTTAAGCATTTCCTTCTGTGCCCGGTCGCGTTCGGAACGCTTTTTCTCTACCCATGCATCCTGATTGAGAAGCCTCTCAACTTCAAGCTGCTTCTGTGCTGCATACTGCAGCACTTCTGTTATGGTTCTTCCGTACTTGTCCTTTAAACGGTTGACAACATCCAAACGCTTTTCTGTTTCATAGAAGGTTTCTTCATCAAACTCAAAATCGGAAAGATAATCAGAAACACTTCTGTTAAAATCATTTAACAGCGCATCCACATCAGAGAGCTGACCGTAAAGCTCGTCCAGCCTCTCGTCATAGGAAGCAATTCCTGAAAGTTCCCGGAGTGCCCGTCCAATGCCGTCTCCGCAGCTTTCTGAATTGTCATATCCGGTGATTCCATAAACATTTCCAAGAACACCTGTGATCTTTTTGGAATTGACCATCAGCCGGTAATCCTTTTCCAGCTGTTCGTCTTCTCCTTCCATCAGGTTGGCGCTCTCTATCTCGTCCAGTTCAAACTGTGCCAGTGAAAGCTCTCTGCGCCTCGCCGCCTCATCCAGTGTATTTTCTTCCAATTCCCGTTCAATGGCGGTATACTGCTGCCAAAGCTTCTTTAACTGTTCTTTTTTGCCTGCAAGCGTTCCTGCCGCATAACTGTCCAGAATATCCAGATGCCGTTTGGTCTGCAAAAGAACCTGACTGTCATGCTGTCCGTGAATATCGATCAGCAGTCCGGCAAGCTCTTTGAGTATCTTTGCGCTGACGGTTTCACCGTTGACACGGCACACGCTGCGTCCGGGAAGAATCCTTCTGGATAATACCAGCTCTTCTTCCTCCAAAGGCATATCTATCTGTGCCATGAAGCTTCGTACTGCCTCATCAGCAGTAAAGGTCAGTTCGATCAGCGCTGATTCCGCTCCGGTTCTGATCATATCCTTGTCTGCTTTTGCTCCAAGCGCCAATGCGACAGAGCCCAATATCACTGACTTACCCGCACCGGTCTCACCGGTCAGGATATTGAGTCCCTCTCCGAAAAAAACTTCTGTTTCTTCGATCAGAGCAAGATTTTTCACATGTAAACTGATCAGCATGTTTTTTCTCCTTCCTGCCTCTCCAGAAACACGCTATCAGGAGATCAATTCCCTGATCTTATCCATAAGGATGACCGTATCATCCACTGTACGCACCGCGATCATGATGGTGTCATCACCGCCGATGGTCCCCACAACTTCTTTTAATTTCATGGCATCAATAGCAGCCGCAACCGCCATTGCCATACCTGCCACTGTTCTCATGACCAGAATATTCTGTGCCATATCCATGGAAACAAATCCATCGCGCAGCACCCGGATATACTTATCGGAAAGATGCCCTTCATCCTGACGCAGAATCACATATTTCTGGCGTCCGCCTCCGGCCGGAACCTTTGTCAGATGCATCTGTCTGATATCTCTGGAAATTGTTGCCTGTGTCACACAAAATCCCGCTTCCTTAAGCTTTTCCGCCAGCTCTTCCTGTGTCTCAATATCAAAGCTGGTCACAAGCTCCGCGATCTTTTGATGTCTGTTCTGTTTCATGATAACTGATCTGCCTTTCTATTCCCGCAGTTTTCTTTGCAATACATCCAGAAAACTTGCTTCACTTAATTTGATAATGGATGTGATCAGATCGCTTTTTACGATCCTGACTTCATCTCCCGGTTCAAGTCCCACACTTGTTCCCCCGTCAAAGGTCACATCCATATTGGCCTGCTCGTATCCTTCCCGCTTTCTTACGCGGATCAGGATCTCGTCTTCAGCCTTTAAAATCACGCTTCTGTTCTGCAGGGTATGCGGACATACCGGTGTCAGAAGAAGCAGGTTTGCCGCCGGCTCCACGATCGGACCTCCGGCAGACATATTGTAGCCGGTGGAACCTGTGGGTGTTGCCACGATCATTCCATCCGCAAAATATTCCTTCAAAAACTTGCCGTTTACAAAAATCTGGAAATACAGCATCTGCAGCCGGCCGTTTCTGACAATTGCCACATCATTGAGTGCACAGCAATCCTCCAGGATCTTTCCGTTACGGAATACCTGTCCTTTTAACATCATGCGTTCCTCAATGGTATAATCACCGGCAAGCAGCTGATCCAGCGCAGGCTTTAAATTGGTTCTTTCCACTTCGGCAAGATACCCAAGTGTTCCCAGGTTTACACCGATCACCGGAATCTTGGCCTGTGCGGTATCCTTGGCTGCCCGCAAAAGCGTACCGTCACCGCCCAGCACCAGGATCATATCTGTCTGTTTTCCCTCTGTATGTAAGATCTCCTGCCATTTTCCGGCAGAAATCTCATCCGCATACACACTGCAGGTCACACCCACTTCTTCCAGATAAGTGCAGATTTCCCGCGTCACCAAAAGCTGGGGATCCTTGGGTTTGTTTGTGATGATGATAACATGTTTCATCGTTTCCATGTTTATCCTTTACTCTCCAGAGAATGATGTGCCAGATTTACGATCTGACTGATCAGAGCCTTGCTCTCTTCCTGTGCAGAAAGTCTGCCGCCTTCTTTTTCGATCTCAGAAAGCATCTCTTCTGCTTCGCGTTCTGTCAGTTCAGCCATCTGTGCACTTACACCGGCATTTTTCTGTATATAAACCAGATATTCGATATTTCCTTCGGGTCCCTTGATGGGAGAATAAGTCAGTCCCAGCACATCAAAACCAACCAGCTGCGCAAAATCCAGAATTTTAGCTATCACTTCCCGATGCACGCTTTCTTCCCTGACAACCCCTTTTTTGCCTACCTTGTCTTTTCCCGCTTCAAACTGCGGCTTGATCAGACACACCATCTGTCCGTCGTCCTTAAGCAGATTACGGGCCGGGATCAGGATCTTGGTCAGGGAAATAAAGGAAACATCCACGGAAGCAAAATCCAGTCTGTCTGCGATATCCGCAGGCACCATATATCGGAAATTGGTCTTTTCCATGCAGACTACACGGTCATCGTTGCGCAGCTTCCACGCCAGCTGTCCGTGTCCTACATCCACAGAATATACCTTTTTTGCGCCATTCTGCAGCATACAGTCGGTAAAACCGCCGGTGGAAGCTCCGATATCCATACAAACGGTGTCATCCAGTGTGATCGGGAAAGTTTCCATCGCCTTTTCCAGCTTCAGCCCGCCGCGGCTTACATATTTTAAGGAAGCACCTTTTACTTCTATCTGTACTTTTGTTTCATCAAACATGGCACCGGCTTTGTCCTCGCGCTGTCCGGACACAAACACATTGCCGGACATGATGACCGCCTTTGCCTTTTCCCTTGATTCTGCCAGTCCCTGCTTTACAAGGAGTACATCCAGTCTCTCTTTCATTCTTCTGTCAGTTCTTTCTTTATTTTTTCAAAAATGGAGTCTTCATCGATCAGGATTTCTTTTTTCAGAAGGTCCACATTGCCATGTTCCACATACTCATCCGGAATGGTAATGGAAACCACTTTTACAGGCAGATCATTTTCATCTGCATACGCCCTTACCTTTTCGCCGTAGCCGCCGCTGGCAACATTTTCTTCCAGTGTTACAAGCATCTGATGATTCTGCGCCAGCCTGTCCACAACTTCGGTGTCAATGGGCTTTACAAAACGGGCATTTACCAGCGTACAGGAAATTCCCTCTGCTTTTAACATCTCTCTGACAGTCTCTGCTGTCTTTACCATGCTGCCCACCGCTAAGAGTGCCACACCACTTTCCTCAAAAAGCATCTCGCTCTTGCCCATTTCAATCGGGGCACGCATCTCCTGCAGGCCGTCATAGGCTTCTCCGCGCGGATAGCGGATCGCGATAGGTCCCTGGAATCTGACCGCAAATTTCATCATATCGGAAAGCTCCCATTTATTCTTGGGTGCCATCACATGCATATTGGGAATGGAGGACAAAAAGGACAGATCAAAAATACCCTGATGGGTCTCACCGTCGCTTCCCACCAGACCTGCTCTGTCTATCGCAAAGATCACAGGCAGATTCTGCAGGCATACATCATGAATGATCTGATCGTATGCTCTCTGTAAAAAGGAGGAATAAATTGCCACAACAGGATGCAGACCGCCTACAGCCAGACCGGCTGCAAAGGTAACGGCATGCTCCTCGGCAATTCCCACGTCAAAGAAACGCTCTGGATAAATGCTTCGGAACCGCTTTAAGCCTGTTCCGTCCGGCATTGCAGCCGTGATCGCCACCACCTCCGGATGACGCGCTGCCAGCTTTAGCATAACCGTGGAAAAAACATCGGTATAATTGGCTTTTGCCTTTTTCTTTTTGGGAAGACCTGTTTCGATCACAAAGGGTTCTGCGCCATGGAATCTGGCAGGATGCTTCTCTGCAGGTGCATATCCTTGGCCTTTCTGGGTCATTACATGCAAAAGGACACAGTTTTTGCGTCTGCCGGCTTCTTTGATCGCCGTCACAAGACCTTCCACATCATGTCCGTCCACCGGTCCCAGATAGGTAATTCCCAGATCTTCAAACCACATGCCCGGAATTACCAGCTGCTTTAAGCTGTTTTTCACGCGGCGCACGCCATTGACTACCGGTTCTCCGAATCTGGTGTTGCGGATGGCATCATAAATTCCATCCTTAATGCCCAGATAGCGGTTGGAAGTTCTGATATTATTCAGATATTTTGATACACCGCCCACATTTTCGGAAATAGACATATTATTGTCATTTAAAATAATGATGAAGTTGCTCTCCATCCTCGCTGCATTGTTTAAGGCTTCATAAGCCATACCGCCGGTAAGGGAACCGTCGCCGATCACTGCAACCACGGTATTGTCCTTGCCCTGCAGATCCCTTGCGCGTACAAGACCTAACCCTGCTGAAATGGAAGTGGAGCTGTGTCCGGTATCAAAACTGTCACAGTCACTTTCCTTTCTTTTGGGGAAACCGCTCATGCCGCCGTATTTGCGCAGGGTTTCAAAGCCCTCTCTTCTGCCGGTCAAAAGCTTATGGGTGTAAGCCTGATGACCTACGTCCCATACGATCTTATCCTCAGGCAGATTCAGTGCCAGATGCAGTGCCATGGTCAGTTCCACAGCTCCCAGATTGGAGCCTAAATGACCGCCGGTCACACTGATCTTTTCTATTAAAAACTGCCGGATTTCCTCTGCCAGTGCAGGGTAATCCTTAGGCTGTATTTTTTTGATGTCATTTGTCTGCTGTATTTGATCCAGAAGCATATTACAAAAGCCTCCTTTTATTTTTCACGGGTGATCAGATTCTCCACCAGCTGCTCCAAAAACAGATTGCGCACAGGTCCTTTTTTCAGACGTCCGATCGCTTCTTCGGAAAGTCTGCGCACATCTTCCCTTGCCTTCTCCAATCCATTCAGGCTCACATAAGTTGCCTTGTTGTTTTTCTCATCGCTGCCGACGGGCTTGCCCAAAACCTCTGTACTGCTTGTCACATCCAAAATGTCATCCTGAATCTGGAAGGCAATACCGATATTTTCACCCACTTTTTCCATTGCTGCCACTTCCTGCGCAGAAGCACCTGCCAGGATCGCACCGATCATCAGCGCACTTTCGATCAGTGCTGCTGTTTTATTTTTATGAATGTACAAAAGAAGATCTGTGTCCACTTCTTCTGCACTCTTTTCCTCTGCTTCAATATCTGCACACTGGCCGCCGATCATACCGTAGACACCGGCTTTTTTTGCAAGCACTGCCATCGCTTTTCCAACTGCCGCATAACGGGCTGCAAAGCTGACTGCCTGCTGCTGGTTCATTTCATCGGTATTCTCATAGGCACTGTCTATCATGGCAAATGCACCGGAGGCGGTTTCAAAAGCATAATTAAGCAGCGCATCTCCCGCAAGAACTGCCATACCGTCTCCATAAACAGTCCAGGTTGTCTTACGGCCTCTGCGGTACTCATCATTGTCCATACAGGGAAGATCATCATGCACAAGAGAATAATTATGTATCATCTCCAATGCTGCCATAAAAGGCTCCACAATCGTTCCCTGACCGCCAAAAAGTTTAAAGCTTTCCTTCATCAGCATGGGGCGAAGGCGCTTTCCGCCCGCAAGAACACTGTAGTTCATAGCTTCCAGAACTGTCTTCTGATAGCCTTCCTCCTGCGGCAGATACTGTTTTAACACCGCCTCACATCCGGCAGCCTTTCTGTCCAGTTCTTCTTTAAAACTCATTGAGCGTTCCCTCCCCGTTTAACAACAGTACCTTTTTTTCCACCTTGTCTATACTTTCGCTGCAATATTTCAAAAGCTGCATTCCTTCCTGATATACCAAAAAAGAATCCTCCAGTGAAATATCTGCTGATTCCAGTTTTTTTGTCACTTCATCCAGTTTTGCAAACGCTTCTTTGAGCGTCAGTTCTCTTTCTGCCATTGCCATGCTTCCTTTTTTTCCACTCTTGCCTGTATCTGTCCGTTTTTGACATGGAGAAACAAAAGATCTCCCGTTTCGACCATATTGACATCTGTCACTGTCTTTCCGTCCTGATCAGACACATGTGAAAAACCCTGGTTTAATTTTGCAAGCGGAGACAGGCCCCGCAGTTTTTCTATATACAAAGAGAGCTGGTGGCGGTTTCCCTCCAGCTTTCTGTCCATTTCCGAGCGTAATTTATCTTCCAGCTTCACAAGATCATAGCGTTTTTCCCGGATCTGACTGGCCGGGCTTAAATACTGCATGGAAATCTGATAATTGCGCAGTCTGCTGCGGTTTCTTTCCACATGCATCCGCATCCTGTGAGTTAGCTGCTCTGCCATATCCCAAAGCTGTGCCTGCAGCTGGGCATATTCATAAACAGCCAGCTCTGCCGCGGCAGAAGGTGTCGGTGCACGCAGATCTGCTGCATAATCGGCAATTGTGGTATCCGTCTCATGTCCCACTGCCGAAATGATCGGCACACTGCAGTCAAAAATAGCCTGCGCAACGATTTCTTCGTTAAAGGCCCATAAATCTTCGATCGATCCGCCGCCGCGTCCCACAATCATCACATCCACGCCCAGCTGCTCCAATGCCCTGATTCCGTTGACAATGCTGGCAGGCGCCTGTTCGCCCTGCACAATGGCAGGATACAAAATGATCTGCACATAGGGATTGCGCCGGGTGGCGATATTGATAATATCCCGCACTGCAGCTCCGGTTGGTGCTGTCACAACTCCAAGGGTCTTTATATATGGCGGAATGGGCTGCTTATATTCAGGTGCAAACAGACCACGCTCCGCAAGCTCCCGTTTTAACTGTTCAAAACGCTCATATAAAAAGCCGGCGCCGTCCAGAAAGATCTCTCTGGCATACAGCTGATATCTGCCGTCCCGCTCATAGACATCCACGGTGCCGGCCACAACGACCTGCTGTCCTTCCCGCATATGAAATTTGAGGCCGCCCCGGTTCCCGGCAAACATCACGCACGCGATCGTACCTCTGGGATCTTTTAAGGTAAAATAAATATGTCCCGAAGAATGGTACTTACAATTGCTGACTTCTCCCTTTACCAAAAGGGACTGCAGCATAAAGTCCTGGGTAAACATATTCCGGATATAGGCGTTTACCTGCGCGACTGTGTAAACATTTTTCATATTTATGCAAATTTTGCCAGAACACCGTTGACAAATCCGGCAGAACCGTCCTGTCCGTAGCTCTTTGCCAGTTCAACCGCTTCGTTGATGGCAACACCGGTGGGCACTTCTTCGTCAAATTTGATCTCATAAACCGCAAGACGGATGATGGTCAGATCCACCTTACCCATTCTCTGGGTATTCCAGCCTTTGGCTGTGGTGTTGATCATCTCGTCGATCTCGCCAAGCTTTTCTGCGATCTTTTCATATTTGCCGGTGATATAGGCGATGTCCTTTTCGGAAGCTGCATTCTCTTCATCATCAAAAAACATCACGCACTGATCGGGCATCTCATTTTTTTCATTAAATTCTACACGAAACAACAGTTTAAAAATCTGTTCTCTCTGTTCTCTTCTGGTCATAATTTCTCCTGGTCACTTTCCGGTATTCATATTGATGCCTGCAACACGCAGATTGACATCTGTCACTTCAAGTCCGGTCATGTTCTCAATGGCATTTTTTACGCGTTCCTGTACTTTCTGACTTGTTGAAGGAATATTATAACCATAATCCATCACAACGGTCAGTTCCACTTTTACAGTATTGCCATCCACTTCCACCTTCACGCCTTTGGTCAGACTTTTCACACCAACCTTACTCATCAGTTCGTTGGAAATGGCGCCGCCGCTGCAGGAAACACCCTCCACTTCATTGGTCGCCAAAGAAGCGATCATTGCCACTACTTCATCGGCAATCTGCACGGAACCGATATTGTCATCTTCATGAAGTACATACGTATTTTTATTTTCTTTTTCCATAAAGGACCCTCCTTTACACTATTATTTTTATTATAGCAAACTCAAAAGCATTTGCATAGTCTTTTCCTTACGGCAGCCAGAAAGTCAATGTCTTTTTTTCTGCTGATTCCGCATAGGATACCCTGTCTGCAGACAAAATTTTCAGAACCTGCTGCTTATTGAGCAAAATGTCATATACATCCTGATAAACAGACGCATCTGCGCACTGAAACGTTACACTCTCCATTCCTTTTTCCCGTGCAGCTGTCAGGATTTCTTTGATCTGTTCCGTATCGGCGCTTTCCACATACAAACCTTCCCTGCGGTAATAATTATTTGCCACCGAATCACAGACCGGCCATTCTATGGCATCCGAAATAAGATGTGTATCCGCAATCTGCGTATCACTCACACACAGATAATCATAATTGACCGCCGCAAGTGAGGTAGCTGCCGGCTCCTGCGTCACACCAAGTGCAAAGGCAGCATCTCCCCATGTAGGGTCCACATGATACCATTCTTTGTCTGTACAGACCATCGCCCAGGCATGAGGCTGGCCATTTACAGTACCGCTGACCGATATACAGGGAATCCCTGTCAGGTGACATAAATACTGAAACGCCCTGGTGTAGCCCTGACACACACTTTTTCCATATAAAAAAACAGACTGCATATTCTGCCCCTGCAGTGCATCTATATCATATTCTGCAGCAGAAATCACCGTTTCATACAGATATTTTACCTTGCCGTAATCATCAAGCCCTGTCGGCATCTGCAAAATCCATTCACCGGCAATCTGGTCCATCAGCGCTGCTTTCTGTTCTGCCTCGTCTGCAGAAAGTGTATAGGTTCCTGAAAAAGTGATTTTTTGAACCTCGTCCCTAATCCGGTAAATCTGTGTCCGGTATCCGTCTACATAAAAAAACTCCGGATGGTCCGCCATCACACATGCAAACACGCGGGAAATCTGCTCTTCCTCCCATGCCGATATCTCACATTCCGTCTGCATACAGCCCAGAATCTCTGCAATTTCCCGATAAAGGACTTTGTCCTCCGGCGCATCCAGCGTCTGATACGCTGTCAGATCTGTTCCGGCCATATCTGCAAAACCGGTATTTGGGGTCACGGCTGCGGCCTGTTCCGGTTCTTTTGTATCAATCTCCGGCTGCTGTTTTGGTATGGATATATTGCCTGCACAACCTGTACAAAATAAAATCAGGATCACAACAGGCAAAAACAGTTTCTTTCCCATAACAACTACCTCCGGAGACGATGCGGCAGCACCGCCTGAAAAGACTGTGCTGCCACCAAAAAAACTCTATATGATCAGTTACGTCCAAACTCTGCAAGTACAAGTCCGGGGTTTCTGTCCAGAACCATGCCAACACTCCAGGAGTTGACAAACAAAAGCAGAGGATTGCCTTTAAGGTCTTTGACTTTACGCATATCGGAAGTACCCACAATTTTGGAAAGATCCACTTCATCCTTATTTTCAATCCAGCGGATATGTTCATAAGGAAGGGGCTCTAACTTAATATCTACGTTATATTCATTTTCCAGGCGGAATTTTAATACGTCAAACTGCAGAACACCGACAACGCCGACAATGATTTCTTCCATACCGGTGTTGAACTCCTGGAAAATCTGGATTGCACCTTCCTGTGCGATCTGATTGATACCCTTGATGAACTGTTTGCGCTTCATGGTATCCACCTGACGCACACGTGCAAAATGCTCCGGTGCGAATGTGGGAATTCCTTCATAAGTAAACTGTTCTTTGGGCATACACAGGGTATCGCCAATGGAAAATACGCCCGGATCAAATACACCGATGATATCACCGGCATAGGCTTCTGTCAGGATCTTTCTGTCATTGGCCATGATCTGCTGGGGCTGTGACAGGCGCATGTTTCTGCCGCCCTGCACATGCTTTACTTCCATATCTGCGTCAAACTTACCGGAACAGATACGCATAAACGCGATTCTGTCACGATGAGCCTTGTTCATATTTGCCTGAATCTTAAATACAAAGGCAGAGAAATTATTTTCCGCAGGATCGATCAGCCCCTTGTCCGCTTTACGTGCAAGAGGTGTTGTGGTCATCTGCAAAAAATGCTGTAAAAAGATCTCTACACCAAAGTTGGTCAGCGCAGAACCAAAGAATACAGGAGTCAGAAGGCCTTCCTGCACCTGTTCCAGATCAAACTCTGCGCTGGCACCGTCCAGCAGTTCGATCTCACCGATCAGCTTATCCTTTAAGTCCTCACCCACAAAACCGGTCAGCATGTCCAGTTCATCCAGCGGGATCTCGGTAGCTTCACCTTCCTTAGTACCTTTTTCTGTATCAGAATAGGTGATGACACACTGTTTATTGCGGTCATACACACCTTTGAAGCTCTTACCGGAACCGATGGGCCAGTTGATCGGGCAGGTTGCGATTCCCAGCTCCTTCTCAATCTCATCCAGCAGTTCAAAGGTGTCATTGGCATCTCTGTCCATCTTATTGATAAAAGTAAAGATCGGGATCTTTCTCATGACGCAGACCTTAAACAGCTTGCGGGTCTGGGGTTCTACACCCTTGCTGGCGTCAATGACCATTACCGCAGAGTCAGCTGCCATCAGCGTACGGTATGTGTCCTCGGAGAAGTCCTGATGTCCGGGGGTATCCAGCAGGTTGATACAAAAACCGTCGTATTCAAACTGCAACACGGAAGAAGTAACCGAAATACCTCTCTGTTTTTCGATCTCCATCCAGTCAGATACCGCGTGACGCGCAGTTGCCTTACCTTTTACGGAACCGGCCAGATTGATCGCACCGCCGTAAAGCAAAAACTTCTCTGTCAGAGTTGTCTTACCTGCGTCGGGGTGGGAAATGATCGCAAACGTCCTTCTTCTGTTGATTTCTTCTTTTATGCTGCTCAATATATCTTCCTCCAAATCTGTATATATCTGAAACGTCTCATGGCTGCCAGACTGCATCAACGTTTATTCTGCCAATGAAACCGCTTTCTGTCAATAAAAATTATGTGTTTTTACAGAACTGTTCCGTACCTTCACAGCTCCGTTCCGGAAATTTATTCTGCAAGCATGGAACTGCCTTCAAATACAGGCACGACATCAAAATAATCCAGCACCGTTGCCGCAATATCCGTAAAGCTGCTGCGGGTTCCAAGATTGGCTGCTTCCACCTTCTGTCCAGTCATCACAAAAGGCACATACTCTCTGGTATGATCCGTGGTCTTTTCATAGCCGGGATCGCAGCCGTGGTCAGCCGTGATCATCAGAATGTCCTCTTCCCCAAGCTTTGAAAGCATCTGCGGCAGCATACTGTCAAAATAAGTCAGTGCTTTCGCATAACCGTCCACATCTCTTCTGTGTCCGTATGCAGAATCATAATCCACCAGATTCACAAAACACAGACCTTCAAACTCCTTCTCCATATAGGCAAGTGTCTTTGCAATGCCGTCTTCATTGCTGCTTGTGTAAGTGTATTCGGTCACGGATTTTCCTGCAAAAATGTCTCTGATCTTGCCCACGCCGATCACTGCATATCCTGCCTGCGCCAGCTGGTCAAGCATGGTTGTCCTGGGCGGCTTTAAGGAGTAATCATGTCTTCTGGACGTACGCACAAATGCCCCCTCTTCACCGACAAAAGGACGCGCGATCACTCTGCCCACACCGTGTTCACCCTGCAGAATCTCCCGCGCGATCTCACAGTAACGGTATAATTCCTCCACAGGCACCACATCTTCATGGGCTGCAATCTGAAATACACTGTCCGCTGAGGTATATACGATCAGATCTCCTGTGCGCATATGCTCTGCACCGTAATCTGCGATCACCTCAGTTCCGGAATAAGGCCGGTTGCATAAAACACCCCTGCCAACAGCTTTTGAAAAAGCATCCAGCACCTCTGCAGGAAATCCGTCCGGATATACAGGAAGCGGTCTTTGCGACACAATACCGGAAATCTCCCAGTGACCGATGGTCGTATCTTTTCCTTTGGAGGCTTCCGTAAGTCTGGCGATCCGTCCGCTGTATGCAGCATCCGTCTGTTTCCAGTCAATGCCGTCTATATGAAACAGTCCCAGTTTTTCCATATTGGGCATGGAAAAATAAGAACTCTTTGCTGCTGATTTTAAGGTGTTGGTTCCCTCATCACCATACATAGCAGCATCGGGCATTGCCCCGATCCCCACACTGTCAAGTACGATCAGAAATACTCTCTTCACTGTTCTTTCACTCCTTTTTGTACCTTTCCTAAAAATAGTGTGCGCAAAGCGCACACTCCGCGCCTAAGCGATTGTAATCGCATGCGCGGCTTGCCGTAAGGCAACATTTACCGACGATCGCTGATCGTCTGAGCGCGAGTGCGCATATACGTGTTTTTTTGTACGATAGGAAACAAAGTTTCCTATCGTACAAAAAGACAGCTCCAAAAAGCGGCGCTGCAGGTGTCATTTTAAGGAAACGCCAAAACCTCCGGCGTCTCCTTAGTTTACCACATTCCGTCACTTTGCGCACGTTTTTTCTCGCATACATACGCATAATTATACTGTCTTTCCAGGGGGCCGCCGCCCGTTTCCCTTACTGTCCGGTCAGCGGATTGATCACAATATTATAAGCAGCGATCCCTGTTTTTCTCGCCACGATATCTTCGATCTGCGCACACTGGGCATCTGTCAGTGTCTGCAGTCCCACCACCACATCTGCAGTATCTTCCGTGATCGTCACCACCGCACTTTCAAAGCCTTTTGCTTCCAGAAGAATCTCTGCCGCAGATTCACGCTCTGCTCTCTGTGTCAGTTCGATCATATCCGTCACAGCTTCCTGCTTCTGCGCCTCCGGAATATTGGCATTGTTGATGATCTCCAGAAGTGTTTCCTTATTCTTTGCACGGGTCTGTTCCTTTAACAGACGGGCACCTGATAATACAGAAAGTCCTGCAGAACTGGTATAAACCGCTTCTCCCGGTGTCTCACCATCCAAAACCTCGGCATCCTGCACAGACACATCCATTCCCGTATCCGTAAGTCCCTCTGCCTCCTCTTCATCCACAAGCTCCGAAGCCACAGAAATACGGCTGGTATCCAGAAGCTGCATATCCTCATCCAGAAAATTCTCCACCGCAAGCTCTTCTCCTGCCGGATCAAGGCTGTAAATATCTGCTGCAATATCCTCTTGTGACAGATCCAAAAGCGCTGTCAGTTCCCCGTCGGAAACCGCTGCATCTGCACTTACCAGCTCTTCCTCTTCAATCTTGGTTCCTGCAAAATTCAGGTATCCCGCTACTGCGATCATGATGGCCAGCGCTGTGATCATGACCTGATTTCGTTTGAACATATTCTTCAATTCCTGCACCCTTTCTGCTTGCGCCCCTATTTCATCTTTGCTACTCTAATCTTATGAGGTTCCAGCCCAAATAATGCCTCTATCATCTCTGTGATCTGTTTTTGTATCAGCGGTTTGTCACCGCCCTGAGCCAGCACTGTCACACCGCTTACCTGCGCGGCAAGGGTCTTTACCACATATGGCGTCTTACTGCCCTGGGAATCTGTCATGATCACTGTTTCCTGCGTATAAGGAATCTCTTCCTGCTGTGCTGCAGACTGCCATCCGGCAGCTGTCCGGTCTTTTTCCACAATCTTTTCTTCGGATGCCGAATACTGGATCAGAACCTTCACCTCTCCGGCTCCCTCCATACAGGACAAAAATTCCTCCAGCCGTCCTTCCATCGTCTGTTCCTTTTGTATTTCCTGTCCGTTTTTTTCTATCATACTCTCAGTGCTGTCCAATAAAACGGACTCTTGATTGGAATCTGCATCTTTTTTTTCTGTCGGAACTGCGATCACCAAAAGCAAAAGCCCCAGCAGAAAAACCACGATCATATTTTCCTTTTTCAAAAAGGGTTTCCATTTTTTTCTGCCGTCAATCAACAATTCTCACCTCCAGCTCTCCTTCTGCCAGGTTCAGGATTTCCAAAAAGGATGCTTCCAGTTTTTCTTTTAAATCAGAAATTCCCCTGTCAGTATACAGACTTCCCACTTCAACACTGCATCTGCCTTCTTCCATAAAAACCCTCTCGATCCGGACTCCCTGTCTTTTTGCCTCCTCTGACAGCTGCTGTTCGATGGAAAGTACCGCCCCCTCCCAGACATAAGAGGTACTTTCTGCATCCATCAGACTCAGTTTATCCAAAAAAGTATCATTTTCCTGTTCAAACTGTGCCAGCCAGGCGGCAAAATCCGGTTTTGCATCTATTTTTCCAATTGAAAGAACAGGCTCTGCAAGCTGCACCAAAACCAGCATGGAGAGAATCATTTTTCCATATTTTGCATACTTTTTTCCCGGGCCAAGGTACAAAAGGACCTGTGCTCCCAGCATAAATACAGCAACTTCCTGCAGTGTCCGCAGCAAATGACTCATACTCAGTTCCTTCCCACAAGACAGGCAACCACCGCGATTAAAATGACAAAACCGCCGGAGGCTGTCACGCAGATACGCAGCATCAAAAAGATCACTTCACCGGTCCTTGTCACACAGGACGTCAGCCTTTTATCCGCAACAATGCCGATCAGCGCGCCGCTTATTTTCAATAAAAGTCCGTACAAAAGCAGCTTTATACAGGGTATGACCGTTAATACCAGGATCAGTACCAGTGCAAAAACACCGATGCTGTTTTTGACTAAGACCGCAGACCCCCACAAAAGCTGTGCAGTTCCTTCTGCCATATCTCCAATCCCCGGGATCACTGCAACCGTTTTCTGCGCAGCAGTCCTTTTTAACCCGTCCAGCACCGGCGCCACCATGGATTGCAGTACGCTCAATCCCGTCACAGACGTAACAGCAGTCTTTAAAAGAACTCTTACCCCTTTTTCAATCAGTTCTGTCAGGGAAGACAGCTTATCCCCCTCCCAGATTCCATTCATAAACAGTAAAAGCATCATCGCAGACAGTGCCGGCAGACAGATTTTTTCAAGGACAGTCTGCAAAACCGTCAGCAAAAGCAGCACGATCTGATAATATCCTGCCGCAGTCAGACTGCCGGCTGCTGCCGATAAAGACAGACATAAAGCAGGAAACGTCAGTCTGCAAAACTGCCCCAAAAGTACAAGAAACTCCTCTGCCGCCTGCATACAGACAAAAAAGATCCTGAATAAAACCGCCAGAAGCAGCAGATAAAAAACAGCATATCCAACCTGTGCTGTCTGGTGATTTTCAAACCCGGTCAGAAAACTGGTCACAAGCACCGATAAGATCCCCAAAATCAAAATAGAACTCATCAGATTTTTCATTCCGGCAGCCTGTCCTGTCAGGGTATGCGCCAGACTTTCGCAAACCATCCAGAATACCTGCTTTAATTCCCCCTGTAAAATCAGTTCCCACATTTTTTTTGTATCCAGTGTCAGCTGGGGAAAAAAGCTGTCCAGTTTTGTCATCAGCTCTGTCAGATTCAGCTGCTGCAGATAATGTTCCATCCATCTTCCTCACCCTGCAAATCCTGCGATCGTTTCGGCAAGTGCTAAAAAAACCGGCATTCCCATAAATAAAATGGCAATCTTGCCAAACATTTCAATCTGCCCTGCCGCAGCCGAAAAACCGCAGTCCTTACAGATTCCCGCCGCAAACTCACACAGCCAGGTGATTCCGGTCACTTTCAAAAGCAGCGCAAAATATTCCTTTTTGGAAGCTGCATAGGCCAAAAGTCCCGATAGCTGCTCTTTTACCTGTACCATATAGGCCACTGTGCATCCAAAGATCATCATGGCAGCCGCCATGCCGACCACAATCTGGTATTCCTGTTTCTGGGACCGAAAGATCAGACCCACAAGCGCTCCCAAAATCGCCAGTATGCTGACCTTCATCATATCCATCTGCATGCCGAAAGCCTCTCTTTCACAATGAAAACAAATTCTGGATCGTTGTAAAAAGCTCGTAAATATACGGTACGATCCATCCCAGCACCAGGATCAGAGCCGCCAAAGACAATAAAAAGGCATGTTCTTCCCTGCCGCTGTGCTTTAACACCTGGCTTAAGATAGTGACAAGGATCCCCACCGCCGCTATTTTAAATATCAGACTGACTCCCATCCGTATTCCCACCCTTTTCTTGTTATACAAACAGAATCGCCGCCGCAATCCCGCCAAAAATGCACAGCGCCATGGTCATTTTTTCATTCTGTGTCTGCTTTTTTCTGATCTGCAGGCTGTATTCCCCGGCCAGATTTCCCAGCCTTTCCAATGCTGCTTTCTGCTGCATGGAATCTATATGACAAATCTCCCCTGGAAACAGAAAAAACAGTTCTTTTTCCTTTGTTTTTAAGTGGACAGTACCGATCCACTGCGCCATTTCCTCCTGCCAGACCGTTTCCAGCAATTCTCCCTTTTCTTTGGTCATACGCCTGCCGATCCTGCACAAAACTGTCCCAAATTCACACTGCATCCTCTCTCCCAGCTGTATCAAAAGCCTCGGCATATCCGTTCTTCCATATAAAATCTCCTGTGCAGCAGAAAAAAGAAATTTTTCATATAAAAACAGCGCTTCCATCCGCCGCCGCATCTCCCTGCACAGACAAATCCCAAATCCACCGGCCCCTGTCAGGATCAGCAGGACACCGGTACCGATCCGCCAAAAGCTCCCGGCCGTCAGCATGGGATTTTTTCTGCCAGAAGCGTACCGTCAGCATCATAAATTTCCTGTACCTTAAATTGCCCGTTTTCTTTTTCCAAAAACAGAACGCGGTCAAAAATCTTCTGATCAAACAAGGCTTTCCAAAACGGTTTTTCCGTCATGGAATCCAGATCCTCTCCATGAACCGTGGCGATCACACTGCAGCCGCATTTTAACACCTGCTGCAGGGCTTTTACATCCGCATGCCCGCCCAGTTCATCCACCGCCACCACTTCCGGGGCCATGGAACGCAGAAGCATCAGCATCCCTTCCGCCTTTGGACAGCCATCCAGTACATCCGTACGCAGACCCAGGTCATTTTGCGCCACGCCCTGCACACAGCCTGCAATTTCAGACCTTTCATCCACCACGCCCACTGTTTTGCCCGGTGCATATGCATTTCCGTCAGAAACCAGCCTGATGATATCCCGCAGCAAAGTGGTTTTGCCGCATCCGGGTGCAGACACCAAAAGGGTATTGTACAGTTTTCCTTTCTGATAAAGCCAGGGCAAAACCTGCAGTGCCGCCCCTTTCTTTTCATGGGCGATGCGGATGTTGATACTGGATATGTAACGGAGATTTTTGACGCTGCCCTGCGTATCCAAAACCACCTCTCCCGCAATCCCCACACGAAAACCGCCTTCTGCACTGATATACCCTTTTTTCATCTCCTCCTCATAAGCATAAAAAGAATATCTGCAGATATGTTTTAAAATCTGCTCCATCTCCTGGGCTGACAAAAGCTCTGCCTTTTGTACCTGTGTTGTCAAATGTCCTGTTTCTGTCAGAAAAACCTCTGAGTCATCCAGGCTTAAAATGATCGGCTGCTTTGTCCTTAGACGGATTTCCATAAGCTGCGCCTCAAGCTGTGCCGCTTCCTTCCATTTAAAACGGAGATGTTCCGGAAAAAGCTGTAAAATCTGTTGTTCAAGCTGCATCGTAATGCCCCCTTTCGACCGTTGTCCGCATATCTCATGTATATTGTCCTTTCCAGGCAGATATACCTTTTGTCTGTACGAAAAAAAGGACAATCTGTTTTTGTAAATGACTGGACATTCCAAGTCATATCTGATAGTATAATAGTATCAGTAGTGATTACTGTTATCATTTTAAGGAGGTAATATTTTATGAACAAAACTGCAAACGCACAGGTTGACAATCTCGTTTCCCTTCTGGACGGCTATGCTGTCAAGGGAGGCCATCATCTCAATGTGAATGTATTAAACCGCGATACTCTTCTGGATGCCCAGAAGCACCCGGAGAATTATCCGCAGCTGACGATCCGTGTATCCGGATACGCTGTTAACTTCATCAAGCTGACTCCCGAGCAGCAGGCAGACGTTATCAGCAGAACCTTCCACGAAGGCCTTTGAACCTGACGCAGCCCATCCTATACAGAGGATGGGCTGTCTGATTTTACAAGCAGTTCATGCAAAACAACAGGTATCATGGAAACAGCGGTCAAAACAAGCCATTCCCGTCCGGTAAGGGCAGCGGTCTGAAACACCCGGATAAAAAAAGGGATTTCCGTCACCATCACCTGCAGGCAAAAGCCCGCAAAAAACGCGGCCAGCATCAGCCGGTTTTCCAGATGCTTCATCGCAAAGACCGATTTTTTCATATCCCGCATTCCCACGGCATGAAACAGCTGTGACAGCCCCAGTACGGTAAAAGCATAAGTCTGTGCTTTAAACAGCACCGTTTCCTGCTGCAGCAGATCTGCGATATGCTGCGGTGTGATAAGCTTTCCATGCGCGTGCAGAATCTGCGCCGGAACCATACAATAAGCACCCAAAGATAATGCTGCGATCAAAACACCGTACAGAATCGTTGTGGAAAGACCTCCTTCTGAAAAAAGAGATTCTCCTGCCTCTTTGGGCGGACGGTTCATCAGGCTGTTTTCATCATTTTTATCCACACCAAGTGCCAGAGCCGGAAGAGAATCGGTGATCAGATTGATCCACAAAATATGACTGGATTTTAACGGTGCCGGAAACATACACAAAACAGCGGTAAACATGGTCAGAATCTCACCCAGGTTGGAAGAAAGCAAAAAGATCACGGACTTTCTGATATTTTCATATACACTTCGGCCCTCCTGCATTGCCTTTCTGATGGTATTGAAATTGTCATCCGTCAGGATCAGATCTGCTGCCTGCCTTGCCACGTCTGTGCCGTTTTTTCCCATCGCCACGCCTACATCGGCGGCTTTTAAAGAGGGCGCATCATTGACACCGTCTCCTGTCATCGCCACCACATTGCCGGCTTTCTGCAGCGCTTTTACAATGCTGACCTTATGCGCCGGTGACACCCGCGCAAAGACACGGATATCGGCAAGCCTATCCTTTCTTTCCTGCTCTGTGAGCCTTTCCAGCTCTTCCCCTGTCATGCACTGCTTTTGCTTTTCTGCAATCCCCAGATTCCGGGCCACTGCCAGAGCTGTCTGCATGTGATCTCCCGTGATCATGACCGTGCGGACACCCGCATTTTTCATCACTGCAACTGCCTCTTTCGCTTCCGGGCGTATCGGGTCTGCCATACCGACCATCCCGGAAAAAATCATATCCTGTTCCCCGATTTCTCCCTCTTTTTCAGGCTTATACGCCAGTGCCAGGGTTCGCAGCGCTTTTGCCGCCATATTCTGCGCTTCTTTCTGAATCTGTCTGCGCATGTTTTCTGTCAGCGGTTCCTTTTTTCCATTCCTGCAAATATAACTGCACTTTGGCAAAATCACCTCCGGAGCGCCTTTTGTGTAGGTCACAGCTTCTCCATGAAGCAGATGCTGTGTGGACATCATTTTCCGCCGGGAATCAAATGCTTTTTCCTGTATCCGCGGCATCTTTTTTTCCAGTTCTGTTTTGTCGATTCCATATTTTGCACCAAATTCCAGCAGGGCAAGCTCTGTGGGATCTCCCACGCCTTCTTCCTGATCCAAAACAGCATCGCAGCAAAGAACCATTCCCCAAAACAGCTCCTCATGACCGGATAATGTAAGCTTATGCAGCGGTATCCATTCTGCATCTGCCATACATTCCATAACCGTCATGCGGTTTTGCGTCAAAGTCCCTGTTTTATCTGAACACACCACATTGACAGACCCCAGTGTTTCCACACAGGGCAGGCGTCTGACAATGGTTCCGGCTTTTACCATCCTTGTCACAGACAGGGCAAGGCACAATGTCACCACAGCTGCCAGTCCCTCCGGCACAGCCGCCACCGCCAGCGAAATCGCCGTCAGAAGCATGGACATCAGCGGACGCTGCTGCAAAATGGCGATCACAAACAACGCGGCACAGACGCCCAGAGACAAAAGGCTCAAAACCTTACCCAATTCCTCAAGTCTAAGCTGCAGCGGCGTAGGTTCACTTTCATTTTCTGCGATCATATCCGCAATTTTTCCCACTTCCGTGTCCATTCCGGTGGCAGTTACCACGCCGATGCCTCTGCCGCCTGCCACAGTGGTGGACATATAGGCCATATAGGTGCGGTCTCCGATTATCGTCGTATCCCGGTATTGGGTATTTTTTTGAACCGGAATGCTTTCTCCTGTCAGGGCCGATTCTTCCGTCATAAAATCCCAGACAGAAAGCAGCCTGATATCTGCAGGCACCTGCATTCCTGCTTCCAGACACACCAGATCTCCCTTTACAAGCATCGATGCCGGAATCTGCATCTGCTTCCCGTCACGGATCACCCTCGCATGCGGTCCTGAGAGTTTTTTCAGCGCATCCAGTGCTTTTTGTGCCCTTGTTTCCTGCATCAGTCCCACTACCGCATTTAAAAGTACCACTGCCAGTATCACCGCTGCATCTGCCGCCTCATGCAAAAGAAGCGATATCACACCGGCCGCCAGAAGTACATAGATCAGCGGATCATTGATCTGTTCCAGAAATGCTTTCCACAAAGGTTTTTTCTCTTCTTCCCGCAGCTGATTGAAACCATCTGCCGTAAGCCTCCTTTGTGCCTCCCTGCTGTCAAGTCCCAGGTCTTTGTCCGTACCGGTCTGCTGCAGCAGCAGCTGTGTATCCTCCAGATTCCACATGTTCTCTTTCCTCCCGTCAGGCTTTTTCTTTGAACATGTCTATGTGGACGTGCACTGACTTATGCGAAAACCGGCAGTTTTTTGCAGGAAAATACATCCAAACCGCCATGTGATTGCAAAAAAATACATGTTTTCATACATTATTTCTTGCGAAACAGAAATAATAGATGTATAATGAAGCGTAATAATCAATCATGCTTTTTTTGCATGTATTGTAATTGTACAAATCTCGTACAAAGGGGAATCAAAAAAATGGAAAGAAGAGTTGGAACAATTTCAAGGGGCATTCGCGGTCCTATCATCCGTGAAGGTGACAATCTTGTAGATATCACTGTAGAAAGCGTACTGGAAGCTGCAAAGAGCGAAGGTTTTGAACTGCGTGACAGAGACGTTATCGCACTGACCGAATCCATCGTAGCGCGTGCACAGGGTAACTACGTATCTGTTGCTGACATCGCAGAAGATGTAAAGGCCAAGACCGGCGGCGAAACCGTTGGCGTTATCTTCCCTATCCTTTCCCGTAACCGTTTTGCGATCAACTTAAAAGGTATCGCAATGGGCTGCAAGAAAGTCGTACTGATGTTAAGCTATCCCAGCGACGAAGTAGGCAACGCACTGCTGACCTACGATCAGCTGGATGAGGCTGGCGTTAATCCTTATTCCGACATATTATCCTTAGAAAAATATCGCGAGCTGTTCGGCGAGAACAAACATGAATTCACCGGTGTTGACTATGTTGACTACTATTCTCAGATCATCACCGATGCAGGCGCAGAAGTTGAGATCGTTTTTGCTAACCAGGCAAAGGCTATCTTAAATTACACCGACTGCGTGATCAACTGTGACATCCACACCAGAGTACGCACCAAACGCATCTTAAAAGCTGCAGGTGCCAAGGTTGTGTTTGGTCTTGACGACATTATGAACGCTCCTGTAAACGGCAGCGGCTACAACACCAAGTACGGTCTGCTGGGCTCCAACAAGTCCACCGAAGACAAGATCAAACTTTTCCCTAACGAATGTAAGGATCTGGTTCTTGCGATCCAGGCTTCCATTCTGGAAAAGACCGGCAAATACGTTGAAGTTATGGTATACGGCGACGGCGCTTTCAAAGATCCTCAAGGCAAGATCTGGGAACTGGCTGACCCCGTTGTATCTCCTGCTTTCACCGACGGTCTGATCGGTACTCCCAACGAACTGAAGTTAAAATATCTTGCTGACAACGATTTTGCTAACTTAAGCGGCGAAGCTTTAAAAGAAGCAATCTCCAACAGCATTAAGTCCAAACAGGATAATCTGGTAGGAAATATGGCGTCTCAGGGTACTACCCCCAGACAGCTGACCGACCTGATCGGTTCTCTGTGTGACTTAACTTCCGGTTCCGGTGACAAGGGTACTCCTATCATCCTGATCCAGGGTTACTTCGACAACTTCACTACCAACTAAACCAAATCCTAAAAGCCTGACGTACCATTGTGCGTCAGGCTTTTTTATACGATCGGAAACTTCTTTTCATACCAATTCACATAAAAACATAGAAATTTTCCATTGTTTCTCTCTTTTGCATTTGCTACACTGTTATCAGGCAATAAATATTCATCCCTGACGGAGGTGTCTTTTATGAGTAAGATCAGAATCGGTGTATTTGGTACTGGCCGCGGTACCCATCTTGCACAGAACTTCAAAATGCTTGGCTGTGAGATCGCTGCGATCTGCGATTTCCACAAAGAACGCAGAGAGGATGCTGCAAAGAAGCTCGGCGACAGTGTGGCTGTCTATGACAATTTCGATGAATTCATCGAACATGGACTGGATGCCGTTATCCTTGCCAACTTTTTCCACGAACACGCTCCCTACGCCATCAAATGCTTTGAGAAAAACATCCATGTTTTCTCTGAATGCATCAGCAACGGCACCATGGCAGAAGGTGTGGAGCTGATCCGCGCTTACGAAAAAAGCAAAAGCATCTACTTTCTGGCAGAAAACTATCCCCAGATGCTCTTTAACCGTGAAATGAAGAGAATCTGCGATACCGGCACTCTTGGCCGCATTATGTATGCAGAAGGCGAATACAATCACCCCGGCGATCCCTGGGATGTCAGCTTTAAAAAAGAATACAACTACTTTGAAAAACACTGGCGCAACTATGTTCCCAGTACCTACTATGTAACACACTCTCTGGGACCGATCATGCGTGCCACCGGTGCAACCCCCAGAAAGGTTACCGCATTTGCATTCTACAATCCTTGCTCGCTCCGATCCCTACCGCCGGTCATGTAGCCGACAGCACTGCCGTGATGATGACCCAGAATGATGACGGCTCCATCTTCCGCTTCACCGGCTGCGCAACCTTTGGCGCACACCACAATGCATACCGTATCTGCGGTACCGAAGGACAGATTGAAAATCTGCGCGATATGTCCGAGCGCGTACTCCTTCGCTACAACAACTGGAGCAAACCCGAAGGTGCGGAGGATGTCAGCATCTACAAACCCGGCTGGAACGATCCCGACGAAGAAGCGATCATCAAAAGCGGCCACGGCGGCAGCGATTATCTGACTGCCCGCGCATTCTTAGACTGCATCAGAGAAAACAGACAGCCTGAACATCCTTACCATATCCACAGTGCAGTTGCCATGTCCTCCGTTGCGATCCTTGGTCACCGCTCTGTGCTGGAGGGCGGCAAACCCTTTGATATTCCTGACTTTACCAAGGAAGAATGGCGCGTTCAGTATGAAAACGATCATCTTTCTCCGTTCCATAACACAGACGGCACAGAACCTACCATGCCCTGCTGTTCCAATCCGGATTATAAACCGACGGAAGAACAGGTCGCAAAATATAAAGAAGTGCTTGGGATTGAATAACGCAAAAAATGAGGGGATTCGTGATGAATCCCCTTACTTTTTTCCTTATAAATTGTTTCTTACTTCTGCGGCGCGCTGATCACAATCTTTCCATCCTGTAATTCCAGCTGCACCTTATTGCCCTCAAGACCCATTTTTTCAAGAAGCTCTCTGGGCAGCTGCACGCGTCCGGCTTTATCCAGTATCGCAAACTCATCATGGGCATCCTCAAACATACCGATGGAGTCCAGTCGGTCTGCATAATCCTGTTTGATCAGCATTTCACTGCTGGTTTTGCCGTCGCGGATGGCCACCACGCGGTTTACCTTTTTGGCAAGCGCACGGTCATGGGTAACGATCACGATGGTCAGTCCCAGATTTTTGTTCAGTTCCCGGAATACATCCAGAATAAAGCTGCCGGTTTTGGAATCCACGGAGCCTGTGGGTTCATCGGCCAGCAAAATCTTAGGGTTGTTTGCCAGTGCAATGGCGATCGCGATACGCTGCTGTTCACCGCCGGATAGCTGCGTCAGGCGGCTGTTTTTTTTGTGGGACATCCCCACGATCTCCAAAAGCTCCAGCGCACGCTCTTTTTTCTTTTTCTCTCCCTCAAAATACATGGGAAGTGTTACATTCTGCCATGCATTCAGATAAGGAACCAGATTTCTGGCATTGTTCTGCCATACAAAGCCAACAGTATTGCGTTTGTAAAGCACCAGCTCCTGTTCGGTAAGCTTGCTTAAATCCTTGCCGTCCACGATCAGCCGTCCGGCAGAGGGGCGGTCCAGACCGCCGATCATATTTAAAAAAGTAGATTTACCGCTGCCGCTGTTGCCGATGATCGCCATCAGTTCGCCTTTTTCGATCGTCAATTCCAGCCCCTGCAGCGCCAATACTTCCAGATCCTTGGTCTTATAAATCTTGACCAGATTTTCACAGATAATCATATCCTCAGCCAACTAATTCACCATCCTCCAGCTGATAAACCTTGTCTCCCAGTTTCATAATCTCCGTATCGTGGGTTGTCATCACGATCGTAACGCCCTCGATTTCCAGAAGCGATTTAAAGATCTTGATCACCTGCAGACCGGTGTTGGTATCCAGCTCTGCCGTAGGCTCATCCGCAAAGATTACCTTGGGTTTATGTGCGATCGCTCTGGCAATGGCCACTCGCTGCTGCTCACCGCCGGAAAGCTCCTGCGGCAGAAGATCCAGACGATTTCCAAGCCCCAGCATTTTCAGCGCTTCCTGTGCGCGTTCCCTGCGGTCGCCTTTATAACCGGAAAGCCGAAGCGCAAACTCCACGTTTTCACATGCTGTCATCATCGGAACCAGCGCTACAGACTGAAAAATAAACCCAATCTGATCTCTGCGCAGTTTTTCTCTCTGACGTTCTTTCAGTGCGGTAATTTCCTGTCCGTCTACCTCTACACTTCCTTCCGTTGGAAGATCCAGCGTACTTAAAATATTCATCAGTGTTGTTTTGCCGGAACCGGATTTTCCGCGCAGGATCGTCAGCTTTCCTCTGGGAATCTCAAGATCAATGCCCTTTAGTGCCCAAAACGTCTCTTGGCCTGCAACCGGAAAACCTCTTTTGATTCCTTTTCCTGTTATGATATCAGACATAGCTTAATCCTCCCCAAGCTTTAAAGCCTGTGTGATCTTGATCTTTGAGATCAGGACTGAAAGAATGATCATGCAGACAACCACCATCAGTCCAATGACTGCACCAAGCCGTATATGATCACTTGCAAGGCTTACAACTTCCAGCGGGATCGCCTTATCCGCAGAAGAATAAGCGATCTGGATCAGCGGCACAAACAAAGAAGAACTGATCCTTCCCACAAGCACACCGCCCAGAATGGAAACGCCGGATATAAAGATCTGTTCGTTGACCAGCATGGAAAGCACTTCACGCCCTGACATACCCATCGCCCGAAAAATTCCAAACTGCAGTGTTCTGGACCTGATGGACAAAATCCAGTAGATCAAAAATCCTGATGCACACAGCACAAGTACAATGATAAAACCAATGGTCAGAGTGCCGTTGGTTCCCTGAAATACCGGATCGTTTTTTAATTCCACAAGCTTGGCCGCAGCATCCTCAAACTGCAGGAATCTGATGTTATTTTCCTGCGCGTAATCATATAAAAACTGGGAAGAGCCTTTGGTCTTGATCCATACCTGATAAGGCAGAACGCCCCAGGAGGACTGCAGCTGTGACAGATGCGCCACGATCAGATAATTTTTCGTTTCCCGGTAAATATTGTCTGCCTGTTTTTCTCTGGTTACCGGCAAATAGGACGGCCAGTAATCCACAAATCCATAGATCACGCCTCTTGCCGAACTGCCGTTAGACCCAACATAAGTGATGATATCTCCCAGTTTATAACCGTAATCCTCCTGAAAATTGGTGGAAACCAAAATGGCGCTGGTATTTTGTGACATGGCATTTAAATACTCATACCAGTGTGCAGAAAGCAAAGACTCCTTAAACCAGGCAATTTCGCCAAATTCCCGGGTATGAATTCCCATCAGACGCACATTGCTGATCCTGCCGCTGTCCACCATGGCAGTCACTTTGTCCGTAAACACCCGGGTTACCTGCTCTGCCCCATCCATTTCCAGATATTTGTCAAAATCAGGTTCTTTGTAGGAACCGGCATTCATCAGCATTTCACCGGTTACGGCATTTTCTTTGGTGCCTTCCCGCCACTGCTCCTGCACAACAATATCCGCACCGACAGTATAGCGGATTTTTTCTTCCCCATTGGAATTGATGGTTCTGGCTGTCTGGGTATTAAAAATACCCATCGCCATGGTGATCACCAAAAATACCACCAAAAATCCCTGATTATTCTGCGTTCTCATGATCCCTAAAAAAGACGCATACAATGCCGGAGACCACCACTTTTTACCGATCCAGAATACCAGCCTGATCAGCCAGGGCAAAATACGGAGTACCAAAAGCCCGGCTCCCAGCATAAACAGGGAAGAACAGTAATAAAGCAGCGGATCAAGGGTCGCTCCGTCCATTACCTTCTCAGCCAGATAAGCCTCCTGTCCTTTAAAGGAATAATATCCGTAAAGAGAAACTGCCAGCAGTACAACATCCAAAAAGATCTTCTGCCACCAGGGCGCAGCTGATTTTCTGTTTTTCTGCCGCTTATGTGCCACAATGGTAATTTTAGAAAACTGAAACACCGGCACTGCCATGGTTGCGATCGAAAACAGTGCCGCTCCCAGCACATACAACCAGACTTTTTCGTTCAGTTCCACAGGCATTGCCGTTCTTTTGACAAATTCCAGAAATGCATTGGAAGAACCGATCACCCTGCACAGCAAAATTCCCAGCGGCACGCCGCCCACAATACCGGCTGCAGCCAACAGTACACTCTGTAAAAAGTAAAGATACAGAATCTGTCCGCCCGCTGCGCCGCGGCTTTTAAATACCGCGATCTCATTCTGTTCGGTTTCCAGCATCTGTCTGGAGACCATAAAGATAAATGCCGCCAGCAAAAGCAGGATCGGTGCCTGCAGCACACTGATCGTGTTATTCAGCTTCTGGGCCTTTGGAATAAATGCATCCAGCACTTCCAGACAGTAAATATTGATACCTGCATTTTCGTACTGCTGAATCTTTTCCATTCCATTTCTTGCAGTCTGCAGCATTTCTTCTGCCCTGCCGCATTTCATCGCTTCGTAGTCAAGAACGGTATACCAGGTTTTTTCATATCCGCTGGGTGTCTGTGCATTCACAAACAGATCTTCAAATATATTGTCCGCCACGACAAAACTGTTGTTCCAGCTTCCGGGCGCTGTCAGCCAGTAAGGATCTGCTTCCTGACTGTTTTTAAAAATACCCGCGATCCGCAGTTTGTAAGGATTTCCCTTTTCATCCAGAACATCCTTCATCACCCAGATTTCATTGAGCATCAGACTTTTATCCACAAAGGTACTTTCCGTCACGATGACATCAATGATATTATCCGTGATCTGTTCCGAGAACATTTCACCGTTTGTGACCGTAATATGCTCTGCGATATCGGTATAGCTTTCCAGCACAAACTGCCCGGTCCTGTCGGTATTTTTCTCTGACCAGGAATACACGCCTGATTTTTTGTTTTTATGTACGGACAAAAGAGCCGGCACATCCAGTTCTTCCACCAGTTTTTCATAATCACTGTAAATACTGTTTAAACGTCCGATCGCGTTTTCTTCATATTTGGATGCATTGCCGCGCACCACCAAAAGACCGGGGTGCAGATTATGCTCCAGCAGATAGTTTCCCATATCCAGGGTAAGCGTGCGCTGCATAACTGCCTGAGAATACATGGGATTGGCTGATGCCACCGCGATCAGGAGCAGATTTCCCAAAAGCAGACTGGCAACCATCCATTTTTTATTGATAAGTTTTTGTAAAATAAAACCAAACATTTGCATCCTCCCGGACTAATCCAGAACAAGCGTCTGCCCTGCAGACAGCCCATCCAGAATCCATACCTGGCTGGAATTGGAAAATCCTGTTACCACATACCGCTTCTTTACAATACCGTCTTCCAGTACATACACATATTCGCCCTGTTCGTCGCTGCCGGCTGCTCTGCGGTCTGTCAGCAGGATATGGCTGATGGACTGCTTATCATAGTAATACAGAATATCATCCTGCGCATTTCCGATCTCTTCCTGCAGTTCAATCAGCACCTGCCCCTGCTGCGCATCATGAGGCAGGATATTGGGTGCACAGATCACTCTGCCGTTAAATGTCTTTTTTTCCTCCCGGTCCTGAACCTCTATGCTGACATTGGAAAAACAGCGTATTTCATCGTCCACGATACCGGTTGCCGCAAGAAGTTTCTTTTCTTCGGAATACATCTCAATGACAGTTTCATTGGCAGATACCGTCTCTCCTTCGCGCAGTATCTTTACAGAATCAATAACACCGTCAAAAGGCGCTGTCAGCTGCATGCTTTCCACGTTTTTCAGTATCGCGGCAGCCTGTTTTTCCAGATCGCGAATCTCTTGCTGTGACCGGTAGCTAAACTCCTGCAGATCAATCTCCTGTTTTTGTATCTGCAGCTGCATGATCTGTCTTTCCCGCGCTCCTTTTTTGTAACGGTATTCCTGCTTCTCTTCGTCCCATACTTTCAGGTTATCCAGCTCTTTTTGTGCTTTCTGAATCGCGGTCCGGCGGTTTGCTCTGCCTTCCTCCAGAGCTTGCTTTGCTCTTTCCAGCTTCAGCTCATATTCTTCCAAAACCAGTTCATTGGAATCTGCTGCAAAACTGACTAAAACATCTCCCTTGCAGACCCGGTCACCTTCCGCCACATGACAGGCCAAAAAACGTACCTGTTTACCGGGAGAAAGCTGTACATTGACCGGATAGTAAATTTCCGCTCCGCCCTGCGCTGATTTTACGTAATCTGCAAAATCCACACTGACTGTCTGATAATTGGCCTCCTTGGGCGCATGAATCTTTTCAGAAAATGCAGTTTCCTGTGTTTTTGCCGTCTGACATGCAGTCAATGTCATACAGCCCGCCAGCAAAGCAGCAAAAATAAAGCTATTCTTTGACATAGACCACATCTCCTTCCTCAAGTCCTTCCAGAATCTGGACTTTTACCTCATTCATCATACCCGCTTTTACCGTACGGCGCACACGTTTTCCCTCTTCGATCAAATAGACATACCGTCCGGTACCGTCCTGATACAAAGCGTTGACAGGGATCGTCAGCACATCTTCCAGACTGGAATAGTACAGCATCACAGCCGCATAAGCACCGCTGACCACCGCTTCATCGGGCTGTTCCACACAAAAATCGGTCCGGATCTTTGCCCCTGCAAGCTTGTCTGAAATATATTCGCTTTCATCCATGGGAATATGCTGGATCGTATAGTCTTTGTCTCCGATCCTTGCAAGCAGTCTGTCTGCGCCGGCAAAATTGGTCTGAGAGATATAATCTGTCTGGATGCGCAGATTTGTTTCATCTGCCAGACATACAATGGGAACATAGCTTGTGACCGCATCTTTGCTGTTCATCTGTCTGACATAGACCACCGTGCCGTCAAAGGGCGCATATATCGCATTTTCTGCCAGCTTTTCCTGATACATAGCCAACAGTTCATTTTTCTTTTCCAGTTCCAGCTCCCGCAGCTGTTTTGTCTGCTCCAGATCAGCCTGCATCCGTTCAATGGACACTTCTTTTGCATGATAGGCCTTTTTTTTGTCCGGGCCGCCGTCCATGGCTTCCAGTTCCAGTTTGGCGATCTCAATATCCAATAAGGCCTTCTGGTCTGCAAATTCTCCCAAAGCTGTTTCATCGGCAATCTGCTCTTTCAGATCCTGAATCTGCTCTTTTAACGCTTCGCTGTCCAGCACCGCCAGTACCTGGTCTTTTTTCACCCTGTCACCGACTGTGACCAAAATCTCATCCAGTACACCTTCTGTCAAAAAAGCAACCTCTTCCACATAAGGCACCACTTCTCCATCGTATGCAAGAACCCTGTACATATCGCTGTATTCAACTCTGGCAGTATCCATTTCCACCGCTGCCGGTTCCAGAAGTTCTGGTATTTCTTTATATGCCTGCTTCTGACAGGCACTGCATACACACAGTCCCAAAAGGAGCAGCAAGCTTATTTTTTTCTTCATTTGCGTCCTCCTCAATCCAGGATCACACTGTCGCCTTCCAGGAGGCCGCCTGTGATTTCCATATAGTTTTTGACTTCCAGTCCGCAGGTCACATCCTGCATCACCCTAAGTCCCTCTTCATTGAGAACATAAACAAACTGCCTGCCCTCTGCTGTCTGCACGGCTCTTTTATCCACATACAGCGTATCCAGACTTTCTTCCAGAACAACTGTCACCGTTCCTTTGTCTCCGTTTTCCAGGGTAGGATCCGGAACAATCAGCTGCAGATACGCGGTTTCTTCTTTTTGTTCTTCCGTTATGCCAATCTGTGATGCTTCCACAGAAACTGCCTCATAAGGCTGCTTATTGATCTCTATGATACATTCTGTTCCCACAGGAAAATACTGTGCATCCTTTCCGGTGACAGTAAAGGCATTGGTGCTCATATCTGCGATCACTGCAATGGTTTCTCCGGTCACAGATGTCTGTCCGGCAGTCATTTTCTGTACATACAAAACCGTACCGCCAATACCCGCATACAGCTTTCGATCCTGACTTTCCTCCTGCATCTGCGAAAGCTTGCGTCCTTCTATGTAAAGGGAATCCTCCAGCTCCTGCTGCGCCAGTTCATATCTGCGAAGCAGTGCTCCCAGTGCCTCCTCATACTCCTGCGTTCCCTGTGTTTCCCAGGCATCCAGCTGCTCTTTTTCCAGCTCCTGATCCTGTTTTAAATGTTCCTTTTTTAACTGCAGAGTTTTTATAAGATATTCCTGCTCCAGAATCTGTTCACGCAGTCCGTTATCTTCCAGGGCAGCCAGCAATTCACCTGCCTTTACTTCCTGTCCTTCCTCCACATAAATGCCGTCGATTTTTTCACCTGTATAGGAAAATGCAGCTGATTCTTTCACATTTGCCACATAACGGCAGGTTATCTTTTCCTCCAGAATCAGATCACCGCGCAGAACCGGGGTCTGCTCATAGGTGATCATTTCATAGGACTGCATGACCGGCGCGGCCGGATACACCTCTTCCTCCGGCAAAAAGGAACAGCCGCCAACCCCTGCCGCCAGCACTGATACCATAAACATCGCACAAAGTCTGTTAACTTTTGCCATCTTTTCCTCCAAATACTTTCTTTTTCCACGAAAAATACCGCAGCATACAGAAAAACGCACTGACAAGCCAGGTAAGACCTGTTGCCCACCACACACTCCATACACCCATACCGGGGATCAGCAAAAGTCCCAGTGGAATCAGTATACGTCCAAACACTTCCACAATACCGTTAATCAGCGCAAAAGCAGCATCTCCGACACCGTTTAACATACCTCTGACCACATTGATAAATCCAAGGGGGATATAAAACCAGCTGGTGATACGCATCGCTGTTTTGCCAAGCTCGATCACTTCCGGATCATCGACAAACACACTGACGATCCAGCCGCCGCCAACCTGCATCACAAGCCACATCACCACGGAAAAACCGGTCATAACAACAAGCATCTTCCGGTAACCGTCCAGCAGTCTGTCCTTTTTGCCTGCTCCCAGATTCTGCCCGGAATACGTAGACATCGCTGCGCTGATGGATGCATAAGGCTGATGCAGAAGCTGCTCCACCCTTCCTGTTGCAGTAAATGCCGCAACCGCAATGGCACCAAAGGAATTGACCACACTCTGCAGTGCCGCACAGGATACCGCGATCAGGGAATTCTGCAGTGCCAGCGGAATACCGATCCGGATCGCGCCCCACAGCATCGCCTTATCCGGCTGCAAGTGCTGCTTTGCCAGCTTAAAATAAGGATTGTACCGGAATGCATAGTAAATACAGCCGATACCTGCAATAAACTCAGCCATCGCCGTTGCCACGGCAGCTCCCAGCACGCCCATGTCAAACACACAGACAAACAAAAGATCCAGCCCGATATTCAGCACACAGGAAAAGATCAGAAAATACAAAGGTGTTCTGGAATCGCCAAGAGCAGTCACCATGGAGGCCGCAAAATTATAACCTGCCACTAAAATCACACCGACACACTGAATCTGCATATAGGCCTTGGCATCATACAGAACTTCTGCCGGTGTTTTCATCAGTACCAGCACCGGTTCTGCCAGAAAGAAAGCGATCCCGCTGATCAACACCGCTGATGAAACCATAAGATATGCCGCATTGGCGATGGACCTTTTGACCCTGTCTTCATTGCCGCCGCCAAAACACTGTGCCGTGATGACACCTGCACCGCCGCTGATCCCCCATATAAGGGCAAAAAACATAAAGGTAACGGAGCCGGACGCTCCGACTGCTGCCAGCGCATTGGCACCCACAAATTTACCTACGATAATAGAGTCCACCAGATTGTAAAACTGCTGGAAAATATTGCCGACAAGCATCGGCAATGCAAATGTCAAAAGCAGCCGCACCGGATTTCCCGTTGTCATATTCATGGTCTTTTCTTTCACGGTATCATCCTCCCTTAAAACAACTTTATCTTATAGTATACTACAAAACACGGCATTTTTCATTCATTTTTTTACATAATGCAGGTTCAGAAAACAAGACCAGAAAAAGGCGCCGGAGTTAAACTCCGGCGCCTGATCGCAGGTTTTGTGATGATTCTGATCAGATTACGAACTGAGACAGATATCTCTTGCTTAAGATCAGGGAATTGCGTACTGCCTGATCGCTGCTTTCAAATGCACGGTCTTCTACTTCCATACATGCAAATCCGTCAAAGCCGATATCGGTCAGTGCAGATACATAACTGCCCCAGTTGATATCGCCAAGTCCGGGAAGCTTAGGCTGCATATAGTCAAGAGGATATGCCAAAATGCCGCATTCAGAAAGCTTGTCTTCATAAATCTTGATGTCCTTGAAGTGAACATGGAAGATCTTGTCCTTAAACTCATAAAGAGGCTTGCAGTAATCCACTCTCTGCCAGATCAGATGGGAGGGATCATAGTTAAGACCCAGATTATCATAAGGAAGAATCTCAAATACCTTTCTCCAGATCACGGGAGTGGTCATCAGGTTCTGTCCGCCGGGCCACTGGTCAGCGCCAAAGAGCATCGGGCAGTTTTCGATCGCGATCTTAACGCCGTTTTCTTTTGCAAGATCCAGAATGGAGGGCCATACCTGTTTTACGATCTCCAGATTATCTTCCACATTCTTGGTCTGGTCTCTGCCGATAAAGGTAGTTACCATATTCACGCCAAGCTTTGCAGATGCTAAAATCACGTTCTTTAAATGTGCATTGCTTGCTGCTCTTTTTTCCAGATTGCCGTCCATGTTGTTGGGGTAGAATGCCAGAGAGGAAATCTGCACGCCCTTTTCCTTGCTGTAAGCAAGAATGTGTGCAGCATATTCATCATCTGCAAGCACACGCTCCACATCAATGTGGCTGGTACCCGCATAACGGCGCTCGCCTTTGCCTGCAGGCCAGCAAGCCACTTCCACACATTCAAAGCCCTGTGCGGATGCAAAATCCATCATTTCTTCGTAGGTGTAAGTTTCAAGAATAGATGTAATAAAACCGATTTTCATACCTGATTCTCCTTTTTGGAAGCTGTTATCAAAGCTGTGTTCATTTTACCAAAAAAAGTCGGGATAGGCAAGATATTCTTCATTTTGCAGACATCATCACCCGATATTCTTTTAAGTTGCCATTCCCATCATTTCATATTAAAATACAACTGTCAGGCACTTTGTCTTTACCTGACAGTCAAATCCCCATACACACAGGAGAACCACTATGAATCTCACCGTAAAACAGATTTCTTCCCTTGAAAAGATCCGTCAGACCGACGCACTGCCGGCAGAAGAACTCCTTACCAAAACCGTTCTTTTGGGCGAGCGTTTTTCCTATCAGATCTGTATCCGTCCCAATGAAAATACCGGGGCCGGTCTGATCACCAAAATCACCGTTGACTCTCCGTTAAAAGACAACATTCAGGTTTATATCGTAAAAGATGCTGTCATGGACAAACCTGTGACGGATGCTGACCTCCAGCTTGAGGACTATATCACCCATACCCCCGGATTTATGCCGGATATTCTGGTTCCCATTGAAGAACAGAACAATTCCTTCACCATCGGCGATCTGACGCGTACCTTATGGGTAAGGATTGATGTACCCACAAATGCAGGCGGCATTTTCGCAGACGCGCCGGTTCCTGTCACTGTAACCTTTGACGCCTATACCGACCGTTCACCTGAACCTGTGTATACCTTTGCCAAAACCATGCTGCTGGATATCCTGCCGGTACAGATACCGGAGCAGAAACTGCTCTATACCAGATGGTTTTACGCAGACTGTATCGCCACCCAGCATCATGTGGATGTTTTTTCGGAAGCACACTGGGAGCTTCTTGATAAATATATCGCCAGTGCTGCAGACCTTGGGATCAACATGCTTCTGGTTCCCGTCCACACACCGCCTCTGGATACCGCCATCGGCACCAGACGCCCCTGCGTGCAGCTTGTGGACATCACCAAAGACGGAGATACCTATTCCTTTGGCTTTGAAAAATTCCACCGTTTTATCGCACTCTGCAAGAAAAACGGGATCCGTTATTACGAGATTGCCCACATGTTCTCCCAGTGGGGCGCCAAATGTGCACCCAATATTCTTGTAACGCAAAACGGCAAAGCAGAATGGCTTTTCGGCTGGCATGTTGCCGCCAATTCTCCGGAATACACTGCCTTTTTAAAACAGTATATCGCAGCCATTTACGCAGAACTCAATAAGGTCGGCATTGCCGAATACACCTATTTCCATGTATCCGACGAGCCCAATCCCCAGACAATGGATTCCTATAAGGCGGCATCGGATCTGTTCAGACCGCTGATCGGCAGCAGCAAGACCCTGGATGCCCTCTCCAGCTATCTCATTTACGAAAAAGGGCTGGTGGAATGTCCTGTTACCAGCGTTGCCCACATCCACGAATTTTTAGAGCATCCCGTGACAAATCAATGGGCCTACTACTGCTGCGGTCCTCAGCAGATTTATACCAACAGTTTTATGGCAATGCCCTCTTACCGGACCCGCATTCTTGGATTTTTGCTTTATAAATATGATATCAAAGGCTTTTTGCACTGGGGTTACAATTTCTATAACTCCTGCATTTCCTGGTATCCCATCAATCCGTATCTGACCACCTCCGGCGACGGCGCATACCCTTCCGGTGATCCTTTCATTGTTTATCCTGCCGCCAACGGTACTTACCAATCCATCCGCGGCCAGGTAACTTATGATGCACTTCAGGATATGAGAGTCTGCTGTGCACTGGAAGAAAAGATCGGCCGCAGTGCTGTTATAGAACTGATCGACAAAGCTGCCGGTATGGATCTGCGTTTTGACTGCTATCCGCATAACAAAGAATTTATCGAGAATCTTCGCACACAACTGACCAATCTGCTGCGATGAATGCTGCATCCACTCCGGCTTCCGTGCCGCCGATATACTATATTAAAGGAGAACCGTTATGACAACCCCAAACTATCAGAAAACCAAAAGAGCCTGTTACTATGCCTATCTTTCCATGGCATCCGTATTCAGCCTCCCACCCCTTTTATTTCTCACCTTCCGTGAAATCTACAATATTTCCTACACTTTGCTTGGTACGCTGGTTCTGGTCAACTTCTTTACCCAGCTATCCATCGACCTGATTTTTACCTTTTTTACCAAATACTTTAATCCGCAGCTGACCGTGCGTATCATGCCGCTTATAACCTCCCTTGGCCTGGCCGTCTATGCGCTGGTTCCCAGCCTTTTTCCTGAACATGCCTATATCGGTCTGGTTTTGGGAACTGTCATTTTCTCCATCTCCGCCGGTCTTTGCGAGGTACTGATGAGCCCTACTGTGGCTGCGATTCCTTCCGATACCCCGGAAAAAGATATGAGTATGCTTCACTCCCTCTATGCATGGGGCGTATTGATGGTCATTCTGATCAGCACTGTCTTTTTCAATCTGTTTGGCCGTGAAAACTGGATGTATCTGACTCTGTTTTTTGCCCTGCTGCCTTTGGTCGCATCCTACCTGTTCTTCACCTCTCCCATGCCGGAAATGAATCTGACCCATGCACCTGATTCCTCCGGTGCCGCAAAGAGAACACTTGGCATGGCGCTGTGTGTAGCCTGCATTTTCCTTGGCAGTTCCGCAGAAAACGTTATGACCAACTGGATCTCTGGCTATATGGAAAATGCGCTTCACATTTCCAAGACCCTGGGTGATATTTTCGGTATGGCGCTATTCGCACTCCTTTTAGGTACTACCAGAACCTGGTATGCAAAATACGGACGCAATATATCCAATTTCCTGCTGCTTAGTATGACCGGTGCATTTATCTGTTATATTATCGTAGGCTTTTCCAACAATGTGATGCTGTCCTTTGCTGCCTGCGTACTGACCGGTATCTTTACGTCCATGCTCTGGCCCGGTATGCTGATCTTTATGGAAGAAAAGCTTCCCAATCCCGGTGTTGCCGCCTATGCGCTGATGGCAGCCGGCGGTGATTTCGGTGCTTCTTTAGCACCTCAGCTGATGGGAATCGTGGTTGATAAAGTCTCTGTCAGTGAATTTGCCGCAAAACTTGCAAGCAACGCTGTTTCCACTGATCAGATCGGTATGAAAGCAGGAATGCTTGTCACCTCATTATTCCCGTTGATCGGAGTCCTCCTTTTAATCTATATGCGAAAATACTTTTCCCAAAAAACATCCTGACTTATTTCTTTATCAATATTTGTTCTAAAAATTTGGGGACCGTGCATATGCACGATCCCCATTTTTATCTCTGCTTTTTATTTTTTCTTTTTGGATTCCTTATAGCTGATATAAATCTCTGTCTTTTTAAACTTCTTTTTCTTCATGATCCAAAGTGTCAGAGAACCTGCAAAGATCACCCAGAATACAACAGCTCCGATCTTGCATGCCACGATAATCTTAGGAGTCACACTCTTAATTGTGGTATCCGCACCGATTCCATTCATTGCCTGAGAATTTGCGATCGCATACAGGTTATGATGACATGCCTCTCTCATTGCAGCTACTGCAACAGGATCCTTTTCATAAGCAGGAAGTCCGTTTCCGCCGGTGATCATGAATGCCAGCATAGAGTCAAATGTTGTGGTTCCACCCATTACACCGTCGATGCCGTTTACCATGGAATTCAGCACATTGTCTGTAATCTGAAGACCGTTGCACTGCCATTCTCCGTTCATGATTCCTTTTACAAGGTTGGTATTGCCACCGGACCACTGGGTACCCCAACGGGTATATGCCATCATGACACCGTTGCCGCCCTTGCCGGAACTTACGAATTCACCGTCAGCATTCTTTACAACGCCCTGGGACTTCTCAAGACCGCCCTGGAATGCTCTCAGATAAATCTCACGTGCAGACTGTTCGTTTAACCATACGCCAAGACCGATACGGTCCTGTTCACAGTCATTTAATGCAAAATGCTTGTAAACAACAAAGACACCGTTCTTTTCGATACCGCTTACTTCGTATCTACCGATTTCAGCAGACAGACATGCATCTTCGGAATAATATTCGAAGTTACGTCCGCTGTAAGGAGATCTGTGGATATTGGCACCGGGTCCGTAAAGGAAGGTTACCTGTGCATCCAGACAGTCGTTGCCGACAACATTACCAATCTCATACGCCAGATCCTTATTAAAGGTAGCAGCCAGAACATCTTCTGATGTCAGTGCCGTGGTTTCTACGCCAAGTCCGGAACCAAACAGGGTAACTGTCAGACCCTGGGGGCCGTTTTCATCACGGGTACCGGGAGCCTGTACAGATTCCACAGGCATATGCCAGTGGAACGCATCACCGATCAGCGTTACCATTTCATCAAAGGTCAGCTGATCCAAAAGTTCATCCCACTTGGGATCATCATAGTCAAGACCGATCATGTCATACAGCTTTAAACCGTTCTTGGCACCAAGGGTAGGCATTGCTGCGTCTGCATCGGGATCAGTCACATACTGCTGATCCTGCAGTGCGCGGATCAGATAATCATTCAGTGCGATACGAATGGTCTTTTCCAGGCTGGGCATTGTGCCTTCCCAGTCATTACGGGTAAGATAGGTTACCTTGGTTCCAACCTGATCATTTCTGTTGGGATCGGAAGAATCCAGTTTATTGTTGATTTCAGTACCGGCATCACTGGTCGCATAGGTTGTGATATCCAGTTCAGGATTATTCCATACCGCAACCAGATTTGCGCTGCCCTCTGCGTCCATACGGCCATCAGTATTGGCAGGAGTGTAACCCTTTGCTGCCAGCACGTTGTTTGCTGCATTGTGCGCATCGGTTGCTGCTGTGAAGTAGTAATCACCGGCATCCAGAATATAGGTTCCCGCACCGTATGCGTCATAACTTGCCACATAATCGCCGTCGATTTCGATTGTCAGAGTCTCAGAAGCACCCGGCTCCAGAATCTGTGTTTTATCAAAACCAACCAGATTGACGGAAGCTTTTTCCACCTGATTTTCAATATCATACTGGGTATAAGGGCTGGATACATACACCTGAACAGTCTCCTTACCGGCAGTATCACCGGTATTGGTAACGGTAACGTTCATGGTATAAACAGCAGCATCCGCATCATAAGCCAGTTCCACATCACTGTATTCAAATGTGGTATAGCTTAAACCGTAACCAAACGGGAATGCCACATCATCATCGTAAGTATAGGAACCTGCATTTCCGGTGCCCATAACAAAATCTTCATAACGGGTTTCGTAATATTTGTAACCCACATAAATGCCTTCCTGATAGATCATGTAGGTATCTGCATGACCGGGGATCTGGGATACATCGCCCTCATATACGATAGGCGTAAAGTTCTGCATAACAGGACTGGAATAATTGTCGTAGCAATAGGTATCTGCCAGACTGCCGGAAGGATTTACCTTACCGTTTAAAATCTCTGCCACTGCATTGATACCGGTCTGACCCACGCCGCCGATCCAGAGTGTTGCATCCACACCGTATTCATTATCCTTTAAGAAATCAACCTGAAGTGCATTGGAGGTATTGATCAGCACCACGATCTTATCGATCTTACCGGCATCCTTTAACGCCCTGATGTTGGCCATCATCTCTTTTTCCACATCGTTTAACGCAAGATAGTTCTTGCCGTCGCCAAGATCATGGTCAAAATAACTGTCCGCACCTTCGCCGCCGATACGGGATAACACCACAATCGCCGCATCACCGTAGTTTTCCACGGAATTCAGCACATCCTCTGTATAAACGTTCCAGGGTGCTTCCACGATCTCTGCGGATCCATACCCGCTTGCGGTTGCGGAATCCTGCACTACTGCACCTGCATTGCCGCGGGTGTATTCCGCCGCTGCACCGGTCTCATAAAAATCCCATAAAGTCTGGTTTACCGCAAATCCTTCTTTTTCCAGTGCAACTTTTAAATTATCGCATTTGGAACTGTCTACGTTACCGGAACCGGTACCGCCGTAAACAATATTAACGGAGGATGTGGAAAACAGACTTACCTTTGCACCTTCTGCAAGAGGAAGCGCCTTATTTTCGTTCATCAAAAGAGAAGCTCCTTCTGCCTCCACCTGTTTGACAAGTGCTGCACCTGCTGCGGTTCTTTCTTCTTCTGTTGCGAAATCGCCCTCATAATAAACGGCACTGCTGTCTGCATTTTCAAGTTCCCAGAATGTACCGCCTGTAAACAGTGCAATGGTGTTGTCAAACATGCTGACAACCACTGCTGCAATTGTCAGGATCACAACAAACGGTATACTGATCGATGCAATCCATTTCCACGGTCTCAACGCTTTTGACCGTGCTTTTTTGTAGGCTTTTTTCGCAGCCTTTCTCAGTTTTTTGCTCTCGTCCATGATAAACCCCTTTTCCTTTGTTTTCTCTTTTTAGTAAGAGAATATTCTTTCAGACGTATTTTAAGTATAGCACCCATATGTAATAGGGTCAATCTTCTTATTTTACAATAAACCTCTTATAAATCCACAAAGAGCGGCTTACGCCGCTCCTGCCAAAGTTCCTATCCAGTAAATCAATCCCAGTACCCAGCTGGTAAAAATCCCATACAGGATCACCGGCCCTGCAATGGTAAATATCTTACAGCCGATTCCAAAGACCTGCCCTTCCTTCTGAAATTCAATGGCAGGTGCCGCCACCGAATTGGCAAATCCTGTTATCGGCACCAAAGCCCCTGCACCGCCCCATTTTACAATAGAAGGATAGAGATTAAAACCGGTCAGCAGCACACTGCACAGCACAAGCAGCAAAGAGCACCAGCTGCCCGCCGCTTTTTCATCCATTCCCGTTTTCCCAAGAAACACAAGAATCCCCTGTCCGATCACGCAGATCGTGCCGCCGGTCAAAAATGCATGCAGCACCTGTTTGGACAGGCTGTGAGTTGGTGTGATCTGTTTGATATAATCCTGATATTCCTTCTGTTGTCTCTGATCCATCGTAACCATCCTTTCTCACAAAGTGATCTGCACGAATCCTTTTCCAAAATACAAAAGACTTCCCACCAGTTTTCCAAGCGCTGTTGCCAGAATCATAAATCCCAGTCCATGCCTAAGTCCGATTCTCCTTGTAAAAATCGGAATGGAATCCAGCATTTCTGCGATCGCCAATGCCAGACAGCCCACAAAAATACCGGCAAACAGCCCCAAAACAACCAAAAAACCATTTTGCAGAATATCTGCCCAGGCACTTCCGCCTCCTGTTATTCTGCTGCCTTCTGCGGCAAAAACATCTTCAAACACACTCACAGCATTGCCAAATAATGTCCCCCATATCACCGTTTCTTCATATAAAAAGATTTTTGAAGCTGTATGCGTTTTTCCTGCAAAGCGGGGTACCAGACCTACCGCTAAGAGAACCGTAAAAACACCTGCCGACACCAAAATTCCGCCGCTTAAACCACATATTGCCAGAAAAATCCACTGCCACATACCATTTTTCACCTCTTTTTACAGTATGCGTATTTTTTTTGATATTTATACAAAAAAAGAAAACACCGGCAATTCGATGTTTTCTCTGTCTTCATTATTTACTGCTGGTGGCCGGACTTGAACGATTCCGACACCTCAAAAATACTGATAAATAGGGGATTCCTGCAACATCTTCATTTTTCTACACGATTTCTACACGGTTTACAAACACCTAATATTTTAATCCTTGGTGCTTCTTAACTTCTGAAATTATGTCGAGAGGAGATTCTGCATGCAGGAAATCAGCTTTCCTTTTCGCAGGTTGATTCGCTCCATCCTTTAGATACCATACTGCCTGTACTGGATGCATCCCAAACGACAACGCTGATTCTAATTCAAAACTTCCACCATCCCCAACATAAAGACACTCTTCTGGCATAACTCCCAAATCTTTTATACATTTTTGAAAAATATCAATTTCAGGCTTCTTCATTCCCAATTCACAAGACATACACGCCACATCAAAAAAATCATAAAGAATACTATTTTTTATAACATCTCTTTCTTCATAATAACAATTTGTAATCAAACCAATCTTAATGTTCCATTCTTTAAGTTCCTTCAACATAGGTATAATATCAGGATGTATATGCTTAAAACACTCTATTTTTGACATTTTCCGCTTATCTATTATTTCCTGAAACAAATCAGAAGAATAACAATCATTGACCCTTAAAGATTCCTCTATAACCTCTTCAAGCGTCATCTTTCCTAAAGTTCTGTCATCGTCTGTTGTGTCCCAGATTTCTCTGAACTTTTGCTCGGTAATTCCTATGTCATTCGCTATCTGTTTTCCCATATATACAGGACTTTCAAAATGTGTCACTAAGGTTTCAAACATATCGAATATTACCGCTTTAATCATCGTAAAACACCTCAAAATTTTGACTTTGTTTATTACACGCAATATAACGAATATGGAGCATGCTTCGTATTACCCACATAATCTTTATAAATTAATCCATGCTCTTCAGATATTGCACTTTGTATCAATTTTTTCGTCAACTCCGGTACATCTTCTCTTGATAAAGCATCTTCGACATCAACCCATAAAACTTCACTATTTTCATCATTATCAGAACTTGCTTCTCCTGAAACATATTCAGCCTTAAAAGCAATGTACCAATCATGCATATTAAATCTAATACCTATAATACTAATCGGCTTTACTACAACTTTCGTTTCTTCCAAATATTCTCGTATTAACGCATCTTGCGGTGTTTCTCCAAAATTCACATAACCACCGGGAATAATAAGCATACCTTTACCGCCTCCGTAAGTATGACGTGCAAGCAACACTTTATTTTCTCTAATTACTACGCCAGTAACACTTTGTCCCCAATTTGTATTTTCATTAGCCATCTTAATATCCTCCAAAATTTCAAAATTTCAAAATTTTTATTGTTGCTTCACAAGTTCATCTGGAAATCTATATTCCATTAATGTTGTATCCGTCCAATTCCCAAATCTGTCTTTTGCAATACGCTCTCTATAACCAATTGTTCTAAAACCACATTTATTATGTAATTTTATACTCTTTTCATTTGATGAATATATTGAAGAATATAAACACCAAAACCCATTCTTAGGTGCTTCTTCAATTAACTTAGTAAGCAAACTTGTTCCCAATCCGTTATGCCAGTATTTTTCATCCACATAAATCATTACTTCAACCACACCACGATAATGTGCTTTCCCTGAAATCGGACTAACTGCCACAAAACCAGTAATCTCATTATTGTACAAGGCAACATATCTGCAACATCTATTATGTCCCGCATCCCATTCTTCCCATGTAGGATATATTGTGCTAAATGTAGTTTTCCCTGAATCAATTCCTTGCTTATATATTTCAAACACTCTGTTCCAATCTTCTGGTGTCATTTCACGGATAGTCATCTTTCATTCTCCATTTCTCCAAATACTTTAAAACTCCGGCAACTCAATAAAATCTACCCCTTTTTCATTTGTCACACCAACATATAGCTTATCCGTAAATTGTCCCACTGAACAATAATGCTCTATAACATACTTTGCCGTATAGGGCATCTCCAGTTCTGTAATTTCCTTAATAGAAAACCATTTTGACTTTCCTTCATTTGAAATCAATTCATCGTTTATACTATCTATCAAATTGGCAAAGAAATAATAATTCTGTCTTATCTCACCATTAGTCATTCGCAAAGTCACATATCTGTGAGAAAGATTTTGTACATCTTTTTCACAAAGCCCTAATTCCTCGTTCATTTCTCTCAATATACATGCTTTTGCATCATTTAATTCAAATTCTTCGAAGTGACCTCCGGCTGAACCAGTCCACACATTATTAACTACTCTGCCACCCTGTCTAAACAAAAGAAGCACTCTATCTCCTTTAAACAAATAAATTGCAGTCATGTTTCTTAACTTACCTATCATTATCTAACCTCGCTACATACTTCTTATTTCTTCATAAAATGACATTTCTGAATTAAATAATATCACAAATTCAGTCTTTTGAAAATCCTCATGTTACTTTAGTATCATGCCACTGCAAGTTTGCCGTCAGCAACGAAGCCTGTGGAGCGGCGAGCAGAACAGGCGGAGTGCGGACGTAAGCAAGCTTGCTGCCATGGCTTTAGGCTGAGCCTTTGTGCCATACTATTACCACAAAGGCTCATTTTCCCAAATGCCCCTAAACCCTGATTCTTTCGGTATCTTTTTGGGGATCTGCCAATTCCCACTTCCCAAAAGAACTCCCATTTTATCAAAAAGCCTGTATCTATGTAGTCTACACGTTTCTACACGGATTTTAAAGGGTAATTTTGCAAACAAAAATGCTCCAAACGCTGATAAAATCAGCATTTGAAGCAAATTCTTAATACTGCTGGTGGCCGGACTTGAACGCAGAAGCCGCCGGAAAAACACTGAAAGAAAGGGGCTTCCGGCGTGCTTGCTTGCGGAGCGTAAAAAAGTGTAAACATTTTAATCTCAAATTTTTATAATTCTTTTATCGCTTCAATAATTTTTTTCTTTTCCTCGTCCTCCTGCAAACTCTTCGTTTGCGCTCTAATATTTTCCTTTTTATTCTCCAAATCATTATTTTGAATAATTTCAACAATTCTAGTTATGTATTCTTCTTCATTCTCAGGAAAAACATACTTCACAATAATTGTCAATATTCCTACAATTAATGATAAAAACGTTATACATACGGATATCACCTCAACCATTGAAGTAACAGAAACCGCATCATTAGAAAAGTCCATATTAAAAATAAGTATTATGAATACAACTGTAAAAGCTATCAAAATAGAACAACTACATAGCAATAAAAGCCCTTTATACCATTTATTACTCTGATTCTTATATTTATATCCCGAAACATATAATTCTAATAATTCTGTCACCCTTTTATCACGCAAACGTTGCTGTTTTGTCATATAACTATCAACATATGCATCTGCCATTTCTTTGTCATTATCAACTCGCTTTATAAATTGTACCGAATCAATAATACTATCTAATACCTTATCATATGTATTATCCATTTAATTCAAGTTCCCCAATCCTTCGTTCTATCATTTTAGATGTAACCACAAACTTCCGTGCCAACAATAAAACTATTTCCTCGTAATCTAATCCCATCTTCTTAAATTCTTTAAATTTTTCAGAAAACTTTTCACGAGGCATAAGCAAGTTCGCCGCAAAATAATCAGCGTCATTTTCTATATCATTCTTACCCTTTTTATGATCTCTATGAGCATACATTCCCTTGTACTGATTACTTGAATAGTGCAAGCGATAATGCGCTATTTCATGAGCTATAATGAATCGTTTCCACTCTAATGTTCTTGCAGAATTTACACCTATCAATTTATCTGTTTTTATACCTAAGATTTCCTTTTCGCCTTCCTTGACTATAATAAAACCATCATCGTCATCATCCAATATTGCATTACCTATTGCAAACCCCATATTTTTAGCTATTTGTATAATATCAATTGCCTCTTGTTCATCACGATAATTGATTTCATTCATCAATTCTATAGCTTTTTTTTCTATCTGCATTTTTTCCATATGACTTAGACCTCTCATTTTAATCTCCAAACATAACTCTCATTGTATCAATATATGATCCCCATTTCAACTCTAATTATCAAATTTTCTTTCGATAACTAGAGTTTTTTATTTCACCTCCCAATCCACACTTCAAACACTATTCTTTTTGATTCTATCACAAACATATGCGCAAAAAAGGCACATTCAAACATTCATCCATTTTCCAATCTACATAACTTGCATAAAAATAATGTGAGAGCTTTATACAGAAAAAGTATCTCGATAATATTCCCATAATTCTTCAGTAGTACCACAAATATTTGCTATCATTTGCCCATTCTCAACATATTTATATAAATTACTCTTAAACTCTTCTATAGTTACTTCCTCAAATTTCCACAATCTTCCCTGCTTATCCGCAAATGAAAAAGAATGTTCTCTTGTTTCTATAATTTCAACTTCTATCATGTGACCTCGGTTAGTATCATCAAAACAAATATACCCCTCTCTAAAATCATCCGTCACATGAAGAGCTAATTGTTTATCATTACCGTAAGGAGATTCTTTCATAACATAGAGAGCTCTTTTATTAGGTTGTTTATATAATTCATCTCTTGAATACAATTTTTAACTCTCCACGCTCTTAATCTTCAACAAAATAATCTAAATCAAGTTTTTTCACGATATACTCTTTTTGAACAGAAACTCCTACTCCACATTCAATCATAAGTTCCGCAAGCCTCTTCCCATCGACAAGAATTATATGTTGCGCTTCTGCAAAATCTTTTGCTCCTTGAGAAAATTTTGCGGTTGTTATGAATAACCCTTTCTCGATTTTAGGCGGCCCCATCATTGCACCTGCAAACTTTTGTATTTCTGGCCTGCCGATCGTAGTATCTGTGTTCCATTTTTTTGCTTGAATGTAAATCAAATTAAATCCAAGTTTATCTTCATAAACTACACCGTCAATACCTCCGTCTCCACTGCTTTTTGTAACAAACCCTTCTCCATATCCCATTGTTTTCATTAAATCTACAACCAGATTTTCAAAAAAAGTAGGGGACTGATTCATAATTTCCAATAGCAATTCATCTGCTAATTGATCATTTATACTTTTATGTACACGTTCTAACGTTTCCATTGGAGTTTCTGTACTTTCGATTTGCTCTAATTCATTATTGTTTTCTGTTTTGCCATTGCCAACAAAGGCTGCGAACTCTGGATACCTTTCTGCAAGTAATGTATCCGTAATTTCTAAACCACTTTCAAAAAGATTCTTTCCTTCTTTGGTAATAACAAACTGTGCTCTCTGAGGCGAAACGATCAGTCCTGCTTTTTTTAAATATGTTCTTGCCCAACCGATACGATTGTCATAGACCGTTTGTTTATTACTCGGCAATCTTTCTGTAAGATTCTCCTCTGATAATTGCAGTAGCTTTGCAACATTATCTTTGACTTCTTTTATAGTATGGATCCCTTCATCCTGAAGGACACTTAAAAACGGACTATACAACTCATTATATTTAGGTATCGACATCATTCATTCTCCTCTATCGCTTTTAAATTGCCACTTTATAACTAAGTATATATATTATAGCACATTACCAAATTCTTGAAAAGTACATCACAATTACTGTATGATAATAAAAGCGATATAAAAGCGATAAGCTCTGTCCCTATGCAAAACTTATCGCCCTTTTTGCTTCAATACGCAAATTTCTTTATGTTACTACTACTTTTATACTGTCATCAATATTATCCGCTATCCATCCTTGTATAACATCTATTGAAAATGCTGTTTCTCCAAAAATCTGCATATCTGGCTTCAGTATCATCTCCGTCCCAGACACATGATCTAGCTCCTTGCAGATTACATCATGCTGTGCTATTCCCCGAACATAATCTTGCTGAAACCACATTCCATTACGATATACATTAACCTGCAAGCTTTCACATAAGGAATTAACCGTCTGCAAACTACACTGCGAAAAATCTCCCATTCCGGCATATTCTAAATTAGAAATCGGATGCCCTGCAAGAATTTTATCCAGAACTGCCTTGTTCATATACTGATCTCTTGACAAGGGAATTCCCCTTCCATTATCAGCAATCTTGATCCTGCCGTCTTGAAGCAGCGTAATACTTATTTCAGTGCAATAACCAGCTTTAACTTCTTCTAATGATGCTCTAAGCACCTCAAAAACAATCTGGTGCATATTATCAAATAATGTGTTTCTATCTAATCCCATAGACATTCTCCTTGATTCTGTATCTGGTACAACCCACTCCGGCACACTATAAGAAGCAAGATATTTTCTAACTGTGCTGGGTGTTGAACCAAATAATTGTGTAAATGATCTTGTGAATCCCTCGTGTGAATCAAAAGCATACATGATCGAAACATCCAGAACTTTCTTTCCTTCCAGCAACGAGCAAAGGGCATATTGAAGTTTTCTAATTCGGATATATCCCGTTATTGGCATTCCCATTATTTCAGCAAACAATTTACTGAAATAAAATGGGCTATATCCTGCCACTTCCGCCAACTCCAATAAGCTGATTTTTTCGTATATATGCTCATCAATGTAAAAAAGAATTTTCTTTAAAATCTCTGTATTCATGCCATTACCTCACACTTAATATTGTGAATGAAGCCCACAATATTATATTCAAGTTCGATGCTTCATACCGATCTTGTAATTGTATTATACTCCATAATAAGATAATTTTCTTGATATCATATACGAATATTTATCGTGAATGAACAATTTCTCAACATATCATATCCACGTATCAAAAATTTCCCTGTTTCTTCAAAAAAGTCCAAAAACTGAATTTCCTAACATGTCTGCAAAACGTAGGAAAAATCAGCCCCTTACACTGAAAATGCCAATACCCTTCGCTGATACTCATTTTCTCACATCTCGCTAACACGTACCCCTTTTTCATCAGATTTTGCCAATTTCCCCGAAAACTAATTTTTCCATAAATATAAACCACTTTTCCAACATATCTGTTTAAAGTATCAAATCCATTTTCCGTGCACTCCGGCAAAACTGCCCCTAAAATCATAGAAAAAAAATTTCTCTAAACCGCCCCAAACACATTGACCTCATTCCCTGATCTGCTATAATAGTATTAGAAGTTGAAGTAACAAGAAGTTTAAAATTATAGGAAGTTAAAAGCAAATGAAAATCCCTTACCGGGACTTTTTCGTTTGCTTTTTTGTTGCCCTAAATTAACTTCCGGCACTTCAGTTACTTTTTGATGATTACTTATTATCTCTTCCGGGATAAAAATATTTTCTAAAAAGTAGCTGTTTCTGGCAAATAAAGGGCAAAAAAAGATACTAACAAATTAACAATTAGGATTGTTACCAAAAGAGTAACAAATAGCACAAAGTAGGTAGTTACCATGGATAGTTACCCAAACAGACCGTTACCCGTCAGACCCAGACCGAAGCCAATCGCTGATATGACAGATCAGGAGTTAACAGAATTGTTAACCAAGAGCAAAACTTCAAGCGATCTTATTCCGGGGCTGATCGAATATGTTTTTCGATTAAATCGGGAGATCAAAGCATTGAAGGATCAGATGGAACGCCAGCAGACCAAGCCAGCCAAGAAGTCCGGCAGAGCCAAGCAAGACTTTTATGTGGATGGAATCTTATTGACAGATGAGGAAATCGCCTATTACGTGGAAGGCGACTACTTCACTATCACACAATTAGAGCGACTCGTAGGAGCCAAGAAAAACCAGCTCCGCAACCGCTACAAGCGTTACAAAGAAAAGCAAAAACTTACAAAGGAGGAATCCGACCATGGAAATTGTTAGACCAACCGTGCAGGAGTGGTGCATCCCGGTGCAGTACACTTCCTCCCCGGAAATTATCAAAAACTACTTGCAAGAAGTCTTAAACGAAGGTATGATGAATCCACAAGCAAGCACGCCGGATAATGAAGAAGCAATGAGAAAATCTCAGAAAGAAAAAATTATCAAGGCACACATGAAACAATACAAAACTAAATACTATGAGTCAGACAATCGGTGGCACTCTTTTCTCCCGGATGAAAATCATCCCAGAAAGATGCGTCCCATTGCCAAACGGAAGTTTGAGGACTTAGAGCAGGCGATCCTTGCCTACTATGAGGAGCAGGAGCAGTTAAACAACCGTCGGAAGATCACGCTTCGCAAGTTCTACCCGGAATGGTTTCAGTACAAATGGCAGGAAACCAACAATTCCAACTACATGAAGCACATTGACGGCGAATGGAAACGCTACTATCTGGATGACGAGATCATTGACAAGCCGATCATAGACCTGACCACTCTGGATCTGAAAAATTGGGCGAGAAACAAGATTGTTTCCAACCACATGACCAAGAAGCAGTATTACAATATGGCAATCATCATCCGCCAGAGCTTCGACTACCTTGTGGAGTTGGGCGATCTCCCGGTAAATCACTTTGCGGAGTTCAAGATCAATGCGTCACTCTTTACCCCACCCAAGCCTAAAGAAGCGGCAGAACGTGTCTTTATTGAGGATGAGGAAAAGAAGCTGAAGCAGATCGCCTTAAAAGACTTTGAAGAACATCCGGAGCATATCGGTGCGGCTGCAGTGCTGATCAATCTGTCTTTGGGACTTCGGGTATCGGAGCTTGTGGCTTTGCAGTGGAAGGACTTAAAAGACGGCTATCTGCAGGTCAGACGCATGGAGCAGAAACAATGGGAACAGTTGCCGGATGGGACGTGGAAGGCATATCTGACCGTGGTAGATCATACCAAGTCAACCGCTGGAACGAGAACATTGTACGTGGTATCTTCCTCTATGGCATTATTTGAGCAGATACGAGCCTTTAACCAGCGTGTGGGGTATGATTGTGAGCCAGACAGCTACATCTTCCTGCATGACAATAACCGCATCACTGCCAATTCTATTGACAGCTACTATGAGCGTTACTGCAAGATGCTGGGCATTGCCAAGAAGGGCAATCATGGAGCAAGACGTACCGCCTTAACCAAGATCGCAGACAATCCCAACATTAACTTGAAGGATGCCATGCAATGGGCAGGACACCGGGACGTCAAGACCTTTATCGACCATTACTGCTACTCCCGATACTCTGACGAACAAAAGAAAGCTGAGTTGGAGAAGACGTTAAATCTCTAAAATAAAAAAGCGATTGCGAGAGATCCACGCATACATCATCACTCGCAATCGACTTTTACCTACTATTATCACTCCAAAGAACCGTGTAAAAAAGTGTAAACACTTTTTACACGAAAAAATCCAGCATTTCTGCTGGATTTTATATGCTGGTGGCCGGACTTGAACCGGCCACCCTTTTTTAGTTCTCTTTCGCAAAAGCAGCTTCCATAGAATTATTCAACATCTCTTCCTGGAATTGTCTGGTATACAGGTTATAATAAGCCCCTTTCTTTGCGATCAGCTCTTTATGCGTTCCCTGCTCAATGATCTTGCCGTCTTTTACCACTAAGATCACGTCTGCCTGACGGATCGTGGAAAGTCGGTGTGCGATCACAAAGGAGGTTCTGCCTTTCATCAGATTTTCAATGGCATCCTGGATCAGGCGCTCTGTCACCGTATCAATGGAGGATGTCGCTTCGTCCAGCACAAAGATACGGGGATCTGCAAGAATCGCGCGGGCAAAAGAAAGCAGCTGTTTTTCACCGGTAGAAAGCAGATCCCCGCCTTCTCCCACATCACTGTCATATCCTTTATCCATACGCGCGATCACGCCCTGCGCAGACACGCTCTTTACAGCCGCTTCGATCTGTTCCATCGTTGCATCGGGATTGCCGTAACGTAAGTTTTCCAGTACACTTCCCGAAAACAGATGCGGTGTCTGCAATACATAACCGATATTGCTGTGCAGCCATAACTGGGAGCGTTCCCTTGCATCCCTGCCGTCAATCAGGATCCGTCCGGATGTGGGTTCAAAGAACCGGCACACCAGATTGACAAGCGTGGATTTGCCTGCGCCTGTTTCTCCTACAATTGCCACATTGGTTCCCTGGGGCACATGCAGATTAAAATGCTCCAGTACATATTCGTCACCGTCCGGATATTTGAAAGATACATCCTCAAAGATAATGTCACCGTGCAGAGGTTCCCAGTTCTCCTTTTTGGGTTCAAAGGAATCACCGTATTTTTCTACAACTTCCGGTGTATCGCGTACATCGGACTCTGTCTCCATCAGGCGGGTAAAACGTTCCACGTTTACCTGTACGGTGATCAGCTGGCTGATGGCACGCACCACCCACTGGACAGGGTCCATCAGTCCCAGCGCATAGGACATAAACACAGACAGTGTACCCAGCTCCAGAAGGCCGCTAATACTTAAATGACCGCCTCTCCAGAGCACCAGTGCAAGCGCCAAAGATGCGGCAAATGAGATCATGGAGATAAACAAAGAACGGTAATGGGAGGCACGCACAGACACATCGTACATTTCATCTGTGCTTTTTTCAAAGTTATCTTCCATTTTTTTCTCGATCACCAGCGTTTTGGTGGTCTTTGCTCCGGTAATGCCTTCGTTGAAATTGCCGGTGATCTGGGAATTGACCTCACGGATCTTACGGTTTAAAACCACCAGCTGCTTTTGAAAATACGCGGCGCCAAGGGCTGTGACAGGCACGATCACGATAACCCATAAGGCCAGCTTCCAGTTGATGGCAAGCATAACCGCCACTGCACCCAGAATGTAGGACAGATTCCAGACCGCATCCATCAGTCCCCAGCTTACCAAGGAACCGATACGGTTGGTATCACTCATGACACGGGCATGAATGTAGCCGACACTGTTCTGATTATAATAGGAAAAAGCCAGTGTCTGCAGGTGGTTGAAACTCTCTCTTTTCATATCCCTGCCCACATACATCTCGATCTGACATGCCTGATAGGCGGAAATAGCATTGGCTACAACCTGAAAACTTAAGATCAGCACATAGGCGATCACAAACCCTGTCAGGGTATCCAGTGTCTTTGCTGCAATAAAATTGTTGAGCGCATACCGCTGAAACAGCGGCAGCACAATATCCACAAGTCCGCCTGCCAGTCCCAGCCCCACCATGGACACTACGATCCACTTATAGGGCGCCAGATACGGCAGAAGCTTGTTTATGCCAAAATACGGAAGAGAGACATATTCTTTCTGTTCGTCTTTTTGTGTACTCATTCTTCCTCCTGTTCTGCCAGACTCATCTGCATATTGTAAATCTTATGATAGATGCCCTTCTTTTCCATCAGCTGCTCATGTGTGCCGATCTCTGTGATCTCGCCCTTATCAAGCACCAGAATACAGTCTGCCTGCATCAGTGTGGTCACACGGTGTGCGATCAGGATCACGGTGGAATCTCCCAGGTTCTTGCGAAGCTCCTGGCGGATCCTTGCATCGGTTTCTGCATCCACCGCAGAAAGGGAATCATCAAATACCATAATAGGGGTTTTTTGTGTCAGCATTCGTGCGATGGCAGTACGCTGTTTCTGACCGCCGGAAAGGGTCACACCGCGCTCACCCACGATCGTATCGTAACCCTGTGTAAATTCCATGACAGAATCATCCACACAGGCAATGGCTGCCGCCTGACGGATATCGGACAGCGTCAGCTGTTCTTTGGTGATACCGATATTTTCCGCAATCGTTCTGGAAAACAGGAAAGGCTCCTGCAGTACCATACCGATATTGCTGCGTACCCACTCACCCTTCATATCTGCCACATCCACACCGCCGATGGAAATCCTGCCGTTTCCTTCCGGCAGATCATACAGACGGTTCATCAGATACATCAGGGTAGATTTACCGGAACCGGTGCTTCCCAGAATACCAAAAGTTGTTCCTTTCGGAATCGTAAAGCTGACATCTTTTAATACCTTGGCATCACCGTATCCGAAAGTAACATGATCAAAGACAATATCTCCATGCATATCGGGTGTACCGGCATCTTCCTTATCCTTTTCCGCTTCCGAATTCATGATATAGCAAAGACGGTCAATGGAAACGCCGGCCTTGCTCATTTCGGAAACCATACGGCCCAGATGGCGCACCGGCCAGGTCATCATGGCATTATAGGAAATGAAAGCGATAAACGCACCCGCTGTCATCTCATCCTTTACGCACAGCACGGAGCCGTAAACCACAACCGTCATCAGCTGCAGACCGGAAACCAGATCGCCTGCGCCCCAGAAAAGGCTTAACAGCTTACACAGCTTCATCCATGCATCGGTATAAATATTATTTTGCTTTTCAAAACGGTCTTTTTCGTATTTTTCGCGGCCAAACGCACGCACCACACGCACACCGGTCAGATTCTCCTGCGCGATCGTGGACAACACACCCTCATTCTCATCACATTCCAGAAAACGGTCATGGATATGGGAATGAAAATACAGAGAATATCCAAATACAACAGGAATAAAAGCCACCGCCACTGCCGCCAGTTTGACATTCATGGAAAACATGAAGGATACAGACAAAACGATCAGGATCACGATACGGAACACGCTGGTCAGCTGCTCGGAAATGAAGTTTTTGATCATTTCCACGTCAGAGGTACAGCGCTGGATGATATCGCCGGTCTGATTCTTCATGTGCCAGGAAAAGGGCAGCTTCTGAATATGGGAAAACAGCTTGTTGCGCATGGTGCGCACCAGCGCTTCTGCTCCCATCGTGTTGTACATATTGTTCAGATAGCGGAAAACTGCCGCCAGCACCGCCAAAACCACCACAAGGACAGCAATCGCCCAGATATGACCGCGCAGATAATCCACGCCTCCGATTTGCTCCACCAGCCTGACTGCAAATGCCGGAAGATCCAGCGGTTCTGTCCCGATCACACTGTCTACCGTACTGCGGATCAGCTGCGGCGTGATCATATCAATCCCTGTCACCGCAAGTGCGGACAAAATACTGATCACAAAATAATGCAGATTTCCCCTCAGAAAATCCACCACGAGCGAAACCTTGGTATACCCGGTTTTTGCTTGTTTCTTACTCATAACATCTCCTTCCCGAAAGAAAAACTGCTGTTTTTCTTCCTTTTGAGTGCCTCCCTCAACCAGTTTAGCGAACATATGTATCCCGGTCAAGTATATAGAAGTATATAAAAAAGCAGGACAATGCACAATGCAAAATCCTGCTGAAAACATGTAGTAAACTTTATAGCTGAATATCCAGCATCTTTCCCTCCCGGTCTGCAGTTTCCACGAGTGCGGTGTTGACCTGATCCTCGTAAACGCGCATTTCCACTTCAATAGGCGTAGGATCTTTTGTAATCCTGCGGCCGCCGATATGATTGAAAAATACGATGATCCCGACTGCCAGCCCCAGAGAATAGCTGATTTCCAGCACGCCTGCGCCGGTAGTTTTTTGCCCTCCGTTCATGCCTGCTGCCATTTCATAAATCCGCTCAAACACCTTCCCGATGGCAATGTCATTATGAAACGCAATGATCGTAAAGGCTGACCCGAAAAAACAGATCCCGCACACAAACAGTGCCGGTATTCCCTGCCTGATCCACTTCTGTTTCAAAACATGAATCCTTTTTACCACCACCTCTGTTTCCCCCACATTTTCAATCTGCAGATTTGGAAACTCTTTCTGCAGAAGCGCAATCAGATACATCACACTGACAATGCGTCTGCCGCCGTCATTTTTCTGAAAAGAAAAGATTTTCAAGGTTCTGGCTTTCTGCAAAACAGATTCCTCCCTGCAATAACATTTTCCCAGATCCTTTAAAAACACCTCGTCCTTTTGCAGTTCCACACTTCTTTCCAGCTTCAGATACAAGGTTTCTGCTTTCATACAACACCCCCATCCTTATCTACTCAGTCAGCTTTGCTTTTTTCCGCATCTGGATCAGAATTCTTTTTTCCATACGGCTGACCTGCACCTGACTCATTCCCATTTCCTGCGCGATCTGTATCTGCGTTTTATCCTGATAATAGCGCAAAAAGATCAGTTTCTTCTGCTGACTGGGCAGTTCATCCAAAAGCTGCCGCAAAAGCATTCTGTCAAGCAGCCTGTTTTTTTCGGTATCTTCCCATTTTCCGTCCTGTGTCTGCGCTGCGACCTGATCGATCAGCTGTATTTCCTTTCCATCCCCCTCATAAACGGTCCGTGACAGGGAATCCACCTCAGCTGATGCTCCCAGTGCCAGCACTGCATCTTCTCTGCTGATCCCTGATTCTGCGCACAATTCCTCCAATGTCGGCTCTCTTCCGTTTTTATGCGTAAACTCCCGGGAAGCAAGCAACAGCTTCCAGCTGACCTCCTTAATGGAGCGGCTTACCTTCACCATGCCGTCATCTCTGAGAAACCGTTTGATCTCTCCGGCGATCAGCGGAACCGCATAGGTGGAAAATTTCACGTCATACTGCAGATCAAAATGATCAATGGCCTTGATCAGCCCTATGGTTCCTGTCTGAAACAAATCCTCCATGTCGTATCCACGCCCTGCAAACCGCTTCACAATATGGTGAACCAGCCCCAGATTTTCTTCTATCAGTATTTCCCTGGCCTTCTGATCACCGGCCTGCGCCTTTGCGATCCATACTGATACATCCTCCATGCACTATTCCTCACCGCAAACCCAGGGTGCATTTCCCAGTTTTTTATCCATCAAAATACAGGTTCCTTCTCCCGGTACCGATTCCACTTCCAGCCCGTCCATAAATGCCTCCATAAAAGAAAATCCCATGCCGGAACGCTCCAGATCCGGCCGGCTTGTATACAAAGGTTCCATCGCCTGCTTCACATCTTCAATCCCCTTTCCCCAGTCTCTGACCCGGATATGTAAAAGATCGCCTTCCAGTTCACAGACAAGCTCTATTTTTCCGCCTTTTTGATCGTAGGCATGGATGACTGCATTGGTAACTGCTTCCGAAACCGCTGTTTTGACATCATCGATTTCCTCCAGCGTCGGATTTAAAGGTGCGATAAATGCGGCAGCAGCCACTCTTGCAAATCCTTCATTCTGCGGGATCGCTTCCAGTTCCATTTTTATCCGGTTATCCATTCTGTTCTTCCTCCATGATCTCTACGAGTTTTTCAATGCCTGACATTTTTAAAATTCTCCGTATCCGGTCCGCTGCATGGATCACATACACTTTTCCTCCAAAACAGGCCATTTTTCTGGCTCTGCCGGCTAGAATCCCGATTCCGGAACTGTCCATGAACTGTGTATCCGAAAAATCAAACACCATATCCTGAACCTCCCTGTCCAGCATCAGCTGGTCTGCCCGCCGGGAAATGGCACCGCTGATATGATGGTCGATCTCCTCCGGCATTCTGATCATCAGAAAGTGATCAATGATCTGTAAATTTTCCTCCATATACTTGTCCTCCTTTTTACTTTTTGAAAAAACAAAAGGACCTGAAAAACCATTCCGGTTTTCCAGATCCTCTTTTGTACATTAAAATTTATTCTGTTATTCAGACAGATCTTCAATATAACCTGCCGCCTGTTCCGCCTTCTGGGTATCGGGGAACAATTCGATCACCTTTTCATAGGTTTCAATCGCCTGACTCTTATTGCCCTTTTCCTTATAGGAATTGCCAAGTGCAAAAAGTGCTTCCTCGTGATCCGGGTCATATTCCACAGCTTTCTTCAGATTTTCGATCGCTGTATCATAATCGGCATCTCTGAATGCCTGATATCCGATATCATAATAAGACACTGCAATATCCGTGCCGGAAATCGCCATCAGCTTTACAAACAGATTTCTTGCAATCTCAGAGGTTTCAGGAGATTCCATCACATCTCTGTCGATCAGTTCCATCGCTTCTGAAAGTGCTGCAACATCTTCCGGGGTCTCCAGATAAACATAAGCCGCATTCAAAAGTGTCTCCACCGTTGTCATCTGACCGCCATTACCTGCCAGTGCCTCTGTCTGACGCTTTAACTGTGCATTTTCATTGGCCACAGCCTCCAGCTGCTGTGTCAGGGTTGAGATTTCCACACTCTTTTTATCCAGTTCTTCATTGGACGCGATCAGCTGTTCATTCAGTCCGGCCTTGGCATTCTGTACCTGCGCGGGCAGCACAAGAAATACTGCTGCTGCAACACCCACTGCCAGACCGCATAACAGTCCCCAGATCCAGCCGCCGCTGCGCTTTTGTTCCACCACATTGATGGGCTGAATGATGGTTTCATTGCCGCTCTGGTATTTGTAGGCCTCTTCTTTCTTCGCCTGGCGCTTGCCGCCTCTGGCCTCTTCTTCCAGCTTCAGTGCTGCATCCACTTCCTTCATATAACGAAGTGCCATGGTATTGGCAGTATCAATGCGCAGGCAGCGTGTCAGCTCCTTGCGCGCTTTTTCCCATTCAGCTGCATCAATATATAAAAGTGCAAGTAAAAGATGTCCCTGTATAAAATTGGGATTGTCTGCCAGAAGCTTCTTTAACTGGATCACTGCCAGGTCCTTGCTGTCCTGATAACAGTAGCCCAGCGCCAGATTGAACTTTCTGCTGGCCTGATGGATGGCTTCCAGCTGGCTGGGACTTTTCTGAATGGAATTGATGTAATCATCCGCAATATTTTTCTCAGGGGAAAGGTTCTTGCTGATAACCCATTCGCTCAGTGCCGCAACACTTTCACCCATCTCAAAATAAACCAGTCCCAACAGGTTTCTGGCTTCAATATGATACTTATTGATCTTTAAACACAGCTTAAGACTGTCAATGGCTCCGGAAAGATCGCGCACGGTTGCCTTTTCCAGACCCTGATTATAATAATAATTGGCAAAACTGATCAGCTTTTTGTAATTGGATACATCCGCCCTGCAGTTTGTGCAGAAAGGTTTTTCTGTCAGCTGTGCCCCGCAATTATAGCACTGCATACGACCGCTCCTTATTTGATATCCTTATTTTCTTCCTGTTCCTTAAGCATCTGTACAAGAATATCGGTAAAGTCGGTCAGATTATGATTTATAATAATATCCTCTGCGTCTTCGATCTCAAGACTGGGATGAAACTTCTTTAATTCTTCTTCGAAACGAATCATGAAATACCTCCGTTTTCGTTCAAAACACACTATCTCTTCAATATATCTATAATACGCAGAGTCCACGAAAAAATCAACGTAAAATTTCCTTAATTTTCAAAAATCCACCCCAAAAATCCGACAAAAAGGCTGTTTTGCCATTCACGACAAAACAGCCCTGTGTTATTTTGTCAGATTATCATACTGCACGGTCCGCTGATCAGCGAAGCACTGCCAGACGTTCCTTAACCTGTTCCATCATCTGGGTATATTTTTCCAGTTTTGCGCGTTCCTCTGCCACCTTTGCTTCAGGAGCCTTGCTCATGAAACGTTCGTTGTTAAGCATACCGTTTACACGTGCAAGTTCTTTGGACAGACGCTCTTCTTCTTTTTCCAGACGCTCGATTTCCTTGGCAATGTCTACCAGTTCCGCAAAAGGAATGTAGAGTGTCGCATTGGGGATCACAACAGATACCGCGTCATCCGCAATACCTGCCTTGTCTGCCTGACAGGTTACTTTGGAAGCACCTGCAAGGGATGCAAAGAACAGCTTGCCTTCTTCAAAGATACTGCGCATTTCCTGCTGTTCGCTGACAACAAATACATGTGCCTTCTTGCTGGGAGGAACATTCATGCCGGTACGTACATTACGGATACCGCGAACCGCTTCCTTGATGATCTCGATTTCGGTTTCTTCCTTGGTATACATTCTTTCTTCAGAATATACAGGCCATTCAGAGATCATGATGGACTCTTCTTCGTTCTGAATGGTACAGAAGATTTCCTCGGTGATAAAAGGCATATAAGGATGCAGAAGCTTTAAGGCATCGATCAGGACAGTCTTTAAGGTCCAGAGTGCTGCTGCCTGGCTGTTTACATCGTCAGTAGCATACAGACGGGGTTTTACCATTTCGATGTACCAGTCACAGAATTCATCCCAGATGAAATCGTAAACTTTCTGAACGGCGATACCCAGTTCGAAGCTTTCCATATTTTCAGTTACTTCTTTTACCACATTGTTTAACTTGGAAATGATCCATTTATCCACAGGCTGCAGATAGTCTGCCGCATTGGCAGGAATGGTCTTGCCTTCCATGTTCATCATAATGAAACGGGATGCATTCCAAACCTTATTGGCAAAGTTTCTGTTTGCTTCCACACGTTCCATATGGAAACGCATATCATTACCGGGTGCATTGCCGGTGATCAGGGTCAGACGCAGCGCGTCAGCGCCATACTGATCGATGATATCCAGAGGATCGATACCGTTGCCTAAAGATTTGCTCATTTTGCGGCCCTGTGCATCTCTTACCAGACCATGGAATAATACCGTCTTGAAGGGCTTTTCACCCATCTGTTCAAAGCCGGAGAAGATCATACGGATAACCCAGAAGAAAATAATATCATAACCGGTTACCAGCACATCGGTAGGATAGAAATATTTCAGATCCTCAGTCATTTCAGGCCATCCCAAAGTGGAGAAGGGCCACAGTGCAGAGGAAAACCAGGTATCCAGCGTATCAGGATCCTGTTCAAAATGAGTGCATCCGCACTTGGGACATACGGAAGGCATCTGCTTTGCCACAATGGTCTCACCGCACTTGTCACAGTAGTAAGCGGGAATTCTGTGTCCCCACCACAGCTGTCTGGAGATACACCAGTCTCTGATGTTGTCAGTCCAGTTAAAATAGGTCTTGTCCATACGCTCAGGGATCAGCTGGATATCTCCGCTCTTAACTGCCTCTACAGCAGGCTTGATCAGCTCATCCATCTTAACATACCACTGCTTTTTGATCATGGGTTCAACAGTGGTGCCGCAGCGGTCATGGGTACCTACATTATGAGTATAATCTTCGATACGAACCAAAAGGCCCATTTCGTCCATTTCCTTTACGATAGCCTTTCTTGCTTCGTAACGGTCCATGCCCTCAAATTTGCCGCCGTTTGCATTGATGGTGGCGTCATCGTTCATGATGTTGATTTCGGGCAGGTTATGACGCTTACCAACCTCAAAGTCGTTAGGGTCATGACCGGGAGTGATCTTAACCACACCGGTACCAAATTCCATATCAACATAGGAATCTGCAACAACGGGGATTTCTCTGTTCATGATGGGCAGCATCAGTTTTCTGCCGATCAGGTCTTTATATCTGTCATCTTCAGGATTTACCGCTACTGCAGTATCTCCCAGCATGGTCTCAGGACGGGTGGTAGCAAATTCCAGAAATCTGGTGGTGCTTACAGTGCCGTCTTCCTCGATCAGAGGATACTTGATATGCCAGAAATGACCTGCCTGTTCCTCATAAACAACTTCTGCATCGGAAATGGAAGTTTTACATACAGGACACCAGTTGCCGATACGGTTGCCCTTGTAGATCCATCCTTTTTCATGCATCTTGCAGAATACTTCGGTAACGGCCTTGTTGCAGCCCTCATCCATCGTGAAACGTTCTCTGTCCCAGTCACAGGAAGAACCCAGTTTCTTTAACTGATTGATGATACGTCCGCCGTATTCCTTCTTCCATGCCCATGCACGCTCCAAAAAGCCTTCTCTGCCAAGATCATGCTTATCGATGCCTTCTTCTTTCATCTTTTCGATGATCTTAACCTCGGTTGCGATACTTGCATGGTCGGTACCGGGCTGCCAGAGCGCATTATAACCCTGCATTCTCTTAAAACGGATCAGGATATCCTGCATCGTATTGTCCAGTGCATGTCCCATATGAAGCTGTCCGGTAATATTCGGAGGGGGGATCACGATGGTAAAAGGTTTCTTGGTGTGATCAACTTCGGCGTGGAAATATTTCTTTTCCAGCCATTTTTCATAGAGTCGGTCCTCAAGTCCATGAGGATCGTAAGTCTTTGCGAGTTCTTTACTCATGTCTGATACTCCTTATCAAAGCTTGTTCCAGAGCCAACGTTACTTAACTGCAATATAAAAGCCCTCTGGTGACTTCTATATCACCAAAGGGCGTCTTAAACGCGGTACCACCTTTGTTCACTGTAAATATCAATACAGCCTCTTACGTTCTCCCCGATATGGGAAGACACTGTCCGGTAACGGGGACTGACCGTGAAAACCTACTGGATCCATCTGCACTTGCAACACGCAGTGTATTGTTGGGCTTTCCGATTCGGAAGCTACCTTCCGCATTCTGTCGCTGAAATCTTCTTGCAGCCGGTGGAAGATTCTCTCTGTCAGGCAGGGGATGCGTACTCCTCTTCTTCATTATCTTTATCTATAGAGTTAATATAATGAAAACCTGATTTTTTGTCAAGAAAAACTTATAGCCCCTGTCATCTTTGTACTTTTTTAACACCATCACTGCTGAAATAATCTCATATTTATGTCCAGACTGTTATACTAAAGTTGATTTACCTAAAATTCCCTTCCAAACCGGAGGTAAAATATGAACATTATCATTATTGGCTGCGGAAAAGTCGGTATCACTCTTGCCGAAACCCTTTCAGCCGAAAAACACAATATATCTCTTATAGACACTTCCGCTGAAGTATTATCCAATATCCCCGAAACACTGGATGCACTCCGCACAGTCGGAAACGGGGCCAGTTTCACCACCTTGCAGGAGGCAGGTATTGAAAAGGCTGATCTTATGATCGCAGTTACCGCTTCTGATGAACTGAACCTCCTGTGCTGTCTTGTTGCCAAAAAGGTAGTCAAATGCCAGACCATTGCCCGTGTGCGCAATCCGGTTTATAACAGGGAGCTTGGATTTATTAAGGAAAAAATGGGAATTTCCATGATCATCAACCCGGAATTGACTGCCGCAACCGAAATTGTGCGTCTTCTCAGATTTCCTTCCGCCATCAAAATTGATACCTTTGCAAAAGGCCGGGTGGAATTGCTTAAATTCCGCTTAAAACCCGAATTTAAACTCCATAATGTGCCGGTCCACCGTCTGGCAGCCCGTATCAACACCAATATCCTGATCTGTGCGGTGGAACGCGGAAATGAAGTAACGATCCCCGACGGTAATTTTATACTGCAGGATAATGATATGCTCTCCATTATCGCCTCACCTATCCATGCTGCTGAATTTTTCCAATATATTGGTTTAAAAACCAATCAGGTAAAAAATGCCATGATCGTAGGCGGCGGAACTGTCGGCTATTATGCTGCCAAACAACTGCTGCATCTTAAGATCGATACCCGGATTGTAGAAATCAGCAAAAAACGCTGCGAAGAGCTTTCTGAACTTCTGCCCGATGCTTCCATCATCTGCGGCGACGGTACCGACCGTCAGCTTTTGCTGGAAGAAGGTCTTGGCAGAGCAGAGGCCTTTGTCCCGCTTACCGGCATGGATGAAGAAAATATCCTGCTTTCTTTATTTGCAAAGTCAAATACAGATGCCAAGCTGGTAACCAAGGTAAACCGGCTGTCTTTCACGGATATCATCAATAATCTGGATATCGGCAGTGTGATCTATCCCAAGAACCTGACTGCCGACTATATCCTGCGCTATGTCAGAGCCATGTCCAATTCCATCGGCAGCAATGTGGAGACTCTCTACCAGATTCTTGACGGGCGTGCGGAAGCCCTTGAATTTACGATCCGCGAAAAATCTGCTGTTACAGATACCCCGCTGGCACGGCTTTCACTCAAAAAAAATATTCTCATCGGCTGTATCCACCGCAGCGGCAAAATCCGGATTCCCCGCGGTCAGGATTCCATTCAGGTAGGTGATTCTGTTATTGTTGTCACCACCCAAAAAGGTCTGAATGATATTCAGGATATTTTAGAAAAGTAAGGGGAGCGCAATGAATTATTCGATTATTATTTATATCATTGGCTGGGTTCTGAGTATTGAATCGGTTCTGATGCTGCTGCCCTGCCTGACTGCCCTGGTATTTAGGGAAACAGCAGGTTTTTCCTTTCTGATCACCATAGCATTATGCCTTTTGGCCGGTCTGCCGCTGGTACTTAAAAAACCCAAAAACAAATTATTTTATCTCAGAGAAGGTTTTGTTGCCACTTCTTTATCCTGGATCGTACTGAGTACCATGGGAGCACTTCCTTTTTGGATTTCCGGAAGTATTCCGGATCCCATCGATGCGCTGTTTGAGACCGTTTCCGGTTTTACCACCACCGGTGCCAGTATTCTGACAAATGTGGAGGCACTTCCCCGCTGCATGCTGATTTGGAGAAGCTTCACCCACTGGATCGGCGGTATGGGGGTACTTGTTTTTTTACTGATCATCCTCCCCATGTCCGGCGGCAGCCATATGAACCTGATGAAAGCAGAAAGCCCCGGTCCTTCCGTCAACCGTATTCTGCCCAAAGTTCAATCCACCGCCAAAGTTTTGTACATCATTTATATCACCTTGACTGCAATACAGGTTCTGCTTTTGTCACTGGGAAACATTCCGCTTTTTGATGCACTGACAACCGCCTTTGGCACAGCCGGTACCGGTGGATTTGGAATCAAAAATGACAGCATTGCCGGATATTCTGCTTATATCCAGATTGTAACTACTGTTTTCATGATCCTGTTTGGTGTTAATTTCAACATCTACTACCTGCTTTTGATCAAAAAAGTCCGTCTTGCTTTTTCCAGTGAAGAAGTTCGGATGTATTTTTCCATCATCATTGCATCTATTCTGCTGATCACAATAAACATCACTGCCAACGGCTATTACAGCAGCTTCGGTGCGGCACTGCAGCAGGCTTCGTTTCAGGTAGCCTCCATCATCACCACGACAGGATTTGCAACAGCAGATTTTAACCTGTGGCCCCAGTTTTCCAAAGTGATCCTTGTCATGCTGATGTTTATCGGTGCCTGTGCAGGCTCCACCGGCGGCGGTATCAAGATCTCACGTATCCTGATCATGTTAAAAACCGTACGCAAAGAGCTGCGCCAGCTTCTGCACCCGCGCAGCATCAAAAAGATTCAGATTGACGGAAAATCCGTGGAGCATGAGGTGGTGCGTTCCACAAATGTATATCTGATCACATTTATCCTGCTGTTTGCGTTTTCGGTTCTTTTGATTTCGCTTGAAGGATATGATCTGGTCACCAGCTTTACAGCTGTTGCCGCAACCATAAACAACATCGGCCCGGGACTTGAACTGGTCGGCCCCACCGGAAACTTTGCTTTCTTTTCCTACGGCAGCAAAATCGTACTGATCTTTGATATGCTGGCCGGCAGACTGGAGCTGTTTCCGCTGCTTTTGCTTTTTACCAAAGATACCTGGAAACGCTTTTGATCCCAAAAAGGGTGCTCTCCGGACATATAAAACCGGAGAACACCCTTTTTTTATACGCACTCGCGCGCGCGGTGAATATTGCCTTACGGCAACCGCGCTGCAGCACATTGTTTATGAAGTTGCCAGCGCGATAAAACGCTCATTTTTGTCGTTGCATGCACAGTAGAAATGATAATTTTTGCCCTCATATCTGACAAACCAGGTCTTATGGGCATGTACATTTTCCCAGTCATGCTCAGCATCGATCAGCGGTGTGCCCGTCCATACATTCCAGTGTTCCAGATCTCTGGAGCATGCAAAGGTATTAAATGCCGGTCTGCCCTTCACATATCTGAAAAACAGCATCACATAAATGTCACCGATCTTTAGAATCTGCGGATCGCCGGTGATCACACCGTCGGGATCGTCTGTCACAAGGTCAATGACAGCATGTTCACCGTAACGCTCCCAGTTTTCTCCGTCATCGGAAACTGCCAGGAAAATACGCTCTGTGTGATCCTGATGCTTGGCATTGTAGGCATTGACATACTTATGTCCTGTCGTCAGCGCCTCGTCCACAAACATAAAGCTTTTATACAAAGTCTTATTTTCATAAGGTCTGCCGTCTGCATCCTCCGGCTTTAAGATCGGATCTTTAAACCGGGTAAAACCGTTGGGGTCTGTGGGATCACAGCTTTTGGAAAGTCCCATGTACAAAGGATCGGGCTCATAACCGTCACTGTTTCCTGCCAGATAGGAAATATAGTAGGAATCATTGACCGGGATCAGACTGCAGCTGCCGTCAAAGTCAATATCATAAAAGGCAGTATAGCCTGCAACCTGCTTGGAATCCCAGTGATTCAGGTCATTTCTCCGAAAGATCGGACCGATATACTTCCAGTTTACCAGGTCTTCTGATTCTGCCAGATGTGTCTCGTATCCGGATACATTGCAATCCTTGGAAATCGCAATAAAATACATGTAAAACTTATCTTTCCACTTAAAAACACCGGGGCTGTCGGTAAAATCATTCTCCCATTTGACAACTGCTCCCAGCTTTACAGGGGTCTTGATCTGTTCATAAATCTGCTGCATTTCGGCATCAGAAACCAGCTGTTTCTCTGATTTTTTAAAAGGTATCATACCAAAATCCTCCTTCTCTCTGTCTGATTATACGTCAAAAATCACAGTCCATCAACCACTGTCTCATTCAAACTGCGCCATATACATCTGTCTGTAAACACCCTCCTGCGCCATCAGGGATTCATGCGTTCCCTGCTGTACCACATCGCCGTCATTAACCACTAAAATCCAGTCTGCATTGCGGATAGTGGACAGCCGGTGTGCGATCACAAAACAGGTCTTGTTTTCCATCAGCCTGTGCATGGCATTCTGAATCTTGACTTCCGTACGCGTATCCACATTGGAAGTGGCCTCATCCAGAATTACCATACGCGCCGGCAAAAGCATCGCCCTTGCAATGGTTAAAAGCTGTTTTTGTCCTTTGCTGATATTGGTGCCCTCATCTGTCAGGATCGTGTCATACCCCTTGGGCAGTTTTCTGATAAAGCCGTCGATCCCTGCAGCTTTGGCAGCCTCCTGTACTTTTTTTCGCGCTGTTTTTTCATCCATGTCATCCAGACTGCCGTAGGCCAGATTTTCATGAATGGTTCCCGCAAACAGCCAGGTATCCTGCAGCACCATCGCATAGGACTGGCGCAGGCTTTCTCTGGTCACACTGCTGATCTGATGTCCGTCCACAGAGATTGCGCCGTCCCACACATCATAAAAACGCATCAAAAGATTGATCAGCGTTGTTTTTCCGGCTCCGGTGGGGCCTACGATCGCAATCATCTTCCCCGGCTCCACAAAAAAGCTCAGATCATGAATGACCATATGCGTCGGATTGTAGCCAAACTTCACATGGGAAAGCTCCACCTGCCCCTTTGTCTCTTCCAGCCGGATACTGTCCGGCGCATCTGCCGTCTCCGGCGCTTCATCCAGAAGCTTAAATACGCGCTCTGCCGCTGCCAGCGCAGACTGCAGATCGCTGATGATATTGGCTGCTTCGTTGATCGGTCCGGAAAACTTACGGGAATAGAGCACAAAAGAAGAAATATTTCCCACGCTCATCTGCCCCTTTAAAAATAAAACTGCGCCAAACACACTGATCAGCGCCAGAGACAGATTGTTTACAAAATTGACCATCGGCCCCACAATACTGCCGTAATACTCTGCCCGGTAATAACTTTCTGTCGCCTCTTTATTTTTTTCCTCAAAACGCGCAATGGTATTTTCTTCCTGACAATAGGCTTTCAGTGTCTTTTGCCCGGTTACCATCTCCTCCACAAATCCGTTCATCCTGCCAAGAGAGGCAGAACGCTCCCGAAACAGCGGTCTGGTATGACTTGTCAGAAATCTTGTAATATACATGGAAAGCGGAACCGTAAACAAAAATACCAGCACCAGCCTGGGTGAGATCACCACCATCATGGAAAAAGCACCCACAACGGTGATAACCGTTGTCAAAAGCTGCACCACATCCTGTGACAAAGAGGTATTGACCGTATCGATGTCATAGGAAATACGGCTGATGATATCTCCGCTCTGGTGTACATCAAAATACCCCACCGGCAAAGACATCAGCCTGTCAAACACATCCTGGCGCATTTTTTTGACCACACTGCGGCTGATCGCGATCATGATCCTGCGCAGTACATAGGTAAACACGGAGGACATAATATAAAATGCCACCATCCAGCCGGCATAATAAAATACCCTGCCAAAGGCCACACTGCCCTTTCCCGGTTCAATGGCATCCACCGCATAGCCTGACAGCATAGGACCGATCAGGGAAAACAGATTGCTGCCCACAGTCAAAATCAGTGCCAGTGCCAAAAGCCCCTTATACTGCCACAGGTATTTTCCCAGACGCCAGAGGATTTCCATGGTTTTTACTCTGGATGCTGTATGATTCTGTTTTTTCTCTTTTGTATTCATACTGCTCCCACTCCCGTCTGTGAATAACTGATCTCACGGTATACGCTGCAGCTTTGCAGAAGTTCTTCATGCGTGCCGTATCCGATCATTTTTCCTTCTTCCAACACCATGATATGATCCGCATGCATCACGGAGCTGACACGCTGCGCGATCATGACCGTTGTGGTATCTGCAAGCTTTTCCCGGATCTCCTTTCTAAGCCTTGCATCGGTGCGGTAATCCAGCGCACTGGAGGAATCATCCAGAACCAGAAACTCCGGTTTGTCTGCCAACGCCCTTGCCACCAGAACACGCTGCTTTTGACCGCCGCTTAAATTGGCACCGCGGATGTCCAGTTTTGCGCCTTCTGTCCGCTCTTTTTCTTTGGTAAATTCATGCGCCTGTGCCATTTTCAGCGCACAGTCCAGCTGTTCTTCCGATAAGCATCTTCCCATACGCACATTTTCATGGATCGTATCTTCAAACAGCGTATCATTCTGAAAAACCACGCCGAAACGTGAACGCAGATCCTGCTTGTCATACAGCCGCACATCCTGCCCGTTTACAAAAATCCTTCCCTCATCCGGGTCCATCAGCCGCATCAAAAGTGCTGCCAGCGTTGTTTTTCCGGAGCCGGTGGAACCGATGATTCCCAGCATTTCCCCTTTTTTCACCGAAAAATGAATGTCTTCCAGATCAGGTTCTGCCTTATGATAGGAAAATGTCACATGTTCAAAGCGGATGCTCTCATCCCCGGATACCTTCTCCCCGTCAGCTGCCGCTTCCATCACGGGCAGGTCATCCTCTGTCGAAAGCACCTGTTCGATTCTTGCCGCCGATGCCGCCGCCTTGCTGATCATCACAAACATTCTGGAAATGGACATCATGGCATTTAAAATAATGGTAAAGTAGGTCATAAAGGCCAGAATCTTGCCTACTTCCGAAATTCCTGCATTGACCCGGTACGCGCCCACCAAAATAACACCCACCAGACCCATATTCAGCAAAAAGCTGGTGGTCGGGTCCAGCACCGCCATCGTCACTTCCGCTTTCCGTTCGCTTTGGATCACATCCTCATTGACTGCGGCAAATTTTTCTTTTTCGTAACCTGTCTTTGAAAGTGCCTTGATCACCCTGATCCCGGCGATGTCCTCCCGCACCAGACATACCATTTTATCTGCCGCCTCCTGCAGCCTGCGGTATAAAGGCATTCCCTTTTTGGAAATCTGCGTCATGGCAAGTACCAAAAAAGGCATCACGGCAATCAGCACCGCTGACAGTGCCGGTTCCATTGCCATGGTAAAAATAATGCCGCCGATCAGAAGGATCGGTGCACGTACGCCCAGACGCTGGATTCTGGCAAGCATATTGTTGACATTGTAAGTATCCGTTGTCAGTCTGGAGATCAAAGACGGCTTTGTAAAATCATCCATCTGCTGTCTGGACAGATACATGGTCTTTGCAAACAGATCATGGCGGATCGCCCGCGTTGTCCAGGTTGCCACGCGGGATGCCATGCGGTTTGCGATCACATTAAACAATACCGCGATGAACGCACACAGGATCATCGCTGCGCCCCACAGCCAGATCAGCCTGATATTCTGCTGCGGGATCACTTCATCGATGATATGGGCTAAAATCCACGGCAGGCAAAGATCCATGACAGAACCGATGAATTTAATGGTAAATCCGATCCCCATTCTGAAATAATACGGTTTCAGATAATATGTAATCACTCTTTTCATCCTGATACCTTCTCAAACTATGTATATGATAGGTTCATTTTATCATCCGCCGTTTTTGACCGTCAATGTGTTATATTGACGCGTACACACACTATTTCATATTTTGAACCCTCTCTCTGTCAGGCATTAAAACAGTACGCGAACTACGCATAAAAAGGCACCCTTTTTTAAGAGTGCCCCTTTAACGCCGGAAGCTTAATCAAGTTCCTTTTTACCGGTATATAATTCGTAATATCTGCCCTTCATTTCAAGCAGCTGCGCGTGGTCGCCGCGCTCGATGATCTCACCGTTTTCCAGTACCATAATGGCATTGGCATTGCGGACGGTGGACAGACGGTGTGCAATTACCAGAGTGGTGCGTTCTGCCATCAGACGGTCCATACCTTTTTCGATATGGCGCTCGGTTCTGGTATCGACAGAGCTGGTCGCTTCATCCAGAATCAGAATCGGAGCCTTGGAGATTGCCGCACGTGCAATATTCAAAAGCTGTCTCTGACCCTGGCTTAAGTTGGCGCCGTCACCTTCGATCATGGTATCATAGCCGTTTTCCAGACGCATGATAAAGGAATGTGCGCTTGCCATTCTTGCAGCCTCTTCCACCTCTGCATCCGTTGCGTCCATTCTGCCGTAGCGGATGTTTTCACGGACAGTACCTGTAAACAGGTGGGTATCCTGCAGTACCATGGCAATGTTTCTGCGCAGGCTTTCGCGTTTGATCTTCATGATATCCACACCGTCAATGGTGATCTGACCGTCATTGATATCATAGAAACGGTTGATCAGGTTGGTGATCGTGGTCTTGCCTGCACCGGTAGAGCCTACAAAGGCGATCTTCTGACCCGGTTTTGCATACAGAGAGATGTTCTTTAAGATGGTCTTATCGGGATTGTAGCCAAACGTAACATCTGTCAGGATCACATGACCCTTGCAGTCAGTCAGTTCCACAGCATCCTCTGCATCCGGATCGTCAGGAAGCTCATCCATTACCTTAAATACACGTTCTGCACCGGCCAGTGCGGAAAATACGGTGTTCATCTGCATGGACAGTTCGTTGATGGGCATGGAGAACTGACGGGAATAGTTTACAAATACAGTCAGACCGCCCACGTCAAAACCGCGCAGTACGCATAAAATACCGCCGATGGTGGCTGTCAGGGAATAGCTGACCTGACTTAAATTACCCATAACAGGTCCCATGATGCCGCCGAAAAACTGTGCCAGAATCTGCTTGTCGCGCAGATCATAGTTTAAGTATTCAAACTCTTCTTCCGCAATCTGTTCATGACAGAATACTTTTACAACCTTCTGCCCGGTCACGGTCTCTTCAATATAACCGTTTAAAGTACCAAGAGCCGCCTGCTGTGCAGAATAATAACGTCTGCTCTTTCCTGCCAGGAAACCTGCCGCCTTCATCATAAGAGGTACAGAAACCACAGTGATGATGGTCAGCCATACATTGGTATACAGCATCAGGCAGAATGTGCCGACCACGTTGATCACACTGGAGATAATGGAGATAATGGTCTGGTCCATCATCATGCTCACATTATCCAGGTCATTGGTAAAACGGCTCATGACATCGCCGTGATTGTTGGTGTCGTAAAAACGAACCGGAAGCTTCTGCAGCTTGACAAACAGCTCATTGCGGATACGCTCGATGGTTCTCTGGGAAACAGAAACCATGATGCGCTGCTGCAGATATTTTGCCAAAACTCCCACAATATAGATCACTGCCATCAAAAGCAGGGATTTTAACAGTCTCTCTGCGGTGCCGCTTGCATCTGTCAGGCTGTTGATCACCGGACGCAGCATATAGGAAGCAACCAGAGAAGAAATGGTTCCCACGATAACACATACAAATACCAGAACGATCAGCGGCATATCCTTGCTCAGATAGGAAATCAGCCGTTTGACTGCCTTTTTGGTATCTTCAGGCTTTTTCATGGGAGGCATACCGCCCGGACCTCCGGGACCGCCGGGGCCTTTTTTGCCTTTTTTACCGAATCCTTTTCCCATGGACATCGGAGGGGGGCCTCCGGGACCGCGTCCGCCGGGACCGCCGAAATTCATTTTGGAAGATGCATATTTTTTACTGAGGCGTTCTTTTCTTTCTTCGGAAATCATGCCTGCACCTCCTCTCTCATCTGGGAATCATAGATTTCCCGGTATGCTTCACAATTTTCCATCAGAGATTCATGATTGCCCTGTCCCACGATCTTACCGTCATCCAGAACAAGGATCTGATCCGCTTCCATAACGGAAGTGATACGCTGCGCAATGATCAGTTTGGTCGTATCTTTTAAGGTTGTCGCAAAGGCTTCCCTGATGCTTGCTTCCGTTGCGGTATCCACAGCACTTGTGGAATCATCCAGAATCAGGATCTTAGGCTTTTTAAGAAGCGCTCTTGCGATACACAGACGCTGCTTCTGACCGCCGGATACATTGACGCCGCCCTGTCCAAGCTCGGTATTGTAGCCTTCTGTAAAGTTGGTGACAAATCCGTGCGCCTGTGCATCATGTGCCGCCGCATAAATCTGTTCTTCGGTGGCATTTTCATCGCCCCACATCAGGTTTTCCATAATGGTGCCGGAAAAAAGTACGTTTTTCTGCAGAACCATGCCCACACCCTGACGCAGATTGTTAAGAGAATAATCTTTTACATTGATGCCGTCAACCAGCACTTCGCCCTCATCCACATCGTAAAGTCTGGGGATCATGGATACAAATGTGGTCTTGCCGCAGCCGGTGGAACCGATAATACCCACTGTCTGACCGGGCTTGATGGTCACATTGATCTTATCCAGCACGGTTTCCTCACTGTTTTTATAGTAGCGGAAGGTTACGTTCTTAAATTCGATCTCACCCTTCTGCACTTTGGCATCTTTATGAGCTGCATTTTCGTCATTGATATCCACATGGGCATCCAGTACTTCACCGATACGCTTAAAGCTTGCCATGGCACGGGATGCATTTAAAAAGATCATCGCTACCATCATAAGAGAGCCCAAAGCCTGTGTGATATAGGTGATAAATGCAGTCAGATCACCGATCTGCATGGAGCCGCCCATGATCTGATTGCCGCCAAACCACACCACGATCAGAGTAGTCAGGTTCATAAACAGCATCATAACAGGCATATTCAGGATAACGATCTTGATCGCATTAAATGCCGCCTGTCTTAAATCGCGGTTTGATTTGGCAAAACGCTCTTCTTCATACCCTTCACGTACAAAGGATTTGATAACACGAACATTGGTCAGAACTTCCTGCACATTATTGTTTAACGCATCCAGTTTTTTCTGCATGATTCCGAATCTGGGAAATGCATTGAGCATGATCAGCAGAATACATCCCAAAAGCAAAGGCATGATCACAACAAGTACCATCGCAAGCTGTCTGTTCATGATAAATGCCATAATAATAGCACCGATCAGCATACCGGGCGCACGCAGTGCCATACGCAGAATCATCTGGATCAGGTTTTGTACCTGTGTTACGTCATTGGTCAGTCTGGTTACCAGAGAACCGGTTGAAAAGGTATCAATATTGGCAAAAGAAAACTGCTGGATTTTCTTAAAAATATCCATACGCAGATCCGCACCGAAGCTCAAAGATGCCTTAGCGGCAAACCATGCACCGCCGACACCGCCCAGCATCATGATAAATGCGGTCAGAACCATCAAAAGTCCTTTTGCAATAATATAACCCACATCGTGATTCGCCGCACCGATATTGATGATATCAGCCATGAACTTAGGCAAAAGCACCTCGCCCACAACTTCTGTGATCATCATGATCGGTCCGAGAATAAAAGCGTACAGATAGGGCTTTATGTACTTTAAGTAACGCTTCATTTTCAGATTTCCTCCATTTTTTTCTTATCTTCCAGGTTCCGGTACATCCTCTCCAGAAAAACTTCCAGCTGCTGCAATTCCGCCTCTGAAAAGCCGGCAAACATCTCTTCATCAACCTTTTGAAAGATATCAATACTCTGCTCAATAACCGCTTTTCCCTTGGGTGAAATGATCACCTGCAGCGCCCTGTTGTCAGCAGCGTCCGGTCTGCGCTGAATATATCCGCCTTTTTCCAGCTTCTTGATAGACACTGCAATTGCAGCCGGCGAAATTTCCATCCATTCTGCCAGCTCTGCCTGTGAACAGTTGGGCCGCAGATTCAGATGCATCAAAATCCGGTGCTGCCCGGAATATACACCTGTTTTTTTCACCCGCCGCTCAATCTTTCTTCTCATCATCTGATCTGTCTTTCGAAACCATACCGACAACCGATGTTCCATCTCCTGTCTTAACATTTCCAAACAGGCCAGTGGCCTCCTCCTTTCCATTAACTAGTTAATTATCATCTTGTTAATCATATCAAAATCTTCCGAAATGTCAATTCCCTTTGCTGTTTTCGCCTAAAAAACACATTTACTAATCCGCCAAAATGACGTAAGATTAACCCAGAAAATAAACTTCTTTCAAAACGAGGCAGCTATGAATTACCGTATTCCGAAAAAAATCGCAGTCATCAACAGCTTTGCAGGCTATGGCCGCTGTTCCATGACAGAAGCCCTTCCCATCATCAGTGCAATGGGTGTGTGCGCCTGTCCGGTTCCCACTTCCATTTTTTCAAATCACACCGGTTTTCCCAGCCATTTTGGTCTGGACTTTACAGACCATATGCAGGCCTATCTGGATCAGTGGGACCGTCTTGGCGTGGTGTTTGACGGCATTTACTGCGGCTTTTTGGGCAAACAGTCCCAGATTCCCATTGTCGCCGATTTTATCAGACGCCAGAAGCAAAAAGGCTGCTCCATGGTACTGATCGATCCTGTCATGGGAGATCACGGAAAACCCTACCGCACCGTCAGTATGGAACAGTGCCGCGCCCTTTCTGATCTGGTCAAAGAAGCGGATATCATCACGCCCAACCTGACAGAAGCCTGCATTCTGACAGACATTCCATACCCCGGCAGCTCCATGGAGGAAGCTGTACTGGCCCGGCTTACCGCCAGCCTGCATGAACTTGGTCCTGCCAAAATTGCCGTCACCGGTCTTATGCACTATGACCAGACAGGTACTCCGGACAGCTTTATCAACTATCTTTCCCAAAAGGATACCGCCTCCGGCACAATCAGCTCTGCCAGCCATTATGCTCCCGTTACTGGCCCCTCCCGCCATGGAACCGGTGACATTTTTGCTTCCATTCTGGCCGCCGATGCCCTGCTTGGATATGATTTTTCTGCTTCTGTCAAAAAAGCCGCCGACTTTATCGGTGCCTGCGTGAAAGCCTCCGAAGAGCTTCAGATGCCTGAGCCTGACGGTGTATGCTTTGAAAATTTCCTGCACATGCTGTGGGAACAAGATTTGTAAGCTAAAAAAGTGGACGTAAAAAATGCTGCTGTATCCAATCTACAGCAGCATTTTTTCCTTATGATTCCGATTAAGTTCCTGGGGCACTGCCCCATTTTTTGAATGTTTTAGTCTACGATGCCGTCATCTTCCGGAATGATCACCGCAAGTACAAAATACAGGATCAGTCCCAGAATACCTGCACCAGCAATCATACTGATCACCGCATACAAAACTCTGATCACAGTCGGGTCAATCCCTGTGTAGGTTCCCAGTCCGCCGCACACGCCGCAAAGCATTCTGTTGGATTTGGAACGAAATAATTTTTTCTGATTCATATAAACTTCCTCCTTTTACTCAAATGTAATCTCAATGCTTCCCATAGAAGCCTCAAGTTCCATCGTCCGATCCGCCTGATTGTTGATCATCTTCTCTTTATCCAGACCGGAAATTTCTTTGCCGCCCAGTTTGACACTTCCCATGGAAGCCTCAATCTGATAGTTAAAATCAGTTTCCTTCTGCTTCAGCTTAAAAATGACAGCACCCATACTGGCATCAGCCTCTGCATTGTGCTGTATCTCTCCTTCCAGCGTCACTGCTCCCATGTCTGCTGAAACATCCAGATTCCCTACAACAGCATTCTTTACTGATATAGCTCCCATATCCACAGTCAGTTCGCAGTCCTGCGCCCGTAAAACCTGCACATCTGCCTCTGCCATGACAACTTCCAGCTCCACCTCGGTCCATTGCATATCTTTTGGTATGCTGATATGAATCCGCCGGTCATCAGGCCCAGTTATCGCATTTTTTCTGCCCACATCCAGAAGCCGAAGCTCTCCTTCCCGGACAAAGCACTGTATCTGATCACAGTTTACACCTTCTACCGTAATATTATCAACATCTGATTCTATGATCGTAAAATTGTGTATACCGGTCTTAATCTCCAATTCATACAGATTCTGAACAGAAAAACTCCTTGTAAAATCTCCGCTTAACACTTCCTGACCGGGTACAATTTCTTCTCCGACAAAATCTTTCGTCTTTTGCAGGTGATTTTCTTTTGTCTCTGCGTTTGGCGAACTGATGTAGAAAGCATCTCTTTCAAACGTCACACCAAGGGGATTATCACTGACATCTTTCAGCTGTCCATATCCTCCGGCCACACTGCCGGCTCCCATTAAAATACCGCCAAAGAAAATACATCCTGCGGCAACCCATAATGCAGCCTTTGTCCGTTTTCTCATTCATATCCTCCTTTCGGCTTTCTGTGAAACAAACGACTGATCAAATGTACACATCCTCTGCATACAGCCGGTATCCATCTGACAAGAATCCATCCCATCAGCAAAACCAGCAAAATTCCGATACCGATCACCATCAGGCAGATCCCTGCTGCCACCATGGCTCCTGCCGGTACGACAGCAAACTTGGCTATCGCCACCACCAGCGCTGCCAGACCTGCAACGATGCAGACAATTCCGGCAATCAAAAATGCCGCTGCGATGACCACTGCTGCCGCTGCCAGTGAAAACACCACTGCAAATAAAGCGATAATAAGAGGAATCAGAATCGGTGCTGCAAATACGGCACAGATAATTGTGAGTATCAATAGGCCGGTGTTTCTGCCTTCTTTTTTCTTCTTCCGGTCAGCCTTATCGCTTCTGCTGTCAGAAGACTGCTGTCTTTCCTGCGGCCTCTGCGTATACGCGGCCGGCGGTTTCTCCATGTGAGCATCTGCATCACGGGAAAATCCTCTTTCTGAAAATACCCCGTCATTCTTTTTTTCCTCATGCAGACCTTCTCTGATAGATGCTGCCAGCTCCTGCGGCGTTCCCAACGCCTCCAGCACTTCCTGTTCATTCTCCACACCGGCATCATCCAGATAGTCATTATAGTATTGTACAGCTTCGCTTCTCTCATTCTCCGGCAGATCTGCAAGCAGCTGCTCCAAAATATGCATAAACTCTATTCTGTTCATCTTCCTGCTCCTCCCGTAAATATGCCTGTGATCTTCTCGGAATACTGAAACCATTCCGCTTCATACAGCTTAAGCTGTGCATATCCTCTTGATGTGATCTTATAATATCTTCTGTTGCGTCCGGCAAACTCCCTGTCATACACTTCCAGACAATCATCCTTCTGCAGTCTGCGAAGAACCGGATACAGCGTGGACTCCGACAGCTCAATCACCTGCCGTACTTCCTGCGTGATCTTGTATCCATAGGTTCCTTCTGCCTCCCGCGACACAACCGCCAAAACAATGGCATCTAAAAGTGCGGCACCTGTATTAAATACCATGAAAAATCATTCCTTCCTCTTTGTCCTGTCAGCGCAGATGCTTTATTTCCATACAATATTATATGATGTATATTATTATTTGTGTTTATACTATACAATATATAATATTATTTGTCAATAATCATTTATTCAAAAAGTTTATTTCCAAAGAGTACGCCATGGCCGCAAACCAACAAAACGGGACAGCTTTCGCTGCCCCGTTTCCGCTTTTCTTATTATGTTTTCTGTTGGAAACAATCAAATTTAAACAGTCTGATGTTTTGCAACAAATACCTGCAGAGTATCGGTTCCTTTTACAACCTTGCCTTCAGAGATCACCGCATTCTTATCAGCGATCACATACTCTACATCTGCATTTGCCTCAACCACGGTATCCTGCATCAGAACGCTGTTTTTAACCTTTGCGCCCTTACCGATCTTAACACCACGGAAAAGTACACAGTTTTCAACTTCACCTTCGATCACACAGCCGTCTGCTGCCATGGTATTCTTAACCTTGGCACCTTCAATGTATCTGGTAGGGTTGTCATCACGGATCTTGGTGTAGATGGAATTGCCTGCAAAGAGCTCATCCAGATTCTTTTCATCCAGAAGTTTCATATTCTCTTCGAAGTAGCTCTTCATGCTGCTGATGCGTGCAAAATAGCCGTCATACTTATACGCCTGAATATCCAGCTTATTCAGATAAGGCATAAGCACGTCTCTGTCAAAATAGGTATATCCGCGAACAAATGCACCGCTGATCAGGTCGATCAGAAGCTGCTTGTCAATGATGTGAATGTTCATGGAAACATTCTGAACACCCTTTTCCTTGGAATTCACATAGATTCTCTTGATTCTGGTGCCTTCCAGGGTAAAGGTGTAATACAGATCCTTAGCCACGATATGGGAATCCATCATGCCTTCGGGAATTTCTTCTTCTGCATAAGCGATGGTTACATCTGCGCCGCTTTCGATATGCTTTTTGAGCATAGCCTTAAAATCGAAATTAACAGCGATGTTGGCATCGGTCATGATGACATATTTTTCTTTCTGGCTCTTTAAGAAGTTCAGAATACTTGCAAGACCTTCTACCTTACCGTTATAGATCTTCACGGTCTTTTCAGAGTAAGGAGGGAAAATATTCAGACCGCCGTTTTTGCGTGCCAGATCCCATTCACGACCGGAACCAAGGTGGTCCATCAGGGAATGATAGTTATTACGAACCAGCATGGAAACATTGCTGATACCACAGTTAACCATACTGGACAGATAAAAGTCTACCAGACGGTAACGGCTTGCAAAAGGAATGGAAGCCATCAGACGATAACTTACAAGCTCGGGTACCATATTGTCATAGCTGTTGGGGAAAATGATGCCCAGTGCATTTAAGTTGGATTTTACCATTGCTCTTCACCATCCTTTACATTTTCTCTTACCATGGCATTGGGGCCAACCTTGGCATTTTCACCGATATAAACACCGGAGCCAACAGTAGCAACACCCTTTTCGCCATCAACAGGCATAGCGCCAACCACTGCATTCTTGCCGATCACAACGTTTTCAGCAACAATACAATGCTTCACAACAGCACCTGCCTTGATCACAGTGCCGCCCATAACAACTGCATCTTCAACAACTGCACCCTCTTCTACCTTAACACCGGAGAACAGGATGGAATGCTTAACATTACCAGAAATACGGCAGCCATCGGTGATCATGGAATTCTCAACAACTGCGGTTTCGCTGATTCTGTGACCGGTCATACCGCTGTTTCGGCTGTAGATCTTCCAGTCAGAATCAAATACGTTGATACCGCTGTTTTCAGGATCCAGAACTTCCATATTTGCTTCCCAAAGAGAAGAAATGGTACCTACATCCTTCCAGTATCCGCTGAAGTGATATGCATACATTCTGCGGCCGTCACGGAGCAGATTGGGGATAATGTTATTACCAAAGTCATTTTCAGAATTGGGATCTTCTTCATCTTCGATCAGATATTTTCTTAAAATATCCCAGTTGAAGATATAAATACCCATGGATGCCAGATTGGACTTGGGATTCTTGGGCTTTTCCTGGAATTCGGTGATACGGTCATTCTCGTCAGCTACCATCAGACCAAAACGGGATGCCTCATCCCACGGAACTTCCATAACCGCAACAGAAAATTCAGCGTTCTTTTCCTTGTGGAAACGAAGGAAATCGCTGTAGTCCTGCTTACAGATCTGGTCACCGGACAGAATGATAACATATTCCGGATTGTAACGCTCAATGAAAGAAATATTCTGATAAATCGCATTGGCAGTTCCCTTATACCAGTCAGAGCCGGATGCTTTCTGATAAGGAGGCAGAACATGTACACCACCATACAGACGGTCCAGATCCCAGGGCTGTCCATTGCCTATGTATTCATTCAGTACCAGCGGCTGATACTGGGTCAGAATACCTACGGTATCAATACCGGAATTGACGCAGTTCGACAGCGGAAAGTCAATAATACGGTATTTTCCGCCGAAGGGAACTGCAGGTTTTGCCAGTTTGTCAGTCAACGCATATAAACGTGATCCCTGTCCACCGGCAAGAAGCATAGCAATCATTTCTTTTGCCATAACGATTCCCCCTGAGTTATGATAATATATTGATGTTAAAATTGTACCACAATTTATAAGTATTCTACACCCTTTTGTGCATTTTTTTCAATATTTTTACAAATTTTTTTACAAAAATATACTTACCTGACAACATTTACGATAATTTTATGTTGGATAGCGTGCATTTATTCCTAATTTCCACCAATTCTTATCAAAACAGGCTGTCGTATTCTCACGACAGCCTGTCACACCATATTTCTTATTCAAAATAAACAGGTTTTCCTGCTTTTGCAGAATCATAGATTGCTTCCAGAATCTGGGTCACAACCAGTGCCTGTTCGGGTTTTACGGTAAGGGGAGTTCCCTTGGTGATCGCGTCAAAGAATACTCTCTGTTCGATATCGGTGGGTTCTTCTGCAGTACCGTCATAGAATGCAACACCGCCTGCCTGCAGATTGGGTTTTTCCACGCACTGTCTGCCGTATTTTACGGAATTGATGCGCAGGCCATCCTTCATGTCAGCACCTGCTTTGGTACCGCACAGGGAAGTCTTTGCTTCATCCACATCCAGGGTATTCAATGCCCAGGAAGCTTCCAGATTGATGGTTGCACCGTTTTTCATCTTGATAAAGCCAAAAGCAGAATCTTCTACCGTAAATACAGTGGGATCCCAATCACCCCATGCATTGCCGGTTTCTTTCTGATCAGCAAGCTTTCTGTATACAGAACCCATAACAGATTCCGGTTCATAGTTGTCCATCATCCACAGAGTCAAATCCAGTGCATGAGTACCGATATCGATAAGGGGACCGCCGCCCTGCTTTTCTTCATCAAGGAATACGCCCCAGGTAGGAACTGCTCTTCTGCGGATTGCATGTGCCTTAGCATAGTAGATCTCTCCAAGATCGCCGTTTTCGCAGGCTCTCTTTAAATACTGGGAATCGCTTCTGTAACGGCTCTGATAACCGATGGTCAGCACTTTGCCGGTCTCTTTTGCAGTATCCACCATTGCTTTTGCCTCAGCATAAGTCTTAGCCATGGGCTTTTCGCACATAACATGCTTGCCTGCCTTTAAAGCAGCAATGGTAATGGGTGCGTGTGCATTATTTGGGGTCAATACATAAACTGCATCCAGATCTTCCTTGATCAGTTCCTGATAATCAGTATAAATTCTGGATTCAGGTGTACCGTACTCTTCCTTTGCCTTTTCTGCGCGCTCTTTGATCAGATCGCAGAAAGCAATAATTTCAAAATTACCGTTTTTCTTGATCGCGGGCAGATGCTTTCCGTTTGCAATACCGCCGCATCCAACGATACCAACTTTTAATTTACTCATTTTTTCCTCCGTTTCTGCCTTTTGGGCTGTAAACCTGAAAATAAGTGATATTTATTTTTCAAATTCGATCACTTTTTTGGTTGCAGCAGATTCAAAGATTGCTTCCATCAAACGCATAACACGTGCAACTTCTTCCAGCTTGATGATGCGTTCCGCTTTTCCTTCCAGAACCGCCATCACATTTTTATAGAAATCACGGATATCACTCTTTACTTCCGGCATCTGCTCTTTGTGGATGCTGTCATCTCTTCTGGGAGCCATGGTCTTTGTCAGACCTGCCGCAGTCTTGATCGGCACAACATCGCCTTCATCCACGCCAAGCGCACGCACGATCTCAATGTCATTGCCCCAGTCTCTGATAATACCGGTACCGTCCTGACCCAGTACATACCATCTGGGCAGGCTGATAAAGTTACTGGTACCAACTTCAATATGCATGGTCACGCCGTTCTCAAAGCCAAGAATTGCCATAAAGCCGTCATCCACCAGCTGATTGGTGACATTGTCAAGAGTCGCATAAACCGTATTCAGCTTCACGCCGGGATAGAACAGCAGAGCCTGATCCAGAAGATGTACGCCCCAGTCAAGAACCATGCCGCCGCCGTGCTCTTTCTCACCGCGCCAGTCACCGGGAATACCTCTGGAACCGTGTACCCTGGATTCAATTTTGAATACTTCACCGAATTTGCCGGCTTCAATATTTTCTTTTACAGTTAAAAAGTCTCCGTCCCAACGGCGGTTCTGATGAACCGTGAAAAACTTTCCGGTTCTTTCGGAAGCATCGATCATTTCCTTTAAATCAGCAGAACAAAGAGTAACGGGCTTTTCAGACACCACATTTTTGCCTGCTTCCATTGCAGCGATTGCGATCTCTTTATGTACATCATTGGGTGTTGCGATCAGTACGATGTCAACAGATTCATCCGCAAGCAGATCCTCTCTGCTCTCATATACATGGATTCCCTTTGACTTTGCATACTCTCTTCTGGATTCCTTGATATCCCAGATGCCTGCCACAGTCAGGTCGTCAATGCTCTGGATCAGTTCATAATGCCATCCGGCCATACCGCCGAATCCCACCATTGCCAATGTGTGTTTCATTTTTTAGTTCCTCCTTTTACTTTCTTTCCGACTTTCTGCCGATATATAAAAAGTGTTCACTCATTCCAAGAAGATTCTTGTCACTGCTTAAATGCCACGCAAGCTCCAGCCATTTCTCCTGCTGCTGTACTGAAAGCTCATGTAAAAGCTTCTCTTTGCCGCATAATACATTTTCCACGCCGGCAAACACAAGCTCTTCCAGATTTTCAGACTCCATCAGAGCTCTCGCCTCTGATACCGAGGTGTAATAGGAAGTAGTGTACGCCTTTTCTTCTGTCACTTTCTGTCTGCCGTCTTCCAGGAAACGAAGCAGATCCTTCTGATCGCCGAAATCCTCCAGCTCATGCGCATAATCCTGCATCGGTGCATAATTTGAAATAAATGCCACAAAAATAAGTCCGCCGGGCTTTAATGCACGCAGAGACTCTTTCAAAGCCTTCTTCCGGTCTTCCTCATCGATCAGGTGATACAGCGGTCCCATCAAAAGAACCGCGTCAAACTGCTCCTGTCTGTACATATATTCAGATAACAAAAGCGCATCTCCATGAATGCAGCTGTCCAGATGCACGCCCGCCTCTGCCGCTTTATTGATCGCGGTACGGATATTCTTACCGGAAAGATCCAGTAAGGTCACATCATGTCCCTGCTGTGCCAGAAAGATGGAATATCTGCCAGGGCCGCCGCCCACATCCAAAACAGCCTGCTTCTCACCCAGATATTTGAGCAAGTAACGCTTGGTCACCTCAAATTCGGGCAAATGCCATGCAAGACGCTCCCATTCCTCGGTTCGTTCGTCATAAAAACGCTCGATTTCATTGCGCTTTCTTTCTTCGTTATTTCTCATTTGTTTTATACACTCCAGTTAAAAATAATTCCCTGTCAATCATACATCCCTTCCGTAAAATCTGCAAGAGTTGATTTGTGATTGTAAAGAAAAAAACCCCGGCGCTTATGCGCCGGGGTCTTATGTTCATAAATTACAACCAATATGGAGTGTTTATGAATTATTTGTTGTAGCTGTAAGGCTTGATATCGTTGATAGCCTTATCCCATGCTACTTTGTAAGCTTCCTGATACTCAGCATAGCCAAGAGTTTCAGCATCTTCTTTCAGCTGATTCCAGATTTCATCAAAGGTAGCCTGGTCTTTTGCGTATACCATCTTAACCTGAGCTTCGCCTAACAGAAGGTTGATGTCGTTCTGGATATCCTGCATATCAGGATCAAGAACTACGTTGGACCAACCGTCAACCTGCTTCAGAGTCTTTTCGGTCTTGCCGTAGATATCCCAGGGATCGTCCACGCCGCCAAGGTGATCAACCCACATCTGTTCCAGCTTGGTGTAGGTCTTTTCGATCTTGAATGCATCCTGCTTAACGATAGACCATTCTACGCCGGTAGCGGGATCGATGGTAGCTTCTGCGATGATGGGGTCACCGCCCAGAACGTAACGCAGTTCGTTCATGGTACCGCCGCCTTCGAATTCGGTAGCATAGATATCGCCGTTGTCATCAAAGTAGGTCTGGGTAGGAACCTGATTGCCGTTTGCATCATATTCCCAGTACAGGCCTTCGGGACCGCTTGCATACAGCTTAGCGCCTTCATCAGCGTCATCGCCATACAGCCAGTTCAGGTATGCAAGAGCTGCATCCAGGTTTTCACAGGAAGTGGTGATAGCTACGTTTCTTACATTACCAACAGGGTTGTCGGAGAACTCAGCCAGAACCATACAGTCAGCCCACAGTTCCATGTAGCCCTTAGGATCTTCAGCATCCATTCTTTCCTTGGTGTTGTAGTTGGAAGCGCCCCACCACTGGAAAGGAGTGTACATGATCTGACCGTTGGTGATCTTAGCCTGCATATCTTCTGCGGACTGGGTAGCACCGTCGGGATCTAACAGACCTCTCTGGTTAGCTTCGAATACCCACTGCAGAGCTTCGTGCAGAGGAGAACCATCAGCGATAGCGGGTTCGATAACGGAACCGTCAGCGTTTACGCACATGATCTGACCAGCAACGTCAAGCCAAGCGCCTCTTAACCATACATATGCAAGCCAGAAGTTATGAGTGGAGTCACCGGACATGGTCAGTGCATAGGTAGGAAGACCTTCATCGGTAGTAGGCTCCAGAGCCTGCATTTCTTCCAGCATATCAAGGAATTCATCCCAGGTAGCGGTTGCGGGCTTGCCAACTTTTTCATACAGGTCCCAACGTACGGAAGGGTTGAATGCGTAGATGTTGGTCTGGGTACCGGTTCTGATAGGCAGAGAGTACAGATGTTCGCCATCACCGTGGTTGTCCATCTTCCACTGAATAGCACCTTCGTACAGAGGATTCTCAAATACGTTAGGAAGCTTATCTTTGTACTGAGCAAGGTCTACAAGGTAACCGCCGTTAATAACGTTGGTCCAGTTTTCAGTACCCTGACCCCATTCAATAATGTCTGCGAAATCGCCGGAAGCCAGCTGAGTCTGATCTTCGGTAGCACCATCGGTGGTAACCCAGATGTTCATAGCAATACCTAACTTTTCAGCAAGCAGATCCTGCAGGAAAGGTACGGAGTCAGCGGGATAGTTACCATATCCGGAGTAAGCAAAGTCCAGAGTTACCAGATCGCCGGTAGCTGCATCGTCAGCTGCGGGTGCTTCTTCCTTGGTCTCGGTCTTTTCGGTGGTAGTGGTGTCAGCTGCGGGTGCTTCCTCTTTGCTGCCGCAAGCGGTCATGGACATAGCCATAGCTGCAACCAACAGTAAGGAAACGATTTTTTTGTGTTTCATGGGTGTTTTCCTCCTTAATAAAAATAGAAACAACTTTTTATTATCAACCCTTCACGGCGCCGATCATAATACCCTTGGTAAAGTAGCGCTGGAAGAACGGATAAACGAACAGGATCGGTAATACGGTTACACCGGTGATTGCAAAACGGGTGGACTTGGTGGACATATTTGCCATCAGAGCTTCTGCATTGTCCAGACCGCCCTTTGCGATCATCTGCTGTAATACCTGAGACTGATTTAAGAACTGATACAGCATGGACTGCAGGGTAGGCCATGTGCCGCCGTTCATGTAGATTACAGTATCCATGTAGGAGTTCCACTGACCTACTGCTGCAAATACCGCAACGGTTGCGATAATGGGCTTGGACAGCGGGATAACGATGTTGACAAAACGCTTGAAGTAACCAGCGCCGTCAATGTAAGCTGCTTCTTCCAGAGCCGGAGGAAGACCTTCAATATAGGTCTTGGTCAGGATCATGTTGTAAGGGGTTACGAAAGAAGGAAGTACATATACCCAGAAGTTGTTGGTCAGACCCAGCATCTTGATATTTAAGTAGCCGGGGATCAGACCTGCGGAGAAGTACATGGTAACGATCATAAAACGATACCAGAACTTTCTGTGAGGGAACTCGTGCTTGGTCATCAGGTAACCGGGAACCAGGGAACCGATCAGTGTAAATACAGTACCAAGAACAGTACGTGCGATGGAAGTCATGGTCGCACCAGCCAGTTCTTTCATCTGGAAGATCTTTGTATAGGTTTCAAACTGAATGCCTACAGGATAGAACGTTACCAGACCGCCATCAACTGCCAGAGAGGAGCTGATGGAATTGATCAATACGTAATAGAACGGGAAAATACAGATAAAAGTAAACGCGCAGAGAAAAACAACGTTGATGACGTCAAACGCAACATCAAGCGGACCTTTTTTGATCGTTTTTCTGCCGTAGTCTTCTACTTTTTTAGCCATCACTCAAACCTCCTTCTCTTAGAATATCTTCTCTTCTCTTACCTTGCCGGAGAACCAGTTAGCGATACACAGCAGGATAAGACCGATGATGGACTTGTAAATACCGATGGCTGTGGAGTAGGAAATCTCCTGTCCTAACAGACCTTCGTTATATACATACAGGTCAAGTACGGTGATGTAGTCGGTATTGAACGCATTGGAGAATACCATGTACTGTTCCATACCTACGGATAAGAAGTTACCGATACTCATGATCAGCAGGGTGATGAAGGTAGGCAGCAGACCGGGGATGGTGATGAATCTGATCTTGGCAAAACGACCGGCGCCGTCTACTTCTGCTGCTTCATAAAGTTCCTGATCGATGGAACCTAAAGAAGCCAGATAAATAATAGAACTCCAACCAATGCCTTTCCAGTTGCCGTACAGCCACATCTGTACACGGGGCAGCGTTTGCATGGACATCAGGTTCTTACCCTGATCCCAGATACCAAGCTGCATCATGATCTGGCTGACAAAGCCCTGAGAAGAGAACATGGAGAATGCCAGTGCATATACAAGTACCCAGCCGATGAAGTGGGGAATGGTGGTACAGGTCTGAACCAGTTTCTTTAACCATGCGAAGGGGAGTTCATTGAGCAGGATCGCAAAGAACATAGGCAGGAAAGATGTTGCGATACCAGCAACCGCAAAGATCAGGGTATTTTCCATAACCTGAAGGAATTCACGTCTGTTGATGGGGTTGATGAACATCTTTACAAAGTTCTCAAGACCTACAAATTCAGTCTTATCCAGAGGAAGACCGGGCTTGTAATCATAGAAAGAGTAGATCCAGCCTCTGACAGGCAGATAGCTGAAAAGGAAATACATTACAAAAAACGGAAGTGCCACAAGGAACAGCTTCGTGCCGGGATTCATTCCCGATTTCTTTTTTGAATCCATTTTTAACCTCCTAATTCAGTAAATAATTTGCTTATCATCCGGGTCGGTGACCGCTTGTCCGCTGTGATCTTAAGGAAATGCTATGTAACTCTTAACAAAAACAAAACCCAGAAAAAAATCCGGGAAATGCACAGGCCCTTAAAGCACAACAGATATGAATGAAAGCTTGCAGCGATACCGGAATCATGACAAAAACCCTTACACATTTGTCTTGCGCTCCCCTCACGTTCAACGCATGCTTCAGGCTGCCATGTCTGATATTCTGCCGGTAAACACAGAAAAAAATATTTGTCTGAAATTCAGAAAGATATCACAGAAACTTAATATTTTTAACCGGTTTTTTTATGTGTTAAACAAAATATATCAATAATTGGCCCTGATGTCAACCTGTTTATTGTACGTATTGCCACACAAACAGCATTTTTTGGAAATTTACATATAAATCTGCACAAAAAAACTGTATAGAAGCATGACATGTATACATATTCAGGTCATGCTTTATACAGTTTTATCACTTTAGTATGATGTACTGCTAAAATTCAGGGCGTTTTGTCAGCATATTTTCCAGAAACAAGCGCTATCCCTGTCCGGTTATATAAAACTGTTCAGAAGAGCCGCCGCTTTTTTTGCCTCTGCCGCAAAATCCGCCGCCCCTGCTTCCACGCTCACATTGCCCTGATAACCGGCCTGAAAAAGTACCTTGAAAACTGCCGCATAATCACTGCCGTCGCCTGCATAGGGAAACACTCTTGAGCTCATATCCGGCAGCGGAGAACTGATATGGACATGCCAAAGCTTGTCTCCAGCCTTTTCCATAGCCTCCCAGGGTTCATGAGAGGCAAGCATATGAAATGTATCTGCCAGTACCCCCACATGATCAGAATCCACCCACGCTGCCATCTGGGTCGCTTCCGAAACCAGATTCAGGATATTACACTCCTGACGTCTGAGCGGTTCAATGGCAATCTTAACATCATATTTTTCTGCGTATCCGGCTGCTGTTTTAAAAAATGCCGCCAGCTGCTGCCACGCCTTTTCAAAAGGCCAGCCTTCCGGCACGCTGCGGGATGCACCGCTTCCAAATACAGCTGTTTTTATCCCAACGGCTGCCGCTCTGGAAAGCGCCTTTTCCAGATAGGCATGCCATGCCTGCACATCAGCTTCCGGACCTGTGACCTTGATCGTGCCGGGCATAAAGCCATTGCAGCACAATACCGGAATCGGTGCTGTCTGCACTTTTTTACAAAGTGCTTCAAATTCACCGTCTTCCATTGCCGCCAGCTGGCTTAAACTAAATTCCAGATAGGAAAAACCTGCTTTTGCAGCAATTTCTGCATTTTCAATGCCTGCACATACACCAATCTTCATCCTGATCCCTCCCTGTCACGATCTTTTGTTAAGGTTTCCAGTATTCTTCGATACATTCTTTTGCAATCTGTACATATCTGCGTCCGCGCTCAAAGTCACCGTAAATGGTTCCCACCTCACGCTGCGCCATTTCAAACAAACATCCGCTGGCAGACTCACACACCATCTTAAAATATCTGCGCAGTGCCTCTTCATCCAAAGGACCGGGATTGGTCACAAATTCCGCTCTGGGCTTGCTGTAATAAACCACATTGCTGCCGCGCAGATACTCACCGATCTGCGGTTCATTGTTGAAAGGAGATACCGAAAGCTTACGCAGATTTGTCCATTTAGACAGATACTTTTCCCAGAGTGCATCCACTCTCTCGCAGCATCCGTAAGAAAGCAGACCATATCGCTTCACCAGACGGTCCATATAATCCCAAGCAAATTCACCGTAAGTTTCCGGTGAGACCGCAGTTGTTTCCTGTGATTCCAAAAATCCCCAGCACTGGGCAGTCCTGGTCACGTTTTCTTCGGGAAGCTCATGGTTAAAGCAATAGCTTTCCTGTGCCAGAGGTGAAAATCCTGTAGTGGGAAGCAGCAGTTTTTCCTGTTCCAGAAAATCATAATACTCTTCATAGAACCGGGTTGCCATGTCCATCAGCTCATGCAGCTTATCCGGACAGTCGTACATGGAAAGATAATAATTTTCCATTCCCATCAGCTGGATCAGCGGATTGGTGATGCTGCCGCCTAAGCATCCCATGGTCATCTTAACCGGTAGAATATCGCCGAAAATATCGGTTACCAGATCTATATGAGCCCTGGTCGCTTCCCGGTCCACACCAAAGCTTCCGCCCTTTAACTTTTCAAAATCAGCTTCCAGATCTTCGATCACAGGATCGATATGGAATCCTTTTTCCCCTGCTCCGGTGGCACGCGTCAGATGCGGCATGATCCCAAAGGGATAGGCATGTGTATGCCATCCGATCTGGAAGAAAGGAGCCATCGGCGTATCGTCATCAAACAGTTCTCTGCCCACCATATCCCATAAAAGCTTAAATTCTATGTTTCTTGCAGCTTCCGATTCGCACTGCATACGGGGTGTGATCACTTCGTCACAAAAATTGGAAAACAGCAGCCTGACTGTGGGGGTCTCTCTTCTGCCGGCTCCCAACGCTTCCCATTTGCGCATGATCCTGTCATTTTCTGCCGAATGGGCATATTCCATCTGGCGATGTGCCAGCTGCCGTAAGACTTCCCTGTCTTTTTGCGTAATCTGATCCGTCATATTCCATCCTCCTGACTGATTTTGAATTTCCATTCCCCATCTCATTCATTACATACAAAATAGCATACTTTTCTTTGTCAGACAACCACAAACAGCCTTGTTTTGTGCATAGTCAGATAGTATACTAAAGACAGAAAAAACGTATCTTTTCTGTTGTTTTTTCCAAATTACGAAAAACGAGGAATCTACTATGTATCTCTCTGATATCCATTCTGTATTTTCCGCACCCGGCAACACATACCGGGGCAAACCTTTCTGGTCCTGGAACGGCGAGCTTACCAAAGAGGAACTTGTCCGCCAGGCAAATGTGCTTGGGCAGATGGGCTTCGGCGGCTATTTCATGCATTCCCGCTGTGGTCTGATCACCGAATATCTGGGCGATGAATGGTTTGATCTTACCAATGCCGTAGCAGATGCCAGCAAAGAATCGGGGTTGGAAGCCTGGCTGTATGATGAAGACCGCTGGCCTTCGGGCAGTGCCGGCGGCAAAGTGACCAAAGATCCGCAGTATCGCCAGAAATCTCTGTATCTTTATGAATATGCCCCCGAACAGTTCGTCTGGGACAATGATGTGATCCGTGCCTTTTCAGCAACTCTTCTTGCTGACGGTATTTCTCTGGACAGCTACACAGAGATTTTTAAAGGCTGTGATCCTTTGGCCTGTCAAAATACAGACAAAAGCACAGGAACTCCCAAAATCCTTGCATTCAAAATTGTTCCTGACGCCCCCAACTCCAATTACAACGGTACTACCTACATTGATACCATGAGCACAGCGGCGGTGAACCGTTTCATCGAACTGACCCACGATGAATACGAAAAACGCTGCGGTGAGCACATCGGCACCTCCATCAAGGGTATCTTTACCGACGAGCCTATCCGCAACAACGCCATGGGCAACTTAAAGACTGTCGGCGGTGTCCGCTCCTGCTCCACTTTCTATACCGATGATATCTTTGAAGAATTCAAAATCCGTTACGGCTATGATGCACAGCCACGCATGCCCGAACTGTTTTACAGACTCAAAGGGGAGCCTGTGGCGAAAATCCGCATCGACTATTTTGATCTGGGCTGCAATCTGTTTAATGAACGTTTTGCAAAACCCATAAATGACTGGTGCGAAAAACACAACATTTCCTTTACCGGTCATGTGCTTCATGAAGATTCCCTGACCACGCAGGCGGTTCCCAACGGTTCTCTGATGCGTTTTTATGAAAACATGGGAACTCCCGGCATTGATATCCTCGGCAACTCCAACCGCTGCTACTGGGCCGCCAAGCAGTGTTCCTCCGTCTGCCGTCAGCTGGATAAAAAATGGATGCTTTCCGAGCTTTACGGCTGTACCGGCTGGGAATTCAACTTCCGTTCCCACAAAATGATCGGTGACTGGCAGGCACTTTTTGGTGTCAATGTCCGCTGCCCTCATCTTTCCTGGTATACTATGGAGGGTGAATGCAAACGTGATTATCCTGCCAGCATTTCCTTCCAGTCTCCTTACTGGGCAGATTATGACTATGTGGAATCCTATTTTGCCCGTCTTGGTGTTATGCTCTCAGAAGGAAGCCCTGTCTGTGACCTTCTGGTGTTAAATCCTATTGAAAGCATCTGGGCTCTTTCCCATCTGGCATGGGCAAACTGGATCTTTGCTGCACAGGATGACCTAAAACAGCTTGAAAAAATCTATGAAGATCTTTTCATGAGACTGACCGGTGCTCATATTGACTTCGACTACGGCGAAGAACAGATGATGGCTCAGCATTATCATATTAAAGAAGATAAGCTCTTTATCGGTAAGGCGCCCTACAGCACTGTCCTGATCGGTGGTATGCTCACGATCCGTTCCTCCACATTGAAGATCCTTCGTGAATTTTTGGAAGCAGGCGGTTGTGTTATTTTTGCCGGTGATCTTCCCAAATATGTAGACGGCGTCCCTTCAGACGCATGCACCGCACTGCTTGCAGATTTCGAAAATGCAGTCCATACTGATCATGATGCCTGCACAGACATTCTTAAAAACCGTGAGTCCAATCCTGTGCACACTACAGCTCCCGACACCGTTTTCACCCAGATTCGCCACAACAACGGCGACTATATCAGTGTCTGGTTAAATACAGACCGCGATCAGGCTTCCGGACAGTTTACCGTAAGCTTTCACGTTCCTGCCGACCATTGCACAAAAGCTGCCGATGCCTCTGCAGGCATCACAGCAGACGGATATCGGGCAGAAATCTGGATTCCCGAATCCGGTGAACGCTTTGCATATCCCTGCACAATCTCTGACGGTGTACTTTCCGTTACCGCAAATCTGGAAGCTGCTGGCAGCATGATTCTGGTATTTACAAAGAATACGGATATTCTCCCTGTATATGATCAGTCTGCATTGACCCTGACCGGTACTTTGACCGGTGGAGAATATGCCTATACACTGGATGAGCCCAATGTGGCAGTCCTTGATTATGCCAGATACCGTTTTGAGCAGGATGAAAATTTCAGTGACCTTGGTGAAGTCTTAAAGATCGACCAGCAGATCCGTGACCGCATCGGTATTGAACACCGCGGTGGAGCAATGCTGCAGCCCTGGTTTGCCAAACAGATGTATACAGACACTTACGGCAGACTGACGCTGGAGTATCCGTTTGAAATCGAAACTCTCCCGGAAGGCCCTGTATATCTTGCCGGTGAACGCCCGCAGCTGCAGGAATACTACTGCAACGGTGTGCGCCTCCATTACGAAACCCTCTCCGACTGGTGGGTGGACAATGCCTTTATCAAGATGAAGATCCCGGCGGAAGCGTTAAAAACCGGACATAATAGCATCACCATTGTTACCGATTTCAAACGTACCACCAACACAGAAGCCATTTATCTGACCGGCAATTTCGGCGTCAGAGCAAAGGCCGGCGCATCTGTCATTACCACGCTGCCCGATACGCTTCCCCTCGATGACTGCGCAAAGAAAAATCTTCCTTTCTACAGCGGAAAATATACGGTTGAGATACCTGCAGACGCTTATCTGCCTCTGATGGATCAGGAGGCTGACCGTTTCTGGATTCAGATTCCTTCCTTTACCGGTGCCCTTGTCACTGTCGAATACGGCAGCGTTAAACATCGGATTGCCTGGGAACCCTACACAGCAGAAATCACCGAAGCAGTCAAATCCAAACTGCCCCTGCGTATCACCATGGTCAACACCCGCCGCAACAGCTTTGGCCCGCTTCACATTGTTCCCACCATTCAGGGAGCTTACGGACCGGAACATTTCCTGACCAAGGGCGAAAAATGGAGTGATGAATACGCTCTGATCGAAGCAGCGATCGGTGAGATCAGATTTTTAAAATAATGTGTTTTTCCCAAAACGGATAAAACAAAAGAAACAGGATATATCTTCGTAATTTTTATACAAAGATATATCCTGTTTTCTAATCTCTTCCGCAGAAAAGAACTAAAACTCTTCCACCGCTTCTTTTCCTTCATACCAGTCGATCATATTCAAAACCAGCATATTCCAGTTCTGGAATCCGGGATTGATCACAGGCTTTGCATCGTCGGGAGAATAATATTCATGCATCACGCCGTTCGTCAGCACATCCTCACCAAACATCCTGATCGTACGTTCACACAGCTGTCTTGCCTCTTCCTCATATCCGTATCTGAGAAGTCCCCGGAATGTCAGATAGTTGGAAATGCCCCATACAGGCCCCAGCCAGCAGGAAGGATTGTTGGAAGCTACGATCCTGTACATCTTCTCCTGTGCTGAAAGTGTGCGCACACCGGCTTCACAGTTAAATGCTTTTGTATCCCGATACCGCATCACAACCCGGTCTGCCTGTTCTTTGGTTGCAACCCCTGCCCAAAGTGCCAGAAAACCGCACCAGGTATCAATCCGCATGATCAGGCTGTCCCAATGACGCGGCATTCCTTTGTGATAAAATTCTCCGTCCGAAAAATCCACCGGACGCAGATTAATATCCACATTATAAAAGAATCCGTCTCTTTCATCAAAGCAGTGTGTCCGGATCGCCTGAATCAGACGTTCACGCTCCTGTCGGTAAATCTCACCGGACTGCGGTCTGTCCAGACATTCACACAGATATTCCATCGCTTCCAGTTCCTTTACCATCAGGCAGTTTAAGTAGATGGAACCGGTGGATCCATCGGGTCTGTAAAAGATACAGGGATCGTTATCCACACCGATCATTTTATCTGTCTGCCAGTAATACAAACCGGTGGCTTTGTGCTTATGATGATTCATGTAATTATTGACAAAATACTGCAGTTTGGAAAAGTCTTCCCGCAGCCACTGGGCATCCCCATTTTCATACTTCACCAAAAACGCTGCATGCTGCGCCATAACCGGCTTATGCATATTTTCATTATGTACGTCTCCTGCTTTTAAATACTCCGGCTGTCCGCCTGCCCGCTGTACGACGATGGGCATAAATCCGTCTGACTCTGTAAAATGCAGGAAATTCAGCACACATCCATGCTCATAATATTTTGCCTCTTCGGCATCATTATTGCCGTCTTTGATGATCTGCTTTAAGGCCACATTGGAAAAATAAGAATCCCAATCCCAGAGACAATCCATATAGGATGCCGAGCCGGGTGTCAGAAATCCATGCGGAAAGCCGCTTCCACTTTCCCGAAACATGCCTTTGTAATCCTTTTGTATGTATTCGCGCAGTGCTTTGATATATTTTTCCATGGTTAATACCTCCGGGCAACTTTTCTTAATCTCAGTATAAACAGACCTGGAGATTTACACAAGGGGATCACCCACATAAAAGGCTTGACAAATCATATCAAACGATATCCTTTCCATTTTCACGGTTCCTCCTGCAGATCCTGCACAACCCAGATACCGTTTTCTCCGTAGGGACGCACCATTGTCACATAAAAAGTACCGCCATCCAGTTCAAAATGAATCATCAGATCCACCTTTGCGTCATCACGTATCGCGTGTGACCTGATCTGCACTTTTTCCGAATTATCTAAAAGATTCAGCAGTATAACAGCCGCACTTTCCGGTTCAAAAAGTCCCTGATAAAGCTGACCGGAAGACAGCAGGGCATTGCTGTTCAACGTTTCTCCCAGCCCATTTACAAGATAATCCATCATCGTCTGATTGATCCCATACGGATATGCCCGCTTAAACTCTTCTGTACTGCTGATATTATCCAGCATATGCAGTTCCTCCTCTTCAATCCGAATGCCGTCATCCTGCATGCTGAATACAACTGTTTCTTCCCAGACCGTCACATGCGGTTCTGAAGTCAGCGCATAGTACAGAATGTTTGCCTGCCGTTCTCCTTTCATTGTCACCAGACAGGAATCCGCATTCCACGGCCAGGGAGAAGACATTCCAAAGATAATCTCTCCGTTGCCTTCGCCCACATCCATTACCAGGAATTCCTTTTCGGCAAAATTCTGTCGGATCGATTCAGAACTTATTTCCCAGATTGTTTCACCGTCTCTTTCACAGAAGGCTTTTGCCCATTTCTGCACCTGCGGCAAAAGCCCTTCTGAACCGATGTCAGTATTCTGTGTCAAATCCTGCGCCGCATTCAGCTGTTTGTCCGAACCTTTTGGATCATCGCTTGCCGCATTGTTTTTCTCTGCCTGATTCACTGTGCTGTCTTGCCTGTTCCATCCTGTGCTCTCTGTCTCTGGCGTCAGCTCTTTTCTCTCTTTTTTGAGCCCGTTAGTGACACACATTACTGTCACAAGCACGACTGCTATCATCGCCAGCACCCGCATCCAGCCTTTTGGGTTCTGAAAATGCAGGACGTTCCGGATTCTCTTTCCTGCATCCGATTCCCCAAAAGCAAGCGGTCCCGGAGAAAAGCTTTTTCCAGAGACAGAAAATGATAATAAAAGTGTGCTGTACTCTTTTTTCTCTTCCGGCAGCATCCGGCTGATCACGGATTCATCACACCGCATCTCCATATCTTTTGTCATGGCACCAAACGCAATCCAGACAAAAGGATTGAACCAATGACACGCAAGCATCAAAAAAGCCATCAGCTTCACCCAATGATCTCCGTATCGGATGTGAAATTGCTCATGCGCCAGAATATATTCCCGCTGCCGCTTCTGCATCCTGTAAGGAATATAAATCACAGGTTTTAATAATCCCTGCACAAAAGGCGTATCTATGCCGTCGCATTCGTATACATTGTTTTCCAGCCTTGTCGCATACCGCACCATTCTCTTTGTTTTATAAAAAGAAATACCGGCCCACAAAAGCATCGCTGCCATCCCCAGAATCCAGATCATACTACCAAGCCAGATCCATATCTGCAGGGGATTCACGCTGTTTGCAGGATTTCCCGGCGGAAGCGAAGTGTTTACCGCATTGTTTATGAGTGCTGCCCCAAGATTTATCTGCGGTTTCTGTGCAAATCCGATATCCAGCGGTACATATTCCATTCTGCTGCCGCCTGCTGTTCCAAATCCCCTCAAATTAAACAAACTCCATACCGACGCAACCGAAAACGGACACAAAAGCCTGAATCCTACCACTGCCCACAGCATATAGGAATATTTTTTCGGCAGTTTTCCAAGAAGGATCCGGACTGCCAGCACTGCCAAAATGACCCACGATGCAGTGATGCTCATATTGAGTACCTGTAAAAAAAGCTTTTCCAGCATGTCATTTCTCCCTGTATTCGTCAATCAGCCTTTTTAACTCTTCTGCCTCTTTTTCTGAAATCTTCTTTCCGCCCAGAAAAGCCGCCACAAATTTAGGAAGTGAACCGCCAAAGGTTCTCTCCACAAAATACGCCGATTCATCGGCCTGTGCCTTTTCTCTGGGAATTAATGCACGGACAACCGCATTCTCTGTTGCCAGATAGCCCTTTTCACACAACTTCTTGATCTGCGTATACGTCGTGGACTTTTTCCAGCCAAGCTCCCGTTCGCAGATTTTTACCAATTCCCCCGAATTGAGTGGTTCATGTTCCCAGACAACCATCATAAACCTGTAATCACTGTCACATAATTTGAAATATTCCATCACCGTTCCTCCTTTTTAAGTCTATACCTATAGACCTGTCTTATTTTTAGTCTATACTTATAGACCTGTTTTGTCAAGGGGAATGCTCAAAAAAAGGACTTCCGCCTTTGCAGAAATCCTTCCTTTCAAATATTAACCCAGTCTGATCAAATAGCTTGCTTCAAACACCCCACCGGCTTCCAGAGAATTCCCCCATTCGCGTTCTGCCAGTGTGCCGTTAAAATCCTGATGGTCACATCTGCCGTACCAGGGCTCAATGCAGACAAAAGGCGCTGCCTTGCCAGGTACAGACCAGATACCAAAAAGCGGTGCATCAAATTCCACAGTTACATATGGCTGCTTGTCCGGTCGGCACAGGGAAACTTTCTGTGTCTGGCCTCCTTCCACCACCAATGCATCCTGGTCAAACAGATTTTCTGCAATCTGCAGATAGCCGTCATGTAACGGATATTCCAGGATCGTATCCGTGGCAACACCATCTTTTATCATGCGGCTGGAAATTCTGTCTGCGCCTTCAAAATGCAGCCAGTAATCGGACTGTCTGCCCTCTGCTGTCTCCGGACAGCAGAATGCAGGATGACCGCCGATAGAAAAGTGCATCGTTTCTGCACCGATATTACGGACCCGCCAGCTGACACGCACACAATTGTCTATCACAGCATACCCCACTTCCAGTTTAAACGGAAACGGATATTTTTCCAGGGTCTCAGGAGTATGGGACAGTCCAAACCAGATTTCATCCTGCATGACTGAAATCATTTCAAACTCCATATCCCGCGCAAACCCATGCTGGGGAAGCGTATACACTTTGTCACCATGGCGAACTTCTTTATTCTTATAACTTCCGACTACAGGAAACAGAATCGGTGAAGTGCGTTTCCAATAAACAGGATCTGCATTCCACATATATTCCTGCCCTGTTTTGCAGTCACGGACAGACATGATTTCTGCACCAAGAGATGCCACCATCAAGGCAAGATCATCGTTTTTAATCGTGTAAATTCCCATAGAGTTCCTCCCATCCTTCCGTCAGGCTGCTGTAGAGCTTGTTGTATCTTCTGTGTCAGTCAAAAACTGCTTACGGCCGTTTTGATATACAAGCCCAAAACACAGATATCCCAAAAAAGCGCCAAGGCAGTTTAACAGAATATCATCCACATCAAATGCGCCAAATGCTGTGATCAGCTGAAAAATTTCGATCCCGCAGACCACCCAGAATACGTTGATCATCAGGATCCACCAATATCTGCTTTCCTTATGCAAAAAAGGAAGCAGAAATCCAAACGGTGAAAACAAAAAAATATTTCCAAAAAGATTTTCAAAACTGTTCAAACGCGCCCAGTAACGAATATACATCTTGATCGTCTTAAAGAGCGTAAAATTTGCGGTATCAAGCCCTTCCAATATGACTTTTTTTGTCCAGGATTCCGTGATCTGCGCAAGCTGCTCATACGGATACTTAAAAACCACACATTTGATCAGTATGCAAAAATAGACAAAAAACACAACCGACAAACCGAAGCGTACTTTTTTCGCAGTCTCATCTTCCGCAAAAAGGCTGTGTCCCAGCAGCTTCCATATTTTCATAAATGCCTCTTAATAACGCACTTCCATAAGCGCAAGGCCCTTTGCCGGCACAAGCGGTCCGGCAAGCTCCCGCTGTCTTTGTGAAAGCACTTTTTCGATATCGGATACAGGGCGTTTTCCTGTTCCGACTTCCACAAGGGTTCCTGTCAGGATACGAACCATGTGGAACAAAAAACCGTCTCCCTCAAACGTAAGCACCACCTCATCTCCGACTTTTTCAATACGGATATCGGTAATGGTACGAACGGTGGACTTTTTACTTTTTTTGGCAGACGTAAACGCTGCAAAATCATGGGTACCGCAGAGAATTGCCGCTGCCTGGCGCATACGCCCCAGATCCAGCTTTTCCTCCATCTGCCAGACAAATTTTCTGTCAAACACATGCGGCACCGGAGAATTCAGTATCCGGTAACGGTAGGTCTTGGATACCGCATTTAACCGGCTGTGAAAGCGGGGAGCCGCCTCCACACAGGAAATAACCGCCACATCCTCGGGCAGATAACGGTTTATCTGCTCCATCATCTCCTGCGGTGACATTTTAGTATCCATCAAAAAATTGGCAACCTGACCGTATGCATGTACTCCTGCATCAGTTCTTCCTGACGCATGGATCTGCGTCTCAACACCTGCGATCCGGGACAGAAGCTGCTCAAATTTACCCTGCAGCGTATTTTCCGTACTGCCCTGCTTCTGCCAGCCCTGATATCTGGTTCCCTCATATTGTATGATGATCCTGAAATTACGCAAAGTGCCACCTCTTTGTACTTTCTGATTCCTGCAGTGTTAGTCTTCCTGCAAAACCGGTTCTGTATTCTATGCTTCTTCCAGCAAACGATCCAGCAGATCATAGATTTCTTCACGTCCCTGCTTGCTGGTGGCAGAAAAAGGAATGATAATGGTATCTTTTTCCGCTTCCAGACCAACACGGATCGCCTTTACCTGCTTCTGGATCTGGCTGCGGTTGATCTTATCGAGCTTTGTCGCAATAATGATGGGATGATATCCGTAATGAAGCATCCACTGATACATCTCCCTGTCATTGGCAGAAGGATCATGACGGATATCGATCAGAAGAAATACTGCCTTTAACTGTTTGGAAGTATGCAGATATCTCTCGATCATCTTACCCCACTGTGCCTTTACCGCTTCATTGGCTTTGGCATATCCGTAGCCGGGAAGGTCCACCAGATAAAAAGTGTTGTTTACATTATAAAAATTGACTGTCTGTGTTTTACCGGGCTGGGAAGAGGTACGCGCAAGGCTCTTTCTGTTCATGATCGCATTGATCAGGGAAGACTTGCCTACATTACTCTTTCCGGCAAAAGCGATCTCCGGCAGCTGATTATCCGGAAACTTACTGGTTACGCCGCATACGGTTTCCAGATTGACCTGTTTGATTACCATTTTTATTTCTCCTGTGATACAAACGCGTGTGCAATAACCTCATCCATGCTTTCCACAAAAATGATCTCCAGACCGTTTTTGATCTCTGCAGGAATTTCCTCCACATCCGGCTCATTTGCCTTGGGAACCAGCACGGTGCGGATTCCTGCCGTTTTGGCCGCAAGCGTCTTTTCTTTAAGACCGCCGATGGGAAGCACTCTGCCGCGCAGCGTGATCTCACCTGTCATGGCAATATCTGCTCTTACCGGAATATTGGTCAGGGCAGACAAAATCGCAGTAGCCATGGTGATTCCGGCAGAAGGACCGTCCTTGGGAACTGCTCCCGCAGGAATATGGATATGAAAATCGTTGGTTTTAAATGCTTCCAGCGGAATCTGGTACTGTTCACTGACTGAACGGATGTAGCTGATGCCTGCACGCGCAGATTCCTTCATCACATCGCCAAGCTGACCGGTAAGTTCAATCTCGCCTTTGCCGGGCATGATGTTGACTTCGATCTGCAGCGTATCGCCGCCCACACTGGTCCATGCCAGACCGCGGACAATGCCCACTGCATCGGTCTTATTGGCCATATTGATGGTAAATTTATGTTTTCCAAGATACTGCTCCAGATTCCGGGCAGTCACGCGGATGCTGTTTTTCTTTTTGACCATCAGCTCTCTGGCTGCCTTGCGGCAGATCTCGCCGATCTTTCGTTCCAAACTGCGCACACCGGCTTCTCTTGTGTAAAACTCAATGATATCACGGATCGCAGAATCGGTAATGGTCAGCTTCCCGCCGTCCATACCGTTTTTGACAAGCTGCTTGTTTAACAGATGATCCTTGGCAATATGGAACTTTTCGTTAGCGGTATAGCTGGTGACTTCAATGATCTCCATACGGTCCAAAAGCGGACGCGGAATGGTTTCTGTGGTATTGGCCGTTGCGATAAACAATACCTCAGACAGATCCAGCGGAATCTCAATATAATGATCCCTGAAATTCACATTCTGTTCGCCGTCTAAAACCTCCAGCAAAGCAGAGGAAGTGTCCCCCTTGTAATCGCTGGAAACCTTGTCGATCTCATCTAAAAGCATCAGCGGGTTTTTGACCCCTGCCTGTCTGATACCGGCCGCAATACGTCCGGGCATCGCACCCACATAAGTACGTCTGTGACCGCGGATCTCAGCCTCGTCACGGACACCGCCAAGGCTGATGCGCACGTATTTTTTGTTCAGCGCTTCCGCCACACTTCTTGCGATGGAAGTCTTACCGGTACCGGGAGGACCCACCAGACAAATGATGGGGCTGTCGCCGCGCTTTGTCATGGCACGCACTGCCAGAAACTCCAGCACACGCTCCTTTACCTGCTTAAGTCCGTAATGATCTCTTTCCAGGATCATTTCCGCACGGGTGATATCGGTATTGTCCTTGGACATTTTATCCCAGGGCATTTCCAGAAGCGTCTCGATATAACTGCGTTCCACACTGGATTCCGAGCTGTTGGGCGGGAGCTTTTTAAAGCGGTTGATCTCTTTGACGATCTTTTCCTTTACCTCTTTTTTGGCTTTTAAGCCCACCAGCAGATTTTCAAAATTCTCGGCATCGGATTCTTCGCCTTCGCCAAGCTCTGCCTGAATATAATGAAGCTGTTCCCGCAGAATGTGATCCTTCTGGTTCTTTTCCAGCTTTCCTTTGACTTTTTCTGCCAGTTCGGAGCGGATCTTTGCCACTTCCACTTCATTTACCAGAATTTCAGAAAGGATTTCATAACGGTTTTCCAGTTCCACCGCTTCCAGCACCTGCTGTCTGAGCTTATAATCCACGGGCATATTCTGGATGATCTGATCCAGAAGCTTTCCAAGATCATGAAGTTCATTCATATGACGCAGAAGCGCCTTTCCGGCTCTGGGAAAAATCTGGCAATACTGGGTAAAAAGTTCCTGAATCTGTCTGCGCATCGCCTCAGCTTCGGCTTCTGCAACCTCTTCTTCCGGCTCTGTACGCTCAATCTCTGCCTGCAGATAAGCCGTATTTTCTTCCATAAAGGAATGCAGAACACCGCGGTCCTTGCCTTCTACAAGGACGCGCACCAGATTGTCGGGCATTCTGGTCATCTGCTTGACAACCGCGACGCATCCGATGTGATGCACATCCTTAAAGCCCGGAACTTCGGTATCTATTTTCTTTTGTGTTACCAAAAAAACCTGCTGATCCTGTGCCAGCGCATTTTCCACCGCACGGATTGATTTTTCTCTGCTTAAATCAAAATGTATGATCATATCCGGCATGATCGTCAGCCCGCGGAGGGCGACTGCCGGCATTATTTCCCTGATATGCATATTAATTATATTTCCTTTTAAAAAACGCCGCCTTGCGGCGGCGCTTTTGTTTTATTTTGCTTCCTTTAAGCCGTCCAAAAGTCCCTGTTTCTCTCTTCTGATCACCATAGGTTCACCGGTTCCTTCCACGGCTTCTTTGGTTACAATACACTGGACGATCGTCGGATCTGACGGAATCTGATACATGATATCCATCATTGCCTTTTCCATAATGGAACGCAGTCCGCGCGCGCCTGTTTTTCTTTCAAGAGCACGGTCAGCAATCGTCTCGATCGCATCCTGCTCAAATGTAAGTTTTACATGATCATAACCAAAAAGCTTCTGATACTGCTTGACCAGCGCGCTCTTAGGCTCTGTCAGAATACGGATCAGCGCATCCCGATCCAGTCCCTGCAGTGAAACATTGATAGGCACACGTCCTACAAATTCAGGGATCAGACCGAATTTTACCAGATCCTGCGGTGTTACTTCCGCATATAATTCTCCCATTTCTGCACTGTTTTTTGCTACGATGGAAGCGTTAAAACCGATACTCTTACGGTTTAAGCGCGCTTCCACGATCTTGTCGATGCCGTCAAAGGCACCGCCGCAGATAAACAGGATATTGGTGGTGTCGATCTGGATGAGTTCCTGCTGCGGGTGCTTGCGGCCGCCCTGGGGAGGAACGCTTGCGACTGTGCCTTCCACGATCTTAAGCAGTGCCTGCTGCACACCTTCACCGGAAACATCTCTTGTGATCGAAACATTTTCACTTTTTTTAGTTATCTTATCAATTTCATCAATATAAACGATACCCAGCTGTGCACGTTCCACATCATATTCCGCAGCCTGGAGAAGCTTTAAGAGAATATTCTCCACGTCCTCGCCTACATATCCTGCTTCTGTCAGTGTGGTTGCATCCGCGATCGCAAAGGGTACATTGATGATCTTGGCGAGTGTCTGTGCCAGATAAGTCTTGCCGCTGCCTGTAGGTCCAAGCATAATGATATTGGACTTCTGCAGTTCCACATCATCGTCATCATCCTTGCACATCACGCGCTTATAATGATTGTAAACGGCCACAGCCAGCACTTTCTTTGCTTCTTCCTGCCCGATCACATAATCATCAAGGAATTTTTTGATCTCAACCGGCTTTAACAGATTGATATCCTGAGGGTCCTTTAAGAGCTCCTCCTCGTATTCCTCTTCGATGATCTCTGCACAGATATCCACGCACTCATCACAGATAAATACCCCGTCGGGGCCTGCGATCAGCTTGCGCACCTGATCCTGTGTCTTGTGGCAAAAAGAGCATCTGACCTGATCATTTCTGCCTGCCATTTTTACTCTCCACTTCTAAGTCCGGGAATTAACCCTTTACTGCATAATCATCATGAGAAGTGATCACCATGTCGATCAAACCGTATTCCACTGCTTCCTGTGCAGTCTTCCAGTTGTCACGCTCGGTGTCTGCTGCGATCACTTCGTAATCTTTACCGGTGTTCTCAGCCATGATGCGGTTCATGCGTTCCTTGATGCGCAGGATATGCTGTGCATTGATCGCAATGTCAGTCGCCTGACCCTGTGCACCGCCAAGAGGCTGATGGATCATGATCTCTGCATTGGGAAGCGCCATACGCTTGCCCTTTGCACCGCCTGCAAGAAGGAAGGCACCCATGCTTGCAGCCATACCGATACAGATGGTGGAAACATCACATTTGATAAAATTCATGGTATCGTAGATCGCCATACCCGCGGAAATGGAACCGCCGGGGCTGTTGATATACAGATAAATGTCTTTATCAGGATCTTCCGCTTCCAGGAAAAGAAGCTGTGCAACCACAAGGCTTGCAGTCACATCGTTGACCTCTTCACCAAGGAAGATAATTCTTTCTTTTAATAATCTGGAATAAATGTCGTAGGAACGTTCCCCGCGACTTGTCTGTTCTATTACAACAGGTACCAAACTCATTGAAAACCTCGCTTCTGCTCATAAGAGCGTATAGTAGGTGATGCAGGGCGCCGTTGTCTACAGCTCCCTGCATCTGCCGATCATTTCAATCTTAGCTTACGCGCCCTTCATTTGCAACATAACCCGTTTGGATTTAATAAAACTTTAAGTTTATTTATTTTGCAGTCAGACAGTAAATTATTTCTCTACAGCTTCAGCAACAACAAGCTCTGCAGCTTTCTTAACTGCCAGATCTTCCATGATCTGCTTCTTGCCGTTTTCGCCCATGATCTCTTTTACCTTGTCTGCTTCCATCTGATACATGGATGCCATTTCAGCGATTTCAGCTTCAAAGTCTTCTTCGGTAGCCACGATGTTTTCAGCAGCTACGATCGCTTCCAGAACCAGTCTGGATTTGATTCTCTTTTCAGCCTGAGGCTTAACCTGTTCCATCATCTTTTCGAAGGTAAGGCCGGTGAACTGGAAGTACTGTTCCATGGACAGACCCTGCATCTGTAGTCTCTGTGCGAAATCGTCAACCATGTTTCTCTGCTGGGTTTCGAGCATAGCGTCAGGAATTTCCATCTGTGCTTCTGCGATGATCGCATCTACTACAGCGTCTTCCTTAGCGTTCTTTGCATCTTTTTCTTTCTGTTCAGCAAGTTTTGCACGGATATCAGCTTTGTATTCATCCAGAGTATCAAATTCGGAAACTTCTGCTGCGAATTCATCATTCAGTTCAGGAAGCTGTTTTTCCTTGATCTCTTTTACGGTAACCTTAAATACAGCGGGCTTGCCAGCCAGTTCAGCTGCCTGATAGTCTTCAGGGAAGGTTACGTTTACATCACATGCTTCGCCGGCGTTCTTGCCGATCAGCTGATCTTCAAAGCCGGGGATGAAGGTGTTGGAGCCGATGGTCAGGGAGTAGTTTTCGCCCTTGCCGCCTTCAAATGCAACATCATCAACAAAACCTTCAAAGTCGATTACTGCGATATCGCCGCTTGCTACTGCTCTGTCTTCAACGGTGATGGTTCTTGCGCTGTTTTCCAGCTGCTGAGCTAAGTCTGCATCGATTTCTTCATCGGTAACGGTTACGTCGATCTTGTCTACAGCAACACCCTTGTAAGTGCCAAGAGTTACTTCAGGCTTTAATGCAACTTCAGCGGTGAAGATGAAAGGCTGGCCAGCTTCGATCTGAACTACATCAATGCTGGGTACGGAAACGATGGTTTCGGTGCATTCAGCGGTAGCCTTTTCGTATGCATCGGGAATGATCGCATTTGCAGCTTCCTCATAGAAAATGCTCTTGCCGTACATCTTTTCGATCATAACTCTGGAAACTTTGCCCTTACGGAAACCGGGAACGCTGAATTTGTTCTTGTTCTTCTGGTAAGCAGCTTCAATCGCCTTGTTAAATTCTTCAGCAGAAACTTCGATGGTAAGTTTTGCCATGTTCTTTTCCAGTTTTTCAACTTTTAAACTCATGTGAAAAAGTCCTCCTCTTATTTCTTTGGTCTGGTATTTACATATAATAATGGCGGATATATCTCCCAAAATCGTTCATTCCAGGGCATACCCACAGTCATTTTACAATTATAACATAAACTTTTTAAAAATACTAGCTTTTTTTCACGAAATGATCTAGGATAAAAACACAGCACGGTAATTTCAAAAGGAGGAAATCCATTTATGAACCACAACACAAAAAAACTGGCACAGGCTGCCCTCTTACTGGCCATCTGCCTGATCGCACAGTATTTTAAAAACATCAGTGTCTACATTACAGGCCCCATCATCAACGCCTGCCTGATCATTGCTGCTTTGGCCATCGGTCCTGTTTATGCGCTGATCTTGTCTGTCATCACACCGGTCACCGCATTTTTCTTCACCGGTTCTCCCATCATGGCAGCGATCCCGCTTATGTTCCCTGTCATCATGGCCGGAAACGCGATCCTGGCACTTGGCTCCTGGTATTTTTACAAAAAACTGACTTTCCGTTACAGGCTGATTCTTGGCATGATCGCCGGCAGCATTGTAAAAGCGGCATTTATGGGACTTGTTATCGTCGGTGTGCTGCTGCCGTCCTTTGGCAGCAATATCGCTTCCCATCTGCCCAAACCCGAAGCCCTTCCCGGCGTGCTGGCAGCTGCCCGCGTCACCTTCTCCTGGACCCAGCTTTTTGCAGGTCTGATCGGCAGCGCGCTTGCCTGGATGATCTGGATTCCTTTAAAAAAGAGTCTGAACCAATTCGATTAAAAATGGCATAACTTACCATTATAATTTTCATTTCCGCGAACATACTAACCTCAAGATAAGAAACCGCATCAAAACCACAGCGCCGGACAGACAGCTGCAGTGTCAGACAAAGGCCGCAGGCTTACATGTGTCTTTCTTATCTGCGGCCGGCAATGCAGCCAGCTGTTTCAAAACCAGAAAGAAACGTTAATTTACGGAGGTGAATGTAAAATGGAAGGTTCTTCTAGATCCAATAGAATGGAAGTCCCCGAAGCAAAGGCAGCAATGGACAAATTCAAAACCGAAGTTGCTTCCGAACTGGGTGTGAACTTAAAAGAAGGCTATAACGGTGACCTTACTTCCAAGGAAGCAGGTTCCATCGGCGGTGAAATGGTTCGCCGTATGATCAAGAAACAGGAAGAACAGATGAAATAATCTGTAAAAACCGGCAGGATTTATCCTGCCGGTTTTTGATTTCTTTCTTTCAGCTTTTGATTGAGTTTTTCCGTATTTTTTCTGATGACACTGTAAATGACTGCCCAGATTGCCAGATAGCCAAAGACAAAGATACCTGAAAAAACCAAGATCGCTGCTGTGCCCCATTCCAGCCAGTCATTGAGCAGATACGTGACCAGATAGGCACCATACAGCACAATGCCTTGGATCAGGACCGCTATCATCAGAGGCAGTTTTTCCACCTGATAGATCACATTCATGCCGCCTGCAATAAAGGCAAGTACAGATAAGGAAAAAATGCCAAGACAGACCTGCTCTACAGACAACATTTCTAAACCGGCCTTTTTGTTTAAGACCAGATAAAGCACTGCCAGCACAACAGGCCCCAGACCGCTGGCAGCCATGCCGCGGCGGACAAATTCCAGAATTATCTTTTTCATGCTCCTTCATACCTCCTTCTGATCTCTGCAAAACAGCGTCTGGAAACATATTCCCGGTACCCGCAGCAAAACACGGCATTCACACCGCCGCCAAAGCCTGCATCAAAACGCGCAATACAATGCTCATTGGCAAGGGCAGATTTATTGATGCGGATAAAATAAGAAGGCAGCACCGCTTCCAGATCACGAAGTCTCTCCTGCATGCGATACTGATTTCCCGCCCGGTCAATGGCGATCACCTTTCTGTCCAGAATGGTGATGCACTCAATCTCCCCAAATGCCAGTCTGCGCATCTCATCCTCTCTGTATCCCATAACAGAGTCTGCCCCCTGATAACTGCAGACCAGATTTTCAATCTGCTGCGTCAGAAAAGAAGGTGCATGCACGACCGCTATGATTTCCTCTTCTGCATTTTTGTCGATAATGATTTTGTATTTCATTGCTCCTGATCCTTACTGTTTTTTCATCTGCCCAAGAAAACACAAAACTGCTGCCGCCGTTATCAATACACTGTACCCTGCAACCGGCAGAATATGCGCTGCTGCAGATTCAAAATTCCCGGCAAACAATGCCTTTTCCATCTCTGCCGCATGGACAAAGGGCAGCACATTGGCTGTTTTTTCAAAAAAACCGCCCACAAGCTGCAGGTCAAACCACACACCGGAAAGCCATGCTGATAGGTTGGTAAGCAAAGCCCCGCAGATACCGCCGACCTGCTTCACCCCCAAAAGGCTGCCGCACAAAAGTCCCAGTGCGATATTAAACACAGCCATCGGGATGATCCCTATTATAGCATATATAATGTTTACACTGACAGTCAGTCCCAGCGGAATTGCTGCAAGATAACAAATGAGAGTCTGTCCGACCGCAATGGGCAGAAGCGGCAGCATATAGCCCATGATAAAGTCAAAGCCCGTCAGCGGCGTTGTGTACAATCTCTGCAGCAGCGCGCTTTCCCGGTCTTTTGCGATCAGTGTTGCGGAAAAAAGTGTCATAAAAGACAGACCAAATATCGTAATCCCCGGTGTGAGCGTGTCGATTTCAAACAGGCTCACCGGTATATTTTTCTGCATCGTACTTAAAAGCACCAGCAATACCAACGGAAACCCCAGTCCAAATCCAAGAGTGAGGGGATCTCGCAAAATCTCCTTTGTGCATCTTCCGGCAAAAGTCATCATTCTCATCCCAAATCCTCCTTCACAACAGCTACAAAAGCCGCCTCAAAATCATTGACGCCAGCTTTTGCCATCAGCTCTTCTGCTGTTCCCACCGCAAGCAGACGGCCGTTTTTCATAATGCCGATGCGGTCAGAAAGCGCCTGGGCCTCTTCCATATAATGAGTTGTCAGAATGATCGTCACTTTGCCTTTCAATAAGCGGATCGTCTCCCAAAGCTCATGCCTGGCGATCACGTCCAGTCCAAGTGTCGGTTCGTCCAGAAACAAAAGCTTGGGCTCCCCGATCAGCGCCATGGCAATGCTGACGCGGCGCTGCCAGCCGCCTGACAGCTTTCCGGTCTTTCTTTTTAAAACCAAATCCAATGCAAACTGTGCAGAAAGCTCCCGGATCTTTGCCTGTGTTTTTTCTTTGGAAAATCCGTAAATCCCGCAGATCAGCTCCAGATTTTCTTCCACGGAAAGATTTGGCGCAACGGCGGTTTCCTGCGGGGATACCCCGATCAGCTGTTTTACCTGCTCCGGTTCTTTTACAATACTGTGTCCGCATACCAAAGCATCCCCGCCTGTGGGTCTTGTCAGACAGGACAGCATTTTGATCACTGTGGTCTTTCCTGCGCCGTTTACGCCAAGCAGCGCAAATAATTCCCCCTGTCCGATCTCCAGATCAAGCTTATCCACAGCGGTCAGTTTTTTATACTGTTTGCTGAGTGCAATCGTTTTTATCGCCTGCATTTGTGTCATCCTCCATATTTCTTTCTGAAACCATCATAGCAGGCACAAATGGAGAATTGTTGATTTTTGTCTGTTCGGTCCTTTATGATGTCTTATCGGTCAGCCCAAACGATATTACGCTGTTTTCCTGCGTTTGAGCAGACAAAAAAAGAGGCTTGAAAAAAAGCCTCTTTTTTACGCTTTATTCTGTAATTGCTTCCAGTAAGATCAGTTCAGATGACATAGAGCCCGGAATGGTAATGCGGATACCGTTTGTCATCAGATCATAGCCGCTGACAGTAAAGGTTCTGCGGCTGTTGTCCAGAGTGACTTTATAATTGACAGTCACATCGATTCCCTTCGGGATCACCACAAAGCTGTCTTTCTTTGCACAAGTCAGTGTGAAGGCAGCAATCGCACCCTGATGTCCGTCTGCGGACGCGATCTCCAGAACCGAATATCCGTCTTCCAGTGCCTTTACCGCTTCCGGTGTATGGTGGTAAACCTTGGAAGAAGGCAGGAATTTACGGATAAAATTCTTATAAATGTCTACGCTGTGCTGTACAAATTCCATCTGCAGCGGATTTGCATACGTTGCGGCAGGAGCCACCACGTTTAAGGACATATGTGTCAGCATCGTATTTCTCATATGGGTATCAAAGGTACCAAACTCATGACAGCCCATGCCCGCAAACAGTCTGTCCACACGCTCCGGCGGGAGAGCCATCGTCATACCGTTGGTGATCATGACAGAATGAGGAGCTTTCTGCCAGTCAGAAACCCAGGTATGATGAAATGCCTTCATCATGCCAAGATCCGTACGTCCGCCGCCGCCCGCGCAGTTTTCAAAGATCACGTCAGGGAAACGGCGTTTTAAATTCTGGTACATTTTGTAAACTGCCTGGAAATGACGCAGTGTCAGACATTCTTTTCTGCCGCTGCCGGTATCCCGCAGATTAAAATAATCCGCCACGGACACATTGTAATCTACGCGGAGCAGATCCATTTTATATTCCGTAATAATCCGCGCCAGCTCTTCTTCTGCCCACTGTGCGGCCTCAGGCACAGTAAAGTCAAGATAGCCTTCGCTGCGGTCACCGTAAATATGGTAAGCTCTCCATTCCGGATGCTCCTCATAGATCTTTGCTCTCTTGGCAACGCGTTCAATCTCTACCCAATGCGCAAACTTCATTCCATGGGAATGACAGTAATCAGACAGCTCTTCCAGGCCGTTTGGATAACGCTTTGCATCCGGAATATTGATTCCGTTATAGCCAAACCAGTCCAAATCCTCCGGCGGGCAGGCCCATCCGGCATCGATAATGAAAATTTCTGCGCCCATCTGCGCAAACTGACGGATAAATGCCTTGCTGGTCTCCACAGACATATCGTGCTCTGCGCCCATTCCGGCACCCACGACACATGCGCTGCAGTCTGCCTCCGGCATATTCAGAACAGATTTTCTGATGTGGGCATGCATTTCATTGACCGCCTCATCCAGTCCGCCTGCGATCACACCCATATGTACCTCGGGGGTTGTCAGCACTTCGCCCGGGCGCAGTACAAACATGGGGTTATAGGCAGTAATTTCTGCATTGAATGCCAAAGCTGTATTGTTCTGTTCGGGATGTGCCTTATAATCCACGGAAAATCTGCAGCCGCCGCTCCATCCGATCTGGGAAAAATAAATGGTTCCCATCACATTATTTCTGATAAAAATAAGCGGATGGCGAAATCTGCTGCGTCCGAAACGGCAGTCCACAGTCAGGGTATCCGGATTTAAGTCATGCCATGCAAACTCACCCTCGCGTCCCCAGCTGTCATTGTCGAAGTATCCTACAGAATACAGCTTGCTTACATCTTTTTCGCCGGTCAGTGCCGCTCTTTCCATTGTCTCTATGCCGCCGGACAGTAAAGACAGACGGCTTACATTCATCGGCTCTTTGGAACAGTTTTCAATCTCAATGTATCTGGAAAACATCTGGGTGCCATCCAGCAGGGTATGGACACGGATCAAAACCGGTTTGATCTCACTTTCCAAAGTCAGAACGGTCTTTGTTTTTTCCGGCTGTCCTTCCGGGTTTTTTTCCACCTGAAAATCCACAAATTTCAGGCCAAAATCCAGACTCTGTCCGTCCAGCTCAATATGAAACGCAGACGGTTCCGTCCAGGTCTGCGGATTGAGTCTGCTGGGAAAGCCCGTCAGTACATTCAAAGGATATCCGGCTGCATTATAGCCTGAAGATACCAGCACACCGTTTGTCAGTGTTTCTTCATATACCGCCATACCGCTGCGGTAACAGAACACCGGTGCCTCTCCGGGCTGATAAAATACGTCACAGTAATTGGTTGTTCCAGTCATTTTGATTTCCTCGCTTTCTGCCGCGTAATGCGCACGTTTCTTATTTCAAAGCCAGACTGTTGTTTAAAAGCAGGGTACTATATAAAAATAACACATCCTGATCCTTAAATTCAATAAAATTTCCCAGCATACTGCTGCTGACATAACGGATATCCACCAAAGTGACCTTGCTGTAGCCTTCCACCAAAAGAGGCACAAGGCTTCCCGCAAACGAATCCCGGAATACGACCAGCTCTTTTTTTGAGGTTGCTGCAGGGTTTTCCACCACCAAAAGGGCATCCGATCCGCCCAGAAACATCTCGTAAGGATCTCTTCCCTGCGCTGTCTGCAGATCATACATCTGCTTTTGCTTTGGCTTTCCGGTATCGTAACTGGTCACAATGCAGCTCTCCAGCATGTCGTTGGTCAGATAATACAGCTGATCCGGCTTTAATGGCAAAGCCGTCTGTCCTTTATATACACCAAAAAACTGCTCATTGGCAAGCTTCTTTTCATAGGACGCCTGCAGCTTTACCCCCATGGCATCCGCCAAAAGCTCTGCCGCTTTTTCCAGATTTTCCTGCTTCCAGTGGGTATCCGTGCGGTAATAGTCCTGCAAAGAAAGCACACCGGAAATATCCACATACTGCATGTAATCTGTCTTTTCCCGCATTTTTCCGATCAGCTCCTGCAAATCAACAGAAAGCCGTCCGGCTTCTTTAGCCAGATAACAGCCCTTATCGGGAATCACCGAAAAATAAAGCTTTGTGTCTGTATCAGCCAGATACGTATCATAGAGATACAAAAAACGGTCTGCCGCATGATCCAGCATCTTTTCCTGCAGCGGATATTCCATTTTGGCAGCATAACCGTCATGCAGATACAGATCATTGTTGTCCAGCTTGCCAAACACAAACTGCTCTGCCGCTGCCTTGATACTGCGGAACAGATCCCGCATGGGAAACTGGTCTGCCGCATAGTCTTCAAAGTCGGAAATGAATTTCCCATTCCAAAAACGCTCTGCACTCCAGTCAGGCCGTCCGGGCAGCACTCTTCTTTCGCTTTCCGAATAAGTCTCCGGCGTTTTAACCATACACCACAGGGCAAAAATGCCAAGAAACACTGCCATGGTGATCACCAGGATCAGATCTTTTTTTCTGTTTTCCATGCCGCTGCCTCCTAAAACCGAAAATACAAGAAGGGATTAAAAGACCCGTCCACCAGATAAGCTGTCATCACAAGCATCAGAACCACACAGACAACAGGTTCTGCCGCTGCCATAAGCGCTCCGGTTTTTTCATGATTTTTTAATCTCTGCGCCATTTTTGCAGGCCAGGGAGTTGCTCCTGCGACCGCCAGCACAAACACAAGCGCATAGCTGCGCAGATAATAAACAGCCTCTGCAGACCACAAGGGTAAGTTTTGTCCGATGCCGAACAAACCGCCCACGGTCGCGGCCGCGTCGCGCAGATCAGAAGCGTTAAACAGCACGAAGCCCAGCATGACAAACAGCATTACATATACATGCCGCCAGAACTTTGCCTTTTCCAGATAAGGCAAAAGCCACATTTTTTCATTGACCAACAGCACTGCAAACAAAAGTCCCCACAAAATAAAATTCCAGGACGCGCCATGCCAAAAGCCGGTCAGAAACCATACCACAAAAATGTTGAAAAACCAGCGGGCTTTTTTCACCCGGTTGCCGCCCAGCGGAATGTAGACATAATCCCGAAACCAGCTGCCCAGGGAAATATGCCATCTTCTCCAGAATTCCGTGATACTGCCGGAAATATAGGGATAGTCAAAGTTTTCCAGAAAGGTAAATCCAAGCATCCTGCCAAGCCCGATCGCCATATCGCTGTATCCCGAAAAATCAAAGTAAATATGCAGTGTAAATGCCGCCGCATACATCCAGTAAAACAGCACGCTTTTCTCTGCAGACGCCTGAAAAATATCACACAGCTGCCCCAGCGCATTGGCAAGCAGAATCTTCTTTGCAAGACCCGTCACAAAACGCCGGATGCCGCAGGCTGTCTTTTCTATGCCAAGCGTCCTGTGTGCAAGCTGCGCTGCCACATCCTTATACCGCACAATGGGACCGGCGATCAGCTGCGGAAACATGGATACATAAGCTGCCAGCAAGATCAGATTCTTCTGCGCCGGTTCTCCTCTGTACACATCCACCACATAGCTTAACACCTGAAAGATATAAAAACTGATTCCGATCGGAAGCGCAATCTGCAAAAGCGACAGAGTTGCCCCTGTCGCCTCATTGATGTTCCAGATCAGAAAATCCGCATATTTAAAATATCCAAGCAGCACTGCAAAAAACAAAACAGCTGCTCCCAGAATGCCCTGACGCATTCTTTTTTGGGAGGTCAATTCGATGAGAATACCGAATAGATACCCTGCAAGAATCGCTCCTATCATTAAAAACACGTACTTTGGTTCTCCCCAGGCATAAAAAATCAGACTGGCTGTCACAAGAAGCGCATTTTTAAGCTGCCCCGGCACTGCGTAATACAAAACCAAAAAGATGGGCAAAAAATAAAATAAAAACGGGATTCCTGAAAAAAGCATACTTTATTCTTCCAAAGACTTAGGACACATCAGAAAGAACACCTTGTCACCGGCACTTTCCACCACAGTTTCTTCTGCTTCGGTACAAATATTCCAGCGGGGATCTGCATTGTCTGTCAGCAGCTTGATAAAGCCTTCCGTGTCTGCACCATCTTCCAGGGTAAATACATAACCTACAAAAGGAATGGTGCCGATCATGGGCATAAAGACTGCGCCTTCCTTAAAACCGGTGATCTCGGCATTGCCAAAGCCGGTCAGCAGGCCGGGTTCCACAGGCATAAAACCGCCGGAGAATAAGATCGCTTCATTGGTGATCAGCTTTTCAGCCAGCTCCTGCGCAGTTGCTGCTGCATTGGCAGAAGTTTCGTTTACAAATACGGAAAGCAGTGTCTGGCCCAGTGTATCACCGCTTACATCTGCAGCAGGCGCATCTGCGTTTTCCTCTGCCTTTTCTTCTGTTGTGTCTTCTGCGATCTGTGTCTCTGCTTCCTGCTCATCGGCATCTTCGTCTGCATCCTGCATAACGGTTTCTTCCACAGCCTCATTATCATTGTTTTCCTTAGCACCGCAGGCAGTCACGGAACATACCATTGCTGCTGCCAGTAAAAGTGCGATCAGTTTCTTTTTCATAAATCAAACTCCTCTTTCATAATCAATTTTGTCTGCCAGATACTATAACGCAAACACTTCCCCAAAGGTTGCAGCGTCAGAATTTTTTTTTATTTTTTCTTAGTATGGCATCTCCGGACCGGTTTCATCCGTTTTCCATGTCCTTTTTCCGCTGTGCTGCCAGATAATTGATCACATCGCCTCTGGTCACAATACCGATAAAAATACGTCCGTCATCCACCACCGGCACAAAGTTCTGGATTGCCACTTTTTCAAGCAGCCCTTCCATGGTCTCCCCGATATGTACCGGCTTATTGTCTCTGGCACGCTTGATCTCCATGACGGAATAGTTTTCCATTTCACGGATATTGGGAAATCCCAGCTCTTTGATTCCCCAGAGCACATCACCGTCCGTCAGTGTACCGATATATCTGCCGTCCACGGAAAGAAGCGGCACCGCAGAATAACCGTGATGTTCCATTTTCTCCAGCACCTGACGCAGGGTCTCGTCTTCTCTGACATGGGCCACTTCAATTTTAGGTGTTAAAAAGAAAAGTATATTCTTCATCTGTATCTCCCGTATTATTTTTTGTAAATGACAGAATCTGCGATCGCAGCTGCTTTTTCGGGTGAGCAAAGTGCCGCGATGATCTCGCAGGAAAACGCAATGGCACAGCCCATGCCGCGGCCGGTGATCACATTGCCGTCTGTAACGGCATCTTCAAATACCACCTGCGCGCCGGTCAGATGCTCTTCAAAAGAAGGATAACAAACCGCTTTCTTTCCATTCAGAATGCCTCTGTGTCCCAAAATGCTGGGCGCTGCACAAATGGCCGCCACATACTTTCCGGCCTGAAAAAAGCTGTCAACTCTGTCCATCAGCTCTGCAGACGCTTCCAGATTCAGTGTGCCGGGCATACCGCCGGGAAGCACGATCATATCCATTCCGTCAAAATCTGCCTCTGCAAAGGTTTTATCCATTTTCACATCGATGCCGTGCGCACCGCAGACACTTTCCTTACCGTAAACAGAAACCATTTCCACTTCGATCCCTGCTCTTCTGCAAAGATCCACCACGGTCAGCGCTTCAATTTCTTCATATCCTTCCGCAAAAAATACTCCGATTTTTGCCATATTTCACTCCTTTTCCTGCCGTTTTTATCAAAAAACCGCATAATACTGCATTTTATCTTTTATAATATCATTTTACCAGATAACACCATATAAAAAAAGGGGAATATTATGAACAATTCTTAAATTTTTATGGTATACTGTCAAAAAGCAAAAATATTTACCTCCAAAGGAGATCTGCTTATGGAAATCGAACGCAAATTTACAATAAAAAAACTGCCCAAGAATCTGGAAAGCTATCCCTTCCATATCATAGAGCAGGCATATTTAAACACTTCCCCCGTCATCCGCGTGCGCCGGGAGGATGACCGCTATTACATGACGTATAAAGGCAGCGGCATGCTTGCGCGGGAGGAATACAATCTCCCCCTTGACGCTGCGTCCTATGAACATCTGCGCGATAAGGCAGACGGCAATATAATCGCCAAACAGCGGTATCTGATCCCTTATTTATCCCATACCATCGAACTGGACATCTTTGCAGAGCCTTTCCTTGGCGTGATCATCGCAGAAGTGGAATTTGACTCCCAAGAACAGGCCCATACCTTCATTGCGCCTGACTGGTTTGATCAGGATGTCACCTTTGATCCGGCATACCACAATTCCAATATGAGCCGCCGCAAATTTTAAACCGTTTTCCCAAAAACCCCCGGTAAGAATCCTCTCACCGGGGGCATTGCCTCTCCTGTCAGAGCTTCCAGATATCCCTGTTATACTCTGCGATGGTTCTGTCCGAAGAAAAATAACCTGCTTTCGCAATGTTGACAAGCATCATTCTTCTCCATTTTTCCTGATCTTCGTAATCGGCCAGCATCCGTTCCTTGGTCCGGATATAATCCTCCAGATCAAGAAGCGTCATAAACCAGTCTTTACTGATAAGTTCATGATACAGCCGTTCCAGATTTGTCTTATCTCCTGCGGCAGTCATTTGAGGGCTCACGATAAAATCCACCGCTCTTTTGATCAGAGGACTGCTTTCATAAAGCTTTCCGGAAGAGTAGTCACCTTTTTCATAATGTGCGATCACCTGACTGCTGTTTTCACCGAAAATATAAATATTTTCATCTCCTACCAATTCATGGATCTCCACATTGGCACCGTCATCGGTTCCCAAAGTCACCGCACCGTTTAACATAAATTTCATATTTCCGGTTCCGGAAGCTTCCTTGGAAGCAAGAGAAATCTGTTCGGAAATATCACAGGCCGGAATCAGTTTTTCCGCATAAGTCACATTATAGTTTTCCACCATAACCACTTTCAGATACGGGCTGACCTGCGGATCAGCGTTGATGATCTTTGAAAGCACCAGGATCAGATGGATCACATCCTGCGCGATCACATAGGCAGGCGCTGCCTTTGCTCCAAAAATAATGCTGATGGGGCGCACCGGCTTATTTCCCGCCCTGATCTCCAGATATTTGTGAATGATATACAGCGCATTCATCTGCTGACGCTTGTATTCATGCATACGTTTGATCTGAATGTCAAAAACAGAATCCGGATCCAGTTCAATGCCTTCATGCAGCTTAATATATTCTGCCAGCTGTTTCTTTTTGGTCTGCTTGATCGCCGCCACTGCTTCCTGCGCTTTGGGGTCATCTGCGTACGCCAGCAGTTTTTCCAGCTTATCCGCATCCAGCTGATATTCTTTTCCGATGGTGTCATTTAACCACGCCTGCAGCTCTCTGTTACAGGACAACAGCCATCTGCGGAAGGTAATGCCGTTGGTTTTATTATGAAACTTTTCAGGATAAATTTCATAAAAAGCCTTCAGCTCGGATTCTTTCAAAATCTGTGTGTGGATCGCTGCCACCCCGTTTACGGAAAAACCGTAATGGATATCCATATGCGCCATATGAACCCTGTTCTGTTCATCAATGATGTGTACGTCCGGACTCTCATACTTTGCTTTCACACGCGCATCCAGCTCCCTGATGATGGGACCCAGCTGGGGAACCGCTTTTTCAAGCTGTTCTAAAGGCCATTTTTCCAATGCCTCCGTCAAAATGGTGTGATTGGTGTAAGCACATGTCTTTGTAACGACATCGATTGCTTCCTCCATGGGGAACGCCTTGTCGTGCACCAAAATCCGGATCAGCTCCGGGATGATCATGGACGGATGCGTATCGTTGATCTGGATCACCGCATGTTCATACATTCTGCGCAGGTCATGCTGTTTTTCCTTCAATTCATATAAAATCAGCTGTGCCGCATTGCTGCACATAAAATACTGCTGATAAATACGCAGAAGCCGTCCTTTTTCATCGGAATCATCCGGATATAAAAACAGTGTCAGATTGTGTCTGATATCTTCCTTATAAAAACAGATTCCTTCGGTTACCAGACTTTCATCCACACCCTCTGCATCAAACAGACGCAGTTTATTCACACCGTTTTGATAGCCAACCACCTCAATATCATAAAGCCTTGAACGTACCTTACAGTCTCCAAAACACACTGTAAATCCGATATCGGTCTTAGTCAGCCAGGAATCTGCTTCCAGCCAGGAATCTTTTTGTGCAGTCTGCTTATTGTCCGCAAACACCTGCTTAAACAGCCCGTAATGATAATTTAGGCCAATTCCCTCACCGGGCAGTCCAAGTGTGGCAATAGAATCCAGAAAGCAGGCTGCCAGACGTCCTAATCCGCCGTTTCCCAAAGAAGGCTCCGGCTCTGCTGCTTCAATCGCAGCCAGTGTTTTTCCGTTCTTTTCCAGAATCCTCTCCACCTTTTCATAGACCCCAAGATTGATCAGATTATTGGAAAGCAGTTTGCCGATCAAAAATTCTGCTGAAATATAATAAATCTTTTTATCTCCGTCATTGGGTACCGTAGCATCCATCAGCCCTTTTACCAGATATAAAAGCACAATATAGACTTCCCTGTCGCTGGCCTCCCTGACACTCTTCCCAAACAGTCGCTGTGTCAGTGCCTCCATTTCCGGCTCCATCCTCTGTTCCAGAATTTCTCTGGTGATCGATTCTTCCAGTCTCATTGCATCCTCCATTCTCTGCTATTAACCAATCACATCCTGATACCTTATCTGAACCACTTCGTGGGCAAGTACACGGCTGCGCCCTCTTTCTCCTTCCAGCAGTCTCTGCAGTTCTTCCACTGCTGCTGCGGAGATTGCCGCAAAATCCTGCCTGACAGTATTCATCTGTTTGCCGGCATATCCCATCAGTGTAATCCCGTCAAATCCGCAGACCGGACGGAACACATCCAGCTCCGAAAGAATGCGCATCACTCCGATCGCCATCAGGTCAGAGGCACAGACAAAAATATCTGTCTTTTTTTCATGGGCAAACGCAAGCTCTCTGGCCTGACTTTCCGAAAATTCGCCGTATGCTATCGTAAGTTCCAGCCCCATCTCCTGCGCCAGCTGCTTTATACCGTCTATTCGTCCCTGCGTGATGAACGCATTTTTTTTGCCCGCAATATAAAATATTCGTTTACAGCCTTTGTTTTCCAAAATTGTCTTTTTTGCCACCTCATACTGGGCCTTTTGCTGGTCGATCCAGACAGAGGAAATATGTTCATCTGAAAAAGGCGCATCGACCGTCACCATTTTAAACAGACCGCTTTCCATCAACTCTGTCAGCCATTGATCCTCCCTGCTCATCCCATAAACGATCAGTCCTTCTATGCTCTGGGATTTCAGGTAATTGATGATTTCACTGACATTTTTTTCCCTGAGCATGGAAAAAAACAAGGTGATCACATCCAGTTTGAATTCCAGCGCTTTTTGTATCGCACCGGAAAGATACTGCATATTGATCGCATCCACAATCTGTGTCTTGTCTGAAAGATTCAAAAGCAGCGCGACGCGTCCGGTACGCTTTGAAGAAAGTGCGGCCGCTACCGCATTCGGGGTAAATTTTAATTCTGCGATCGCCTGATTTACTTTGTCTTTGGTTTCCCGGCTGACTCCCGGATAGCCATTTAATACCTTGGAAACGGTTGAGATCGCCACACCGGCTCTGTTTGCCACATCTTTGATCGAAGCCACGTCTTTTTCTCCTGTTTTTTCATTCTTCCCATATGAGAAGAAATATATTCACTGTAAACTTCTGTGACGGCAGATTTGTATGAGTTCTAAGTCTTATCTCATTCCTCCGCCGCCTTTTTTACGTCTGTATCATTCCGTTTTCAAAGAAAACGTTTTCCACGCCATTATAAATTAACTCAGAAAACGTTTTCTGTCAATATTTACCTGTATTTGTTTTCCTGAATATGTCCATAAAAAAAGACCATCCACATCAGCCGAAAAAGAAGCCTCTGAAGATGGTCCTTATCTCTTCTATTACTAATCTCCGCTATTTTTTACTCACCCGGTACAGATTTGTTTCATAAGCCTTCAAGGTCTGACCGCCGCCGTCTGCATAATTGCCCATGATATGCACCATGTTTTTAGGGCGTTTTCCCACATACAAAGGCTTTCTGCCCAGATTGCATTCCACATAAAAGACATCCTTTCCGTCATAGCGGTAATAGGTAAACAGATTTTTTCTTTCCTTGTTGGTGATCTTGATCTTTCCGGTGCCAAACAGCGGATACTGTCTGCGCAGCTGCAGAAGTTCTCTGTGAAACCAAAGTACGGAATCAGGATCTGAAATCTGCTCCTCTACATTGCAGTTCACATAGTCTCCGTCCCCTTCGATCCAGGGATTTTTTCCCTGTGTAAAACCGCCAAAGGCTGTATTGTCCCACTGCATGGGAGTGCGGGCATGGTCGCGGCTGCCTGCTGCCACTTTGGCAAAGGCCTCCGCCGCCGGCATGGTTCTGCAGAGTTTCTCATACAGATTCCAGCTTTCAATGTCACGAAGCTGGGAGGGAGATGTAAAGTTTTGATTGATCATACCGATTTCCTGCCCCTGGAATAAAAAGGGTGTTCCCTTTAAGGTCAGCTGGATCATTGCTAAAAGCTTTGCCAGCACCACGCGCCACTTCGGATCAGGTTCGATTTTGCTGATCATGCGCGGGTTATCGTGATTATCCCAAAACAGCGCCATCTGACAGTCCGGTCCGTAGTGTTCCATCCAGTCGGTCATGTAGGATTTCAGGTAATTTAAGTCATAGCGGTAATCGTCAAAACGCACATGTCCCGGTGTTTCCAGATGATCAAAATTAAAGAGCATATCCAGCTCCCTGCGGCCCTGACCCGTCAGTTTTTTTGCCATCTCCATCCCGATACCGGGAGTCTCGCCGACAGAAAACGCGCCGAAAGGCTCAAAGGCCTGTGTGCGGACCTGATGCAGATACTCATGCAGGTGCGGGCCGTAAAAATAATGCTCAATACCAGTATATTCCATCATGGCACCGATGGTCTCATCGCCCATGGGCAGACCTTCCCGTTTGGAAATGTAGTTTATCACGTCCATGCGGAAACCGTCCACGCCTTTTTCAAGCCACCAGCGGATCATCCCGATCACATCGTTTCTGAGTGCCGGATTGTCCCAGTTTAGATCCATCTGCTTTTTGGAAAACAGATGCAGCCCCCAGATATCCTGCTCTTCAAAATAACGCCATGCAGATCCCTCAAAAAAGGAGCTCCAGTTGTTGGGAACTTCACTGCTTTTTTGGAAGAAATAATAGTCCCTGTAAGGGGAATTTTCGTCTGCCAAGGCCTTTTGAAACCATTCATGCTCGTCGGAGGTATGATTGATGACCAGGTCCATGATCAGGCGCATGCCGCGCTCATGAAGCTGCCTGATGAGTTCATCCATATCCTCCATGGTGCCAAATTCCTGCATGACGGCCTTATAATCGCGGATATCATAGCCATTGTCATCATTGGGTGAATCGTAAACCGGTGACAGCCACAAAGCGTCCACACCAAGATCTTTCAGATAGTCAAGCTTATTGATGATTCCTTTTAAATCACCGATGCCGTCCCCGTCGGCATCACAAAAGCTTCTGGGATAAATCTGGTAAAAAACAGCCGTTTTCCACCAGGGAATCTCTTTTTTAGGCAAAACAGCTTCCCTTTTGGTATCCTGTGCGTCTGTATTCAGGATGGAAAGAAGCGCTTCAAAAAATCCTTCCGAAAACTTTCCGCCGGTGAGCTTATTTAATCCATCCAGCGTCAGTTTTTTTGCAGGGCTTTTTTCAAAAATCATCTTTTCCGGCAGATTAAGCTGCAGACATATTTTATGCAGGATATCTTTGCCTGCAGGATTGGCATAAATTTCAGCCAGCGTGCTTTTTTGATTCAGTTTATTCATTTGTTTCTTCCTCTTCAAATAAAGATGATGAATAATAGCGGTCACCGTGGTCAGGCAGGATTGCCACAATTGTCTTGCCTTCGTTTTCAGGGCGTCTGCACAGACGGACTGCACCGTCAAGCACAGCACCGGAGGAAATGCCCACCAGTACACCTTCCCGCTTTGCCAGCATTTTGGCTGCGGCAAAGGCATCTGTCAGTTCTGCGGTCAGGATTTCATCGTAAATACCGGTATTGAGCACTCCGGGCACAAAATTGGCGCCGATACCCTGAATACCGTGGCTGCCGCTTCTGCCCTCAGAAAGCAGCGGAGAATCAGCAGGTTCTACCGCCACCACTCTGACCGCAGGATTTTTTTCTTTTAAATATTCACCGGTTCCCGTCAGTGTGCCGCCGGTTCCCACACTGGCGATCAAAATATCCACGTTTCCGTCGGTATCCTCCCAGATTTCCGGCCCTGTGGTTGCCCGGTGTGCTGCCGGATTGGCAGGATTGTCAAACTGTCCGGCAATGATGCTGCCCGGGATCTCCTTTGCCAACTCCTGGGCTTTTGCAATGGCGCCGCTCATTCCCTTTGCACCTTCGGTCAGCACCAGTTTTGCACCGTAAGCCTTCAAAATATTGCGTCTTTCTTTGGACATGGTGTCGGGCATGGTCAGGATCACCTGATAGCCTTTCACAGCAGCCATCGCTGCCAGACCGATGCCGGTATTGCCGGAGGTGGGCTCAATGATCGTTGCCCCGGGCTTTAAAATGCCTCTCTCTTCCGCATCCTCGATCATAGCCTTTGCCACTCTGTCCTTGGCAGACCCTGCCGGATTCATACATTCCAGCTTCACAAGCAGCCGTGCTTTTAAATTCAGTTCCTTTTCCAGATTACAAACTTCCACAAGGGGCGTATGTCCGGTCAGTCCCCAGATTCCCTGATATATCTTTGCCATAACATTCTCCTTTTTGCGCCGGTCAGCAATGCTTATTGACCGCTGTTTTTCTCTTTTTCCCTATTTTAAAAAATACATCGTCGTTTGACAAGCCAATTTACATGAGTTATCATCATTTTATACGATATACGTCTGTCTTAAACGGCTTTCATCCAAACTTTTATCCGGAGGTTTCCATGTCCAGGAATATGTCAGATACCAAAATACAGAAGAAAACATCGCCCCAGGAAAACCAGATCACAGAGGGTGTCATCTGGAAGCAGCTTTTGCTCTTCTTTTTCCCGATCCTGTTCGGCACTTTTTTTCAGCAGCTTTACAATACCGCAGATGCTGTCATTGTCGGCAATTTTGTCGGAAAAGAAGCGCTTGCTTCCGTGGGCGGCCCCACCGCTGTACTGATCAATCTTTTGGTTGGTTTCTTTGTCGGTCTTTCCTCCGGTGCCACAGTTATCATTTCCCAGCATTTTGGTGCAGGTCTTTCCCAGAAAGTATCGGATTCCGTCCATACTGCCATCGCGCTGGCTTTGGCAGGCGGTGCTGTTTTAATGGTTATTGGCATTGCGATCGCGCCCTGGGCTCTGCGTGCGCTCAATACACCCGCTGAGCTTATGGGGCCTTCTGTTACTTATATGAAGATTTATTTTGCAGGTGTTATACCTGCCATGCTCTATAATATCGGTTCCGGTATTCTGCGTGCGGTGGGCGATTCCAAAAAGCCACTTTATTTTCTGATTACGGCATGTCTTTTAAATATTGTACTGGATCTTGTATTTGTAGCAGTCCTTGATATGGGTGTGGCAGGTGTCGGTATTGCAACTGTTATCGCCCAGACTGCTGCCGCTGCGCTGACTGTGGGTTCCCTGATGCGCACCCGGCATTCCTACCGGCTGTATCCCAAAAAGATCCGTTTCCACCGTCACATACTGGCTTCCATTTTAAGAATCGGTCTGCCTGCCGGTCTGCAGTCTTCCATGTATTCCATCTCCAACCTGCTGATCCAGTCCTCCATCAACGGTTTTGGAACAGACACTGTTGCTGCCTGGACAGCCTACGGTAAGTTGGACAGCATTTACTGGATGATCATCAGTGCTTACGGCGTTTCCATCACCACTTTTGTGGGTCAGAATTTCGGTGCCGGAAAAATGGACCGTGTCAAAAAAAGTGTGCGCATCTGTACCGCTTTTGCCGTTTCCACCAGCCTGCTGATTTCTTTTATTGTATTAAGATACGGAACCACCCTGCTGCTTTTATTTACCAGAGATACCAATGTTATTGAAATCTGCGCCGGTATGATCCGCAACATCGCCCCCGCATATGTCTGCTATGTATGTATTGAGATTCTCTCCGGAACCTGCCGCGGCTGCGGTGACTCTGTCACTCCTACACTGCTGACCTGCTTTGGCGTGTGCATCCTGCGTATTCTCTGGATCACCATTATGGTTCCGCTGCGCACGGAAGTTTCCACGGTTGCCTTCTCCTATCCGCTGACCTGGACCATTACTTCTCTTTTATTTATTATCTATTATAAAAAAGGGAAATGGATGAAGCGCAATACTCTGCATAATGCGCCCGAAAGCAAGTAATACTAACAGAAAAATCATAACTTAATCGGAGATGATATTATGTCTGTATTTTTAACGCTGCTGCTCATCACAATCCTCCTGCTGCTTTTGATCCTGATCATTTCCTGGATCTGCTTCAGGATGGCCTTTTATGCTCCCAACCGTGATCCTGCGGATCTGGAAGCCATTGACATTCCCCATGGTGAAATCTATGAACCCTATCGGGAATCCATGGAAAACTGGATCAAAGAATCCAGAAATATGCCCCAGAAACATTACTCCATCACATCCTTTGACGGTTTAAAACTGACCGCCCGCTATTTTGAATATGCGCCCGATGCTCCTGTGGAGCTGATGTTTCACGGTTACCGCGGCAATGCGGAACGTGATCTTTCCGGCGGCGTACAAAGATGCTTTGCCCTCGGTCACAGTGCCTTTATCGTAGACCAGCGCTGCAGCCGTTACAGCGACGGCAATGTGATCAGCTTTGGTGTCAATGAGCACAAGGACTGCCTTGCCTGGACAGACTTTCTGATCCAGACCTTCGGCCCTGATGTAAAGATCATTCTCACCGGTATTTCCATGGGTGCTGCCACTGTCATGATGGCTGCCGGTGCACCCCTTCCCGAAAATGTGATCGGTGTGCTTGCCGACTGCGGCTATACTTCCGCCAAAGATATCATCAAAGTGGTAATCCGCCAGATGAAGCTTCCTCCTGCGATCGCCTATCCCTTTGTCAGACTGGGAGCATGGCTTTTCGGGCATTTTGATCTGGAGGAAACATCCCCCATCACAGCGCTGTCACACAGCAGTGTTCCCGTCATCTTTTTCCATGGGGAAACCGATGATTTTGTTCCCTGCGAAATGAGCCGCCGCAATTTTGAAGCCTGTTCTTCTGCCAAAAAGAAGCTTGTCACCGTTCCCGGCGCCGGACACGGGCTTTCCTATCCGGTTGCACCCACAGAATATGTGGAAGAACTGAGAACTTTCTTTGCATCTGAATGATTTTCCGGAAAATGCCAGCGGCAAAGCAGTCATAAATGTATTATTCTGTTGTTTGCATGCTCAAAAACGCCCGTTTCGCCGCCTGATTCATTCAAATAATAAAAAAGACATGATTTTGCATGCTCAAAAATGACAAAATCATGTCTTTATTCATTCAAATTCACAAAAATCATGAATTTGCATGCCCTAAAACACATATTCGGGCATGCAAATCTCATTTTTTTAACTTTTTGGATGCTTAGCACCCGCAAAAAGCATTCTCTAAGCAAGCAAATACAGAATTTTGATAATTTTGCCTGCTTGAAAGCTTACTTACTTCTCATTATGAAGCAGTTTGTGTTCTTTTCCTTTCAAAAGTCCCTGATACAGTGCTGTAATGAAAGGATTCTCATCGGAGCGTTTGATCTGTGCCTGGCTGTCGATCTTATACAGACCTTCCATGCGGGCCTGTCTGGTTCTTGCACCGATGGGAAGAGGCTGACCGCCGCCGGCAACACAGCCGCGTCTGCATGCCATAACTTCCACGAAGTCATAATATGCTTCGCCTGCCTGAATCTTCTTCATCAGATCATCCGCATTCTTCAGGCCGTGAACCACTGCGATCTTAACTTCTCTTTCGCCCAGCTTAACGGTTGCTTCCTTTAATACATCAGTGCCGCGGATGCCGGTGTAGCTGATCTGTTCCAGATCCTCCACCTTGCTGCTCCTGATCACATGACGAAGCACCGCTTCGGTAACACCGCCGGTCACGCCAAAGATCGCAGCTGCACCGGAGGAAAGGCCAAAGGGCATATCCAGCGCTTCGCCTTCCAGAGAGGCAAAATCAATACCTGCAACCTTAAACATTCTGATCACTTCATCGGTGGTCAGTACATAATCCACATCCTGTTCACCGTCAGTGTAATGCTCAGGACGTAAGATTTCCGCCTTCTTTGCGGTACAGGGCATGATGGAAACCATCAGTGTCTTTCTGTCGTCCTTGGGATTTACACGCGCATCTTCCTTGATCAGTGCGCCGAACATCTGCTGGGGAGAACGGCAGGTAGAAATGTGTTTTGCAAGCTCCGGATATCTGTTTTCACAGAATTTTACCCATGCAGGACAGCAGGAGGTAAACAGGGGCAGGTTTTCGTTTTTCTCAATTCTTTCCAGCAGTTCTTTTGCTTCTTCAATAACAGTGATATCCGCACCGAAGTTGGTGTCGTAAATCTCATCAAATCCCAGCATACGAAGTGCGGTAGCCAGCTTGCCGATGGAGTTTTCACCCTTGGGAATACCGAACTTGTCACCGATGGCAATTCTGACTGCAGGCGCGATCTGTGCCACTACACGTACATGAGGGTCAGAGAGCGCATCCCATACGGGAGTGAAGTTATGCTTGATGGTGATGGCACCGGTGGGGCATGCCACACGGCACTGTCCGCAGCCGACACAGTCGGTGTCACACAGCTTTTTGCCAAAAGCAGGCATTACCTGCAGCTTGGATCCTCTGTGCGCAAAATCCAGAACGCCGACGCCCTGCAGTTCTTCACAGGTACGAACACAGTCACCGCAAAGAATACACTTGTTGGGATCGATTACAATGGCAGGTGAGGAATCATCCACAGGAAGGATGGGCTTGTTGTTTTCAAAGGAAACCTTACCCACGTTCATGCTCTGTGCCAGTTCCTGTAAGGTACACTGGCCGTTTACATGACAGGTCGCACAGTCTGTGCAGTGGGAAGCCAAAAGCAGCTCCAGGATCATCTTTCTGTGCTTCTGCAGACGGGGGGTCTTGGTATAAATGATCATTCCGTCTCTGGGTGTTTCGGAACAGGACGCAAATACTCTTCCGCGGTTGTCTTCCACCACGCACATACGGCACGCGCCATAGGTGGACAGCTCGGAATGATAACAGAATGTGGGCAGATTGATGCCGATTCTGCGGAGTACCTGCAGGATATTCTTTTCATCATCAAAAGCAACCTTGCGGTTGTTGATCGTCATATATTTCATCTTCTGGTTTTCTCCTTATTCTGCGATCTTAATGGCACCAAAAGGACAGGCACTGATACATGCACCGCATTTGATACATTTGCTGCTGTCAATGGTATAAGGACTCTTGATCTGACCGGTGATCGCACCAACAGGACAGTTGCGCGCACACTTGCTGCAGCCCTTACATTTTTCGGGATCGATCACATACTGACGCATAGCCGCACAGTTGTTGGCTCTGCACTTCTTCTCGGTAACATGCTCCACATACTCATCGCGGAACAGCTTTAAGGTACTCATAACGGGAAGTGCCGCACTCTTTCCAAGACCGCAGAGTGCTGTTTCGGTAACGGTCTCTGCCAGTGCTTCCAGCATATCAAGATCTTCCAGTGTGCCGTTTCCTGCTACAATGCGCTCTAAAATCTCCAGCATACGCTTGGTGCCTTCACGGCAGGGCACACATTTGCCGCAGCTTTCATTCTGGGTAAAGTTCATGAAGAAACGTGCCACTTCCACCATACAGGTATTGGAGTCCATAACAACCAGACCGCCGGAACCGATCATGGCACCCATTTTCTTTAAGGAATCAAAATCAAGAGGCACATCCAGATGAGGTGTGATCAGACAGCCGCCGGAAGGACCGCCGATCTGAACTGCCTTAAATTCACCGTCGCCTCTGATGCCGCCGCCTACTTCAAAGATAACCTCGCGCAGGGTAGTTCCCATGGGAACTTCGATCAGACCGGTATTTTTCACATTGCCGGTCAGCGCAAATGCCTTGGTGCCGGGGCTGTTTTCAGGACCGATGGTCTTAAACCATTCAGCACCCTTGTTGATGATCATGGGTACATTGGCAAAAGTTTCTACGTTATTTAAAACAGTGGGCTTGCCGAAAAGTCCCTGTTCTACGGTACGGGGCGGTTTTACACGGGGCATGCCGCGGTGACCTTCTATGGAAGCGGTCAGCGCACTGCCTTCGCCGCATACGAACGCGCCTGCACCTCTGTTGATATGTAAATCGAAACAAAAATCAGTGCCCAGAATATTGTCTCCTAAAAGACCTGCTTCCTTTGCCTGTGCGATCGCAAGCTTTAAACGGCTGATCGCCAGCGGGTATTCAGCACGCACATAAATATAGCCTTCCTGTGCGCCTACCGCATAAGCTGCGATCATCATACCTTCGATCATCTTGTGGGGATCGCCTTCCATGATGCTTCGGTCCATGAACGCGCCCGGATCGCCTTCGTCACCGTTACATACGATATAGCGGACGGTTTCTTTCTGACGTGCTACCTGTTTCCACTTGTAGCCGGTCTGGAAACCGCCGCCCCCGCGTCCGCGCAGATTGGATTCTTCCACTTCTTTGATAACCTCAGCAGGAGTCATTTCAAAAAGAGCCTTCGCCAGCGCCTGATATTTGTCGGTGGCGATCGCCTCTTCAATATGTTCTGCGTCAATCTGACCGCAGTTTTCCAAAACCAGACGGGTCTGCTTTTTATAAAAAGGAATCTCATCCTGCTTCTGATATTCCTGGCCGTTCTGCTTATAGATCAGGGAGTGGATGATCTCGCCGTTTTTCACGGTTTTTTCAAAGATCTCGTCACAGTCTTCGGGCTTAACCTTGGTATAGAGGATTCCCAGAGGCTCGATACGAACCAGCGGACCCATTTCACAAAAACCGTGGCAGCCGCTCTTTTTCACAGAGATCTCACCGTCACCGTGCGCGATCTCGGGACCAAAATGCACTTCCACATCGGGATTTTCCTTCACCAGTTCCAGCATTCTTTCATAAATCTTGCCGGAGCCGCCTGCCAGACAGCCTGTACCAGCACAGATTAAGATTCTGCATTTGCTGTTTTTGATGATGTTAAGCTCTTTTTCTCTAATTTCATTTAACTGGGAGTGATTTATAATTTTTTCCATTTATGCTTCCTCCCTCAGTGTTTTTAACAGCGCAGTCACTTTTTCAGGTGTCATCGCCGGATGCACGGTATCATTTACCATGATAACAGGCGCAAGACCGCAGGCACCAAGACAGGATACGGTCTCTACAGTAAAAAGCATATCGTCTGTGGTCACTTTTTCTGCAGACAGTCCCAGCTCCTGACGAAGCTTATCTAAAATCGCGGTGGACTTACGGACATGGCAGGCTGTACCGTCGCACACCTTGATCAGATATTTTCCCTTGGGCTCAAAGGAAAAATTCTCATAAAAAGTGGCAACACTGTATGCCTTGGCTTCGGTAATACCAATTTTCTTTGCTACATAGCTTAATAATTCAGGTGGAAGATAGCGATATTCTTCCTGAATATCCTGAATGATGGATATAAGAGATGACTGCACAGCACCATGCATGGCGATGATCTCGTCAGTCTTCTCATAATACATTTTATCTAACATAATCGTTATCAGTCCTTTCCCTGAAGAAATCGCAAATATCTCCCCAGTATTATGCAACATTATATTATAAGATTGTTAATTTTTCAACAAAAAACAAAAAGCAAACAGGTTCTTTTCTCAAAAAACCTGTCTGCCTTTTAAGTATCTGATTTCTGATGTAAAAATATGTTTTTTCAACTACAGACTACAAGAGACGGAGTGTGTTTTCTCCTTCCGGAATACAAAGCAGAGAAAGCATGCGGTCTCCCACTTTCTTTTTCACAACGGGCACTTCTTTGCCGTTTAGCCAGATCATATCGCCTGCACCTTCAGGCAGTACGATCACCATCGGCACCTGAGCCTTTACCGCAATCTCCAAACCTTCCCGCACGATTTTTGATGCGCTGCGGGCCTGCCAGAAAGCGGCGATCCGGTTAGTGGAAGTGTAAAGGATCTGATATCCTTTTTCCTGACTGTGAGAGCCAATCAGCTTCAGTACGCGCTCCACCGCAGGCAGATCTTCGCTGTTGTCCTGCAGATAATGCGGATGACAGAAAAACTGAATGATGCGTCCATTCTGTGCCGCGCCGTCCAAATAACCTGTCACTTTTCTTGATTCACTCTCAAAAATAAAAAAGTGTGCGCTATGCGCACACTCCGCGCCGAGTGCGGTTGCCGTAAGGCAACATATGCCGACGATCGCTGATCGTCTGAGCACGAGTGCGCATATATGTGTTTTTTTATACGATCGGAAATGAAATTTCCAATCGTATAAAAAAACAGCTACACAAAAATTGCATAGCTGTTTTTGTCCAAAATACCTTATTACCCTTAGAATGCAGTCCAGCCGCCGTCTACAGGGAGAACTACGCCGTTTATATACGCGGAATCGTCTGAAGCCAGGAAAAGTGCGGTATTGGCAATATCAGAAGTCTGTCCGGGTGCGGGAGCCAGAGCCTGAACAGGTCTTACTCTTGTAAAGCCATCCATATTGGGCATGCCCATTGAAGTACCGATTTCCGTGGAAATACCGCCGGGCGCGATAATATTGCTTCTGATACCTTCTTTCATATAGGTAAATGCAACATGTCTGGAGTAAGCATTTACAGCTGCTTTGGATGCGCAGTAGATTGCGCCTGCTGCCTGATGCATGGAACCAACGGAAGATATGGTAATGATGTTGCCGCCATTTCCCTGTGCCAAAAATACCTGACATGCTTTTCTCATAGAGCAAAGAGGACCATAAACGTTGATACCCATTACATAATCATATTTTTCATCGGTTACATCTGCCATTGCAGCCATGTCATCCATAACACCTGCATTGTTAACCAGAACATCCAGCTTGCCGAATTCAGCAACAGCCAGATCGATCATCGCTTCATTATCTTCTTTCTTGGAAACATCACCCGCAAATACAATCAGTTTGCCGGGGGCGTCCTTTAAAGATTCCTTTAAAGCATCCAGTCTCTCTGCACGTCTTGCAACTGCAACAACATTGGCACCTTCCTTTACAAAAAGCTCCACAATGTTTTTTCCCATACCTGCAGAAGCGCCGGTAACAACGATGGATTTGTTTTCTAATTTCATTGCAATTTCTCCTTTTGCATTTTTTTTAACGTATCACAAAAATTATTATGCTGTCAATATTGAATCAGCCTGAAAAGCACAAACTCTAATCATCCTTAGTTCAATGTAATATCAGCTTATACAGCCGGTGACTCCGGAATATTTTTATACTCAAAGACCGGATTCTCACCGGATGCACATAAACAGCCGGTGGCTACATTGTCTAATCCATTTTCCCTGAAAACTGCAATCACAGAGCCTTCAGGATGCCGGTTGCATACATTGGTGATCACGGAATCCTTCAAATAGCCATGTACTTCAATCCCTTTTCTGGCGTTGCAGACAACATTGGAAATCGTAATATTTCTCATCGAATCTTTCGCATGGACTGCTCCGGGATAATCCTCTCTTCCCACGAGGATCGTGCCGCTGTACTGTCTGTGCGGCGCATCCTCCACCGCGGCATCTATCACGCCATCGATCACAATATTCCAAAGCTTATTATTGGAAGCCAACAGACGAATCACCCAGCACAGCTGCGAATATGCAATAACATTGCGGATGATGATGTCGTGAACATCGTAATTCTGTTTATCCCAATGACAAGGGAGTGCCTGAAAGGATCCGATCTCACATCCCGGAGTAAATTCACAACCCGGGGTATCCCAGGATGTGATCGCAATCACATCATCTCCGGTTCTTCCGGTAATATCTGTGATCAGAATATGATGGGAACCTTTCCGAACATGTACGCCGTCCTGATTTTCCATATTCTGACGCAGACCGTCAATTTCTTTTGACATGCAGGCATTAAAATCAATCTTACGGATGGAACCGTAGGCACAATTTTCGATGGTAATGCCCCATGCATGATAATCTTCCAGACGGATATTTTCTATGGAAAAATGCTCCACATTGGCGAACAGAATACCGATGTTGCGCCAATCCCCTTTCTGGTGCTGTCCTTCTTTTCCTATATCTGTCCCGTAAGAATGGTCATGCATATCCCAGAATCCAAGCTCGCCTGCAGCTCGTTTTTCTTCCGGGATCCAGTATCCGTATTTTACCATATCTTCTTTATAGTACGGACACGGACGGGCCAGAAGCTTGCTTGAATCTCCGGTTGCACGCGGATAATCGGCCCCCTGCAGTGTGCAAAAGCCTTCTCCGCGAATATGTATATTCTTTATTCTTTGCGGATCGTCGATCCCGATTCCACAGTTTGCGGAACGAAAGAAATTATCTCTGCATCGATCAGAAAGTTTGATCATACAGTTCTGTAAAATAACAGTTGTGTTTTCGGGAATAAGAATGGCACGATCGATCAGCCAATGCTTACGTTCCGGCTCAATGTCGGATTCGCGCGGCGGAATTACCAGGATCCCATCTCCTGTCAGATTCTGCATCGCAAGTTCAATCACTTCACTGTCTGTTTTTCCATGAAAATCATTCACATTTATCATACTGTGACCGCCTCCTGATTTTTGTGCTGTTTAACGTTTTCTCTTCCAAACGTTTCCCTTCTATAAATATTATACTAACACACTTTTTGCCGTCGATACAGGTACTTTATTTTAAATCATCAGGGAATCTGATTCAGTAAGAATACCATCCCTGTAAACGCAGGTTTTCACTTCATACCGTCCAAATACAAGCTCCAGACTTGCCCCATTACAGTTCACAACTGCCGTTCTGCCAGTATGATAATTATTCATCAATCGCAATACATACCCTTCTGTGAGCTGCCCTTTCTTTAAGGTGATCAGGGTAATTTCCGGATCACTGACAGATAACTGCATCTCGGGTACAGATTCATCTGTATCTATCGGGAAAACATTGCAGGCATAAGGCGGCTGGTTGAATTCGGCTGCCAGTTTTTCCAAAGAACTCTCTTCTGCCACAGTAAACCGAAAAGCGAAGTTTCTCTCTCCCATGTCGATTTTTTTCACAAAACGATTCGTCGGAATGATAGGTCGGTCATCAATGGGATGTGCGCAATAAGTAGATGTGCGAAGCAATGACATATACAAGGTGTCCTTTTCCCAATGAGAGCCATAGGTACCGCGATTGAATAATGTCAGACAATCCTTTTCACCAGCCTCTCTTACTCCCACAAAACGCTGGGCTACACATTCTCTGGCATCCATATAAAGATTCTCTGTACCAAAGGCAGTCTGACCAAAATAGATACCAGGATTCTCCACGGGAAGAGCCAGCTTTAACATCCTGTTAATATCATTTGCAAAAACATCAATCTTAATATCCACTGCCGGATCCTGCTTGTAAATATCATATTCTACCCGGACATAGGAATTTTGCAGCTTAAAGAAACATTCTACACCCAGGTAGATTTCGCCATCTTCTATGATCTGTACCGGCTGCATCCCCTCAAAAGGGCCATCCGGCTGTTCCATCAATTGAAACGGCACCGGATCTGTACCGACTCTCTTAAGCGGCAAACCGTATTTTCCCCATGGATCCGGATTATCTTTAAAAAAGTAAGGCTGAAATGCCCCCTTACTATCCTGATTGATATATTCCTTTCCATGTACACGGTAAGAAGTCATGAGGCCTGTCCTGCCGTCAATCTCCACATATTTTTCGATCTGCGGAAGATCAGCAATTATCTTCTCTTTTGTATCATATTGCTGTACATGCACGGGCTCAACATTCATATATACAGAAAAACGGGTTAAAGACAGCGGTTTTAACTTACCGCGGAAGAAAATACGTTTTCTCCAATCCAGATTCAGATTGCTTTCTTCCTTTACTGTCTGAGAAGGTATCACATTTTTGTTCTCATCATATACCACAGCATAATTTGCCTCGGTATCAGACCAGTTTTGATCAGCCAGTGTCAGTTCACAGACCACCTCTGTTTCCCATTCATAAGGATGGGGATTTAAGACCAGAATCGGATACTCCCCTTCCTCTGCTTTGGATTCCAAAGCACTCAATGCAAAATATGCACGTGCCTTCAAATGATTCAGAATCTGCAGTCCATGCTCAATCAGACGCAGTCCGTTTTCTTCGCCGGCTCTGATGGAACTGCCCGGCAGTACATCATGAAACTGACAATTCAGAAGATCTTCTACCACCTCATCCAACTCCGACTGAGGATATTCTATCAGCCCGCGCATGGCTGCAACTGAACAGAGCTTTTCTGTCATAAACAGTTCATTCTCCAAACGTGCATGCTGCATTTTCATTCTACTCATGGTAGTATAGCAGCCCGGATCCCATGTGCGCAGAGATTTATCGTGTATTTTATCCGGATCGATACGGGCAAAGAAAGTCTCCGGCGCAGAATGCAGCATCTTCATGGATCCCTCTTCCATCAATGCCTTTATGTCTGCCAGATCCTTACGTGAAGGTCCGCCTCCATGATTGCCCACGCCCCACAGAACGCAAACTACATCTTCTTCACTGGAATCTATTCTCTCCCGAATCATGGAAGCTGCCTTCCCAAGCCCGGTACCGTAACTTACATTTGCTTCTACTTTGATACGGCTTCCGTCAAAGCCCTCCCATAAGAACTGCTCTCCCGGAATAGGATCTGAACCGGGGCGGCAAAGAAGATAACTGTCCTGACCGCACTTTTTTATAATCTGCACCAGGCCTCTGGTATGTCCAAAAGAATCAAAATTTATGGCTGTAGTGGGACTCTGTCCGAATGTCTCCATAAAATATTGTCTTCCCACCAGTATCTGGCGTACAAAACTTTCCCCCTGAGGCATATTGCAGTCCGGCTGCAGATACCAGCCTCCCATGATATGCCATTTTCCCACACGGATCAGTTCTTTGATACGCGCAAAAAGCTCCGGCGCATATTCCTCAATATATTTATACAAAGTTACCTCATTATGGCAGAAAATATAATCAAATTCCTCTGCCAGATCTGCCGCGGAACGAAAGGTGGAAAGGGCGGCAGCAGCGCCTTCCTCCCATTCCCATTGCCAGATCGGGTCCACATGTGCATTGCATATTAAATGTACTTCTCTCATGATGATACCTCCTTATTTTTGTTTATGATCCTGCTTTCCTTATATATCTCAGCGGATGATCCGCAGCTATGGAAGAAAACGGGCCAACCCAATAGGGTTGGCCTGCTCCGTTTATAACCACTTACTGCCGGTTCAATCCACCAATGCATAAATTTCTTCATCCTTTTTAGTCATTATATTCCCGTCATTATGTAAAAGCAATATTTACATAACATATAAATACTCACCGCGCGAGCGCATCAGACTTATTCTTCCATCCATTCTCTGTAATCGGATTCGCTGGCGAAAAGCCGATAGCTGCCATCTACAAATCCCATGTAACCATTTTCTGTTGTGTATCCTTTCATCTCCAGTTCCTCCGTTTCTGCCGTTTTACAAACATACTTGCTCTTTTCTGTTATCTACAGCTTAAAGGAGCAGGTGTCCAATACAAATGACACCTGCTCCTTCTCAAACTCTTCTCTGGCTTTTGCACCGGTAATTCGATATAATATTCATATATAACGAATCAGGGGGAAATCTTTATGTGGACTACGGAAAAAATCTGGAACTGGTACCGGCAGCAGCCCTGGATCACAGGATTTAACTATCTGCCTTCCAGTGCGGTAAACTCCACCGAAATGTGGCAGAAAGAAACTTTTGATCTTGCGCTGATCCGAAAAGAACTGCAGGCCGCATCCCAAATCGGCTACAATAGCTGCCGTGTCTTTATGCAGTATCTGCTATGGAAAGAGCAAAAAGAATCTCTTTTTTCATGCTTTGATTCTTTTTTGGAAGCAGCCGCAGACTGCGGAATCAAAGTGATGCCGATCTTATTTGATGACTGCGCTTTTGCCAATAAAGAACCCTATCTCGGACCTCAGGACGCACCGATAAAGGGGATACATAACAGCGGTTGGACTCCCAGTCCCGGATATTCAAAGATCATCTGTGAAGCAGAGCATGAATCGTTAAAAGAATATGTGACAGACTTTATGACCCGATACGGAAACGACAACAGAATTCTTTTATGGGATCTCTATAACGAACCCGCCAACCGGCAATGTTCTCTGAAACTTTTGCAGGATGCTTTTGCCTGGGCAAGAGCCTGCGCTCCCAGTCAGCCGCTGACCGCAGCCCCGTATCTTTGTGAATATTTCGATCTGATATGTGCCGAACTGTCGGATATCGTTTCTTTCCACGATTATAATGATCTCACCATTACAACAGATCGGGTGAAAAAGCTGGAAACTTACAAAAGACCTCTCATCTGTACGGAATGGCTGAACCGCCCTCTCAATAACCTTATCGAAAGCCACATGCCTTTCTACAAAGAAAAAGGGATCGGAATCATCAACTGGGGACTTGTGGCCGGCAAAACCCAGACTTATTTAAGCTGGGATGCTTCCAAAAATCCGTTGGAGGGCAAACCTAAAATATGGCAGCATGATATTTTCAATGAAGATCTGACTCCTTATCGCCAGGAAGAAGTGGACATGATCCGTTCATTGACAGCCTCAGAAAAGTAAATGTTACAAAAAAGCGGAAACACAGCTGACCTTTACAGTCACATGTTTCCGCTTTTTTCATATTCCCGACGTGATTTGAACCCACGCCCTTCTGTTTCCTTACAGTTCAAAATTTTCTTTGACTTCTTCTCTCGCTACTGTATCATTGATCCTTCAATATCCGGACAATTGCGTCTGCAATGATATCAGCATCTTCAACCGTATTTGTATGACCAAAGGAAACACGAATTGTCCCTATTGCATACTCTTTGGGTACTTTCATGGCCTCAAGCACATGTGACATCTGCATATTACCGGAATTGCATGCAGAGCCAAGAGAAACACAGATTCCCATAAAATCCAATCGATGAAGCAGCATTTCCCCTTCAGCCTCCCGGAACGAAAGGCTGATATTTCCCGGCAATTGATTTGTCCCATTCCGGATAAAATCTATGTGCGCCTCTCTCAACCGACATAATAACTGCTGCTCCAGATATTTCAAATGCCCGATTCTCTGCTGCATTGTATCACAGCTTTTCTTCAGGGCTGCCGCCATTCCAACGATAGCTGCCACATTTTCAGTGCCGGCACGCAAGCCATGCTCCTGAGAACCGCCATCGGCATATGGTCTTAAAGGGGTTCCCTTACGTATATAAAGAAATCCTATCCCCTTGGGACCATTAAATTTGTGAGCAGATGCAGATAACATATCCACATTTAAACATGCAACATCAACCGGAACATGCCCAATTGCCTGTACCGCATCGGTATGAAAGACCACACCATGACGATGCGTTATGGAACACAACTCTTGGATCGGCTCAATGGTTCCCACTTCATTGTTTGCCATCATGACAGAAACCAGCTTTGTTTTATCAGAAATGTTTTTGTCAAGAGCGGCGGCGGAAACAGTTCCGAACGTATCCACAGGTAAATATCGTGTATTAAACCTCAGTTTTTCTGCAGCTTTACACACATTTAAAACAGAATGATGCTCTATCTGAGAAGTAATGATTTCGCATCGTTCTTCATATGACAGGCTTCCTTTGAGTGCCCAGTTGTTGCTCTCGGTGCCGCCGGAAGTAAAATAAATTTCCTCCGGCAGCGCCCCTATACACTGTGCGATGATTTCCCGCGCCCGTTCCAACGCCCTTTTTGCTGTACGCGAAAAGGAATATGGCTGAGAAGCATTTCCATATTCCTCCAGTAAAAAAGGCAGCATTGCCTCAAATGCCTCTCTGTCCAGCTGTGTTGTTGCCGCATGATCAGCATAAATCATGGTACATACTCCTTATCCCTGGTTCCTGACAGCCAGAATGATTATCTCACCAGGCAAAATATCATTTTTCTTCCCGGAAGCTTAAACAAACAGCGTACACCCCTGCTCCTTGAAGTATTCAATCTTCTCAAGCATCATGGAATGAGATATCTTCAGTTTCTGACACAGACACAACTGACAGCAAAATGTACTCGCACCGCGATTGACAAATTTTTTATAGGCACCGATATCATTAAATGTTAAAGCAGCACCACAGCTGAAACACTGCCGTGTATCTGAACGATCAGGCACTTTTTCATTCACCCGTACCATTATAAATCTGCCAGCTTGGCCCGCAGCACTGCACAGTCATAAGGCTCCAATTCCCACATCACCGTTCCGTTCATGACTTTCGCTTCTTTCTGCGTCCAGATATCTTTCATTCTGAGCGTTTTTCCGAGACTGACCGGAAGTCCCAATTCATCCATATTAAATCTGGCAACACATTTCTCACTGCTTAAATTGAACAGTCCAATGGCAATATCTCCGTCAGACAGATTTCTTGCGTACATGATCAGGTCATCATTAGCCCAGATACCCTTCAGAGGATAAGGCTGTCTCAACAGCGGTTCCTGATTGATTGCAATCATATCTTTGTTGCTTAAGATGCTCTTGGCTTCAGACGTCATGCTGCGAATATCACATCCGATCATCAAAGGAGATCCCAGAAAAGCCCAAATGGAAAAATGCGTTTTATACTGGACATCTGTGCAGCCACCTAAGCCCACATTGCCTTTTCCATACATGCCAACCACCAACATGTCCATATCATTGAAGCATCCCACACCATTGTAAGGATGCAGTGCAAGCTGCTGTTTGGTAAGATTCTTAATGGACTCCCAGCTGTCAAAAATATCACCGGTGGAACGCCACATGCTGGCTGCAGAGGTCTTGATCCATTTATGTGTTTCATCAGATCCCCATGAGCAGGCACTAAACAGGATATCACGTCCACAATTTTCAAGCGCCAATCCCATTCTGCGGTAAAGAATTTCTCCCGGAACGATATCACTGTGATAGCAATAATCATACTTTAAGAAATCCACTCCCCATTCTGCAAAAGTCTGTGCATCAATAAATTCATGTTCGTAGCTTCCGGGATACCCGGCGCAGGTCAGATTACCGGCACAGGAATACATACCGAATTTCAGACCCTTACTGTGCACATAATCTGCAACTGCTTTCATTCCGTTGGGGAATTTTTCCGGATCGGCTACAAGGCGCTTATTTTCATCACGTTCTTTTAATGACCAGCAATCGTCAATAACCAGATAATTGTAGCCAAGATCTGCCAGACCGCTGCTCGCCATACAATCAGCAGTTTCTTTGATCAATGTTTCATTAATGTTCTGACCGTAAGTGTTCCAGGAATTCCAGCCCATAGGCGGTGTCAATCGTACCATTTTTTAATCCTCCTTTTTTTAGAAAGTGTTTATTCACAGCCCTAAAACACAGCACACCTGATTTCAGGCAATAATGATCATTCTCTTATCTTTTGCTATTTCCAGAGCACGTTCCAAAGGCATGCCTTCACATAAATTCAGGTAAATAACCTGATCTTCCCGCAGACCTTCCACATAATATTCCAGATCCTCTGCCGCTTTGTCATTCAGCTGCACATTCTTTAAATTCTCCATACGCGCAAACAACGGAATCAGCTGTTTATGACTTCCGCATAAATGAATCAGGCCTCCATTTGGGTACACCCCCAAAAGTGCGTTGTCCAAAGGCATAATAAATTCTTCATATAAAGCGGGAGAAAGAAGCTGTGTCGTGCACCCGCAGAGCTGACCATGTCCCGGAGGCTGTGCACGTCCCCCTATTGCTACTGGCTGCAGCTGATTCGTCGGAATATGTTCCCGATACCATCTGTGCATTTCCATGAGAACCTCATTGATAATCTGCAGATCATGATGCGCTGCCTCCGGTTCTGTCACCATTGCCACCAGAATTTCTTCTCCATACAGATTCACAGCTATATTCAGCGCACTGGCAATAACCTGTGTTGCAATCATCGGAACTGTCACCTTTCTATTCAGAAAAGCCTGCGCAATCCTCTTTGCCAGTCCCCATGTCTCGTTATTTTCAAGGTCAGGTTTTTCCAGTTTTCCCACTTCGTTTTTTAAATAATGGTTATACCACTGATCATACTGAAAAAAAACTTCCGCTCCAAAAACCTTATCTACAAAATGAACACCATAGATCCAGTTTTCAACCGCAAGAGGCAAAAAGAGCTGCTTTGAAGCTGCGTTTTTCGCCTGTACAGCCAGATTTTCGAGAGCCTCATCCATCCATTTTTCAGGATCTGTATATATCAATTCCGGATTCTTTGTTTCCGCTCCAAGTACCCGCAAGAACATTTTTTCTTTGTCCTTGCCGCTATAGATATCGCGTATTTTCTGAAACCAACTCTCCCGACAGGCGATCAGCGTTTCATCTGTTAATATTTCCCGTGTAAATTCATCCATATTTTGCACCTCCCTGAAAAATAGTTTCTGCTTGTGACAGAATATCTGAAACTTAAAAAAATAATATCAAAAATGATAAATCCTGTAAATCTCATTCGTTTTTTATGACACTTTAAGTTTTTTAATCCACCGCTCTTTCCAGTATCTTTTTTGAAATGGAGTTCTTTTCGTCGAGATCGTAAATATCCCCCCCAAGAATGGTAGGAACAAAACCTCTCTTCTCATCACAGGCATCCTGCATGCATTTTCTTTCGAAATCCAACTGTCCATGATATCCCACCTGGTGACACAGATCGGCATATAAAATCTTATTAACCGGGATATATTTTTCAACCGGAACCATTTCCTCATCCGGGCCAAAAAGTGAATGTCCCTGTGCAAAACTCTGACAAAGCAAGGTTTCGTTCATCCCTTCGCCGCCAATCGCCAGATTACCATTGATTTTTTTAGCCATAGTCAACAATTCCCGGGCACCTTCCATCGTTGTGGCATCGTTCACCTGTGCATTAAAGAGATTATATGTGGTCAGTGTAATATCCAAAAAGGCCACATGTATCTCATTATCGTCTATTGCTTTTTTTACATTAGACAGCAGCAGGTTTCTCCAGGCCGGCAGCGCCGGATGAATTTTTGTCATTACATTCCCGTGTCTGCTATTGCGAAGAGCAATATTATCCTCCGGAAGACGTGTATATACCCTTCTTCCTGTCTTTTCGTCCGTATAAGGAAGCCAGGTCCATCCCTGGGCACGTCTTTCATTGATACTCCGATACCTGAAATCACGAACCAATTCAAATTCCGGAACAGATGGATCAATTTCAAAGGCATTGAAATGGGGAGCCACGTGAAATCCCATGTCATTTCCCTTCTGAATAAAGGCTTTTGCAGCTTCTGAAGCTGTATATTCCGGATAGCCCTGATCGTAGGGCAATGTTCTCCAGTCAGACAAATGAATCAACACATTTTTGGGATTGATATATTTTTTCAATGTATCCAAAATAGCCGGATCTGTCGGACACCAGCAATATGCCAGTTTAATGTCATCAAACCAATCCGGTAAAGTTCCTTTGGCTTCTGTCCAGGCAGGTTCTTTCATTAAAATCTGCTTATAGTTTTTGACCGGAACTGTCCAATCGCCCTGATAACAATTGATTTTCCAGGTAATACCGCCTGCACTCAGTTTACCTTGTAACGGTCCATAGTTTTCTGTCTCCAGACCCACACCGTATGGTGTAAGTCTACCGCCTATCCGAAGCGTCTTATAACGATATCGCTGTCCTTCGTTAAATATCCAAATACCGCCTTCCCGGGAAGCAAATGCCACAAAGCTCTCCTCCCATGTATGAGGATAGTCCAATACTCCCGGTTCCGGCAGCCACTTAAATATCTCATCGTCGAATCCTGCTTTCATCCCCTGCTTCAACGGTAAGACAAGTTCCAGTTCCGGGGCAAATCCGGATAAATCATAAATACAGGAACGCACCTCCGGCAATGTTGTATGTGCAGATGGAGATATGCAAACAGCACCATTGGAAATGTCTTCTTCTATCAAAAGTTCTCCATGACCATACCAGCCATTCATAACCACATTAACCATGTGATCATTATATCTGACAACCGAGATGGAACCGCCTGCTCCCTCTCCCTTATCCGTCAGCTCCGTAAAGCGATTATCGCTAAACCGAAGCTGTATCGGAAATAAATCTTCCATAGATTCTTGCAAATATGTTTTTCCGTCCAGTTTACTTGTAATTTCTACAACTCTGCCGCCTTCAAAAACAATTTTCTGCGTGAGCGTATCAGCTACAATTTTTCTTCCTTCAATATGAATCATACTGTTCCTCCTTTGCATCTCTGATCACATACAGATTTATTCCACATCGTATTTCCTTCTGAATTCCGATGGAGACATATTTTCGTACTTTCTAAATACCCTTGCAAATTCTGAAGCGCTGTTGTAACCTACCTCATTCGCAATATGCTCCATAATATAATCTGTTTCCAGCAGCAGCTTCTTGGCCGCCATAAGCCGTTCACTGTGTATGCATTCCAGATAAGAACGACCGACTTTCATTTTAAAGACATTTGAAATATAGCTGTTGTTATATCCGACATAATCTGCCAGCTTTTCCAAAGATATATCCTCTCTGTAGTGCTGACTGATATATCCCAGCAATTTTTCTATCAGCCAGTCTCCCTGATCTCTCAGATTACAATCCAGACACTCCCGCAGTTTTTTTAAGCTGTGCTCCATCATCGGCAGCAATTGTTCAAAATCATCTACAGGCTCCCTGTTTTCCATCCAGTCTTCCGAAACTGTAATTCCGCTGCTTTCCAAATAAAAAATAATGTTATTAAAAAAGCTGGATAAAATGACCCTTCCCCCGTCGCTTGGACACGCCAAACGAAAGGCATTCTCTTTTTTTCATAGTTTTGCTTGATTTTACTGACTTTTTCTCCGATAGAGAGCCTTATGGACGTCCTTTTATCTGTTAAAGGCTCCCTTTAGAGAA
>JAFVXW010000036.1 GCA_017500935.1 Lachnospiraceae bacterium
ATATACTCGGCAATATCCGTGAACAGCTTGTTGCTGATTTGATAGGCTGCACGGTCAAAAATGACGATATAGACCTTCATATCATGTTCCATGAGGAACTCACTGATGGCCTCTACCGCCACACGGAGCGCCTGATCTTTCGGATAGCCATAGATACCGGAGGAAATCAGCGGGAAAGCTACGGTTTCACACTTGTACTTCTTTGCCAGCGCAAGGCTCGTCCGATAGCAGGAAAGGAGCTTTTCCCGCTCGCCATATGCTCCGCCGTTCCAGATGGGACCGACTGTATGGATCACGTACTTACAGGGCAGACGGTATGCTCTGGTAATTTTGGCATTGCCGGTCTTACAGCCGCCCAATGTCCGGCATTCGGCCAGCAGTTCCGGTCCTGCCGCACGATGGATACATCCATCCACACCGCCACCGCCCAGAAGTGATTCTTTTGCGGCATTGACGATGGCATCTACCGACATTTTTGTAATATCATTTCTTACAATTTCAAGGGGCATAAAATTTCACTCCTATGAAAAATCTTCGTTTTGATTTTACTCAGAAAAATGCTCTGTCAAAAGTCAGAAAAGATAACGGTATCGACGCATTTGTTCAAAAATAATCTGTTCAATGCGTTCCACAATTTCGCTGCTATAGTAATCTTTAAGTTCCTGAATTTTTTGTTGTATCTGCATTTTTGTGAAGTTGAATTTTAGACAGCTTCCATATAGCTGGCCTGCGGCCTCGACCTGTTCAGAAAAGTCTGAGGAAAAAGGTTTTGCCTGTACGGAACTGATGCTTGAATATACGTCTTTGGTCAGAGGATAGTCATTCAGATCTGAGAGCAGCGACAAACCATGATCAAAAATAGGGCACAGTCGGAACACTCCGGTTTTCTCATTTCGGATTACGGCAATATTATTGGTGTGTCGGTCTTCATTCAGGATAAAGGCATCCAATTCCAACAGCGTACTCAAATAAGCACCGAAATCAGAAAGTTCGGTTGTCCTTTCTACAAAAGAAACAGTATATTGAATACGTTCCTCGACTTCAAAGAACTCAGCCAGCTTTTTTGCAAGGCCAACACCGTAATAAGCACGGTGTAATTTTTCCAGAGGGATCAGCATCTCATCGTCTTGCCGGAAGTTTTTGCTTTGGCAGCCGATATACTGTTTTTCTGTGGAGTAAATTGCAATAGGGGCATAAGCTACAAAATTCTCAATGGAGGAATGTTCCAGCATCCAGCTGACAATGACTTCGGAGAGAGCTTCATACCCCATATGATCAGCTTTATACCATATATCTCCAATGTGCCATTTAGGCTGATCGCCTTTTGAGGTATGCCCGCTGACTGGCTCATTTTTATATTGGGTTAAATCCACGGTCATCATGTCAGATACCGGTCCTTCCGTAATATTGGAATTTCAACCATAGATCATCTTCCGCTGTTCGCCCATGTGTCTTTTCTACGATTTGCAGCGGATCGTAGTCCTGTAATCCCAGTCCGGACAAAATAGCTTTCACGTTTCCACGAGTTTTGGGGAAGCAGCGATCTTGCAGGAATATATGAAAATCCTCCCATGTAGGATCTTCCTTCACTCCAAAAGCACGATGCAGAATATCTTTGGTATAGTTTTGAATTTTGATTTTATGTTCCAGAAAGTTTACATCGATGGCGGTACATG
>JAFVXW010000037.1 GCA_017500935.1 Lachnospiraceae bacterium
GCGCTGTTTGTGTTCGGCTCTGTGACGACTGCCTATGCAAAGGAAAATAAAGAAGACTACCGTGCAGTGTTTGATGCACAGTATTATTATGACCAGAATCCGGATTTGCAGGAGTCTATCGGAATGAACCCGGAAGCGTTGTTTGAGCATTTTGCTGCAGTTGGTGCGAAAGAGGGACGTTCCGGAAATGCGGAATTTAACTTAAAGGCCTATATTTACAACAACCCGGACCTGTTTCTGGCTTATAAGAAAAATTTGTCGGATTACTGTCTGCACTACGCGACGATTGGCAAGAATGAGGGACGTATTGCACTCAGCCAGGAAGAGCAGGGAAATATCATTGGTTCCTGGACTACATATTATGATGAGACAATTCCGAGGGCGATCAATGTGAGACTGGCTGCCCAGAGGATCAATGGAAAAGTGCTGCAGCCGGGGGAGATTATGTCGTTCAGCGATTCTATCATGTCCCGTACAAAGGCGAATGGATATGTATCTGCTCCGCTGATCAAAGGTTATGGAATCGGAGGCGGTATCTGTCAGGTATCGTCCACACTTTATGCAGCTATGTGTCAGGCACTGATGCCTGCGATTGAAAGATATCCTCATTCAAAGCCGATCTCATACCTTCCGGTTGGTCTGGATGCGACAATTTCTGAAGGCTACATGGACCTGAAGTTTGCAAACAACTTCGATAAGCCGATTCAGATTCTTACCAGTACGGTAAATGGTGCCCTGACAGTAACGATCCAGTTCTATGACGGAAGTGAATCTGTAGTTCTGTTCGAAAGTCAGGGAACCTGGATTGAGGAAAACGGCCGTTGGTGGTATGATAAAGGAAATGGTGTGTACCTGCAGGATGGCTGGTACTGGGTAGACGGGGACCGTGATGGAAGAGCGGAGTGCTATTACTTTGATGCAGATGGCTGGATGGCGGCAGACTGTGTGACTCCGGACGGCTACCAGGTGGATCAGAACGGTGCCTGGATTGAAAACGGTCAGGTACAGTTTAAATAGGTGTTATGTGAGGAACGAGTTTGAAAAGACGTAAGATAATTTCTGGTGTGCTCGTACTGATTGGGTCATTATTTTTCAGTATGCAGGCGTTTGGCTATTGGATTGAGGATGAAAATGGCTGGAAATATTTGCGGCCGGATGGCAGTTATATCGTGGAGAGCCTGGAGTGGATTGACGGTAATTTTGACGGTTTTGCGGAAATGTACTGTTTTGATGAAAATGGATATTGTCTGCAAGGGGAGATGAAACACGGGCGTACGTTTAATGAAGACGGTGCCTGGGTGTACCGTGGGGAAGTCCAGTCCTGGAATCTGAAAAATCTGACAGGCTGGTATCGCCTGAATGGTGAACGGATGTACCTGGAAGAGGAAGGAAATATCTGGCGCGGACGGATCACTCCGGATAATCTTTATGTGGATCATCTCGGATGGAAAGTGACAAACAGTGGGATTGATGAAGCTATGATGGCGGAGAAGAGTAAGGATTGCTGCTATA
>JAFVXW010000038.1 GCA_017500935.1 Lachnospiraceae bacterium
GAAGTCATTGGAATAGAACAGCTGCAGCCCCTTCTGGAACAGCGCATCCGTTTCCATCATCAGTTTCCGCTTTGTTTCGGGGTAGGCATCCAGCCCTTCATACAGCTTCAGGCTACCGACCATTTCCCCGCCGGAAAGGAAGCCGATATATCTTGTATAAATTGTTCCGCCGATCAGACGCAGGGTCTGTTCTGTCATGGCGATACGTACCTTGGCTTTTGCCAGCGCCTTTGTATAAGGCTCCAGAATACTTTCCTGTTCCGAATACATATAAGGTGTCATCATTTCCTTCACACCGGAAACGCCATACTGGAATTCCGCCGCATGGAGCATCATGATAAAATCATTATCCGCCAGCAGGCTGTTTTCCGCATATGCATGGATCAGATCCACAGAAAACTGCATCGCTCTTGTAGCATTCTGCTCAAAGAAAACCTTTCTTTCATGAAGGTCTGTGGATGCGGAAAGGAAAATACCGTCCCGCTGCATTCTTGCCCTGTGCATCAGTTCCATGCTCTTTGTCATAGTATCCAGATATGCCGTGCCATCCAGATGTTTCATGTCATCCAGCAGAATATCTACCATACAGCCGCGGATCTTTGTTCTGTCGCCAACTTCAATATCTGCCAGCACAGGTTTTTTCAGTAATATATCCATACCCTTGGGTACAAATTTATAATAACTGCGGTAAAGCAGATCTCTTTCGTAATACAATCTGCTGAGACTATTGCCGATATCATCCAGAGAAGCCCATGCCCCCTGCATACCGTCGGGCAGTACAGGCACATCGGGATATGCCTTTTTCTCTTTCGCCACATATATAAGTCCTTCCTCAAACTTTTTCCATCTGCTGGAGAAGAACAGGAACAGTGCTGCGTTCCCTGTTGTCACCAGCGCCAGCAGGCCGCCGATGATTTTTTCCATCATCTCTGTCTCGCCCGCCATACTGTTTCGAATGCCTTCTTCAGAAAGCACAGCTACCATCAGAGAATCCGAAGACATTTCTTTCCAGTCCCTCATGGCCACCGCATAAACTTCACGGCCGCCCTTTTCCAGAGTGGTCATCACCGCTTCACCGCCCTCCAGCACCTTGGCTGTCAGACCAGCGAGGCTTTCACTGTAATATCGTTTTGCATCTTTACCCGCAGGCAGTGTTTTCGCCAGAAGGACTTCTTCCGTTTTCGCATCCAGGATCATCAGATCCTCCAGCAGACCTTCCCTTTCTTTCATGGCATCCCAGTAAAGTTCGGGTTTTACCGTACCGTCTGCCCGCTGATTCCCTCTCATTTCTTCCAGAACATGACCGGCTTCAATGCCTGTTTCCAGAACCTCTTCCCGGGTCATTCTGTCCACAAAGGAATATCCCGCATACAGCAATGCCGCCAGTGCAATGATCTCTGCACAGCAGATCACCTGAAAGATCAGGTGATTTTTATTTCTGATACCGTAGATCAATACAGTCAGGATCGCTGCCGCAAGGATCGCAGGAAAAATCATTTCCGCCGCCGCTTCCTTCATGCAGCTGAATCTGACCGCCCTTTCTCCCTCTGCGGGGATATCAGGTTCCAGAAAATTTTTCAGCACTGTATTTTCAACGGACACCTCCGCCTCTTTCAGAACCATGCTCCAGCTGAAAACTTTTCCGTCTTCCCTTGCCAGCCACAGGGTATCTTCTTCATAGGCTGCACATACCGCAAAATGTCCTTCCGGAAGAGAAAAACTTGCTCTTTCCAGCCATTCCTGCGTTCCGGTCAGCAGGGCATATTCCGTAATGGTTCTGCCATCCGCACCAAGAACACTGCAGAAGATCGCCTTTTCATTGCTGCCCGCTGCCAGAAAATCCCCCGCTGCTTCAAACACAGGGATGGGAGGTGCTTCTTCTCCTTTTGCCGGCTCCGTCTTTGCGTCTCCAAGGGGGGCAATACCAATAAAGGAACTGCCGTTTTCTGTATATTGGAACAGATAATACACACCGTTCTGATGTACCGTTCCAACGGTTTCGCTATGTAATTCTTTGATTTCCGTATCTGCGATCAGATATTTTGTCTGTCCCGGATTCTGATACAGAACATAATCATGGTTCTCCGTTCGGATCACCTGAGAAGCATAGCCGCCATCCTGACGACGCAGACCAACATCCGCCTGTTTCATCGTCTGCATGCCGCTTACGCCGCTCAATGCTACCAGCACGACTAAAAAGATCGCAATATAAAGACCGATTATCTTTTTCATGGTCTATCCTACCCCCTGTTTTCTACTGCAACAAGGATTCTGTCCCTATCTGCTTAAAGGTGTTTACAAACAACCGCAGGAAAGGAACATCCCCAAAAATCAGTTGAGAAACGATCATGATCAGCGCCAGAAGCCCCAACACCACACAAAGAATCAGGAGCAGCCGGAAGATCGTATCCTGATGATGACGGAAGAAACGCTTGATGCGTGTGATGATGCCGTCTTTCTTTAAGGGTACCGCCGCCATTTTCAGATCTTTATACAGGTCTGTAAAACGGTGATATCCGCTCTTCCAAGATCTGTTTTCCAGCAGTTTATAGCTAGTCGCCTTGCTGACCCTGCCTTTTTTCCCCATGCTGATCTGACCCAGCAGGGGGAATATCTTCTGCGCGCATAATGTCGCACAGTCTCTTTCTGTCATATCCTCTGAAAAGGGTTCCAGATCGATGCAGTATCCCAGATAAGCGTTTTTATCCTTGGAAATATGTATCTGATCCTGCAAGAGCTGCAGATACAGGATAGGAAAAGGCACGCCGCAGGCCAGACATTCCATCGTCAGATTCAGGCAGAACCGTTCACATTCCGCAAGGGTTGCGATCTCCGATTCAAAAAACTGTTTCAAAGGGCGCTCTCTTACATAATCAAACACCATCAGATAAGTGTCTTTCCATGTAAAATCCGCCACAAATCTGTCTTTCACCTGTCCCCTTCTTCCATGGAAGAGATCCATCAGTTTTTTCGCCAGCGTACGGTCATGCACCACCAATACAGTGTAATATACCTTTTCGCCCACTGCCATATCCTGACAGATGATCACATCATTCACTTTTCCCCGAAAAACCTCCTGCGTTTCCTGCAGTATCATTTTTCCAACCTGGTAAACCATATTGTCACCTCAGTTCCATAAGGAAACTTATTTTTTCTTTACGATGGCATACGCATAAGTACAGATGAAGGGTTTATCGATGCAATAGATCTTGATTTCATATACCCCTTCTTTGTTGGGTGCTGTATAAACACCATCAACAGAAATCTGACCGCCGTCTTCTTCCGTCACTTCGTAGCCAATGCTGCATTTATCCATTTCGTGGAATCTGACACCGAAGTAGTATTCTTCTCTTGTCCCCAGAACCACAGTAGGTGTTTCTGCTTCGATCCACTGTTTTTCCACACCTTCATGCATATCCAGTGTATCGTTATTTGCAAATTTCACTGCCACCCAACGGTAGGAAAGCATCAGACAGTCTGTATCTTCCGCAAAGCTGATGGCTGCAACGAAGCTGCCCTTATCATTCAGCACCTTCACCGCCTGCTCCGTTCTGGGGATCTGTCTGCCTCCCTGGACGAACAGGTTGCTGTTGCCGAAAATGGTGCTCTTGGTATTGGCACCCTTCACTCTGTCTTCATCCACAAATTCCTGACCAATTTCCACATACACGGCACCGGCACCCAGTCCATGCATCACTTCGCCGGAATAGAATACTTCGCCGGCTTTCGCCTTGCCGCCCACAGGAATTTCCAATGTACCCGTAGCGATCTGCATGCCAGATTCGTTGAAGAAATCTCTGCCGATGGAAGGCGCTGCTGCCTTATCCTCCTGCAAACCGACGCCCAGTCGTTCCGTTCCCCGGAAGAAGTCCAGATATTCACTTCTGATGGTGCCCTGCGCAGGGGCTTCGATATATTTCTTTACGTTCTTTTCCGCAATATGTTCGATGATATAGGCACCTTCCGTACGCAGAAGAGAAAGTTCCGCCAGACTGATAAAATCCTGTGTATTGCCCATATTCTGCAGTTCCAGACTGACTTTGCCCAGTTCCCTGTTTACCAGCGCCCTAGGGTTTTCATCAGAGATCAGCACCTTCATGGTGAAATCAGAATCCATCTGTTTTTCTTCCCCGCGCACCTTTACGGAGCCTTTTTTCAGGATCAGGCTAGTTTCTGTTGTCAGGGAATCCTGTACGAACACCCAGTATTCCTGAGAAATAGATTCCCCTTCCATCAGGCGCATATGAGAAAGGCTGATGTCCAGATCATGGTTCCCGTTTTCTGTCAGGAAAGAAGGTGTCTGCAGTTTCCCTTCGAAGGAAAAGGGTACATCTGCAGAGGATGTTTTTGTTGCCTTCAGCTGCAGCTTCACATATCTGTTACGGCAGACTGTTGCAGGCAGCACCAGTTGGATCTCATAATCCCCATCCTGATAGAGCATACCTCTTGTCAGGAATTCAGATTCCATTTCGAAGAAGTTCTTTGCATCCTCCGCATCCATCAAAAACAGTTCATA
>JAFVXW010000039.1 GCA_017500935.1 Lachnospiraceae bacterium
CATTCTTTCATCGGCTTCCTTGAACAGGCGCTGTGTATCAGAAGTGCCGTCAAGCAGAGCATAGCCAAGAGAGAAGCGCAGGGGAACATTCAGATCTTCTCCGAGGCGCACAGTACTGTGGGTCTGAATATATTCCAGGGTACGCAGGGTGTTCTGCAGTTCATCTTCACTGTCATAATCATAAAGCAGGAGAACGAATTCATCGCCGCCCTGTCTTGCGGAAAGATTGCTGCGCAGGCCGAATTTATCAATGACTTCTGAGATTTTGATCAGATACAGGTCACCATTTTCATGGCCATAAGTATCGTTGATCTGCTTCAGGCCATCGGCGTCGATCATGATGAGGGCACCAAGGCCAAGTTTTTCGGGATGCTGGAAGAGGATAGACAGCTGTCTGTCAAGGCCGCGTCTGTTATAAAGGCCTGTCAGCAGGTCATAGTCTCGTTCCACTTCGATTTTCTGCCGTTTCAGGATATCTTCTGTTTCGTCGATACAAACGCCGAAGAAAGCATCATCTTCCGTAATTTCTTCCAGACGGACATATTTTTCGATTTCTCCGGGAATGCGGAAAATATTTGGCTCATCGGGAATGGGATGCCGGCGGATCGTTTCAATGAAAGCACGGAACCGGTGATGATCGGAAGAAAGGGCATCTGCTTCTGTTTCGTTCAGCCCCAGGATCTGAGGGATATACTCCGTAAAACGAACCCGATCCATATGGGCATTATGCTCGTATACGCCCATATACAGATCTGTTCTGCTGAGAACATAGGACATTTTTTTGTTGTTATCCAGCAGTGTTTTCACCATTTCGTTGATATAACTGCTCAGGGCAGAAAATTCAGCACTGTTCTGGATATCTATGGTTTCATCCAGATTCCCTTTGGCGATCAGGGTCAGTTTTTCATTTACCGTATCGATGCTGTCGGTCACATAGCGTTTCATGTATCGGACAATGATGTGATAAAGGATCACCGCAAGAATGATCAGATAAGATGCAATGGAAATAGTAAAATTGGGGATGCGCTGATACATGATGGCACTGGAGATCACACGGCCGATATAAGTATCACCAATCTCTTTGAATACGCAGAAGGAATGAACACCTTCCACCTCTGCATGGAACCCGTCAGGATCCGTCTGGATCTGAGCCATGGAAAGACCGATTTCTTCAATATGTTTTCCGACCAGTTCTGTACTGGTGGAGCCGACGATCTCGCCGCTTTCCGTATCAATGGCGTAATAGCCTGCTTCAGGATTTGCGCGGAAAAGGGAAAGGATATGGGACAGTTCATTTTTTTCTGTCAGTTTAATGATGCTGTCCGGTTCCATACCGATCTGCAGGATAAAGGAACCGTCTTTGCTCCATACAGCGGTATACTGCATCTGTTTTGCCTCTGCCGTGTTTGGCGTAATAGGCTGAACCAGAGACAGGCTTTTATCCTCCAGCATGGGTTTGAAGTAACTGATCTGCTCCCCGGAATCGAAGGTAAGTCCGTAAGAGGTAGGGATGGTTCCGGCAATAAGCGTACCGCTCTGGTCAAAAATATGGATATCGTCAACTTCTGTAAAAGCGGCGATTTTCTTCAATTCTTCCATATTTTTCATCAGAGAGGG
>JAFVXW010000040.1 GCA_017500935.1 Lachnospiraceae bacterium
AAGAGTCCAATATGATCTGTTCCATAGGCCAGCGAAAAGCCAAACAGCATCCAGATCAATACGACCACACCCAATGTGATCCAGATCTGTCCATCTGTACTTCTGCGTCTTTCACCAAATCCATTACAGATGATTTCTATTGCAGGGATCATCAGAAGCATCGCTGCAGTACAAATCAAAAGAAACATCGTGTCCGCTTTATCGATCATCGTAAACACCTCTTAAACTGTTCCGATCCCTGTTAAAACGGCAATTTATCCATCATTCTTTTTTTTCGATAGGGATGATGACTTTTGTGATATGGTCTTCTTCATTAGCAATATCCACAGGAGAAATGATATACTCCTCGGAAACAGGGCCAGAAATGGTATAACCCTGCTGATTCAGCCATTTGATCGCCTTAATGTGGGTCTGGATGATATCCTCATTTCGACCCACATGCAAGGCAGTTACAGCCGTAAAGCCGCCGAAAGTCTTAGCCACAGGAGAATCGATTGCTTCATTCACCTGAATGCTGATCTCCAGATCACAGTCATTCTGATAGAACTGTTCCAAAGGATTGTTGTGATATGTTAAGATCACAGGTCCTGTTGCTCTCAGTTTCTGACGGGAAACCATTTCAAACAGTTCAAACCATCTATCTACAGAAACATCACTGTTTTTATAATTGCTTTTAATGCGTCTGGTGAACAGGACAGGAGAAACAGGGATCTCCTCTACACGAATACTTTCTGTGGACCACTGCGCATCTTCGCTTTCCAGCAGATTATGTCCTTTTTCCAGACGATCCAGAAGGAGCTGTCCTTCTGCATACTGATCATTCAGGTCCTCAATGGCCTTACTGATCTCATCCAGTCTCTGCTGGATGCATTTTTTCATGCTGTCCATGTCTTTCTGACAGACGATTTCTTTGATTTCTTTCAAGGGAACACCTAACAGACGCAGCTTACGGATGATAAACAACGTTAAAATCTGTTCGTGGGTATAATAACGGTAATTGCTGTCATCCTTTCTGCAGTCAGGGACTAACAGACCGATCTCATCATAATAGCGTAATGTTTTCACAGAAACATTACAGAGGGTAGATACTTTCCCGATGGAATATGTCTTTTTCTGCTGTGTCATGCCAGATCTTCCTTCCTTATCAAAACTCAGTTTTCTGAGTTCATCATACCACAGGAAACCCGAAAAATCCATCAGATCACGCCCTTTGAAGCCAGCGCTGTTATCGTCTCCGCATCGTATCCAAGGGCTCCAAAGATGTTTACATTATCCTCACCCAGAAGGGGTGCTGCCTTCTGCGGTTCATCAGATTCACCGTGAATCTTAATGGGTGTACCGGGGATACGGATCGTTCTTTCCATACCCGGCTGATATACATCCCACATCATGTTTCTTTCTTTTGTCTGGGGATGTTCTGCTGCCTGAGGGATATTCAGGATCTCGCCAAAAGGAATTGCCAGACCGGAAATGATTTCTTCCAGTTCCTTCACAGTTTTTGTGGTTGTCCATGCTTCGATCATGGGTTTCAGTTCCCCATAATTTTCGCAGCGAGCCAGATTGGTCAGGAAACGAGGGTCAGAAGCCAGTTCTGCTCGTCCCATGGCACCACAAAGGGCACCATACATTTTATCTGTACCGCAGCCCATAACAAATTCGCCATCCTTCGCACGGAAGGAATCGAAAGGAGCGATAGAAGGATCCTGATTCCCTGCGCGATGAGGCGTTTTTCCTGCGATCGTATATTCCACTACAAAATTTTCCATGACAGAGAACAGCGTATCCATCATCGCTACATCGATACGTCTGCCTACCCCTGTTTTTTCTCTTTCGTATAATGCCATCAGGACACCCATGCAAAGATATGCACCTGTATAGTTATCCCCTACAGAAGGGCCGATCTTACAGGGAGGGCCATCAGAAAAACCGGTCACACTCATCATGCCGCTCATCGCCTGTGCAACGATATCATACGCAGGACGAGGTGCCAGATCGCCGGTCAGACCGAAACCACTGATGGAGCCATAAATGATTCTGGGATTGATTTCTTTCATTTTTTCGTAGGAAAATCCCAGTCTTTCCAGAACGCCAACTTTATAGTTTTCACAGACCACATCTGCTGTTTTCAGCAGTTCTGTGAAAATCTGTTTGCCTTCTTCACTTTTCAGGTTCAATGTAATGCCTTTTTTATTACGGTTGATATAGGCATAATAACCGCTGTATCCATTTTCCATAGGACCCCATCCGCGGGTCTG
>JAFVXW010000041.1 GCA_017500935.1 Lachnospiraceae bacterium
CATCCTCCAATGATTACATTGACCAATTGTATGGTGTGGGGATCGTGAGTGGCTATGATAATGGTACCTTTGGTCCTTTCAGGGAAATGACGGTGCAGGAAGCAGTGATTTCTTTTGTCCGTGCATATCGTTATATCATGACAGGTGATGCAGAGGGGATGCACCCTTTGCCGGGAGAAGAACCGGCAAAACCTGTTGAGCCTGCAGAACCGGTGGAAGAGATTACACCAGCGGTGATAGATACGGCGAAAATGGATACGGTCTATCTGATGGAAAAAGAGATTTCCCTGAATATGACTGCAGCAGAACTGATTGCAGCGTGGGGAGAGCCGGATCGTATCGATGAGACAGTTTATGTTCTGGACAGATATATTTATCTGAATGCATATAAGAATTATTTCTTTGCTACGATGGAAAAGGGCAAAGTCATTGAAATATTCGTGCCGGGTACAGACTTTGACTATCTGGGAACGAATAGTAAAGGTACCATGGCTGATATCAAAGGGCTGAGTTTTGTCAGTGCAATAGATCACAGCGGTGTTGTACAGGGCGATGCGACTGAGGCCAGACTACCTTTGGATTATGAAGGAAATATCCGCGGCCTGCTGCTGCAGACAAAGGATTTTGCACAGAAAAAGAATCCGGAAAGTATACTTCAGTTTACTATGAAAGAAGCTGTGGAAGCACAGTTGTTGGATCTGATCCAGGTGTGTAGAGTGGCGGAAGGGCTGGAACCTCTGCTCTGGGATAAAAAACTGGCGGATGTGGCAAGAGCCCATTCGGAGGATATGGTATCGGAAAAATACTTTGATTATAACAGCCTGGACGGAACGACTCCCTTTGGACGTATCATGGAGCGCGGCAAAATGTTTTTTACGGCTTCTGAAACCATTGCCAGACAAAGAGGCGATGTGGTAAATATCTATCAGGAATGGATGAGAAATGCATCCAAGCTGAATGCGTTGACGGACAGCACCATGCAGGAGGCTGGGGTTGGCGTGGCTTCCCAGGCGAAGGTCCTGTATGTTACGGTTGATCTTTGCGGACAGATGCCGATCACAACAAATGAATAAGAGTATTAAAAAGGCCTGAGGCGATATTGTTTCGTCTCAGGCCTTTTTGTTTATAAATGTTCGGTCAGCTTCAGAATTTTCTTTTCCAGATGGGGGTAAAAGACATCATATCCATGATTGCTCCAATGAACACCGTCAAACTGGAACAGAGCCTCATAGGCTTCAAAACCTTCGTTTTTATGGATATCTGTGAATGTTTTGAATATGTCTATGACAGGAAGGCTGTATTCTTCTGCCAGTTTCAATACGATGCTGCGGAACAGTTCCAGACGGTCTGTAGTAGTGAAAGGATAGAAATCCGTATCCACGACAGGAGGGGGCGTGATGAGAACGGGAAGACAGAACCCGCCGTTGAAATCATCACCATGCTTTTTTGCCATTAACTGCTCGATGATAAAACGAAGATTCATCTCGTATTCCCAGGGTGTGCGATACTGCCCTTCGTTCAGG
>JAFVXW010000042.1 GCA_017500935.1 Lachnospiraceae bacterium
ACGAACAGCTCTAATTGATAAAAATTAGGGCATTTCGTTGTGTATAGAATAACAGGAGGAGTTTTCATGGGCTTATTTGACAGATTCAGAAACCAGGAAACCAAGGGGCAGGAATTTTACTGCATCGTTGGGCTGGGCAACCCCGGCAGACAGTACGAAGAAACCAAGCATAACGTTGGATTCAAGGTCATTGATCGTCTGGCGGAAAAATATGATATCAAAGTAGACAAATTCAAAAATAAAGCCTTTGTGGGCGATGGCATGATCCGTAATAAAAGAGTGCTGCTGGTGAAACCCCAGACTTTCATGAACCTGAGTGGCGAAAGCGTGCGTGAAATCGTGAATTTTTATAAGATCCCCCAGGAAAGATTTGTGGTGATCTTCGATGATACCAGCCTGCCCTGCGGCAGCGTACGTATCCGTGAAAAGGGTAGCCACGGCGGTCATAATGGCATCCGCAACATCATCGATCAGATGGGGACAGACCAGTTCTACCGTATCAAAGTCGGTATTGGTGAAAAGCCCAGTGGCTGGGACCTGGCGGATTATGTTCTGGGTAAATTCAATGAAGACGACCTGCCTGCCATGGATGAAGGCATGGATAAAGCGGTGAAGGGTGTAGAACTGATGCTTTCCAGAGGCATTGCGGAAGCAGCGAACCGTGTGAACCAGAAGCCCAAAACCATGAAAAAACAGAAAGCGGCAGAAGAAGCAGCGAAAACAGAAGCAGAACAGAAACCCGTTGAAACAACAGAAACAACGAAAGAAGTGACGGAATGATGAAAGGCCTGACAGAGCCCCTGCTGGAATTGGGTAGTTTTCAGCAGGTATTAAACAGCATCAGGGAAGGACAGACCCCCGTTTTTGCGACCGGGGTCATTGATGCTGCAAAAAATCATCTGACATATAGTTTGAGAAAATACACGAACAGACCTGTATGTATCCTGACCTACAGTGAACTGCGTGCAAAGGAAATCATGGAAGGATTATCTTTCTTTGAAAAGGACTGTGTCTATTATCCTGCCAAGGATATCCTCTTTTACAGTGCAGATGTCCATAGTATGGAAATGAACCGTCAGCGGTTCCTAGTTCTGGAACGACTGCTGAGAGGGGAAACACCTGTTATCGTGGCATCCATGGAAGCATTACTGGATAAATATCCGAAAAAAGATGTCTTTGCATCCTTTATGCTGAAACTGCAGGTAGGGGATATCGTGGAAATTGCAGACCTGACCAGAAAACTGGTGGTCATGGGCTATGAACGGGCGGAACTGGTGGAAAGCCCCGGACAGTTTACTCTCCGCGGTGGTATTCTGGATATCTGGTCTCTCACAGCAGAGGACGCTGTTCGTATCGAATTCTGGGATGATGAGATCGATTCCATCCGCAGTATGGATGCCCAGAGCCAGCGTTCCGTGGATAAGCTGGATGCGGCTGTCATTTTCCCCATGCGTGAAATGGTCTATACGGAGGAACAGGCGGTGACAACTGCCGACCGTATCACCAAGGAATATATGAAAGTTCTGAAAAATCTGGAGAAAAAAGGTCTGGAGGAAGCAGCAGAACGCCTGCGTGAGCACATCGGTGAGGATGCGGAACTGCTCCGTGCGGAGCATACTTTGCCTGCAGTGGGTGCCTATGTAGATTATTTTTATGAGGAGACCGTCAGCCTGCTTTCTTACCTGAATGAAAATACTATTCTTTGTATCGATGAGCCGGAACGCATCCGCGAGCATATGAACA
>JAFVXW010000043.1 GCA_017500935.1 Lachnospiraceae bacterium
GACATTTCCGGTCTGACCCACGGTGTGGGCTGGTGTGCACCTCAGCAGGGCGCATGTAAGCTTACCTTAAACGTAAAAGAAGGTATCATCCAGGAAGCACTGGTTGAAACCCTTGGCTGCTCCGGTATGACCCACTCTGCAGCTATGGCATCCGAGATTCTGCCCGGCAGAACCTTACTGGAAGCATTAAACACTGACCTTGTATGTGACGCTATCAACACCGCTATGAGAGAACTGTTCTTACAGATCGTTTATGGCCGTACCCAGTCCGCATTCTCCGAAGACGGTCTGCCCATCGGCGCTGGTCTGGAAGACCTTGGTAAAGGCTTAAGATCTCAGGTTGGTACCATGTACGGTACTCTGGCAAAAGGCCCCCGTTATCTGGAAATGGCTGAAGGCTATGTAACCGGTATCGCTCTGGACGAAGATGACCAGATCATCGGCTACAAGTTCGTTAACTTCGGCAAGATGACCGATTTCATGAAGAAGGGCGACGATGCTCAGACTGCTTACGACAAGGCTTGTGGTCAGTATGGCCGTGTAGCTGATGCTGTCAAGATCATCGATCCCAGACACGAATAATAGGAGGAGGTAATTTACGATGGCATTATTTGAATCTTATGAAAGAAGAATTGCGAAGATTACCGAAGTATTAAACAGCTACGGTATTGCTTCCATCGAAGAAGCTGAAAAGATCACCAAAGACGCTGGTCTTGATGTATACAACATGGTAAAAGGCATTCAGCCTATCTGTTTTGAGAACGCTTGCTGGGCTTACGTTGTAGGTGCTGCAATCGCAATGAAAAAAGGCTGCGTAAAAGCTGCTGAAGCTGCTGCTGCAATCGGTGAAGGTCTGCAGGCTTTCTGTATCCCCGGCTCCGTTGCTGACCAGAGAAAAGTAGGTCTTGGCCATGGTAACCTGGGCAAGATGCTGCTGGAAGAAGAAACCGACTGCTTCTGCTTCCTGGCAGGTCACGAATCCTTCGCAGCTGCTGAAGGCGCTATCGGTATCGCTGAAAAGGCTAACCGTGTTCGTCAGAAACCCCTCCGCGTTATCCTGAATGGTCTTGGAAAAGACGCAGCTCAGATCATCGCAAGAATCAACGGCTTCACCTATGTTGAAACCGAAATGGACTACCACACCGGCGAAGTTAAGGAAATCTTCCGCAAAGCATACTCCAACGGCCCTCGTGCAAAGGTTAACTGCTACGGCGCTAACGATGTAACTGAAGGCGTTGCTATCATGTGGAAAGAAAACGTTGATGTTTCCATCACCGGTAACTCCACCAACCCTACCAGATTCCAGCATCCCGTTGCTGGTACTTACAAGAAGGAATGTAACGAAAAGGGCAAGAAGTACTTCTCCGTTGCATCCGGCGGCGGCACTGGCCGTACTCTGCATCCCGATAACATGGCTGCAGGTCCTGCTTCCTACGGTATGACCGACACCATGGGCCGTATGCACTCCGACGCTCAGTTTGCTGGTTCTTCTTCCGTACCCGCTCACGTAGAAATGATGGGTCTGATCGGCGCAGGTAACAACCCTATGGTTGGTATGACCGTAGCTGTAGCTGTATCTATCGAAGAAGCTGCTAAGGCTGGTAAATTCTAAGAATTATTAACGTAACAAAAACAGACCTGGATTTCCGCAAAGGGAATCCAGGTCTGTTTTTGTTACGTTAAATTCCTATTTTTTACGCACGCCGCCAAGGTATACCTGCTGCGGACGCCAGGGTGCGGAAAGATCCTCCAGAGGGTTTTCGTTTAACACGATAAAGTCAGCATATTTTCCTGCTTCCAGCGTACCATAGTCAGTATCTACGCCCAGAAGCTGGGCGGCATTTCTGGTGGCGGTCTGGATGGCTTCCAGATTGCTCATGCCGGTGTATTTGGCAAGTTCCTGGATTTCCCAGGCTACGTTGTGAGGCACGATAGTAGGTGTGATGTCGGTTCCGGCAGCAATGCGGATGCCGGCGTCATAGGCTTTTTTTACTTCTTTGATGTGAGGCGGAACAGGCTGGTTAAAGGCTTTTCCAATGGTGAAGGTAGGAACCAGCCAGGTATTGTGCTCTGACATGAGCGAAACACCCTCATCATCGAGGAAGGTACCGTGCTCAATAGAAGCAACGCCTGCGCGGACAGCATTTTTGATCGCCTCTGTGCCGTGGGCGTGCGCTGCTACCTTTTTCTGACGTTTGTTGGCCTCATGGACGATGGCTTCGATCTCTTCCTGGTCAAACTGGCTTGCGCGGACGTCATTTCCTTTGGTAAAACCGCCGCCGGAAGCGGCAACCTTGATCAGATCAACGCCATCCTGCACCAGCTGCCGGGTGGCTTTTTTGACTTCCACAACACCGTCACAGACCCTGGAACCAAAGTAGTGACCATGACCGCCGGTGACACAGAGCATGGGGCCTGCAGTGTAAATATGAGGACCTTCGATAACACCTGCAGCAAGAAGTTTTTTTAGGGTCAGCGTCTGTGTATTGCCGATAGCACCCAGATCACGGATAAAGGTAACGCCGTCGTTAAGGTAAGCCTGAAGATTTTTCAGGATGAAAACGGTCCGTTCGGTATCGTCACCTTCCATCAGGTTAAAGCCTTCCTGCATGTACATGCCGATGTGGGTATGACAGTCAAACATACCGGGCATGATGTATTTGCCGTCCAGAGAGATGATCTCTATAGAGGCAGATAGGGGCTGGGTGATGCGCTCAGGAATTTCGCCGGTGCCGATCTCAAGGATCCGGCCCTGGTCTGTCAGCATCCAGGCATCGGTAAGTGCGGTTTCGTCACAACCGCTGATCAGGGAAAAATCTTTGAAGCATTTCATATGGTGTCCTCCGTTTCTATTTTGTAAGCTGGATTATTTTACAATCCGGCCATGTTTGATCACCATTGCAGGAGCTGTATACATCAGGCTGATATCTTCATCCGGTCTGCCGTCAACCAGGATCAGGTCTGCGTGTTTGCCGACACGGACAGAGCCTACTGTATCATCAATCATCATAAGTTTTGCAGTGTTGATGGTGGCCTGTTTTAACAGATCCATATTCTGATATCCCAGTACCTGACTGCGAAGGCGGAATTCTTTTCCGACTTCTTCAAGCTGCTCACTCATGGGAACATCGGTACCCCAGCCAATGAGAATATTATGTCGGTAAGCATTTTTTAAGCTGGAAATGGTCTGCTCCAGCAGCTCTTCTACCCAGGTTGGTTTAGGATCCATTTTCAAAAAACGATTGAAAGCATAGAGGGTAGGAACGATGCCTACATCCTGGCGGCCTTCCATAAGCTGCAGTGTTTCTTCGGAAATGAAAGTAGCATGCTCGATGGTGCGGATACCGCTTTGCACCGCTGTATGGATACATTCAGCACCGTGACAATGGATCGCAGCATAAGAATTATGAGCTTTTGCAGCCCGGGCACTTTCTTCAATCTCTTCTTTTGTCATAATACTTGCACCGGGTTTTCCATCTGGAACAGAAAGGGAACCGGTTCCGTAGACTTTTAAGAAATCGGCACCGTTGGAAAAACAAAAGTCGGCGGCTTGGCGGACACCTTCTGCACCGTCAGCCACCATGCCCCATAACTGTTCCATCTTTTCACTCCAGGGAAGTCTGGGGATCAGAATGGGACCGCTGGTCAGAATGGTGGGACCAGTAAAATAACCTGCATTGATCTGATCGCGAAGCTCAGCAATGGGAAACTCGTGATGATCACTGCAGTTTCTGATAGTGGTATAACCGTTTTTTAACAGATATCGGGCGTAGCGCAGCCCGTCCAATGCGCGTCCTGCAGCACTGTGCCCAGGATCGCCGGCCTTGGGGTTGTCTGCGATAAATGCGTGCAGATGTGCATCGATCAGACCGGGCAGCAATGTCTGACCGCAGGCGTCGATGATGTCATCTGTCGGGCATAAACTGCCGCAGGGCGTAATGTCTGTAATGAATTTGCCGTTGATATGGACATCGCCATATGTCAGGCCTGTACCTTCTGTCAGTTCCGGAAGAAGACGGCAGTTTTTCAGGATCATGGAAATAGCCTCCTAAGAAAAAGTAGTGCAAAAAAAAAGAATGTGTCCGGCGTGTTTTTATGTATATGATCATTATAGGACTTTACAACCGGCGAAGCAATATGCTATGGTTTTGACAAAGATAAATATTCCAGAAACAGCAATATTATTGCATTTGCAAATAAAAAGGAGGGACAGCATGGTAAGAATCAAGGTCAGGAGAAAAGAAGGCAGTCTCATTGACAAGGTGAAGACAGCGGCAGGAGAGAGAGGTACATATACCCTTTACGGCGACGGCATTCATGACGATTACCCTGCGATCCAGCAGATGCTGGATAGTGGGAAATGTGAAATATCACTTCCGGCACCGGATGTTTGCTATCTGATTTCCAGAACGCTGGAAATCCCTTCTTATACAAGGTTGGTTCTTCCGCGATATGCAGAAATCAGGCTGGCTGACGGGGCAAATTGTCCCATGATCCAGAATAAAACGATACCTGTTCCTGATTATAAAGTAAAAGGGGAATTATGGGATATTATCTGGAGTAAGTCTGCAGATAAGCAGGATTGTGTTCATGATTTTGAAATTTCCGGCGGTATTTGGAATTGCAATAACCGCGGTCAGGCAGAAAATCCAATATGGACAGCAGGAAGCGGTCCTGAAGGCTACAGTGGTTTTGGCATGCTGTTTGTAAATGTCGAAAATTTCAAACTGACCAATATGACTTTAAAAGATCCTGTAAATTTTGCGGTTACTCTGGATACAGCGTCCTGGTTTACCGTGGAAGATATCACCTTTGATTTTAATTACGGTAATCCAACTGCTGTCAATATGGACGGTATTCACTTAAATGGCAATTGCCATTACGGAACGATACGAAATCTCAAAGGATCCTGTTATGATGATCTTGTGGCCCTGAATGCGGATGAAGGTACAGATGGTCCGATTACTAATATAGAGATAAGCGGCATTTATTCTACGGACTGCCACAGCGCCGTGCGTTTGCTTACTGTAAAGAATCCTGTGGAGAAAATTCATATTTCGGATGTTTACGGTACCTTTTATCAGTACGGTATCGGCGTGACCAAGTTTTATCCCGGAAAAACTACCGGATATTATGATGCGCTTACGTTTGATAATATTTATGCATCCAAGGCTGAACGACTGGATCTGTACTGTAAAGCAGGATCATATGTATATCCTCTGATCTATATTCAGGAAGAGACAGTAGTAAAAAATCTAAAGATACATGCACTGCACAGACGGGAGTTTATGACCCCGGTAGAAACAGTATATGTGGGAGCAGATTCTGTAGTAGACTCTCTGATACTTGAAAATATCACCAATGAGAATCATACGGATGAGCCGATGCCTTTTTTGGTTAACAATGGAATCATTAAGAATCTTGTTTGGAAAGAGATCAGAGTTGGAAATCAGCCGTTGATGACCGGGAGCGGGACGGTGGAACGTGTAAATTAAATATTCAAAAAAATGAGGGGTATGTGAAACATGTTTTCACATACCCCTTGTTTAGATCAGAGATTAATAAGTACTTATTGTCAAAGTTCTTCTGCACCTTCTTCGGACCAGTGACTGTAAAAACTCTCCCCCCTCCAGTAACCATGAAGCAGTGCGCGATAAGTGGTTTCCGGAGAGAACCATTCTTCAATTCTTGTCAGACCGTATGCCCGCCAGTCGCTGAAGAAGGCATTCATTTCTTCCGGGTCAAACTGGCCGTTTACCATGGCTTTGTTTTTTAATTCTATCCAACGGAGGGAAAGCTCGGCTTTGCCGATACGCCACAGGCGCAAGGGGTCTTGGGATACCGTCTCTTTTGCCCGGGTGATCAGGCCGCGAAGATGCTCCAGATGATGTACAGCATAGAGAGGGCTGTCGGTTTGTTCAAGAAAGCCCACATGGATATTTTCGGCTTCTGCAGTATGGCAGAGATATGCAATGTATGCTCTGACAAATGTAGCAGCGTCTCCGTAATAATAGTCAGTAAACTCACGGATATGCTTTTGCACATCGGCATAGGGATCCCAAAGCAGCTTGGTAATGATATAAGCACGAAGTTCATTGAAATCAGTTCCTCCGTGTGAGGCACCGTTTGCCTGTTCAAAAACACCGGTTACATGGTTTTTGTGAAATGCCTGCATATTTTTTTGCAGTACATTCCAGTTGGGATGGGGCGCAGGATAGAAATTAAAATTGGTAGTATAGTCCCAGATATAAAGGCGGTCATGAATGGAACCCCAGTTGCGCAGATCTGTAATGAAATCCGTTTTGCTGCCGTCGGGCAAAATTACAGAACGATCATCATCACATTCCTCGAAGCTGTGAGCAAAGCAGGCTTCTATGGAACAAAGACGCACGCATACATTGTGACGGGGACGGATATGCCGGGGGATGGGCCGACTGTAGTTATATGCCAGGGTATCAAAGGTTACATTTGGAAATTCTGCTTCAAGAGTTTCGGCAATTTTGTTTACAAATTCAATGAGAAGACCGGAGGCGCTTCCGTAGTAAAGATCTTTTTTACGGCATTCCGGACATTCACAGCTTTTATTCCAGTCGTTTTGGGATAAGGAAATGATTTCCGCGCCGGGGTTTTCCTGCAGTGCTTTGCGCACGTTTTCGACGGCGATATTAAAAACATCCGGGTTAGATAGACAAAGCTGATGTTTTTGAGGGATTATACAGCGTTCTCCGTTATACATGGAAAAATATTCCGGGTGATCTTTGCCGTAGACATTTGGATCAACCATTTTTTCAAAGGAATGAACAAACCAGACATAGCTTTTGTGGCCGCCATGCTTTTCCTGGATGGGGTGATGGGCACCGTTTAGCCTTCGTTTCACCGCAAAACGGGAATATTTTATGAGTTCGTAATAGTTGTGTTCACGGTATTCAAAAGCAGGCTTATCAAAAAGATCAAAATCGGGCAACACAAGATCAGGGATAGAGGGGATTTTTTCACAGGTGGCGGTAAAGAAACGGCAGCCAAGCTGTTCCAACAGTTCATATGCACCATAGATGATACCGCGTTTGCTGCCGCGTATCGTCGCTGAACCCTGTTGTCCCTGAATAGAAAAGCTGTCTTCCTCCATGGCATTGTCCAGAAGAAGAGTAATGGAGGGGGCAGAGAGCGAATCTTTGATTTCAATAATCTGACCGGTTATCAGGGAAAGATAGTGCCTTAATTCTGTTGCGGCATAGGAGGCCTGTTCTGAAGAATTTGCCGGCAGGTATATAGACAGAGAAGAGGTTTTTGCTTTATGCATAGCTGTTTCTCCTTTACCAGAAAAAGAATTTGATTTGTTCTGATTTTAGTATAAATCTGTAGAGGGGGGGTGTCAATCGAAGGGGGAATTGTTTGTTGACAGGAGAGTGAAATTTCGCCATACTGAATATAAGGATAAAAGCAAATCTGAAAAAGGAGACTGCCATGACAAAAAAAGAGAATATCTTACGAACAATCCGTTTTGAACGTCCGGACTATATCCCTATGATTTTCGCGATCAACGGTGCCTGTTACCATCAGTATGATCAGGAGGCACTTCAGGATCTGATAGAAAGCCATCCCTTTTTATTTCCTAATTTTAAACGGAAAAAAACTCCTTTTACGATAGAATATCCGCCAGTTCAGAGGAAGGATCAGCCTTATGTGGATGACTGGGGATGCAGATGGGAAACAGCAATGGACGGTATCACCGGCACTGTGCTCGGCCATCCACTGTATGACTGGAACGCGTTTGACAACTATAAAATGCCGGATCCCAATATCTATATGGGAATTGGACCGATCGACTGGAATGCGGAAAAAGTCCGCATGACCCAAATGAGAGAAAACGGGGAATTTGTATCGGCAGGGCTGCGTCATGGGCATACTTTTTTGCAGATCTGTGATATCAGAGGTTATCAGAATGTGCTGTTTGATATGGAGGATGAGGAACCAAAACTTAAGCAGCTCCTTGATATGGTTACGGAATTTAATTTGCAGATCGTAAAAAAATATATGGAAATCGGCGTTGATATGTTCGGATTTGGCGAAGATCTGGGCATGCAGGTTGGTCCTATGCTTTCTCCTCAAAATATGGATGATTATATTCTGCCCGCTTACAAAAAGATTATGAAACCCGTGCAGGAAAGCGATGCGATCATTCATATGCATTCTGACGGTGATATCCGTACACTCGTGCCGTATCTGTTGGAGGGCGGTGTGGAAGTGCTCAATCTTCAGGATCTGGTAAATGGAATTGACTGGATCAAACAGACGCTGAAAGGAAAAGTATGTATTGATCTGGATATTGACAGGCAGAATATCACAAGATTTGGTACGCCTGCTCAGATTGATGAGCTGATCCGCTTGGAAGTCAGTGAACTGGGAAGCCGTGAGGGCGGTTTGATGATGATTTTTGGCCTGTATCCGGGAACTCCTCTTGAAAATGTAAAGGCGCTGATGGATGCGATGGAAAAATATGCATTCTATTATAACTGATGAGATATGTAAAAAACAGGTGACAAAAGATGATCAATATTGAAATGATAAAGGATTTGACAGATGCCTTTGGCCCCAGCGGCTTCGAGGAAGAAGTAGTAAAAGTAATCGCAAAGCATTCCATGGATATGGATATTGCCAATGATGCGATGAATAATGTATATGTCCGGCTGGATGGAGCTGTGAAGGATATCCTGACAGACACTTCTGCGCGCAATGGACGGAAAAAACCGGTGATTCTTTTAGATGCACACACAGATGAATGCGGCTTTATGGTGCAGTGTATTCATGAAAACGGCATGCTTTCCATGGTGACGCTTGGCGGGATCGATCTGACAAATATCCCAGCGCATACCGTGTGGATCAGAACCAGAGATGGCAGAAAAGTGCGCGGTATCACAACTTCACGCCCTGTGCATTTTATGACGGATAAGGATAAGAGTGCACCGCTGGATATTCAAGGTATTTTTATTGATGTGGGTGCTTCTTCCAAAAAAGAAGTACAGGAACTTGGAATCCGTGTGGGAGATCCGGCAGTTCCCGATGTGGCATTTTCCTATGAAGAGGACAGAGAGCTGCTGTTTGGCAAAGCCTTTGACAATCGTATGGGCTGTGCCTGTATTTTACATACCATGTATGCGTTAAAAGAGCTTCATGAAGAACTGGCGGTGGATGTTGTCGGAGGTTTTGCTGCACAGGAGGAAGTGGGAACCCGCGGTGCATCCGTGACCGCAGCACAGGTGCAGCCGGATCTTGCCATTGTGTTCGAAGGTTCCCCTGCGGATGATTTTTATTATGGAAAAGAAAAGTCGCAGGGAGCGCTTGGAAACGGTACCCAGATACGGTGTATGGATGTCAGCTATATCACCAATCCGGCTTTTTTGGACTATGCACATGAACTGGCTGACAAAAAACAGATCAAATATCAGGATACGGTGCGAAGAGGCGGCAGCACCAATGCCGGAAAGATCAGTCTTGCAGGTCGTGCGGTACCGGTTCTGGTGTTAGGTATTCCCAGCAGATATGTGCATACCCATTATAATTTTGCCAAAAAAGAAGATATTGAGAATACAGTAAAGCTTGCTGTGGAAGTGATACGGAATCTGGATGCTGACAGGATTAAAAAATTACTGCATCAAAATCTGATTTAAGCTCTTTTTTATGAATAGATGGCGGAAAAAACAGTCATACTATTCAAAAAAAGGAGTGTAAAAAGATGATCAATCCGGATACCATTAAACTTTTACGAGAATGTGATGCAGGAATTAAGATGGGAGTTGCCTCCATTGACGATGTCATCGAATATGTCAATGATGAAAATTTCCGTCAGGTTCTTGCAAAGAGCAAAGAAGACCATAACAAACTGAAAGCAGAACTGCAGACTCTTCTGGAACAGTATCATGATGACGGTAAAGAACCCAATCCCATTGCACAGGGAATGTCCTGGTTAAAAACCAATGTAAAGCTGATGATGAAAGAGTCAGACAAGACCATTGCAGATCTGATGACAGACGGCTGTGATATGGGTGTAAAATCCCTGCGCAAATATCTGAATCAGTATCAGGCAGCAGAAGAAAAAGCAAAGGATATCACCAAAAAGCTGATCAATCTGGAAGAAAAACTTTCACAGGATATCAGAATGTATCTGTAAGGCAAAAAACACCCCCGGGAAGGAATAGATTCTCCGGGGGATGTTTTTTGCCTTACAGATTTTGTCAATTAAGCAGATAAATAGTCAGATTTAAGTATCCGGCAAAAGTAACCCATATGATATAAGGGACAAGGAGATATCCGGCGGCTTTGTTAATCCTGAAAAACTGCAGAGCAGTAAGCAGAATCAGGAATAAAAGAATGCAAAGCCATACAAAGGAAAGAAGATAGGCTTCAAAATGAAAGAACAGAATGGACCAGAAAAAATTAAAAAACAGCTGCAGTGTATACACAGACAGGGCCTGTCGGATTTCTTCCATAGAAGCTTCTTCTGAAACAAAAACAAGGCAGGAAGCAGCTCCCATCAATGTGTAAAGTATTGTCCAGACCACAGGAAACAGCCAGGCAGGCGGCGAAAGCGGCGGTTTGACAAGAAGCTCAAATGTCATCATGCTTTCGCGTGTCAAAAGTGCCGATAAAGCACCGACTGCCAGCGGTATGGTAATGGCAATAAAAAAGATTTTCCATTGAATTTTTATATGATCACCCCCTATGCCCAATGTATATGCAGCTGAAAGGAAAATCATACTAGTACACCCTGCAAAAAGATAAGAGCATAAAAAAGGAAACCGCCGGCAATCAGCGATTTCCTTTTGTTTTATGTATGAATTTAAAAAGCTTAAGGAATTAGTCCCAGCACTTTAATACATCTGCGTAGAAGGCATCCATTTCTTCCTTGGTATTAAAGGTAGCAACATACATCTGGTTTGCCATTGCACCGGAGAGTGCTTCGGGGATACGGTCAACCATCTTCATGTTTGCGCCGTACTTGTTCATGATGTCGTCATGGCTCATAACGAAGTTCTTGCCGTCGCGCAGACCTGCAAATGCGCAGTACTGATGCTGACCAACTTCTCTGGTGGACTGGTTGTAAGCGATCATGTCAGCCCAGATCTTGTAAACGTCAGTGCTGTGTGCAAAGTTGATCATATCGGGAGTGAAACCGCCGCAGGGACGCATGTTGACTTCCAGAGCAACGACATCGCCTTTTTTGCCCATGCCTTCGTGGTCGGAGAGCAGACGGAAGAATTCAAAATGTACGAAACGGCTCTTTACGCCAAAGCTCTTAACGGTTGCACGGCCTGCAGCGCGGGTGTCTTCGGGAAGCTCGTTTAAGATGTAGTAAATGGAGTTGTCGTTGGTGTTTACAACATCCATGATGGAGTTGGGAGTTACATTACCGGTTTCAAACATGGGTTCACCGTTTGCATCGATGATCGCATCGTAGGAGTTAACTTCTGCATCAATGAATTCTTCCATGATATAGATGGTATCGTCCCATTTTTCGTTGATGAAGTTTACCATTTCATCATAATTGGAAATTTTGAAGGTGTGGGAAGCACCAACACCGTTGTCGGGTTTTGCAACAACAGGATAGCCTACTTCATCGATGAATGCCAGACAGCCTTCCAGATTGTCAACCATGTGGTAACGTGCTACAGGGATACCTGCCTTGATGTAGAATTCCTTCATCTTGGATTTGTATTTGATGCGGGAGATATCGGATACCTGGAAACCGGAAGTGATATTGAATTCGGTACGCAGTTTTGCGTCACGTTCCAGCCAGTATTCATTGTTGGATTCCAGCCAGTCGATACGGCCGTGCTTGAAGATGAAGAATGCAACTGCACGATATACTTCATCGTAGTTTTCAAGGCTGCTTACCTTGTAGTATTCGTTTAAGCTGTCCTTTAAATCAGGATTTAAATCATCGTAGGGGCAGTCGCCGATACCCAGAACGTTTAAGCCGTTGTTTTTTAATTCGCGGCAGAACATCCAGTAGTTGGTAGGGAAGTTGGGAGAGATAAAAATAAAGTTTTTCATGTTTTGTTTTCCTTTTCTTCTTACTTTTTGGTTGTTTTGTTTTTTGTTTTGGTTTTGTTACATTTTCCTAATTATATAAAAATGGCAGGAAATACTCTACTTGTTTATACCACCAGTCCCAGTCGTGTTTACTGTCTGTTCCCCAGAGGTCTACCCATACGTTGATTCCCTTTTCCTGACAAA
>JAFVXW010000044.1 GCA_017500935.1 Lachnospiraceae bacterium
AAAGGCTGCCCCCATCCCGATAGGAGATTTTCATATAATCCTTCTGGACGCCGTCCACGGATATTTTCTCTAAGCCACGGAAAACGCCGATACCATGGTTATCATGTACCACATAATCACCGATGCGCAGGTCGGTAAAACTTTCGATGGCTGCACCGTTTTTCTTCCGTTTTTTCGTCTTTTTCTTTTCCTTGCCGCCAAACAGTTCACTGTCGCAGAATACCGCCAGATTGATGAAATCATAGCGGAAACCTTTGGCCAAAGAACCCTTTGCAACCCAGACCGCACCTTTCGGTACGTCTCTTTCCAAGTCTTCAATATATACCGCTTCCAGCCCCATATCCACCAGTTCACCGGCAATTCGCTGGGCTCTGGTGCCGCTTCCTGCAAGAATGATAGTGCGGAAGTGTTCCTTTTTCAGATACTGGAGTTCCTCCACAAAAAGGTCTGCTCGCTGCTGGAAAGACGGTGTAGAACGAACGGCAAAATCCGCCATCACTTTCGGGTGAAAATCTACCGTTCTCTGGCTCAGCCCTGCAAACAGAACAGTCGCAAAGCCCTCCATCTGCCGTAAAATTTCCGTATAACTATATAGCATGTGGCTCTGGCCTGGCAGCAGATAGCCCTGTTCAATTCTGCCTTTGACGGACTCCTGATATTCCTCCGTCAGAATGTCCATGTGCTCGCGGATGCGTTCCGGCTCATCGATACAAAGGATAGTTTCCTCATTCAGATAGGAAAGCAGGCTAACCGTCTCATCATAAAAATAATCTACATAGGCACCGACCGCCGGCAAGGTATGCTCCGTACGAAGCAGTTCCGCATCCTCACCGATATGCTCTCTCAATCGTTCCGCTGCTTCCTCCAGACCTTTTTTCTCCAGATTCTTCAGAACTTTCATATATTCCTTAGTGATGCGGTCGGCAGTTGCCACCGTCTGTTCCTCCGTATAGACCATTTCTCGCATGGGGAAAATAACAGCCTCTTCCAGCTTATCCACAGATCGCTGGCTCTGGGCATCCATACTGCGGATGGAATCGATCTCATCATCCCAGAATTCGATACGGACAGCGTCGTCTGCCGTCAGTGACCAGATATCCAGAATACCGCCGCGGAGAGTGAACTGACCGGGGCTTTCCACCAGTTCTGCTCTTTCGTAACCCATGACCACCAGTTTTCTGGTCAGGTCGGCGATCTCCACGATATCCCCTACCTGCAGTTTCAGCAGGAAAGATGCAAAGACGTCCTTTTTCGGATATTTATCCAGTAATGCTTCCATGGATGCCACGATGACAGGCGTTTCCCCTCTCAGCAGCCGTTCCAATACCAGGAACCGCTGACGGTTCATTTCCATGCTGTGAACATCGGCGCTGTAAAAAAGGATATCTTTCGCAGGGTAATTGACACAATCCTTTTCAAAGAAAGTCAGCCCTTCCAGAATTTCCTTGGCACGCAGTTCGCTGTAGGTCAGAATAAAAACCGGTCTTTCCGTATATTTTTTCAAACTATATGTCAGATGATTTTTTGCAGCATCAATGACCCCGGTCGCAAAAACGGGGGTCTGTCCTTCCTGAATGCTGTTCAGTACCTGCTTGAAACTGCCCAGTTCCAGCAGGGGCTCTGTCAGGCCTTTCATCATTCCGTCACTTCTTTCGTTATTTCTGCAGAAACTTCTTTTGTTTCAACGGGTTTCTGTTCTGCTTCTGTTTTTGCAGCTTCTTCTGCCGCCTTCTGTTTTTTCATGGTTTTGGGCTTCTGGTTCACACGGTTCGCTGCTTCCGCAATGCCTCTGGA
>JAFVXW010000045.1 GCA_017500935.1 Lachnospiraceae bacterium
TTGAAACCATTCCTGACTGTACGAATTCCACTGTCTCTGCTCTGCAATCGTCGTCAAAAGATTATCTCCATAAAAGGTGGTCAATCCATTCTGATAACAATACAGATGTAAATTCATCACATCTGAATATCCGCAAAAAACTTTGGGATTTCTTCGTATCGTTTCTCCATCCAGATACGGTAATATTCGATGAGAGTCATTTCCACCAATATTGCAGATTATCCCCTTAACTTCCGGATTTTCAAAAGCCCACATAACATCCGCAGCTCTCTTTTCCGGATGATCTTGCAAATACATGGTTCCCTTCATAGAATAAGGTGCATCCACAACGCGAAGCCCCAATTCTTCCAATCGCTGTTTACCCAATTCATATTTCCATCGTACACGATTGCTTCCCGCACATCCCCAAGAGGGGCTGATGGTTGCTATCATATCACCTTTTTGTAATTTTTTCGGTTTCATTTTTCCTCCATCGAGTTTCTTTTGTCACGAGAAGTTGTCCTTCTTAGTTTATAAACTAAGAATTCAATCAAACTAAACAATGCGTAAAATTCAAGTTTTCCGCTCTGTTTTGCCTGATAATTGAACTCCGTTCAATTATCAACTCTCTTTCAAAGAACCCTGTCAATTTGACTTTAACAAACAACAGGTTCCCAGGCGAAAGGCAGCAAATCGCGAGCTTTGACCTTAGTAAGATTTCCGTTTTCATCATTGACAATCACTTTAATGTCAGGACAATATTCAAACAGCATCTGCCTGCAGTTTCCGCAGGGCGGGATAACGCAGTTAAGATGCTTCTCATGAACAGCAACGATTGTATCAAATTCACGCTCACCACTGGAAATAGCAATACCAATGGTAATGTATTCCGCACAAGACCCATGAATCCCATCGCAGTTTACGCCTTTATAGATGTTTCCGTTTTTACACAATACCGCACACCCAACTGTATGGTTGTAAACACCGTCATCAAAATTATCCGCCAAAACTTGCAGACCAATTTCTATTAGTTCTTTATCTTTTTTTGTAATAGGATATCTTTCCACCAGATGCCTCCTGTCAGTTTGGGAATTTTCCTCTCTCTCCAAACCAGTTATCTTAAATCGATCCAGTACCTTTGATTTATTGTTCCGTCAGCGTCCAACACTTCGTTTTCCAATATTCCCCCGTTTTTTATGATTGTTTTGGCAGATGCAATATTGGTTTTATCACATACCATCAGCACTCTGTCGATTCCTGCCTTTTTACACTCCGGTAAAGATAAGCGGATCATCTCGGTGGCATATCCTTTTCCTCTTTCAGACGGTCTGATGCCATCTCCGATATGTCCGCCGCAGCGAAACAGATAATCGTTTTTAAAGATAGACCAAGGGGAACCATTGGTATGATTTTTTTCCTGATCCAATTTCCATTCATCAATCATTTCTGAAAGCTGAGGGAAGTATTCTTTTGTCAGTTTGATTAGTTTTACATTCATTTTTTTACCTGTAAATTGAAATCTACCGTTCTGAAATACGCCTCCGCGACTTCTCCATACAATGAGCAAAACTCTTTATTTACATCTGTCACATTAAATCCTTTATCCAATTTATTTTTATATACAACCTTTTGATCCTCTCTCAAATCCATATTTTCCCCCGCAAACCTAACTTTTTTCTAACTGTTCGACATATTACAAACTGAAGATGCTTCTCTATTCAATAATAAAATCTTTGACCAATTTCTTATGATATAACACCATAATTACAATAGGCAGAAGAAGACTTCCACAATAAATAACAACAAGAAGCGGCGAATCCCCTACAATTACTCCACCTACAATCCCAAAAACTATAGCTATTCCATATAAAATCCACATGATTCCGTGTTTTCTATTCCATTTTTCAATATCTTTAACATTTTCCTCCATCGGTGGTTTTTCTCCTGAATAAAAAGCTACAGGCTTTTTGCTTTTAATCTGGACCAAGCCAATTCCAAACATAAACATGGCACATATTCCCATTACAATGCAATATATCATAATATTTCCTCCGCTAAATCTCAATTTTTCCAGCTGTTTATCAAAATAATTATATCTATCATGATATCACAAATAAACTTTGCTGTCTTTCACCCTCTCGTATAAAAATATAACTTATTTATGAATGTTCCATGGATACACATTCTCCCATCTTTCCAATAGAAAACACAAATAAACTGGGATTCCGTTCCTGAAAGTAAGGCCTAATCAAAAAACTGATGATATACCTGTTTTGGATTTTGATTGCTAAATTCAATATTTTCACGCTTTTTTTCTTTATCTATTTTTTTGCTGAAATGTATCTGGTGTTATGAGCCACCGAATCGTTTCCAAACAAATCTGTTTTCACACCATTTTATCACATCCCACAACGTTTCTGAGAAAAGAAAAACCCCAGAAACATAAGGTTTCTGAGGTAAATATCCGCTTATTCATACTTCACGTTCACAGTGCAGCCCGGAATCCGCTTCGCTTCTTCCGGGTCGCGGGCGTTCGCCCTATAACAAATGCAACAAAAAAGGTCTTTGGAAAGTATACTTTCCAAAGACCATATTGTTGCATTTGCTGCACTGTTCTCTGCTTTCGCGAAGATTATCTCTTGGAGAACTGAGGAGCACGACGAGCTGCTTTGAGACCGTATTTCTTTCTTTCTTTCATACGAGGGTCACGAGTCAGGAAGCCAGCTTTCTTCAGAACGGGTCTGAAATCGCCATCTGCTTCAAGCAGTGCTCTGGAAATGCCGTGACGGATTGCACCAGCCTGACCGGTGTAGCCGCCGCCCTTAACGTTAACTAAAACGTCGAACTTGTCAGCGGTTTCGGTAGCAACGAGGGGCTGACGAACGATAACCTTCAGAGTTTCCAGACCGAAATACTCGTCAAGGCTTCTCTTATTGATAACGATGTTACCGGTGCCGGGTACTAAATATACTCTTGCAACGGAGCTTTTTCTTCTACCAGTGCCATAATATTTTGCTGCGTTAGCCATTTTTTATATCCTCCTTGTTGATTCCTTTAGATTAAAATGTCAGAACTTCAGGCTTCTGAGCTTCGTGCTTGTGATCTGCACCAGCGTATACATGAAGTTTGGTGTACATCTGTCTTCCTAAAGGTCCCTTGGGAAGCATGCCCTTAACAGCAAGCTCGATAACCTGCTCAGGCTTCTTGTCCAGTTTTTCTCTCAGAGTAGCTTCTTTCATACCACCAACGTAGTCGGAGTGATGATAGTAAATCTTCTGATCCAGCTTCTTACCGGTTACAGCGATCTTCTCAGCGTTGATAACGATTACATAATCGCCGCAATCTTCGTGAGGGGTGTAGATCGGCTTGTTCTTACCTCTTAAAACTTTGGCAACTTCGGATGCCAGGCGGCCCAGAGCCTGGCCTTCAGCATCTACTACGTACCATTTTCTATCAACTTTAGCAGGGTTTGCCATAAATGTTTTCATAGTGTACCTCCATACGAATTATAGGTCATTGACTGTGTAAAAACCGGTTGGGAAGTCCCGTTTTTACTGATATTACAAAGGTTCCTCCGGGGCAGGCTGAACACTTTTAAACGTTGTCACAGTTATTGATTATATTATACCCATCCGCGTGTGTCAATTGTTTTTTAGCTGAAATTTTGTATTTTTTCCAGAAATACGTAATCTGCAAGCGTCAGTCCTTCCGGCGGCGCAGTGGGGCCGGCACAGCCTCTGTCCGTTGCCTCCAGCATCATTTTTACTCTCTCCGGCGGGTATTTTCCGCTGCCGATCTCCATCAGCGTTCCGGCGATGATCCGCACCATATTGTATAAAAATCCGGTGCCGGATACCCGTATCGTTATGATACTGCCGTTTTTTTCCACACAAATGCCGGTAATTGTGCGGACTGTCGTTTCAGCCTGGGTATGAATGCTGCAGAAGCTTTTAAAATCATGCTCGCCCACCAGATACTGCGCTGCTTCCTGCATTTTATCCACATCCAGCTTCCGGTAGGTGAAATACGCATACAGTCTGTTCAAGGGATCTGCAAATTCTTCATTAAAAATCCGGTATTCATAGGTTTTGATACTGCTGCATCTGCGGGGATGCCAGTCAGCTTCCACCTCCACTGCTTCCCTGACCCGGATATCCTGCGGCAGGCGCTGGTTTAGAGCATAGGGAAATTTGGATGCCGGCATACGCATGTCCGTATCAAACACCGCATAATTGCAGCGTGCATGAACGCCGGAATCCGTTCTGCTGGCACCGATCACTTCTATATTTTTGCCGCACAGCGCAGTAAGTGCCCTGTTCAATTCGCTTTCAATGGTAACACCGTTTGGCTGAATCTGCCAGCCATGATAATTGGTGCCGTCATACGCAACCTTAAGACGGATCCTGCGAACAGGACCCGTCTTTTCTTTTGCCTTATCTTTATCTGTCAACTCTTTTTCTTCCATCATGTTTAAAGAATCCTCTCACAGATGATGATCGCCATATACACTGCAAGTACACCGTATGCGATAAAATCTGTCTTCTGATAAATAAGGGGCTTCATTTTTGTTCTGCCTTCTCCGCCATGATAGCAGCGTGCTTCCATCGCCATCGCCAGATCATTGGCGCGACGGAAAGCTGCAATAAACAGCGGCACCAAAAGGGGAACCATCGCTTTTGCTTTCTGGATCAGATTGCCGCTTTCAAAATCCGCACCGCGTGCAATCTGCGCTTTCATGATTTTGTCCGTTTCTTCCATCAGGATCGGAATAAATCTGAGTGCAATGGACATCATCATTGCCACTTCATGCACCGGTACTTTGATCTTTTTTAACGGGTTTAAAAGACTCTCCAGACCGTCCGTCAGATGATTGGGTGTGGTTGTCAGGGTCATGATCGAAGAACCTACGATCAGAAAACTTAAACGAACTGCCATCTTGATCGCCAGAAAAAAACCTTCCTTTGTAATCTTTAAGATCCAGAATGACCAGATGACTTCACCCGGTGTCAAAAACAGATTAAAAACTCCGGCAAAAAGCATCAAAAACAAAATAGCCCGCAGACCTTTTACCATAAATTTAAACGGAACCTTTGAAAGCCTGATGCAAATGCCAAGAAAAACAGCTACGATCAGATATCCCGTAACATCATTTACCACAAACAGTGAAATGATAAAGATCAGCGTCGCCACAAGCTTTACTCTGCAGTCCATCCGATGAAGAACCGAGTCCGTCTGATAATATTGTCCAAGTGTGATTTCTCTTAACATCCGTTCTGTTTCCTCATTGCTTTTAAGATTGTGTCACGCGCCTCTTCAATGGTAGTTGCCTGTGTGTCCACTGCAAATCCTTCCTTCTGCAGTCTGTGCAGGATGTAAGTGACCTGCGGCGCAGCAAGGCCGATTGCTTCCAGTTCTTCTACATGCCCAAACACTTCTCTGGGAGTATCATCAAACATCACTTTTCCCTTACTCATCACGATGATGCGCTCCACATAATTTGCAACATCCTCCATGCTGTGAGAAACCAGCACGACACTGATTCCGGTTTCTTTTTTCAGATGTGCAATCTGACCCAGGATCTCGTCGCGTCCCTTGGGATCAAGTCCGGCTGTGGGCTCATCCAGCACAAGGATTTTAGGCTGCATCGCCAGAACACCGGCAATGGCTACTCTTCTTTTTTGACCGCCGGAAAGCTCAAAAGGGGATCTTTTGTAAAATTCTTTCGGAAAACCGACCAGCTCCAGTGCACGGTGGGCACGGCTCTCTATCTCAGCTTTATCAAGTCCCAGATTTTTGGGTCCAAAACATACATCAGAAAAAACATCCACCTCAAAAAGCTGATGCTCGGGATACTGAAATACCAGTCCCACATCACTGCGAAGCTGCTTTTTGGGGTAATCCTTTTCCCAGACATTTCTTCCATTATAGCTAATAATGCCTTCGGTCGGCTCGATCAGACCGTTTAAATGCTGTACCAATGTTGATTTGCCGGAGCCGGTATGCCCGATCAGACCGATAAACTGGCCGTCCGGAATTTCCAGACAGATATCATCCAGCGCGCGCACCGGCAGCTGGGTGTCTGCTCCATAGATATAACTAACATGCTCTAACTTTAATGACATAATGATTCCTTTTCTGAAAGCTGTTTCAATTCGGCAGTCAATTCCTCAACTGTCAGAATCCCATCAGATAATGCAAGTCCTTTTTTCTTTAATTCATGAGCAAGCAAAGTCACCTGCGGAACATCCAAACGAAGGTCATGCAGAAGTTCCACATGAGAAAAAACTTCCTTCGGGGTTCCCTGCAGAACTATTTTTCCTTCATCCATAACAATAACCTTATCTGCATAAATGACTTCTTCCATATAATGTGTGATCAGAAGAACGGTAACTTCTTCCACATCATTAAGCGCTCTTGCCGCTCTGATGACTTCTTTTCGCCCGGAAGGATCCAGCATTGCTGTCGGTTCATCCAGTATAATACATTTCGGATGCATTGCCAGAACACCGGCGATGGAAACTCTCTGTTTTTGTCCGCCGGAAAGCTTATTCGGGGAGTGCTTGCGATAGGCATACATGCCGACAGCACGCAGACTTTCTTCCACACGCTCCCAGATCTCTTTTGTAGGAATCCCCATGTTTTCCGGTCCAAAACCCACATCCTCTTCCACTACCTGACCGATGATCTGATTATCAGGATTCTGAAAAACCATACCTGCACGCTGTCTGATGTCCCAGACCTTTTTTTCGTCTGCAGTATCCATTCCATCTATCAAAACTGTTCCCTCTGATGGAATCAGGAGAGCATTGATATGCTTGGCAAGTGTGGATTTTCCGGAACCGTTATGCCCGAGAATCGCAATAAATTCTCCGGGTTTGACCTGCAGATCCACCTGATCTACGGCACGCGTTGTTCCTTCAATATTGCCTTCGTCATCACGTCTTATATAATCATAGCTTAATTTTAATGTCTCAATAATGTTCATTTCTGTTTCTTACATTCACTCCTGTTAAAAAGTGCAGACTAATCGACGTTACTATTGTAACAGCACTCACAGGGAAACACAAGTGTTTAAGTCTATAAAAAAGAGGTGCAAAAAAGGCACAGCCATAGGCTGTGCCTTATCATGCAATTGATTAGATCAGTTCGATTACAACTTCCATAGCTGCATCGCCCTTACGCTGACCCAGCTTGATGATTCTGGTGTAACCACCCTTACGGTCTGCATACTTAGGAGCGATTTCGTCGAATACCTTAGCAGGCATATCAACTACTTTGGTGTTTCTCTTCTTACCAGCGTTTTCAGCGGGTACTTCTACTACAGGGTAGAATACCTTCAGCATCTGACGTCTAGCGTGAAGTCTGGAAGGCATATCTTTCTTGATTTCCTTTTCAACTTCGTCGTAAACGGTAACTTTCTTGCCGTCAACAACTTCTTTCACTCTCTTGCCGTCTTTGTCTTTGCGAGCAACTTTAGCAGTTACCTTAACAACTTCAAAGTTATCCTTTTCCTTGATGCCCATAGCGATGATGCCTTCAGCGATCTTGCGGATTTCTTTTGCCTTTGCTTCGGTGGTAACGATCTTGCCATGATATAACAGGCTGGTTACCTGGCTTCTTAAAAGTGCTTTTCTCTGGTCAGAAGTTCTGCCTAATTTTCTGTACATTGCCATTGTTTTATTTTCCTTTCAATCCTGGTACATCCGGCCACGCGCTTTGGACTTACTTACCGAATGCTTTTTATTATGCTGCTGACTGCATAACAGCCAGCAGCTGCCAATCATGTTATTAACAATCCTGCGCCGGTGGTCTTATCAGGACTGCCTTCGCTCAGCCTTACGGCTTCGTACGGGAAACTTCTAATTCGCTTTGCGAATCAGAAGTAGCGCTCAGCCTTACGGCTTCACTTTATTCTTCGCTGGGTCTGAAATGGAATCCCAGCTCGCTGATCTTTGCCTGAACCTCTTCGAGTGACTTACGGCCCAGATTACGAACCTTCATCATGTCTTCAGGTGTCTTGTTGATCAGTTCTTCAACTGTATTAATACCAGCACGCTTTAAGCAGTTATAGGAACGCACGGAGAGCTCAAGCTCATCAATGCTCATTTCCAATACTTTTTCTTTTTCATCGTCTTCTTTTTCTACCATAACTTCTGCAGTCTTGGCATTTTCAGAAAGGTCAATGAAAAGACTTAAATGTTCGCTGAGTACCTTTGCAGCTAAGCTTACTGCTTCATCCGGTTCAAGAGTACCATTGGTATATACGTCAAGGGTAAGCTTGTCGTAATCGGTAACCTGACCAACACGGGTGTTCTGTACAGTCATATTTACTCTTTCTACAGGAGTGTAGATGGAGTCAACTGCGATCACGCCGATGGGCAGATCTTCGCTCTTGTTCTTATCCGCGCTTACATAGCCGCGACCTTTGGTGATGGTCAGTTCCATGTAAAGCTTGCTTTCCTTGCCGCCGCTTAAAGTAGCGATTACAAGATCCGGATTCAGGATCTCAATATCCTGGTCAACCTGAATATCGGAAGCATGAACAACGCCTTCGCCTTCGAATTCGATATATGCTGTCTTAGGTTCATTCGTCTCGCTGGTGTTTTTAATAGCAAGGCTCTTGATGTTCATGATAATCTCAGTCACATCTTCTTTCACACCGGGAATGGAGCTGAACTCGTGCAGAACGCCTTCGATTTTCACCTGGCTTACTGCAGCACCCGGCAGAGAGGACAGCATGATTCTTCTCAGAGAATTACCAAGGGTAATACCGTAACCTCTTTCCAGAGGCTCGACCACGAATTTGCCATACTTCTTGTCTTCAGAGATTTCAGCAACCTCAATATTGGGTCTTTCAAAATCAAACACTGCAAATACCCTCCTTTACGAACAAAATTGGATGTATCAAATACTGCACAAACTGCATTATTTGGAATACAATTCGACGATAAGCATTTCGTTAACAGGAACGTCGATCATTTCTCTGGTAGGAAGCTGCTTAACGGTACCTTTGAAAGCTTCTTTGTCTACATCCATCCATTCGGGATACAGTCTGCCTGCAGTTACTTCGAGGATATCTTTGTATCTCTGCATGGACTTAGCGTTTTCCTTCACTTCGATAACATCGCCTGCTTTGATCAGGTAAGAAGGAATGTTTACGCACTTGCCATTTACCAGGATGTGCTTGTGACCAACGATCTGTCTAGCTTCTCTTCTGGTTCTTGCAAAGCCCATACGGAATACTACGTTGTCCAGTCTGGACTCAAGCATGGTCATCAGGTTTTCACCAGTCATGCCTTTCTGTCTGTCAGCCTTTTCATAGTAGTTACGGAAAGGCTTTTCAAGAACACCATAGATGAATTTTGCTTTCTGCTTTTCTCTTAACTGAAGACCATACTCGCTCATCTTCTTGCCAGCCTTAACAGCTCTGTTAGACTTCTTGTCGTAACCTAATACGCTGGGCTCAAGGCCAAGTGCTCTACATCTTTTTAACACGGGAACTCTATTTACTGCCATTGTAATTTTCCTCCAAAATATTGTTTACAGCATAAAAACTTATGTCTTCATCCAACGTTTTCAATAAACCGGCGCTCTTTGAAAGAGCGCTGGCTTTTTGTTTCAATGAATTTATGCATAATTCCAATGGGAATATGCAGCATACCGGATAAAACCGGCAAAGACGCGATTAAACGCGGCGACGCTTGGGCGGGCGGCAACCGTTATGAGGTACAGGAGTAACATCCTTGATGCTTACTACATCCAGACCACATGCAGAGAGTGCGCGGATTGCTGCTTCACGGCCTGAACCGGGGCCTTTTACGAAAACATCAACAGTTTTCAGACCGTGGATCAGAGCTGCCTTGGTAGCGGTTTCAGCTGCCATCTGTGCTGCATACGGAGTAGATTTCCTTGAACCTTTAAATCCCAGACCGCCGGCGGAAGCCCAGCTTAAAGCATTACCTTCAGCATCAGTCAGAGTAACGATGGTGTTATTGAAAGAAGACTGAATGTGTGCCTGTCCGTGTTCAACGTTTTTCTTGACACGTTTTTTTGTCACTTTTTTGGTAACTTTTTTGTTTGCCATTATAAACTAACCTACTTTCCCTTGTTTAAATTATTTCTTCTTGTTTGCTACGGTTCTTCTGGGACCTTTTCTTGTTCTAGCGTTGGTCTTAGTCTTCTGACCACGAACAGGAAGGCCTTTACGATGACGGATACCTCTGTAGCAACCGATTTCCTGAAGTCTCTTGATGTTCAGAGCGATTTCTCTTCTCAGATCACCTTCAACGATCATGGTTTCATCGATTACTTCGTTGATTGCCTTAACTTCATCATCAGTTAAGTCTCTTACACGGGTGTCAGGATTTACATTAGCCTGTGCAAGAATTTTGTTGGAGCTGGTTCTGCCGATACCATAAATATAGGTAAGGGCGATCTCCACGCGTTTTTCTCTGGGTAAATCAATACCTGAAATACGAGCCATTTACATTTCCTCCATTTCCATTTGTGCATCTTGGCTTTTTACGCACAATGAACACAGGGCATAGTTGTGCCTGTGTCTGCAAAAAATAGTTACTAATTGACTGGGGTACCCTGTACCCAACCGGCATAACCGGTCTTTCCGATACTCTCTCACAGTTTCCTGTGCGGACGACATGTGCTTTACACATATATGCTTCGTCACACGACTGCCACCCGACATTCAATATGAATGCCTCTTTTCGGTATCAAAAAGTAATCTCCCGTAGCGCCCATAAGGGGGCCATATTGTCAAGCGAGGGTCTCTTTGACTCGTTTCCTGCGCTGAATTCAAAATACTACGTTCAATTATTCATAAGCGAACCTTAGTAAAATCCGCTATCCAGTCTTCCTTCCAGATGACCGGAGCTCATTCCATCAATAATTTGGATTAGCCCTGTCTCTGTTTGTGTTTGGGGTTTTCACAGATGATTCTGATGGACCCTTTTCTCTTGATGACTTTGCACTTTTCGCAAATCGGTTTTACGGATGCTCTTACTTTCATCTAAACCATACCTCCTTCCAAAAAGACCATTAATGATGATATCATACACTTTATGATATTGCAACTGTTTTCCTGTATTTTTTTATAAACATATCTGAAAGATACGGCTGCTTCACATCTGATGTCTCAAATATGAAGCAGCTCAGCTAAAATTGCTTACTTGTCTCTCCAGATAATGCGGCCCTTGGACAGATCATAGGGAGAAAGTTCAAGGGTAACTTTGTCACCGGGAAGAATACGGATAAAGTTCTGTCTTAACTTTCCGCTGATATGTGCAAGAACCTTGTGACCATTTTCAAGTTCTACCTGAAACATGGTATTGGGAAGTTTTTCAACAACTGTTCCTTCGATTTCGATAACATCTGCTTTAGACATACATGACCTCCTTCGTCATACTGGTTTACAATTCATTTTGATACACCGTTTGATCACAGTGTCTGCATCTGCAGGATTCTCTAAAACTTTCTGCAGTTCTTCCTGCGTAAGTCCCTTATGAATCGTCTGGATATGTTTTTTATTTTTCTTCTTTGGTGCAGCGCATGTTTTGTATACGCCGTCAGCCAGATATACGCTGTTACTTTCTTCCTTTATAATAAGGTAAAAAGTATCTTTATCATGTCCCGCACGGGAGACGGCCAGCCATCCAACCATCTGCTTCCTCCATACGTTTTCACAGTAATGTGAGTATTTCCGGTTCCCCATCGGTTACCAGAATCGTGTTTTCATAATGCGCCGACAGTGAACCGTCTCTTGTAACAACGGTCCAGCCGTCCTGTAAGAAGTTCACTTCCCAGCCGCCGGCATTGATCATGGGTTCGATCGCCAGGGTCATGCCTGCCTGCAGTCTGACACCTCTTCTTTTCTGAGCGAAGTTTGGTATCTGTGGATCTTCGTGCAGCTGTGTTCCGATTCCATGTCCAACCAGATCTTTTACGATTCCGTATCCAAACTGGCTTACATATGCATCGATCGCATTGGAAATATCATGTAAATGATTGCCTTCCTTTGCAAGTTTTATGCCTTCAAAAAAACTCTGCCTTGTTACATCTATCAGTTTCTGGGCTTCGGCACTGATCGTTCCCACCGCATGTGTTCTGGCAGCATCTGAATGATAGCCCTTATAAATAAGACCGGCATCCAGACTGACGATATCGCCTTCCTTTAACACACGGCTTTTGTTGGGAATTCCATGTACCACTTCCTGATTGACAGATATACATACAGAAGCAGGATATCCGTTATAATGCAGAAAGTTGGGAATGCATCCGTTTTCACGGATCAGTTTTTCACCCAGCTGATCAATCTCATAGGTTGTGATCCCCGGGCAAATTACCTTTCCAAGTTCATCATGCACTTTTGCAAGAATTCTTCCGGCTTCTCGCATCATTGCAATTTCTCTGGCAGATTTGATTGATACGGCCATTTTGATTCCTCCGGATTAACCAAGGATCGCAGTAATCGCAGCGAAAACCTCTTCCATGGGAACGGTTCCGTCTACAGATTTCAGGACGCCTTTTTCGGTATAAAAATCAATTAGAGGCTGTGTCTGTTTGTGATATACATCCAGACGGTTCTTTACGGTTTCTGCCTTGTCATCATCACGAAGTACCAGTGCAGAGCCGCAGGTATCACAGATTCCTTCAGTCTTGGGAGGAATATGCTCAATATGGTATGTAGCGCCGCAGCTTAAGCATGCACGTCTGCCGGACATTCTTCTGATAATATTTTCATCGGGCACATCCACATTGATCGCATAGTCGATCTTGTCACCAAGATTGTTTAATGCGTCATCCAGAACTTTTGCCTGGGGAATGGTTCTGGGGAAACCATCCAGAACATAACCGTTTTCACAGTCAGCCTGTGCTACTCTGTCAAGCAGAATACGTACAGTCAGTTCATCGGGAACCAAAAGACCCTGATCCATGTATTTTTTTGCTTCCATGCCAAGTTCGGTACCGTTTTTAATGTTTGCACGGAAAATATCACCGGTGGAAATATGAGGAACTTCATATTTGGAAGCGATCATTTTCGCCTGAGTTCCTTTACCGGCACCGGGAGCACCTAACATAATGATCTTCATATTTTTTCTCCTTATACCAAAGTGGGACAGTACGTTACCGTCCTGTCCCACCCAAGTTAAACTTCATTCAGTTTATTAGTCGTTTAAGAATCCCTTGTAATTACGAACCATCATCTGAGATTCAACTGCTTTGATCGTTTCGATCAGAACGCTTACGATAATGATAAGACTTGTTCCGCCGAAGGATACGCTCGCACCGAACACACCGTTGAAGAAGAACGGAAGTGTACATACGATAGTAAGTGCACATGCACCGATAAATACAAGGTAATTTAAAACTTTGGAAAGATAGTCGCTGGTAGGCTTACCAGGTCTGATACCGGGAATGAAGCCGCCCTGCTTCTTTAAGTTATTTGCAACTTCCATCGGATTAAAGGTAATGGAAGTATAGAAATATGCAAAGAAAATTACCATTGCGATATAGAACACAAGACCGATCGTATAAACCGGCTCACTGGGTCTGCACCAGTAAGAGGAGTTGATTACTTTCAGCATATGTCCCCAGAATCCGGTTCCGTTATAGCCTACAAGAGAGCTGATAATGATCGGAATCTGCAGAATGGAGGAAGCGAAAATGATCGGAATAACACCCGCGGTATTTACCTTGATCGGAATGTAGGTCGTCTGACCGCCAACCATCTTACGTCCCTGCATTTTTTTAGCATACTGGACAGGAACTCTTCTGACTGCTCCGTTTAACAGGATTACCAGAATAACCATGCCAACAATGATCGCAAGGATAATAACTGCTGACAACGCACCGACTGCAATCGGTTTTCCTTTGATAAACTGGTTATAAAGACCGGAAATATCATTGGGAATGCTGGAAATAATGTTGATTACCAATACGATGGAAATACCATTTCCAACACCGTTTTCAGTGATACGTTCACCAATCCACATCAGGAATGCACAACCTGCTGTCATCGCTGCAATTACAGTGATAACATTAAGTGCATTGTAATTTTCCAACAGGCCCTGACGTCCAAAACCGATTGCCATACCTGCAGACTGGATAACTGCGAGAGCCACTGTGACGTATCTTGTAAAAGATGCAATCTTTTTGCGGCCTTCTTCGCCTTCCTTCTGCATTTCTTCCAGCTTCGGAATTGCAATCGTCAAAAGCTGCATGATAATGGAAGATGTGATGTAAGGACTGATGCTTAATGCAAATACGGACATGTTCTCAAAGGAACCACCGGTGAATGCATTAAAGAAACTGAATGTGTCACCCATCTGTGCTGCGAACCACTGTGAAAAGAAGGTTCTGTCAACACCCGGTACGGGCAGCTGACTGCCCAACCGGATGATTACAAGCATCAAAAAGGTAAATAAGATCTTACTTCTGACTTCTTTGATCTTAAAGCAATTCTTTAAGGTAGTAAGCATTAGATCACCTCTGCTGTTCCACCAAGCTCCTCGATCTTTTCTTTTGCTGCTGCGCTGAATGCATTTGCCTTAACATCGAGTTTCTTGGTAAATTCACCATTTCCAAGAATCTTAACACCATCTCTGGGGTTCTTTACGATACCAGCTTCGATCAGTGTTTCAACGGTTACGGTAGTACCGTTCTCAAATACTTCCAGTGCTTCCAGATTGATTGCTACGATATCCTTGGAGTTTCTGTTTTTGAAACCTCTCTTAGGAATACGTCTGTACAAAGGCATCTGACCACCTTCAAAGCCGGGTCTGGGTGCTCCGGAACGAGCTTTCTGACCTTTGTGACCTTTACCAGCTGTCTTGCCATTGCCTGAACCGTGTCCACGGCCTCTTCTAAAGTTATCGCTGTGTTTGGAACCAGCTGCGGGCTGTAAATTAGATAATTCCATTTGCCAAACCTCCTTAAGCTTCTTCTACTTTCAGCATGTATCCAACCTTCTGGATCATACCTCTGGTAGATGCGTTGTCAGGCATAATAACAGTCTTATGCATTTTGGTAAGACCCATAGCCTCAACGGTTGCTCTGTGCTTGGGCACTGCACCGATGGGAGATTTTACCAAAGTAATCTTTAAATTCTTGTCTGCCATGTTCGTTTCCTCCTTAAGCCATGATCTCTTCTACAGATTTACCACGCTTTGCTGCTACTTCTTCAGGAGTCTTGATCTGGCTTAATCCTTCGATAGTTGCCAGTACAACGTTCTGTTTGTTGTTGGAACCAAGAGCCTTGGTACGGATATTCTTGATACCTGCAAGTTCACAAACGATACGAGCAGGACCACCAGCGATGATACCGGTACCTTCAGGAGCTTTCTTCAGCAGAACGGTTGCGGAACCATATTTGCCAAGGAAATCATGAGTGATGGAGTTGTTCTCATCACGAGCAACAGTTACCAGATGCTTGGTAGCATCTTCTTTACCTTTACGGATAGCTTCCGGAATTTCAGTGGACTTGCCAAGGCCTACGCCTACGTGTCCGTTGCTGTCGCCAACTACAACTAAAGCAGTGAAACGCATGTTGCGGCCGCCTTTAACAACCTTGGTAACACGTTTGATGGAAACAACTTTCTCTGTTAATTCCAGATTGGTTGTATCAATGATTGTTCTTCTCATCTGATGTGTTCTCCCTTCTTAGAATGTCAGGCCAGCTTCTCTTGCTGCCTCAGCTAAAGCTGCAACTTTGCCCTGGTAGATGTAGCCGCCGCGGTCAAATACAACCTCGGTGATACCCTTTTCCAGTGCGCGTTTTGCGATTACAGTGCCAAGATATGCTGCTGCTTCAACATCGTTGGTCTTTTCCAGTTCAGCCTTAACGTCTTTTTCAACGGTGGATGCTGCAACAAGGGTGTTACCAACAGTATCGTCGATAATTTGAGCATACATATGATTATTACTTCTGAATACGGCCAGACGCGGTCTTTCTGCAGTGCCGGCAAAACGGTTACGCATTCTTCTGTGCTTTTTTTCACGAATAATCTGTCTTGATTTCTTACTAACCATTTTTACACTCTCCTTACCTATTACTTCTTACCAGTCTTACCAACTTTACGTCTGATAACTTCATCAGAGTACTTAATACCTTTGCCCTTGTAAGGTTCAGGTCTTCTCTTATCTCTGATCTCAGCCGCAAACTGTCCAACTTTTTCTTTATCAATACCCTTTACGATAATGATGTTCTGACCTTCAAGAACGGTTTCAACGCCTTCAGGATCTTCCATCTCAACGGGGTGAGAGTAACCTAAGGATAATGTAAGCTTCTTACCTGCCTTAGCTGCTCTGTAACCAACACCGTTTACTTCCAGCTTCTTCTGGTAGCCTTCGGTAACACCAACAACCATGTTGTTGATCAGGGTTCTGGTCAGACCATGCAGGGATTTCATCTTCTTTAAATCGTTAGGTCTAGTAACAACGATTTGACCATCTTCTAACTTGATTGTCATCTCAGAAGGAAGCACTCTTTCCAGTGTTCCTTTGGGACCTTTTACAGTCACTTTGTTATTTTCTGCAATTTCTACAGTTACGCCTGCAGGGATCGCGATTGGCATTCTTCCTATACGTGACATGCCCGTACCTCCTAATAATTGGAAAAAAATTGGTTTGTTTGTTGTTATATCTATCTTAACCGGTCTCCAGCGAGCTGGGAGCCCGGAAGAACGCTGAGCGTTCTTCCAAAGAAAACTTAGAATTTCTTAGGCGGCGTCTTTCAGACGCCTTAGAAATTCTTTTTCTTTTCTTACCAAATAAATGCGAGAACTTCGCCGCCTACCTGCAGCTCTCTTGCCTTCTTATCGGTGATTACACCACAGTTGGTGGAGATGATTGCGATACCGAGACCGCCAAGAACTCTGGGAAGTTCATCCTTACCAGCGTATACACGCAGACCGGGCTTGGAAATTCTCTTGATGCCGGAGATGATCTTCTGATTCTTGTCTTCGCCATACTTTAAGGTGATGTGGATGGTCTTGAAAGAACCTTCATCGATTACGTCATATTTCTTAATGTAGCCTTCTTCCAGAAGAATCTCTGCGATAGCCAGTTTCATCTTGGATGCAGGTACATCTACAGTATCATGTTTTGCAGTGTTCGCATTACGGATTCTTGTAAGCATATCTGCAATAGGATCGCTCATAGTCATTGTGATTTACCTCCTTCTTACCAGCTAGCTTTCTTCACGCCAGGAATCTGGCCCTTGTATGCAAGTTCACGGAAGCAAATTCTGCAGATTCCGTATTTTCTTAAAACAGAGTGGGGGCGACCACAAATCTTGCAACGAGTATATTCTCTGATAGAGAACTTTGCTTCACGCTGCTGTTTAATCTTCATTGCTGTTTTAGCCATGAATCAATTTACCTCCTTCTTACTTTTCGTAAGGCATACCGAATAATCTCAGTAATTCGCGTGCCTCTTCGTCAGTCTTTGCAGTAGTAACAACGATTACGTCCATACCTCTAACCTTCTCAACCTTATCGTATTCGATTTCGGGGAAGATCAGCTGCTCTTTGATACCCAGAGCGTAGTTACCTCTGCCATCGAAAGAGTTTGCGCTTACACCACGGAAGTCACGTACGCGGGGAAGTGCCAGGTTAACCAGACGATCCATGAAGTCATACATCTTGTCGCCACGAAGAGTTGTCTTACAGCCAATTGCCATACCTTCACGAATTTTGAAGTTAGCGATGGAGTTCTTTGCTTTGGTCAGTACAGCTTTCTGTCCGGTAATGGTTTCAAGATCTTTTACAGCAGCATCCAGAGCTTTTGCATTTTCTTTTGCTTCGCCAACACCCATGTTGATGACGATCTTATCCAGCTTCGGAACTTCCATAATGTTCTTGTAACCAAACTTTTTGATCATTGCGTCAACGATCTCATTTGTATATAAATCTTTAAGTCTGCTCACGTTATTAGCCTCCTTCCTTGGAATCAATCAATCACTTCGCCGGTAGATTTAGCGAAACGAACTTTTTTGCCGTTCTCTTCCTTGAAGCCAACGCGGGTTGCCTTGCCATTGTGAACGTACATTACGTTGGAAGCATCAATGGGAGCTTCTTTCTGGATGATTCCGCCATTCTGGTTTGCTGCAGAAGGTTTGGTGTGCTTGGTTACTACGTTAACGCCTTCAACGGTAACCTTGCCGTCCTTTTTGTCAACGGCGATAACTTTTCCTTCTTTGTCTTTATCTTTGCCAGCGATTACCTTAACGGTGTCGCCTTTCTTAATTTTCATAGTAGACATAAAGGCACCTCCTTATAATACTTCGGGAGCCAGAGAAGCAATTTTCATAAACTGCTTGTCACGAAGCTCACGTGCTACTGGTCCAAAGATACGGGTTCCTCTGGGGGACTTGTCATCTTTGATGATAACAGCAGCATTTTCATCGAATTTGATATAAGAACCGTCTTTACGACGTACGCCCTTTACGGAACGAACGACAACAGCCTTAACAACATCGCCTTTCTTTACAACGCCGCCGGGTGTTGCATCTTTAACGCTGGCAATGATGATATCACCGATATTTGCATATCTTCTGGTAGAGCCACCCATAACTCTGATGCAAAGGATTTCTTTTGCACCTGTGTTATCGGCAACTTTCAGTCTTGTTTCCTGTTGAATCATAATAATTCTCCTTTCAAATTGCCGTTAATTATTTAGCTCTTTCGATAATTTCAACAAGTCTCCATCTCTTGTCCTTGGACAGGGGTCTTGTTTCCATAACCTTTACGGTATCGCCGATGTTGCATTCGTTGTTCTCGTCATGAGCTTTGAGCTTGTAAGTCTCTTTTACGATCTTCTTGTAAAGAGGATGCTTTACATGGTCTTCAATTGCAACAACGATAGTTTTATCCATTTTATTGCTAACGACTTTACCAGTACGTGTCTTTCTTAAATTACGTTCCACGTTAGTGTGCTCCTTTCTGGATGACCAAAATTATTCTGCAACTTTGGCTTTCTGAGTCATAACTGTCTGAATTCTGGCAATGTTCTTTCTAACTTCCTTGATTCTGGCAGTATTGTCAAGCTGGTTTGTTGCATTCTGGAATCTCAGGTTGAAAAGTTCCTTCTTAGCAGCTACTAATTCCTGTGCCAGTTCAGCAGCTGTCTTGTTGTTTAATTCTTCTACAAACTTCTTAGATTTCATTTGCTTACACCGCCTTCCAAGTCTGCTTTAGAAACAATTTTACATTTGCAAGGAAGCTTATGCATTGCCAGACGTAATGCTTCTTTCGCCTGTTCTTCGGGAACACCAGCGATTTCGAACATTACACGACCAGGCTTTACAACTGCTACCCAGTATTCAAGAGTACCCTTACCGGAACCCATACGAGTTTCAGCGGGTTTAGAGGTTACGGGCTTGTCGGGGAAGATTTTGATCCAAACCTGACCAGCACGCTTTGTGTAACGGGTAAGTGCGATACGGGCTGCTTCGATCTGATTGGATCTGATCCAGCAGGGCTCGGTAGCTACAAGACCGTATTCACCATAATTGATCACGTTGCCGCGGGTTGCCTTACCAGCCATGGAACCACGGAACTGTTTACGACGTTTTACTCTTTTAGGCATTAACATAGTTATTTATCGCTCCCTTCCTTGTTTCCTTTTGTGGGAAGAACTTCGCCCTTGTACACCCATACCTTAACGCCAACTTTGCCGTAGGTGGTGTCTGCTTCAGCGAAACCGTAATCGATGTCTGCTCTCAGGGTCTGCAGCGGAATAGTACCTTCGCTGTAGAACTCAGTACGTGCGATATCTGCGCCGCCAAGACGACCGGATACTGCAGTCTTGATGCCCAGTGCGCCGGACTTCATAGTTCTGCCGATGCAGGACTTCATAGCTCTTCTGAAGGATACACGGTTTTCCAGCTGCTGAGCGATGTTCTCAGCTACCAGCTGTGCATCTCTGTCAGGTCTCTTGATTTCCTTGATGTCAACCAGAACCTTCTTGTCTGTCAGCTTGGACAGTTCTTTTTTGGTAACTTCGATTTCTGCGCCGCCCTTACCGATTACAACGCCGGGCTTAGCAGTGTAAAGGATAACTTTTACTCTGTCAGATGCTCTTTCGATCTCGATCTTGGAAACGCCTGCAGCGTACAGTTTCTTCTTTAAGAATTTTCTGATATTGTAGTCTTCTACCAGATAATCTGAAAACTCAGCGTCATTAGCGTACCACTTGGAGTCCCATTCTTTAATAACGCCGACTCTTAAACCATGAGGATTAACTTTCTGTCCCATTATCTTTCCTCCTACTTACTTTCTTTCATCAAGCACAACGGTGATGTGGCTCATTCTCTTTTCGATTCTGTAAGCTCTGCCCTGTGCTCTGGGTCTTACTCTCTTCATTGTAGGACCCTGGTTAGCATAGCATTCTGCAACGTAAAGGTTGTCTCTGCTCATGCCGTTGTTGTTCTCTGCGTTTGCTGCAGCAGATTCTAATAACTTCTTAACCAGGCTGGAAGCGTATCTGGGATTGTAAGTAACGATAGCAAGTGCTTCGTCAAGGTTCTTACCTCTGATGGCATCCAATACAAAACATGCTTTGGTTACAGACACTCTTGCGTAAGATAATTTTGCAGAAGGTCTTGTATCCTTATTCGCATTTCTTTCTCTCTTAATTTGGGCTCTATGTCCTTTAGCCATGGAAACAGCCTCCTTTCAATTATCTAACTTTGGACTTCTTCTCGTCTTTACCGTGACCTCTGTAGGTTCTGGTAGCTACGAATTCGCCGAGTTTGTGTCCAACCATATCTTCAGTTACATATACCGGAACATGCTTGCGGCCGTCATGTACTGCAATTGTGTGTCCTACGAAGGACGGGAAAATTGTAGAACGACGGGACCAAGTCTTGATAACCTGTTTCTGTCCGGAAGCGTTCAGCGCATCAACTTTTTTCAGTAAGCTAGCGTCAGCGAACGGTCCTTTTTTCAGTGATCTTGCCATTGTTCATTTCCTCCTATTATTTAATAGCCTTACCGTCTCTTCTTCTTACAATCAGCTTGTTGGAAGCTTTCTTAGCCTTACGTGTCTTCAAGCCGAGTGCCGGTTTGCCCCAAGGAGTGCTCGGACCAGGACGGCCGATACCGGTCTTACCTTCACCACCACCGTGAGGATGATCGTTAGGGTTCATTACGGAACCGCGAACGGTAGGACGGATACCCATGTGACGCTTACGACCAGCCTTACCAACGTTGATCAGGTTGTGATCGCCGTTACCTACAACACCTACGGTTGCGCGGCAAACGATCGGAACCATTCTCATTTCGCCGGAAGGAAGTCTCAGAGTAGCGTACTTGCCTTCTTTAGCCATAACCTGTGCGCCGTTACCAGCAGAACGAACCATCTGGCCGCCCTTGCCGGGATATAATTCTACGTTGTGTACCATGGTACCAACAGGAATTTCAGATAAAGGTAAGCAGTTACCGATCAGTACTTCTGCTTTAGGGCCGTTCATAACGGTCCAGCCTACCTGCAGACCTTCGGGAGCGATGATGTATGCCTTTTCACCGTCAGCGTAGCAGATCAGAGCGATGTTTGCAGTTCTGTTGGGATCGTATTCGATACCAATAACCTTTGCAGGGATGTCATCTTTAAATCTCTTGAAATCTACGATTCTGTACTGGGTGCGAACGCCGCCGCCGCGATGTCTTACAGTGATTTTACCCTGGTTGTTACGACCGGAATTCTTCTTCAGAGATACGCAGAGGCTCTTCTCAGGAGTGCTCTTGGTGATCTCGGAAAAATCGGAACCAGTCATATTTCTTCTGGAAGGTGTATAGGGATTATATGTTTTAATTCCCATGATGATTTCTCCTTTAACTATTTATTATCGCGCTTTTCATGCGCATAGATGGAATCGGCTTATGCCGGTTCAGATTACAGACCAGCGAAGATCTCGATATCTTTGCTGTCAGCAGTCAGAGTTACGATAGCCTTTTTGATCTTGGCAGTCTTGCCAACAACCATGCCGCGTCTCTTGTTCTTGCCGTCTGCGTTTAAGGTGTTAACCTTAGCAACCTTAGCGCCTTCGAACATTTTTTCAACTGCTTCTTTGATCTGGGTCTTGTTAGCTTCCGGATTTACCAGGAAGGTATATTTCTTTTCGCTCATGCCAGCCATGCTCTTTTCAGTGATAACGGGCTTGAGGATTACGTCATAGTATTTGATGTCAGCCATTACGCGTATACCTCCTCGATAGTCTTAACAGCGTCCTTGGTCAGAACAACCTTGCCAGCCTTCATAACATCATATACGTTGATGGTGTTAGGCAGTGCCATGGTGATGGTGGGGATGTTCTTAGCGCTCATCATAACGTTTTCGTCGTTTTCATTTACAACAACCAGACCGTTGTTTACGTTCAGGTTCTTCATAACCTGTGCGAAGTTCTTGGTCTTGATTGCATCAAGCTTCAGTTCTTCAACAACTACCAGCTTGTCTGCTGCTACGCGGCTGGTCAGAGCGGACTTTAATGCTGCTCTCTTTTCTTTCTTGTTGAGCTTGAAGGAGTAATCTCTGGGTACGGGAGCGAATACTACGCCGCCGTGTGTCCACTGGGGAGCTCTGGTTGAACCCTGTCTAGCGTGACCGGTTCCTTTCTGTCTGTAGGGCTTTTTGCCGCCGCCGGATACTTCAGCGCGGGTCTTAGCCTTCTGAGTTCCCTGACGATTATTTGCAAGCTGCTGCACAACTGCGAGATGTACCAGATGTTCGTTTACTTCAACACCGAATACTGCATCGCTTAATTCGATAGTGCCAACAACCTGGCCTTCCATATTTAAAACAGATACGTTTGCCATCTGTGTAGTCCTCCTTTCCTAATTTAAGCATCCATTCTGGTGGTTTCTTTGATGGTTACTAATGCTTTCTTAGGGCCCGGTACTGCACCTTTAACCAGGAGCAGGTTCTTATCTGCATCAACTCTTACAACTTCCAGATTCTGAACGGTTACTTTTACGCAGCCCATGTGACCAGGCATGCCTTTGCCCTTGAATACGCGGCTAGGGGAGGAACATGCACCATTGGAACCCTGATGACGATGGAACTTGGAACCGTGAGCCATAGGTCCTCTGTGCTGGCCCAGTCTCTTGATCGCGCCCTGGAAGCCTTTACCTTTGCTGATTGCAGTTGCATCTACTTTATCGCCAGCTGCGAAGATGTCAGCTTTGATTTCCTGAGCCAGTGCATACTCGGAAGCGTTTTCGAACTTGAATTCTCTAACATATCTCTTGCAGGAAACACCAGCTTTTGCAAAGTGACCCTTCATAGCCTTGTTAACGCCATGTCTGTGGATGATCTCTTTCTTGCCAGCTTTGTCTTTGTTGACAATTCTTTCTTTCTTGTCTACGAAACCAACCTGAACTGCTTCGTAGCCATCGTTCTCAACGGTCTTGATCTGGGTTACTACACAAGGACCAGCCTGAAGAACGGTTACGGGTACTAATACGCCGTCATCGTTGAAGATTTGAGTCATTCCGACTTTGGTAGCTAAAATCGCTTTTTTCATTTTGACCTCCTGTTTGTTTCTACATAGCGGAATGTTCGCGGCTTTCCTGCTTCTTAAAAGAAGTGGTTAAAGCTGTTGGACTATTCATACGTCTTTGTAGAGGTTTTTTGTTTTTGAGTTATTTGTTTTTCATTTTGATGTCGATGTAAACACCGGCAGGCATTTCCAGTCTCTGAAGTGCATCTACAGTCTTAGCAGTAGGAGCAATGATGTCGATCAGTCTCTTGTGGGTTCTCTGTTCGAACTGTTCTCTGGAATCTTTGTACTTGTGAACCGCTCTAAGAATAGTAACTACTTCTTTCTTAGTGGGAAGCGGTACGGGTCCGCTCACCTGTGCTCCGTTCTTCTTGACTGTTTCAATGATCTTCTTTGCAGACGCATCAACTAACTGATGATCGTATGCTTTCAGCGTAATACGCATTACCTGATTTGCCATAAAAAAAGTCGCCTCCTTTTCGCGCTTTTGAAATAAGTGCGACAAGCGGTGACTGTACACTCTCCCGTGTGTGTCCTACCGATAAGCAACCCTGAAAGTTTATATCCTTTCACTTATCCGTGGCTTTACACGTCGTTTCCCCTATGGTATCATAGGTGCTGTTGTCTGGTACAGTGACTTGTCGTCAGTTTACTAACTTGACATTCGCTCCACGGAAAACCTGCCGGAATTATTGATTTTTCCTGGCAGCAACCTCTCGCTTCATCGCTATCATGTCACAGCAATAGTTAGTATAAAGTAAAGCTTTTTAAATTGCAAGCGTTTTTTCAGAAAATTTTACGAATTTCATGTACAAAGTTTAGTACAATTCAACAATGTACAAATACAAAAACAATTTGCTCTGTTTTTTGCCTGCTCCACTCCTCCCGGCAAGCAAATCCCCTCATTTTCCGCTTTTTGCTTGCTCAACTATATTTTATATACAATAATGTCTGACAAATAACGCCGTTTCTTCTATATTATATATTCCCATCGAATCCATATGCAGGCATAAAAGTCCATTGCCAATTTTGCCTGATTCGTGTATAGTAGTATAGTAATTACAAACACAACAGACAGCTATACATTTCAGAAAAGAACGGAGCATACTTTATGTGGATTGCAGATAATTGGAAAGATTACGAAGTATTGGATACTTCTTCCGGCGAAAAGCTGGAACGCTGGGGTGATTACATTCTGGTTCGTCCCGATCCCCAGGTCATCTGGAACACTCCCAAGTCCCTTCCCGGCTGGAAAAAGAAAAACGGACATTATCACAGAAGCACCAAAGGCGGCGGTGAATGGGAATTTTTCAATCTTCCCGAAGAATGGAGCATTCAGTACCGCGATCTTACTTTCCGCTTAAAACCTTTCAGTTTCAAACATACCGGTCTGTTCCCTGAACAGGCTACCAACTGGGACTGGTTTTCAGATATCATCAAAAAGTCTGACCGCCCTTTAAAAGTTCTTAACCTTTTTGCCTACACAGGCGGTGCAACTTTAGCCGCTGCCAAAGCCGGCGCAAGCGTTACTCACGTGGACGCTTCCAAAGGTATGGTAAGCTGGGCAAAGGAAAATGCTGCCGCATCCGGGCTAGGCGATGCTCCCATCCGCTGGCTGGTTGATGACTGTGTAAAATTTGTAGAAAGAGAAATCCGCCGCGGCAATAAGTACGATGGCATCATCATGGATCCTCCTTCCTACGGCAGAGGACCCAAAGGCGAGATCTGGAAGATCGAAGAAAGCATTTATCCTTTCATCGAACTGACCACCCAGATCCTTTCCGACGATGCCAAGTTCTTCTTATTAAACTCCTACACCACCGGCTTACAGCCCGCTGTTTTAAGTTATATGATCAATACTGCTGTTGTAAAGAAGTTCGGCGGTCAGGTGGAAGCTGCCGAGATCGGTCTTCCCGTCACATCCACAGGACTGGTACTTCCCTGCGGTGCTTCCGGCAGATGGAGCAAATAAGTCTGTTGTCAGATCAGGCAAAAAACAAGGACAGTGCATATCATCATGCAGTGATATGCCTGTCCTTATATTTTTGTATTTCATTACATATCTTTACTTTTCAATTCTTCCAGCAGTTTTTGCGCTCTTTCTACTATATATAATGCTTCCTGTAAAAGCTTATCCTGGCTGTCTGCCTCTTCACCCCGTTTTTCCTTTTCCCATGTTTCCTGCAAAAGCTTCTGCGCCTCTTCCAGCGAGATCAGCGGTCTGAGCAGCGACTTATGATTTTCCACCGGAATATAGGAATTTTTCTTTTTGTCCGTCAGGGAACGAAGCACATAATAGGCAACCGGCACCGCATTCTTCTGGGCAGCCAGCTTTACAATATCCTCCACGTAACAAACGCCAATGGCATCACTGAAAATCACATCTTTTTTCTGAAACATTTCTATCTCCTCAACTATAAATCCAATAAATATCAAGGCATTTGCAAAAGTTCAAAACAACTCTTTCTACAGCTGATCACACCCTCTTTGCAAAGCTTTCCAATTTCGGCAGACATGGCACTTCGCTCCACTCCAAGATAATCCGCTAATTCCTGTCTGTCATAAGGAATCGTAAAACGCCCGGATTGATTGATCTTGGCCTGATCCATTAAAAACGCCATCAGCTTCTCACGGGTTGTTTTCCTGGAAATGATTTCTATCTTCCGATTCAGCATCAGGTTTTTTCCTGCCAGAACACGAAGCAGATTGTAAATGACCTGTTTATGAAATTCACAGGCATTGCTGCAGGAATTCAGCACGCGCCGACAGTCAAAAAGCATGATCTGACTATCCGCAGATGCAACCACACTTACCGGAAGACAAGCAAGCGCAGCACACGAAAAAGTCTCTCCAAACAATTCTCCTGGCTGCAGCGTCCCCATCACACTGCGGTTTCCATAATAATCTTCTTTCACCATCATGACAGCACCACTCAGCACGATCCCCACATATCTGGCAATATCTCCTTCCGCAAAAACAGTCTGGTTTTTGACAGCAGTGAGCACTTTGGCCTGCAGACAAAACAGCATCCCCTGAATATGCTCCCGTGCAATACCATCAAAAAGGTCGCATTTTTCCAAAACATCCAGATATTTTTCCATATTGCCTCTTTCTGTTGTTTTTCCAACATACTTTTAAAAAAGATACTAATATAATAAACGAAGAAAGTCAAGTTCCATCCCTCAGACTAAAAAAGGAGAAACAAATGATCAGAAAAATTATAAAAATTGATGAAACAAAATGTAATGGCTGCGGCGCATGTGCTTCTGCCTGTCACGAAGGCGCCATCGGCATTGTAAACGGCATCGCAAAGCTGATGCGCGAAGATTACTGCGACGGTCTGGGAGACTGCCTCCCCGCCTGTCCCACCAACGCCATTTCTTTTGAAGAACGCGAAGCGCCCGCTTACGATGAACAGGCCGTACTGGCCGCCAAAGCCGCTCAGGCATCCAAAACTGCTTCCCACGTCCAGGCAACCTCTCCCTGCGCAGCAAAACCCACCTGCACACAGAACACCAGCAGCAGTTTTCTCTCCCAGTGGCCGGTCCAGATCAAACTCGTTCCCATTCAGGCTCCTTTTTTTGACGGCGCCGAACTTTTAATCGCAGCAGACTGCAGCGCCTATGCCTATGCCCGTTTTCACGAAGATTTCATCCGCGGACGTGTAACCTTGATCGGCTGTCCCAAACTGGATGAAGGGGATTACAGCGAAAAACTGACACAGATCTTTACCCAAAACGAGATCAAAAGCATCACGATCACACGCATGACTGTTCCCTGCTGCGGCGGACTGGAGTACGCTGTCAAAACTGCACTGAAAAACAGCGGCAGACAAATCCCCTGCCAAACCGTCATCATTTCCCCCAACGGTCAAAAGCAGGTGCGCTGACCATTTCATGCTATTGTTCTGTGGAGGTAAATAACATTGAATGCTTCTCTTCTTTCTGCACTGATCGGCCTGGCACGCGCTGCCGACAGTAATATTCCTTCAGAAACCACAGACCGCACCATGCTGAAAGGTCTGCTGACTCTGAGCGATATCCCTCAGGATATCACCGTTGAAAAGATTCATCTCGAAAAATACAAGTTAGTTCCTGACTGTCAATACTGCGCTTCTCCCTGTAAAAGAACTTCCGATCCTTCCCCTTCAGATCTGGATATTGATACTCCTGAAATCAGACATAAAAAACACCAGATTCTGAATGCAGCTCTCTCCATCGCCCCCGTTGTATATTGCAAATACACTGATGGCAAAAACTGTGAAGCGCTGTGCCTTCTTCTTTACCGTGCCCTTTTTGCACTCGGCGAAAACTGGGACGAGAGTTATTTTGACTCTATTCTGGAGGATCTGGCAAAAACCTCCGACATCCTCTGAGATAAAAGTATACACATAAACGGCGGCCCCAATGACCAGGGCCGCCGTTTTACTTTATTCATTATTCACGTGTCCATTTTTCCACGCTTTTTACACAGTATCTGCTTCCATCACAAAAATCCGTGCGTTTCCTTCCGCTGACAAGGCAGTAATATACTGCGGCACTTTTCCTCCGATCAGATCCTCATGCCAGAAATGCAGATGACCTGTGATCAGCCCTTTTACCGGTGAATTTTCTTCCAGAATCAGATCCTGCACCTTTTTCCAGTTGTCGTTTACGCACACACCTTTACCGCCAAGATTTAAATCTGATTTCCAGTAAGCCACCGTATCCTCATGCAGCGTATCTGCATACAGCGGAATATGCTGCATGATAAACACATTTTCCTCACCTTCCAGCACTTCTTTCAGGGTTTCTGCCACACCATCTTCATAATAATCCAGGGTGTCATCCAGTGCCACAAAGGTAATCTCACCGATTTTCTGCTTATGGATAAAGGTATTGCCGTTACTCCATTTTGAAAACACCGGTCTGTGCGCGATCATGGCATGCGGCGTATGGTAATCATTAAAATGAGACCAGTCATGATTTCCCAACACATATACATAAGGAATCTTTAACTGCGCCAGCTTTTTTCCAAGTCTTCTCAGATTCTCTTCTGTCGGACAATCCAGAATATCTCCAGTCAAAAGCACACCATCCAGCGCCTGCGGATCCTCCGGATCACTGTGGCTGTCAGCATATGAAAACAATGCATCAAAGAATTCGTCTGAGCGCACACTCGCTCTGGAGAAAAGACCAATGCGGGGAGTCTCATACTCCACCCGCTCTTTGCTCACCTTTTCATCCAATAAAACCAGATGCGCATCTGTAATATGTAAAAAACGATATGTTTTCTTTAAACCCTCAACTTTTACATGTGTTTCTTTTAACTGCAGCATATCCTGATACATAACGATTCCTCCGCTCAGTTACAGTCAATACCAAACCGAACAAACGCATAGCGTTCTCTGAACATTTCGCATTCTTCGCCTTCCCACATATTTTCCAGAGAGAAAGTGGTAGGTCCTACTGCCAGAGGCTCAGGATTTGCAAAGTGATGCGGTCCCAGCAGGTTTCTGTTGGCATTGAAAATCTTTAAGGCAATGGTATTCTCACCCTCTTTTAAGAATGCAGAAAGATCCATATGGCGCTTAAACATCATTCTGCCGGCATATTCACCGTTTACAGTCACATCGCAGACTGCATAACGGCCGTCCACATACAGTTCGGTTGCTGCATCCTGTGTATAAGTATATGAAGTCTGCGCCTCGATGGCACCGCCAAAGAAAGGATAACCATCCATCACAATATTGGAAAAATCAATCTCATCTTTCTGTGCGGTCAGTGCAAAAGTGCCGTCATAGCAGAAGGAATTATTGACATCAGGCTGCATTTTTTCCTTGTCTGTCTTTACGCAGAAATTGCCCACCAGATAAATACTCTCAATCTCCGTATCAAAATTCAGGCAGTTTCTTAAAGATTCGGAAACACCGCCGTAAAGTACATAGTACACATAATCCTGCTGGAAGTAGTTGATCTGCATCACGATCTCGTTGCTGCCTTCCTGCATGAAAGGTGCGATATCCGCAGTCACAAAGCTTCTGTCCAGCCACCAATCGCCGTCAAGTGAAACTGCATTGCCGTTTACAGTCACGGATCTGTATGTAAGAGGTTCTGCCGCCACTTTTAAGGATGCAGGCATTTCTTCTATATTAAAGGTAAACTTAAGCCACAGATCTCCCTGATATTTTGCACGCAGCAGCAGATCCTTGATCTGGATGATCGGGCGGGATTTTTCATAATTCACACCGTCATAGGAAATCTGCGCATAGTCCAGGGTCATCATGTTTTCAGGAAGTGCAGTCAGGGTAAAGCCGTTGTTGAGCGGAATACGGTTTTCTGCGCAGCAGTCCGCTTTTTTGGCACAGCAGATATTTTCTTCAGCACAGCAGGAAGATTCTGCATTTTCCACCAGCACATAGGACTGGGAATCTTCAAAGGTCAATGTAACGGTATAATCGCCGTTGTCAGACTTACAACCACACAGTGCCTGATATTCCAGCGTATCCAGATTCAGCAGATACAAGCCATTGCAGTTATGTACCGTAATATCCACATCTTTGATCAGATCACCAGTCAGATTGGTCACAAAGAAGATACGGCCGTTTTCTGTATTTCTGGTCATGCAGCGAAGCTGTTTTACATTTGCATCATCTTTACGAATCACTGCTTCTGCAGTTGCCCTGATCTCCTCAAAGGTGCAGTTTGCTGTCAGCCAGGACAGATCAGCCTTGCGGCCGTCGATACGGCTGGGCACTTCTCCGTACAGATATACTTTGCCGCCGTTTTCCAGATAAGCCTTTAACAGAGCTGCTGTGGAGGCATCCAGGGTTTCCATGACGGGAACCACCACATAATCATAGGTGCACAGACCCACTTTCATCTGGCTGCCTTCCACGGATGCCATATCCGCCATCATGCATTCATCACCGAAATGATAAGGAATCTGATTTTCAGACAGCAGACTGTTTAATCCATACAGGTCTTCCTGCAGTTTTTCAATGGATGCTTCGTCTTCTTTTCTCTTATAGTCCAGATATGCTGCATGGATCGGATGGATTACCAGCACCCTGGCAGCTTCTGTACCGCGGGACACAATATAACCCAGATTGTTGAAGTAATTGTCAAAATCCTTCATCGCAGACTGCCAGGGCAGATGCTCGGAATAATGACAGGGATAATCGTTCTTTCTCTGACCGCGGATGGAATACGGATACAGATGCTGACACATCATGTTGACACCGTTTACATACTGCAGTTCCGTGATGCGCTTTAACTCATTGGGAGAAACATCCCAGCCGCAGCAGCCGAACATTTCGGAAAGCGCCTGTTTTTTACCCAACTGTTCGCAGGCAGATCCAAGCTGTCTGGGCGCGATATCACTGGCCACATTACGTCCCAGATAGTCGATGCCCGGAATATGTTCGTACTGATAAAAAGGCATAATACCGCCGCAGCACCACATCTGTCCTGCCAGGAAGGATTCTTCCACCGCATGGCCGGTCAGCTTGCAGCCGTTTTCTTCGCACCAGTCATAAACCACCTTGATCCAGTTGTTAATAAACAGTTCATGGCACAGGCGGTAGTAATCCCAGCGGAATTCCTTGGCGCCCTCAAAATCCACAAACAATGCTGCCAGATTTTCAAACACATCATAGCCGTAACGATTGGAAAATTCTGCAGGCATCTTATTGGACCAGGGTGTTGCCCAGCGATAATACTGAGGTTCATCGGTGAAAAAGCCGGGCATTGCATCAGAAAATCCCACTTTTTCCTTATATTCTTCGTGGGTCAGCTGCAAAAACTTTCTGGTGATATCCGCATCCAGAGCATCGATCTGGGATTCATCCCATCCCTGTCTTACCACGCCGTATTCTGCAACGCCTTCTTCTGCAGCAGTTACCCTGCGGCAGGTTCCGTCTACAATTACATAGACACCCAGAATATCCTCACCCTCCGGCCAGGTATTACTGGTTTCGTATTTGACACAGGTCGCCCAGTTTGCCTTATCCTTTAAAAGCTTACCGCCCGCAAAACCGCTGGGCCATCCGTTTTCGTCATAACTCCATGCTTCCATGCCAAGCTTCTTCGCTTCATCCACACAGGCACGGATGCAGTCATACCATTCTTCGCTTAAATATTCGGTTTCCAGACCGCCGCGGGCATGCATGAAAAAGCCTTTCATTCCCATATCATGCATCACATTGATCTGTCTGCGCAGTTCTGCTTCCTCTAATTTGTCATTCCAGCTCCAGAAAGGAATACTGCCATATTCAAGGGCATTCTTTTTGATGTCTTCCACAAAACGCTGCATAGCTTGTTCTCCTTTGTTATCAGCTGCTCTTATGGGGCAGCCGTTGTTGCTTTTATTATATATGGTTGTGTGTAAATTCTCAATTAAAAAAGCTGCCATTATCGACAGCTTTTCCATGTATACGCGCTTATAACTTTTTATAATCCCGCAGGTCTGCTTCCAGACCTCTTGCATGGTATTCTGCAAGAATTTCCTGTTCCACGCGTTCAAATCCCTGTGCCAGCTTTTTCAGGTTCTTCACATCCAGATCCCGATACAGCACCGGCATGGGCATACCGGTGTTAGCTTCCAGCTCTTCCAGAAAATTCTGGGCACAGAAAGACACCAGACAGGCCATTTCCCGGTCGTTTTGTTCCAACAGGCGTACCACTTTGTTTTTATAATTGGAGAAAAATTCTTCATACCAGCCATCGACAGTACCGGGATCGCGCCGCAGTTCTTCCATCTTTAGAGCCATCACGGTTTCTTTTTTGTCTTTCCAGAATTGTTCTGTGACGCGGCAGGCTGATACTGCGACAATACGGATTTCTTCCATCCGCTCTGCATCCATGGCTTCATGCCATAACTGCATGAAGTTATCCGGAGTCTCCATCTGCTCAATCTCGGCGATGCGGTCTTTGATACCGTACTTATAGTAGGTATTGTTGAGCACACAGATCACATCGGTTAGCATCAGCATCATGCCGGTCAGCCGGTCTTTCGCCCACAAGATTTCTTCTGTCAGGAAGATATCTGCCAGCAGCTGTTTGGCCTGCTTCAGGGACTCTTCTGCAGTGTGAATCTGTTTTTCCGAAAGGGGCTGCGCCATGATTTCCTGCTGCCGCTTTACCAGTTCCATCCACCGGTTTTTCACAATGTCATCGGCATACCAGAGGGGAACCACATCTGCAATATGGGATGCCCAGGTGGTTCCCGCCATGTTCTCCACGCGCTTCCAGCTCATGGTATAAAAATCGTAGCCAATCCGAATGCCGTCCCAGTCCACCAGAAAGCATTCGCCGATGGTCTTTTCTGCATTTTCATTGGCAATGATCACCAGATCCAGATCGGAATACTCATCTTCTTTGCCGGCGGCGCAGGAGCCGGTGAGGCCGATGAAATCGATTTGGCCGGCGTAGTCGGTTTCCGTAAGCTGTACCAGCCAGCGGATCAATACATTGTTACGAATATCTGTTGAAATTCCCATTTGCTATTACCTCCATTGTTTTCATCATAAAATTGACACATTTCTTCGGCAATAGCCAAATAGTATAATCACTTTTCAAACCCAAACCAATCCACACAAATCCCTTTTCCATCCATCAGAATCCACACAGCCTTCACGCCTTCCACAGTCCGTGTCAGTTCCCCGGACAGCTCTGCGAATTCTTCTGCATTCACTTCCACGCTTCCTACAATGCCGTAATCCTGCACCATCACAGACACCTTGCCGCATCCGCTGGCGCGCACTTTCCATGCTTTTGCGCCATCCGCCAGATCAATATACTTGTACTCTGCCCAGTCTTCGATCCAGTTGCCGCCGCCGGCATTGGTCAGCACTTCATTCACATCATCCGCGAACCGGTCGCAGCCTGCTTCGGGTGCGATATAAACATTTCCCTTCATACGGCAGGCCACAGATGCGTCAATGGCAGCAAAGCCGTTAATGGGGCCGGAAGCACCCTGGGAAGTCATTTCCACTTCCTTAATAAAGCCGTTTTCATCAAAGAAAATGGGCTCCACACATACACGTCTGCTGGTGACGGAATTCTGGGAGGATCTGTGATAAAAAACATACCACTGCCCGTTGAATTCTTCGATGGAACCGTGATCATTCCAGGACTTGGGATCACAGTAGATATTGTCCACGATCACACCACCCTTTTTGTAAGGTCCAAGGGGCGCGTCTGCCACTGCGTAGGACATACAGGTGGCTTTGCCTCTGGCGATATCGGTGTATACCATATAATATTTGCCGTTGCGCTTGCGGATGGAGGCACCTTCGTGGAAACCGTGTTCCATCTCGGTCAGCAGACTGGTATTCAGGGTATCCATATCCAGAGATGCCATGTCGGGATTCATCTTTGCGCCCATAAGGCGGAACTGTCCCCAGAAATAATAAGCCTGTCTGTCATCATCCACAAAAATGGAAGGGTCAATACTCCTGCCGTCAGCCCCCTCGATTGCCTTTGCATTTCCGAATGGGCCTGCCGGACTGTCGGCTTCTGCCACACCTTCAAAATTGTTCTCGCCACAGATATACAGATAATACTTACCGTCCTTATGAATGGCATCCGGCGCGTACAGAATCGTGTCCGGGCTCCAGGGAATACCGGGATTCTCTGCGTAATTCTGAAAAGAAACACCGCAGTCTGTCCACTGTTCCAGCTTGGGATCCTCTGTCACAAAAACATGATACTTTTTACTGCAGTATGCCGGATCTCCGGAAATATCCTGAGAACCGTAAAGATATAGTTTACCGTCGGGCATGACACGTGCTTCCACATCCGGTGTGAAATATTTTCTGGGTAAAATCGGATTCATAGCTACCTCCATGGTGGATTATTGTAACGTAACGCAAAAGAAATCTTTCATGTTTCTTCTACTTTATTATAATTCATCCCCCGGAAAACACAAGGCTTATTGCATTGGCTCCGTCATAATGCTATACTGATAAAAAACCATGTACCAAAGAGAGGAGATAATAGTATGGGACTTCGTTTTCATAAAAGCTTCAAAATTCTGCCCGGCGTCAAATTAAACATCAATAAAAAGAGCGTGGGCGTTACCCTGGGTACCAAAGGTGCTCATTACACCATCAACTCCAGCGGCAAGCGCACTGCCTCCGTAAGCCTTCCGGGAACCGGACTTTCCTATTCTACTTCCACCTCCGGAAAAAATAAGGAAAAAGAAAAAACAGATCCCAAGGCAAAAGCCAACAAGCTGATCCGCATCGGTATTGCCATCGCTGTTTTGGTTTGTGTGGGACTGGCCGTTAAATCCAGTCTGGATGAAAAGAAAGCAGAAAAAGCCGCCGAGACAGCAGCCATCACCCAGACAGTTGAAAACACCGAGATGAAAACCGCCGGTGCTGCCGGTTCTGCTGCCGCAGGCTCCATGGTATGGGTATCCGGTTCCGGTTCCAAATACCACAGCAAATCTGACTGCAGCGGCATGGAGGGCGCCACACAGATCACTTTGGAAGAAGCCCAAAAAGACGGAAAAACAGCATGTAAACGATGCTATTGATTTTTCTGCGATGTAAGAGAAAAAATGTATAATTGCATTAAAAAATCCTGTTTCAAATCTTTTTTCTGAGGTTTGAAACAGGATTTTTTCTTTTTCTCAGTTCTTCTGCACCGGCCCCTTACTGCTCAGCCTCATTTCGCCAAAGATCTTCCTTCCCACTCTCTCGCCGGGGTTACAGACATGATATCCGCAATGGTAGGCGCGATATCCAGAATGCTGATGCCTTCCAGCTGACGGCCGGGTTCAAATCTCTTTCCGATATAGAACATGGGAATGGTCATATCTTCCGGCAGATCGGTTCCGTGCGCACGGTCATGGCCGCCGTGATCCGCAGTCACGATGATGGTGTATTCATCACCGCAGGCTTCATAAACCCGTTTTACATTGTCCAGTGCCATGCTGATGCGTTCCAGATAAGCAGGTGTCATCCAGCCATTGTCATGGCCGCCCTTTTCATCTGTTTCTACCATATATAAGAACACAAAATCCGGTTTGCTCTTTTCAATGCGATAAAGTGCCATATCTGTCAGACTGGTATCAGAAGATTCCTCTGTATAGGCATTGATATATGCGGAGAATTTAAGAGATTCCGGTCTGGAAACATCGCGCAGCGGCTCCCATCCGTAATACATGGCGCTGACACCGCCATGGTTGGCGATCTGCTCAAACAGTCCATTGATGGGGCGCGCAAAGGGAATGTACAGGTTGGTGGTAATGCCGTGTCTCTGGGGTGTCACACTATGAAACAGGGACGTGTGACAGGGCAGCGTCACGGAAGGAAATACTGTGCTTCCGTTTAAAGTATAAGAAGCAATCTTCATCATTTCCTGTGCAAAAGGGTTGCCGCAGTTTAAAAATCCATCCGGTCTCATGCCGTCAATTGAAATGAGAATTACTTTTTCCATTGTTTCTCTCCTTTTTCTCAATCGTGTATTTTGGTTTCTTCATTCAGCTATCACACAAAGATCAACTGTAAAAACTCATACAGGCAGCTGCGCCATACATTCCAGTCATGGGCGCCTTCAAAGATCCGTCTTGTCTGCCTGATCTGATATTTTTCACAGATTTCATCATCCTTTGCAAAAAAGCTGTACAGTTTATCCTGCGCGCCAATGGCACGGTAAAACACATACAGATTTTCATTAAAATACTGCGTATCCGCAAACAACCGCTGCAGATGACTGTCATCCGTTCCCGCCACACCGATAAAATTCTGCATAAATCCGCTGAACAGACCAGCCCAGCCAAACAGTTCCGGATGGGTAAACACAGTCATGGATGTCTGGATCGATCCCATGGAAAGTCCGGCCATTGCGCGGGAGCGTCTGTCGGTTTTTACCCGGTATTTCTTTTCCACAAGCGGCATCAGATCCTGAATCAGATATTCCGGAAACTGCTCAAAGATCAGACTTGTCTTTCCATCCTCCACATACCGCAGCATCCCGTCTGCCATCACGATCACCATGGGCACAGCCTTTTTTTGAGCGATCAGATTATCTGCGATCTGGCGAAGTCTTCCCTGCCAGATCCAGCCGGTTTCATTTTCACCAAATCCATGCTGCAGATACAGTACCGGATAGGTTTCATCCGTTTCCCCGTATCCCGGCGGTGTATACACCAGACAGGTTTCCCGGTTTCCGGTTACTTGGGAAACAAAATATTCGTGATGGATACTGCCGGGTTCTGCATCCTGATTCCGGTAAAAATCCGCTGCCGGGCCGATTTCCAGATAATTGGCCGGTCTGGAATGTCCGTATCCGATGGGCAGATAAGGAGACAAAACCTCTGTTCCATCCACCAAAAGCGTTACATAGTAAAATCCGGGAGCAAGCTGCAGGGGCAGTTCCCAAAAGCCGTTTTCCTTCTTTTCAAAACTTTCTGCTGCGCCGTCTCTTTCCAGCGCAACCTGCCCGGCGTTTTTCATCCACAGACGCACAAAGGGCTGTCTGTTGTTATCATAAAATACACCCTGTTCATCCGGTGCATCTCCCATAGGAACAATCTGGAACAGATGAGGCCGTTTAAAAGCCACTGCCTGCTCAGCAGGCACCTCTGCATTGAAAGCACAATCCGCCTTCTTGACCGTTCCATCCTCTTCTTCTGCCTCATCATCCTGCTCTTTTATCACTTCCACATGCAGATTTTCGTTTCTTTTTTCCGCATCGCGAAGCATATGCAGCATACGCATGCCATAACCGTGTGACTTTTCGTTAAATTCCTTCAACCCTTCAATACAGATGCAGCATTCCTGCATCCGTTCTGTGAGTACATCGTAAAGTGCGTCCAGATTGTTTCCGAAATATTCAGGTAAACTGAGCTTTTCTTTCAAATAAACAAACAATTCTTCTCTGGAGCTGATTTTCTCCAGCTGCAAACGAACCTCCATAACTTCCTCCCCTATATCAGCCAGACAGCTTTTCAGTAAAGCTGTTCAAAGGATTCATAATGATCTTCCGTATAAAAGATCAGACCGTCATCAGAAAAAATGATGCGCTTCGCATTCCGGTATCCGCCTTCATAATCAATATCACATTCATAATAATCCCGGTCATCATCTTTCGGCAAAAGTCCTTCGTAATTGCCAAAATAATCGCCGCCGATGCTCATTCCGGGTGCCACATCCCAGAGATTTCCCCTGGAAGAATCCCATCCCAGAGCGCGTGCTTCCTTTTTGGTTATGTAATTATCCGGCAAATGGTCATACAGATGCAGATATAAGCTCACTTCTTCTGCGCTGGTATATTCCCCGTCTTCGCTGACAGTCACTTCCCAAAAATCAGAATCTTCCGAAACCTCATCCGTCTCGGTTTCCTGCAGAGCTTCTTTATTTTCCGAAACAGACTCCTGGATTTCCTCCGGCTCTGCCGCCGTTTCTGCTTCGGTACTTTCCGCTTCTGTACTTTCAGCTTCTGCACTTTCCGCCGCTATACTTTCTGCTTCTGCCGTTTCAACTTCCAGCTGTTCGACAGCAGCACTCTCATCTTCTGCCTCCGCCGCCTGTTCTGCCACCTCCAAAACAGTGGTCAGCACAGAATCTAAAAGCTCCACATCCTCGGCAGACATGGAACCGCAGGCTGTAAAAATGCCCATTGTCAGAAGCATAAACAAAAGGGCCGCTTTATTCAAAAACTTTCTCACGTTATTTCTCCTCTTTATCCAATGCCCGGCGCAGTTTCCCTTTTATGCGCTGCAGGGCATTATCGGTACTTTTCTGATCTCGTCCCAGAACACGGGCGATCTCCGCATATCCCATACCGGTCATATACAGATCCAGTACCTGCTTTTCAAAAACACTCAGTTCCTTTTCGATGGTACGCTCCAAAAGTTCCACATTTTCCCGGTCAATGACCTGTTCCTCGGGATTTTTGTCCGGACTTTCCGCCAGCTCCAGCCGTACCGGCATTTCTCCCTGCACTTCGGCATCATTCCCCTGCTGGCTTAAGGAAATGTATTTATTTAAGGGCATATGTTTTTTGCGCGCTGACGCCTGCACCGCGTTATACATCTGCCGCAGCACACACAGGTCCGCAAAGGTAAAAAAACTGGCATCGCGCCCCGGATCATAATCCCGGACAGCTTTAAAAAGGCCAATCATGCCCTCCTGGATCAGATCATCACTGTCTGCCCCCAGAAGATACATGGATTTGGCCTTACTTTTTACCAGCCCTTTGTATTTTTCCATGATAAATTCAATTACGCTGCGATCCCCGTCTCTGTACATCAGAATCAGCTCTTCATCAGAAAAATCCGCATAGCTTTTCATATATTACATTCTCCGCTGGCGCACGATCTCGTAAGCAAGCACGCCTGCTGCCACAGACGCATTTAAGGAATCGATATCACCTTTCATCGGAATAGATGCGATCATATCGCATTTTTCCCGCACAAGACGGCTGACGCCTTCTCCTTCATTGCCGATCACCAGACCGATGGCTCCCTTTAAATTCAGGTCATACATTTCGGTGCCGCCCATATCTGCGCACACAAACCACATACCCTCTTTTTTCAGGTCTTCGATGGTCTTTGCCATGTTGGTAACTCTGGCAACCGGTGTATAGTTAAGCGCACCGGCAGAAGTTCTTGCTACCACTGCAGTCAGGCCTGCAGCACGGTTTTTGGGAATGATCACACCGTGCGCACCTGCCAGATTGGCGGTACGGATAATGGCGCCCAGATTGTGGGGATCTTCGATATTGTCCAGAAGGAACACAAAAGGAGCTTCGCCCTTGTCTTTTGCTGCCTGTAAAATATCGTCCACCTGCGCATATTCGTAAGCTGCCGCATAAGCGATAACGCCCTGATGCTTGCCGGTCTCAGACATCTGGTCCAGACGTTCCTTGGTCACGTATTTGACCATCACATTGTTTTTCTGCGCTTCTCTTTTGATGGACAGAATCGGACCATCCTGACAGCCATCCTGCACAAAAAGCTTGTCGATGGGTCTTTTTGCCCGAAACGCTTCCATGACCGCATTACGGCCTTCAATTGTAAATTCTTCGTATCTCATGTTTTTCCTCAGATTTCTATCCCATTCTGTTTCAGGCTCTTTACGATCAGCTCAAGCATCCTGTCACACTGTCCGGTCAGATACAGATAGCCATAAAGAGCTTCCAGGCCGGTCGCTTTTCTGTAATCACCGATGGATGCGTTCTTGGCGGACGAATGGGAATGGGCATTGCGCCCTCTTTTATAGACCGCCAGCTCCTCCTGTGTCAGTTCGGGAATAAGAGCGTCTGCGCAGGCCGCCTGGGTCTGCGCTTTGACAAGCTCGCTTTTCTTTTTATGAAGGGTGTTGGGATTGGTGTTGGCACGCTCCACCACAATGGTGCGCGCAACCAGATCATATATGCAATCCCCGACAAACGCCAGAGTCAGCGGTGAATACTGCCTTTTGTCCTGCTCCTGCAGCGCAAAAGATGCGCGTATCGCAGCAAGCAGTCCGTCTGCATTTTTTATGCTCTCTTCCATTTTACGCCCTCGCGGGTATCTTCCAGAATAATGCCTTTTTCAAGAAGTTCGTTGCGGATCTCATCGGCACGTGCAAAATTCTTTGCCTTTCTTGCTGCCTGACGCTCTGCGATCAGCGCTTCGATATCAGCATCTAAAAGCTCTGCTTTCTGTTCCACAATCAGACCGCAGATATCTGTAAGAGTCAGAAGCGCGTCGAGAAGTGCCTGTAAAAATGCCTTGCTTGCTTCTGCGTTTGCATTGGTGTTGATGAATTTTACCAGCTCGAAGATCGCAGAGATCGCATCAGCGGTATTGAAGTCATCATCCATTGCTTCATCAAATTTTGCTTCATAGCCCTTTGCCTCTGCAAGAAGTGCGGTTTCAGCTTCGGTCAGGCTGCCTTCTGCCTTGCCAACTAAAAACTGCAGATTTGCAGCAGCGGTACGGATACGCTCCAGACCGTTCTTTGCAGCTTCCATCAGGTCTGCGCTGAAATTTAAGGGACTTCTGTAATGAGCAGACAGCATGAAGAAACGAAGCACCATGGGATCATATTTTTCAAGAATATCGCGCACAGTAAAGAAATTGCCGGCGGATTTGCTCATTTTCTTATTGTCGATATTTAAGAATGCGTTGTGCATCCAGTATTTTGCAAAAGTCTTGCCGTTTGCAGCTTCGGACTGTGCGATCTCGTTTTCGTGATGAGGGAATACCAGATCCTCGCCGCCTGCATGGATGTCTATCTCATCGCCCAGATATTTCTTGCTCATAACAGAGCATTCGATATGCCAGCCGGGACGGCCCTTGCACCAGGGTGCTTCCCAGAAAGGTTCACCTTCTTTTTTGGGCTTCCAGAGTACGAAATCAAGGGGATCTTCCTTCTGATCTTCACCGGAAACCAAAAGATTTCTCTTGCCGCCTTCCAGATCGTCGATATTCTTGTGGGAAAGTTTGCCGTAGCCTGCAAAGCTTCTGGTTCTGAAATAAACAGTACCGTCAGCTGCGGGATATGCATGCTTTTTGCAGATCAGATTGTGGATCATTTCCTGCATGCCGTCGATTTCCTCGGTTGCCTTGGGATGAGTGGTTGCAGGCTTAACATTCAAAGATGCCATATCCTTTTTGCACTCTTCGATATAACGTTCGGAGATCACTGTGGATTCCACGCCTTCTTCATTTGCCTTTTTGATGATCTTGTCGTCTACGTCAGTGAAGTTGCTGACATAGTTTACTTCCAGACCCTTATGTTCCATGTAGCGGCGAACGGTGTCAAATACGATCATGGGACGCGCATTGCCGATGTGAATCAAGTTGTAAACGGTAGGACCGCATACATACATACGAACCTTGCCGGGCTCGATGGGTACAAATTCTTCTTTGCTCTTGGATAATGTGTTATAAATCTTCATGAGTATTCTCCTTTATATGATTCCTGTTGCTTACAATTGTGTTTCTTCGCTGTCTGCCTGATTCTGCAGCTGTTTGACTTTCTGCTCCAGCTCCAGCACACGGTTGATCAGTTCTGTGTTGGCCTGCTGCAGCAGCGCGATATCTTCTTTTACAGGGTCAGGCAGATGTACCTGATCCAGTGTTTCTCTGGGAAGTGCCTGATTGTTGCGCTTTACCACACGCCCCGGCACACCCACCACCGTGGAATTGGGCGGCACCGCTGAAAGCACCACGCTTCCCGCACCGATCTTGGAATTTTCCCCGATGGTAAAAGATCCCAAAACCTTGGCTCCTGCGCTGATCATGACATTGTCGCCGATGGTAGGATGACGCTTTCCGTGCTCCTTACCGGTACCGCCAAGCGTTACCCCCTGGTATAATGTCACATTATTGCCGATCACCGCTGTTTCACCGATGATCACGCCATTGCCGTGGTCTATAAAAAATCCTTCTCCGATCTGTGCCCCCGGATGAATCTCAATGCCGGTCCTGCGCACACCTCTCTGGGAAATCAGCCTCGCCAGAAAATAATGTTCCGAAAGATACAGGCGATGCGCCAGACGGTAATGCAGCATGACCTTGAAACTGGGATACAGAAAAACTTCCATCCAGGAGTGTATCGCCGGATCGCGTTCCTGAATGATCCGGATCTCCTCTTTGATTCTTTTTATGATTCCCATATTTAACTCCAATTAGATATAAGTGTGCATATAAAAACGCGGATGTTCCCTCTCTTAAGAGACGAAAAATCCGCGGTTCCACTCTCAAATTCAGATTCTGCTGTCTTACGATAAAGCAGCAGCTATAATCTGCACTCAATGCGCGTAACGTGCGCTTATACGTATCCGACTCAAATCCCGGTATCGATCGTTCCGACAGCCCTTTGCTTTAAAACTGCCATAACGCTCTTGCGCTTCGCCGGATCAGCTCCCGGATGCACTTTCTGTCCTGTCCTGCAAGGAATGCTTTCAGCCGGTGACACTCCCTCTCTGCTGCTGACCAGATACATACTCTTTCCGTTCATAGCCTTTTTCCATATCGACGGCAAACTGCCGCTTCTTAATCAAGAATAGTGAAAATCTATGCTTTTGTCAAGTCCTGTTTTCACACGATCTCGTTGATCCAGACGGGATTCAACAGCCTAAGCCTCTCCCAGAGAGCCTCCTTTTGCCAATGTTCTCCGTCTGCATCTGCCCTTTCATATCCAAAGACTCTTTCTGTCAGTTCTGCGACCGTTCCTTTCCAGAAATAAGAAACATCGTCATTTTGTCCGTCAAAATCAGACACCGCGCATCCCCTGTCACTGACACAGCAAAGAAAGCTGCCGCAGTTTTTCTCAATCCGGTCATCCTCCACCTGCAGTACAAAAGAAAAGCCTTCTTCTGCATTCTTCGTCCGCAAAAGTCCCAAAAAAGCAGGCAGATGCACGATCCTTGCCATAATGCAGGGCTTCTTTTCCTTACCGCGTGTCACAAATTTTTCTTCGCTGTGCGGCATTGCCAGAACTTCCTGAATGTCCGCTTCTCCTTCTTCGCAGGTATACAGGCAGATTCCCTCTAAACCGCCGTTCTCCAAATATCCCAGTACCTGACCGTTTTGTGCCTCGATTTCTTTGAATAACACTCTATCATATGCAGCATCCCGGCAAATATGTACCGGTGCTGTTTTTTGCAGAACTTTTTCAGAAAATGCCGCGATCTTTCCCACATACGCAGGCCCCAGAACTTCCATTTTTTCCATCTGCAGACTCTCTGCCTCCCAGATGGGCCTGTCATAAATATAGCGGAATGCAAAGGGCTCATAAATAGCCGGTGATGCCGGCATTAAAAAAACAAAAGGCACTTCCCGTTCATACATCAGATGAAAACTTTGCTGCAGAAGCTGCGCCATATAACCGCGGTGCCTCCATTCTTTCCTTGTTGCCACACCCACGATATAAGCAGAGGACACCTTTTCTTCAAACACCTGCATTTTTTCCGGTGTCAGAAACAGCATCGCCCGCAGTCCTTCTTCCCCTTTCAGCACAAAGCCTTCATTTTCAGGGGCTTTTACACCGAAATAATAATCGGTAAACTGCTCCGTATCCTCACAAAAAACTTCTTCCCAGAGTTCTCTGGTCTGCAAACACTCCTGACCGCTGATATAAGAAAGGAGCGGCCGACCGCCGCTCACTTATTTTTGCAGCCGCTGCAGCTGCTGCATGCTGTCATATTCACATCTCTGTCATACAGTTCCATAGGAGAAGTTAAAAGACAGATTGCCTGGGAAGAAATACCTTCTTTTGCTCCGGTAAAGCCAAGTCCTTCCTCTGTGGTGGCTTTGACATTTACCTGACAGATATCAATGCCCAGCACACCTGCAATATTGGCACGCATCTGATCGATATGCGGGCGCATCTTGGGAGCCTGTGCAATGATGGTCGCGTCAATATTTTCAATCAGGAAGCACTTTTCTTCCAGAAGATTTCCCACATGCTCCAAAAGCTTCATGCTGTCACAGCCCTTATATGCCGGATCAGAATCCGGAAAATGCAGACCGATGTCACCCAGAGCTGCCGCTCCCAGCAGCGCGTCCATGATCGCATGCAAAAGTACATCTGCATCCGAATGTCCCAATAGTCCTGTCTCATGCGGAATCTCCACACCGCCGATGATCAGCTTTCTGCCTTCCACCAGCTTATGCACATCATATCCCATTCCGATTCTCATCTATTTTTACCTCCTGTGAAATCACCGTGATCAGTACAGCACCTTTTCTGCACCTGATTCCACTATATCACAATCAGCCCGGTTCCACAATCCGGTATCCCACACCAACTTCCGTAAAGATATACTGGGGCTGCGCAGGATTTTTTTCGATTTTTCTGCGGATGTTCGCCATATTTACGCGCAGAATGCGGTTATTGTTGTCCATATTCGGTCCCCAGATTTCCTTGATGATAAAATCATAGGTCAGCACCTTTCCCGCATATCTGCCCAGAAGACTTACCAGTTTAAACTCATTCTGGGTCAGATTGGCATCCACATCATTCACATAGACGCGGTGCTTGTCATAATCAATTTTTAAGTCTCCGGCCTGAAAAACACCGCTTTGTACACCGTCAGGCGTTCTGCTTGCCGCGCGTGCATGACGGATCGCGGTACGCACTCTGGCCAAAAGCTCAGAAGTGCCAAAAGGCTTTGTGATATAATCATCCGCACCAAGATCCAGCGCTTCCACCTTATCTTTTTCATGCATCCGTGCAGACACAACAATCACCGGCATGGAGGACCACTGACGCAGCTGTTTTAAAATCCTGATTCCGTCCATATCCGGCAGACCCAGATCCAGAATCACCAGATCCGGGCACTGTGAGGTAAGCAGCCCATAGCCTTCCGTTCCGGAAGTTGCCAGAATTACATCGTAATTATTCGCTTCCAGAATTGTCATCAAAAAATTCCGGATACTTTTATCATCTTCAATAACTAAAATTCTATCCCTGATTTCCATACTCTCCTGCACTTTCTGCCGGAATCCAGAAATAAAAGCGTGCACCGCCCTCTTTCCTGTTTTCAGCCTTCATCATTCCTTTATGCGCCTTTACTATACTCATACATACAGAAAGTCCGATTCCCATATTGCGTTTGGTATCATATTCATCATACTGTCCGGACTGCAGCTGACCGTCAAACAGGATCGGCAGAATATTTTCCTTAATTCCCTCTCCGTCATCTTCGACAGCAAAATACACTCTGTTTTTTTCCTCCCAGACCCGGACCGTAATATTTTTCGTCGTTTTTCCATGTAAAATCGCATTTTCAAACAGATTCACCAAAACCTGCTCGATCAAAATCCCATCCATGGCAACCAGCAGCATATCCTGAGGCATATCAATACGTATTTCTGCTTCCGGAAAACGCTTTTCAAATTTGACTACAGCGCCGCTGATGATTTCCTCCACAACCTCTTCTGTGGTGGAAATACGTGCCCTTTCCCCATTGATACGGGTGACGGAAAGAAGATTCTCTACAATCCGGATCAGCCACTGTGCTTCCTCGCGGATATCTTCCAGAAGTTCTATCTTCTGGGATTTTTCCAGTGAATCATAATTGTCGATCATCCCGGACGCAGAGCCTAGAATCGAAGTCAGCGGAGTCCGGATATCATGTGATACCGCACGCAGCAGATTTCCGCGCATTTTTTCCTTCTCTGCTTCCAGCCGGATCAGTTCCTTTTCCTTAATCTGGGTGGTAAGCGTACTGACAAACAATGCCACCGCCAGCAGCACGATAAATGTGATCGGATATCCTGTGATCGTAAAATTGAATGCAAAATACGGATAGGTAAACGCATAATTAACCGCTACCACAGAGATCATGGATGCCACAATGCCATACAGATACCCTTCTGTATATCTGGATATCAATAAAACTGCCAGCACATACAAAAGAGGAACATGGGTTCCCACCTGCGAACCTTCTATTTCAAAACGCTGCAGTCCAAAACAAATCAGTGTGGCAGCACCCAGAAAAGAAAATGTGACTGCACTGTGCCGGACCGCTTTTTTCCATTGAAAAATCCTTTGCGTCCTATTTTCACTATACTTTATTTTCATATAGCATTCTTATCCTTTCCGCCTCCCCCAAATACAAAAAAAGCGACGCTGTCATCGTAAAAATGAAAGCGACGCTTTTGTTACATTTTGCTTTTCCCGGTGAATTTTTACATTCAGCAAAACAGCGTCAGCAGTATTTGTCTGTGACATTATTTTACCTTATATACCGATAGGAATCAATCGTAAAGGGATGCTCCGGTTCTCACTTTGTTTAACACCTTCTGAACAATGATCACAGGGATGCTGAGTGTAATGTAAATAGTAGGGATACCGCCCAGTAATGCCATAACGATAACCAGAATCCAGCTTAAAATATTTGCCATTTTTATCTCTCCTTACAGTAAAAGATTGTCGAATCATTCTAAAACCTGAACAATTCGCATCATACCATAGGATATTCCGGCATTCCAGTTTACGGGATTGTCCTTAACCGCGGTTTAACCCCGACATATTTTTTCTTAGCAGATTATTAACTCGCAGGAGTTTCTTGGTAATACTGAGCCTGTGCTTCCCACAGCTGCCGATACAGACCGTCCTGCTCTTTCAACACCTCATGTTTTCCCCGCTGCACCAGCTTTCCCTGATCAAAAACCAGAATATCCTCACAAAACCGGCAGGATGCCAGTCTGTGCGAGATATACAGTGCCGTTTTTTTACCGACCATCCGGTCGAATCCGGCATAAACTTCACATTCAGCCAAAGGATCCAGTGATGCCGTCGGTTCATCCATGATCACCAGCGGTGCATCCTTATAAATTGCCCGCGCAATGGCCATTTTCTGTCTTTCTCCACCGGAAAAAGCTACACCGCTGCTGTCATAATCTTTTCCCACAAAGGTATGCAGTCTGTCATGCAGACTCTGTATCCGTTGTTCCAAACCGACTTTGCGCAGTGCATCCCACACCCGGTTTTCCTCCGGTCTTGCTGATGCCGCAATATTTTCGCCCACTTCCAGATCAAAAATAACAAAATCCTGAAATACCACAGAAAACAGATCACAGTATTCCTGATAATCATATTTGCGGATATCAATTCCGTTCACCTTAATACAACCTTCTGTCACATCATAAAGACGGCACAAAAGCTTGATAAAAGTTGTTTTTCCGGAGCCGTTTTTTCCCACAATGGCCATTTTCTCACCAATAACAAAGGAGCAGGAAAGATCCTTGATCACGTCGGTATCTGTCCCCGGATACCGGAAAGAAACATGGTCAAATTCCACTAAAAAGCGATGATCTCTGCGTTTTTCAACCGGAATGGTTCCCGGATATTTTCGGTCGCCCAATCCCATAAATTCCAGATAATCTTTGGCATACATAGCCGCCTGCTTGGTGTTTGCCAGAAAGGTTCCCAAAAGTGAAACCGCCTGAACCATCTGCAGTACACAGGAAATATAAACTACCACATCGCCGACTGAAATTGTCCCCTGATTTGCCTGCCATCCAACATACAAGTATACAAAAAGTCCCATTCCTGCATTCAGTGCGCCTCTGCTCCAGTTTCGTTTTGTATACAGCCAGCTGATCTGTCTGTTCCTTTTCTGCAGATACCGACATACTTCATCCAATTCCCGTTCCACATTTTTCTGCCATTCCAATATCCTGATATCCTTTTGATTGTCACTTTGAGACAACAGTTTTACATAATATCCCTCTTTATGAAAGCTGCCCATCAAATCATCATATCCTTTATTTGCAGCTTTTGTATAGTAAAAACTCAGCTTGTTTCCCACCCAATAACAGATTAACAAAAGGCCTGTAAAAATGCCTGTCAGCATAAAATCTTTCCAGGTTCTGCCACGAAGCAGTGCCGGAAAAAACACACCGGCAGAAATGACGATGACAATTCCCCCAGTGAGCAAGGATTTTACATTCATCAAAAGCCAGCCTCTGGTACCAAAATAGGAGCGCGCAAATGCAGCGCTGCGAAGCTCCTGTACTCGCGCTTCCTCCAGATATTCATAATCCATCGTCAGACTTTTCTGATTCAATTCCCTTGATTCCAGTTCCTTTGTATAATCCTGTCTGCGCTCATAGTTTTCTTTCGTCCATGATAATACAATCCGTACGGCCAATTCACCAGCCAGCAGATAAAACAGATACCAAAACAAAGTACCCGCATCCTTTCCTGCATAAATTCCATCCAGCAAAAGGCCCATACAGAAAATTCGCACAAATGGCTGTATCGCATGTGCGACAGCCATTATGATGACATAACAGGCTGTCCCTTTTTCCCGTTTTGCAATATCGCAAAACAGAATCCAGATCAGCTTCCACTCCTGTTTACTCATTGGAAATCCCCTTTTCTCTGTAGTATTTACTCTGCACTTCAAAAAGCTGTGCATAACGGTCACCGCATTTCATCAGGCTGTCATGCGTTCCTTCTTCCACAATACAGCCATCCTCCATCAGCAGAATACGATCGCAAAACCGGGTACTGGACAAGCGGTGAGAAATGAAAATACAGGTTCGTTCTCCTGCAGCTTCTTTATATTTCAGATACAGTTCATTTTCCGCGATAGGGTCCAGTGCCGCCGTCGGCTCATCCAAAATCAGGATTGGTGCTTTTTTGTACAGTGTTCTGGCAAACAAAAGCTTCTGCCGTTCACCGCCCGAAAAATCCAGCGCATCCGGATAAACTTCCCGTACCAGACGAGTTTCACCTTTGTGTAAAAGACTGTTGTATTTTTCCATAAATCCGGATAGTTCCAGACTTCTGTTTAATCTATCCCGTTCAATTTCTCCGGCATTTTGAGCTGTCAGATTTTCGTCCAGTGTAAAAGGCAAAACAGCCGAATCCTGAAACAAAACCGCAAGCATCTGCTGATAAGCTTCTCTGCCGTACTGCCTCTGCGGGATTCCATTTACCAGAATTTCTCCACTTGTGGGCTTGTAAAAACCACACAAAAGTTTGACAAAGGTAGTTTTTCCTGCACCGTTTAATCCAATCAGCGCCAACTTTTCACCGGGACTGATCCGGAAGTTTAAATTTTTCAAAGTCGGAACCTTTTCACCCGGATAGGCAAAACTTACATCTTTAAAAATGATCTCTACCCCTTTTTCTTCTGTTATGCCGCCCTTGTTTCCCCAGCCTTCCTTTTCAGGAAGATCCAGAAATTCTCTGACATAACCCACTTGCAGATTGGAAGGATTCATGGACACAAACTCAGAGATCAGCTGATTTACATATACCGTGAAATCACCGATCAGTCCGATATACAGCACAAAAGCGGAAACCGGAAGTTCGCCTCTGATAAAAAGCCAGAGCAGATAACCGTAAGAAAACCCGTTGAGTATAAACTGCAGCAGCGCATCTGTCAGATGCCGACGGATATACCATACATGAATCCGCCTGTATACACCATCTATCTCTGCCAGAGAGGCATCATATTTTTCCAAAAGCCAGTCAGCCATCCGAAACAACCGGATATCCTTTCCTGCCTTTCGTTCCATAGCCTGTCGGTTGATATAGGCTGCTTTTTTTGAAAACGGTCCAACTTCCTTTTGTAATTCAAGATGTTTTCTGCGTACAAATCTGACAAGAAAAAAACTGCATACAGTATTCCCCACAGCCAGTATCAGAATCCATGTATTTTTTTGTACCAAAAGTGTTCCATACCATAAAATGCCGATCATAGCCCCCAGACTTACCGGAATCATATTCAGTAAAGCCCTGCATCTGTGCTCTGTTCCCAGAAAGTTCCATACATTTCCAATGAGTTTTGCACAGTCTGGCTGTTCCAGCAGATCATAATCCAGCTGCATGATTTTTTTGCCGCATTGAATCTCATAACTGCGGCATAACATTACAGAATTTCGGTATGTATACTCATTCATTCCATCTGCCGCAGATTGCAGAAACCACATCAATACTGCCAGTCCCCCGATCACTCCCAGCAGCTTTCCTATAGATTCTGCCTCTTCCAGCCCCTGCACCAGTCTGGCAGGAATCCATACTGCCAGATATCCCGCAAACACATTGGGAAGCACCGGCAAAAACTGAAAATAAAACAGCCATTTGTCCCACTGCCTGGTCATGCGAAGATTGAACAGGATATTTCCAAACCAGTTATATTGTCTGCTTTTTTGTCTTTCTTTCATCATATTCTCCTGCCATATCATTTTCATTCAGAAATTACTGTTTCTATTGTACACGCAATTGATCCGCTGACAGTTTTATCCTAACACATAATCATTCAAAATCCCAAAACATGCACGAAAGGATGTATATTATGCACGAACGGTATCTTTTTTATTTTTCCATTCAAAAAGGCTGCCGTTTTACCGGCAGCCTAAATTGTTTATATTTATCATTTACAGCATCAGTCTGTAAATATTTGCCACATCTTCTTCCTGCAGAACCACAAAACCGCCCTGTGTACCGCTGTTTCCGTTTCCGTAGCAGGCTGTATGCGCCAGATAAGGAATATCTTCCTCCTTGCCTCCCACTTCAGCCAATGTCTGCGGCATACCGATGGAACGCAGGAAATTACGAAATGCAGTAATACCGGCTTTCGCAGTCACTTCAGGATGCGCAAAGTCCATAGGACATCCCCATACGCGGTTGGCAACCTGCGCAAAACGCATCACATCATGCTCCATATTGTATTCCATCCACGCAGGGAACACCACCGCAAGACCAGCCCCGTGTGCACAGTCGTAAAGTGCAGACAGCTCATGCTCAATGTTATGGCTTGCCCAATCCTGCTCTCTTCCCACACCGCAGCAGTCATTGTGCGCCATCATACCGGCCCACATAATATTAGCTCTTGCCTGATAGTCATCCGGATCGGCAATTACCCTGGGTGCCTCATGGATCATAGTCATCAAAAGACCTTCGATCACTCTGTCTGTCACTTCCACATCCTTCGTATTGGTAAAATAGCGTTCAAACAGGTGTGCCATAATATCTGTGATACCTGCCGCCGTCTGAAATGCCGGCAAAGTCTGTGTCAGAGCAGGATTCAGAATAGAAAATACAGGGCGCATCACGTCTCCTGATGCCGCACGTTTTAACATTCCTTCTTCCTTTGTGATAACAGAACCGTCACTGCCTTCACTTCCCGCTGCCGCAATGGTCAGCACAGTTGCCACAGGCAATGCTTTTTCAACAGGTTTTCCGCAGTAATAATCCCAGAAATCACCGTCATATAAAACGCCTGCTGCGATTGCTTTTGCTGAATCAATAGTACTTCCGCCGCCCACAGCAAGAATAAAATCCACGTTTTCTTTTCTGCAAAGTTCAATGCCTTCATATACAAGACCGCTTCTGGGATTGGGCTTTACGCCGCCCAGTTCTGCCCAGGCAATGCCTTCTGCTTCCAAAGAAGCTTTCACACGATCCAGCAAGCCTGAACGCACCACACTGCCGCCGCCAAAATGGATCAGCACCTTTGTTCCCCCAAAACGTCTGACATACTTACCGGTATTGTTTTCTTCATCTTTTCCGAACACAAAATAAGTCGGACTGTAAAAAGTAAAATTGTTCATCCTGTACCTCCCGAACAATACAATCGGAACGCGCTGTTCCGTATCCATTTCATCATACTATGATTTGTTTCTGTACACAAGCGGCTATTTTACCAGCGGCAGCATCACTTCTGTCGCAAAAATTCCATCCTCTGTCTGTCGGTTTACAAATCCCTTATACTTGGCAGCAATACTGTCAATCCTGAATAACCCAAAGCCATGATGACCTGATTTTACGGAACGAAAGCTGTTTCCGTTCTTTTTGACATGTCCTGCTGTCGAATTTGTCACAGACAGATACAGCTGTTTTTTTACAATATCCACATACACCCGGATAAAACGTTCTGCAGGGTCTGCAATTTCCATACAAGCCTCCATCGCATTATCAAGCAGATTTCCAATGATCACCGCCAGATCAATTCCCGAAATCTCAATATTCTGCGGCACAATCGCTGTGGCATCCACCCTGATTTTTCTTTCTGCGATCATGGTCAATTTGCTGTTTAAAATGGCATCCACCATCACATTGCCTGTTTTCAGTACGGTATCCACCTGTGTCAGATCCTCATGCAGTTTATCCAGATACCGGTCTGCTTCCTCATATTGCCCCAGATCCATATTTGCCTTGAGAACCTGAATGTGATTATGGTAATCATGCCGCCATCCCCGCATTTTACGGTACATAGCCTCCACTTCATCATAATGCCGGTCCACCAGATCGTTCTGAAAACGTGAAATCCGCCTGTTCACAAACCAGGGCATGAAAAAAATCCACAGCCCCAGATTAATCAGCAGAATCAGCAGCAAAAATCCAATGACAATCCCGTTCATTCCATTTCCCCTTTTCTTAAGTCCAAAACACCGTAATTTCTTTTAAATGCTTCCTGCACCGCTTTCTGCATACTGCGGCTTATCGGAATTCTTGTCATATCATCCAAAAGCAGCTCTGTTTTGGTAATGGCAGACAAATGCTGCATATTCACTACAAAGCTTCTGTGACACTGCACAAACTCATTTTTTTCCAAAAGCATAGCTGCCGCTTTGGAAAAATTACTGCGCAGGCGATAAATTCCTTTTTTTGTGAACAGCATGGATTTATGCAGCTGCGCCTCAAGATACCATATATCACTGCATGGCATCAGAAAGGTTTCTTCTTCGGTTTCAATCACCAGTTTTTCTATAGCTTTATTACCGGTTTGCAGCCGGTCAAGTACGGAAAACAGCTTTTCTTTATGCAGAGGTTTTAACAGATAATGAAGAGCAGCCACTTCATAGCCCTGAGACATATACTGTTCATATCCTGTTACAAACAAAATGGGAATTTCTTCTTTCCGGCTTCTTAATTTTTCAGCCAGTTCCATGCCATTTAATGCTCCCATTTCAATATCCAGGATCAATAGATCAAAGTTTTTATCTTCTTCCCAGTCAAACAGAAAACTTTCCGCATTATCAAAGCTGCTGCACTGCATGGGTATCTGTTTTTGCATCGCCCATTCCGCCAGATATTTTTTCAGAAGTTCCTGCGCAGAGCGTTCATCTTCACAGACTGCAACTCTCATCCTTTCACCTACCTTCCTTTTATGCTGTCGTAAGTCCGAATTGTTTTATAGATTCGTCTGCGGTCCATAAATCTTTTTCCGAAATACAATATAGGCAATCGTCAGAAACATTGCCGCAAAAAACCACCCGAGCGGATAGGAAAGAGTACGTCCGATAGGGCCAAACACCGGAATCAGGATATAGGCAGAGATGATACAGCCGATCAGCTCTCCCACACCGGAAATAAGTGCCAGTTTACTGTAGCCCACCGCATCAAAAAAGAAACGTACCGCATGCAAAAAAGCCACCAGCACAAAACCGATTCCGTAATACATCCAATAATCCTTCCCATAAGCAATGATCACCGGATCATCAAACAGCCTGCCGTAATACCACTCTCCAAGCAGCGCATACACGGCCCACGCAAAGACGCCGTTGGCAACACAGCCGATCCAGCTGATCTTTAAAAACTGTCTTACCCTGTCCATTTTACCGGCTTCATAATTGGGCGGCACAACCACCGTGCAGACGGTTGCCAGCGCAGTCATCACACCGATCAGCGGAATTCCCACACTCAGAACGGAAATATAATCCGCATCCAGATGCTTATTGGTCTGTACGGTTACCAGCATATAGCCCAGACTGCAGATGGCATTCTGCAGGGCGATCAGAAAACCGTAGCGGATGATACTGCCGATCAGTTTGAAATCAGGCTTTAATTCTGAAAAAGACAAACGCACCCGGCATCCGTGCTTTTTTAACAGCCAGAAGCTGACTGCCAAAAGCAGTACCGAATTGCTGGCAGGCAAAATCGCAGTGCCGCTTAAGCCGCCCCGGAACAAAATCAGGATGACTGCTGCCATAACAGTGGTTCCACAGGTATTGATGCAGTTTACGATAAAAATATCCGTCACCGATGCGATGCCGTTGACGATCATCACGATCAGACCGCCCACCGGAACGATCATATAGGAAATCATATAGATCACATAGTAGGTTTTTACATCTGCCAGAATTTCGGCCGGGATGCTTAAAATCTTCATGATCCAGTTCCTGCCCAAAAGCAAAAGCAGCATACACAAAATCTGCACCGCCAGAATTGCATAAATACCGTTTGCCGTGGAGCTGTTAAATCCGGCTTTTTCTGTCTGGGAATAAAATTTTGCCGTGCGGATCCATGCACCGGATACGACACTGTTTACCACTGTCACATAGATGGAAGTTATCATACCGATATAACCGGCAACGGTAAAATAAACTGCTCCCACATATTTACTTAAAATTTCATTGGAAATAGCTGCCGTAGCAATGGAAATCAGGCTGGTCAGCACCAGCGGCAGGCCGATCGATAAGATCACTTTCCACATCGGATCATTTAAAAGATCCGGTTTCTTCTTTTCTTTTGCCATAATCTTCTCCCTGTTACAGTCAAAAAGTATGTAAAAATTCAAAAACACTCTCCCGCACATGATCTGCAGGAGAGCGAAATTGTCTTTCCAAACATATTAAAATGCAAACAGCTCTGTGCTGAAATACCTTTCACCGGTATCTGCCAGCACTGTCACCACTGTTTTTCCTTCACCCAGCTGTTTTGCCAGACGCAGCGCTGCCGCCACATTGGTTCCGCTGGAAATGCCGCACAGGATACCTTCTTCGCGGATCAGACGCTTTGTGGTGCTGATGGCTTCCTCATCGGTCACGATCACAACATCATTGTAAACTGTAAGATCCAGATTTTTCGGAATCAGGCCGTCACCGATACCCATCTGCAGATGTGTGCCGATATTTCCGCCGGACAAAATAGCCGCATTTTCCGGCTCCACTGCCCAGATCACCATATCAGGATTTTTTTCTTTCAGGGCATTGCCGATACCTGAGATCGTTCCGCCGGTTCCGATACCGGAGCAAAAACCATGAATCGGACCATCCACCTGCTCCAGAATCTCTGCAGCCGTATAATTTTTATGTACCAGCGGGTTATCCGGATTTTCAAACTGCTGGGGCACCCATACTCTTTCATCTTCTGCCTGCATCCGAAGCGCTGTCTGCAGACATTCGTCGATACATGCGCCGATATCGCCTTCATCATGGATCAAAACAAGCTCTGCACCGTATGCCTGGATCAGTTTCCGGCGTTCCTCACTGACAGAATCCGGCATGATAATGCGCACTTTATACCCTTTTACGGCACCGATCAGGGAAAGACCGATTCCCTGATTGCCGCTGGTGGGCTCTACGATAATGGTATCGGGTTTTATGATACCGCGTTTTTCAGCTTCTGTGATCATATTGTAAGCGGTACGGGTCTTGATGGAGCCGCCCACATTAAGACCTTCATATTTGACCAGAATCTGTGCACTGCCTTCGGGCACAATCTTGGAAAGTCTGATCATCGGCGTATTGCCGATGGCTTCAAGTACATTATTGTATATCATCTGGAATGCCTCCTGCGATTTGCTGATTTATCATAACTGCTCAATTCCTTCGCAGTCACGCTTTATCGCTCTATTGTAATACACTCCTACTAAAAATGCAATCCAAAAAAACAGAGAACCCTTTGTGAGTTCTCTGCATCTTCTCAGTTTATTTTCCGTTTTTCTTCTTTTGGCTGAATATAAGGGCTTGCTTTCCACACATACAGTGCCATTCCCAGCAGACACACCGCTTTGATCCAGACAAGGAACTGTGATCCGTAAAAAGGAAGTCCCAGCAGCGTATAACAGCTTCCGTCGGGCTTTTCCATCATTGACAGCAGCCACGTACCAAACATCTGACCGATCAGAACGCAGACATTTACGGCAAAATTGTAAAATACCGAATACAGATCCGTATCTTCCCTGGGCAGATTCATGTAGAAAATATCCGCAAATACCAGCTGAATACCAATATTATTGACACCGGATATCACGCAGACGATCACATAAACCCACAGCGTCTTTTCCGTGGTGAACGCCACCAGAACTTCACACAGGGCTGCAACCAGCACCACCGTGCAGATGATCGTGGACCAACCGTATTTTTTCACCATCCTTCTCCAGGTACCAAACAGGAAAAAACTGCCTACAGTGATGATGATGGAACACAGATAGGTCATAATATACGGCATTTTAACGGTGTCCAGCAGATAATAGGTCCAGGTACCGCCGTTAAAGTTGCATACACAGTTCCAGATCAGCGCGATCATAATGGTCAGCATGAACTTTTTTGCTTTTAACGGCTTAAGTATCGTGTCACTCAGCTTATAAGTCTGCTCTGAAATCTCATAGGGAAACTCCACCGGGATCACAAACAAAAAGACAGCTCCCACCATCAGCACCACAAAGCTGATCATACGCAGTACATTCAGAATCGTCGGGTAATTGGGATTCACACTCAGCGCATCCGCCGCAAAGGAAGCGATCACCGCTGTTGCCACACCGCTGACATTGTTGATGATGTTGGTGATGGAATAGTAAACGCTGCGGTCTTCCCCCTCCGGAATAAAATGCATATGCCATGCCGTCGCACCGGTTCCCACCAGCGCCTGCGGCACATTACCGATAAACATCAGCACGCCAAACCAGACCGTACGCGCGGTATAATCCTTGACAAAATACGGCATGATGGTACTTGCAAAAATAACACAGACATAATAAAAACAATGCTTAAATATCATCAGACCGCGTCTGTGCTGAAAACGCTGCAAAATCTTGGGTGAAAAAATCCCCAGAAACCAGGACATGTACGGAATCATCGTAATGATGCCTACACGTACAATGTCAATGCCGTTCTGCGCCAAAAATGCTGTCTGGAACGTACCGGAAACAAATACATTGGCAATCGCCGCCGTGATCGTCCAGGTCAGAAGCATGGACCTTCCTTTACAGTATTCGTCCTTAAAATTAAAGAGTCTGAAAAAAGAGGATTCTTTGATTTTTCGCTTCATACGAAGGATTTTTTTCTTATTGATCAGTCTCATCATGCTGCTCCTTTGTTTGCTGTATGAAAAAAAACCGCGGTATCAGCGGTTCTTTTCACATAAATTATGTCGATTTTTCAGCATCCGGCTTTATGTAAGGACATACTTTCCAAATATAGAATGTCATTCCCATAAAGAAAACAAACTTGACCATGGTCAGAATCTGGGAACCATAGAAAGGCAGCCCCATCCACATATAAGGATTTCCGTCCGGCTTTTCGACCAGGGACAGAATACCTGTACCGATCATCTGACCCAAAAGCACACAGATGTTAACGGAAAAGCTCCAGAACGTGGAGTACAGGTCCGTATCTACCTTAGGCAGATTCATATAAAATACATCGGCAAATACCAGCTGCGCGCCGATATTGATAAATCCCTGCGCAATCGCAACTACCATGTAGATCCACATGGTGCGCTCTGTTGTAAACGAAATAAACAGCTCCATCAGACCAGTCAGGAATACAACCCAGCGAATGGTGGCATACCAGGTATGCTTTTTTACCGCCTTACGCCACACAGGAAACATAAAAAAGCCGCACAGCGTAATCGTAATGGAGCACACATAAGTCATGATATAGGGCATTTCAAGGGTATTTAAGATAAAATACGTCCATGTGCTGGCGTTAAAGTTGCAGATGCAGTTCCAAAGCAGCGCTATGGAAATGGTCAGCATGAACTTTTTGGCCTTAATAGGCTTAAGCAGTACGTCAAAAATACCGTATGCTTTTTCAGATACCGTATAAGGGAACTCTTCCGGCACCAGAAACAGGATCGCGCCGCCAATCACAAAGATCAAAAAGCTGACAATACGCAGATACATTAAAATCGTGCCGTAATTAGGTGCCTGTGACAATCTGTCCGCTGCCAAAGATGCAAATACCGCCGTCAGGACACTCGTAATATTGTTTACCATACTGGTAAAAGAATAGTAAATGTTGCGATCCTCACCCTGCGGAATAAACTGCATATGCCATGCCGTTGCACCGGTTCCCACCAGTGCATTGGGAATATTGGCCAGCAGCAAAAAAGCTCCAAACCACAAGGTCCTGGCTGTATAATCCTCGACAAACCTCGGCATGATAGTCGTACCCAGAACTACACAGGTATAATAGAAAGTGTGGTTTGCCATAAGCAGCCACCTTCGTTTCTTGAACTTTTGCAGTATCTTTGGTGCAAAAATACTGAGAATCCAGGCAAAATAAGGAATAAAGGTAATAATACCGACACGTACGATATCAATACCGTTTTCTGCAAGGAACGCCGTCTGGAATGTACCTGTTACAAATACGTTGGCAATACTTGCCACCGCGCCCCAGCCCATCAGCAGGGTTCGGCCGGTTGTATATGCGTCCTTAAAGTTGAATAATCTGAAAAAGGAAAGATCGCTGAATCGAAATCTGCGCATTTTCCAGATTATATGTCTGATTAATATTCTCATTAGTCTTCAGCATCTATGGATGCCCCGGTGAAATGGTCTACAGTTTCAAAAATGTTTTTCTCATCCAGCGTGTTTCCACTTTACCACGCTGAAGAAATGTCTTTGTTATTCTACCTCATTCTCCCTCAAAATACAATATCTGAAAGTGCTCTCTTTGGAACATAATGCACATTGTTTTCATCCCGGAAATATCTGGTCTGACCATCCTTAACCTCTGTGATCCGGCATTCTTCATCACCCTTGCCGATCGCGATCACAAGAAGCGGCGCCACATTTTCCGCAAGTCCCAGCACATCATGGATCTTCCTGCGGTCAAAGCTTCCGATCATGCATCCGGCCAGTCCCATCTCACAGGCCCGCATCTGAATGGCAAGCGCGCAGATCCCTACATCCTTTAAAAAGCGTTCCTGCGGTCCAAACTGCTCCGTATCCTGACAGATCACAATAAATGCTGTGGGACATTTGCCTTCCGGCGGAAGCTTCATACCCGGCAGTCCTGCCGCCCAGCCGGTCAGCGGCTGTACAAGCGAAAGTTCTTCCGGTGTGTAAACCAGCCGGTAACAAAACGGCTGCACATTCATGCTGGCAGGCGCAAGACGCGCACAATCCACCATATCACACAATTCTTCCCTGCTCACCTTATAATTCTCATCATAGGTGCGGCAGCTGCGGTTTTTTAAAAACAATTCTTTCAGCATTACCTTTTACGCTAATCCTTTCCTGCAAGATAGTTTTTTACTTTCGCAAAGTGCTCTGCTTTTTCTTTACTGTAGCACAGCTTCTGTAATTTTTCACCATAATTTTTTGCAGTTTTGAAAGTTTTGGAAACCCAAAAAGGAATCCTCACGGATTCCTCTTTTGGTTGTGAAGCGACTACTTACGAGATATTTTCGCTTTGTTTTTAGCAGTGTTTGAACTCTCACACTGTTTTAGCAGTCGAGCAGGGATTGCTTGATTCTGAGACCGCCTATAAAAATCACCGTTATTTGCTCTTTGGAATCTACCGTCACGCATTCGAGTATCTGTCTGACCATTTGATCATCGTACTCCATCGGTCTGTTCTTCAGCCCATCGAGGATGGTATAGATGTCATCGAGACGGTGCTTGGTGTTGATTCGTTTTTGCTGAATTTCTTGCAGTTGATCGAGCTGCTTTTGCAGTTCTGTCTTTTCTATGATCAGAGCCGATGCTCTTGTATCATCGAAGGCATCCACTGTGTCGGAGGATATGTCACTTAGCATAGCTTTGAATTCTGCATCGATTTCAGCAATTCGCACCTGAATGTTCAGTGCGTTGTCCTCGGTGCTGTTTTCCTCGAAGCCCATTCCAATATGGAGCTTCAGCATATTCAATACGTCGCTGTTCTTTAGTGCCGTATCCATGATGGCTCTCATGATGGCTCGGTGCAGTATGCTTTCCTCAACGCTCGGTGAGTTGTGGCAGTATTTTTTGCCGAAGTCAAGCCGATTGATACACCTCCACACGATCTTCTTTTGACCGCTGATCGTCCATGTGCATCTGCGATATAGGGTTTTGCATTCACCACAGACGAGAAGCTCGGTCAATGCGTATTTGCTTGAGTATCGTCCTTGTTCGGTTTTCGATCCCTTTTGCTTAACTTTTTTCTTACTATTTCGCCGAGCGATTTCCTCTTGAACTATGCTGAATGTAAGGGAGTCGATGATTGCCGGATGGTTGTTCTCGACGTAGTATTTCGGGCGGTCGCCGTTATTGATCATGACCTTCTTGGATATGCAGTCCTTGATATAGGTCTTGTTGATGATAGCGTCACCTTTATACTTTTCATTGGTGAGGATAGATTGTATCGTGGAGAATTGCCATTTCGGTTTGCCCGATGGACTTGGTATTTACAGATCTTCGAGTTTCTGTGCGATACCGCCGAGACTGTCGCCTGCGAGGAATCGGTCATATATGAATCTCACGATTTCGGCTTCATCGGGATCAATTTCGGGTTTGCCGTCAGCTCCTTTTCGATAACCGAGGAAGTTCTTGTAGTGGAACGGTACATTACCTTCCTTTGCGCTTTGTGCCTTGCCCCAGCGGACGTTGGCACTGATGTTTTCTGATTCGCTCTGTGCGATGCATCCGTAGATGGTGATGTAGAACTCTGCGCCTGGTTGGTTGCTGTGGATGCCTTGTTCTTCGAAGTACACGTCCACGCCGAGGTCACGAAGCATTCTTACGAATTTGAGGCAGTCCACGGTGTTTCTTGCGAATCAGGCGATGGACTTGACGATGATCATGTCGATCTTGCCTTGCTTGCATCTTCGAATCATACGGTTGAACTCATCACGCTTTTTGTAACTCGTTCCGGTAATGCCCTTGTCAGCATAGATGCCTTCGAGTATCCATCCGGGTTCGGCGTTGATACGGTCTGTGTAGTGCTTGACTTGATTCTCATAGCTGTTGAGCTGTTCCTCTTGCTTGGTGGATACTCGGCAGTAGGCTGCTACTCGGATAGCACGGTATGTGCTGTTTACCGTTTCTTGAACGGAGATCGTCGGTTCTATGACTCTTACGACCTTTTTGGGGTTAGCTGTCTGTTGCTGAACCATTTGTATGCTCCTTTCCTATGAATTGTCCGTTCAGTAGGATGATCCCCACCGTTAGGTCGGTGTATAGGATGATCTCTCTAACCGTTTTATTGATTTTCTGAACGCCTTCTGTGGGGTGATTGCCTATAAGCTCCGCTTTGATTTTTCTTTCCTCGTAATTTGTCGAGGGGATAAAAAAGGAGCGTCCAACTTGTTTTTCTACAAGCTGAACGCTCTCATATTCTGCCCTTTACCGGGCGGTTTGCAGGATATTCTGTTGTGAGCTGCCATAGTACGTCCTCTCTTTCCGAAAAAGCACAAACGGGCGATGGCGGATCGTTTTCCGTCACCGCCCGTTTGGGTGGATTGTTCTTTTTCTGCTCGGTTTCCCTTGCAAAGTGCTTTTACAGACATATTATAGCATTTTCCGTACTGTGAAATTTGTCGGTCTGTGTTGTCGAGGGAAGATTTTTCATATTCTTATCGCAAATGGGTTCATAAAGTCGAAAGGCGGTGGCGGAATTGGTTTCCGTCACCGCCTTTTGTTATGGGGTTGGGTTATCTCTTAGCAGCAGATCTTTTCTTTCTCTCAACAACGGTCAGTGTGATAACTGCGCCGCCGCTGATAAAGAGAAGTGCGATCCAGAGGAACATATTGCTGTTATCTCCGGTCTGCACGCCCAAAGTTCATTATTCTAAAAATCATCATCACTATTATAGTACATATACTACAAAAATGTAATAGGTTTATGATTAGTTTCTGCGTTGTTACGAAAAAAGTTACAATTAAAAATCCGCAGCAGAGTGGTTTGCTCTACTGCGGAGGGGATTATTCTGCGTGATAGTCAACTCGGATGCGTTCACTCTCGATCTCAAAAATTAAATTGATCGGTATCTTCGTGCCGTCTGTCATGAGTACAAGCTGCTCATATTCGTCGATCCGTTTGACCGCGCCGGTCTTGGTGATATAAGCACCTCCGGCTTTCTTTTGGTCGGGCTGAAAATACGTGAAGGTGATCTCCGACTGTTCGGGCAGAAGATCCTGCACCATTTGTAGCTTGGCGTTCAGCACCGATTTTGTGCCTTCGTCCAGTTCGAGGAACTCATCGGTTATCCGTGCTTCTTCCAGCACCATTTCTTCATATCCGGTGATGGCTGCAAAGGGAGCGAACCGTGCAGCACGGTCTGCCATCGTAGGCTGTTGATGTGTCTTTGATACGTGATGAGGCAGATCCACAATGTCCTCATATGCTGTTGCAGATGTGTTGTTGCTGTCACCGTGCAGTTGAGCTTCCCCTGGTGCGTCAGGGTTGCAGGATCTTCATCTTGTGATGCTGCTGTGTTCTCAGAGGATTTGTGACACTACCCGTAACCTATGTTATCGGATCTTCTGTGCCACCCTCTGTCTGTTCTTAAAGCCATCGAACAGAAA